>NZ_JBHJHP010000001.1:0-1275450 GCF_042219855.1 Quyinboa sediminis | reverse complement strand
TTCCCGCGGTATGGTGTCGTGCGGTTGACTGTCCCACGAAGTGGAGACTGTCAAGCCGAAAACGACGGCATACGGAAATAGGATTTGCAGGTTAAAATAAAACCGCATGCACTATGACCGCGTGTTGTGGGTATGTGCCTTTTATTCTTCATTGATGGATTCAACTGTCATAAGCAAAAAGTCAAGGCTTTTTTTATAATTTAATTCTTCATATTCAAGCCCTAATTTCCTTATATTATGGTAGTAATCGGTTAGTTTTTTGTAATAATTTTTCTCTAGTTGAATTGAATTTGCTTTTTCTCCAATTTTCTCCTGTAAAAACCATTTTTCAATTAGTCTTGCTGTTCTTCCATTTCCATCTTGAAAAGGGTGTATTTTGACAAAAACTAAATGAATTAATGATGCATAATAAAAGATCTCAAATGAGTTTAATTCTTTTTTCTGTAGTAATCCGATATCTCTAAAAAGCTTATCAAGTTCGCTGTTAACGGATTCAGGACTTGCAGCAACATATTCAATTTGATCTTTACTGTTTATTACAAACATTGGATTGTTTCGGATTTGTCCTTGTTGACTTTTGGGTAACAAATTTGAACTTAAAATTGAATGAGCCTTTTTAACATTTTTGAGGTTTAAACTATTTGTATCTATGAATTCATATGCTGAGTACAAATCATCCGCTTTCTTGGTGTAATCTGCTTTGAATTTAACATTCATGAACTTGTGCTTGAAATAACTGTCAAAATCAATGTCTTCACCTTCTATTTTTGAAGAATAAACTGACGATACTGACTTATAAAACTGAAAATAATCCACTGGTAATTCAAGCTGTGGTATTCTATTCAATTTGTTTAAAGGAGATTCATTTACTTTCATAGTAAAATCAACCAATAATTCAGATGTAAGTATTTCAAAGCTCATATTAAAACTCTCTTTTCTCAAAGATAATTGATTCAGTGCTTTTATTTGAATTTTTTTTCATGCATTACCCACAACGTTCCCGCGGTATGGTGTCGTGGCAGTTTCTGTCCGATAGGATAGGAACTGTCAGGACGAAAAGAGCAGGCAGAGAACGTATATTCATTTTATTTTAAAAGTACTGCCATGCACTATGACCGCGTGTTAGCGCCAGTTTTTTTTCAATTTAGTTTTTCGTTGAAATTCAATTCAAACTTACAATCATAATTTCCTAAGTTAAATTCTCTTTCTCAGCAGGTAAATCTTTATGGATTTTATCAATTACAATAATGATGATTAGGGTAAATATTAACCATGTAATAGGTAAGATTATAAAAAGACTTATAAATCCAATTCCCCAATCTGTAACTCCATCGGATACATAACCGTCAGGTGTCATTATTTCTGTAATAAGGAAGAATAAAAATGGTATTGATAAAACAGAAATTAAAATTTTCAGAAATCTTCTCTCCGTTTTTCGACTCATGCTTTAGCTTTTCTAATAGTTTAGTTCAAGACTGTTTGTTATTTTAAAATTGGCGCTAACGTTGAGTGTATGGTGTCGTAAGGGATTGCGGGCTTCAAACCTATCAAGTTACCACCCAAAATTGATGCGGGTGATGCCGCTCGAAAACCTCTGAAACCCTTATGCACTATACACATTGTTGTATGGCGTACTTTTTTCAATTATTCTCTCGACTAAATCCCGAAAAGTCTTTATTTCAGGAATAAACATCATATCACTTTGGTCTTCAAACTCTTTTTTTGATGCATTTCCTGAAAACAATCCAATTATCAAAAGAATCACCGCTAAACCAAATAAAGGATACCAAAAAAATCCAGCTATAAAAACCAGAATTAAAGCAAACCATATCAATGAATTTGATTTACTCAACTTTGTTTCAGTTGTCTTAATCTCTGGAATAACACCAGTATAGTTTTTATTAATCTGTTCTATAAACTCCCCAAAATGATTTTTCAAATATGGTTCAATCAATGATGACGGTTTCAAATCTTTAGTATCCACACCTCTCTTAGTCAAGTTTCTTTTAATTGTCTTAAACAATGAAGCCGAAAGACAGTCTTTTCCGAATACTTTAATCGGTTTTACAATTTCAATCTGTGCATGATTTGATATTAATCTGCATACATCTCCAAGTCGTTTGGTTCTTGATGGCTCAAGTGTAGATTCCCAGTCATTTTCCGAAATAGTAATTTCAAATTCCTCATTCAGATATTTACCTAATTTTCTCCATGGGAGTAAATCCATCGAGTTGCGCCATTCCTTTATTGAAGAATCCATTGTCAAATCAGCTGTTGGGTCAGCTTCAACATCAAATTGGCTGCATAGTCTATGTTCTTCCTTAAAAATAAAGAAAACTTCTTCTGGTGTTAATTTTCTATAGTTACTTTCCATTTGCAGTTAGGTTTCTTCGTATGCCATACAACGTTCCCGCGGTATGGTGTCGTGCGGTTGACTGTCCCACGGAGTGGAGACTGTCAAGCCGAAAACGACGGCATACGGAATGTGGGTTTGCAAATTAAAACAAAACCGCATGCACTATGACCGCGTGTTGGCTGCTGGTTTTATTTCCACCATTCTTTATTCTCAATTTCCCTAGCTTTTCTTATCTCTTCACTTTCTTGCCAATAAGTATTAGCCAGTTTGAAATTCTTCCATCCATATTCTTCAAATTCTTTGCATGGACTAAACTCTGCAGCTCCACAGTCAAATCCGGGAGCATTTGGCACTCTATAATCACCCCAGTTACAAATTTTAGAAGTCCCATAATTATAGCTCGTCCAAGTACCTACAAATTGATTATTGGTCATGTCATCTGAACTACTTCTCAAATTGTTGTAAGTTAATGAGTCATTGTTAATGTAAAAATCTGTTGCTGATATTCCTTGAAAATAGCCCGTATGATTTTCATTAGAATTCTCCGTCAGTGTATAATCACAAAACAATACTCCAATTTTTTCTGGTTTTATTTTGATTCGATAAGGCAAATCGTATTTCCCTTCTGGATAAAGTCTTACAGTTTTGATTTTAATTATTCCCGTAAATTCACAGATGTTTGATTTGACTTTAGTTTTTCCATAAACAAAATAGTTTTCAGGATTATTTGGGTCCTTATTTATAGAAATCCATTTGATTTGGATTCTTTGCATGTTGTCTCCAATCACTCCGTAAATTTCACTTGATGGAGTGTGAAAAAATAACTCAGCCAGATCATAGTCAATCAATTCTGATTTTGATTCCTTAAAATCCAAACCATAGTTTGTAACATAATCTTTGTACCATTCATCTGGGGACTTTCGTTCTTGTCCAAAAACTTGAATACAAAATACCGTCAATGTCAAAATCAAGATACTTTTCATTATAAATAAAATAGTTTATATAGAACTTCATTCTAAACTTGCAGCCAACGTTCCCGCGGTATGGTGTCGTGCGGTTGACAGTCACACGAAGTGGAGACTGTCAAGCCGAAAACGACGGCATACGAAAAGTGGATTTGCAGATTAAAACACAACCGCATGCACTATTACCGTGTGTTAGGCGCTGTGCTTTATCTATGATCATAATATTTCTCAAATCTGGTATAATTTTCAAAATCAATCTTGGTAATTAAACTATCAATAAAATTTATCTCACTAGCTGTGAATTTCTTATTATAATCAATAATTGAATATTGAGATGGCGGTGGTGGCGGTCCCTCATATAATAAACTATCAAGTCCTAAGATATATTTTACTGTGTATAAACCAACGGGCGTAATGGCAATTGGAGTCCAAATGAATTCAGTTGTATCGTTTAAAACATATTCTAATTTTCCCAGAATATTTGTATCATTTTTTAATAATAAACCTTGAAATGCAGTCACTATTATTTTCCCATCTGGATAGTTAAGTAAATGGTCAAGTTCTGAGCTTGTAGCATTCTCCATTAGCCATCTTCGACGTATTAAGTCTTTTGAAATTTTATTTTTAGGGTAATTAAGATTAAACTCAAATTCATAGTCCTTTTTTATGGCTAAAACAGTATCCTTTATCTCAGGTCTTAATTTTGTCCAATCGTAAAATGTATCACGGCGATATGTAATTACAAGTAGAATTGAAATCAATATTATTATAATCCCAGTATATGCATAATACCTATTGTTTTCAAATCTTCTTATGGGAAACATGTGTTGAACTTAATCAAATTATTCCGGGTAGTTTTATATTTTTTCAGGACGCGTCAGCATTGCGCCTAACGGATGGCGGTATAAAATCGTTTGGGTGAGCGGGCTACGTTCGTATCCACCGTTACCAAACCTTGAGGCGTGGCAATATGCTGGAATACCCACTGCACCCCAAATGTTTTATGACCGCGTGTTGCCTGCTGGTGTTTATTAAGGTCCATTGTCTCTATACGTATAAATCCAAGTTCCATTATTTCTTGTCTGCCAGTATTTTGATTCTGGAATAGTATCAAGTTTTAAAATCCTATTAATGGAGTCTTTGTCAAACTGATTCGGATATTGTTCAATCATCCAATTATATGCCGAATGATTTAGTCCAATCTTGACTAAGTAGTCAAAATATCTGGTCATAAATTCTTTTGATGGAATTGTATCATAACTCTGCAATTCCAGATCAAGTTGTAATAATGACTTTATTGTGTCATTTACCAAATCCATTTGAAAATCAACCGAATTGTTAGAATCTGAGTAAATGTCTCTTATATCTTCCAATACTGTCAATACTTCGGACGCATTCCCTTCATTTATTCGTCTTTTCCAAAAATCGTGATAATATCCGGTGTCAATACGAATTGCTTGATAATAGAAACTTATTAGTCCATCAATAATTTGTTCAATTGTCAATCCTTCCCAATCGTGTCTCAACATACCTCCAAATCTATCTTGAAAGTACATTGTGTCTTGATAGCTTTCTTTAGATAGAATTTTCTCATATCCAATCGCTTTCAATGTATTATGAGCTGAAATCAGGTTGTCTGGTTTACGAATCCAATCAAATGGTGAATCGTTTGTTTGAAACAAATCTCCTTTGTTAATTCCTGCCCATTTAAAATACATCATTAAGTCACGGTATCCATCCTTTTGGTCAACATGTGGAATTGAGTTAATAAACTCTATTCTATTTTCAGTCCATCCACCGATGAATTTATCTGTCTTACTTATCGCTATGCAAGAAACTAATCCAAGAATAGAAATCGTTAAAATTTTAGTCATATGTTTCATTTTTGCACTGTCTTACACTTGCAGGCAACGGTTTTGCGGTATGAAACGGTTGGGTTTTCGGAGCGCGTTCGTATCCACCGTTGAAAAAGTTGATGCGAGAACAAATACTCGCAAACCACTGAACCCCAACTGTTTTATGACCGCATGTTGGCAGCAGTAAATATTTAATCAAGTTTAAATTCATGCGCTATTGTCTTTTCATCAAATTGTATTTCCTTATCTGTCTCGATAAGACTATTTTTAAATTTAATTTTACAAATGAATTTTTTATCAGGGTTAATTGTAAGTTCTTCTGCTGTAAATATTTGATTATATATTTTATAATCCACTTTTGCATTTGATTTTAAATTATCCAATGAGATTATTTCTCCTTTTGCAATACCTCTTTGTACAATTTGAATCCACTCAAGTATAACATATTTCAAATGAGTATATAAATCAATGTTTACAACGGGAACAGATTTGTTTAATATTTCTATAATGTTTGAATAATTAGTAGTAAGTTCGTTTTTATCATTGCATAGTAAAATGTAATCTCGCTCTTCTTCAAATAGTTTATCTTTACTTACAATATTTAGATACTGGATTGGCGATTTAATAAAATAATGTTCTAATTCTCCATCAGGTAAAATATATACATTGCATGTCTCGAATGCTTCAATTAGTTTATTTACTCTACCTAATATTAAATTTAAGTCAGGTTTTAATTTAGCAGAAATTACATTCTCGATTTTATCTTTGAATCTTTTTATACCTAATAATAAAGAATACCGATAATGATGGATTTCATCTGGAATTACAGCTAAAGCTTTCAGATGAATTATTAATTCTGATATATCAGAATCTGCTGTGGTTTTTGATATTAAATCATCTGCAATAATTTTTAGTTTTGATTCGACATCACCAATTTCTGAGGACACATTTGAACCGATTCCGTTTTGCTGAATAAACTTTTGAGCTCTTTCATCGGCACTCACAGTTTGTCTCAGTTTCCCTTTGAATAAGGTATCAAGGTCTGCTATAAATCTGGCTTTTAAATTAAGTTTTTTACAAATTCTAAAGAAAACCTCTAATTCATCTTTTCCACCAACGTCAATAACGGAAGACCCTGATGCCCCGATGTTTTTATTAAGTTTTTCAAACATCAAGGTAATTATCTGTTGATCAGTATGACCTTCAACAAATACAGGATTTGGTGAAAAAAAGAATTGTTTATGGTGTGTATTAAATCGAGGAAGAAATTTTTTCAATCTCCATTCATCATCAGCATTAAGTTCATCTATATAAGTCGGGGGTTTTTGGAAATGACAAACCAATAAATTCTGGAGATCGTTAATTGTTTGGAAATCTAAAAAATAAGGTGAATGTGTTATAATAAAGAATATTTTTTTTGAAGGATCTGTTTTAGGATTCCCTGACATTTTTCTTATCTCGGAAAGAAAAAATGATTGAAATTGTGGGTGTAAATGTAATTCAGGTTCATCAAAAATTAAACATTCATATTGGTCAGAATATAGAAAAGTAAAAAGTGTAATTAATTCCTTTAATCCATGACATTCTTGTTCCTTGAGGCTATATTCTGCTGTACCATTTAAGTCTTGTATTTTTGGCTTCATAAAACCACCTTCCTCAATCAATCGAATAGTTTTTTTAAAGATGTCAGATAGAAGTGCCTCAACTTTAATCCTGATATCCAGTCTTTCTTTTAATAATACAAATGCCGAGGTAGATAAACCATAATTATCTCCATTACTTTTAAATTGGCCAAAATGTGAAATATCAAAACCTCTTCTAAAATTGCTCGAAGTGAAATAACTATAATCATTTTTTTCTAAACCTGCCAGTCGCTCAGCATTCAAAATTCTTGCTTTATATCCTTTTTTATTTAACTGATTTTTCAAATTTTCAGCCAATAAGGATTTACCTGTTCCATTGGGCCCAACTATTAAGTTTATTTCACTCCATTGTGTTTTTTTAAAAGTCTTTTCTCCCCAAATTACTGGGATTTGAATTGGTTGTATGTCTATTTCAATCATGTTTCTATTTTTATTGCTGCCAACGTTCCCGCGGTATGGTGTCGTGCGGTTGACTGTCCCACGAAGTGGAGACTGTCAAGCCGAAAACGACGGCATACGGAATGTGAATTTGCTGGTTAAAACACAACCGCATGCACTATGACCGCGTGTTGTACACCGTTTTTTTATTAAAATATTTTAATTCCTTTATTAGCCTCTTTAAATAGACTTTGAAATTCAGTGTTTTCTAGTTTTATTTGTTTTATATTAATTGTAGAATTGAAATTACTTGGTTCCTTAAATTTATTTGTAGAATAAATGAATAAAGTATCACTTTCAATCTTGTAAAATATTTGACAAAGTCCTTCTAAAATAAAATCATTTTTATTATTTACATCAATATTTTTACTCGATGAATTTGAGATTGCCATAATTTGGCTATCGCCAGTTATTCCCCAATTTATTTTTTTCAAATACAATCTTGTTGAAGACTCTGGCAAATATATTGTCTCTATATCAAACACAGGAGTGATGATGTTATCATTTGAAATTCTAAAAAACTGATAACCTGCTAAAAATCCTAGTCCAAATAAAATGATAGTCCACAAAATCTTAGCCTGTATTTTCATTTTTAAAATGTTTTATTCTGAAAAGTTTGAATTACACGAGAAGTTAAATGGTGTACAACGTTCCCACGGTATGCTGTCGTGGCAGTTTCTTTCCTACGGGAAAGGAACTGTCAGGACAAAAGCGATAACCCGCGAATGTTGTAATATTTTATTTAAAAGTACTGCCATGCAGTATGACCGTGTGTTAGGTGCTGCTGTTTCTTTGTCTGCCCGCATTGAGATTGTAAGATCTGGTCATCTTTCCCGCTCAATTTCCCTGTCGTTAATCTGAAAACCCAAAACACGAAACTTTCCTGGTACTGAGGACAGTTGCTGCGACAACTATGAGTTTAAAGATCACACCCTATCTACTCAAACGTGAAGACCAGCAAAGGGGAGACGTTAATCCGGTGTCCGCCAACTCTAAGCACCATTAAAATAAAGCGTTGGCAAATTAACGTCTAACCAGCTAAGAGCAGCAACTAAATTAAAATTGACAGTCAATTTAATGACGGTTGCACCTAACGTTCCCGCGGTATGGTGTCGTGGCAGTTTCTGTCCGATAGGATAGGAACTGTCAGGACGAAAAGCGCTTGCAGCGAACGTTGAATTATTTTATTTAAAAGTACTGCCATGCAGTATGACCGTGTGTTAGGTGCTGCTGTTTCTTTGTCAGCCCGCATTGAGATTGTAAGATCTGGTCATCTTTCCCGCTCAATTTCCCTGTCATTAACCTGAAAACCCAAAACACGAAACTTTCCTGGTACTAAGGACAGTTGCTGCGACAACTTTGAGTTTAAAGATCACACCCTAACTACTCAAACGTGAAGACCAGCATAGGGGAGACGTTAATCCGGTGTCCGCCAACTCTAAGCACCATTTAAATAAAGCGTTGGCAAATTAACGTCTAACCAGCTAAGAGCAGCAACTAAATTAAAATTGACAGTCAATTTAATGACGGTTGCACCTAACTAGTATATATACCGATATAAATTCGGTATATCGTACCGTATTGGTCGATAAAGCCGAACTTTTGTCGATTTTATTTTTTTAAAGATAATCAAAGTTTTATATCGTTATTCGCGGACGGATCCTTTATTACTCAAATCAAAATCCTTATTGTAAACTACCATTTTTTCACTGCTTCGCCAACTCAGTTACATAAGAATACTGAGGATGTATTCACGGAAAATGAATTATTTCCGGAATTAAATCAAATAGCGTTCATACTTCCTAAAGAATTGCAGGCAAAATCAATTTTAAATATAGATAAAATTCAATTATAAGCAAGCAGTTCATGCTGGCAGGATTGCAATATGGAAAGATTTTAAATTATAAACTGAACAGGAAATGAATCAGGTTCAAATGAAATACGTTGAAGGAGAAGATGCCGGTTATATTCGCTGAGAAAAAACAGGGGAGAAGATTTTCTGAATAAAACACGGTGTCGGTTTTGTTTGACAGATGTCCGTACCTAACTATCTTGTAAATGAGCAACTTATGAACTGAATTGAAATGAGCGGGAAACGGTCCCGACACATCGGGAGGAGCCGCGACCTTCAGCAATCTACAATATTATTTTTAGAATGAATTTTAAGAATAAAGAGCGGGAAACGGTCCCGACACATCGGGAGGAACGGCGACCCTCAGCAATCTACAATATTATTTTTAGAATGAACTTTAAGAATAATGAGCGGGAAACGGGATTCGGACCCGCGACCCTCAGCTTGGGAAGCTGATGCTCTACCCCTGAGCTACTCCCGCCTGTACTGTTATCTACATCTCAAAAGTAAGTAAAATACTGATTGGATATTGCATCACTGAAGCATTTTAATTCATTTTATTAAATCACATAAAAAAGCAGCACTAAATCAGCACTGCTTTATTCAAATTGTTTTAAAATGCTTTAATCGTAAAACATCAGTGCACTGTCGTTAATTTCAATCTTGTGTGTGTTCACCAGTTTTATCATTTCGGCTCCAGCCAGTAACACCGGACCATATCCGTGGGCGGCATACACATTAACGGGTCGGAAATAATAAAAGGCAGGATCAAAGCCCATGCCGGTACCCACGCAGGTTCCTTCAACCTGTCCTTTGGCATTGACTTTAGTGGCTACTGCATTCCACGCCAGGCAAACCATCGGACCATAAACTTTGGCGTCAACATAGCCATTATTAATTGCTTTGGCTATGGAATAGGTGTAAATGGCGGTCGCCGATGTTTCAGGGTAGGTATCGTTTCTGTCTATTAACTGATGCCAGAAACCCTGTCCGGACTGGTATCTGGCAAGGCCGTAAATATGTTTCTGTAACAGATCCAGAATCTGCTCCCGGCCCTCATAATTTTCCGGTAACACATCCAGTAACTCTACCATGGCCATAATAGCCCAGCCATTGGCACGCGCCCAGTGAAACTGTGGGTGTTCATCCATTTCCTGGATCCAGCCATGCATAAAAAGCCCTTTCTCAGCATTAAACATGCGTTCCGAAAACTGTAATACCTGCTTTACGGCATCATCGTAATAAACGGTTTCCCCCGTGTAGTTCCCCATCCGGGCAAGCGCCGGAACACTCATAAACAGGTCATCCAGCCAGAGTGAGTTGGGCTGTGGCCTGTTGCGGGCCAGCGTACCGTCGTTCAGGCGGAATTGTTTGTTGTGAATGTAATCAATAAAGTTTTCAATCATCGGATCAGGATCACCATCGTAGCCGTCTTGTTCAGCCTTTATCATTGCGGCACACATGGCGCCGGCATCATCCAGGGCATGGGGATGCAGAACCCTGTACATGGCATGGTGCTTTCCGGGATTATCTTGGTCAAGTTTCAAGAACCACGGCCGGATATCTTCCAGGAAGCGGATGCGTTGAAACGTGTAGCCGGCATATTTAGGATCACCCGTAGCCTTTGAGGCCAGAAGCATGCCAGCATAGGTAACACCCCATTCATAGCTGATAAGCCGGAAATCGCCGGGCTTAAATATAGTGTTCAGGTTAATTTCTGCCTGATCCTGAATTTCCTTCCCCGTTGTTTTATCTTCAAGAATGGTTGGGGTGGTGGCACTGAGATAAGCATACACGCGGTCCAGAACCTTAACAATATCTGCCTCCTGTGGTTTTTGGTACGGAGTTTCATAATCCGGCTGCATCAGGTGAAGCGGCGTATTGGAGTCTGTTTGCTTCTGTTGTGCATGCAATGAAACGGTGATAAATAATAACCCGGTCAGGGATGCGGTTACAATTTTAATGTTCATATTTTCAGATGTTTAATTGAATTATTTCTCGTGGCTTGCCACGGTATTTCCTTATCGTCTCCCCCTTATTTTAAAGGTGGCTGTCAGAGGGGTAAAATAAACCCTTCATTCTATAAATGAATGACTTACAATAACCTTAGTCCTACGTCTTATATCTTAAATTTTATATCTTGATACCTGTTACCTGATACCTGTTACCTGATACCTGATACTATTTCAACTCCACATAACCTCTCAGTTTGCAGTCCCTCAACTCACGAATCTGCTCGGCAAGGGTCAATGCATTAAGTTTGGCACCGGCTTCGTTGGTATGCGTATGATCCTTTGGAAAATACTCACTCACCATTTTAGGTCCCATGGTTTCGTAAATCTCTGCCACAGCATTATTCAGGTCGATAAAAAATGCACCTTCAGCTTCAGCAGCTTCCTTTGCCCATAATCCGTAACTATCATCTACACGTTCCACTTTTCCATCGTGCCATATGTTTCTGGGGATCTGGGAAATTACAATAACACTTACATCTTTGTCCTGAGCCTCAGATATATATTTTTTCATGTACCAGCCGTAGGTGTGTACAATTTCCATGGTGCTGTCCGGGCGGGTAATCTGAATCACAGAATCGCTCATCCCTTTCAGTGAGCCCCTGAATTTGGGCTTATCAAGGTGACCACCATCGTTATGCCCGAATTGGATCAGTAAAAAATCACCTTTTTTAAGCTGATCCAGAACCTCTTTCCATAGTCCTTCGTAGCGGTAGCTTCGGCTGCTTCGTCCACCACGGGCTTTATTGATGACATTTACCCGCGTAGTGTCCATGTAGGCATACAATTCCCGTCCCCAGCCGATAACGCTGTCCCGGCCATTGGCTACCGTAGAGTCACCGATGATCCAGACATTACGTTTTACAGGGAATTTAATGACAGGATTTGCCAGCAGATAATCTTTCAGGCTGCAATCCTCCAGTTCTTTTAAGCCTTCTGCAACTTTTGAGGCTGCCAAAACAGCTCCTTCTGCTGATGTATGGGTGTGGTCGCGTTTGAAAAAATAAAAACCGGTTACGCTGTCTTTGCCTAACTTATTCATGGCAGCCGCCATTTTTGCATTCAGATCCACAAAACATACCTCTTCGAAATCGGCAACCTCACGGGCCCATTTCCCGTAATTATCATCATTGCGGATTACTTTGCCTTCGCTGTTCCAGTCGTTTCTCGGAATTGGAGAAAAGACGATCGGTATGGCACCTTTGGCTTTGGCTTCGGTGATGTATTGCCTAAGGTACCAGCCATAAGTGTGAACCGTTTCATGTTCGCCGGTCAGCATGTTGTCTATGTCTTCAGTTTCTTCGCCAATACCGTGAATGGTTCCTCTCGCACGGAAATTATCATTTAACGGGCCGTTATCGTTGTGCCCGAATTGCATCAAAACGTAATCGCCCGGATTTAGCCGGTTCAGCACATTGTCCCACAGGCCTTTGGTTCTGTAGGTTCGGCTGCTGGTTCCACCTAAGGCATGGTTTTCAATTACAACTTTGCTGGTATCGAAAAACTGGACAATGGGATCACCCCAGCCCCAGAGTCCGCCGGCGCCGTCTCCCTGTCCGTTCTTAACCGTGGAATCGCCGATAATGTAAACAGTTGGTTTTGGTACTTTTTCTTCTTCTTTTTTTGAATGGCATCCACTGAAAAGAAACACCAGCAGAATGAATTTCAGAAATCTGGTCATTTTTATTTTTTTTGGTTCATCAATTTATATGTCAATTTCCATTATTTATTATGAGCGATTAAAAACATAAAAAGCCTGAAGTATCAAAATATTGTATACTGATATGTTATATCAGTTTGTTCTTCTTGTTGTGTCAAAAATCAAAAATAACCAGCTAATTCGCACACTTGCCCTCATGTTCCTCCGCTAAAGCCTCCGCTACACGCGGAAAAGATGAAATCCTTCCCTGTGGGATCTTCCCTTCAGGGAATTAAAGGGTAGGCGCGGGAATAAAATCATCTGTCATTTCATAATTGACCTGACCCTTATTGCTTTTACTCAAAACTGGCATAAAAATAATAAAAATTGAGATGTGTAGGGAATGCCTTTACCTGATATTTGTGCGCCTTCAGCTGTTTTTACCACAGCATCGCTTGTATTTTTTCCCGCTGTTACAGGGACATGGATCATTGCGGTGAATCACTGTCTTTAAAACTTTTTTTTGATTTTTAAGATCCTGGTTAAAAATCTCTTCCATCAGCTTGTATAGTTCAGGGTGTTTGCTTGAGAGCATGGCCGGATTCTCAAAAAAATACTCGCTGGCCACAGAGAGAAATTCAGCACGGTTTGTGGCACCGTACGGATTTACATCAGACCGGCCGCTGGTAATGGCTTCTATTTCACCGGATATAAGGTTCAGCCAGGGCAGAGCATACTGTTTTTCCAGAAGCAGTTGTGGAATTCCATCTGTAGTACCATCTGCCTTATCTATTAGGTGGACAAATTCATGAATCGCCGTATTCCGCTTGTCACTGCTGTATAAAAAACCGTTTTTAAGAGCTGTTTTCGACAGGATCATTTTACCTTCCATAAAGCCGGTTCCAACCATCCCCAGTATATTGGTATCCTTGCCTGAAATCTGAAAACCATCGTTAAAGGATGACGGATAGATAAGGACTTCATTCAGGTTGTTGTACCGCCAGCTGGGAAAAGAAAAAACCGGAATAGTGGCACTGGCAGCAACCAGAAGCCGGTCTGTCATGTCGATGGTGCAGTCCACCGGTGTAATCCTGTAATTCAGTAAAAATTCAACTACTTTATATTCAAAACGATCCTGATCTGTTTTGTCCAGCGACCTGTAATATTCCACGTAATCTCTCAGAATCTTTCGCCACTGTTCGGGAAAGGGTTTTTCCGGCAGACGCCAGTTGCTGGTGTGTGCATTTTTATACAGGTAAAAAATACCGATGCCGGCCAGTATGACAATGGCAAAAACACTGTAATTCATATCTGGCTGTTACATTTTAAATGTGAGCAGAGAACGCATTTTGGGCTCATCCCAGTCGGTAGACTTTTTAAGCTCCTTCATGATCTCAAGGCGGGCAACTTCTTTCATTTTATTTTGATCTGTAAGTGTTCTTACATGAACCTGTACCGTATTCGACATTGTATTAACCAGGTGAACCTTTACGTTATATTCCTCGGATGCACAGGCTTGCTCTATCGCTTTTTTTGCATTCTCTATTGCTTTTTGTACCTGTTGCTGCTCTTCGTCAGTTGCTCCCGACGACATGGTCCACATCTGAAAATAGGTGATCATAACACCCGGCACATTATCAATGGCATCCTTGTAAGCGCCTTTGTATGCCTCTTCTTCGGTAGAAGCCTTTGAAATGCCCATGCCCCAGATGTATTTCGGGACTCCCTTCTCATCCTTAAGGTTCACGTCTTTGTAAAAGTCCAGCAGCGACTGTTTTAAGTCGCTTCCGTCCTTGCAAACAAATCCTTTTTTGCCATACATCACAGCTTCTGCAGAGGCCTTCTTTTCAGCTTTTTTTGATCCGGATTCAGACAGGGTAAAGTTTTGTGCCATGCCATTAAGGCAAAACATCACAAGTAAAAAAGTTAAAAGTGGTTTCATGGTAAATGTTTTTGACTCAGGTAAAAATACACTTTTTTTGTTTTGGTTCTCCTGCAACTTGATAAACAGGGTAAAACAGGCTTGCAATTGGATGGGAATTGTACTTATTTTGCTCCAAATATTACGGGATGAACGCAAAAACAAAAGCGGCTCGGTACGAGCGGATGTTCCTGCAGATTAAGGAACTGGTTGAACCGGTTAACAACCCGGTGTCGAGAATGGCAACCATTGCTGCAGTATTGCACCATAAAATGGACTATTTCTTCTGGACCGGATTCTACCTTCTGGATGGAGAGCAGCTTCATGTGGGGCCGTATCAGGGACCGCTGGCCTGTCTCAGGCTGAAACAGCACACGGGTGTTTGCTGGGCGGGTATCGACAGAATGGAAACTGTATTGGTGGGGAATGTGGAGGAATTTCCGGGACATATTGCCTGCAGCAGCCTCAGTAGTTCAGAGATTGTGGTACCGTTAAAAAACGGAGAAAAAATTACAGGATGTCTGGATGTGGACAGCCGAGAACTGAACAGTTTTGATGCGATTGACAGGGAAGGGCTGGAGAAAATAGTTGGGTTGATTTACGCTTGAAAGTCAGCGGATGAGTTTTGCAAAATAGTCACCCGGTGAATAATTCCGTTTTGTAAATAATCACCAGGTGACTAAAATACGTATTATTCTTTTTTCTTTTTCTGAACCGAAAAACCGAATTTGCCCACTTCTTCACCTAAACCGTAGTAATGCCCGTGAACGTACGAAATTGGTTTGGCAGCAGAAAGTTTAAATGCGCCGGTCTTCTCATTCAGGTAGGCATCATCGGCCATCACATTAACCACTTCGGCAATAAACATATGGTGAGTCCCAAGCGGCACAATATCTTTAACCTTACACTCTATATTAATGGGCGATTCTTCAATAACCGGAGCATTAACCACTGATGCTTTTCCCATGGTTAATCCCATTTCTTTAAATTTATTATACTCCGAACCGCTGCGCACACCGCACCAGTCGGTAGCTTTTGCTATATCCTCGGTGGTCAGGTTGATCACAAACTCCATGTTTTTCACAAGGATCGGATAGGAGTACCGTTCGGGTCGAACCGAAATATAACACATGGGTGGATTGGTACAGATGGTACCGGTCCATGAAACTGTAATAATGTTATGTTCGTCCGGGGTTGAACCGCAGCTTACCATTACTGCAGGTAAGGGATAGATCATTGTTCCCGGCTTCCAGTTGATTTTAGCCATAATCGTTTGATGAGTTGCAAAGATATTGTTCGGAATGAAAAAATCCTATTCTTCCATTATAAATCTAAGGTTTTCCTGGTCCGTTATCTTTTCGCAGTAATGGCACCTCAGGTTTATATTTTGTTTGTCGGTGACATAAAACCGGGTCGTAATTCTTTGGTGATTGGTCACACAGGCCGGATTCATGCATCGAACAGCGCCGGTGATTTCATCGGGAACTTCAACCACTTTCTTTTCTGTTACCTGGTAATCCTCAATGGTGTTAAGTTTAGCCTGTGGAGCTACCAGCGCAATTTTATTCACATCGTTATCCTTGAAATAATACTCCGATATTTTTATAATCCCCTTTTTACCCTGTTGCTTACTGTCCAGATTGGTGCCGAAGGTAATCATGGTTTTTACTTTGTCGAGTCCCAGAATATTAATGACCTTAAACAGATTCTGAGCCGGAATATGATCGATTACAGTTCCGTTCTGTAATGCACTTACATTTAATTCTTTTTTAGCCATTTGTGTCATTTTTTCGGTTATACAAGTCCAAGGGCATAAGCAATAATTGCCATACGGGTAAATACCCCGTTGCGTGCCTGCTCAAAATAATATGCTTTTTCACTGCTGTCCACATCTTCGTGTATCTCATTCACACGGGGTAATGGATGCAGAACCCTGAGGTTGGGCTTGGTGTTTTCCAGCATCTTGCGACGCAGCACATAAACATTCTTAACTTTTTCATATTCAATAGGATCATTGAAACGTTCCTGCTGAACCCTGGTCACATATAAAATATCGGCTTCACTGATGATCTCTGTAAATTCGGAATGTTCAAAATAACGCAGTCCTTTTGCCGTACAATAGTTTTTATACTCTTTCGGCATTTTCAGTTCATCCGGAGAGATAAAATTGAAGATTGGGTTGAAGTGTGCCATGGCCATCAGCAGGGAATGCACCGTGCGGCCATATTTGAGGTCACCTACCATAAAAATGTTGAGATCCTGAAGTGTACCCTGGGTTTTCTGGATTGAGTACAGATCAAGCAAGGTCTGTGATGGGTGCTGGTTCGCACCGTCGCCCGCATTGACCACCGGAATGGATGCCTGCTCTGAAGCAAATTTGGCACTGCCCTCCAGCGGATGACGCATCACAATGAGATCGGCATAGTTGCTGACCATCTTAACGGTATCCTTGAGTGTTTCGCCTTTTGAGGTGCTGGATGACTTGGAATCCGAAAATCCGATAACTCTTCCTCCCAGTCTGTTAATGGCTGTTTCAAAACTCAGCCGTGTACGGGTGGATGGTTCAAAAAACAAAGTGGCAATCACTTTCCCTTTTAACAGGTTCTGGTTGGGATTTTTCTCAAAATAAGCAGCCAGATCAACAATTCTCAGAATCTCCTCTTTGGAGTAATCCGTAATTGATACTAAACTTTTGTGTTTCATGTATTCCTTGTGTTTTTCAGTTTTTAAGTCAAAAAAAAACCAACATTACGTTGTGTAACATTGGTTTATCTGAAATTTATTGTTTGTTTTTCGTTGTCGGAAAAATAAAACCGAAACCCTTTCGGGGACTTACTGTGCCCTGATTTGCTTAGGAGGTTGCAGTTTGGAATTATTTTAGTCATCTTAAAGCTCAAAAATAGTATATTTACCGCGATAATGTAATCTTATTGAGTGATTTTTTTCACACAGTTTTCAACAGGTTTTAATTAAAAAATATTTTATAAAACCTTTTATACTGTGGATTGTTTTATACAAAAAAACAGCAGTGTCAATGGCACAAAAGAACAACGACCCATTCAGTTATTTAGCTAATAGTGAGATAGG
The DNA here is from genome assembly GCF_042219855.1 of Quyinboa sediminis. Taxonomy (NCBI): domain Bacteria; kingdom Pseudomonadati; phylum Bacteroidota; class Bacteroidia; order Bacteroidales; family Quyinboaceae; genus Quyinboa; species Quyinboa sediminis. The sequence goes on along the minus strand of NZ_JBHJHP010000001.1, from coordinate 1,257,681 downwards.
ATCCCTTGATGCAATGTATCAGCAATACCTGGAAGATCCTGAAAGTGTTGAAAATTCCTGGAAAGACTTTTTTAAAGGTTTCGATTTTGCTTTAAAAGCGTATAAAGATCCGGTTGCCGTAGAAGGCGATGCCTTAAGCGATAAAGAGTTTAAGGTGTTGAACCTGATAATGGCCTACCGTCAGCGGGGGCATCTGTTTACAGAAACCAATCCTGTGCGAAAACGCCGGAAATACTTTCCTACACTTGATATAGAAAACTTCGGACTGGTAGAGGATGACCTTGACAGGGAATTTTATGCCGGTAATCATATTGGTCTGGGATCAGCCAAACTGAAGGATATCATTTCACATCTTAAAAATACCTATTGTAAATCCATTGGTGTTGAATACCTGTATATGCGACATCCCGAAGTCGTTTCCTGGCTGGAGGAACGTATGGAAAAGTCTCAGAACAGGATCAGTTTTACACCCCGCCAGAAAAAAGCATTTTACAAGCAGCTGATGCAGGCTGTCGATTTTGAACAGTTTATTCATAAGAAATTTATAGGTGAAAAACGGTTTTCTCTTGAAGGAACCGAAGCACTTATTCCGGCTATTTTTGCCATCGGTTTTAAAGGTGTGGAGATGGGAGCCAAAGAATATACTATTGGTATGGCTCACCGTGGAAGACTGAATGTACTGGCAAATATTCTGCAGAAACCACCGGAACATATATTCCGTGAATTTGAAGGGGAAGAGTATGAGGGACGCATCTCACTTGGAGATGTGAAATATCACCTGGGATATGGTCGTGAAGCTCAGATTCACCACAAATATAAAACCCTGGTTAACCTGGTCCCTAATCCATCGCACCTTGAAGCTGTTTTGCCAATACTGGAAGGCATTACACGTTCAAAGATAAACAACAAGCATGCCGGCGATGTCAACAGCGTTGTGCCCATTGCCATTCATGGTGATGCCGCCATTGCCGGACAGGGTGTGGTTTACGAAACAGTGCAGATGGCACAGTTGCCCGGATACAAGACGGGTGGGACAGTGCATATCGTAATCAATAACCAGGTAGGGTTCACTACCGATTACCTTGAAGCACGTTCCAGTACCTATTGTACCGATGTGGCAAAAGTTACCCGTGCCCCGGTTTTTCATGTCAACGGTGACGACGTGGAAGCCATTGTCTATACGGCTTTACTGGCAACGGAATTCAGACAGAAATTTAATTCAGATGTTTTCATAGATATCCTGTCCTACAGAAAGTATGGCCATAACGAGGGTGATGAACCGAGATTCACGCAACCGTTGTTGTATAAAGAAATTGCCAGCCATCCGAATCCGAAGGATATTTACGGACAAAAGCTTATCGAAGAGGGCGTTTGTACTGCCGATGAGCTGGAAAAGATGAATGAGGATTACAACCAGATGCTGGAGGATAAGCTTGCCGTTGCAAGGGAATCAAAAAAACTGGATATCCGGCAGTTTATGCCACTTACCTGGAAGGATTTCCGTTATCCGGATTTGGAAGATTTCTTTAAACCTGTGAAAACAGCGGTAAAGAAGGACGATCTGGTGGATATCGGCAACCGCATCAACCTTTTACCGGATGATATAAATCTGTTCAGTAAAGCGGTAAAGATTGTAAACGATCGTAAAAACATGGTTGAAAACGGTGTTTTCGACTGGGGAATGACAGAGCTGCTGGCGTATGGTACACTCATTGAACAGGGCTTTGGCGTACGCTTAAGTGGCCAGGATTCTGTTCGTGGAACATTTGCACACCGTCATGCTGAACTTACAGTAGAGGGAAGTGAGAAGCGCTTTAAGCTCTTACAAAATGTTGGAAAGAAAGGTGGACGTTTCAGTGTGTATAACTCTCCCCTGAATGAGTATGGTGTTATGGGCTTTGAATACGGTTATGCTCTGGCTGATCCGAATACACTGACCATCTGGGAGGCGCAGTTTGGCGATTTCGCCAATGTGGCACAGGTCATCATCGACCAGTTTGTAAGCTCCGGTGAGGAGAAATGGGGCAATATGAACGGCCTGGTACTGTTGCTGCCACATGCTTACGAAGGTCAGGGACCGGAGCATTCCAGCGGACGTATTGAACGCTTTCTTGCCCTGGCTGCACGGAACAATATGCAGATTATGAACCTGACATCACCGGCCAATCTCTTCCATGCATTCCGTCGTCAGATGTTGAGGGATTTCAGGGTGCCTATGGTCATATTTACACCAAAGAGCCTTTTACGGCATCCCAAAGCTGTTTCTACTTACGACGATTTAACCAAAGGTGAATTTCAGGAAGTGATAGACTGCGATAATAATAAACCGGAAGATGTTACTCGCGTGGTATTCTGTACCGGAAAAATTTATTACGATCTATTGGAAAGAAAACAGGATCTTGATGCACAGAAAGTAGCACTGATTCGTATTGAACAGCTGCATCCGTTTCCTGAGGAAGCTATAAAAAATATAATCAGTAAGTATTCCAATGCCTTATTACATCTTTGGGTTCAGGAAGAACCGGAGAATATGGGAGCATGGTATTATATCCGCGAAAATCTGCGTGATGTACAGCTCATTCCTGTTGCACGCCGTAAAAGCGGAAGTCCTGCTACCGGACTGAAAGGCCTGCATAAAGTAGGGCAGAAGGAAATTATTGATAAAGTTTTCCGCAAGTGTACCTGTAAACTGAATAATGATTACTGTGCATTGCAGTGCGTGGAAGGTGCTTCACGCAAGGAAATACTTAAACAACATTATTTCTTACACGATCAGTCAAAATTCTCAATATAAGAACCATTTACTATGATTTTAGAAATTAAAATACCTTCACCGGGTGAATCCATTACAGAAGTTGAGCTGGCAACGTGGAATGTCAAAGATGGCGATCAGGTTAAAAAGGACCAGGAGGTAGCCGAGATTGAATCCGATAAAGCCACATTACCGCTTCTGGCAGAACAGGGTGGAAAAATTACCATTCTTATAAAAGAGGGTGAAATGGCCAAACCGGGTGATATTGCCTGTAAAATTGATACTGAGGCGAAAGGCGCTGTTTCTGAGGAAGCGGTAGAAGAACCGAAAAAGGAACAAAAAGAGGAACCTGAAACGAAAAAGGTGGAGAAACCTGCAGAAAAAGAGGAGGTCAAAGAATCAAAACCGGAGAAAAAGCAAACAGCTTCTGAACCGGCGCAGGAAAAATCTCCGGAAACCAACGATGTTAAGGTGACGCCTGTGGCTCAGGCTATGATGGAAGAAGCCGGTGTATCTGTTGAAGATATCATTAATGGCCTTAAACGGATCAGCAGCAGGGAAGTTAAAATGGTTCTCAATGAAAAGAAAGCACCGTTGCCAACCGGCAATGTGGAATACGAAGGGCGCAAGGAAGAGCGTCAGCGAATGTCTCAGCTAAGGAAGAAACTGAGCAAGCGTTTGGTTGCGGTAAAGAATGAAACAGCTATGCTGACTACTTTTAACGAAGTGGATATGCACAGGATCATCAGTCTGCGACAGACATATAATGAACAGTTTATCGAGAAATATGGTATAAAGCTCGGTTTTATGTCCTTTTTCACCAAAGCTGTTGCAAAAACACTGAAACACTTCCCCATGGTAAATGCGCGGATTGAGGAGGATCAGATTGTTTTGCCTGATTTTGCTGATGTGGCCATTGCAGTTTCCACGCCAAAAGGGTTGATGGTCCCTGTGGTGCGGGATGCTGATAAAAAATCCATACCGCAGATAGAACAGGAGATTGCAGATCTGGCTAAAAAAGCCCGTGAAGCAAAGTTGTCTATTGAAGAGATGACGGGCGGAACATTCACAATCACCAATGGTGGCGTATTTGGGTCCCTGCTTTCCACACCGATAATAAATCCGCCGCAATCTGCTATTCTGGGCATGCATAATATTGTGGAACGTCCGGTAGCTGAAAACGGTCAGGTGGTTATCCGTCCGATGATGTATGTGGCCTTATCCTACGATCACCGGATCATTGATGGAAAAGATTCTGTAAGTTTCCTTGTGAAACTGAAGCAGTATATTGAAAATCCGGAAGGCTTGTTTATGGAAATTTAATATCTGGTATCATGTATCAAGATAATGTGTAGTCGAGACGCCCAATTTGGGCGTCTTTTTCTTTTTCATAGCAGCTAAAATCAGCGAGAAATAAAAGGAGTTCTCGCAGAGTGCCGCAGATGAAACACGCAGAGTCGCGCAGAAAAGTATTAAATTAAACAGATTTATCTCTGAAACTCAAAGCCAAAATATAAGCTGTTCAAAAGAAGGTTCTGCGAAAATCCGCGTAAAATAATCCGCGAAAATCAGCGAGAAACAATAAAGTTATCACAGAGTACCGCAGATGAAACTCACAGAGTTGTGCAGACAAACACTAAGCGTCAAAATACTGAACATCACTAATTATATTTGTTGCTATATATGTTGCAGAATATAGTGCAAGGCATTGACTTTCTAAACTTATTTTCATAACGTTGTACTTTAGGGCCCTAACCCAACATGTTATTAATCACTAAATTACTAAACCATGAAAGCAATTCATTTACTTTTAATTGTGTTATTGGCGTATTCACCTTTTATGAATGCACAGTTTTTCCATGAGAGTTTTTTAACTTCCGATTTGTACCAGGTCACCATGGGTGGCGAAGGAAACGATGGAAAATCAGACTATTTCCAGCGGGTGACAAACGACAGTATTGATATTCACTACAGCGGAACAGACAGCATCTTTTTTGCCGGTCAGGACATTGACGACGGCGGCTGGGAAGGCAGTGACAGCCCTTCACAGTTAACCTGGTCAGGTATTGACATTAAGAATATGGTAAAAGTGCGCTTTGAAGGTTTGTTTGCTGAAGTAATTCAGGATGGAGGTGAAATTGACCGGACTGACGGCGTTGTACTCCAGTATAAAGTTGACGATTCAGACTGGGAAAATCTTTTGGTTTTCGGTAATGACGGTTCTGCTTATAATGCTTTGATGTACTGGGATACGGATTTTGATGCCATAGGCGACAGTACCTGCATTTCATCTGAAGAAGGAACCATGGTTAAGATTGAACAGTCTTTCTTTGTCTGGGGAGATACCCTGGCACTCAGAATTTCAGTGAACCTGAACAGTGGAAAGGAAGATATCGCTTTTGATGAATTTAAACTTTTTGAGGAAACCATTTCAGGTGCCATCAGAACAGAACAGGAACACGATCAGTTTAAACAACTAGGTAACTGTATTGTCCTTAAGGACAAAACTGTCAGCAGAGTGGAAATCTATAATCTGAACGGTAAGCTGATAAAAGCTGTAATACCTGAAACGTTGACTGTTTCTTTGGAAGAATTGACAAAAGGAGCCTATATCGTACGGTTAAAATCAGAAAACCGGTTTATTACAGGTAAGATCCTGATACATTAATTGAGCAGTTGTCAGTACTCCGGGTGGCTTAAGGTATGTCCGGAAGCCACCCGTTTTCTCAACAGATTAAGTTTAACTGGCAGAGATTAAACAATTTATAAAACATCGTGTTTATGTTGCATGACCCGCTGGTATGCAAGCATATTACTCTCTGTATTTTTACTCCAGGTATTTCTTCCGGTAGTACCTTGGCTGGAATATTATCTGAATCATAAATATATTGTTGAGAACTTATGTGTACAACGGGATCAGGAAGTGAATACCTGTAACGGGTGCTGTCATCTTAAGGAAGAGATAAAAAAAGTGGCCCCTCAACCTGAAAAAAACCAACAGAATTCACCTGCAGGCAAGCTGAATTTAAAGTCGCATTTTGATGAATATATTATTAGCATAAAGCAATTAAAGCCGGAACAACAAGTGGTAAAACATCTGTTTACCAAACTTGAATTTCTTTATTCCTACCTTTACCGGCGCAACTGTTTTCATCCACCTGAACGTATTATCCCGTAAAACGCCTGAAACGTTAGTTTGGGCAACATCCGTAAAGCATACATTCATAAATGTATAACTGTAAATTTTATATGATACAGGATTGCAGGTTATGTGTTGCAATCACTGATTTTTTTAACTGAGATAATAGCAAAAATGAAAAACAAACTTTTAAGATATGTAGGTGCATTGTTGTTGCCATCTGTAATGGTTTTATCCTCATGTGAAGACAATAACACAGATCCGGTTAACCAGACAGAAATGATCACCATTGCTGAAGGGATTAGCCATTCAGGAGATTACAGTGTAAAAATCATGGCCGTTGATTCACTGTTTGAGGGCTATAATAAACTACATATTTCTCTTTTTGAAACCGGAACTCAAACTGTTGTTAATGATGCCGTGATGCAGTTTCATCCTTTAATGGATATGATGACAAAGGTACATGCAGCACCTGTAGAGAACCCTGTTCAATCTGAACAGAATGGAAGTTATGACGGTGCAATCGTATTTATAATGCCTTCCACAGACGATATGGGCTGGTCGTTAAAGCTTACGATTGACGATGGAGGTTTCAGGGATACTATTAACCTGCAGCTCCCTAAAGTCAGAGCTTTGGATGAAGTGCGCAAAATAATGGTTGTGTCAGGTATTGACAGTACTGTTTATTTCGTGTCACTGCTTTCACCTATGGATCCGGTAGTAGGAATGAACGACATCGAATTTGCGGTACATTATAAACAAAATATGATGAGCTTCCCTGCAGCAGATGATCTGACACTGGAAATTGAACCTGAAATGCCTTCAATGGATCATGGATCACCCAATAACGAAAACCCTGTATTCACAGGTAACGGGCACTATAAGGGCAAGGTGAATTTTACCATGACCGGTTGGTGGCGTGTAAACCTGGTAATAAAGAAAGGTAGCGGAATGGTGAAGGATAATGCCTATTTTGATATTACATTTCAGTAAGTTCCCGGTTATGCATAAACTTACATTCCTCTTATTTCTGTCTTTTGTCCTGTTTAAAGCAGCTGCACAGCATCAGACATACAGGACTAATGATACGCTTTTAATTGATGAAGTGAAGATATCAGCATTTCAACCTGTTAATGACAGGTTGATGCTGAATTTTTACAAGACATCGCAGTTCTCATCCATTGATGATATTACAGCACGACTTGGCGGCGTTTCTCTTATCCGCCGTGGTGCCTACGCCATGGAACCTCTGATTCATGGAATGGGAGCCGGCCGGATAAATGTTACCATCGACGGGATGCATATGTTTGGCGCCTGTACCGATAAAATGGACCCGGTTACATCGTATATAGAACCTGTGAATCTGTCCTCAATCCAGGTCTTGTCCGGATCAGAAGGTAACCGAATGGGAAGTACAATTGGTGGTTCACTGAATATGGTAACCGAGGAACCAATACCGGGTGCCGGAGAATCATACGGCGCTGAAGGCGGGTTGTTATATACCGGAAACTCAAAAGGAATTGACGGCAATATATCCTTTTATCTGAACCAAAACAGATGGGCACTCTTATTCAGTACAACCACGAGAAACCACTCTGAATACCGTGATGGTAATGGTAGCATTGTCCCTTTTTCGCAGTTTTCCAAGAAAAATATGCATGGTGCCGTCGCCTATCAGTTAAAAGAAAATCAGATTATAAGGGGCGATATTTTATATGATGATGCACGGAATGTAGGCTATCCGGCACTGCCGATGGACGTGTCTCAGGCAACGGGTCAGATTTACAGCCTGGATTATAAATTATGGAACCAGGGAAAACTTGATCTGCTGAGAGTCAAACTGTATGGGAATGCGGTGTATCATCAAATGGATGATTCGCAACGTGATTCTGTATTTTACCTCGAAACTGGCGATACCGTGGTGATGCGCATGGATATGCCGGGCTGGAGTAAAACTTTTGGTGCATATGCACAGGCGGATTATCGGGTAGGAAACAATGGTCATTTATTTGTGAAACTTGATAATTATCTGAACCAGGCCAGGGCTGAAATGACCATGCACATGCGTAACTTTCGCTCTCCCGGTGAACCACCGATGTATGTGGAGACCTGGCCGGATATGCAACGGTTTGTGTCGGGACTATATACCAGTTATGCGCATAATTTCAGCGAAGTACTGAAACTCATTGCGGATGTCAGGCTCGACTATAGTACAACATCTGTAATTTCAGTTCCGGGTCAGAGACAGTTTACAGTATTTGGTTATGATGTTTCAAAACCCGATGCCAGGGTTGTAAAAGGTGGCAATGTCACATTAAAAGTGAACCCGGACAAACAATGGATGATTTACGTTGGAGGTGGTTATAGTGAACGGATACCGGATATAAGTGAGCTATACGGTTTTTATCTGTTTAATGCTTACGACGGATATGATTATATCGGAAATCCTGATCTGAAAAATGAAGCAGCTTTTGATGCCAGCTTTAAGCTGAGTTATACATCCGATAGGTTTAAACTGAAAGGGGAGGCCGGCTTGCATTTTATACACAACTACATCATGGGAATAACCAATCCATCCATCCCTAAAATGAATCTTTATGCCAGCGGAACAAGAATGTATCAGAATATTGATGGAGCACTGATATCCGGTAATTCATTATATATGCAGTGGCTTCCTGCAAAATTCTTTGGCGTTGTATCAACATTCAGGTATACCTATGGCCGGTTGTCAACTGGTGAACCGGTTCCTTTGATCGAACCATTTAAAAATTATACAACTGTTTATGTGCAGAAAAACCGGTTTACCCTGCAGGCAGAAAATGAAATAGCCGCAGCCCAAAACAGGATCAACATAGCATACGGAGAGACGAAAACACCGGGTTATAACCTGATTAATCTGCGTCTTTTATATGAGACAGAGCTGCAATTGTCTGGTGTGGAAATCGGGGCAGGTGTAAACAATATTTTAAATAAAACGTATAAAACGCATCTGGACTGGGGCAATATATATCGTCCGGGCAGGTCGGTATACGTGAGCCTACGGATAAAGATTTAAACTAAAACATAACAATTATGTAATACCGCTGATATTGCATATTAACATAAATTGCTTGATATTTAAAGTTCAGTAAAAAGCGCTAATTGATGGCATAACTGCCCCGCATTTTGCGTAATTCTGGACAATGGAATTAGGATAAATACGAACATGGTGATTGCGGACACTCAGCTTAAATTCAATAGCTGATATTATTCATGTTTATGGCTTAAACTAATTCTGTTTTGTAAATGTTGAATGTACAATCAGACAGGAATTTATATTTTAAACTAAACAAATAAAACATGAAACACTTTAACAGGTTATTTTTAGTTCTAGCCTTATTTGTCACAATGGGCTTACAGGCACAAAATCTTTTAGTCAACGGTGATTTTGAATCCTGGGAGGATGATAATACTCCAACCGGTTGGACGCATGTAGAAGGGATTACAAAAGAGGCAGATGCAGACAATATACACGGTGGATCTTTTTCTGCAAAACATTCTGCAACGGGTGTAACTACGGATCTGGGGCAGTTAATTACCGGAATTACACCTGGGAAAAGTTATACACTAACGGTCTGGTATAAAGTTGATATAAATACTGGTGACGGAACTGATGCCAGAATCTGGTCTAAATGGTCGAAGGATGGTGTAAATGACAATGCTACAAATGCAGATGTATTACAAGGTCCCGATGGCGGTTATTTTGATAATAATGGCGGTGTATGGAGTACATATTCAACAACCGTTATTGCCCCGGCAACAGCTAATGAGTTTTATTTTGAAGTCAGGGTTTATGGAACGGCTGTTGTTTATTGGGATGATTTTTCCTTTGTGGAAATTGTAAATGGTGCGCCTTCAATTTCGAATATTACCTTATCTCCAGCACAAGATATTACAGCATCAGATGCGGTTACGGTAAGTGCAACAATAACGGATGATGAGGAACTGGATCTGACAAAAACTGGTCTTTTGTGGGGGACTGCTTCAGGTCAGACGATTAATCCGGTATTTATGACCAATGGAGGATCGGGTGATGTATTTACTGGTACTATTCCTGCCCAGGCAGCGGGTTCGACAATTTATTTTGTTGTTGGAGCACAAGATACAGAGGGTGAGATTTCTGCTTCAACAGAAATGATGTACAAAGTTTATCCATTTACAGGTTCTCTTCCATTTACTGAAGAGTTTAATACAGACTTAGGCGGTTTTTATACGTACAGTGTTTCCGGCGATACTAAAAAGTGGTATTATACAAATGGTTATGCTGCAGCTAACGGATATAACTCCGGAGATGAAGAAATAGATTATCTGATCACACCGGGATTCGATCTGACAGGTACATCAGATGAGGTGATTTCGTACAAAACCTGGCGTAAGTACGGTGTTGAAAGCGATGCAGATAATTTCCTGAAGTTATATTATTCAACAGATTATGCCGGAATAGGTGATCCGTCAACCGCAACATGGACTGAAGTTACAGGAGCAACATTTCCGGCTCTTGCGGAATCGGAAATATGGACTAAAGCAGAAAACGTGGATGTTTCTATGGCAGATGGTAACAATGTACATTTTGCCTTTGTTTATAAATATTCGCAAGGCGATCCTAATAGTACAAATTATGTGAGCTGGGAAGTTGACAGTGTAGTGATTAAAGAAAATCCTGATAATGCAATTCAGGGATTAACCTCGTCAGTTGGTGTCGCTTCATATGCAAAGGATAATCTGAAGATCTTCTCCGATGCATCTTATAATGTAAATGTTTATAGCCTGTCAGGTACGAAGGTTAAAGAATTCCGTAATGTAAGTCGCCAGATAAACGTAGCAGATCTTACCAAGGGTGTGTATATGGTTACATTGGAAGATGCAAATGGTGCAAGGGCTGTACGGAAGTTTATTAAGGAATAATGCAAAATAACTTTGATCAATATAAAAAGGACTCCGGATTTCCGGGGTCTTTTTTGCTTTTATTAATGAGAGAGTGAATTTAAGTTGCACGCTTACTCAACCGAAACTAAAATCTGCTGACTTACTTTTTCTGAAAGGGTAACATTATGATATTTATTATAACTGACAGTGATACTACCATCGAATGCCTCAACAGCAATAATGGTCATTTCAGTTCCAAGCGCGAGTTCCTTAGAGTTTAAAAGTCCGAGAAATTCTGCGGAATCGTTTAATATCGCAGATATTCTAACGCTTTGTTCCGGTTTACACGCGCTTAGCGGAATAAATGCAGAATGAATAATATTCCCTTTTCTGTCCGGAATAGGAGAGCCGTGAGGATCGGTTTTCGGTGAACCCAGCATCTCGTCCATTTTATCAAAAAACGCCGGAGAACTGATGTGTTCCACCTGCTCTGCAATTTCATGCACTTCTTCCCATCCAAATCCCATCACTTCAGTTAAAAACATCTCTGTCAACCGGTGTTTACGTAAAACCAGGGCAGCCATTTTTGTGCCTTTCCCGGTTAGTGAGACCGGCTTATATTTTTCATAGTTTACAAGCCCCTGGCTTTTCAGGTTTTTAATCATACTGTTAGCTGTGGGCAGCTTCACTTTTAAATCATTGCTCAGATCCGACAACGATACCTGCTCTTTTCCCCAGGATAGGGATAAGAGCGTTTTAAGATAGTTTTCTTCTGTGTGTGAAGCCATTTTTCTGTTTGTTTTCTACAAATATAAACAATAGCAGTACATAATTGTTAGAATAGTCTAATAAATATCTAAGATAATAAAAACATAACATATGAAATCAGAATCTTTAAGTGAAGTTCATTCCTCGGTTAGAACCGATAAAAAAGGATGGAGGAAAATACTTGCATTTATAGGACCTGCTTATCTTGTCAGCGTCGGTTATATGGATCCTGGGAATTGGGCAACCGATATTGCAGGTGGTTCGGCATTTGGATATAAACTGATATGGGTACTTTTAATGTCAAATCTGATTGCTGTTTTACTACAGTCCCTGAGTGCAAGGCTGGGCATTGTTCGTGGAATGGATCTGGCCCAGGCTTCTAAAAATGCCTATCCGAAATGGGCAAATATCCCCCTTTATATCCTTGCTGAAATTGCTATTGCAGCCTGCGACCTGGCCGAAATTGTCGGTATGGCCATTGGTTTGAACCTGCTGTTTGGGTTACCGCTGATCTGGGGTATCAGCATAACAGCTTTTGACACCTTGATTCTGCTGTTCTTACTTAACAAAGGTATTCGATCGATGGAGGCATTTATTGTATCACTGGTGTTCATCATTGGTCTCTCTTTTCTGGTAGAGATGTTTATTGTTTCCCCTGTTTACGGTGATGTTGTAAAGGGATTCATTCCTTCGGAACTGGATGGAAGTGCCTTGTATATTGCCATTGGAATAATTGGAGCGACAGTTATGCCACATAATCTGTACCTCCATTCATCCCTGGTTCAAACCCGAAAATTTGACAGAAATAAAACGGGCATGAGAAGTGCCATAAAACTGAATCTTTTTGATACAACTATCGCACTGAACCTGGCATTTTTTGTGAATGCTGCCATCCTGGTTTTGGCTGCTGCTGCATTTCATTATAATGGTTATTTTAAGGTAGCTGAAATACAGGACGCCTCTAAACTTTTGAATAATCTGTTTGGCAAAGCTGCCCCGACGTTTTTTGCGATTGCACTTATTGCTGCAGGACAGAGTTCAACCATTACCGGTACACTGGCAGGCCAGATTGTTATGGAGGGCCATTTGAACCTGAGAATAAGACCGTGGTTACGGCGTTTAATAACCCGTTTACTGGCTATTATTCCGGCCTTGTTTACCATCATCTATTTTGGTGATGCGGCCTTAGGCAGACTGCTGGTGTTAAGCCAGGTTGTACTGAGTCTTCAACTTGGATTTGCAGTCATACCACTTATTCATTTTACCTCGGATAAAACACAAATGAAAGAGTTTGCACTGAAATGGTGGGTAAAGGTTCTGGCCTGGCTCAGTGCTTCTGTAATTGTTTACCTTAATATCAAACTGGTCATGGATGAAATTTCCGGTTGGATCAAAGAATCTCAAAATCCGGTATGGATATATACCATTGTGATACCGGTTGCTGTTGCCAGCCTGCTGTTACTCGCTTACATTTTTATTCATCCGTTTTTTAAATCAGTACCAAAACGCAGACGTCAGTTGCCTCATGGGCGTGCCCTGGAATTTGCAGAAGCTGAGGATATTAACTACAGGCATATTGGTATTGCCCTTGATTTTTCCGGAAGCGATATGAAACTGATAAAAAATGCGGTGTATCAGGGAGGGAAAGATGCCACCTATACCTTTATTCACGTAGTGGAAAGTGCGGCAGCACGTTATCTTGGTAAAAACACCATGGATTACGAAACTCAGCTGGATAATGAAAGCCTTGTGCGGTACCAGAACAGTTTAAAGGAAAACGGTTATAAAGCAAAGTTACAGATTGGTTTTGGCAATGCAGCAGTTGAGATTTCCAGGATCATTGAAGACAAGGATATTGATTTGCTGATTATGGGTGCTCACGGGCATAAGGGAATCAAAGACCTGGTATTCGGAACAACGGTGGATGCCGTGCGTCACCGGATTAAAATTCCGCTATTTATAATAAACTGATATAACTCTTTAAAATCATTAAAATTTGCGTTTCAAATCAATGAATTTCATAACTTTAGCTTACTTGCAATTAAAGATTCAATCCCGCTGAAACAGACAAAAATTGAACTTAAAAACGATTTGAATGCAAACAATTTTAGGAGCCGGTGGTGCTATTGGAGTGGAACTGGCAAAAGCACTTTTAAAGTACACAAAAGATATCAGGTTGGTCAACCGTCATCCGGAAAAAGTAAATCCAACGGATACCTTGATGACTGCAGATCTTCTGGATCAGGATCAGCTTAAAAAAGCGGTGAAAGGATCAGAAATTGTATATGTAACGGTTGGCTTCCCTTACAATGCAAAAGTGTGGCAGGAAACCTGGCCGGCTTTCATGAAAAATGTGATTGAAGCCTGCATTGCAGAGAAGGCTAAACTGGTATTTTTCGATAACGTTTACATGTATGATCCGAAATCACTGAATGGAATGACGGAGGAAACACCAATGAATCCAACAAGTGAAAAGGGGAAAGTCAGAGCAAAGCTGGTAAAAATGATCATGGAAAATGTGGCAACCGGAAAACTGAATGCTCTGATTGCGCGTGCTGCTGATTTTTACGGCCCCGGGATAGACAATACAAGTATGCTGAACGAAATGGTATTCAAACCCTTAAGTAAGGGGAAACGGGCCAACTGGATGGCATCCGTGGATTATAAACACTCCTTTACCTATACCCCGGATGCAGGAAGAGCTACGGCTCTGCTTGGTAATACACCCGATGCCTTCAACCAGGTATGGCATCTGCCAACAGCCGGAAATCCGCCAACCGGAAGGGAATGGATAGAGATGATAGCCAGTGAGTTTGGGGTAAAAGCAAAATACCAGGTAGCTGGTAAGTTTATCATAAAAATAATGGGATGGTTTGTTCCGATTATGAAGGAGATGCCGGAAATGCTGTATCAGTATGATCGTGATTATGTGTTTAACAGCGATAAATTTGAGAAGCGGTTTAAAGTAATGCCGACACCCTACAGTTTCGGAGTGGAGACCGTGGTTCACACGGATTATGAATAATCAGCGGTCACGCAACAAACCCGGAAAGACAAATGCCATATTTAAAAACAGCAGCATAAATCCGATGGTAATAAACATGGTTGGATAACCATAACTATCAATTAACCAGCCGCATAATGGTCCTACTAATACGAAAAGTATCCGTATTACCAGACTACGGATGGAAAAAATTGTTGCACGGTCCGTGGAGGATGCATGGACATTGATGTAGTTTTTAAGTACCGGTGTAGCTACACCTCGTACCAAGTAAAACAGCACCAGAATGCCGATTGTGATATAATTATTCAGCAATCCGGTGAGAAAAAAACCGGTTGGAATGAAAAACAAAATTCCAAGTTGAAGGGTCTTGTTATTCACTTTTCGGGAAAGATAATAGGCCAGTGCTGCAAACAAAGCGACAATCAGGTTGAGGATTGCGGTTGAAGTTCCGATAAGGCCATAGGAAAAATGCAAACCTTCGTCCAGGTATAACTGTACAATCCATGCCATAGTTAGCGTTCCCAGTCCGGTGAACGAAGAGAACAGAATACTGTTTCGCAGCATGGGATGAGAAATTGATGACTTCAGAATACGGATTATATCCATAAAGCCACGTTTGATATCGGATTGATGCTCAAATTTTGGTTCAACCAGAAGGAAAGCAGCAGGAACCGCAATAAACGCAATACCGGTCTGGATAAAGAATGGATAGCGAATGCTGATATCGGCAATGATACCGCCCAGAATGGCTGATCCGGCTTCTGCAAAATTCCCGATCGCCGTTGTCCGGCCGTCAAACAGTGTAAATTTTTTCTCTCTGCCGGTAACCAGCAATGTATCGTACATCAGGGCACTGTCAGCACCTGAGATAAAGCTCTGGCCGATTCCAAGGGTAAGCTCGGCGATGAGGAAAAACCAGAAATCGTTGCCAAGACTATAGAACAAAAAACCCAGTGTGCCACAAATGGCACCGATAATAAGCGTAAGGCGTCTTCCAAGCACATCGGCAAAATAGCCGCTGGGAAGTTCCAGTAGAACTATAGCCGCTGAATAGATAGCCTTAAGTTTGAATGCCTGTTCGGTTGTCAGGCCTGTATCCTTGAAGTAAAGCATCAGGATAGGCTGCGTCAGCATAAACCATTTTGACACCTTTATGAGGTACAGGTTGATGATATTGTTCTGTATGTTTCGCATCCGGCTGCAAAAATAAGAAAGATGCCCGAAAGCATATGTTAACTGTAATATATGTTTTGCTGCTGGCGGTTTAAAGTTTTATTTTTGTTGATCCCAAATTAAAATAAAAGATTATGAGTTATTTGATTAAACCCGAAGGGTACAAACCCCTTTTAAATCTGAAAGATACTGAAACGGCCATTCAGCGTATAAAGGATTTTTTTCAGTTGAATCTGGCTGCTGAGCTGGGCCTCCGTAGAGTAACAGCGCCTTTATTTGTTAAGCGGGGAACCGGAATTAATGATGACCTGAATGGTATTGAACGGCCTGTCGCTTTTCCCATCAAAGACATGGATGAAACGGTGGCCGAAGTAGTGCACTCCCTGGCTAAGTGGAAAAGGCTGATGCTTGGAGAACTGGATATCGAACAGGGTTATGGTATTTATACCGATATGAACGCTGTCCGGCCGGATGAAGAACTGGGAAACCTGCACTCTTTGTATGTGGATCAGTGGGACTGGGAAAGAGTGATGTCGTCTGAAGAGAGAACACTGGATTTTCTGAAATATATTGTACGAAAAATATATGCCGTTATAAAGCGCACAGAGACTTTCGTTTACCAGGAGTATGCTCATATCAAACCGGTTTTGCCCGAAGAAATACATTTTGTGCATACGGAGGAACTCCAGCAGAAATATCCTGATCTGACACCAAAACAGCGTGAAGAAAAGATCGTACGGGAGCATGGTGCAGTATTTGTTATCGGCATCGGATCAAAACTTGAAGACGGTGAAAAACACGATGGCCGTGCACCGGATTATGATGACTGGAGTACAGAAACCGGCGCCGGTTTTAAAGGTCTGAATGGTGATATTCTGGTGTGGAATACCCTGCTGGGACGTGCATTCGAGCTGTCTTCCATGGGAATCCGTGTGGATAAAACCGCGCTTTTACGGCAACTGGAAATTGAAGATCAGAATGACCGTAAATCATTGTTTTTCCATCAGCAACTCTTAAATGATAAACTGCCACTTTCGGTTGGAGGCGGTATAGGGCAGAGTCGCCTTTGTATGTTTTACCTGCGAAAAGCGCATGTAGGAGAGATTCAATCCAGCATCTGGCCGGATGATATGATCAGGGAATGCGCCGAAGCCAATATCCCGTTAATTTAATGGACTAACACATAGAGTTTTAAAGGCAGTGGAATTTCTACTGCCTTTTTTTATGCTTCTTCAGTTTGATGATGTAAATCCTAAGCATTTTTTTCTGCCTGTTTTAGATGAACCCTATCAATTTATATACTGTTCCTATTAGAAACATTGCTGTATGAAAACTTATATTGCATTGCTGAGAGGCGTAAATGTTACAGGCCATAATAAAATCAAAATGGCTGATTTAAAAGTTGCATTCGAAAAAAACGGGTTTAAGGATGTAACTACATATATTCAAAGCGGGAATGTGATTTTCAAAAGCAGTGATAAACCGGTAAATGAGCTTGAAAATGAGATATATGAACTGCTTCAAAAGACCTTTAGCCTGGATGTTGAAACCATGGTACTGACACCTGAAGATCTCAAAAATGCAGTTGAGGAATCGCCGTATAAACCAGGTGCAGAAATAGATGAAAATCGCATTTATTTTATGTTTTTAAAGTCAAAGCCCCAACAGGATGCCATACAAAAACTGTCAGAAGTTCCTTTAAAGGATGAATTTTATGTTCTTAAGGACCGTTTGTTATCCGCTCATCTGCCCAACGGTTTTGGAAAAGCAAAACTCACAACTAATTTTATTGAAAGTAAGTTAAAAGTAGCAGCAACAGCGCGCAACTGGAAAACAGTAGATAAACTGTTGTTACTGGCCGGTTCTGGGTTATAGTTTAAATTTGTAATTTAAAAAAATATTGCCATTTAAAAATACTAACCTAAGGGTTAAAACCCTGTAGAGCACCTTTTCAGTAACCCCGGCATTGCGCCACCGCTGAAGCTTAAGGCGGCACGCGGTAATGCCGGGGTTACTAGTAATATCACCACTAAAAGGACTTTAGTCCTTTTTTCAAAATATTAAAAATCAATATTTTATAATTTATTATCAATCAAAACCATTTTATGTTCTGACTTACACGGACACTGTACATTCATAAAAGAAGTTGAACAACTAAACCATATGATGTATTAACTGTTTGTTTGGGGTAGACTTTACTTACATGGCTGAAAAAGGAAATAACAAAATTATCGCCTTACTCTTCACCGGTGTTTTAATGGGCGCACTGGACATTTCTATTGTAGGACCGGCATTACCGGCCATTCAATCCACCATAGCGATTCAAACGAGACTGCTGGGATGGATCTTTTCCATATATGTGTTGTTTAACCTTACAGGAATTTCGTTGTTTGCAAAGCTGTCAGATAACTTTGGTCGTCGGAATATTTATGTCTTGTCCTTGCTGATATTTGCTTTAGGATCGTTGATCGTATCTGTTTCAGACAATTTTACCATTCTGATTATCGGGCGTGCGGTGCAGGGCTTTGGAGCGAGTGGTATTTTTCCTGTGGCTTCCGCAGTGGTGGGTGACCTTTTCCCGGTTGAGAAACGGGGCAGAATACTTGGTTTACTCGGTGCTGTATTTGGATTTGCATTTATTATTGGTCCGATCCTGGCCGGGACATTGTTGAAATTCTTCTCGTGGCATGCCTTGTTCCTGATTAATATCCCTATAGCGGCTGTTTTGGTGTTTTACAGTATAAAACTGTTGCCTAATATAAGAACATCCAAAGACAGTAAAATTGATTATCCGGGCATCATACTGATGGCGCTGATGCTGGGTAGCTTTGCCTATGCAGTAAATAACCTTGAAAGCAATGGATTTCTGGCCAGTCTTAAACAATGGAAGGTCCTGCCTTTTTTGATCGGATCCGTGGTGTTTCTCGTTTTGTTGTTTTTTACAGAACATAATAAGCCCAATGCTGTGGTCAAAACGCATTTGTTTAAAAACAGGCAGATCAGAATCGTTGGATTAATTGCCATTGTCAGTGGTGCAATGCAATCGGTATTTGTATTTATACCGGATTTTACGGTAAAAGTGTTTAATGTCGATTCTTCACAGGCCAGCTTTATGCTGGTACCTATTGTACTCGCTTCTGCAGTTGGTTCCCCTCTGTTTGGCAGGTTGATTGACAAGGTAGGATCCAAATGGGTGATCTTACTCGGTCTCTTATTATCAGCGGCCGGTTTTTATCTACTGTATTTTTTCAAACCCGATAAAACCATTTTTTATGCAGCTGGTGCGCTCATTGGTTTAGGCCTTTCCATTCTTGCGGGGAGTTCCCTGCGGTACATTATGCTGAATGAAGTCGGTAAAACCGACCGGGCCATTACTCAGGGCATGTTGTCCATCTTTACCAGCCTGGGCCAACTGACCGGCGCTGCAGTTATCGGTGCTTTAATTGCTTCGGTCGGCGAACAGGGTTTTAACCGATCATTTCACTATCTGGCATTACTGATAGTTGTTGCATTCGTTTTCGCCCTCGGCTTGAAACGCCATAAAAAAGAACTGGCCACTAAAGCCGAAGAATAGATTGAAAATGAACGATTAAAAATGAATAATGAATAATAATTTTTCATTCTTCATTTTTCATTGTTCATTCATTTGCAATTCACATTTCTAATTACTGATGTTCGTTTAAAGCATCAGAGATTCCTCGCTTCGCTCGGAATGACAGGCATTTGCTGGCTGTTGGGCTTGAGGTTGGGTTGGTTTGCCACAGATTCGCAAACCAACCCAACCTCAAGCCTCATATGAATCTAAAAGACTGTCATTCTGAGCGAAGTAAAATGAAGCGAAGAATCTTTATGTAATATTGATTTTTAGCCCGACAACAAAAATTCGTAATTAAATTAAGGTTTCTTCGATACATCCTGATTAGCATCAGGACACTCAGTAACCTTGTTTAGGGCTTATAGGAGCACAGAATAATTTTTCATTCTTCATTCAATTCCTAATTAATTTCGTTCCAAAGCTACCCCTCGGTCCACTGAAGGGGAAGATCAGCGTTCATTCGTAATTGTTCATTGTTCATTCAACTCCTCATTCGTAATTAAATTAAGGTTTCTTCGATAAATCCTGATTAGCATCAGGACACTCAGTAACCTTGTTTACTGCTTACAGGAGTACAGAGTAATTTTTCATTCTTCATTCAATTCCTAATTAATTTCGTTCCAACGCTACCCCTCGGTCCCCTGAAGGGGAAGATCAGCGTCCATTCCTTATTGTTCATTGTTCATTCAACTCCTCATTCGTAATTAAATTAAGGTTTCTTCGATACATCCTGACTAACTTCAGGACCCTCAGTAACCTTGTTTACTGCTTACAGGAGTACAGAGTAATTTTTCATTCTTCACTCTTCATTTTTCATTCATTTGCAATTCCTAATTAATTTCGTTCCAACGCTACCCCTCGGTCCCCTGAAGGGGAAGATCAGCGTCCATTCCTTATTGTTCATTGTTCATTCAACTCCTCATTCGTAATTAAATTAAGGTTTCTTCGATACATCCTGATTAGCATCAGGACCCTCAGTAACCTTGTTTACAGCTTACAGAAGCACAGAATAATTTTTCATTCTTCATTCTTCACTGTTCATTTAGTAACTTATTAAACTCCTAACCCGTAACCTGTTAACTTAACTCATCTGTCCAGCCATTTTCTGAATTCCGGAGATTTGGCAAAACTGACATAGGTATCGCTATCCAGTTCTATGTTCAGATCAAGTTTGATACGGCTTTTCGACATCACGTGAATGGTTTTTATCGCATCAAAATGGAGTAGTGTTTGTCGGTTGATCCTGAAGTAAAGATCGGGATTCACCATTTTTTCTATGTTGTCCAGTGAAAAGTCCACCGGGTAATTCTTTCCTTCAAAAGTAGTGAGAAAGGTGTTTTTTTCAAGCGTGTGAAAGCAGGCGATTTGTTTGGTTTCAACCGTAACAAGTTTATTACCGATATTAATGATAAAGCGTGACTTAAAGCTGCTTTTCTGTTTTTCAATAAAATTTACAATTTCCTCTACTTTAAATATCTGTGGTGTGCCTTTAAAGCGCATAAATTTTTCATATGCGGCCGCCAGATCTGCTTTTTTTACGGGCTTCAGCAGATAGTCGACACTGTTCAGCTGAAATGCTTTAAGGGCGTATTCGTCATATGCGGTTGTGAAAATGATAAAACTATCGGTCTCAATAGTTCTGAAAATATCGAAACTCAGCCCGTCGCCCAATTGAATATCGAGTAAGATAAGGTCAGGATGCGGATGTTGGTTCAGCCATTGAATGGTGCCGGAAACCGAATCTGTGAATCCTGCGATCTCAGCATCCGGATCTATTTCCCTGAGCAGTGTTGATATCCGGTTTGCTGCCGGTTTTTCGTCTTCAACTATTAATATCCTGTTCATGATTTGACAATTAAAAGCGGAACCTTGACGCTGAATTGTTTTTTCGTTTGCTCAATAATAACCTCTTAGGTTGTAAAATACCTGTAGCGTTCAGTTATATTGCGAAGTCCCTGACCCGTTGAGGTGACAGTGCTTCTGTACTGCAGATTGTTGGTCACCACAATATAGTTATCATTCGTGAAAATGCGAATTTCAAGTGGATTTTCAGAAGAGATAATATTGTGTTTAATACAGTTTTCATACAGCATTTGCAGCACCAGCGGAGGAATGGAGTAGTGGTAAAACGCAGCATCTATCTGCAAATCGGTATGCAGGTTTTCACCGAACCGGGATTGCTGCAAATCAGCATATTTCCTGAGAATTTCAATTTCTTCCCGAACCAGAACAAGTTCCTTATCGCGGCTGCTGAGGATATATCTTAGAAAATCGGAGAGATTGCTGATATAATCTGTGGCCTGTTCATTTTCTGATACCATGTTCGCCAGACTGTTCAGACTGTTGAACAGAAAATGCGGATTGATTTGTGTTTTCAGTGTTTCATATCTGGCCTCAATGCTGTCCTTTTCAAGTCTGACTGAACGCGAGAAATTATATTTCCATTGCTGATAAAAAAACACGGATTCATGGATGGCTGTGATAAAAAAGGTAATGAGTAATGTAATGGCTATATCGCTGCCTATATTGATGTAATCTTTGGAAATCAGACCTTTTTGCCGGCCAATCCAAAGCACGAACATGCCAAACAGAACAGTGTAGGTAGTAATAAGAATAATTTCAATGATTAAACGTTTAAACGGATGATGTTCCCATGGAATCTTGGCCCACAGATAACTGATAATGACCGTACAACCCAGCCATATTCCCGACGTCATAATGATGCTGTGAATGATGTTTGATGCCAGGGTGGCATTGTTCCCGTTATCAATAAACAGAAAGTAGACCAAAGCAAGGA
The DNA here is from genome assembly GCF_042219855.1 of Quyinboa sediminis. Taxonomy (NCBI): domain Bacteria; kingdom Pseudomonadati; phylum Bacteroidota; class Bacteroidia; order Bacteroidales; family Quyinboaceae; genus Quyinboa; species Quyinboa sediminis. The sequence goes on along the minus strand of NZ_JBHJHP010000001.1, from coordinate 1,235,548 downwards.
TTAGGCTGACTCCGGGAATCAGGATAGCGGCAGTCCTGATATACCTTCCTCTGTTGTACATGAATTTATCCATATCGCTTAAAATTGTATTCTGTAGAGAAACATCGGATAGAAGCCCTGCTGATACACTTCGTATATCTCTTTTTTATCCGCATCAAAACCCTGCATAAAGATACTCTGATATCCTGAAACATTCTGCAAATCGATGGCCCATTCCTGGCTTGTTTTTTTACCGTTCAGTTTGATTCCAAATCGTACATCGGTTCTGAAGTAGTCATCGAACTTGTTTTTCCATGCATTATTCCAGTTGTAAACAGTTTCATGTTTTGCGATGGATTGGGTAAGATCTATGGGAACATATCTGCGTCCGCCGGCCAGCACCGTTTTCAAATCAACCGTAACCATTACTTTTTCACTCAGCTTTCGTTCATAGCCTCCCAGCAGGTTAAACACATAATTGCCGTTGAATGCCGTATTTCGCCATACATTGTCGGCTGCTTTGTATTTTGAATCGAAGATGGATGTGGTAAAGAGCACATAATATCCCTTACTCAAGAATTTTTCCAGTGTAAGTTCTATCCCGTAATTACGACCAAGTCCCTTGTTTACAAGATTGTCTTCCGTGGGGAGTGCAAAAAAATCACCTGCATTGACCAGTGAAAACTGCGCTTCGTATGGATTCTGCGGATTATCTTTAATGGGAATATGGAACAGATGCTGGTAATACATTTCAGCCTTGATCCGGAAATTATTACTTAGCATATTGTTGTATCCCAAAACAATATGATCTGCTTTTGAAAATTTTACATCGTGGTTAGTCTGCGTATACGTGTTTGTTGATGAGTGGTACGTCTGTGCAAAATAGATGCTTTTAGGTTGAATCTGACTATGCCGGCCATATCCCAGCGTAAATGTCTGTCCGTGATTTGCCCTGTATCGCAGGCTGGCTCTTGGTTCAACCGATGATTCTCCGTTCAGGTCAAAATACTGACTATAAAGCCCCGCATAACCGGTGAGCCTGTTGTTGAAATTGTGTTGCCACTGTGCATAGGCGCGCAACATATTCAAATCATCCCTTGTATCCTGTGTGGTGATAAAATGCCCCTGATTATACGACATGGCACTATCATTAAAATTCACAAAGTAGTGATCGTATATCACACCAATGCTATAATTATTTTTGGTATTGATCTTTTGTTTGAACTCAGTTGTTGCTGATGCTTTGGACTCATACAACGTGCCCCTGTATTGCGGTATCGTTGTATTGGTAGCATGCTGGATGGAATCGAATTTGGTAGTGGATTCCAGATACTGGTATGAAACCGTGGACAGAAACCGGCTGTTCTCATTGATAAAATACGTATGGTTTAAGCCGATAAATCCGAGTTTTGAACCGAAATCAGTAGCAGTTCCGCGCGGATTATAATTATTGGCAGCCGTATCAGTCTCTTCACGGCCCAGGTCAATGAAGCTGTCGCCCCAAAGCCCGATAAGCTTAAACCGTCCCAGTTTGGTTCCCGGCAGGTCCACAATAAACGTCAGGTCCTTATATTGCGGAATGGCTGATCCGGTTCCGACGCCGAAACCAATGAGATCGAGTACTTCAAGGGTAGAGTAGCGGAAATTGGCAAGATAGGTGGCATTCTGGCCATTTTCTTTTCGTTTAAACGGTCCCTCAGCTCCCAGTTCAAATCCGTTAAACCCAATCTGCCCGGTGTATTCGTGTTCAAGATTATTACCCGACCGCATATTCAGGTCAAATACGCCTGAAAGCACGTTACCGAATTCAGCAGGAAAGGCACCGGTGAGAAAATCGGAGTTGGTCAGAAGGTTATTGTTGAGCATGCTTACCGGACCTCCGGTTGTACCCAAAGCACCAAAATGGTTCGGATTTGGTATTTCCATATTTTCCAGGCGCCACTGTACACCTGTTGGTGAATTTCCACGAATGATGATGTCGTTACGTGAATCGTTTTGTGTCATTACACCGGCATAGTTGGCAACCATTCGGGCCGGATCACCAAGACTGCCGGCAAAACGTTCGGTTTCCTCTACTGAGAATGACCGGGAACTGATCATCGCCATTTCATTCAGTGCTTCTTCCTTTTTAGTAAAGGATTTAACGGTCACCTCGTTGATGCTTGTTACTTTTTCTGTCAGTTTGATTTCCATAAAAGTCTCCTTGGCACTGCTAAGAAGAAGATTACTGATGGTACGGGATTCATATCCGATGAACGAAATACGGATGGACTGACGTCCAACGGGAACATCCGGAATGTTAAAGTAGCCATTGGCATCAGTTGTGGTTCCGACAACAGGTTCTGTTCCGATAAGAATTACATTGGCTCCCGGAATGGGATACCCTGTGACTTCGTCGATAATCTTGCCCCTGATATTCTGGGTCAGTTCGCTGGCATGTATGGAGAGTGTAAATGTGAGGATCATCAATAACGAAAAAATTCTACGTGTCATTTCTGTCAATATTAAGTTATGATCCAAAAATAGGGTGGAAGTTATCTTTCGGAAATAATAAATCGACGAACGTGGAAATTAAGCGGATGAATATGTTTTTTATCCGGGTCTCTGTTTACCGATTCTATGAAAAATAATAAAAGGTTCATGTTAGTTTAAAAAAGTTTAAATGAACCGGTTTTTGCTAACATTACCGGTTTTTGAATTGTTGAATGCAGTGAACCATATGTAAATCATGGTCTTATGTTTTACAGAATTCTGAATACTTCTTCACGCTGGGTTATACTCATTCGTCTTATGGTGGGTTCCGTATTTTTATCAGAAGGTATACAGAAGTTTTTATTTCCTGCCGTGCGTGGCGCCGGACGTTTTGCCAAAATGGGATTTCCTTCTCCTGAATTCTTTGCCACATTTGTAGGTGTATTCGAAATAGTTTGTGGATTTCTGATGCTTATCGGGCTCTTATCGCGACTTGCAGCTCTTATAATGTTTATCAACATTTCAGTGGCAATTATTGTGACTAAATTTCCGATTGGATTTGGAGAGAGTTTTGGCCCTTTTATTTTGCGCGAAATGAAAACGTACGGGTTCTGGAGCATGGCACACGAAATGCGTACAGACTTCAGCATGTGGCTTGGTTCCTTATTCCTGCTTATTAAAGGAGGCGGGCGCTGGTCATTTGATTATGTGTGGATGAAGAAAATGGAACGAAATAAAAATTAATGATATGAAAACGAAACAGCTTAATATTCAGCAGGATAATCCCCGCAGAAATTTTATTAAAAGAGGTTCATTACTTGTTCTGGGATCGGCCGTAATTGGGATGTCCGGTACAAATGCCAGTGCACAAGTGAAGAATATGGATGATGAGGAGGAGGAAAAGGAAGTATCTGCCAATGAGGACCTGATGCGGGAACACGGTTTGTTGCAACGCATGATGATTATTTACGATACTGCAGTCATCCGGATGGGTAAAGATGAATATTTCAACCCGGTTTTTGTGAATCAAACGGCTGACATTATCCGGAATTTTGTGGAAGACTATCATGAAAAGCTGGAGGAGGATTATCTTTTTCCCCGTTTGAGAAAGGCAAACAAAGAGACGGAACTTGTTGAGGTTTTATTGAAGCAGCACAGGGGAGGCAGAGATGTGACCGAAAAAATTCTGAAACTGACTCAGCCCGGTCAGGATATGAAAACGGATGACAAGCAGGAAGTCATTGCATTAATGACGATGTTCAATCGCATGTACCGGCCGCATGAAGCCAGGGAAGATACCGTATTGTTCCCGGCTTTCAAATCTGTGGTTTCAGCACATGAGTACGGTGCGCTGGGAGAGGAATTTGAAAAGATAGAACATCAGAAGTTTGGTGGTGATGGCTTTGATATGATGGTGGATAAAGTAGCTGAAATTGAAAGAACCATCGGTATTTACGATCTGGATCAGTTTACACCACATATTTGAGCCGCTTTAATGTAAAATAATATATTGAGGATTTTTATTACAGAACCTGAACCCATAGATGCATAATGTTGTTACTAGTTTGATGTAATCTATTGTGCTTCATTAAATGACTCAACCCGTAAACGACAAGTCCATTGCAGTTCTGCCTTTTGTAAATATGAGTGCAGATAAAGAGAATGAGTATTTCAGCGATGGCATAACGGAAGAAATTATTAATGCACTTACCAAGGTAAACGGTTTGAAGGTGATTGCCCGTACTTCATCTTTTGCCTTCAAAGGGAAAAACACAGATATTCGTGATATCGGGAAACAGCTGGGAGTGACTTCTTTGCTGGAGGGCAGTGTGAGAAAGGCAAACAACAGGGTTAGGATTACGGCACAGTTGATAAATTCATTAGATGGCACGCATTTCTGGTCTGAGACCTTCGACAGAGAGATGCATGATATTTTTACATTACAGGATGAGGTTAGCCTGTTGATCGCAAACCAGATTCGTGATAATTTCGGTCATTTTGATATTCAGGATCACCTGGTAAAGGAACAGACCAAAGATATCAAGGCTTATGAATTGTACCTGGAAGGACACTATTATCAGCTGAAATGGGATGCTGAAAGCATACGAAAAGCCACCAGGCTATATGAAGAATCAGTTCGTTATGATCCTGAATTTGTAAGATCGTACTACGGACTTGTACAGAGTTACGGACTTTTGGCTGCCTGGGGATATATGCCGCAGCAGGAAGGATTCGAAAAAGCGGGGCAGAGCTTTATGATTGCTCAGGATCTGGATACTTCTTTGCCGGAATACGGCATGTCATTTATCGGGCGTACATTCTGGAAAGACTGGGACTTTCAGATCACCTACGATCAGCTGCAGGAAACACTGAAACAGCATCCTAATTATACGGACGGTCTTGAAGCAATGGCCGAACTTCATATCGCACACGGAAAGTTCGCTGAAGCTGAAGATTACATCCGGCGGGCAATGGTGGTTGATCCTGTTTCCGCAAACCATCATTATACTCTGGGTGACATCTATTATTACAGCGGAAGATTTGAAAAGGCCTTGCAAAGTTTTAATAAAGCACTGGTTATTAATCCTGAATTTATTCTGGCAGCAGAATTTAAACTGATATGCCTTGCCCATCTTAACCTGAGGGATGATTTTGATACTTTTCTTAAAACCCGGAAAGAAACGAAATTGCAGCAGATGTTATTTGAAGTGCTGAATAACAATTTCATCATTCCTTCTGAAAGGCTGGAGGAATGGCATGATGTTGCTGAGAATAAACAACAAATGGTACCTTACGAGTTATATATACTGGCAAATTCAGTGCATAAAACCGAAGCCATGGAACTTCTTGAACAATATGTGGCTCAAAAACGGGGACAGATTATCAATTTCAGGCAGGAACCTTTACTAAAACCATTACATGCGTTTGAAGCTTTTCATACGTTACATATCTCTGATCTTACGGATTTTTCATTACCTGAAAAATTAAACAGGCAATCCGCTATACCTGATTCCGGTTCCGTAGAACGAAAAGAGCAGATGAAGAATGTGGTTGACTACATTCAGGCGAATAATGCCTTTCTGGATGCTCAGCTTTCATTGTCAGCTTTGGCAGATGCCGTGAATATGCATCCAAATAAATTATCGTATTTAATCAACGAGCAATCCGGAAGTAACTACAATGAATTCATAAATAACTACCGGCTGGATTATTTTAAAACGCTGGCGGCAGATGTCAGAAATGCGCATCTCACCATTCTGGGTATGGCGTTTGAAAGCGGGTTTAATTCCAAAACCGTGTTTAATGCCTACTTTAAAAAGGCCGTTGGCGAAACACCGGGGGAATGGATGAAACGCATGCGAAAAAAGTAATTCTGGTACGGAATTTCATGAGCCGTACGGTTTTTCACAAATGCGTACGCAAATATAAATACGGACGACCAGCCTGTTTTATTCCTGCATCTTTGCATTGTCAAAATTAAAATAACATTAAAAAAATAAGACAATGAAAACAAGATCAGTGAAAGTTAAATTGCTTTTGGCAATGGTGTTATGTACAGGTTTATTTACAGTTAATGTCTTTGCAGAAAACGGGTTTTACAGTATGAGGAATGATTCTGTACCCAGGGATAAGGATCAACGGTTTGCCATAAACATGTGTCCGGGTGGAATAGCTCTCGGCATTTACTCTGCAAATTTTGAGTATTTAATTAAACCCAAACACGGCATTGTTGCCAGGATCGATTATGAAATGATCCCGAAAACTTATTCAGATGCCAATCTTGAAACGAGTGGAATGGCATTTATTCTGAATTACAGGTATCATATGTGCGGTGGAATGAATTCTTTCTTTGTTGGTTCTTTTTACCGTTACAGATCCTATCAGGGTAACGGTACGCTTGATGCCGGATCATTCGATTTTAAGATTCCGGAAATAACCGTTGGAGCCAACCTTGGTAAACGATGGTCATGGAAAAGTGGTTTTAATATTACCTTTGCACTGGGATATGGTTATGCCATGGACTGGCAGAAGATCAACAATAATGTTGATGGTGCTGTTGCAGCTATTGATGTATTCAGAAATGAGTATGACTTTATAAACGGATTCCTTGGTGAATTTTCTATTGGCTATGCGTTTTAACTCAAACAATTAATCACGCTAAAATCAGGAAACCATGAGATATTTGAATATAACTACAGTTGCATTTCTGCTGTCGGGATTTATAACAGCAAAGGATTATGTGAAAATACAGCATAAAACAGAAAAACTGTTTAAAAAGGAACTAAAAAAGGAAGATGTGCAAAATGCCTTTTTGCATGTTTATTCTGATTCGCACAACATTGACTGGTTTTTTGCAGATGGTATGTTTAAAAACGGGGAGGCAGTGAGTACTGCCAACCCTTTTTATACAGCAAGCATTGGTAAAACCTTTACTGCAACAGCAATTGCCAAACTGGTGGAGGAAGGTAAACTGAATTTTACTGATAAAATTTACAACTATTTGCCGGAACACATTACTACTGGCTTACATGTAATGAATGGAACGGATTATTCCAGGGATATCACCATTGCACAGCTGTTACAGCATACCTCGGGTTTACCGGATTACTTTGAGGGCGTTACAACTGACGGATCGCCTAATGTAATGGAGCTGATGTTTGCGGATACAGCAAAATACTGGTCCCCGGAAGTGACGATACAGTTTATAAAAGAAAAGATGGAGCCCGGTTTTATACCCGGTAATGGCTATTCATATACGGATACAGAATATAATTTGCTTGGAATGATTATCGAACATAACTCAGGTATGCCATTGGCAGATTATTTTAAAAAGGAATTTTTTACACCACTCAAAATGTATCATACCTATATGTATCATCGTTCAGAACCATTACAGGAAACACCGTACATGAGTGAAGTTTATGTCTCCGGTTTTGAAGCCGGACATATGACCAGTCTGACCGCTGACTGGGCCGGTGGGGGAATTGTTTCAACATCAGAAGACCTGAGGATATTCATAAAAGCTTTGTTTGACGGCGAACTGGTTTCCCGTCAGACACTGGAAAGGATGCAGCGCTGGATACCGGAAACCAAAGGCATGTATTACGGGTTCGGCTTACGAAAAATTGACTTCCGGGAATTGTTCCCAACATTACCAAAGCTGACGGTGATCGGACATTCAGGAAGCACCGGTTCATTTATGTACTATTGTCCGAAACTGGATACCTATATAACCGGAACACTGAACCAGACGGATCAGGTGAGAAATTCCGTGGTTTTTATGGTGAAAGTACTTGGTTTGTTGAGTGGCGAACTGAAAAACTGATCGTGCTGTAATTTTCAACATATGTACTATTCTTACATTCGGGGATTCGTATATTTGTATCATACGTATAAATCCGAAATTTTTAATCATGCTTATTAACCGATCATTCTTGTGTAGTTCTGTAAAAAGATACCAATCAGTTCTTGCTGTTCTTGTTTTTCTTATCTCTTTTGTTTCATGTATAAACCGGCCAAAATCTGCATCTGAAAGCCAACAGGCAGGACTGGAAAAAGTATTATACATCCCTGAAAAGGTGTACGCCATACCGGATAGCAATGATTATGAAAACCCCGAAAGTGACTTCTGCTTTCAGCATATGGTTCAGTCTGAAAATGTTGCGATATTCTGGCATAAGGAATATGGTGATGATCCTATGGCTAATCCGGATACTACCCGGCGGTTTGATGCGCAGTTTGCCTTAAAAGAATGTGAGCGGTTTTACGATTACTATGTTAATGAGCTTAAAATGGTTGAGAAAGGCCATTCTGTAACAGACACCTTTAAATTGCTTGTATATGTTATCGGTGGCGATGGCGGAACAGCATTTGGTGGAGGCGAAGAGGATAAGATCGGTATATTATGGACGCCTGCAGTCCGCATCAATAAGGCGCCTTACGGTGCACTGGCTCACGAAATGGGACATTGTTTCCAGTATCTTAGCCGGGCGGAATCAGGAAAAGGACCGCGGGGAGCCATCATGGAGATGTCTGCACAGTATATGTTGTGGCATGTTTATCCGGAATGGATGACCTTTGAAAACTACCACCTGAAGGATTTCATGAAAGGGACGCATTATGCCTTTCTTCATCCGCAGAATATGTATCACTCACCGTATGTGCTGGAATACTGGTCGGAAAAACACGGGAAGGAATTTTTCGGCGAGCTGTGCCGGAATACAGAAAAGGGAGAAGATCCGGTGATGACCTATAAACGCTTGAATGAACTGACACAGGAACAGTTTAACGATGAGATATTTGATGCTTCACGACGCTTTATTACCTGGGATCTTCAGAGGGTGGAAAAGGTGGCCCATCAATATGCCAATCAGCACTTTACAAAACTGGTAGATGCCGGAGAGGGTTGGTTCAGGATCGATTCAGCCAATTGTCCGCAGAATTATGGTTATAACGGCATAAAGTTGAATGTGCCTGAGGCCGGAACAAAGGTTGAACTGATTTTTGAAGGCATGGCAGGAACCAGTGGATACAGCAGCGTAAAACCGGAACTGGCCGGCTGGCGTTACGGATTTCTGGCTTCCCTGGGAAACGGGAAACGGGTTTACGGGGATATGGGCCAAACCGCTTCAGGTAAGCTGACGTTTAAGGTTCCCAAACATACAGAATATCTCTGGTTGGTGGTAAGCGGTGCACCAACAGAACACTGGCCGCTACCCATGCGCTGGGGGCGCCAGAAGGATGAGACGCCTGATGCACAGTGGCCTTACAAAATTAAACTGAATGGTACAGATCCCGATAAAGGGATGCTGTTGTGACCCGGATGAATGATCTTCGTGTTTCTCTGTGGTTAGTTTTACTATTATGACATAAATGTGGATCAATGGTCACAGAGCATCTTTTATTACCGTATGAAATTTAAAATGATGATATTTTTTTGAATTACCCCCGCACCCTAAATCTAAAAAGCGTTACTTTTACTACACAGTTCCGTTAACCTGATACGTGTTCCTGTTAAAATGAATAAACCTGATATCTTTTACATATCACGAATTTATCTTTTACTGCTGTTCATTATTGTTCAAATGAGCTTGTCGGATGTGTTGGCACAAAGCGAGGTAAATGCGGTGCAATCCAATCTGGAGCAAAACCTTCGCAGCAGCATTAAAACCGACCTCTCTTCATTTTATCCTTCGGCTTCGTACGGAATGAAAAATGTTCAGACATTGTCCTTGACCCTGTTTCCTGAACATACCGGTCCGAATATGGAGTATAAACCAGTGTTTGTTAAAAAGAATCTGCAGTTTTCTTACGGCATGTCGACCGATTTTGCACCGGCTTTTTCCATGTATGAATATTATAAACTCAAACTGGATTACAGTGGCATTGAAAATCTGGATCTCTCTTTGGGTGGAGGTCTGATAAAACATATGACCATTTTTGATGCTGATTATCCTGATTTTCATTTGGGTTTGAATGTATCGCTCAGTTATTCATTGAATGATCTGGCTTCCGTCTATGCTTACGGGCAGTATATCTCACCTGCATTGAATAAAAACAGTGCAGGGTATGCCGTTCCGCAGTTATTGATCCACCCCGTGTTTTTAAACTCTGAAACCGGTGTGGGTTTTCGGTTGAAGTATAAGAACATAAAAAGTGATTTTGGATTACGCACTATTTACGATACAAAGTACAGAAACTTTAAACCGGTAAATACGATCGGAACGAAGGTGAAGATCGGGTTCTGAACGTGGAAGTTTCCATCAGATAGATCCCACAAAAATAAAATAGGTTCACGCAGACCCGCAACGCGGGACGCAGATTAAAACGCAGAGTTGCGCAGAAAAAACAAATGACTGATTTTGTAATTCTTTCTATCTGTTGCTGCAATAAATTTTATTAATACGGATTCTAAAGAAAAACTTCTGCGAAAATCAGCGTGAAACATCAGCGAAGATCTGCGGGAAATAAAGGAGGTTCACGCAGACCCGCTAACGCGGGACACAGATAATAACGCAGCGTTATGCAGAAAAAACAAATGACTGATTTTGTAATACTTTCTATCTGTTGCTGCAGTAAAGTTTTTTAATACGGATTTTAAAGAAAACTTCTGCGAAAATCAGCGTGAAACATCAGCAAAAATCAGCGGGAAATGAAGCAGGTTCACGCAGACCCGCTAATGCGGGACGCGGATTAAAACGCAGAGTGGTGCAGAAAAACCAAATGACTGATTTTGTTATACTTTCTATCTGTTGCTGCAGTAAAGTTTTTTAATACGGATTCTAAAGAAAAACTTCTGCGAAAATCAGCGTGAAACATTAGCGAAAATCAGCGGGAAATAAAGCAGGTTCACGCAGACCCTCTAATGCGGGACACAGATAATAACGCAGCGTTATGCAGAAAAAACAAATGACTGATTTTGTAATACTTTCTATCTGTTGCTGCAGTAAAGTTTTTTAATACGGATTTTAAAGAAAACTTCTGCGAAAATCAGCGTGAAACATCAGCAAAAATCAGCGGGAAATGAAGCAGGTTCACGCAGACCCGCTAATGCGGGACGCGGATTAAAACGCAGAGTGGCGCAGAAAAATAAAATGACTGATTTTGTAATTCTTTTTATCTGTTGCTGTAGTAAAGCTTTTTAATTCGGATTCTAAAGAAAACTTCTGCGAAAATCAGCGTAAAACATCAGCGAAAATCTGCGAGAAATGAAGCAGGTTCACGCAGACCCGCTATCGCGGGACGCAGATTAAAACGCAGGGTTACGCAGAAAAATTAACTTTTAAGGATATTTGATTTCCTCTCTTTGTGCCGGTGCCAATCGGTGGAGAGAGGGGCGGTTTGATCTGGTCATACTGAATGTCTGAACCGGGGTGAGTCATGTAAAAGGCTCCCTTAGATAAATTCCCCATTCCTATTTCGTGATTAATTCTATCCATCTCTTCCAAACTTCCTTCTGTACATCAGTGGCGTTAATCCTGTTATCTGTTTAAACTTACGGTTAAAGTATGAGATGTTATTAAAGCCACTTTCCAGGGCAATGTTCCCAAAGGAATCATGGCTGCCCGAGATCATGCGACCGGCATATTCCACGCGGATCTCATTCAGAAAATTTGAAAAGGTTTTTCCGGTACGGTTTTTAAAATAGCGGCAAAAGGCATTGGGTGTCATGTTGGCTATGGAGGAGATCTTATCCAGGGAGATCTCCTGCGTGAAATTACCCGACAGATAATTAAATACCACATTAATGCGTTCGTGATCACTGTCACGGGAAGGAACATCAAAACGGACAGACGATAAAATCTCGAGGTGGTCAGACTGAGCAAACAGATCCAGAATTTCCATTAAAGCCTGAAACCGTTGAAACCCGTTCATGTCCTTTGTGGTAAAAATCAGTTGCGCCACCTTATCCCTGTCATCTCCTGAAAGTTTTACACCCATTGAGGCGATATCCAGCAGCCGCTTAATGTGCGCCATCTCCGGAATTTCAAAAAACTGCTGACCAAACGTTTCGTCCTTTAAAAAGATGGATATGCCGAAGGAAGTCTTTCCGTTTGTTCCTTCGTAGTAGGCTTTATCCGATTTAAAAACATGAGGTACATTTTTTCCGATAAAGTACACATCTCCGGCAGTGAAACGTTCCACATGGTTCCCGATAAAGCAGGTGCCTTCACCTTTTACAATATAAGTAATCTGGTGCTCAGGGTGATAGTGAATCGTATCATAAAAATAAGGTTGCTTATCCAGTTGCACTCTGAATGAATTTGTGCTTGTTTTTGGAATGATAAACCGGACTGCTTTCATGACCTTAATTACCTTTAATATTTATCAAAATACAAAAATAGGATAAAATAGTTCAAAAACAGGATAATAATTATCAATTTTCATCTCTAATCCCTTCGTAATTTTGAACCAGAATAAATAACAAAAATTCTTTTCGATATGAAACCAACATGGACCGGTGTATATCCGGCAATTACAACCAAGTTTAAAGAGAACGGAGAGCTGGATATCCCGGCATTTCTTAAAAACATCGATTATCAGGTAGAATCCGGAGTTTCCGGCATTATCGTGGGCGGTTCACTGGGGGAATCCAGTACCTTAAGTGCAGCGGAAAAACTGAAGCTTGTAGAGGTCCTGCAGCCTTATCGTAAGAAAGTACCGGTTATTATGAATATTGCCGAGTCAAGTACAGTCAGGGCCATAGAAGCTGCCAGACTTGCTGAAGAGGGCGGAGCAGACGGATTGATGTTGCTTCCTCCGCTTTTATACAAGGCTGATGCAGAGGAAACCGTGGCTTATTTCAGGGAAGTAGCTGAATCCACATCGCTCCCTATCCTTTTATACAATAATCCGGTGGATTATAAAATTGAGATAACCATTCCGATGTTTGAGCAGTTGAAAGATGTTCCGAATATAGAAGCCGTAAAGGAGTCAACACGCGATGTGACCAATGTGGTTCGCATGCGCAACGCCTTCGGTTCACGCTTTAAAATTATGGGTGGAGTTGATACGCTGTGCCTGGAGACATTAATGCTTGGAGCTGATGGCCTGGTGGCCGGTTTGGTCTGTGCCTTTCCCAGGGAAACAGTTGTTTTATTCGAACTGGCAAAAGCCGGTAAGTTTAATGAAGCAGTCAAATTATACCATTGGTTTATGCCGCTTCTGGAGTTGGATATTCATCCTAAGTTGGTTCAGTATATCAAACTGGCTGAAGTTTATACCGGTATCGGAACCGAATACGTAAGACCACCACGCCAGATGATCTCCGGTTCTGAACGGGAAAAGATTGTTGGAATTATTGAACAGGCGCTGAAAAACAAACCAAAATTTTAAGATGCAGACATTAAAAGATATCATAAATTCAAAACTTGAAAAGGCGACAGCAGCATTTCCGGTATACCGAGCGCTGTCGGGAAGACAAAGGGCTGATTTTTTGAGGTCAGTAAGTGACGAAATTAATAATCTGGGAGATAAACTTGTTGAGACTGTGATGCAGGAAACTTTTCTGCCGGAAGGTCGTGTCCGTGGTGAGATGGGCCGAACGACCGGACAACTGAATAAGTTTGCTGATCTGCTTGATGAAGGCTCATGGCTTGAAGCTACAATTGACGTAGGTGATCCGAAGCGTGAACCACTTCCTAAACCGGATCTCCGGAAAATGATGGTTCCACTCGGTCCCGTCGTGGTTTTTGGTGCCGGGAACTTTCCTTTGGCTTTTTCTGTAGCCGGAGGAGATACCGCATCGGCACTGGCCGGTGGAAATCCTGTTGTGGTAAAAGGCCATCCGGCGCATCACCGTACAGGCGAACTGGTGGCCGGAGCCATTAGCACAGCAGTTGGGAAAGCCGGATTACCTGAAGGAGTGTTTGGTTTTATTCAGGATGCTTCCTATGAGTCGGGACAGTTGCTGGTACAGCATCCCATGACCAAAGCGGTTGGTTTTACCGGTTCACAAAAAGGGGGAAGAGCTTTGTATAATCTGGCTGCACAGCGCGATAAACCTATTCCTGTATTTGCAGAGATGGGGAGTGTGAATCCTGTGGTCATCCTGAAAGAAGCATTACAGCATAATTATGAAACCATAGCAGCTAAGCTTGTAGCTTCAGTGAATCAGAATGCGGGTCAGTTTTGTACCAATCCGGGATTGATTATTACAACACGCACGGATGGATTCAATGCCTTTATTGAACAGGTTTCATCACAGGTGAAGACTGCCTCAGGCGCAAAAATGTTCAGCGACAGTGTATTACGGAATTACAGGCTCAATGCAGATAAAATGTTTACACACTCTGAGGTAAAACTGATAGAGCGTGGTGCAGATGAGGTGGATCAGGATGTGGTAATGCCGGTACTGGCGATGGTCAGAGGTTCTGATTTTATGGCTAAGCCAACGCTGCATGAAGAAGTCTTTGGGCCGTTCAGCCTGATTGTGGCCTGTGATACTGACGCACAGTTTTCAGAAGTGCTACAGTCACTTGAAGGCCAGCTTACAGCAACGGTCCATGCGACGGAAAAAGAGCTTGCTCAACGGAAGGATGTGGTGGATGTCTTGTTGCAAAAATGCGGCAGACTGTTACTGAACGGTGTTCCTACCGGAGTTGAGGTCTGTGCAGCGATGCAGCATGGCGGACCTTATCCGGCCAGTACGGATGCCCGTTTTACTTCGGTTGGTGTATCGGCTGTTAAGCGCTTCGTCCGCCCTGTCAGTTACCAGGATTTTCCGGATGCATTGCTGCCGGATGAACTGAAAAATGGCAATCCGCTGAATATCATGCGGGTCGTGAACAATGTTTGGACAAAAGATAAAATATAACTCCCTCTGTAAAAAGGTTAAAAGCCTCCCCTTTAGGGGAGGTTGGAGGGGTAAAATAATTAATTTCAATTTATGGCAAGGCGTACATTTTTCTGTATTGACGGACACACCTGCGGTAATCCGGTGCGTGTGGTAGCCGGTGGAGGACCTAACCTGAAAGGCCGGTCCATTTTTGAGAAGCGGGAGCATTTTATGCAGGAATACGACTGGATCAGAACCGGGCTTATGTTTGAACCAAGGGGGCACGAGCAGATGTCAGGCAGTTTTATTTTTCCGCCTGAGAATCCGCAAAACGATGCAGGGATTCTGTTTATCGAAACCAGTGGGTGCCTGCCGATGTGTGGACATGGAACCATAGGAACCGTGACCATTGCCATTGAGGAGGGATTGATTACTCCTCAAACGCCCGGAAAATTGCGTTTGGAAACCCCGGCAGGATTGGTTTTGGCTCACTATAAGCAGAATGAAAAAGGGAAGGTCACATCTGTAAAGATTGTAAATATCCCTTCGTTTTTATATAAAACAGGCCTTAAGGTCGTGAGTCCGCATTTGGGTGAACTGACTGTGGATGTGGCGTACGGAGGAAATTTTTATGCCATTGTGGATGAACAGCCCAATTACTCAGGGATGCAGAATTTTACGGCAGATGAGCTGATCACATTCAGTCGCGATATACGTAAACGGCTGAATGAGCTCTATACCTTTGTCCATCCGCAAAATGAGAAAATTTCGGGTCTGAGCCATGTATTGTGGACCGGAGATACCATGAGTAAGGAAGCCGATGCACGCAATGCTGTGTTTTATGGTGAAAAGGCCATTGATCGCTGTCCCTGCGGAACCGGAACTTCTGCCCGGATGGCACAGTGGTTTTCAAAAGGAAAACTGGATGTTGGTTCAACATTTTTACATGAAAGTATCATTGGCAGTCAGTTTACAGGCCGGGTAGAGGAACATGTGAAAATAGGTGAGTTCGATGCCATCGTGCCATCAATAGAAGGCTGGGCCATGGTTACCGGATATAACCATATAATTATTGATGATGACGATCCGTATGCACACGGTTTTCGTGTGGCAGGTAAACTGTAAGTGTATATGAAGAAGAAAGTAATAATAATCGGGGCAGGTACAGTGGGTTTGCACTGTGCCTTTTTCCTGAATCAGGCAGGATTTGAAGTTGAGGTCATTGATGATCGGGCGAAAGATGATTATTCAAACTGCTCATTCGGCAACTGTGGTTACATTACGCCCAGTCATTTTGTTCCACTGGCATCACCATCCATGTTGCAGGCGGGACTGAAAATGTTGTTCGATCCAACCGGCCCAGTTTACTTTCCCCTGTCGAAGAATATTAAAAAACTGCCCTGGTTCATGAAATTTGTCCGGTCCGCTAACTCAAAGCAGGTCAGAGAAGTTGCACCCACATTATATAAGTTAAACGAACAGAGCAGAAAACTCTATGAATTGCTGACCTTAAAATATGAGGCACAATCAGATCTTGTTGAAAATGGCTTATTGATGGCTTCAGTCAGCGAGGAAGGGTTTAAGGAGGAGATCGAACTGACGGAGATGGCTGGCTTACTGGGCATTGAAACCAAAATTTACAGGTCGGGTGAATTAAAGGATATTGAACCGGACCTTGAGTTTAATATTGCCGGTGCTGTTTTATATAAGAGCGATGCTCACATTCATCCGCAAAAGCATATGATGTGGCTTAGGAACAGGTTGCTTGAAAATGGTGTTGGCATCAGAGACGGTATTCAGATCGATCGTATTCTTACTTCAAAAGGCCGGATTGAATCCATAATGGCAAAAGATAAAGTGTTCAAAGCCGATGAATATGTGATAGCTGCCGGCGCCAAATCATCTGACCTTGCTAAACTGGCAGGGATAAGGCTTCCCGTCATAGCAGGGAAGGGATACAGTATGGACTTCGTCGATTCCGCAGTTAAACTGCATACTCCTGTTATTCTGACCGAAGCGCGGGTGGCTTTAACACCGCTTAAAGATGGTTTGCGTCTGGGTAGCGGAATGGAGTTTAGTGGTGAGACCGGCCATGTAAGATTAAAAAGAGTGCAGGCGATGCTGGACAGGACGCATCATGCCATCCCTTCCATTCCTTCTGCTGAAGCAGAAAAACTGAATATATGGGAGGGATTAAGGCCTTTAAGTCCTGATGGTGTACCGTTTATCGGAAGAACCCAAAAACTACATAACCTGCTTTTTGCCACCGGGCATGCCATGATGGGCATGAGTCTTGGGCCGGTAACAGGGCAAATAATCAACGATGTGATTGCTGGAAACAAAACAGATTTTAATATGGATTATCTGCATCCCGACAGGTTTTCTTAATCAATTAATAATGAGAAGTGAAGCATGAATTAGTGGTAATCATTGTTGTCCGGCTAAAAACCAATATTACGTAAAGATTCTTCGCTTCATTTTACTGCGCTCAGAATGACAGTCTTTTAGGTTCATATGGGGCTGGAGGATGGGTTGGTTTGCGAATTTGTCGCAAATCAACCCATCCTCCAGCCAAAAGCCATCAAATGCCTGTCATTCCGAGTGAAGCGAGGAATCTATGAGGCTTTATCCGGACAACAAAAATTAGGGATTAACAATTTGGTATGTTTTTCATTGCTGTATACAGCTGTACTTCAAAACACAAAATACCTGATTTACATCTTACGTTTCACGATCAACGATTCACGTCTCACGACAAATGATTCACGTCTTACGACATATGATTCACATTTTAAAGTATTCTGAATATACCTTGGGTATAAAGGTTAATTTATTGACATTCAGTATTAAATGTCGTAAATTGTAATGCTGATATTAGTTGGTCTAACCTCAAAATCCCCATGTTATGAAACGGCTGATTATCCTTCCTCTTCTGTGTATTTTATCCTTTTGTTTAGTTGCTCAATCCGGTTGGATGTGGCAGAATCCCTTACCACAGGGAAACAGCCTGCATGCTGTTTCGATGAGCGGGTCACATTGGGCTGTCGGTGCAGGTGGAACTGTAATACATCATGTTATGCCGGGGGACTATTGGGAAATAGTTGATATCGGTACAACAGAAAATCTGAACGATATATATGTCAATTCCATTGACGGTCATGGCTGGATAGTAGGCGATAAAGGAATCGTTTTTTTTACATCGGATAAGGGTGAAACATGGATCAGGCAAAACAGTGGTATAATCGAAAATCTAAACTCTGTTTCAGCTGTATCGCAGGCTTGTGTATGGGCCTGTGGGAATAAAGGAACAGTTATAAAATCCACTTATGACGGAGAAACAGAATGGGAAAACGTTAGTCCTCCACACAGGGTAAACTTTAATCAGATCAATGCTTACCATTGCAACGAAGCCTGGTTGGTTGGGGATCAGGGTGTTTTAATTTATACCACAAATGGGGGACAGCTGTGGACAAATGGTTTCGCAGGAACTTCATGGGATTTGACGGGCATAGATATGTCAGAAACATCTGTTTCCTATCTGTGTGGCCATTCAGGCACAATCTTAAGCAAAGAATGGGATGTAACAAGCTGGACGAACGAGAATGAATCTTTGGCCTTCAGATTATACAGTATTGTTAAGCAACTCGGGGAACCGGGTTATGCTGTAGGTGATTACGGAACTATTTTCAAAGGTACCGATGGGGTGTGGGAACCAATGGAATCTGAAGTTCCCTACAGCCTGTGGGATATTGATAAGATTTCCCTTGAGGATTACACCTATCAGATTGTTGGGGATCATGGCATCATGTTGAAAAATGATGGCTGGAACAGTGATTTTTCTATTGTTAATGATTTGTGCTGGAACTTTGTACAAGCCGTACAGTTTGTAAATAAGGATACAGGATGGGCCGTTACCAGTGATTATCAGTGGGATACCAGAGATGATGGTGATATTTTGCATACTACCGATGGCGGTCATACCTGGACCATCCAAAAGGAAATGGAGAACTCTTTCAATGATGTGTTCTTTATTAATGAGAATGAGGGATGGGCCGTTGGCAGATATGGAATGATATTACACACCACCAATGGAGGGCAACACTGGGCGACACAAACAAGTCCCGTTAAAGGACTGATAACGTCCGTTTATTTTGTGGATGAAGACAACGGCTGGATCGTGAGCCGAGACAATTGGGGTGAAGTAGCCCATACAACTAATGGTGGTAATACCTGGGTTGCACAGACCAATCCATCCAGAAACCCGATGCATGATGTGTTTTTTATTGATGAAAATATAGGTTGGGCCGCAGGATTGGATTCTTCTGTGATACGAACCACAAATGGTGGAGAAACCTGGCAGTGGTATGATGTCAATGTATCTCAGGGATTTCGTTTTGCATCCGTATTTTTTATTGATGATATGCATGGATGGATGGCAGGTGTATTGGGTGTTATCATGCGGACAACAGACGGCGGTGAAACCTGGCAGGAAGTAGAGAGCGGTGTGGATAAATCATTCAACGATATCTTTTTCATTGATCAGAACCAGGGATGGGTGGTAGGTGATCAGGGAATGATTCTACACTCAATGGATGGAGGACAAACCTGGCATAAACAGATCACCGGTGTTGCTTCCAATCTTTTGAGTGCCGTATTTTTTCTTGATGAAAACACGGGTTGGGTTGGAGGAGAAGCAGGAACTATACTGAAAACCACCAATGGTGGATTTAAGCATCCTTCAGGAACATTCATGGAAAATGGCTTAGGTTTCATGATACCTGATAATGTAGAAACAACAAGTACCATTAATTTAGATGTTGTGGGAACAATAATAAAGAGTGAAGCTATGTCACAGTCCAATAATTCAGTTGTGGAATACCAGATAACAGGGTTGGAACTGATGCTTGATTCTATTATCCATTCAAGAGTGAGTGATCTTGAAATATACCTGTCACACCATGATGTTAAAGTGCCGGTTGTTTATCATGTCACAGATCAGGGTGAGAATTTCATTTGGACCAAGCTCTCAGATTCAGAAACGGATAATATTACAGATGGAACAGCGCCATTTTATGGAAATTTCAAACCATATAATGACTTATCTGCCTTTAACGGCATGGATCCAAATGGTGAATGGACCTTAACTGTAAAGGATACCGAAGAAGGACAAACCGGAATACTGAATGCATGGGGTTTGCGACCCATATTTGAACGATCGGTTTCATCTGCACTTGATGAAACCACTCAACTGTCGGAATTGATTCATTTGTTTCAAAACAGGCCAAATCCATTTTCGGATCATTCCATGATTGCATGGAACAGCAAAGTTTCCGGAAAAACAACCCTGGAAATTTTTGATATTAAGGGACAAAAGATTCTGACATTGCTTGATACTCACATGCCCGCTGGAATGCATGAAATGGATGTTGATGGTTCAAGACTAAACTCAGGAGTTTATTTTTATCAACTCAGTTTAGGTGAATACAGACAGGTTAAAAAAATAATCGTAATAAATAACCAGTAAGTAAGTCCTGAATCAGAGGTTTATCCCGATAAGTTATAGCTATATTTAAAACGGATCATTATACTATTAATTTTATTTGGTATGTGGTGTTGATATTTTAAAACTGGTTATTCCTGTGGTCTCACTGGCTACATTTTTCTCCAGTTCAATGGAGCCGATCTTTAGTTTCAGCAACTGTGGCAGGTATAAACCGGCAATAATAAGAAGCAGTGTTGAAAACGAGATGAGGATATAGTGACCTGTCGTCAGTTTATTCCCTTTATCAGAATATGTCGGCTTTATTGTATTTATGCTCTCCAGCTGATCAACTGAAATCTTATGATTTTTAAGGATGGAGGATATCTCCTGAATCAACCTGTTCTTATCGCTGAAATGAACGGCTGCTAGACTGCTTAATTTGTTCCGGCTGACTGAATCAACCGGCTGAACAGTTGTCAGATAATTCAGAGAACTCTCGTTAAGGGTATAATATTCAGGTTCAGGATTTGACAATGTCTCCGGAAAATAAAAATGCAGCTGGGCAAAAACAAAAATAAAGAAGGCAAGTCCGGATACGAGCCATGGTCCGAATTTGTCAATCAAATGATCTTTATGGCCCACTGTAATTTTTTCACGTACTTTGGCTCTGGCACGCGCAGCTTTATAGTGTTCCGGATTCGACTTTAAAGCTTTGTTAAAATAGCGGTATGCTTCATTCAGCAGATAGCGGTCAACGCTCTTTTCAAGAAAACTTTTTTTCTCAAACAGTTTAATCTTTAAATAACCCAGAGAATAGTAGATATCAGCCAGATCAAGATCCTTGTACAAACGTTTATTGCCATTTTGTGGTTCATGAACTCCCAGCCGGCGCGATCCCTGTTTGGACTTTCCATAAGAGATTGCTTTTCGAAAATGCATTTCTGAAAGTTCAAACAAATCCTGGTCACTCTCACGTTCTTCAGCCTGGATCAGAAATACATCACCTAAGCCGATGTGCGCATCCACATTGTAGAAGTCAGTTTTTATAATGGATTTATATTCGTTTTCAGCTTTGTCAAACTCCTTTTGTTTGATATAAACCGTGGCCAGATTATTTCTGATATCCATATTATAGGCATCAAGCTTAAGGGCCGATTTAAAATGTTCCACCGCATCAGCAAAACTGTGGTTGTTGATGCATATAAGGCCAAGCAGGTTGAGATTACCCGTCGATTCCGGATTTATGGCAAGCGCTTTTCTGACACAGGCTTCTGCCTTTTGGTACTGTTCGTCAGAAAAGTGCATAAAGGCAAGATCAAAAAAAGTATCCTCATTACACAACTTTACCCTGCTGATACGTTCTGCTTCATTAATATTTTTTTTAATCTTCCAGTGAAGTGAAAGATCCGGTTTCAAAAGTTTGCGGTTTTTTTCATGAAGAAGAGCATTCCAATCCTTTAGCATGGCCGTGTTATTAAGATCTCTCATCGCACTTTTGGCGAACATCTCTTCTGCACGGTCAAAATCTTTATCAATTTCGTTATAGAGCGAACCAAGATAATACCAGTTGATGGCTTGATCCGAAAAGTTAAAATCGTTGTTTAACTGTTTACGGTACATCTGCATCGTTTGGTACCATTTTTCATTCGCTTCCTTGTGCTTTCCCATACGTCCGGTATAATGGGCGATATTGTGAAACGCATAAATATAGTCTCCGTCAAATGCGTTCAAGGCTTCTTCAAAGCACTGGATTCCTTCTTCAAAACGGTTAAGATTGACCATGGCGTTGCCCAGATCAAAAAGAATGTAGCTTTTAATATTAGGAAAGTCGGTGATGCTTTCATGTAGCAGATGTGACAGAGCCATCCGGAAAGCCCCTACGGCTTTTTCATTATCTTTTAAAGAGTAATAGAACATATTTCCCAGTTCCCAGAATCCCCGGGCAGAATGGTTTTGTTTTGCAAATTCTTCAAAGGCTTTAACCTCATCATCCCTGTAGCTCAGATATTGAATATTCATTCCCCAATAATATAATCCATCCAACGATTTTTCTTTTGTATCGAGTGATTTTCTGAACTGTTCAATTCCTTTTTTAAGTGTAACTTCCATATTGCTTTTATCAGCAAGCGGAGCCAGGCGCATATAGCATTCGCCTTTATTTATCAGATAGGTTGCATGTTCTGGTTTAAGGGAAGATAAATCCGTATAAATCTTTAATGCTTCATTTATTAGGCTTACACTTTCATTTATCTCTGTATATAATGCCAGATCCAGCAGGCGTTGCGCCTTTTCCGTTTTTGCCAGAGTATAATCCGGCGAAACGGCGCTTGCATTGGTATAGTGCACAATGGCATTCTGGAGATGGTTGCGTTTTTTATCCGGTTCACTGTAAAGCAGACTCAACCTGAAAAAGCATAAACCGGAGTTAAAATATGAATAGACATATGTTTTGTCCTTTTTTATAATTTGTGCATAAATATCAATAGCGTCGCAAAGCGTTTGTTCCTTTTGGGTATCAGGAACATATTTAGAAAGTTCGAAATAAACATTGCCCTTGTCATTCAGTGTTTCTGGCTTGCCGCCATTTTTTAAACAGGCCTCATCAAAATAGCTGGCTGCATGTTGTAAATATTCTGTTTTTCGGGTTCTGTCTGGTTCTGAAGAGGCAAGACGTTCATAATACTTTGCAATATTGATGTAACTGTCTGCTCTGTTTTTGTCTGCTTTAATAACTCTGCGAAACGTTTTATATGCTTTTTCAAGGTATGAACGCTGTTCTTCTTTTGATATTTCTGATAATGCAAAGAATATCAATCCAAGCTGATTGAGAAAAAGCGTATCTTTCGCATCCGTTTCTATTGCGGCCATGGATGCGGTTTTGGCAAGGTTTAAAATAATCAGTTTGTGTTCAGAGGTTTGAAAATTTTCGGATCCCGTTTGCAGTCGTTGAGCTACTGAGTTTAGTATTTGTCCTGAATTCTTACTGTTGATTAATATTAGGTTGAAGTCTGATTCCGCTTTTTTTACAAGTTCTGCCTTTTGTTCACTTTCATATTCTGCCAGACGAAGCTGCAATTCTATATTATTGGCCAGTTTTAGTGCATCATACCCAACAACTGATATTCCCTTCTCATTGCTTTTAACAGCAACACTCAGATGATTTGCTTTAAACGTCTGATCTGCTTCAAGTTTGCTTAACTCCACAAACACAAGTGCTTTGTTAAAGTAGGCCCAGCTTGCATTTGAATTCAGACGGATATTCTTGTCATAATTTTCAAGAGCCTTATCGAAATTTTCTCTTTTTTGTGAATTGTCTTCCAATAACCCCAGATGATAATAGCAGTTTCCCAGATCAGTAAACCGGTCAGCATCAACAGTTGTTTTGGTATAAGCTTCATAATGAAAGATTGCTTTTTGAAGATACTCTTTCTGTTTTTTCTGATCCTTTACACTGTTGTATAAACTATAATAGGCCAATCCTGCCGGTTTGTGCGTATCAGAAGTATTTCCGTCCACGTCAAGCGCCTGCTCATAAAGTTCGGTGGCTTTTAAAAAGTCTTTATCCTGCATGCATTGTTCCGCTGCTTTAAGAATTTCGTCCAGCTTACTGCGTTCAGGTGTGTTATCAGCATTGTTCGTATCTGTATCTGTAGCCATGTTTTTTGCTTTTAGGTTGAACCGGATTCCTGGGGACTGTAATTTTAAAAGTGGTGTCTGACTGCAACTTTTTACATCAGACACCACTTCAGGGCAATTTACTTGATAGTAATTGTATAACGAGTCGTTTAACCCATATTTATGAAAGTGTTATGGATTAATATAAAAAAGTACCCTTGGGAGGGCTAACCCGGTATATGCCGGGTATATCTTTCAGTTCTGCCTGAATCCGAATCCTGTTATTACTTTTTAACACCATGTTATGTAATATTAATATTCTCAGTAAAATATGCGTTTACATAAAGCGTTTGAAAAGAACCATAATATAGCACTAATCAAATGCATATTGGAGCATGAATTCTGTTGCTGTTAATATAAGGGGCATGTATTGATGGATGGTGCTTACAGCCTCAACGTCTGAATGTTTTGTTTTTTGTAGCCGTAAAACATACAGCATCGTAATTCAATACCAGACTGTTTCAAGTCTGCCCGGTTATATTAAGTGTCAAATGCAGGTGAATACGATATGAGGTTTTTAATGTATAATAATTCAAATACCAAAGTGAGGCTTTAATTGTTTCAAAATTACGATATTAGCCGCTATGATATGATTAATCCTGTATCATTATTTTATTTAATTTAGATTAAATAATGATAAAAGGAGGGTAAGCTTAAGATAAAACGGTTAAAATATAAGTAAAGGCATAAAGTATATTGTCTTTTATTAGGGAAGCAATTTAATAATGAGAATATGCGCATTGAAAAATATTTCAGTAAATTGCATTTTAGTTAAGGATGTACGTATTAAAATTACTCATAAGTATTGTCATTTTTGCTTGTGGAGAGGTATCGTTTGAAATTGATTCAGATAATTTCAGGGGGAATCAGCACAGGAATAAAATGGAAATTAAGGGAAATGATCCACGGAATTTGTTTGCACCGGACGCTCTTAACCTTAAACTGTTCAGTAATGCAGGTAGTGCAGGTCTTGATCAGATGAATGCACTGGCAGTTGAACGTCAGAGAAATAAGAATATTATCGTCATTCAAAGGTGGTTCGTTATTTTTCTTAGTGTCTTTGCGGTTTGGCTGATTTTTTTGTTGAGAACAAATCTAAAAAGTAAAAAGAAGATCCGCCGGCTTTATGCAGATCTTGAACAATACAATAAAAAACTTGAAGATCTCAACAGGAACAAGGATAAGTATCTTTCCATTATTTCTCATGATTTAAGGGCTCCGCTTGGCAGCATAAAAGAGTTGCTGCAGATTTACATTGATGAGGATGATTTACCGGATAAGGAGCAGTTGAAAGTATTATATGCTGAGGTGGATCATACCAATGCGTTGCTGGAGGATTTACTGAGTTGGTCTAAAATACAGTTCGATAAGCAAAAGCTGTTTTACGAAGAATTCAGGCTGCAGGATATTGTCAGCAGGGTATTGAATGCTCTGATGATTATTATACATAAAAAACGCATTGATCTTGAGGTGTCTGTTGATCCGGAAATAATGGTTTATGCTGACCGGAATATGGTAAAAATGGTTTTGCGCAATCTGATTTCAAATGCCTTAAAGTTTACCAGGAAAGATGGTAAGGTTTCGCTTAGTGCCTATCTCACGGACGATCAAAAGGTTTGTATCGTTATGCAGGATACGGGTGTGGGCATTGCAGCAGACCGGCTGGAAACTATTTTTGATCCGGCCCGGGTTGTTTCTACTCCGGGAACAGAAAATGAAAGTGGAACAGGACTCGGACTGGTCTTGTGTAACGAGTTCATCAAATTAAACCATGGTTCAATAAGGATTGACAGTGAACAGGGAAGGGGAACAACCATTACTGTTCTTTTAAATTCATCAGAACAGAAAAACTGATCCTAATTGGTCCAGAATGAACGGGTGAAAAGGGAGAGGATAGTATAAATTTCCAGTCGGCCCACCAGCATCAAAAATGTAAGGACAAGCTTGGCTGCTTCCGGTAAATGTGCAAAATTGCTGACCGGTCCAACAGTTCCAAGTCCCGGACCAATACCGGCCATGCAGGTGGCAACGGCACTGACAGACGTTCTGTCATCCAAACCCAGTGCGACCATCGTCAGGCTCCCTGCAACAAAAACCATAATGTATACGGTAACAAATGTCAGAATGGAATTATTCGTCTCTTCTGATATCGGCGATTTATTAAGTTTTACCGGAATGACAGCATTCGAAGACAATAGCTGGCGAAAAACGCGTCGGATGTTTCTGAAAACAATCAGGTGACGAACCATCTTTATCCCACCGGCTGTAGATCCGGTACTGCCACCCAAAAACATGGCGAAAAATATCAAAACCCAGGCAAATACAGGCCAGGTCAGATAGTCAGCAGATGCAAAACCAGTACAGGTAACAATGGAAATGACCTGAAAGAATGCTGCCCTGAAGGATTCCTCCAGCGGCAAATGCATTTTAAAATAGAGTGATCCTGTTATCATCAGGCCGACAACAAGTACAATCAGGAGATAGAATTTCAGTTCATCATTGTTGGAAATCCGTTTGAATTTTCCCTTCACAATAAAGTAATGCACCACAAAATTGGTTCCGGCCAGAAGCATGAAAATCATGATAACATACTGAATGTAAGGGGAGTATTCTGCAATGCTGGTGTTTTTAGGGGAGAACCCTCCCGTTGCTACTGTTCCGAAAGCGTGGCATACACTGTCAAAAAGTGGCATATGACCAAACAGCAGAAATATGACTTCAGCGAAGGTCAGAAAAAGATAAATATAAAGCAGCCTAAGCCCTACCGATTTAATCTTGGGCTGGATCTTTTCCTGTAAGGAGGATTCCAGGGTAAACAAGTGATAACCTCCGAGATGAAGAGCAGGCATCACCACGATAACCAGTACAATTATACCAATTCCACCAATCCAGTGTGTCATGCTGCGCCAGAATAAAATGGATTTTGGCAATGCTTCAATATCCACTAGAATGGATGAGCCGGTAGTTGTAAAACCGGAAACGGATTCAAAAAATGCATTTACAAAACCGGGAATAGCACCGGATATAATGTAAGGCAGACAGCCGAAAAACGCGATAACAAGCCAGGAAATGGTAACTGTTACATAGGCTTCACGTTTGCTGACATTCACATCATTGCCGGAGCGTCTGGATAAAAGAAAGAATATCAGGCCCGGAATTAAAGCAAATAAAAACGTATATAAAAATGGTTTAACGTCTTCCGAATAGTGGAGGGCAATACCCGCACAGCTTAGTACCGCACCGGCTATGATAAATAAATTTCGGCTTAAAACCTTTAAAATAATCCTGGAGTCTACTTTACTCATATCATGCTTCAAATTCTCTTCCTTCGTTTAAGAAAGGTCTTTTTCAGTCGTACCCGAAATCTAAGGTGCTGCAAAGTTAGTTCTATTTTGTTTTTAATGTCCTGTTTGAGCAGAAAGTTTATTTAAAACTTTAATTTTTGAAAGAGTCCAAATACCGCTATGGGCGTTACCATTGATACAAGTATTTGAAAAATATACTATTAACTGAAGTATTGTTGGGTTTGGAACCGGTGTTGGAAGTCTGATGAAACAGAGTATTTTTGCACTGAGAATATTCTCATTAATTTTTTCACTATGCAGATTCCGGTAAAAGTTTCAACTCATAATTTCAGAGCGTTTATCTGGCATGCGGCTTTTCTTGCCCTGGCACAAAGCTTTATGGATGTAGACACCGTCATACCGGCAATGCTGGTAGAAGCCGGTGGTAATGCGTTTCATATTGGATTAATGACGGCAATTCTTATGGGAGGATCGAGTCTTACGCAGCTTTTTTTTGCTCCCTTTATCAGTAACCGGCCTTTTAAGAAAAGCATATTGTTGACCGGTATAAATTTACGTGTGCTGGCACTAATCAGCCTGGGGATGCTATTGTTTTATATGTCGGGAAAGCATTCAGATATGATTCTGTACCTTATTTTTGCCTTAATTTCCTTGTTCGCTCTTGGAGGTGCCTTTGCTAATATTGCTTACATGGATATTATAGGGAAGTCTATAAATCCTGAGAAACGAAAAAAATTCTTTTCAATCCGGCAGATCATTATTGGCGTGGCTGTTCTCATATCTGCTTTTACAGCAAAACAAATTATAACTGCCAAAGCTTTCCCGGTAAACTATGCTTACACTTTTCTGATTGGCGGATTACTATTGTTAACAGCTTCAGGAGGATTCTGGCGAATCAGGGAGCATGTGAGCTCACATATGAGGATCAGCAGTATTACAGATTTTTTCCGGATCATGAAAACTGAGATCAGGGAGAATGAAAAACTGGTCTGGTTTCTGGGATTTATAAATACACAGGGAATAGCCATTTCATTTTTGCCGTTTGTTGTGTTGTATGCCAAAACCATGTTTAATGCTGGCAGTACCGACACAGGCGTGTTCCTGTTAAACAAGATTATCGGCGTGGTCCTGGTAAGCGTTTTTGTCCTGCTTTTCTCAGGTAAGGTGAAATACAGGTACATGCTTATGACCAATGTGTTTTTGTCCGTGTTGCTGGCATCATCTGTGCTGATTATTAACGACCTGATTGCAATACGCTATCTGTTCATCATTGGAGGGATCATCTTTTCATTGTATAACATCAGCATGAATGGTGTATTACTGGAGGTTTCAGGAAACGAAAACAGGGCATTATACGCAGGTTTTGCCGGAGCCGGAAATATTCTGCCGGCCATATTCCCCTTGCTTGGGGGCTGGTTGATCCAAAAGGCAGGATTTGCTACATTCTTCGGATTATTCATCATAATCGTGCTGAGTGCACTGTATTTTATCCGAAAGATGAATTGTCAAAAGTGATTTGTATGTTATCTTTATCTCTCAGAAACAAAATACTGATGATATGAAAAATTGCCCCAATTGTAACGCTGAACTGGAAGATAATTTTAACCTGTGCTGGAATTGCAATTACAGTCTGACGGATCAAGAAATAATACCGGAGGACGAATTTGATGAGGGACACAGAAACCTTAATTGCCTGCGCTGCGATGTTAAAATGAAATATTCCGGAGTTTATAAATTTCACGAAGGATTTAATACGGGAGTCCTTGGGGGGTTGTTTGAACTTTTAGTCAACAAGGAAAGTTTTGAACTTTACCTGTGTCCGAAGTGCGGAAAAGTTGAATTCTTCAGTCCGTTAGTATGAAATCCACCAGGAAACAGAGGTAAGTTACGGCATATGCCTTAATCTTCTCACTCTGGCTTATATCCAATTTTCCTGCGCTCTTTTTGCTCTGTTTCCTGTTGATCTTTTTTAAGCAGGTAGTTGATTGCCTGGGCAACATCAGAAAATTTTCCTTCCAGATCTTTTAAACGGACTGCAAGTTCTTTATAGGTTAACGCATATTGGCGCAGGTAAACAAAAGCGCGTACGATCTGAATATTGACTTCTATGGCTTTTGAACTTCGTAAAACACTGGATAACATGGCCACTCCTTGTTCTGTAAAAACAAAAGGTGTGGCGGGACTGAATTTCACACCTTCCGGCAGGTTATCACAATTTGTGATAAGCTTCTTCCATTCTTCCCGGGTAAGTTGAAACATAAAGTCTGACGGAAATCGCTCTATATTTCGCTTTACCGCTTGTTTTAGTTTTCTGTTTTCTGTTTCATAAAGTTTAGCCAGATCAAAATCCAGCATCACATTATGCCCTCTGATTTCATAAATTTTGCGTTGAATGCCTTGAAGTTGCATAGTTGTTTAGGTTTTAAATTCATCGTTATAAATCGATTTAAATATAAAGGCTTGCCAGTTGTCACAAAGATCGGCCCCATGTACATAAGTAGAATAAAACAGATTTAATACCTGTTTAGGGTTGTTTTTTTATTTGATCCTAAAAATATAAAATTTGAACCAAGCACCTAATAGTTGATTAAACAAATATGTTAAAAAATAATGTAATGTTAAAGCAAGGATTGGTTTCCAACTGCCGGTTTTACGGCATTTTAAAGTGTTTATTCAACGGCTATCACTTTCCGATACAGAAATGCGCAAAGATATAGCCCAGCATATCGTCCGTTGAGATTTGTCCCGTTATTTCACCCAGATAATGCATGCATTCCCTGATATCCTGTGCAAGAAAGTCGCCGGAAATGCCTGAATCCAGTCCGTCTTCTACGCGCTTGATAGCCTTAAGCGATTTTTTCAGAATTTCGTAATGGCGCAGGTTAGTCACAATCAATTCATTGGAATCTATCTTCTCAAGAGAAACTGTTTCCAGCAGTAACTTTTCAAGCTTGTCAATGTTGGTTTTGTATTTAGCCGAAATCAATACGATGTTCTCATTCTCATTCAGCGGAATATCATTCATGATAGACTGCATTTCTTCGGAGGAGATGGCGTCGATCTTATTGCCTACAATTATCAGACGCTGGTGGCGGATTTTTTCACGGACCTGATGCAGCATTTCTTCAATGCGTGACAGACGTTGTCTGGAATCGATCAGAAGTAATACGATCCGGGCCTGCTCAAGTTTGCGATAGGTGCGTTCAATACCAAGGTTTTCAATCGTGTCTTCTGTGTTGCGGATACCGGCAGTATCAATAAAGCGAAACTGTACACCTTTTATGTTGGCCAGATCTTCAATGACATCACGTGTAGTGCCGTGGATCTCAGATACTATGGCCTTATCTTCATTCAGAAAGGTATTGAGCAGGGTAGACTTTCCTACATTGGTTTCACCTACTATGGCCACAGGGATCCCGTTTTTAATGGCATTTCCAAGCTGAAAGCTGTCTGCCAGACCTGATATATGATTTTGAATTACATCTGCCAGTTGCCTCAGTTCTGCGCGGTCCGCAAATTCAACATCTTCCTCTGCAAAGTCAAGCTCCAGTTCCACAAGAGATCCGAAACGTAGTAATTCATTTCTCAGTTTGGTCAGTTCTTCTGCAAAACCACCGCGCATCTGATGCATGGCCAGTTTATGTGCAGCCCTTGATGATGAAGCAATAAGATCGGCTACGGCTTCAGCCTGCGAAAGATCCATTTTCCCATTCAGAAAGGCGCGTTGTGTAAATTCACCGGGACGTGCCATTTCTGCACCGTTTTTTAACAATAATTCAAGGATTTGTTGCTGAATATACAGGGAGCCGTGGCAGGATATTTCAATACTGTCCTCACCGGTGTATGATTTTGGACTTTTAAATACCGAGACCAGAACCTCGTCAATAATGTTGCCTTTACTGTCCGTAATATCTCCAAAATGAATGGTAGAATGCTTCTGTTCCGACAGATGCCTGCCTGATGCACTTTTAAATACCTTATCCGCAATGGTAAAAGCCTGGTTGCCTGATAGTCTGATGGTCGCTATTGCACCACTTCCGTGAGCAGTGGCTATGGCACATATGGTGTTGTCAAAAAGCTGCATCTCTCTTTTTTTACAAAAATAGTCATTCTATTCCGGATAATAATGGAAGTATGCCGGCTTGATGAATTCTCATATGAAATGCCGAAAACTTTATAAGGAAGTTTAAGTTTTTGATGATTAAGACGTTGGAAATTCCTTTAAAGTTTTAATTAACTTAATAATAGGAAGGATTTTAGTGTGATTAATATTTAATTAATATAAAATATACTTAAATAATTTTTATGAATGCGTTGTATAGCCTTTATCCCGGTAACGTAAAAATATTTATTTGCGTATAATAACAGTTCTTAATTATTTTTATATCCGCAATATATTGATAATTAAACATATACATTCTTATTGTGTATTTAGTGTTGTTTTATTGTAAAAAATTAGCGTATTAAAAGTTAATAAAACGTTAAAAATATTTTGAAATAAGTAAAATATAACATATCTTTGACCTATAATAATAATTAATCCACCACTCTGAGATGAAAAATGATATTAAAATATATCCTGCAATAGCAAGAGCTAACGAAAAGTTATCTTTGGCGGGAAATATTAAATATTTGGTTCATAATATCGATGAATATGGTAATTTAACAAATTGTTTAACCGATGAACCGAGTTCTCATCTCCTGAATGTAAATAAACTGAGCGATGGTGTTTTTTTAGTGAATGTGACTAGTATGATGAGCGTTGTACGCGTAGAGGAACCACATAAATCGCAAAGCTATGATCGAAGACGTTAGTGTATATCCCACCACGACGAAGGGGGAAGTATCGATTTCATTATCAGGAAATATAAAGTATATGGTTCACATATACGATATTACGGGAAACCTTGTGACATCTTTAAATGATGTTTCCGGTTTTCAGCAGTTGTATCTCGACAACCTGCACAGTGGACTGTATATTGTGACCATAACCAGTATGATGGGGGTAAAAAAAGTTGTAAAGGTGATTAAAGAGTGATTAACGTAGAAAGGTTTTTAATTAGTGATTGAGAAGCCCTGCATTGCAGGGCTTTTTTTGTTTTTATATTGTACCGATAATAAAATAGTATCATTCGCCTATGTCCTAAAGATTCATTAATTTTGCGCTCTTTAATAATTTAGCGCACAAACGTGATGGAATACAATTTTACCGAGCTGGAAAAAAAATGGCAGGCTTACTGGGAGAAGCACAAAACATTCAGTACGCCTGATGATTATACTAAGGAAAAATACTATATCCTGGATATGTTTCCCTACCCGTCGGGTGCAGGATTACATGTAGGACATCCTGAAGGCTATACGGCTACCGATATCATTTCCCGTTACAAAAGGATGAAGGGTTTAAATGTTTTACATCCCATGGGATGGGATGCTTTTGGATTGCCTGCCGAACAGTATGCTATTCAAACCGGAACACATCCTTCTGTGACTACAAAGAAAAACTGTGATAACTTTCGTCGCCAGATTAAGTCCCTTGGATTAAGCTATGACTGGGATCGTGAAATAAATACCACCGATCCTGCTTATTTCAAATGGACACAATGGATTTTTATTCAGTTGTATAATACCTGGTTTGATGATGAGCAGCAGAAAGGGCGTCCTGTATCCGAGCTTGTCATACCTGAGCAGGTTAAATCCGAAGGTAAGGAAGCTGTGGATGCGTACATCTCGAAAAAACGTCTGGCGTATTACGATAACGCGCAGGTGTGGTATTGTAATCACTGCAAAACTGTTTGTGCCAATGAAGAGGTTCTGAATGACGGATCGCACGAAAAATGCGGTACCAAAGAAGTTGTACGTAAAAATTTAAAGCAGTGGATGCTACGTATTCCGCATTATGCTGAACGCTTGTTACAGGGACTGGAGCAACTCGACTGGCCTGAAGGTGTTAAGGATATGCAACGCAACTGGATCGGTAAATCCCTGGGTGCAGAAGTTGATTTTCAACTTGAAGGCCTGCAAAGCAAGCTGAGGGTATATACAACACGTCCTGATACATTATTCGGTGCTACCTACATGGTTGTGGCTCCGGAGCATGAATTGCTGGATCAGATAACTTCTGAAGAACAGCGGGAGGAAGTTGGAGCTTATGTAAAGGCGGCTGCTTTGAAATCGGATCTTGACAGAACAGAACTGGCTAAGGAAAAGACCGGTGTGTTTACCGGCAGGTATGCTGTGAATCCGGTAAATGGAAACCGAATACCGGTATGGGTTGCGGATTATGTACTGATGGGTTATGGAACCGGTGCGATTATGGCCGTTCCTGCTCATGATACGCGGGACTTTGAGTTTGCAAGGAAATTCGATATACCCGTGGTATGTATACTTGATCCGGGTGAAACTGTATCCAACAGGGGCGAAATTCTGAACGGAGACTTTTGCTGGACGGAGGACGGCGAATACATCAACTCGGCTAACCCTGAGAATGGTTTAAACATTAACGGATTAAATAAAAAAGATGGTATTCGCACAGTAACATCCTGGCTCGAATCAAACGGACTTGGTAAAGGTGCGGTCAATTATAAACTGCGTGACTGGCTGTTTAGCCGTCAACGGTATTGGGGTGAGCCATTTCCCGTGATTCACTGGGAAGATGGTGAGGTGTCTGTCCTGAATACGGAAGAGTTGCCGCTGCAGCTTCCTGAGGTTGAAAAATATCAGCCGGGCGATGGTGGTGAGTCTCCGTTATCCAATGCCGGCGAATGGTTACATGTGACAGATGAAAATGGTCGTAAAGGCCGCCGTGAAACGAATACTATGCCGCAATGGGCCGGATCTTGCTGGTACTATTTACGGTATATTGATCCGAAAAATGATGAGGCTCCGTTCGATAAAGTAAAGGAAAATTACTGGATGCCCGTTGACCTCTATGTCGGTGGTGCCGAGCATGCCGTGCTTCACCTGCTTTACAGCAGATTCTGGCATAAGGTTCTGTTTGATCTGGGTGTGGTTTCGACGGATGAACCCTTTAAAAAACTTTATAACCAGGGGATGATTCTGGCTTTTGCCTATGAGACACAGGCCGGATCTAAGGTAACATCAGACCTCGTTGAAGAACGGGATGGTAAGTTTTACCATACTGAAACGGGAGAGGAGTTGAACCAGATTGTGGCTAAGATGTCCAAATCACTGAAAAATGTCGTTAATCCTGATGATGTGGTTCAGAATTATGGCGCCGACAGCCTTCGCCTGTACGAGATGTTCATGGGACCGCTGGATGCAACCAAACCATGGTCGGAACAGGGCGTAAAAGGTGTGTTTAACTTTCTTGGCAGGGTGCACCGTTTTTTTGCGGATACTGATAATATCCGCGAAGGAGAGGAAGATGCGGAGGTACTGAAGGGGCTGCACCAGACCATTAAGAAAGTGGCATCTGATATTGAAAATATGAAGTTCAATACAGCAATTTCGCAGTTAATGGTTTTCACGAATCTGGTCTATAAAAAGAAGACTGTTACCAAAGACACTGCAAGGACTTTTGCACTGGTTCTGTCTCCGTATGCACCACATTTAGCTGAAGAGTTATGGCAGATGTACGGAGGAAAGGAGAGTCTGGCTTATGAATCCTGGCCGGAGGTAAACGAAGCCTATCTGGTTGAAAACACCTATGAATATCCGGTATCCTTTAACGGTAAAATGCGTTTTACCATCGAATTTCCTCTGGATGAGGATAAAGAAGTGATGGAGAAAACGGTACTTGAGCATGAGAAGGCACAGAAATGGACAGAGGGAAAACAGGTGCTGAAAGTAATCATTGTGCCAAAGAAAATTATAAACATCGTTGTCAGGTAAAATAATAAAAAGCCCAATTGTTAAAATCGGGCTTTTTTAATAATTATTTAAAACAATATTCAGGAGACGCCGTTTATTTCTATAAATTTGTGCGAAGCATAGTAGTTTTAAACGTTTTGGGGATATGAAGAAGAAAATTTGGACACTGTTTGCAGTAATCAATATAGTTTTAGTCTACCTGGTTTTTTCATCGTGGGTAAAGAGTGAGGGGAGTGACTCGGAAACCGCTGTTCAGCAGGTTATTCCGTACCAGATTAAGGGAATAGATATCCCGGATCAAATGACATTTGCCGGGGAACAGGTGCCGGTTGAGCGGATTGATGTGCGTGAACGTCTGGATCGTGAATTGTTAAGTAATTCTTACTTCCATTCCAATACCTTGCTTTTAATCAAACGTGCCAACCGTTACTTTCCTATGTTGGATACAATATTGAGAAGTGAGGGTGTACCTGCTGATTTTAAATACCTGGCTTTAATTGAAAGTTCTCTCGATCCGCGGGCAATATCCCCGATGGGTGCGGTCGGGATATGGCAGTTTCTTAAATCCACAGGCAAGGATTATGGCCTGGAGGTGGATAATGAAATAGATGAGCGCTACCATATTGAGAAAAGTACACGTGCTGCCTGTGAATATTTTAAAAAGGCATATGAAAAATATGGCTCCTGGACACTGGTTGCGGCATCTTATAACATCGGTCAGCGCAGAATATCTGAAGAGCTGAGCCGTCAGAAAGTGGATAATTATTATGATCTGTTGCTGGTGGACGAAACAAGCAGGTATGTATTCAGAATTCTTGCCATTAAAGAAATATTTAAAGATCCGGTGGCTTATGGTTTTAATCTGAAACGGGAAGACCTGTACCCTGTAGTGAAAATGCGGAAGGTTGTCCTGAATTCTTCGGTTTCTGATTTTGGGTTGTTTGCCAGGGAACACGATATTTCATACGGTATATTAAAGGAGTTTAATCCCTGGTTAAGGGATAGTTTCCTTACGAACAGTCATAACAGGACCTATGTCATCGATATCCCTGTTAAATCTTACCTTACTTTCAACAAACGACATATTGAAGTCTACCAGCAAAATTGGGTGGTTAAATAAATGCAGGATAACAAAGCGCACATAGAACATATTTCCGCAGATGGTACGGAACAGATAAACGTGTATGGTGCCAGAAGTCATAATCTGAAAAATATTGATATTTCCATTCCGCGGAACAAGCTGACTGTAATTACCGGATTGAGTGGTAGCGGTAAATCATCTCTGGCTTTCGATACCATTTTTGCAGAGGGACAGAGAAGGTATATAGAAACGTTTTCGGCGTATGCCAGAAGTTTTCTGGGGAACCTGGAACGGCCGGATGTGGATAAAATTACAGGGCTGAGTCCTGTGATCTCCATTGAACAGAAGACCACCAGTAAGAATCCGCGGTCAACCGTTGGAACAACAACAGAACTGTACGACTTTATCCGTTTACTTTACGCAAGAGCAGGTGAAGCGTATTCGTATGTCACAGGTGAGAAGATGGTGAAATATTCCGATGAAAAGATTATTAACCTTATCACCGAAAATTACAGCAATAAGCGGATAAGTATTCTCGCTCCGCTTGTAAAGGGACGTAAAGGGCATTATAAAGAACTTTTTGAGAATATTATCCGGAAGGGTTATCTGTATGTTCGTATTGATGGTGAGGTAAAAGAGGTATCGCATGGTATGCGCGTTGATCGCTATAAGATTCACGACATAGAGGTTGTTATTGACCGTATACAGGTTGGCGAAAAGGAAGATAAACGACTTAGGGAATCAGTGAAACTGGCCATGCAGATGGGGAAAGGAAATTGCATGATCCTTGAAAAAGAGAGTAATGCTGTACGCTATTTCAGTCGTCACCTGATGTGTCCCACCTCTGGTATTTCATACGACGAACCAGCGCCACACAGCTTTTCGTTTAATTCACCCCACGGTTATTGTCCCCGTTGTAAAGGACTGGGAGTGGTGAATCAGATTGATTTTTCCCGCATCATTCCCGATGATAAGCTGAGCATTCATGCCGGTGGAATTGTTCCCTTAGGAAAATATCGCAACTCCATCGTATTCTGGCAACTGGAAGCACTGGGGGAAAAGTATGGTTTTACCTTAAAAACGCCGCTTAAGAATATTCCGGAAGAAGCACTGGATGAAATTTTTAACGGGACGGATCAACCCATAAGGCTAAAGAATACTCCGCTTGGTATGTCGTCGAGTTATGCGGTTAATTTCGACGGGATCATAAAATACATAGAAGCACAGCAGGATTCAAAAACATCAAAAAAAGCACAGAAATGGGCGGACCAGTTTATCAAAACAGTTGCATGTGATGAATGCAAGGGTGGTCGGCTTAAGAAGGAATCGTTGTGGTTCAGAATACATGATAAAAATATTGCCGATTTGTCCAATCTAGACATTAAACAGCTTGCAGAATGGTTCGACAGCCTGGAACCGCATTTGTCTGATCGTCAGAAGGCCATTGCGGCAGAAATATTAAAGGAGATCCGGACCCGTATACGCTTTTTACTCGATGTGGGGCTGGATTATCTTTCATTGAACCGTAGCTCAATGAGTTTGTCGGGTGGTGAAAGTCAGCGGATCAGACTGGCCACGCAGATCGGTTCTCAACTGGTGAATGTATTGTATATTCTGGATGAGCCATCCATCGGCCTTCACCCGCGGGATAACCGGAAGCTGATCAAATCACTTTCGGATCTCAGGGATACAGGTAATTCTGTGATCGTAGTGGAACATGACAAGGAGATGATGATGTCTGCTGATTATATCGTTGATCTGGGGCCCCATGCCGGACGTCATGGTGGTGAAATTGTGGCATTTGGTTCACCCGAAGAGATACTGAATTCCAAAACACTGACTGCCGCCTATCTTACAAACGAAAAGCAGATAGAAATTCCTCCAAAACGCAGAGAAGGTAACGGGAAGCAGATCGTGATAACCGGAGCAGAAGGGCATAATCTGAAAAAGATTGATGTTGCTTTTCCGTTGGGACAGATGATATGTGTAACCGGAGTATCCGGAAGTGGAAAATCTACCCTGGTTAATGAAACCTTGCATCCGGCTTTGAGTCAGCTGTTTTATAAGTCGGTAAAAGATCCGTTGAAACATAAAGCGATCGTCGGAACCGAACATATCGATAAAGTGGTTGATGTGGATCAGTCACCCATTGGTCGTACGCCCCGCTCAAACCCTGCAACATATACCGGCCTTTTTGGAGATATCCGCAATGTGTTTCAGGAGTTGCCGGAATCTAAGATCAGGGGATATAAAGCCGGAAGGTTTTCATTTAATGTAGCCGGTGGCCGCTGTGAAACCTGCGGAGGCAATGGCTATAAAACCATTGAAATGAATTTTCTGCCGGATGTTCTGGTGCCGTGTGAAGACTGTCATGGCAAACGGTACAACACCGAAACACTGGAAGTCAGGTATAAGGGCAAATCCATCTCCGATGTGCTGGATATGACCATTAACCAGGCTGTAGAGTTTTTTGAAAGCATACCCAAAATTCAGCATAAGCTCAGTGTATTGCAGAAAGTTGGTCTGGGTTATCTGACCCTGGGGCAACCATCCACCACTCTTTCAGGGGGCGAGGCACAACGGGTTAAACTGGCTACCGAACTGGCCAAAAAAGATACAGGAAAAACGCTCTATATTCTAGATGAACCCACAACAGGTCTCCATTTTGAAGATATTCGTGTGTTGCTCAGGGTTCTTAATCTGTTGGTTGATAAAGGGAATACTGTGATCGTGATTGAACACAATATGGATGTGATTAAAGCAGCTGACCATATTATTGATATCGGACCTGAAGGTGGAAATGCCGGAGGTAAGGTGATGTGCACCGGAACCCCTGAGGAAGTGGCAAAACATAAAAAAAGCTATACCGCTAAATTTATTCGTGAGGAGTTAAACGGACATCAGGTATCAAGGTAACGCATCAGTGAGTCATACCTGTCCTGAATAAGACTGTCCAGTTTGCCTTCGTTCATATACCAGGTCTTAATGTTATAGTTATAGCGTTCAAATGCTTTAAGGATAGAACTCAGATCTTCCCTGTTGATTTTTAACGTAAGTTTAAAAATATTGTTTACCTGGCAGTGATGCAGGTAAGAACTCAGTATCTTGGCATTCTCATCCTCAATGACCCGGGCAATCTCTGCCATAGAAAACTTCATGTCACGAAACTCAAGAACGACAATTCCACCAGGCCCGCCTGTTGCCAGCAGATCAGCAAACATTCTGACCAGATCGCGCAGGGTAATGGCCCCGATATATTGTTCTTCATTATTCAGAACCGGTAGAATAGTAAGATCAAATTGTGAGAAGACCGATATAATCTCGTAGATATGAGTGTTGGCATTCACAAATACCTTACCAACGGAAAGATTGTGATTGCCAATAGGTTCTTCCGGTTTACTCAGACTGTAAATATCTTCGTCAGATACCACGCCAAGTAATACATCTGTGTTTACAACAGGGAGATGTGATACCCGGTAGAGCTCCATCAGGTTCAGTGCATTTTCTCCTGTGTCTGAAGTTTTTATGACCGGAATGTTATCGGTTATCAGATCAATTGCTTCCATAATGCTCAAAATTCTACACTAAATTAATAAAATCATCATAGAAAATATCGCTTTTCGACAGGTCTTTTAGCGGAATAAAATGATAAAAATGTGATTTTCGGTCTTGTGTGCTTGGAAAATTGAAGTAAATTTGCAGCGATTAATAACATTAGTTCTTTTATAATATTATGATTAACAGGAGGTTGTTGCGTATCAAGGTTGTCCAGGTGTTGTATGCATATTATCAGTCTGAGGACAAATCGATAGCAGATGCCGAAAAAGAGTTGTTGTTCAGCATTGATAAAACACACGAGTTGTATTACTATTTCCTGCAACTTATTATCGAAATCACCATCTACGCTGAACGGAAAATAGAACAGAACAGGTCGAAGAAACTTCCTTCACATGAAGACCTGAATCCGAATACCAATTTCATAGATAATAAATTTGTCAATCAGCTCAGGGAGAATGAAACATTTACCCGTTTCATCAATACCAAAAAACTGTCGTGGGTTAACTATCCTGAACTGATAAAAAACCTGTTTCATGAAATCAGGGAAAGTGAGTATTACAATGATTTCATGGCATTGAAGGAACCATCTTACGAAGACGATAAAACCCTTTGGGTAAAACTGTTTAAGAAAATAATTACAGACAGTGAAGAGCTGGGGAACGCCCTTGAGGAGATCAGTATTTACTGGAATGATGATGCTGAGCTGATTCTGAGTATGGTGCAGAAGACCATCAAGAAATTTGACCCTGCCAAAGGTAATCGTCAGGAGCTGCTGCCAATATTTAAGGATCTTGAAGATCTGGATTACGTTAAGATTCTGCTTCGTCAGGCGATATTAAACGCCAAAGATTACCAGGAAGATATCAGCAATACCGTTCAGAACTGGGATGTGGACAGACTGGCTTTTATGGACATGCTAATCATGCAGGTAAGTATTGCCGAAGCAGTGGAGTTTTCAAATATACCGGTAAAGGTTAGCATTAACGAGTTTATCGAAATATCAAAAATGTACAGCACCCACAAGAGCAGTGTTTTCATTAACGGGGTGCTGGATAAGATCATAAAGTCTTACATCAGCACAGGAAAGATAAAAAAGACAGGCAGGGGTTTGATGGAATAAAATATATACTACCTTTGCAGAAATTAAAAGAAATCAAATAAATTAAACTGATTATGACTCAATTAGGGATTTTTCTCCAGACAGGTGGTGCCTCCGGAGCAGCCGGGAATCCAATGAGCGGCATCTTCATGATGGTACTCGTTTTCGTTGTATTATACTTTTTCATGATCCGTCCTCAGATGAAACGTCAGAAAGAGGTGAAGAAATTTCGTGAAGCCATGAAAGTAGGTGACAAAATTGTTACGGCCGGTGGACTGCATGGTAAAATAAAAGATATGAAAGACACTTCAGTTGTAGTTGAAATTGCTGAAGGTGTTAAGGTTACTGTAGAAAAAGCTTCTGTATTTCAGACTGGTGCTGATATGGCACAACGGTAAGCGCACGATAAAATACTTGGAAAGGCATCCGTCATCAGAAGGATGCCTTTTTTTACGCCTGTAAACATATATTTTTTGAAGCTTAAGCACTAAAGTTAAAGATACAGCTGAATAGCATTTCGAAAATGAAACCCGCCTAAAAACTTTGTGTGGTTTAAAACCAGCAGTTGCAACTATGAAGGCTTTCTATGATAATAAGGTCTGAATGATAAAAATTGCTATTTTTGAACAACGATTTACATCATGACAACTACCAGGGATATATTGGCTCAAATAAACAGTTTTTTTAAAAAGTTTGCTGAACGGTTCAGGCATTTCAGGCTTAAGCGGGATTACCTGGTATTCATGGCCTTTTTTGTGTTGTCTTTTATTTTTTGGTTGTTGAAATCATTAAGTAAACCTTATGACACGGATATTGATTTTGCGGTGAGGTTTACCAATAAACCCCGCGGTGTAATCTTCGAAAAACAGCTGCCTTCTTCGATAACGTTAAGCGTTCATGACGCAGGATTTCAGTTGCTGCAGAATATGCTGACCCCAAATATTAAATCACTGACCATAAACCTGGATAATGTGATCAGCCGAAAGGACCGAAAGTTATCAAAC
Organism: Quyinboa sediminis; assembly: GCF_042219855.1. NCBI lineage: Bacteria > Pseudomonadati > Bacteroidota > Bacteroidia > Bacteroidales > Quyinboaceae > Quyinboa > Quyinboa sediminis. The sequence goes on along the minus strand of NZ_JBHJHP010000001.1, from coordinate 1,193,786 downwards.
GGACACTATTTTGTGTTGACCAGGGATTATGAGAGTCAGATAGAACATGCCCTTGCATCCACTACACAACTGAAGTCTATACATCCTGATACCCTGCATATCATTTTCAGTAATCAGGTTAGAAAAAAAGTGCCGGTGCGGCTTCTGGCCAATGTAACGCCGGGACGGCAGCGTCTTATATCCGGTAATATTACGTTTACACCCGACTCGGTTTCCATTTTCGGGGCAGGCCGTATTGTGGATACGATTGAGGCGGTCTATACCAATTATCAGGATTTTAAAAATTTACAGGATACCTTGCGCCGGAATATTGGATTAAAGGATATTGATGGTGTTGAAATAGCTGATAAACGAGTTAATGTGGAAATTCCAGTGGAAATGTTCACCGAGAAAGTACTCGATGTACCAGTACTGGCAAAAGATTTTCCGGATTCACTGCGGTTGAGGACCTTTCCGTCCAATGTGAAAATATCCTTCTTTGTCGGAATTAGCCACTTCCCGAGTGTCACAGAAAAGGATTTTGAGGTATTTATTGATTATCCTTCCGTAGAGGGTAAGGTTTCCGGTAATGTCCCCCTTTCGTACTCTACAGATCAAAACTGGATAACAAATGTTCGCCTGATACCGGAAAAAATTGATTACCTTTTGGAACTAAAACAATAGGTATGTTAAAGGTAGGCATCACCGGTGGAATTGGGGGTGGTAAAAGTACAGTCTCCAAAATCATACAGTTGTTCGGTTATCCGGTTTACAATGCAGACAGCCGCGCTAAATACCTGATGAATCACGATGATCATCTGAAGCAACAGATTATCGGCCTGTTTGGCGCTGAAGTTTATGTTACCGGTGAACTGAACCGAAAACTGGTTGCGGCAAAAGTGTTTTCCGATCCGGATCTCTTGAAGCAAATGGAGCATTATGTGCATCCCGCAGTATACAGGGATTTTGAGCGCTGGAGCGCAGAACAGACTTCCGGAATTGTGTTTAAAGAAGCTGCCATTTTATTTGAAAGCGACGGACATTTAACCGTGGATCGTGTGATTTGTGTGACAGCACCACTAGAAACCCGTATCAAAAGAGTTATTCATCGTGATCATCTTACAAGAGATGAGGTGCTGAAAAGAATGAATAATCAGTGGCCGGATAAGAAAAAAATTGAACTTTCCGATTATATCGTCTATGCCGATGATGAGCATTCGGTCATTAAGCAGGTAGATGAGATACTGAAAAACCTTAAAAAGTCGTGAGCAGTGAATCGTGAATCGATCAGATAATAACTGCCGAAAGTCATAAGTTATAATTCCTATTCATTGTTGACCGGCAAAAAATCAATTTTCCTTAATGATTCTTCACTTCATTTTACTATAATCAGAATTTCCGAAGCTTTAACCGAACTATTGTAATTCCTAATTAGTTACATCGTGAATCCAGATCCGATCGTTATACCGGATAAATAGTTTTTTATGATCGATTACCGGATGTGCAAAGGCGTAAATAATATTTTCCGCAGGAATCATAAAACGGCTTTTGATGGTAAATCCGTTTTTGTCCGGTATGGCCAGAGCCACTTCACCGGTTTCGGTAAACATAAAGAATTTTCCATCTGCCATAACAAATGATCCTGGTTTGAGGTCGCGGCTTTCAAAGAGAGTTTCGCCACTATTCCAATCCACGCCCATCCATTGTTTCTTCCTGTCGGAGGTGCCGAATATTGTTCCGTCAACGATTATCATACCACTTAATTTGCAGTCAAAATCTGAATTTTGCCACAATGTATCCAGTTTGTGATTTACATCATCGGTGTTAAACATGACAGAACCTTCACCGTAGCCGGAAGAATAAAACACTTGGTTATCAGCATACATTGGTGCCATTGGATGATTGCCTCTCCGGTCTGTTAATCCATGTTTAATATAAACAGATCCATCTTCGGGCTTTAGCATCAGCAGATTGTTGCTGGTATTCATCATGATAAGGTCCATGTTCTGATGCCGGATCAGAACCGGAGAACAGTAGGCATTGGTTGTATTTTCTATCGGACTGGTCCATATAAGTTCACCGCTCTTTTTAGATAAAGCCACCACGTTGTAGCCGTTGCCACCGGGTGTCAGAATCAGTTTGTCCCCGTAGATCAGGGGCGATTCCGTGTAACCCCACTTGATGGGTTCGCCACCGTAAAGTTCAAATATATTTTTATGCCAGAGTACTTTCCCGTTCTTTACATTCACACATATAACATCCCCAAACGTACCCGAATAATAAAGCTTTCCATCTTCTATGGTCGGCGTTCCCCGTGAACCCAGAAACCGGTTGGTATATTCCGGACCATAGGCTGTCTGCCACATTTTTTCTCCTTCGGGACTATAAGCAAACACATAACCTGTAGTATCGATCATACCTGCCACAAAAATGCCGTCAGGAGTTATCGTTGGAGATCCATAACCTAAACCGCAGCCTTCGATGGTCATTACAAGCGGTGGAACAGAATCCCACTGACTGGCCAGGTTTTTATCAGGATAAATACCATCACGATGGGTTCCCCGCCATTGATAGATTTGTGCACTGGCTGAAAAAAACGTGATAATCAGGATGAAAAGTGAGGTCAGTGTCTTCATATCATATTGTTTTAGTGGGATATAAAGATAGTAATTTATAGATACAAGACACAAGAATCTAGACACAAGATGTAAGACACAAGAATCAAGACGCAAGAATCAAGACACAAGATTCAAGACACAAGGATCAAAACACATGTGGATTCCCAAAATAAGTTGACCGTTTTAGGTTAATACTTCGTTGTTTAACTGTTCATCCCTAATTCTTCACCTGTAACCCGTCATTTGTAACCCGTCACGTGTAACCCGTCACCTGTAACCCGTCACCCGGTAACCCTGAATCGTTGGCCGTATTTCGTGAGGGGGTAGCTTTAACTTATAACTAACAACTTACAACTTATTACTTACAACTAAGTTCATATAATTTAGTAGGGAATATTTCGTTACTTTTGCAGAAACAGATTTACATTATGAAATATATTTCTCCGTTTTTACTTTTAGTGCTTGTCATTCTCATGTCTTCATGCGGCCCGTCGGATCAGGAGTTGGCGCAGAAAAAACTGGATTATGCTATTCACTTACTGGATAGTAATCAGTTTAACAAAGCCAAACTGGTGATTGATACCCTGAGTGAGGAGTTTCCGGGGGAGAAAGGAAAAATTGAAGAGGGGCGCAAATTACTGAACAGGGTTGAACTGAAAGAGCAGATGAGCAGCCTGGCATTTTATGACAGCATGATGATTGTGCGTAAAAAGGATTTTGAAGATCTTAAAAAGAACTTTGTTTTTAAACCGGGACCCGGTGAGGGCTACGTGGGTACCTATGTGCACAAGCGGCAGCAGGTAGCCAATTCATATGACCGGACCTTTATAAAAGCAGTGGTAGATGAAAACGGTGATTTTTACATTGAAAGTAAATATCATGGTAACAGCTTTATCAATCATGATGCGGTTAAAATTTATGATGAGGGCATATATGCTGAAACACTTCCTGTTCCTGTTGGAATCAATAACCGGCGTTTTGAGGATGGAGAAGAAAAGTGGGAGAGTGTAAACTATAAGGGGGAATATGATAACGGTGCAGCCCTGTTTATTGCAAACAATGCTGAAAAACGATTAAAGGCCATGTATAAAGGTGGAAAACCATATTATATCGTACTTGAAAAATACGATAAAGAAGCGGTGCGTAATGCCTATGGATTATCAGAAGTCATTACAGAAATGCGTCAGCTTGAAACCAGCATAAAAACAACCGAAGAAAGGATAGACGAGCTGAAAAAGAATATTTAATTGAAAGTCAAAGGTAAAAAGTAGTCAGTAAAAAGATCTTTTTGCCTTAAAGTATAGACCTTTTTTAACCACTTTTCACCTACCTCCACGTTTTAAATTCGGGAAGGATTTATCGCTTACCCAAAAGAAGTTTAATGCCTGATCCTCTTTTGTATGATATCTATGACGCTTTTTTAATCATACCGGAATCAATCATCAATTGAAATGAATCTTCCATGGTTTCCTTTACGGAACGGAATTTAATGCCCAGGTCTCGTTTTATTTTTGTATTATCGGCTTTAAACGGTACATTCACATTATTTCTGACGTAACGTCTCGAAAACAGCTTATTCACAAACGGACCCACAAGTAGCAGCAACCATTTTGGCAGTGGTTTTTTAGGTATCGGATATTTATCACCGTATTTCGGGATAAGCGTCAATGCCATATCCAGAATATCTGAATTATGTCCGGAGGTAATATACCGGCCTTTGGCATTCGGGTTAAAGCCGGCCTGAAAATGTGCTTCAGCCACATCTCTTACATCTACCACACCAATACCCATGCGTGGAGCGCCCATTTTCATGGTGCCATCACCAAGTTGTTTCAGAATGTTGTAACTCTCAGAGGTGACGGTATCCGGATTCAGGGCAGGCCCCAGTACAAAACTAGGATTAATGGTTACCAGTTCCCACTGGTTCTGCTTTTTGTAAATTTCCCAGGCTTTCTTCTCTGCCAGTGTTTTAGAATAGGAGTAAGGCTGATAGTCCAGTGATGCGGTGGTATTCCATACTTCTTCGGTCAGAACCCCATCCGGAGCACGCTGACAATCAATGGCATCAGTATATATTGCTGCACAACTGCTGGTGACAACCACCCGTTTTACCGAAGGCGTTTTACCGGCCTGCTCCAACACATTTACTGTTCCTTTAACTGCCGGATCAATCAGTTGTTTTTGTGGATCATTAACATTGCTTGTAAAGGGAGATGCGGTATGGAAAACCACGGCACAGCCTTTCATTGCTTCTGCATAGGAACCGGGTTCAAGCAGATCGGATTTAAAATACTTTATTTTACCGGGGGAATTTTTGGCAAGGTCGTCAAGGTGAGCCAGTTTGCTTTTGTCCGACGGATTTCTGACTGCTGCATGAACTGTAAGGCCGACCTCAAGTAAACGTTTAACCAGCCACCCGGCTACATACCCTGTAGCACCAGTGACCAGTACGGGATTCTTTATATCCATTTTTTCCATATTTCTGTATTTTATGATATAACACGTTTAATGAGCTAATACAAAAAATGCAGTGCTAATGTTCACCTGAGGATATTAAATATTATTAAATGATGAGGTTATCACATTCTGAATAAAAAGGTTCCCCTCATTAACAGAAACTGTAAAACTGCTAATAAGGGGAATGCCAAAGAGGGGGTTTTCCTGGCAGAATTAATCTGCCGGGGCTGTTTATCTTACTTTTAGTTTAAAACACTCTGAATTTTAGTGTATAGATATTTCAACAAGACCCAGATCGGTAACAATACCTTTATCCACACCTACAGTGGGCAGCAAGGTGTCGTTTAATCCGGAAGAGGCTCCGGGATCAATGTATACAGAATAGATTTCCGGTGAGAGCCCTTTAATGATAAATTCACCATTCGTATCGGTGAAGGTACTGATGCTGTCACCATTTAAAACCGCATAAACTGCATAGATAACTGAATCCGGTTGCAAGCGGCCCTTCAGCGTTCCGGTGGTTTGCTCCATCAGTGTTCTTAAAACAGGTTTTAATATGTATTTACCGGAGTTTCCGGCAGAGATCACAGATTTAGCTGCATCAAAATCCAGTACAATATGGTAGGTAAGATCAGGTTCGAGAAACTGATCGATATCAAGTTTTAAACCGGACTGTTGTGCACCCGGAGTATCCATATGGATGGAGTCTCCGTCTGTAACCAGGTAATTATCAGGACCTAATAGTAACCTGATTTGTGACAGATAACCCGAGGGAATTTCATTCTCTCCCAGAAGGGTATCCACACCGTTGGTCAGTTTCAGAAGGTCGTATATTCCTGCCTGAATATCCGGTAGTGTTATCCATCCCGAATCGGCTTCGGTGACTGAATGGACCATGATGCCCTGGATATCTACATAAACGGCTTCGTAATCTCCGGGTGAGTCAGCGAGTGTGACTTTTAGCTTGCTGGTGGAAGGACTGTAATTCTCCAGGTTTTTATCACAGGAAACAAAGCTTAATCCCATGAAAACAAGTGCTAAACCCCAATACGTTGTCTTTTTAAACATGGCAATCCGGTTTACGTTAATTACATTCTAAAGACAAATGAGATCAGGTATATACGTACTAAAATATTAAAATATTGTAATTAATATGTTTTAATAATATTAAACAATGATATAATAAATATTTAGTTCTTGATTTGGAATGATATAATTAATAATTAAAGTGTGAATAATGCTCTGAAGAAATTCTGATGACTATGATGTATTTCAGTATTTTGCCGGTTTTTTATTCACCTCAGATTCTTCGATAAATGAACGAATATCGCTGGTGGCTTTCTTTAAATCTTCCTGCCTGACGTACATCATGTGCCCGCATTCGTAGGTTTTAAAAGACATTCTGTCTTTCATTTTACCAGCAGGGTCCAGTTGCCACATCATATATTTGGTTTTAAAGTAGGTGGTTGCACCATCGAAATAACCGGCCTGAAACATGACGTTTAAATACGGATTATTGGCCATAGCCTGGCGCAGCTGATCACGTGTATGGTTCTCCCGCAGATCCCATGATTTGATAGGAACAAGCATGTTGTATTTGACATCGGTTTTAAAGTTCAGGTCTTCAGCTATGTAATAATTGAGGGCAGGCGTAAAAGCGTGCATCCAGGCCGACATTTCGGCGTTGTAATCGGGACTGTCACCAGCTTCGGATTTATCAAGTCCCAGGTAACGGGAATCCAGTCTTCCGGTTGAATAGCCATTTTTATCGCGCAGCAATTCTTTCCAGAAATACGGCGTGGGAATGTCCAGGTTGTTTTGCAAAATAAACGTCTGTGATAAGCCGGAATAATAAGCCATTTTTTTGGCGATGGCATTCTTTTCTGTTTCACCGATGAATCCGCCTTTGGCCAGGGCCGGCATCAGCTCATTGAGGGTAAAGGCTTCCACTTCGGGCAGAATTTCCTCTAAGGTCTTTTGCTGCAATACATCCGGAAGCACCTTATGGTACCATGCTGCAGCTGTAAAATAAGGGAAATTCAAGGTAGATACCAATGGACGGTCCGTCATCAGTGAGTTAAAGTCCGCCGGTGATACCAGGATCACACCGTTAAGGTACATCCATTGCTTATCCTGAAGTTCCAGTGCCAGACCCGAAACACGCGTGCCGCCATAACTTTCACCAATAAGATATTTGGGCGATAGCCAGCGTTCATTTCGCGTAACAAAGGTATTCAGCCATTCAGCCAGGTATTTGATGTCAGCGTTCACCCCGAAAAAGAGTTTGTTGTTCTTTTCCTTGTCAGCTTCATTCAGCGGCCTGGAATAGCCCGTCTGAACCGGGTTTACATACAGAATATCTGTGACATCGAGCACCGAATACGGATTTTCGTGCAGGCCGTAGGGTTGAACCGGGTAGCCTTCCGGATCAAGATTCAGCTGCATGGGCCCCGTATACCCAATCTGCATCCATACTGATGCTGATCCGGGACCGCCGTTAAAGGAGATCATCAGCGGACGTTTGGCGTAGTCGGTAACGCCGGACTTTTTATAATACGTGTAACTGAGCGTGGCTATGGGATTCCCGTCTTCATCCCACAAGGGTTGCATGCCGGTAACGGCAGTATAAGCCATTTTTTGCCCGTTGATGGTTGTAGTATGTTGCGTTACCACCATGGTATCGACCGGTATTTTTAACTTTTGTGCGTTCAGTAACGGAAGTGAGAGAATCAGAAGGAAAAGAAGCGTTAGTTTTTTCATTGTGTGTAAATTTATGTATGCACAACAAGTTTTACCGGTTGAAAGTTTGCCGGTATATGTTGTGTTTGTGCGTTTCAGGATTAAAAGTGATGAAGAATCAAGCTTTTTACCTTTAATCACTGAAGGGAAACCTTGATTTTTCAGTATTTACCCTTCCGGAATGTAGAAAATTGTATACTGGTTTAACAGAACGGATTTTTTTCTTTGTGCTCAATTTCAAAATATATATATTTGCACCGCTCAAATAAAAATGCTTAGACGAAAGTATTTTAGCAAGGAATGGTTCCGTAGCTCTCCCGAAGGTTCGGGAGGATAGAGCATCTGAAAAGAGATTCAGATTTTAAAAATATAACTTACTGGTTCCGTAGCTCAGCTGGATAGAGCATCTGCCTTCTAAGCAGAGGGTCGTGGGTTCGAATCCCGCCGGAATCACTAAGAACGTAAAACCCAACGCATTAATGTGTTGGGTTTTTTATTTCAAGCAACACGAAAATTTATTTTCAGTGTTGCGCAGAAATAAAAAAACATAACCGCATAGCGGTTGGTTTTACGTTCGGAATTCGGATCACTGTGGGATCATGAAATAATCTGACAATACAGAGCCGTAGCAAGGACGCTATGGTTAACTATGAAACTTTAGATGTTCAATCACACCTTCTGTGTGGTTATTCGCTGTGCTCATCAGCCTGACATTGCATGTCAGTCTGAAATCGCTAAGGCTTTCAGCCTTTGGTTTAACATGCAAAGTTGTTACGTTTCGGTCCAACGGACTCGTAGCAAAAGTCAGGTGCAAGTCACCGGAGTAAAAGTATTAAGGGCGAAATCCAAAGTAAATTCATCGGATGACTCCGAGTCATCCGATGAATCTGTTAAACGTTAAAATCAAACGACGGGAGAAAAATATACCGTAGCGAGGATATTATTCTTCGTTTTTTCGCAAAACGAATTTTATTTTAATTTCGCCTCTTTGGGCCTGATTACCAATCTGTCGTAAATTATTAAAGCTAAGATAGTAACAATACCAATCCCTGTAATTACATACCAAATTTTATTTGGCTGATAGTGATCCCACAGAAATTGTGTCATTTCATTTTGTGTCATTCCCAGTTTCTGAGAAGCGGATGCGAAGTAATCGTTTTTTGTAAAAGTCTGGGTTATTTCGGGCATAGCAATCCCTCTGTTTGCCACTTCTGATTGCAGCAAGCTTAATTTATCAGACCATGCCTCGTAAAGATTACCTGAAACAAATGTTGTTAAGAAATTACCCAGAAAAACCGGCAGGAAATAAGTACCCTGATACAAGGCTTCTTTTCCTTTTGGAGATATCAATGCGATAAATGAGGAGAATGTTGGATTCGTCATCATTTCCCCAATGGCAAAAATCATTATTCCCAGTATGGTATAAAAACCATTCCCTGTATAGAATGTAATCCCAATCCCTATTGCGGCAATAAAAAATCCCGTTATCATTGCACTTACATGACGCATTTTTAACACAAAATACGATACGATTAACTGGAACAATATGATAGAGCCTGCATCCAGGTTAATTAGCATCTCCGGTTTAACTGAATCACCGCCTCCGCTCATGGCGTTGGCAATCCATGGAGAGATCTGTGCAATCGAGTCATGCAGTGCTTTGGTATTAACCCAATCTTCAATAAAAGTTGGCAGGGTATAGAACAGTTGATTAAACATTGTCCAGAAACCAACCATGATAATAAGCAAAACGGAAAGACGGCTGTCTTTAACGGCTTCCCAGATTTTAACCAGGGAACTTTTAATGGCTTCTGAGATTGTTTCTGTATTTTTCTCCCTGTCCTTTTCTTTATAAAAAAGTAAAACGATTACCAGGTTTAATGCAATAACAGTAGCTGCCTGAATAAATATTAATTTCCAACCAAATTGAGTACGCAGGGTTGATGAGAGAGCTGGTCCTACAAAGCCACCGATATTGACCATCATGTAAAAAATCCCAAAACCCAGGGTAGAATTAGACTCATCGGTGTTTTTGGTTACAATAGCAGACGCAACAGGTTTAAACATGGCAGCCCCTACAGCTACCCACAAAAACACAATAAAAACCATGGCATATGATTGCACTTCGCCCATTACATAATATCCGGAAATCAATAATACATACGCGATTATTAACGATATCTTATAACCAATTTTATCTGCTATGACCCCGGTAAACAATGGCAATAAATACAGAATTGCAGTTACAATTCCCATGATTTGTCCTTTCTCAATATGTGAAAGTCCCAGTCCACCTTCGTCTGTTGATCCGGTTAAATAAAGTGCCAGAACTGCAAATAGTCCGTACCAGGCCCAACGCTCAAGTAGTTCCATCATGCTTGCAATCCAGAATCCTCCTTTAAAAGATTTTATAACACCAAAAAACGATTTCTTGCCTGTGCTCATGTTTATTTAGTTTTTATTGTTAGTCCTTTATCTCAACTCTTGTATTATAAAGTTGATTCTTTGAATTCATCCATTTTTTTACTGCATGTCAGAGTATCAAACACAATTGGTATATATCTGTATAAAATTGGTTAATATTTTATGAAAATGCAATTTATCGAGGCCCGGATTTATGCATTCACACCTTCAGTGTGGGTATTTGCTTTGCTCATCAGCCTGACATTGCATGTCAGGCTGAAATCGCTAAGGCTTTTAGCCTTTGGTTTAACCTGCAAAGTTGTTACGTTTCGGTCCAACAGACTCGTAGCAAAAGTCAGGTGCAATGCACCGGAGTAAAAGTATTAAGGGCGAAATCCAGAGTAAATTCATCGGATGACTCCGAGTCATCCGATGAATCTGTTAAATGCAGTGCCGGTTGCAGGCATGAGTCGTGGTTCAGCCTGTAGGGCTGAAAGAAATCCTCACTCCTGATAATTCCGATAGCTATCGGAAGGGACACTTCCTTTTAAAGAGGAGATAATAGTGTGTAGCTCTAAACGTTTTATCCGACACCGAACATGAATTTCAAACCAAGCAACAGACCTCCGGGTTGTGCTAAATTCATAGCCTGTTTGCCTGTGTCACTTAACTGATAATAGCTGTCATGCAGGGTATATGCATTCGATTTTGTGTTGATGGAATAACCTAAGGATAATACGACCTTGGATGATTTTCCAACTCTGATATTATAGGAGTAAACCAAATCGATACTCAAAACCGGAAGAAGATCCATTTCCAGTTCAACCATTTCATCATCCGGTTCAACCGGTAATTCGCTTGTAAAGTTGTCCATTCCGGTTGCATAGCTGACGCCAAGACTAAAGCATGATTTATAGCCGGCTTCTTTTGTATAAAAGTTCAGACTGCCACGCAATTTATAGCCCCAGCTACCAATTCCGGCGGAGGCACCAAATGAATTCTTTCCGCCTACAGGAAGTTCCATGGCGAGTCCCAGAATACCCATTTCATTTAGTCCGCCTCCAACTCCTATAAACACGGCAGGCGTATGGGGTGCTTCACTTGTTGTAACCTGTGATTGAAGACCAATAAAGGAACAGCTGAACAATAGGATGATAATTACTCTTAATGGCTTACGGTTCTGTGACTTTTTCATTTGAAGTTATATTAGAGAGTTTAAAGTGAGTACATTTTTTGAGGTATATAAAATTAAGACAATTTTGTTGAACGATAATATTTTATTCAGGTTTTGTTGTTGGAAATAAGAAGGTTAAATGCGATATAAATTAAGACAATGGGAGTTGAAACTGAATGAAAATTTTGACGTTTATATCAGCAACATCTTCAGTGTGGATATTCGCTATTCTTAGCAGTCCGACAGCATAAAATCCTCTTTCGTTGGAAATGAAGGGGAATTTTGGTTGACATCAATAATTCATCCAGGATTTAATCTGTGTTTGAAAACTTCGGCCGGAAATAATCTTTGTTTTTGGGTTATCATTCATTAAAATGGCATACCGGCTGTTAAAGTGCACCTGTACTTCCTGCACATAATGCTTATTGATGATAAAAGAACGGTGGACTCTCAGAAAATTTTCAGGAAGATCCTGATCCAGCTGAACGAGCGATTTCTCAATTATTTTTTCTTCACCGTTTTTTAGATATAAGCTTACATATTTATCCGCGGCTTTGAAATATGCAATATCGCTTAACCTGTAAAACTGAATTTTGTTATTCTGACGTACGGTAATGGAAGTCATTTCCTTTTTAGGTGAAACGGCGGATATCTGTTCCAGCAGTTTCATTAATTCGTTTCTGTCCGGTTGAGAAGTGAGTGAATTTAGTTTTTTTACAGTTTGTTCTAAGCGCTCTTTTTTGACCGGTTTAAGCAGATAATCAATGCTGTTGGTCTCAAATGCTTTCAATGCATACTGGTCGTAGGCGGTACAAAATACAATCAACGGAATCTTTTGTAATGCTTTAATCAGATCAAAACCTGTTATTTCAGGCATTTGGATGTCAAGAAAAATTAAATCCGGTTCAAGCGAATTTATTAAATCGATGGCTTCCACTGCATTTTGAGTTGTACCGGCTATCCTGAATGTAGAAGGAAAATCACTCACCAGTTCCTTTAACCGCTGAATTGCCGCGGGTTCATCATCTACAATAATACACGAGTATGTTTTTGTATTCATTATGATCGGGTTATTTTAAAGGTATGGTTATTTGGATAAATTTTCGCGGTTCGTTTTCCCAATGCATTGAAGCCCGTGATTCGTAGGTTAGCTCAAGAATGTCGAATACACTCTGAAGTCCATAGCCGCTTACCAGTCCTTCATCAAATGCGGGTCCGTTATCGGCAATTTCAATGAGTAGGTCATCCTTATCCCTGCGGACGGAAATCCCAATATTTCCTGCTCCGTTTATTTTGGATATACCATGCTTCACAGCGTTTTCCACCAGGGGCTGAATGATGTATTTGGGGATTAATACGTCGTTTAAATCCTGATCCACATTTATGGTAAAGGTCATCCGCTGACCAAAACGAATTTTTTCGATATTCAGGTAGGTTTCAACCATCATCATTTCCTCTTTTACACTACTCAGCTGTTCCCCGTTCCTGTTGATGGTGTAGCGGAACAAATCTGACAGGGATAAAGCCATTTGTTCTGTTTTATCAGGATTGCTATGCGCCAGTCCGGCAATAGTGTTCAGTGAATTGTATAAAAAATGCGGGTTGATCCGGGAATGCAAAGCCTGTAGCTCTGCCTGTGATTTTTGCTCTTTTAGCCGGCTGATTTCCACTTCTTTTTCTTTAAGCTTTAAGTCTGATATGTTATTTAAAAAGAGCCATATTCCACGGGCAGCTGAAAACGTAATACCCCAAGTTAACACCTTGGCAAGAAGACCTGCCAGATGAATATGAGTTCCTGTGAGAAGTATAAGAGATAATATTGTTGTTACAATTAAAAATGGGAGCGTTAAAGCTTGAAATAAAACTTTTCTTTTTCTAAAAGCTTTAAGAGGTAGTAAATAGTTTTCAATAATGTAAAGGGTGAATGTAAAAAACGAAATTGAGATAATAAGGACAATGAAATTGTTAACTAAATAACCACTCAGTCTTGAGACGTGCCTGAAATCATTGTAGTTTTCTTTTCCAAAAGTAAATATCAATGGAATTTCGTTTAGAATCATAATTAGATAGAGAATAGCAAAAATGGTTAATCCAGGAAGTATGTAGCTTATTATTTTGCTTTTATAAGAACGAATAAATACAGGCTTTAAGAAAATCAGAAAAAGAATTAAGCCAATTATAAACGTTATTATCTTATATGAAAAACCACTTAGAAATTCATTAATGAAATATATATAATACTCCATCCAGGAATGGTATTCCAAAAAGTAATTTTTATATTGTTCGTTTATGTCCTGTGAATACAGCCTGGATAGCAGAAATTTGTCTACCTCTTTAAATTCAGTCCCCTTCGGATTAAAATCATAGGAGTTAAAAACGGCATGATCAATGTAGGTTTTAATAGTATTGCGGTTTCCGTTAAATGCGCAGAAGGATCTTAAAATGGCGTATCGGATATAGCGGATGCGTAGTGAATCTGTTGCAGCATCTTTGAAATCAAACAATATATTTTGCAGGTAAATTTCTGTTTGAAATTGCCCCTTAAACCCATCGTATTTTATGATATTTCCTGATTCGTCCTCAAATTTTTTTAATTCTCCGTTTGAAGAAAAGCTGAAGTTGTGAGTAGACCTGTTTAAGGAATCTCTTTTGGGAAAAAATAACCAGATATCAGGATTTCTGTCATTGGGTATCGTTGGAATCAAACCGATTTTCTTGGTCGTAATAAAGGGCTGAATTTCATTGATCAAATCCTTAACAATAGTGCTGTCCTCAGGAGTTGCATCTGACATGGTGATTCGGATGTCCTGATGGGGAAATTTAGCAAAAACCCTTACTTCAGGATTAAACAGGCGTTCACTCATAAAGTCCCAGTACTTTTTTTCTGTGGCTTTATCCAGATTCGAAAACTGGTCGTTGGCATGAACCGTTTGTCCCAGGAACAGTATTCCTGTAAGTAATAACAAAGTGAGGTGTCTTTTTTTCATTGCATTAAAATTATAATTTATTGTGTAAAAAAACACCGTATCTGTCAGTTATACTACATTTTTCCGATAAGCTGCGAAATAAGCCGATGAAATACAAAGGGCATCATCAGCCACACCTTCAGTGTGGGTATACGCTGTGCTCATCAGCCTGACATGCATGTCAGGCTGGAATCAGTAAGGCTTTCAGCCTTTGCTTTAACCTTTATAAGGTACAGTTTTAAGTCTGAAGGACTGCATGTACTAAACCCGGTACGTAGTGCCGGGTGATGGCCTGTGTAATGGTTCAGCCTGTAGGGCTGAATGAATAAAATACGCGGTATGGCTGTAAATGACGTTAAATACAAAAGCAAGAAAAACAGCAAAATCAGAACCGGAGTTTCAAAACCGGAATATTGCTAACTGCTCTGATGAAGCTTTAAAATAAGTTACCCGCAGAGGGAACACTGCGGGTAACGGGGATGTAAAGGTTTAACGTGGTAATTAATCTCTACAAACTCTTATTCCACCTTATAAATATCCGCATTATTGTTGTTGGAGAAGATATTATCATTCACATCCGGCGATAAATCATACCAAATATAGATGCCGTAACCTTCGTTCTCTCTGATTGTACAGTGAGATATACTCACTTTATCCGAATAGATATTTATTACAGCGTCTTCATCATCATCGTATGCGCCGGCACCATATTCCACAACCGCATAATTTAAACCGGATCCGGCAGATGTAAATTCACCGAACTGGATAAACTGCCAGTCACCTTTTGATGCTACCGATGCAGCAGACGTAAATATAACCGGTGAATCAGGTAAGCCATCGGCCAGAAACTTCCCGTTGGAATCATTCCCGTTAACAATAGCGCCGTAGGGATTAAATTTCACTACTGTTCCGGCATGAATGATAAAAACGGCATTGTTTCCATTGACTGATATCCAATCGTGAACAAAGAAAGGAACAGTCTGTGTTTTCCATTCTACATTGGTTTTAATTTCAGACTGTGTAACCAGGATGCCATAGTTTTTATTCGTTGTGAAGATGTTGTCAGCACCAATGGTTCCGGCAGCTGTTGCGGGCAGAACCATAAGATGTTTACCACAATCTTCAATCCGGTTATGTTCAAATGCCACAAATTCAGAATTGGTATTCAGATAGATGCCACAGTTATTAATGTGGCTGAACGTACAGTTGGTTATTTTCAGATCTGTATCATACAGTTCAACAAGACCTCCTTCGTCATCATATGCTGATGTTTGTCCCCCATACATAAATTTGCAGTAGCTTAGTTCGCTTTGAGTCGATGAATTTTGATCGTAAAAATATACGCCATCCCAGTCACCTGCCTCTGGATTAGAGGAAGCTGAAGTAAATATAATAGGTTTGTCAGCTGTTCCGATTGCTTTAAGTGAACCGTATTTCCCATTCCCGATGTTCAGAGAGGCATCTTCCTTAAATTTTATTACCGTTCCCGGTTCAATGATTAAATCTGAAATAATGTTTACATAACCTTCTACGGTCCATTCTTTGTCAGCTGTCAGGGTGGTAGGAGAGTTTACATCCTTAACAAGATTACCCGTAACGTTTACATTTTTTTCAACACAGGATGTGAACAGCGCAATGCTGCCTAAAAAAATCCAAATCAATAATTTCTGGTTCATAATTTAACATGTTTAATTGAATAATAGTGATTGTAAATTTTACAGTTTGAATATCCCAAACAGGAGTAACACTGTTAGCAGGCTAAAATTACGGGTTCAGAGTACCAATATATTGTAAAAAACGGACAATAATAACGGGGGATTAATCGGTAAGAAACGTCATTTCTTCAGATTTCAGATAGGAGATTAAATTCATATAGCTTCTGTCGCGCCTGTAAAGCATTTCCGGTGTTTCGCCTGTTACTGATTTAAAGTCTTTAATAAGATGAGCCTGGTCAGTATAACCACATTCTGCTACAAGCGATAACCATTCCGGTTTTGTATTCAGTGGCAGGTTCTGAATAATATGGGTGATCCGTGCGGTACGTGCCAGTTGTTTTGCAGATAAGCCGATTCGTTCCTTAAAAACACGCCTGAGGTACCGCTCATTTAAACCGTACTTATCGGTCAGGTCATGAATTTTAATATTGCCCTTTTTTTTCAGAAGATCGTCACAAATGATATCGACAATATGCCGTGGTTGTGCTGTTTCAATCAGTTTATTCTGAATAAAACTGTAAAGCGCTGCCACACGTTCATTTGCTGAGGATGTAGCCTTAAGTTTGTCATAAAATGCTTTTCCAATATATGGCATGGCATCTATGCAATAATTTTGGGTTAAATGATCCATGTCGGTACCGAAAATTCTGTAGAGTCCGTAAGGTTTACACATAATGACAATGCTGTCTACATCACCGATTGATTTCAGATACAAATATTGATTGATGTTAGCCGTAAAAAATGTTTTGGGCAAAACGGTCGGTTCAAGGTTTTTCCCTGATAACTCAAATGTCTCACGGAAATGTAATACCCATGAAGTGGTGCACTGCGGAATAAATTTATCGGTTAATGTTTCTCCATTCGTAATAAAGCTGAAAGTTATCATGTGAACCAGTACATCATTCAGATCTTTGGGTATAACATGCTCGGTAGAATAGGTGGTAATCATGGAACAAATATAATTCAAAAGCCTGTAAAAGATTACACGCAAATTAAATTATTTTGTGTATGTCAAAAAAAAATATTTTGGACTGTACTGCTTAATAACCTCCAACCATAATTCGGTAGATTATATAGCAGAGGAATATTATTTTCCTTCTTTAATTTTTGTTATTCTCTTCACTTCCTCAAGGACGAGGGGCAGAGCCGGTTCAACCATCATATGTGAATAGCCACCAAGTTCATATAGTCTTGCATCCGGATGTCCTACTACTTTCAGCATAGTCAGCATATACTCGTTTTCGGCGTATCGTGCAGGCATATCTTTATCGCGGTCACCCGTTATTAAAAGGATTGGCGGTGCATCCGGCCTTACATGATTAATGGGTGCCATATCATCTATTATGGGTTCAGTGGATGGAATACCCCTTTCCTTTCTTATCGTGAAGTGTGTGATGCACTGACCGCTTAGAGGTATTAGTCCGGCTATGTCATTGGCATCAATACCGAACTTAGCAAGCCATCGTTTATCCATTCCAACCATGCTGGCCAGATATCCACCTGCTGAATGCCCTGATACAAAGATAAGTTCCGGATCACCACCATATTCCGCAATATGATGAAAAGCCCAGCTCACAGCAGCTGCAGCATCTTCGACATAAGCCGGAGATTTTACCTTTGGAGAAAGCCGGTAATTCACTCCGATAACTGCTATACCTTTTTGCTTTAAACCTTCGGGAATTTCTTTCTGTCCAAATTCAAGGCCACCGCCATGAAACCAGACCACCACCGGAAATGCATTTAAACCGGAGGGATAATATAAATCCAGCACACACCGCTCTTTTTTATAGGCATCCTTTATGGTATCTGTGTTTTCGTAGTAAGGAATATCCTCAATACTTTTATAGGTAACTTCCTGTGCGACCAAGCAGGTCGCAATTAAGAAGAATACAATAAGTAAAGTATGTGTTTTCATGTCATTTACCAAATAAAGTCAGGCTATTGAATTTCCATCTCATATTTTCTGCTGATCTGTTGATCATAAAGATAACCAGTTTTGCAAACAAAACAACATGAATAGGTTCCCGGAGATAAGGACCTCAGGTCAATATTTGCGGTCAGATGCAGAAGTTGATCCGGTAACACCTGATCCGGTAACGATTTTAGTTTTAACGGTAAAATGACCGTTTTTTCCTTGTTTTCCAAAACAGCAGAAAAAACGACAGGAAAATCGGTTCTGTTAAATGAGACCGTTTTTTTGTAAGGATTAAGGAGGTCAAGTTTTAGTTCATTTTTTTGTTGACTGAGTATGGGGCTATCAGAAACCAGAGTACAGTTAATCTTACTGATCAGGGGGAATTTGTCAATCTTTTTATATAGAATTAATTCATTTTTACGTGTTATCAGACTATCAAAAAATGCTGATGGCCAGTTGCCGATTAATAATATATTCCGGTTGTCAAAATCATCTTCACAGTTCCATAGATCATACTGGTTCTTACGGTAATAGACATTGTTAAGTGACATGGCTTTTTTACCGGTGTAAAAGGTAAATTTGGCTGCCCGTTGATAGGAGTTTACGAAAACCACATTTCGTTCTTTTGCCAGCTTTTCTATGGCTGAATAATAGTCTCGTTTTTCTTTATGAAAATCAGTTTTTAAAGGTAGAGGAAGGATAATGATGACTCTGGCTAATAAAATAAGTCCGGCAGATATCAGGGTTATAAGTTTTAACTGTCTGCTGTATTTATTCTTGCCTGACAGAATAGTCATTAGAATAATAAGTAAAGGCACAGCTGCAAATGCTACCCAATGGGCTTCTGTTTTGCTTCGGAATGAATACAAAAAGAAGAACGTTATAAAAGCGATGAACAGTTTTTTCCAGAATAGCTCTGCATATTTAAAAAATCCAGAATCCCGGATGATAAGGATAATCAGAAAAAGAATGATAAGCGGATTCAGAATGCCAATGGTTCCGCCAAGATATTCAAGGACATGTTTTAACTGAAACGTTCCTTTTGTACGTTCAAATAAATGATAGTTAAAGGTTATAAAATCATGATCCATCTGCCAGAGTAAATGGGGTAACAGCAGAGCAGCAGCAATAAGACCTGAAATGTAAATGTGCGGTTTTCTCAATACATTAAGATTAAGGATCACACTCAACAGAATAATTATTCCACCATGGTATTTGGAATAGATGAGCGCTGCGGCAACTATTCCGAGCATCAGGGATGTGACAATATCAGCTTTTTGTAACAGTTTTCTGAATAGCAGAATGTAAAGTGTTCCAAAAAAAAGCAGTGGAACATCAGGTGTGCTTATAAAACCGTACATGTTAAAAACCGGAAAAGCCAGAACCAACAGGAAAAAAGTGTATGCCGAGTTCTTGTCCTGCCGTACCGGTTCAGGAATAAGTTTCCATATTAGCATTAAGGTGAGCGTTGAAAGCAGGACTGTCATGATCCTGAGCCCTGTTATCCCATTCATAAACAGAGAACCGGCATAAAGGATCCATGCCACCATGGGTGGATGATCAAAATAGCCCCAGGCCGGATTTTGAGCAAAGGTCATATAGTATGCTTCATCAGAGGAAACAGGTGTTACTATGGCCTGAATTAAATTGATGACAGCAAAAATCAACAACAACAGATAGAATCTTTTGCCGGATTGTCGCATTAAAAAGAGAGTATGGTGTTTTACTTGTTCGTAATAACTGTATTGGATTTAATCTTCATGGATATTTCCATCCCGTCCGGCATCATATTATTGCCCTTAACTTTGCTTACCCCTGTCAAATCCTGATTCTGTTTGGATTCGATTGGCCAGCCGGTCATTTTATCAATCTTTATTTCAGATGTCATTGTACCGTTCATCTCGGTTTTCATTTCCATGCCGTTATTCTCAATGTATGCCTGCGAATCCGGAGTTGTAATGACGGAGCTACCGGTAATCAGATAATAATCAGCGGTTTTTTCAACAAGAGTATATGTGGTATTGTAATTAATTTTAAACGCGGAGCTTTGAGTTGAATTAATCACCCATGAGTCGCCCACCTTGACGGGATGATCAGGAAAGATATCTGTAACCATCTGAAGGTTGCTTTTTACTGATTCCTCGCCAAAAGCATTTTGCAGCTGCACCTTTACCTGATCCAATTGTGCCTGCGCCATTGGATTATCCGATTCAAAAAGTGATTCGATGTTGGAAACGCCTTCAATTCTTCCATGCTTTGTAAGCTGAATATTGAATGGTTTATCCGTCATTCCTGACATAATACCAGTCAGGGGATTTGCTGCATCTTCTGATTCTGAATTTGCAGTCATATTAAACATGGATGATTCCATTGACATGGAAACACTGTCGTACTTTGCACTGATGTCGTATATGGTATCCTTAATCTCATCCACTTTAAAATTCAGACTGCTTTTCATGGTCATTCCCATATCAATACTCTGACCCATCATATTTTGGGTAATATCAACCTTTGAGACATTGATCTGTTTATAATCCTTGTTTTTCTCCAGGTTTAATGACAGTTCAATTTTCTGAGGCTTGCAGGCTGCGATAAGCAAAGTGGCTAAAATAAGGGTGTAAATCGGTTTCATAATATATAGTTGTTAACGGTTATAATTAAAATATTGTATTTCTCAATGGTTTATGATTGCAATATTAGGATTTATTTTTAACAGTTCGGCTAAAAACTCCGTTTCATTTATGGGTGAAATATAAACTGTTCGTGTTGATTTATAGGTCAGTGCTATGCATTTCCATGAAAGGGATAGCTTAAACAAGCCCCCGAATGTTTGTTGATTCAGCCTCACCGTATTGATTTCTGTGACTAGGATATTCCAGTAAAAGGGACCGGTGGAAATATGCAGGTTGTCATTTTTGATTTTGTATTTTGTGTTAAACCAGATCCAGATTATCAAACCAACAAAAAGAACTGAGATAACAGCAGAAATGATCACCTGTGAAAATTCTTCCTCCTGACTTTTCAGGTAAGGTAAAACAATTCCAACACCAACTACCACTAAAATAAACAGCAGCAGTAGTAATGCAAAGGAAACATCCCGTTTGCTTCTGAATATTAATTTTTTAGATGTCATTTTCTCCCTATTTCTCATTAAACCAGGTTTCCGGTACATAGATAACACATATATTCATGGATTTGTTATCATCAGAAAGCATGGCTGACTGAATTTCCACTTTAGAACCATCCGGACTAAAGGTTGGATGTGGATGGTCTGATGCCGTTGCCTTATGACCGGTTGATAGCAAGCGCATCTGATGTGTATCCCTGTTTATCAGGTAAATATCCCGGTTGAAATTATCGCCAACAACAAACCGCTTATCCGGTGATCCGCTTACATGCCAGAATCCGCTGCCATAAGGAATCTGACCCGCAATCGTCATCTCACGGGAATTGATATTGACGATGCCCAGTCCCGTTGGTTTTTCACGTGTTCCACAAGGCCCCCAGGAAGCTTCCTGTCCGGGATTAACGCCTTTAACATCTGTTCCGGGTTTTATCTGCTCATCTGTTCCGGGAATTTTTCTATGCCCCATAATCGCAAAAGCCACCTCATCAGGAGTGATTACGGCCTCATGTGTTATCCATTCGTAAGGCGCTTCCGGATATAAGGGACGCAGTCCTGTTCCGTCAGAATTTACGATCCATGTACGTTGCGGCGACTTACCACCTGTTTCCCAGCAAAACACGATCTGCCCCGGTACCCATGGATTGGATTGAATATGTCCGACCTGAAACGGTACGGAAACAACATAGGAAATTTCCCCTGTTTTAATGTTCATACCGGCAATGCCACCCGGCCCGGCACCCATATGACGAGGCCCGAAGTCAGGTTTCACAGCGACACTATCGGGAAGATGCTTACCGGCCATGGTTTTTCCAACCCTGAACCAAACCCATTCTTCGTTGCCATCCAGCGTCATATCTCCGCCGGCACCGTATTCTGCCGGTATTGTTCCGCAAACCCGCTGGTATGTATCTTCATTTTTCAATGTATTGTTCCTGCTGTCTTCAAAAAGCCTTGCCAGGTCAACCTCTATTACCTGTATGTTTCTGTTGCGTCGCCAATCCTTTTCAACGGGATGCATATAATATAGCTTCATGGATTTACGGGCAACATTTAGCATGCCGGTATATCCACCTTCAGTTATCTGAACAATATCGCCGGTTTCCTCATTGACTGCCAGTGCCTCACCACGTACTCTGTTTGACCTGAATACCAGCCACTTTCCATCGGAAGTCCACTGGTTGTGCGTCTGGTAAATTTTAGAATCTCCAAGCGGTTTACTGGTCAGAAAGGCGAGTTTTACACCTGTAACAGGATCCGTGATTATCTTTTTTTCTGAAGGAAAGCGTGTGCCGATCTGCGCCTCGGTGCTTAATGTAGAAAACATCAAAGCGGAGATAAGGTACAATGTAATGCTGAATCTGGTATTAACGTTCATAATTAACCTGTTGTGTTATTTAATAATTTTATTTTCAATTTGTTCCAACTCTGCATCATGGATGTTTTCACAGCCTTTTATTTTAACATTGGCAGAGTTCAAAATATGTATAAGCTCACCGTTTTCCGGTTGTTGAAATTCAGAGTTCGTCAGATATAAACCATGAACATCGTCAAGTATCATGGCCGGACGTTTTTCTTCGCCGGTGTGATATATATTTATATTATGCATTTTTACATTTTTAGCATGCCTGATGAAAAATCCGTAGGATGGAATTAATCCGAACTTTTGTGGTTCGGGATAAGCATCTTCCATTTCCGGAACATTCTCAGGAATTGTTCCGGCTTCAGCATCCAATGGTTTGTACCAGATGCTTATGTTACTGAGTGTAACATCTTCAATTTGGTGACCCGGAATACCTGTGATGAGGCTGGAAAAACGGGAGTCTGCATTATATACCACCACATTGCTGATATTAATACGCCGCAGTTTTCCCGCAGGAATATTCTCAGGGCCACGCATGCGTGCTCCCAAACGCAAAAAGATGGGGGAGTTGATGGTATTTCTCATCGTAATATTAGAAATTGTTACATCTTCCAGAAATCCGCCATCGACCGTTTCAAGAGCAAGTCCACGGCAATAATCAAATACACAGTTGGAAATGGTAATATTTTTAAATCCGCCATTCGATTCAGTTCCGAACTTGATTCTACCTGTCGGGCCTTCACGGTCCGGAACAAGATGTGCTTCCTCTTTCTGATATGTGCCGTCCAGAAATGTTCCGCGGTCATAACCCGATACCTGACAGTTTGTTATGGTAACATTTTCAGTGGCTCTGGCATATCCGAGCGCATAGGAACTTTTCAGACAAATGGCATCATCCCAGGGCGAATTTATACTGCAGTTTGAAATACGGACATTCCGGCAGCAATCCACATCAATACCATCCCGGTTTGTGTCCATTTTTAGATTATCGATAGTCATATTATCCACACCTGTAGCCAGGATTCCAAAATGTCCGCCCATTAAAATGGTAAAATCCCTGAAAATGACGTTGCGACAGTTTTTCAAAGCAATGGCTTTATTTGCATGGGGAAAACGGTATGGACGTGAGCGTTTCAAGCCCTTCCCATGGATCATTCCTGGTCCCGTAATAGAAATATTTTCAAGATCTTCTCCCCAGATGAGGCTGTTATGCCAGTGGCTGTGTCCATAGTCCTGGTATCTGTTTCCCGGACCTTCCTCAGGAGAATCATAACCTGTACTGTCGGTGGGTTCAGCTGCAATAATGGTAGCACCCTGGCTCAGGTAAATGGAAATGTTACTTTTTAACCGAATTGAATAGCTCAGGTAGTCTCCGGCAGGAAAAACGACAGTCCCACCACCGTTTTCTGCTGCAGCTGTAAGGGCAGCATTGATGGCATCTGTATCCGGTGTTTCTCCATCTCCTGCAGCGCCAAATTCACGTATATTATATACACCTGTTGTGCTTTGGGCATAAAAAGGTGTTAATAGAATCAGAACAGTAAAGATGAGCGTTAATGATCCTCTATTCATCATTTTTGTTTTATAGTGGTAAATTGAATGGTATCCAGTGAATTTCAGATTATTTATCTGCTTTTGACTTTTGCCTTTCAAAGCTACAAAAAAATGAATGGTTTTGCAGATTATGTATTGATAATACCATACAGTATCCGTTTGATAAATGGTTCATACAGATATACCATTATGACTTTACCTGCTGAATTAAAGTAAATTGCTGAATGGGATAAACATTATAAAAAAACAATTATCAGAAAGGTTTTTAAGGGATGTGGCCTTTATAAAACTACATGTTTCATACAATCAGGATTATACGTAAACATTCCTGCACAACCTGGCGAAGGTGTAAACTAAAGGTTCTTCTTTTATTTACAGCTGTTTATAAACCTTGTTTTAATTCTAATCATTACGCCACGCATTATAATCCGGCTTTTCAAATGGTAATTTGATGATTGTATTTTGCATATACTTTTTGAAAGAATCATGTAATTCTGAATTAATGGCATGTGCAATTAAGTGATTTAGCTGTTTATGCTTACAGTTTAAATTTATTGTATCCGTAAACTGCACATGAATCGTGTAGGGCACTGTGTCCTGTTTCTCACGGATCTTTAAAATATGGTAATTATAATGGCCTGTTATACCGTTTTTATATTTAAACCCGGAATTACCCTCCGGTTTAATTTTAAAGACAGAATCAATTTTATAGTCGTACTCCGATATGGTATACCCGAATAAATTTTGATTCACCAGGTGTTTTATGGTATCATTACTGTGCTGAGTATTTATAAGGTCTTCTTTATTCATATTTTCAACGGAAGCAGATTGAAACCGGTTGTAATTATTAAAGCCGTTTCGTTCGTAGGGGATGCCATCAGAATGACTGATATCAATTTTATAATTTGCACTTAATACATATTGCATTTTACTTTTTTCATGTTGGGATTTAACCTTACATCCCTGACTTAAGAACGTAAGTGATATAAGGATAACAACAAAATTTAAAGGATTTACAGGTGTTTTCATGATATGGTAATTTAGATGAAAACATCAAATATATAAAACTTATCTGATATACATATCATCTATTCACTGATCATCACCTGACCACTTAACCTGATATCTTCAGACGATGCCCCGACATAAACATTAAAAATACCCGGTTCAACCACCCGCTTCATTTCCTTGTTCAGCAATGAAAGGTTTTTGGGGTGCAGATAAAACGTCACCTGTTTAGATTCACCCGGTTCAAGCCATACCCTGGTATAACCCTGTAATAGTTTTTCATACCATACCACTGAACTGTACTCATCCTGAATGTAAAGTTGGGGAATTTCGGTACCTGCATGTTGTCCACTGTTTTTAAGAGTAAAACTGACGGAAATACTGTCAAAGTCCGGGACCTGATTTTTAGGGTTGACCTGCAGATCACTGTATTCAAATGTGGTATAGCTTAAGCCATAACCGAAAGGGTAGAGGGCCGAATTGACTCTGGTACTGCCTATTTCTTTGCGACCCTGCCATTTTTGAGAACTGCGTTTTGCCGGAAAGTTAAAGGGGATCTGACCTACCGTCCGGGGAAAGGTGATCGGAAGTTTTCCTCCCGGATTGTAGTTTCCAAAGAGTACATCAGCAATTGCTTCTCCTCCATATTCGCCGGGAAACCAGGCTTCAATGATGGCCGGGATATAAGCATCGATCCAGTTGATCGACATCGGACGACCATTGATGAGAACCACTACCACTGGTTTACCTGTTTCGTATAGTGCTTTCACCAGCTCTTCCTGGTTGCCGGGCAGGTTAAGAGATGTTCTGGATTTGGATTCTCCAACGGTATGTTCATCATCGCCGACAGCTACAATAATCAGGTCCACTTTCCTGGCCTTTTCAACAGCTTCATCAATGTAGTTTTGCTGTTTTTCTGAGGGAGCGATGTAATATAATTCATTTAACGGCCAGTTTTCATCGTAAAAATCACAGCCCTGTGCAAATTCCAGTTTTACCTGATCCCCAACCAGATTTTCAATACCATCGTAAAGCGATATCACATCAATATTTGACGGCCCGTATCTGCTTATGGAGTGATTAACCGCTTTTGCATTTGGTCCGGTAATCAGAACAGAGCCTAAAGCATCTTTATTCAGCGGTAACAGGTTCACATCATTTTTTAAAAGCACTACAGATTCATAGGATGCCCGTTTGGCTATCTTAACATGAGCTTCATTATGCACAATTGTATCGGCTTTTTCAGGATCTTCCACATATGGATTGTCAAATAAGCCGAGCATAAACTTGACCCTTAAAACGTCTCTTACCCGGCTGTTGATGGTTGATTCTGAAATTCTTCCTTCGGTCACCAGTTCCCTTAGGGGCAGAATAAAATCTTCTGGTGGAGTGAAATTGGTCCGGATATTTAATCCGGCTTCTACGGACTGATAAACAGCTTCCCTGAAATTCTCTGCCACATAATGTCTTCCCTGTAATCCCCCGACAGCCCAGCTGTCAGAAACCACATAACCTTTGAATCCCCATGTATCTCTTAAAAGATCCGTTAAAAAGTAGTGACTCCCGGTAACCGGAATACCGTTGTAATCGTTATAGGATGACATAAATCCAAGAATATGTCCTTCTTCTGTTGCAGTTCTGAAAGGTTCCAGAAAAATTTCGTGCATGGCTCTATCCGTAACCTGTGGATCGGTTCGGGCTTCACCGTCCCGTCCGCCTTTGGGTGAACTGTAAACAGCGAAATGTTTTCCTGTAGAAACTACCCCGTTGGCCTGCAGACCTTTTACCATTTCAAGTCCAAGGTTACTGACAAGACAAGGGTCTTCGCTGTAGCATTCTACAGTTCGACCCCAACGTGGATCACGGGCCAGATCAAGTATTGGTGAATAGATGTTGGTGTAACCAAGGCTTCTGGCCTCCGTTGCTGTTACCTTACCAATTTCAGATACCAGTTCCCTGTCCCAGGTGCTGCCTATGCCAATTTGAGCAGGAAAACCGGTGGCGCCCTGATGGCACAGGCCCCGGATGCCTTCATTTGTAAAATCGACCGGTATACCCAATCGTGTTTCTTCCACAAAAAAGCGTTGAACCTCGTTTATGGCTCTGGCATGACTTGATGGTGGCCAGGAGTATTGAGTAACAGTATTTCCGTGGTAAGCCACCGCATTGATGTGTTCATCAATATTGCCAATGCCATCCTTAACAACTTTGTTTTTCCAGTCTTCAGTCGGTAACTGATCCTTTAGCACCCTGTTGTAGCCATACCATGTAGCCATCTGGCAGGTTTTTTCTTCCAGGTTCATCTGTTGCAAGAGATCCTCAATCCTTTTGTCAAGGGCTTGATCCGGATCTTCATACACATCCTTTTTCCCGTTTTTATTAAAATCCACCCAGGATTTGTGGTAAATATTCAGTCCTTTTTTACCGGTTGCAAACTTTTGTCCTGCAGCAAAGGGTTGTGCCAGTATTAAGTATGACAACAGCATCAGAATCGGGAAAATAGTTTTCATTATATGTGAGATTTTTTTCGTCTTGCTAAAATAGAAAGAATGATTGTAAATTCTTTGATCTTTATACCGGAATATAGGAGAATGAAAAAGCGCCACTGATAATGACGCTTTTCACCTTTATATTTATAAGCTTTACACTTCTTATTGTCTGTCTCCACCCTGGCGATCAATCATCCAACCGGGATATTCCGGTGTCAGTTTACTTACTTCATTCAGTTTTTGAAGTTCATCTTCCGTTAGTTTTACATTTACAGCATTCAGGTTGTCTGAAAGCTGTTCCGGTTTGTTGGCTCCGATAATAACAGAAGTGACTACCGGCTGATGAAGCAGCCAGGCTAATGCTATCTGTGCAACAGAGACATTCTTTGATGCCGCAATAGGTTGCATTACATCAATAATATCAAATGCCTTTTCCTTATCCACAGGTGGAAAATCGAATGTTGCCCGGCGTCCTTCACTGTTTTCCATGGAGCGGTTATATTTGCCACTCAGCAAACCACCTGCCAGAGGACTCCATACCATTAATCCCATCTGCTGATCCAGAAGCAACGGTACGATATCCCGTTCCAGGTCACGTCCTGCAATGGTGTAGTAAGCCTGAAGTGAAATAAACTTATTCAGATGTTCTTTTGCTGAAATGCCAAGTGCTTTCATAATTTGCCATGCCGCCAGGTTGCTGCAACCGATATACCTTACTTTACCACTTTTTACCAGGAGATCCAGAGCCTCCAGTGTTTCCTCAACCGGAGTCAGTTTATCAAAGCCATGAATCTGGTAAAGATCAATGTAATCCAGTTGCAGTCGCTGCAAACTTTCATCTGCCTGCTGTAAAATATGTTTACGGCTTAAACCAATATCATTGGGACCGTCTCCCATTTTACCACGAACCTTGGTAGCGATAACAAGTTCATCACGGTTCAGACCCAGTTCCCTGATTGCCTGACCGGTCATTTGTTCACTCAGGCCTTCACTGTAGACATTGGCCGTGTCTATAAAGTTTATTCCGTCATCCACAGCCTGTTTCATAAGCACATTTACCTGATCCTGTGGAAGGGTGCCGATTGCAGTCCACATTCCTTTTCCACCAAAGGTCATGGTGCCAAGACATAATTCTGAGACTTTTAAACCTGTGTTCCCTAATAAATTGTATTGCATAATGTATAAATTTAATTGTTTTCGGGTGATGGTTAAACGGAACTGCAAAACAGGAAAGGCAGTATGTGTAACTTATCCGGCAGGTGTTTGGTTCAAAAAATTAATAATTCATAATGATTTCAAATTAAAAATGACCGTTGTCTGCTTAAAACTCAGTATGACTTACAGATTATTCGCTTCGTTTTATTAGGCTCAGAATAACAGCCTGGTGGATTCAGAATTGGCCGGAGAAGAGTCGGTTTGTATTTGAGTCGTATATTTACCCTTCCTCCAGCCCTAAAGCTGTCAGCTGCCTTTCAGTCCGGTGAAGCGAGGAATCTCTGAAGTTTTAACCGGACAACAGCAATTAAATAAATGTTTTCGGAACTCAGGTTTAAGAGATTTTGTTTAGAGTGTATGTATAACACTAAAAAGTCTTATCTTTATACCCCTTCAACATTAATTCGTACATTATGATAAAACTGAAATCACTCCGTTTTAGCGATCTTAGGACGGGAATATATAAAACAGGTCTCGCGGCTGTTCTGGTCATGAGCAGCAACCTGCTTGCTATGGCAACAGATCCTGTAGAACCGGTTGCCGATTGCACATGGACTGCAGATAACGGAAACGGCACCTTTACCAATCCATTGTTTTACGAGGAGTTTTCTGATCCTGATATGATCCGTGTCGGAGACGATTATTATCTGACCGGAACTACGATGCATACCATGCCGGGACTACCAGTATTGCATTCCAGAGATCTGGTAAACTGGGAACTGCTGAGCTATGCAGTCCCGCGGCTTGATATGGGACCGGAGATGCGTCTTGAGAACGGCCGTGATTTCTATGGACAGGGCATTTGGGCGCCTTGTTTCAGATACCATAAGGATACCTTTTACATTTTTTCAAATGTTAACGGGCATGGAACCCAGATTTTTACATCCGCTGACCCTATGGGCCCATGGAAGCAACGCACCATGAATGCACGCCTGCACGATGTAACCATTCTGTTTGACGATGATGATAAGATTTATGCCGTTTGGGGCTATAATGAAGTTAAAATGGTCCAACTGACAAGCGACCTGATGGATGTGATTCCGGGGACAGAACATGTTATTGTGGAAGCTGGCAGTGGTGCTGGAGAAGGAAGTCATATCTATAAAATTAACGGGAAATATTACATCACAAACACCAACTATGATCCACTCTGTTACCAGGTTTGTCTAAGGGCAGATAAGCCTTACGGACCATATGAAGTTAATGTAATGAGCGCTGAAGAAAATTTTGGAGAAGGTCAGCGCATGCGTATTTTCAATACCCGTCAGGGACCTCCGTTTGATATTGTAAGATTTCCTGAAAATTATGTAGGGTGTATTCCGATGCATCAGGGAGGTATAGTACAGATTCAATCCGGTGAGTGGTGGGGATGGTCCATGCTGGACTATAATTCCATTGGAAGAGTGGTAGGCCTGTCACCTGTTACATGGCAGGATGGATGGCCGTATTTCGGTCTGCCGGGCAACCTCACCCGTTCACCAAGAACATGGATCAAACCTAATACCGGATTTACATCCAAACCACACGCACCCTTCGACAGGGATGATGATTTTAGCGGACCGGAACTGAAAAATGGCTGGCAATGGAATCATGTTCCTGTTGACAGTAAATGGTCGTTAAAGGAGCGTAAAGGATATTTGCGATTACATTCCCTGCCTGCGGAATCCTTCTGGCATGCCAGAAACTCATTGACACAACGTGGAATTGGTCCCGAATCTTTTGCTATAACAGAACTGGACCTTAAAGGTCTTAAAGATGGCGATGTAGCTGGTCTGGCGCTGTTAAATTTACCATATGCCTGGATTGGTGTGGTTCAGAAGGGGAAAGTGAGAGAGATACAGTTTTATAACCAACAGGAGCAAAAAACATTAACAGTACCGTTACAAACCAAAAAAATCTGGTTCAGAGCCTATTGTAATTTCGATACGGATAATGGATTACTGAGTTACAGTGTTGATGGTGAGAATTTTACCGATCTTGGTGGAGAGATTTTAATGCCTTACCAGTTAAGAACCTTCCAGGGGGTACGTTACGCACTGTTTAATTTTAATAAAACCGGAAAAGAGGGAGGCTACGCGGACTTTAACAGTTTTAAGGTGATTGAACCTAGATGTCAGAGCCTTACAAGGCCTGTACCATATGACAAAATTATTACGCTAAACAGCCTGGCTGACGGATCAGTTCTGGTAAACTGGCGGAATCACCTGAGGCCGGTTGAGGAGGGTAGCCGTTTTGCTGCCGGTGATCTGGCGAAATTCAGGGTACTGGATCGTGGTCAGGGAAGAATTGCGCTGCAATCTGTAGCCACCGGCGGATATGTTACAGTTAAAGGCCTGGGAGGAATGGCGGAGGTTCGCATAGAATCCGAAGATAAAGGAGAGGCATCAACATTTCAGTGGACCGACATGCTGAAAGGCGACCTGATGCTTATGTCGCTGTATACAAACCGGTATTTGTTTGTAGATCCTGATGCCAATAGTCTCTGTTCTGCTGATGCCAGAGGAGCACGGCCCGATCGCAAAGGCGGCGCATGCTTTGTATGGAATCTTACAGAACTGGAAGAATAGCCGGTTACCGGACTATCTGTTATTCTGAATAATAATTTTGTGTATTCCTGAACTGTCTTTGATAATATAAATGGAATTCGGGATAAGCGTACTTCTGAACCCCGGATTTCGTTCTCCTTTATAAACGCATCGCCCTGACAGGTCATAGACTTCAATCTGATTGTTTTCAGGCAGAGTGAATGTGTTTTGTATTTTTGTTGCAGTGCCCCAGATGGCATTTATCCACTCAGGATGATCAATAAAGGGATTACGGTTTTGCTGATAACTGTAAATCACGTTATTTCTGTTCTCTTCAAAGGCATCAACAGGATCAGCGTCATTCCAGCTCAACAGGTCAGAGAGAACACCATGCAGGGGACTTTTATCACCGGAATCCAATACCTGTTCCGTGAGTTCAAGATCCGGTTCTCCATTATATCCTTCATACCGGGTAGCCATGTAGAAAATTATCCTTGCCACATCACCTTTCACAGCATCTCTTGGTTCAAATGTAAATCCATCACCAACATAACAACCGGTAAATATGCCATTGTCGTCAACCGGATTATCCGACGCTGCAAAACTGCGGTTGCTACGTAACGAGTTCATACTTACATCGCAGGGTTTCAGATTGTGCAAATCTGTTCCGGTGCCGGTTGAGGTTCCGAAATCACCTCTGGACTTGGCCCATACATGTTCCCTGGTCCAGCCCTGTGCGTTATTGTATTCCTGCGGGCCGTTAACACTCCTGTTGGTGTAAATAAGAATGACATTCTCAGCGTTTTCCGGATCCCTGTCAGACGATTTCAGTATATCCCATGTGTCAGTAGTGGAAGCCGTATACGGATATTCCACATGACCCTTAATAATTTCATATAAAGCTGCTTTAAGTTGTTCTCCCGTTTTCCCTTCAGCGGAACCATAATAGCCCGCTGGAATCTGTGTGAATGAGATGGTGCATTGCGCAGCAAACAGCAATACAGCCATTGTATTTCTTATGATTTTCATCCTTAAGCCTGTTAAACCGGTTTTGGTGAACCGGTGTTTATCATTTACCTCGCACCAAAGGTAAGGGTTTTAACCGTAATTCTACATTTTATTAACCACTGGTTTTTTTATTGATTGGTGAGTTTTCCGGTTTAGGGTTTATTAACGCTATTGTATCTAAACAATTCATGGCGCCTGACATGTTATAGTATGAAAACGTTTATTAAGGTATGAGCAATTCCATAAAAAGTGTAAAACCACTCGGATTTAACTGGCAGACTGGTGATCCGTTTTTATTTTGTGTTCACCACAATGATCATTATCCAAAAGGAAATGAAAATATGGGGCCGGATGCTTCTCTGGCAGGGCGGAGCATTGGTAACGATTTTACAGTTAAAGACGGTTGGCGTATGTATCATGGGGAACAGGTACCGGGATTTCCTGCTCATCCACACCGTGGTTTCGAGACGATAACCATCGTTCTGAAAGGTTTTATTGACCATTCAGATTCTGCCAATGCAGCCTGTAGATATGGTAATGGAGATGTTCAATGGATGACGGCCGGTTCAGGCCTGCAACATGCGGAAATGTTTCCATTGCTGAACAGAGATAAGGATAATCCACTTGAATTGTTTCAGATTTGGTTGAACCTTCCGCGAAAAAGTAAGCTTTGTGATCCGTATTATACCATGTTCTGGGCGGAAGATATTCCGAAGGTTCTGCACAAGGACAAGAATGGCAGACAGACAGAGATAAATGTAATTGCGGGAACTGTGGACGGGACACAGGCCCTTAAGCCTTCACCGGATTCATGGGCTGCCGATCCTCAAAACGAAGTGGCCGTCTGGCTGATTAAACTTGATCCGGAAGCAGAATGGCAGATTCCTTCCGCTACAGCAGGAGTGAACCGGGATTTGTTTTTTTATAAAGGGTCAACGCTAACAGTAAATAATAAGGAGGTCAGCAAATATCATTCGGTGGGACTTAAAGCGGATAGTGCTGTAACTGTGGTTAATGGATCAGACCCGGCTTATCTGTTATTGTTACAGGGCAAACCCATAAATGAACCTGTGGCACAGTACGGACCTTTTGTGATGAACTATGAAGCTGAAATAAGACAGGCTTATAACGAGTACCGGCAGACACAATTTGGTGGCTGGCCATGGAAAAGCTATGAAATGGTTCATCCAAGGGATAAGGGACGTTTTGCCCTGTATGCAGATGGGAGAGAGGAGGTTAAATAGTGCAGGATACCTGGTTCTGGTCCGGGTGGCAGCTTAACATGTGTCGCTTTTATTTGATGTTCTCTGTTTTTTTTATAATTTCAACCTCAGAGAATATCTAACCATTGCCTGTTATGACCAGAAAAGAACATGTCTGTTTTTGCCGCGTTTGTAATCACAGTAAGTTTAGCAAGGAAAAAGGCCTGATTTGTGGTCTGACTAATGACCTTGCAGATTTCGACATGGACTGCCCGAATTTTGCAGGAGACAGAAATGAGATAGTACTGCCTGTCCGAAAACCGGATAACTCCATTGAGAGTCTGCTTTCCGGAAAACCTGAGGAAAAGAAGGAAAATCCGGTATTTGTATTTCTGAAACAATACTTTGTTACTTCTTTTTTATCCGGCATCCTGCTGTTCACCTTCCTGCTTATGGTGTTTTCAGGTGTTCATATTTTTGATCCGGACATACAGGATATGGTCAGCTGGGGTGCAAACTCAAAACTGCTGACATTGGGAGGGCAATACTGGAGATTGCTGACCAGCATGATAATTCATTTTGGAATAATTCACCTGGCTTTCAATATTTATGCATTGGTGTTTGCGGGTATCTTCCTGGAACAGCTGATCGGACATTACCGGCTCTTCCTCTCATTTCTCATAACCGGTATTATGTCAGGTATCGTCAGTGCACTATGGCACGACAGTAACATGGTTTCCGCAGGCGCTTCAGGCGCAATTTTCGGACTTTTTGGTGTGTATATGGCCATCCTTACCACCGGACTCGTTGATAAGAAACGCAGGGCAGGAATGCTGACAAGCATGGTCATTTTTGTGGCTTATAATCTTTTGGGTGGCATCCGGAATGATGTGGATAATGCTGCACACATCGCGGGTTTATTCGGAGGAGTGATACTCGGATACAGTTTTTATCCTTCACTGAAACATAAGGATTCAATTTTTCATGAATATATCGTTGGAACAGTGCCTTTTATTCTGTTAATCATCATATCGGGTTTTGTGGTTACACACTTCCCAACCAACCTTAGGGCACTGGATAAACTTTATGCTGATTTTTCAAGGCATGAAATGGAAGCCTTGAAATTCTATACGATGCTGAATGATGATATATCTCCCGGTGATTTTGTCGATTTTATCAATGAAACGGCAATACCGGAGTGGGAAAAATGCAGGGAGATATCCGGTGAAATGAAAAAAATTGAAGGCCTGACAGACGAACATTATTACATCATGGATTTGTATGAACGGTATTGCGACTATAGAATAGAAGTTTATACGTTTACGGGTAAAAGTTTAGCTGAACAGACTTATATGTATGGGGGAAGAATACGTTACTACAATGATATTATTAATCGGATTATTCAACGTATTAACGGAGAGGATATCGAGGATAAACTTTTAGTGGCTGATCCACAGATTCTGAAGAGCGAGGAAAAGTTCAGGCCATTAGTGAACAGAGCCACACAAGAGTACCTGAGCAATCATAAAGATGTAAATTTATTAAAGGATTTTGTGGCTTATGAGAAACATAGTTACAAATATGGCAGACAGCCCCGGACTGATACAAAAAGCAATGAATCTGCCGATTTACGTTACTATGATGAAAACTTAATCAATGCAAGACTGGAAAACCAGGACCTTACGCTGGAAGAAAAGTTTAAGTCGCTGGAAGACATTCTGTTTGTGGTTGATGGTCAGCCGGTTGAGTCCTTAGAACATGTAGATGAACAACAGATTCAATCAATGACCTATTTTAAACCTGAAACAGCAGAAGCATTTTATGGCAACAAGGGTAAAAATGGAGCTGTAGTCATCACTACAAAATAAGGGTTCACCGGAAAAACATGGACTAAATGCCCTTGTTTTGGTGCTTCTCTTCAGCTTTTTTTATATTTTAGTTGCCAGTAAAAACTAATATGATCATGATGAAAAAACTGTACTCCACCTTGATAATGATTTTTGTTCTTATATCCTGTTCAAAATCCGAACCGGAAGTCTATATGTTTTCCTACTTTCAGAACAATGGTCAGGACGGTTTACATCTGGCTTACAGTAATGACGGGTTGACATGGACAACTCTGAACAATAACAAGTCCTTTTTAAAACCGGAAGTCGGTAATGCAAAACTAATGCGTGATCCGTGTATCATTAGGGGTGGGGATGGTTTGTTTCATATGGTATGGACTGTAAGCTGGAATGACAAGGGAATTGGTTATGCCAGTTCCCCGGATTTGATTCACTGGTCAGAGCAGCAGTTTATCCCTGTAATGGAACACGAGCAGGGAGCCAGAAACTGCTGGGCACCTGAATTGTTTTATGATAAGGATTCCAGCCGTTA
Source organism: Quyinboa sediminis (assembly GCF_042219855.1). Lineage (NCBI taxonomy): Bacteria > Pseudomonadati > Bacteroidota > Bacteroidia > Bacteroidales > Quyinboaceae > Quyinboa > Quyinboa sediminis. Next base: position 1,157,953 of record NZ_JBHJHP010000001.1, on the reverse strand, counting down.
TATGATCTATTGGGCAACAACAATTCCGGGCCGGTTTGCTGAAACAGATTCTACCGGAGACAGTGGATATAATCACAGAATGTATTATACTACCACAACCGATTTTAAAACATTTGCTGATACGAAACTTCTTTACGATAAAGGCTTCAATGTGATCGATGCCACAATTCAGAAGATTCATGGTAAATACGTTATGTTTCTTAAAAATGAAACGAAGTATCCCAGGGCAGAAAAAAACATAAGAATTGCCACAAGCGATTATCTTACAGGAGGCTATTCAGACGCCTCTGAGCCTATTACGGATAACTGGGTTGAAGGCCCTACCGTTGCCAAAACAGATATGGGCTGGGTGGTATATTACGATAAATATACCCGTCACACTATGGGAGTAGTTCTGTCGGATGACCTGAAGAACTGGAAAGAGATTTCTGATAAGTTAAGTTTCCCGGCAGGGACCAGGCATGGTTCAGTTTTCAGGGTCAGCCAGAATATTCTTGATAATCTTAAAAAAACAGTGGCAGCGGATTAATGCATTCAAATATTTCCGTTATCTTTATGACATAAACCTGAGTATTTACACACGTAAATATTAGAAAGATTATCTGTCATTATGAACAACCAACATGTTGAATTTGTCGTGGAGAGGGACATCTCCCGGCCGGGCAAAAATAAATTCAGGATTATTAATTCCGGATCGCAGGACAAAAAGGATGTGGCTGATTATAGGTCTACTTTTCAGATGCCGACCATAAGAAGAAGGTACGTATCGACACTGGTTGATGCATGTTCGATTGTGGTTCTGGCTTTATCCGTATCTTACCTGTTTGAAGTGATTGAAAATGTACCCGGAATCATTCGGGGTATTTCCTTTTTTCTGGTTATTTTTCTGTATGAACCGATATTGATTTCCACCGGTTCTACTTTTGGACAGTTGCTGACAAACATTCGTGTTAGAAAGATTTCTGCTCCGGATGAAAAGGTTGGATTTTTTTCAGCCTTTTTGCGGTTTACGGTTAAAGTTTTGCTGGGCTGGATATCATTTTTTACCATTACCTTCAATAAAAACCGCAGAGGCATACATGATTATGCTTCTTCTACTGTTGTACTTTCTATGGATGGGATTCAGCCGGGACTATAGTTTATATTTACATAATATTTCCATGCCGTAAATAAGATCACCCGGCATTAAATGCTGAACGACATCCCTGTGCTCAGTTATCCTTGCGAATACTGTATATCGGTTATCGTTCCAGGGAGCAGGGGAGATCTTGATGGCAAAATGACTCGATTCAGTGTCTCTTCCGGCAGATGCCATAACAACCACATTGCTTCTGAACCTGTGCCTGTTGAACTCAGACCTGATCCGCTCTTCCGCCAGAATATCAAAGTTAGGTTCTTTGGCTCCACCAGCCTGCTTAACATAGTTTGGGATCACGCGATAGAAAGGAGAACCTTCAAAAAATTCATCTTTTATCAGATCAATAAAATGGCGCACGGAGAAGGGGGCGTCTTCAACCAAAAGCTGCATGGTAAATTTGCCCTTTTCAGTATAAACATCAATTTTAAGATCACCAGGAATTGTGACAATTTTATTCCAGTTAAAGGTTACAAACTCATCTGAAGGTTGATAATATTCAGGATCCCAGTTTTCTGTATTTTCATCCGGCATTGTCGTTTCAAGGGCCTTTCTTATGGCATCAGGTACTGTTTTATCCCTGTAATTATCAAACCTGGCAAGAGCATCATTTAACTGACCCTGTAATAGGGTACTTTGTTTGAATCCCGGTTTCGTCGTGAACCAGGCAGCTTGTTTTGCCAGGTAAGGATTATCGGACATGAGCCATGCGGATAAACGGGAACTGAATTCCCCCTCAGAGATTCTCCCACTGTCCAGCATTTCATTCAGCGTATAAGCCACCGCAAGAATAAAATCACGGTTCTCAACTGATTTCATGTAAGTGAATACATAATCAAAGTTATCGCTGCGCTTCAGCAGGGCTTTTACCAGTAATTGCTTTTCAAATCTGTCATCTGACGATTTTAAAAATTCTTTTGCAATAGAACTAACAGACTCTGCAATGTCATTCTGCATAAATGCACTAAGTAAAACGGCCCGGATAATATTATTCTCTTCGGTCTGAACCACATTAATCAGATCGTTTTCCGGTTCGATTTCAGATGATGCAATATATTCGGCTGCAGCCAGTCTGACGCTGATATGGGGATCTTTCTGTAGGGTTTCCCATATTGATTCATAAACTGCGGGGGTATGAAATGCCTTTAAGGCATTTATTGCCGATACCCTGACATTGTATACCGAGTCAGACATGCAGGTAGTTAACAGTTTATGTTCTGTTTCGTCATCTTTAAATCCGGATAATACGCTTGTGTAGATCATTCTGATTTCAGGCGTTTGGTCAGCAGTGGCAAGTTGCAAAGCCCTTTTTTTAAGGTTTTCCGGATATGTTTTCAGGCGGTAAAAATAGTGGCCGGCAGCCAGGCGGGCCTCATATGGTGCACTTTCAGATGCATAACCCAGCATCACTGAAACCGCTTCTTTGCTGTTAATATTCCTTAGTCCGGCACGGTAAATCCCCCAGGCTTTCCCTCCGGTTGAAATGTTGTCGGTTGCCGGATAACCGGCTATAAATGCCAGTCCGCGGAATGAGGATACACGACCCAGTGCTTCAAGCTTTGCAGAACGTACATCCGGATCACGTTCTCCGGTTAATGAGCTTATCAGCTCTGCCTCCGATGAAACGGCACCGGTTTGTCCGATTGCAAAAGCAGTATTGTTGCGGACTGATGCATCCGGATCATTCAACAGCGGATAGAGCGATGTGAGATAATTGCTGTCCTGAATGGATGAGAATGACAAGGCGGCTTCCGCACGGTATATTGCACTGTCACTTTTAAGATAGCTGATCAGGCTGTCGGATTGTCTGTTGTATTGGAAGGTATATATTTTCTGTAGTGTAATGTCCTCAAATTTATTCAGTTGTATGGGGCGCGGTTTGGGTTGACAGGCAATAACTGACAATACTATACCTGTTAAAAAAACGAGTTTTTTCATTCGGATTCTAAAATGGTTTGATAAATTGTTTTAAATGTTTCCTGCTGTAGCTTTCTGTCCTGATCAGAAACGGTCATTCTTCCTTTTAAACGTGTAAAAACATGGAGCCCGGAATTAAGCATTATGGTGTCAATGGCTGATCCGTTGCTGAAGTGTACACCATCGTATAACCACTTTGCGCTTTCAGGTGCAGCTGAGTCATCCCGTTCAACTTTCCATACCATGGAGTGCTGAGTTGCATCCGGCAGGGTAATGCCTTTTTTCAGGTTTTTGCGGCTCACCTTAAGCAGTTTATTTAACTGAACCAGACTTTTCTCTCCACGGTATTTATACCAGTAGCGTGCTTCATAATCTGTTACATCCACTTCAACATATGGCATAAATTTCCCCAGAATTCCGACATAGTTCAACAGTTTATTGGACGGTTCAATAATCGGGTCAATAAAAAAAACATTTTTGGGCTCACAGAGTGTATCGAAAGCATTTTTAACTATTAAATCGAGAATCAGCGGACATCCGGTAGATGATCCGGCAAGGGATATGTTTCTGAATCCCATGTGATACAGCTTTTCATATTCGTCCAACACAGGTTTTTGCCAGTCTTGCCAGGTGGTTTTGTTAAAGCTGTCATAATCTCTGCCATGCCCGCCGAGCAAAACCCTGGAAATATATACCGGACTATCCTGTTTAGAAAGAAAAGATGCAAATTCGAACCATTCAAAGGGTGTTGCTGTGTATCCATGAGCTGCAATCAAAACGGGTATGGATACATCCGGTATTGTATCAGTGGCCGAGATGAGATAATTTGATGGTACGATTAAGGCAGAATCTTTAAACAATGTGCTGTCCAGATTATTTGGTTCTATGGGAGGGTATTTCTTACAACTGCTCACAACCGCTGCAAAAAGGATGCTGTAAAGGATCCATGCAAAATGCTGATGTTTCATAATAGACTTTTTCATGTATCTAATTAACCCTGTAATCAGAGATTGGTTCTAAAATTACTAAAGTTTTATGAAAGAAAGATCAGCCGTTGAATTTTGGAAGCGTAAAATGGAAGTTCGATCCTACATTAAGCGTACTGTCCACCCAGATAGTACCGTTGTTTTGTTCAACAAAATCCTTACAGATCACCAACCCCAGACCGGTACCTTTTTCACCGGATGTGCCTTTTCGCTGGGTTTCACTGTTTATTTTGAACAGATTTTTTGCAATCTCTTCATCCATTCCAATCCCTGAATCACTAATCGTGACTTCAACCGTATTCCCTGTGGTTTTAGCTTTGACGGAAATGGTGCCTTCATCCTGCGTAAATTTTATGGAATTGGATACCAGGTTGCGGATTACTGTCGAAATCATTTCGGCATCTGCGTAGACTATTGTATTGGCATCAACCTGGTTAATAAGGTCGATTTTTTTGTTGTTGGCCGCAGTAAACAGCAACTCAAATTCTCTTTCAACCACATCATATATATTGACACCGACAAATTTTGCCGTAATCACGCCCTGCTGGATTCTTGACCAGTGCAAAAGATTATTGATCAGGTAAACCATGGAATCCGCAGAACGGATGATGATATCCATAAACTTGGTCAGCTCCGAATCTTCATCTTCGGGAAGCTCTTCTTTTACAACTTCCGCAAATCCAACTATTCCTGTCAGTGGATTTTTAAGGTCATGGCTAATGATGGAGAAAAGCTTATCCTTGGTTGATATAAGTTGTTGTAGCTCTTTGTTTTGCTGTTCAATGAGTGTTTCTGCCTCTTTCCGTTTATCGATATTGTGAAGGACGAGGAGGATATAACTCTTGTTATTGGCTGAGATGAATGAACTGCTGATGATGACCGGAACATGATTCCCGTGTGCTTTATCCACCCAAAACTCACCATTTAAGGGTGTATTCTGTTTAATGGCATTATTGAGCTGCTTATTAAAATCATCACGAAACGGGGAAGGAATGAGTGATGAATAGTGAAAACCAACCATATCTTCTGTCACCCGGTTAAACAGTGCTTCAGATTTTTTGTTTGAAGCTGATATGATTCCGTTTTTAGCCTCAATGACCAGCATGGCATCACTGGCATTTTCTATGGTGTGATAGATGCTGTCCAGACTGTTCGTGTCTTTAAAATCGAGTGTCCGGCGTTCAAGAACAAAGGCGGCCTGCCGGAGAATGGATTCAATATCGCTTTTGTCTTCTGCCGATAATGCGGTTTTAGAGAATAAATGCAAGACGCCAAGCAGCTTGTCGCCATGATTTACTCCCATGGTATAAATATTATTTATACTCAGGATATTTTCAATCTTTCTTGCATCGGACGAAGGAAACTGTATGCCGAAATAAAGATCCAGTCCACCCTTGAATTCAATCAGTTTGCCTCGTTTATAAATTTCGTAATTAGTGGGGTAGATATTAATATTCTTGCCGTAAATATTGTATTTGGTAACCGTTCTGATTTCTTCTTCCTGTTCACTACTGATTCCCCTGATGCTTTTAACCGTTAGTTTCGTTTCACTTTGATTCGTACTGGTAAACGCTACAACGGAGTCGGGAAACTGATTCTGAAGGCTTTCTGAGATGTATTTGTAAATGGACTCCAGTTCATCGTAGTTGATAAGGTCTGCCAGTGAAAACCTTTGCTGACCTCTCTTTTCAACTTTTTCTTCAAGCGATTTCTCCAGCTCTTTTAAGGGGGTGATATCTTCATAAATACCCAAAACACCATCAAAGCCACTGTCTGATTTATGCAGGGGGATTAGCGTCGTGTTTAACCATATCGTTTTGTTTTGCTCTGAAATGTAGCTCATTTCAGCATTTATAACAGGAAGATCGTGGCTTAAAACATCTATATCCCGGCTCCTGATTTTTCTCAGATCCCTTGTCCAGCTTAAATTATCGTCCGTTTTCCCTTCAATGGATTCCGGATTTCTGAGCCCGGCCTCAGCAGCAAATCGTTTATTGCATCCTTTGTAAACGCCATTTAAATCTTTCCAGAATATACTGGCAGGTATTTCGTTTATTATGCCTGAAATCAGCTTGCTGCGCTGTTTCAGGTTCTCCCGTTCATCGTTGTTTTTTAATTCATTAAGTTTTCGGTCTGTGATATCCTCGTGTACCACCGTTATGCCTTTTACAAATCCTTCATTATCCGTTACCGGATAAATCCGGGTATTAAACCAGCGGGCTGCTTTTGTATTATACGACGCATCATACCTGTATTCCGGCACAAGGACAGATTCTCCGTCATAGGCCTTAAGTACATATTCATACAGACCTGAATTGCGTATTTCAATGCTTTTTAAAATGTTAAAAGAGTTGATTGTGGTTGACGCCGGAAATCCCCATAACTTTTCATAAGCTTTGTTGGCTGCAATCTGCAATCCTTCCCTGTTATACTGCTCTATGATATATGGTGCCTGATCAATGGCGGACATGTAAATGTTATCTTCCCCTTTATTGCGTTCAGAAAATTCTTTAAGGTCAATAATTTCCCAGATGGATTCCATGAAAGAAATTAAATCCTCAACATCTCTGTTCCCGTACTCTTTTTTTGCGTTGGTGACTGCTATTGTTGCAACAATCCGGTTATTTTTAAACACCGGAATGCTCATGTATTTCAGTGACAGGTTGTTCGATGCTGTAAAAACGTCTTTTTTATGAAGATGTATATTAAAGTCGTTGTCAATTACAGGCCTGCGTAGCAATACCAGGTCTCGCCATATTGTTTTGTCCTCCAGTAAACCAAACGTTTCCTTTTCTTCATCACTGAGTACTTCGAACCTGTCCCGCAGATTTTTTAAGACAAGAATACCCTTATTATCGTTATCAATATAGTGCAGATAACCGAATACACTTTTCGTGTTTTTCAGAACCTCGCCCAGCACATAATCAAGCAAATCTTCCATCCCTTTCGCTTTGAAAAGCGAAATGTTGATCAGAAATTTCTGACGAAGTTCATTTATATGGTTCTGTTGTTCGGTAATTTTTCTCTGTGAAATATCCCTGGCCGACAGTATGATTCTTTCTACGTGGTTTATTTCAACATATTTTGCCAATACTTCAAGCCATACCTCTTCACCTGATCGCTTTTTAATCAGGCAGTCAAATGTCTGAGGTTCATCGTCAATAATTACTTTTTTCAGGTAAGATGAAACCTTTTCCAGTGTTTTGACTGTTTTTTCTCCACAGAGGTCAAAAATGGTTTTGCCTGAAAGTTCATCCTGGGAATATCCTGAAAGTTCTTCACATGTTTTATTGACTTCTACTATTTTGTGTTCCTCTGCATCCAGAATAAATATGGCTTCCGTGCTGAAATCAAAGATCTCTTTCTGATATTGCAGTACTTCTTTTAATATCGACTTATCTTCATTGGCTTTAGTAATATCTTTCAGTGTACCGTTAACAGATATTACCTCCTTGTTCTCATTGAATACCGGGTAACCATAAACCATACAGTAAAAGAAGTCGTCTTTCCCCCTCAGGAGCTTAATTTCAGTCTCGAACGGAATGCCTTCATCAAAAGCTGAGTATAGGGCTTCTGCAAGTTTTTTTAGTTCGTTATACGTGAAATAGGCAGATTGTTCTTCAACGGTCAGGTAACGCTTGTCGACCGGAATATTCAGAATCTCAAAAAAACGGGAAGAGCATGTAAGCGAATCCAGAGCAGCACTCCATTCCCATGTTGCCAGTGGCGAATGTATTCTGCTATGCAATAAAGTAAGGCCTTTCCTAATTAAGATTCGATCCGACATTAATATCGTGGGTTAACCATTAATTAAAATTGCAAGTAGTTGTTATAAATCTACAATTCAAGCGTTAATGTAAAAATACAAATTATTAGTAACCGATTGGTCCTGTTAAAAAGGTTTAATGGATTATTAATCTATAAAATGGTATATTGATTTAATTACAATTAAATGTTAGTAAATTGTTATTTATTTTAAGCAGGCTAGGTATATTTACGTAATAGGCGATTTGTAAATTTAACATTTATATGGGTAAATGTCGCATGTTATAAAAACCTATCTGGCCAGATTCCGGTAATATTCTGCTTTTTTCTTGTTATTGAGTCTTGCATTTATATTTGCCAGGTAACCGGCATATTCTTTTTGCGGATCCACCTCATACAGTTTCTCAAAGTATTTTTTGGCAGCCTGGTAATCTTTTGTTGCAATTTTCAGCTGATCAAGAAGATAGGCGTACTGACGTCGGGTTTTACGTTTTTCATAGGCCGCCATTTCTGTTGTGTAACGTGTTTCAGCCTTTTTATAGTAATGCAGTCCTAAGGTAAAAAGTGCCGTGCTGTTTTTTTGGTCTTTTCCAAACAGTTTTACCGCATATGAGAATGCTTCTTCCGGATTTTCAAGCTGATTCTGCAGGATAACATAATCTTCCATAAGTCTTGCATCTTCTTTTTGATTTTCATCCAGATTCTTCCACAGCTTTTCTGCCTTGATCCAGTTTTCACTCTCGATATATGCATCCATCAGGTTTTTCTTAACTTCAGTCGAAAGATCGTTTTCAGGGAATTTTTCAAGGAACTTTTCCAGCGTAGAGATTTCGTACGATAGATTGTTAACTCTGCCATAGGCCTGACCCAGATTGTAGTATGTTCCGGCATCGGTATTCCCGGCTTCCACAGCACTGTTAAGATAGTTTATTGCCTTGTTATTCTGCCCTGATTTTAAAGCCAGTTCACCGGCAAAAGCATAAGTGGTATCACTGGCTGTTTTGTTTTTGGATTCGTAAAAACTAATGATTTGCTCTGTTTTATTCAATGCATCCTTTGTGTTGTTTTCTGCGGCCAGCAGATAGGCATCGTTATTAAGTTCCGAAATTTTCTTAGGCGTTCCACACGCCGAAAGCAATATAATGATGGATAGAAATACTGTATTTTTCATAATTCTTTAAATTGCGTGCAAAGGTAATAACAAACGTGAGTTTTTATAATTAATACAGAATGAATATAAGCTTAGGATGCCTTAAATATCTGGTTTCCGACGTAGTTGTTTAATTTCCGATTTTTGTTGTTTGCGTTCCAGCCGTCTGGCAATGGATAGTTTGGTAGGGGAGGTGGCTTTTCTTTTTTTGACAGGTTTTATGGCAGATTCAATTAGCCTGAAAAACCGTTCTGTAGCAGATATTTTGTTTTTAAGCTGCGATCTGGATGCCTGGGAGGTTATAATAAGTTCACCATCAGCATTAATTCTGTTCTTCAGCTTTTGAGCTATAAGTTGCTTTTCATTATCTGTAAGTCCCTGTGATGCAGAAATGTTGCATCTTAATTCAACCCTGGTGCTGACTTTGTTAACATGCTGACCGCCAGCTCCGGAACTTCTTGTAAAATGATAGTTTATTTCGTTTTCTATAACTGATCTTTTCATGGTTTACTTCTTTGCCGGAAGTGTAAAATAAAATGTACTTCCCTTCCCGAATTCAGAGGTAAGCCAGATTCTGCCTTTCATGAGTTCTGTCAGGCTTCTGCAAATAGACAATCCCAATCCTGTACCGCCATGTTGTGTGGAACTAAGTTTGTCTCCCTGGCTGAACCGGTCCCAGATACTGTCCATAAATTCATCCTTTATGCCTATTCCTGTATCAGAAACATAGAAAACCCACTTATTATCCCTTTTTTCTATCCCCAGCTCTATGGATCCTGATGTTGTAAACTTTATTGCATTGGTCAGCAGGTTTCCAAAGATCTGATGAATCCGCTGATTATCACCCATGACTTTCAGACCTGCAGCCGCCTCAGGTAACTGTAAGCTAAAATTCAGTCCTTTTGCAGTAACATTGGGTTTAAACCGTTCATAAACTTCATGAAGTAAAACATCTGCAGCATTTTCTTCAATATTCAATTCAATTTGTTCTGATTCAATCTTTGAAATATCAAGAATGTCATTCAGGATGGAGAGGAGTTGGTTACTGCTTTTTCTGATGATATTGCTGTAGGTCTGCCTGCTTTCTTCATCCAGTTCGGTATCCGTGGCCAGAATTTCAGAAAATCCAATAATGCCGTTCAGTGGTGTCCTTATTTCGTGGCTCATATTGGCCAGAAACGAAGACTTCAGCATATCGCTTTCACGGGCCTTGTTAAGGGCATATTTTAATTCTTCTTCCTGTTTAATACGCTCTGAAACATCACGTCCGATACAAACCGAATACTCCTGTTCATTGCTGCCATTGCTAATCCTTTCCAGTGATAATTCTATCCATATCTCAGACCCATCCTTTTTGCGTGCTCTGTTAATAAAGGTAGAGGAGGAAACATTGCGTTTCCTTTCGTCCATGATTCTGTTTTTAACAAATTCCACATCTTTATCATGCACAAACATAAAGATGTTTTTATTTGTAATTTCCTCATCGGTGTAGCCTAAAACATGATTCACTGACGGGCTGACATAAGTTATCAGAAAGGAAGGATCAACAATAAGAATAAAGTCAGAGGTGTTTTCGGCGATGACCTCAAAATTTTTCTGGCTTGCCCTTAATTCCTTTTCATACTGTTTGCGTTTGGTCATGTCGCGCCAAACCGTATAGATTATATCAACACCTTTCTCTTTAATCGGTGTTAGCGATAATTCTATCCATATATTGCTGCCGTCTTTTTTCTTATGAACCCATTCCGTTCTTCCATATCCTTTTTTAATAACGTCATCCAGTATTGCCTGACCTTTTGATATTGAGGATTGACCATCAGGCTGTACATCAGGAGAGAGCTGCCAGGGGAATTTCCCCAGTATATCACTTTTTGAACCATACCCCAGTATCTTAAGTGTGGCATCATTGCATTCAATAATTTTCTCACCTTCCAATATAAGAACCGGATCTTTTGATTCCTCAAATAAACGGCGGTATTTTTCTTCACTCTCTTTAAGCTCTCTGTCTATCTTAATACGTTCTGTGATATCTCTTGCAACAGCATAGATGATGCCGTCCTCGTTTACGGGTGTGGCCATCCATTCCAGGTTTCTGTATGTGCCGTTTTTACATCTGTACCTGTTTGTAAATCCATTGATAAACTTCCCTGATTTTTGCTGATCCAGTTGCAATGTACTGTCTGCGATATCTTCGGGATGGATAAGTTCAAAAAAAGTCTGTTGCAGCAGCTCTTCCGTGGAATAGCCCAGGATTCGTTCCCATGATTTGTTGATTTTGATAAACTGTCCATCCGATTTTAAAATACATGAGAGATCAGGTGTTAAGGCAAAAAAGGTTTCCAGCTCTTCCTTGGCTTCCTTTATAATAAGTTCGGCTTCTTTCTTTTCCGTTATGTCACGCCCGATACCAATAATTTCATAGACTTCATTTTGTTCATTCAGTATAGCTGTGTCTTTCCATTCCAGCCATTTCCATCCTTCAGGTGTATATACTCTTTGCTGCACGACAGCCTTATACGGAGGCTCATAAAGCTTCTCCATAGCTACAGTGGTGGCGTGCCTGTCTTCTTCGTGCACCAGGGGCATAAAGCTATGGTTCAGAAGTTCCTGTTTTGTCTTTCCGAAAAAACGGCAGTATTTCTGATTGATATATAAAAACCGGCCATTTGTGTCTACTTTGACAAGAAGGTCATCCTGGTTTTCAATCAGATGTTGGTATTCATGTTCTTTTTCTCTTATTTGTGCTTTTATTTTTTCCTGCTTTACAGATTCTCTTTTTACAAGAAAATAGATAAGCAGTGTTGTCAGGCCGACAAATATCAGCCCCTTATACGTTTGAATTGAGGGATCAGCCGACAACAGATTAACCACAAAATCGCTTCCGATAATCCATAGCATTCCCGCAATAAGAAATGTAATTCCTATTCTGATTTCAACTTTGTTTCTTCTGTTTCCGGTATGTTTAAGTTTTTTCATAACATGTAACAGGCTACGAATGTAATAAAATAATTAACAATTATTTAATATTGATAGAATTATTTTATACCAAAAGTAAAGTAATGTTTGTAGGGTTGCAAACTCAGATCATCTGCCCCTTAAATTTAAAAAAAGTTCAGGGGAATAAAAAAAATAAAACCCGGCATTGAATAGCCGGGTTATATTATTATATGGAAAAGAACCTTATTTTACGCCGTTAGCCAGTAAATAGTACATGTCATTCCAACGCAGTTCTTTTTTAAATTCTGGAATGGTTGTATTATTGTCAATTACAACGAGTTCAAGACCAGCCATTTCTGCAAAATCCTGGAAATAATCCTTATTAAGAGCCATGCTGAAACTTGTATGGTGCGCGCCACCAGCAAAAATCCATGCTGCTGCTCCGATCTCAAGATTTGGTTCTGGAATCCAGAATGCTCTTGCAACCGGGAGTTTGGGAAGCGGATTGGATTTGATACAGTTAACCGGATTAACGATTAAGCGCATTCTTCCGCCCATGTCCACAACAGAGGCATTTACACCCGGTCCTTCCGGTACGTCAAAAACCAGACGGGCAGGATCATCTTTACCCCCAATGCCTAACGGATGAACTTCGATATTTGGTTTTCCCTTAGCAATAGAAGGACAAATTTCAAGCATGTGTGAACTTAAAATTGCCGGCTGGGCAGGATCCAGATGGTAAGTGTAATCTTCCATGAATGAACAACCACCTTCAAGACCGGTAGCCATTACCTTCATGATGCGGACAAGAGCAGACTGTTTCCAGTCTCCTTCAGCACCAAATCCATAGCCCTGCTCCATTAAACGTTGTGAAGCCAGACCGGGAAGCTGTTCCATCCCGCTAAGATCTTCAAAATTTGTGGTGAAGGCCTTGTATCCGTATTTATCCAGAAATTTTTTCATTCCGAGCTCAATTTTAGCCTGGTAACGAACATTTTTGCTGGACATGTCTTCCAGATTGTATTTTTCGTTGTACTCTTTTACAAGTGTATCTATTTCATCTTCCTTAACGGTATCCATGCTTTTAACAAGTTCACCAACACCATGTGCGTTTACCTGCCATCCAAAAACCTTATTGGCTTCTACTTTATCGCCCTCGGTAACAGCTACATATCGCATGTTGTCACCAAAACGACAGATTTTTAAGTTTTTGGATTCATGATATCCAATTGCCGCACGGGTCCAGACAGCCAGTTGATCAACCACTTTTTCATCCTGCCAGTGACCTACAATTACCTTACGCTCTTTGCGCAGTCTGGTACAGATGAAACCAAATTCGCGGTCTCCGTGTGCAGACTGGTTCAGGTTCATGAAGTCCATATCAATTTCATTCCAGGGGATATCCCTGTTGAACTGTGTATGAAGGTGTACGAATGGTTTATTCAGCACACTCAGTCCGTTAATCCACATTTTAGCAGGTGAGAAGGTGTGCATCCAGGTGATTAATCCAATACAGTTTGGATTTGTATTCGCTTCAAGACAGCAGGTGTAAATCTCGTCAGGAGTTTTGAGTACCGGTTTAAATACGATTTTTACAGGAATTTTAGGATCATTGTCAAACGCTGCAGCAATCTGAGCAGAATGATCATCAACCTGTTGCAAGGTTTTAGGTCCGTATAAATGCTGGCTTCCTGTAATGAACCAAACTTCCAGACTTTTAAGATTTTCCATTTTTTAGTTTATTTAATGTTGAATACTGATTTCTGATTTCTAACAAGGAACAAAGATAATAAATTTTTTAAATGTAAATAATACACTTAAAAGTATTTGTGCTTTTTTAATCTTTGCATAAATGTTTATTTTTATAAAACTGTTCTATAATATTGTTATAAAACATATATTATAAATTTAATATTTGGAACTTATAAGCATTTAGCCTATTTTTGCGACAAACTGTCAATAAAAACGGCCAAAAACCGTTAAATTTTGATATTTTGATAAGAATTAATTTTTTATCTTTTTGAAATACACCATGTTAGGTGGCGTTCTTTAAAATGTTTTTTTTTGACTGAGTTCCTAAAAAATTAGAGTATGCAGAGTGGATTACCAAAAGCTCAGGGGTTGTACCATCCCGCTAATGAGCATGACAATTGTGGCATCGGCTTTGTGGCTCATATCAAAGGACATAAATCCCAGGAAATAATCCAGAGGGGATTAGAGGTTCTTGTGAATATGACACACAGGGGTGCAGAAAGTGCTGATAATAAATCAGGAGACGGAGCAGGTATCTTGGTGCAGGTACCACACGATTTTATCGTGTCACAGGGAATTAAAGTTCCATCACCCGGGAGATATGGAACCGGGTTAATGTTTTTACCCAACGATCCGTACGAAGCGGATAGTTGTATGGGAGTATTTAACGAAACGGCAAAGGAAGAAGGTCTTCAAATCATCGGATATCGTGATGTACCGGTAGACAGTACCGCGATAGGTGAGATTGCTATGCGCACAGAACCTAAGATTAAACAGGTTTTTGTTACAGGTAGCCTGGAACAGGATGTGCTGGAGCGTAAAATGTATGTGGTACGCAAAATAGCAGAACGGAAGATTCGTGACTCCAAGTTTCAGGAAAAGGGTAAGTTTTATTTACCCAGCTTATCAACAAAAGTATTGGTTTACAAAGGGATGTTAACACCTGAACAGGTGGGGCAGTATTATCTTGACCTGAATCATCCCAAATTTATCAGTGCCATTGCACTGGTGCATTCACGCTTTTCTACCAATACATTCCCTACTTGGGATTTGGCGCAGCCATTCCGGTTTATTGCACACAATGGTGAGATAAATACCATTCGTGGTAACCGTTTGTGGATGCAGGCTCGCGAAGCACTGCTTAAGTCTGACCTTCTGGGTGATGACCTTAAGAAAGTATTTCCGATTATTGAGCCAAGCAAGAGTGACTCCGCGTCGCTTGACAATGCTATGGAATTTCTGTTCATGGCAGGAAGGTCTTTACCGCATGCACTCAGCATGCTGATCCCGGAATCGTTCAATGAAAAGAACCCGATCCCGGATAGTCTGAAAGCATTTTATGAATACCATTCCACCTTTATGGAGGCCTGGGATGGTCCGGCTTCAATTGTATTCTCCGACGGCCGGTACATTGGTGGTACGCTCGACAGAAACGGCTTAAGGCCTTCACGTTATGTGATTACCAAAAACGATCTTATCGTCATGGGATCGGAAGTTGGTGTTCAGACTTTTCCTGCTGAAGACATCGTATATAAAGGGCGTTTGCGTCCGGGTAAGATTCTGCTGGTTGATACCCAGTTTGGTATTATTATACCTGATGAAGAGATTAAAGCAGA
Organism: Quyinboa sediminis; assembly: GCF_042219855.1. Classification (NCBI taxonomy): domain Bacteria; kingdom Pseudomonadati; phylum Bacteroidota; class Bacteroidia; order Bacteroidales; family Quyinboaceae; genus Quyinboa; species Quyinboa sediminis. The sequence continues at coordinate 1,142,695 of NZ_JBHJHP010000001.1, read as the reverse complement.
ATTGACAAGACGTAATCCTTACCAGAACTGGTTGAAAGAGAACCGTATGGAGCTAGAAGATATTCAGGTTATCAAGCGGGTTCCTTCTCAGCTGGGAGATAAATACAAGGAATACCTCAAAGTATTCGACTATTCCAAAGAAGATGTGAAGGATATTCTTGAACCAATGGCCATCAACGGTCAGGAGCCAACCGGTTCAATGGGTAATGATACTCCACTGGCTGTATTATCACCTAATTCACACCTGTTTTTTAATTATTTTAAACAGACGTTTGCCCAGGTAACAAACCCGCCGATTGACTCAATCCGTGAGGGTCTGGTTATGTCACTGACTAATTATATTGGTTCGGTGAACCAGAACATTCTGGAGGAATCACCTGAAATTTGTAAGCTGATAAAATTTGATCAGCCGATAATTACAAATACAGACCTTGGTAAGATCAAGGATCTGAAGCATGAAGAGTTTTCACATGTCACCCTTAATATGATGTTCCCTGCAAAAGATGGGGCAAAGGGACTTGAGAAAGCGCTGGTAAAGCTTTGTAAGGATGCTGAAAAAGCGGTTGACGAAAATAAAAACTACATTATTCTTTCGGATCGCGCTATCGATCAGGATCATATTGCCATACCATCTTTGCTGGCAGTTTCGGCAATACACCATTATCTTATCCGTGCAAGAAAAAGAATGCAGACCGGTTTGATTGTTGAAACCGGTGAAGCCAGGGAAGTGAACCATTTTGCTTTGCTGCTTGCTTTTGGTGCATCAGTCATTAACCCATATGTGGCATTTGCTGTGATCTGCGATCAGTGTGAGACCGGAAAAATAAAAATGGACTATCCAAAAGCCCGTGAGAACTATATCAAGGGTATCGGTAAAGGTCTGCTGAAGATCATGTCAAAAATGGGTATTTCAACCCTGCGGTCCTACCACGGTGCACAGATGTACGAGGCTGTTGGTGTATCGCGTTCAGTGGTTGATGAATATTTCACTACAACCATGAGCCGTATTGGAGGTGTTGGACTGGAAGAGATTGCCCAGGAATCCATCATGCGCCACGATAAGGCATACGATGTAATGACACCTGATAATTTCCAGATGAATGGCGCCTATGCCTATCGCAGAAATGGAGAACATCATGCATGGAACCCCGAAACCATTGGTTTATTGCAGTGGGCGACCAGTCATAATGATTTTGAGAAATTCAAGCAATACTCAAAACTTATTGATAAGGAAAATCAATACACCTTCCTGAGAGGAGCGTTTAAAATTAAACGTAATCCGATTGACATCTCAGAAGTTGAACCGGTTACGGAGATTATGAAACGTTTCATTACCGGTGCCATGTCTTATGGCTCAATCTCGAAGGAAGCGCATGAGGCACTGGCAGTGGCCATGAATAAAATCGGTGGTAGAAGTAACACAGGTGAAGGTGGTGAAGATCCCTTACGTTTTAACACGCCTAAACGTTCTTCTATCAAACAGGTGGCATCGGGTCGTTTTGGAGTTACCAACAACTACCTTGTAAATGCTGATGAGATACAGATAAAAATTGCCCAGGGAGCAAAACCGGGTGAAGGTGGACAGTTGCCGGGGCATAAGGTAAACAAGATTATTGCCAAGACCCGTAATTCAACGCCGGGTATTACACTCATCTCGCCACCACCACATCATGATATTTATTCTATCGAAGATCTGGCTCAGCTGATTTATGACCTGAAGTCAACCAATCCTGAAGCCAAAATTTCTGTAAAGCTGGTGTCTGAAAATGGTGTGGGAACCATTGCTGCAGGTGTATCCAAGGCACATGCCGACCTGATTATTATTTCAGGTGGTGATGGTGGAACCGGAGCATCTCCTATATCCTCAATTAAACATGCAGGGATGCCTGTGGAAGTTGGTTTAGCTGAGACACAGCAGACCCTGGTGATGAATAACCTGCGTGGACGTGTGAAAATACAGAGCGACGGACAGCTCAAGAATGGTACTGACGTCATTAAGCTGGCTTTGCTGGGTGCCGAAGAATTCGGTTTTGCAACCTCCGCTTTAATTACACTCGGATGTATCATGATGCGTAAGTGTCACCTGAATACCTGTCCGGCCGGTATTGCCACACAGAATAAAGTCCTGAGAAAACGCTTTATCGGTAAATCAGAGTTTGTGGTTAACTTCTTCCATTTTATTGCCCAGGAAGTGAGAGAATATCTTGCTGATATGGGATTCCGCAAAATGGATGAAATCATCGGACGAACAGATCTGATAGAGTTGGATACAGAAAATATCGGATGGAAAGCAAAAGGTATCGATCTGAAACCGCTGCTTTACTTCCCGGAGGAAGGTAAAACTTTCGATATTCATAATACACACGATCAGGTACATAAAATAGATGATGTACTTGACAGAGAATTAATTAAGCTGGCAAATCCTGCCATCCGAAGCAAAGAGAAAGTCTGGATTGCGAAAGATATCAAAAATACCGACCGTACTGTTGGTGCCATGTTGTCTGGTGCAATCAGTAAACGCTTTGGAGAAGATGGTCTGCCGGCAAACACCATTAACTGTACTTTCACCGGTTCAGCCGGTCAGTCATTCGGTGCATTCCTGGTTAAAGGGGTGTCCTTCAGACTGGAAGGGGATACAAACGACTATATTGCCAAAGGGCTCTCGGGCGGACGTATTACCGTTGTTCCACCTTCAGGATCTAAATTTAAACCGGAGGAGAACATCATCATCGGTAACACATCACTTTACGGTGCAACATCGGGTGAAGTATATATCCGGGGTGTGGCAGGTGAACGTTTTGCCGTACGTAACTCCGGTGCACATGCTGTTGTGGAAGGCGCAGGAGATCACTGCTGTGAGTACATGACCGGCGGACGTGTTGTTGTTCTGGGTCCTACAGGCCGTAACTTTGCTGCCGGTATGAGTGGTGGTATTGCATACGTGCTGGACGAAAGAGGTGATTTTGATTTTTACTGTAACAAAGGTTTGGTTGAGATCGGACAACTGGAAGACAGAGCCGATATTACGGAACTTCAGGAAATGATCAACAATCATCTGTTGCATACCAACAGCGACAGGGCAAGAGAAATTCTGGTGAACTGGTACGAGTATCTGCCTAAGTTTGTGAAAGTGATTCCATTCGAATACAAGAAAGTGATGGAAGAGATGAAGATCAGGGAACTGAACAGAAAACTGAAGCAGACAGAGGATACACCTTCGGTTCATTATTAATAGAGTTAATAAACACAATTGATTACAAGGGCTTGACCCGAATAAAATAGTATAAGATGGGAAATCCAAAAGGTTTTATGGAAGTTGCCAAAAAAGATGGAGGATACCGACCGGTTGAGGAGCGTATAGAGGACTTCAGTGAAGTTGAACAGACGCTGAACGATGAGGATCGCAAACTCCAGGCTTCCAGATGTATGGATTGTGGTGTACCCTTTTGCCACTGGGCTTGTACTGTAGCCAGTAAAATCCCGGAATGGCAGGATGCACTTTACAGAGGAAATTATAAAGAAGCATATGAAATATTAACAGAGTCGAATGCATTTCCTGAATTTACAGGACGTATCTGTCCGGCTTTGTGCGAGAAATCATGTGTATTGAATATTCATAACGAATCGGTGACTATTCGTGAAAACGAGTGCTCGGTTGCTGAGAAAGCATTTGCACTCGGCTATGTGGTGCCGAAGCCACCAAAGGTGAGAACCGGTAAAAAAGTGGCCGTTATCGGTAGCGGACCGGCAGGTCTGTCTGCTGCTGAGCGACTGAATGCCTGGGGACACTCAGTGACCGTTTTTGAAAAAGACGACGCCATCGGAGGTCTTTTGCGTTACGGTATTCCGGATTTTAAACTGAGTAAGAAAGTTATTGACCGGCGCCTTGAGGTTCTGGTGGACGAAGGTATTGAATTTAAAACCAATACCAATGTAGGCGTGGATATTACCGGCGAACAACTGCTGAAAGAATATGATGCAGTCGTTTTGGCTATCGGTGCAATGAAACCAAGAGATCTGCCTGTGGAAGGACGTGATCTGGAAGGGATTCACTACGCCATGGACTTTCTGAAACAGCAGAACAAAGTCAACAGAGGTCAGAAATATGCAGCTAAAGAGCGTATTCTGGCAGAAAGTAAAAATGTGCTGGTCATTGGTGGTGGCGACACCGGTAGCGACTGTGTGGGTACTTCTATCCGCCAGAAAGCAAAAGCGGTTCGTCAGATCGAAATTATGCCGAAACCACCAACAAAGCGTGCATTTGGCAATCCATGGCCTTACTGGCCGAATGTGATAAAGACTTCTTCATCGCACGAAGAAGGTTGCGAGCGTGAGTGGGCATTAGCTACCAAGCGTTTTATAGGAGAAAACGGTAAGGTAAAACAGGCCGAGGTAGTTACCGTGGAGTGGCGTAAAAACGCTGATGGTCGCATGGAAATGGTTGAGATAACCGGATCGAACAAAATAATTGATTGTGATCTGGTATTGCTTTCCATGGGATTTGTACACTGCGTACACGAAGGACTTGTAAATGAACTGGGCCTTGAACTCGATGGCAGAGGTAACATTAAGGTGAATGATAGCAGACAATCCATTAGTAATGATAAAGTGTTTGCCTCAGGTGATGCTGCTATGGGTGCCAGTCTGGTAGTTCGCGCCATAGAAGATGCCCGGCAGATGGCTGCAAAGGTTCATCAGTTTCTGAACGTATAATTTAGCGATTTTTCAAACGATAAAAAGAGCTGTTGCCGGTTTTCCGGTAGCAGCTCTTTTGCTTTTTAATTAATCCGGTGAAATACCCGTCACCGGTTCAGTATATGATGTTATTTTTCAATGCTGAATTTTGAATAGTTTACCTGCCGATCCGGGTAGTCTGCTTTAAGTACATATTGTCCTGAATTCAGGTGCTGAACATGGAGAACAGGAATGAAATCTGAACTGTAAACCAGCTTTCCTGAAATATCAAATATTGTAATTCTGGTCGGTCTTTCAATACCTTCAGTGAAGTTCAGTATGCCCTTTCCGGGATTCGGATAAATTAGTGGTTTATTCTCTTCTGAAATGTTTTTTGTGGATGTTGCCAGATATTCTTCATCGTTCCATGCAATTAGCGGATAAGCGCCTGGTGACGTTCTGATGCCCACAAAATCCATATCAATATCTACACCAAAGGAAGAAAAGAACGGGCGCATCACATACATATCTAAAAAGCTGACCTGAAATGTATCCCTGTTTTCATCACCGGTATTAAAATTCTTAAAGTGGGTAACCTGCGCTTTGTTTTGCTCGTCCACATAAGCCGAAATACTGACAATATTAGGTATATCCCTTGGTGTTTTAACAAAAGGGTAGGTCTTACCATCCGAAGTGCCGCCATTTATGGTATCCTTCAGGGTAGCTACAATATCAAGGGTATCATAAGATCTGGCTCCGGATTTATATCTGAATCCAAACCGGTTCAGGCCGGCTGTATCAGCTATTCCAAAAAACTTGGAGTTGCTGGCAGAGGCTGTGAAATCGAACGTGAGTTTTCCTTCAAAATAGGCTTTTGTGGTAACGTATAAAAACATGTTGCCGTTGCCGTAAGCGCCATTGTAGGTCATCTTACCGTCAGCCTCAGTCCATTTGGTATACTGCCCGACTGTAGTCCATCTGTCCGTGCCGAGTTCTCCATCTTCAAAATCATCAAAAAATAGATCAAAGACTGAGGGCCCGTCAATTTTGCTGGCTGTTTCACTGCTTTTACCATAATACACAGTCAGGGTTAAACCCTCTTCTGTTATGTCAGGAACCCTTACATACAATACGTTATTTTCATAATCAGGTATACCCTGTACAAAAAAGGGCAGTTCGTTACACGACGCATCGGTGACCCGGATATCGGTTCCGTCCGCCATAAGCTTGCCGGCATCATACAATTCTTTGGTTTGCCACGGTATAGCTACAGTGTGAGCCGAAATTGTTGTTACGTCCGTTTCTGATGTCAGGCTGACAGTCCGCTTAAATTTGTAATCCGTAAAGCAATCCTGAGCAGACAGAGCCATAGGCATAGCCAGAAGGAAATAAAGGAATGGTGTTTTCATGTGCAAAACGCTTTTTCAGGTTAATAATTCAATGGAGGAGAGTTATGAATGCAAGCCCTGAAAAGGTAAATCATAACAAATTTAGATTAAATAAAAATAATAATCAAATTTCATACTGTTTCGCATAGCGTATAATTTTATTAACTAAAGAACCAAAAGTAACCGGATCACTTTATATCAGCAGCCTATCTTTAAACAGAATTAATATAAACTACGTTTGCAAAACCCCAAAGAATGAATGGACTCGTAGTGTAAGAGATAGATATTCAGATAATTATATAGGTAGTATGCTTTTTATGCTAAAGAACATATTCGGTGGATTCCCGGGATAGCTTGCTTAACATGGGTTGGCGACTATTTTTGTGTGTTGTTTTTTAAAAAACTGATACATTATGGGTTTAAAAATTCTCGTATTGGCAAAACAGGTTCCCGATACCAGAAATGTTGGGAAAGATGCCATGAAAGCAGATGGTACCGTAAACAGGGCCGCTCTGCCAGCCATCTTCAATCCTGAAGATTTGAATGCACTCGAACAGGCGCTACGATTAAAAGATAAGTATGCCGGAGCCACAGTTTCCATCCTGACGATGGGACCGGGCCGTGCTTCTGAAATTATCCGTGAAGGTTTATACCGGGGTGCGGACAATGGTTTTCTGTTGACAGACCGTGCCTTTGCCGGTTCTGACACCTTGGCCACCTCTTATGCACTGGCCAGAACCATAGAGAAAATCGGGCCGTTTGATCTGATTGTTGCGGGACGTCAGGCTATTGATGGTGATACTGCACAGGTGGGGCCGCAGGTGGCTGAAAAGCTAGGCATTCCACAGGTAACCTATTCAGAGGAGATTTTATCTGCCGAAAAGGGCAAGGTTGTGGTTAAACGCCGTTTAGAGCGTGGTGTTGAAACCGTTGAAGGGCCGCTGCCGATTGTTGTGACCGTTAACAGTTCAGCAGCTGCATGCCGTCCGAGAAATGCCCGTTTATTAATGAAATATAAGCATGCCAAGACAGTTACCGAACGGGTAGACGAGAATGAAGATTACATGGTTATGTACAGCGAAAGACCTTACCTTAATATTCAGGAGGTGACGGCCGCTGATATCAAAGCCGAATCGGAACAACTTGGTTTATCCGGATCACCAACAAAGGTGAAAGCAATAGAGAACATTGTATTTCAGGCTAAAGAATCTAAGATCCTTACTTCGAACGATGAAGATATCGAAGATCTGATGAAGGAACTGATTCTGAATCATACCATAGGTTAAACCTCATCAGTAAAAGAAAGGATTATGAATAACGTTTTTGTATATCTGGAAATAGAAGATGGTCACGTGGCTGATGTCAGCCTTGAATTACTGACCAAGGGACGTACGCTCGCCAATGAACTGAACTGTAAACTCGAAGCTGTTGCATTGGGATCAAAGCTGGAAAATATAGGTAAATATGTGTTTAAATATGGTGTGGATGTACTGCACGTTGGTGATGATCCGCGATTAAGTCCGTACACTACTTTACCGCATTCTAAAATATTGATTGAACTGTTTAAGGAAGAAAAGCCACAGATTGGCCTTATGGGTGCATCAAGTGTGGGACGCGATCTTGGACCTCGTGTTTCTTCGGCCTTACACAGTGGTTTAACCGCAGATTGTACTTCCCTGGAAATTGGTCCTCATGTGGATAAAAAGGCAGGTAAAACGTATGAAAACCTGCTGTATCAGATTCGTCCGGCTTTTGGTGGAAATATCGTGGCAACCATTATCAATCCTGACTGCAGACCACAAATGGCTACAGTTCGCGAAGGGGTGATGAAAAAAGAAATCGTTTCTGACATTTATAAAGGAAAGACCCAGAAGATTGATGTGGATAAAATGCTTTCAGAGGAAGATCTGGTGGTGAAAATCATTGAGCGCCACATGGAGAAATCCAAAGTGAACATCAAGAATTCATCCATTATCGTATCCGGTGGTTATGGGGTCGGTTCAAAGGAGAATTTCGATCTGTTGTTTGAACTGGCTTCTGTTCTTGGTGCTGAGGTTGGCGCATCCAGAGCGGCTGTTGATGCCGGCTTCTGCGAAAAGGACCGACAGATCGGGCAGACCGGTGTTACCGTAAGACCCAAGCTGTATATTGCCTGCGGTATTTCGGGTCAGATTCAGCATGTGGCCGGAATGGAAGAGAGTGCCATGATTATTTCAATTAATAATGATCCGAATGCACCAATCAATCGCATTGCCGATTATGCCATTCACGGGAACCTGGAGAACATCATCCCGAAAATGATCAAATACTACAAACAAAACACCAAGTAAGGTTTAATCTTAAATTTAGAAACAATGGCTAATTATTATACAGATAACCCCGATTTAAGGTTTCATCTCGACCATCCGCTGATGAAAAAGATTGTGGCGTTAAAAGAGAGAAATTTTACTGAAAAAGATAAGTTCGATTATGCCCCGATAGATTTCGAGGATGCCATGAACAGCTATGATGAGGTGCTGAAAATTGTAGGGGAGATCAGTGGGGATATCATTGCAGAGAATGCAGAATCGGTTGATGCCGAAGGTCCCAAACTCATTGATCATGGTGTGCAGTACGCCAAGGGAACTGCTGAAAATATTGACGCCCTGGTTAAAGCTGGACTGATGGGGATTACCTTGCCGCGTCAGTATAACGGACTGAATTTCCCGATTGTACCATACATTATGGCCGCAGATATCGTATCGCGTGCTGATGCCGGTTTTGTAAATATCTGGGGATTGCAGGACTGTGCTGAAACCATAAATGAGTTTGCGTCTGAGGAACAGAAGGAAAGATATCTGCCCCGTGTTTGTGCAGGAGAAACCATGGCTATGGACCTGACTGAGCCGGATGCCGGTTCTGACCTTCAGGCTGTGATGCTGAAAGCGACTTACAATGAAAAGAAAGACGAGTGGATTCTGAATGGCGTAAAACGCTTCATCACAAATGGTGATGGCGATATTTCACTTGTGCTTGCCCGTTCCGAGGAAGGAACAACAGACGGTCGTGGATTGTCCATGTTTATATACGATAAAAATGATGGTGGTGTTTCTGTGCGCCGCATCGAAAATAAGATGGGGATTAAAGGGTCGCCAACCTGTGAACTGGTATTTAAAAATGCCAAAGCAGAACTGGTTGGATCACGTCGCCTGGGTCTCATAAAATATGTAATGGCCCTTATGAATGGTGCCCGTCTGGGTATTGCTGCCCAGTCGGTAGGTGTATCAGAAGCCGCATATCAGGAAGCACTGGCTTATGCCAAGGAACGTCAGCAGTTTGATAAGGCGATTCTGGATTTTCCGGCAGTATACGAGATGCTGTCCATTATGAAAGCCAAACTGGATGCCTCCAGAACACTGTTATATGAAACATCGCGTTTTGTGGATATTTACAAAACATATATGCACATTGCCGAAGAGCGTTCACTGGAAAAAGATGAGCGTGCGGAAATGAAGAAATATCAGAAACTGGCCGATATGTTTACACCACTGGCAAAAGGATTGTCCAGTGAGTTCTGTAACCAGAATGCGTATGATGCCGTGCAGATTCATGGTGGATCCGGTTTTATGAAAGATTATCCGGTAGAACGGATTTACCGTGATGCCCGTATCACTTCTATTTACGAGGGAACGACACAGCTGCAGGTGGTGGCTGCCATCCGTGGTGTAACAACACATGGTCTGCTGGCACAGATGCGGGAATACGAGATGCAGGACCTGGTGCCTGAGTTGCATCCGATGCGCCGAACACTGATCGGTATGACAGAGGAATACGAAAAAACTGTTAACAAGGTACAGGCATTGAAAGATAATGAATACCTTGATTTCCAGGCTCGTCGTCTGGTTGAAATGGCTGGTAATATTATTATGAGTTACTTACTTGTACTGGATACCAACCGCGATGACCGTTTCAGAAGGTCTGCCCAGGTATTCCTGCAGTTTGCGAAATCTGAAAACCACAAACATGCTGATTTCATTGAAAACTTCAGCATCGATCAGATGAGCAATTATAAGTTTGCTTAATTGAGAAAAATTTTCAAGTCTATAGCCCGGCTAAGTTTAGCCGGGTTTTTTGTTTTCTTTGGTACTGAATTAAATGAAATAATAAATGTTAGGGACACCCGAATCGGATGTCCCTAACATTTATTTTGTTTCTTTGCACCATAAAATTTTAAGATGGGAGCACTGTTAGAAGTAAAGGATTTAAGCAAGTACTGGGGCGAGATATTAATGTTTGATGCCATTAATTTTACCATTGCAGATAACAGCCGCATGGCACTGATAGCACGTAATGGTACAGGCAAAACATCCTTGCTGAACATTATTACCGGTCTTGACATTGCGGATGGTGGCACAGTAAATGTGTTGCCGGATGTGACCATCGGCTACCTGAAACAGGATATAGAATTTGATCCGGAACTGACCGTTGTGGATACTCTGTTTGATGTCAGCAACAAAACAGCGGCAATTGTCAGGGATTATGAAGAGGCTGTAGAAAGCAATGATCCTGACCGTATTCAGAAAGCCATTGATGCCATGGATGTGGCCAAAGCCTGGGACTATGAAGTCAGGATAAAACAGGTGTTGACCAAACTGAAGATACCACGTTTTGAGCAGAAAGTGGGACAACTTTCAGGAGGCCAGAAAAAACGACTGGCACTTGCCGTAATTCTGATCAGTGAACCTGATCTGATGATCCTGGATGAACCGACCAACCATCTGGACCTGGATATGATTGAGTGGCTGGAGGAATACCTTCAACGGATGTCTGCAGCGCTGTTTATGGTGACGCACGACCGCTATTTTCTGGATCGTGTCTGCAACCAGATCATTGAACTGGAGGATCAGACCATTTATACCTACCAGGGCAACTACAGTTATTTTCTTAAGAAAAGGGAAGAGCGCATAGAGGTGATGAAGGCCGAAGTGGAGAAAGCCCAGAACCTGTTGCGCACGGAGCAGGACTGGATGAACCGGATGCCAAAAGCCCGTAGCCATAAAGCCAAATACAGGATAGATAATTACTATAACCTGAAGGATAAAGCTTCGCAGCGGTTCAACGAGGATCAGGTGGATATCCGGGTGAAATCATCCCGTATGGGTAAGAAGATCATCGAACTGAAGCATATCGATAAATCATTCGGTAATCTTACGATTCTGGACGATTTCTCCTATACATTTTCACGGTTCGAAAAACTGGGAATAGTAGGAGAGAACGGGACAGGAAAATCGACTTTTCTGAATATTCTTACAGGAGCCTTGAAAGCGGATTCCGGTACCATCGATACCGGTGAGACCGTTAATATCGGCTATTTCAGGCAGGATGGGATGGACTTTAGTTCCGGTAAAAAGGTGATTGAGGTGATCACGGATATTTCAGAGCACATTGAACTTGGTGACGGGCATAAGGTCACTCCGGCGCAATATCTGAACCATTTCCTGTTTCCAAACTCTATGCACCACGTGTTGGTTGAAAAGCTGAGCGGTGGGGAAAAACGCCGCTTGTACCTGATGACGGTGCTGATGAAGAATCCGAATTTTCTGATTCTGGATGAACCGACTAACGATCTCGATATCATGACGCTGGGCATCCTGGAGAGTTATCTGCAGGAGTTTCAGGGTTCACTGATTGTGGTGTCGCACGATCGCTTTTTTATGGACAGCGTGGTGGATCATCTGTTTGTTTTTGAAGGAAATGCCGTTGTCAGGGATTTTCCCGGGAACTATACGGAATTTCGTCTGAAAATAAAGGAAGAACAGCGACAGGAACAACAGGAAGAACAGAAACAAAAACAGTCGGATAAAAAGCCGGAACCTAAAAAAGCAACCAACAAGCTGACGTGGAAGGAACGTAAGGAGATGGAGGCGCTTGAACAAAAAATCAGTGTGCTTGAAACTGAAAAAACAGAGATTGAATCGGCCCTGAGTTCAGGAAATTTAAGCAATGACGAGTTGATGGATAAATCGAACCGGATTCAAACCATCATGGATGAACTGGATGAGACAGAGATGCGCTGGCTTGAACTGAGCGAGAAGGATCAGTAAACAATTTCGCCCCTGAAACTTACTGCCCCGGTATCCGTATTCAGTAATTCGAAGCCATGGTAGTTATCTGAAATAAAGCGTTTCATCTCAAGCCTGGATCCAAACATTACTTCTCTCATGAAATTTACAGTTATTTCTTTTGGCTGGTTTTTGAGGATAAAGGCTTCCGTATAGGTGTCGAACATGAATTCCAGATAACGAAGGGTGGTTAAATGATGATTCATATCTACATCGGAGTACCTGACAATGTAAGTTGTAACGGATTCCGGTTCACCGGAAAAGGATAAGGCCGGAATTGTTTCGTTCACCGCATGTTTGTCTTTTAGTTTATATAATAACTCTTCATCTTTCAGGTGAACTTTCGGTCTTTTGGATTTTGCATCAATGATCATCCATGTACTTGTGATGGATGCAACGGCTGTATTATTTCCATCTTTTATTTCGGCATCTCTGATATACTGTATCCTGTCCATGCCTTTGGGCCAGGTTTCCAGTTGTAATTCACCAGGCCAGGTTGGTACAGAATGGATAATAAATTTTAAACGGGTTAAAACCCATGCTAACCCTAAAGGTGTCAGATGGCTGAATCCAAGGTTTAAAGCCTCGGCATGATTCCAGGCAGCTTCAATATAATAGTTGATAAGCGAACTTGCTTTTAAACGACAACGAAAATCGGCATCCTTGGGATTGATGGTAAACTGTTTTTTAAGAATTTGTAAAGTGGAATCCATTTGGTTATTTTTTCAGGGTAAAGCTAATAAATACAGGGTATATCAGCCGGACAAACGTTATTTTTTTAAGTTATTTTTTGATCTTTTCTCAGCTACTTCCTTCATTTTAAGAGCCCTGTGCTGGTAGAATGAATTGATAAATCCAAAGATGATGCCGATACCGGTTAATACATAAACCATGGTAAAGATCTTACCAAAGGCCGTTTGTGGTACAAGGTCTCCGTAGCCAACCGTGGTAAGTGTCATCACAGAAAAGTAAAGTGAATCCAGCCATTTCCAGTGTTCCACGAAGTGGTAAATGATAGTCCCGTTTAACAACACGGTAAATGTGGCAATGGTGAGGTTCCGGTACGTTTTTATTCTCAGGAAGTCAATGATATGTCGGATCAGAAAGAACATGGTTTTCGCTTTTTATTGCGAAGGTATAGAAAAAACAGCAGCATGATGCGGCATATTTTTGATGCCGTTATCTGTAAGAACACCCGGAACGATTAACATGTTTCATATCTCCAGCAGATGGGCGCAGAATTCATGCGCAGATTTTCGCAGATGCCAGCTGGTTAAACATTTTTGAAGTTAACACCGCAGGAGTGGTAATATTGTAACCTAAATATTTGTTATTTGTAATAGTGTAAAAAATGATAACCTGTAAAAAATGTTTTTGACGGCCATTGTACTTCAGATATCAGCCTGACACTGTAAGTGATGTTTCATCAGGTAGCACAGAAGGATAAACATGTTTCATATTTCCCGCAGACGGGCGCAGATATTCTCACGGATTGAGCTCCGTAGGAGTGACAGTATGGTAGAATATTCAGATAAGGTGGTATGTAGAGCCCGATAAGGGCGACAAATTGCAGATTTTAGAAACTGCTCAGATTTGTTGCAATGGAAATATGGTTGCTGGTTCCTGCCAGATGATAACGGGCAGAAGCGTAGCTGATACGAAATTTGCTGATTTTTACACCAAAACCCCATGAAAACCCAACCGTGGACATGGAATTCTCAATGCCCAGCTCAATACGCCGCTGAAAATTGTATCCTGCAGCAACATACAGATTTTTGGATGGCACAAATTCCACACCGAAAACCACATGTCGTAATGCTTTAGCACCAAACGTAGGTGTCTTGTTCTGGTCATCAAGCAATGGGTTTGAATATTTATCCAAGCCCGATTTATAAGTGAGATCGGGCATCTGTATATGGTTGGCTGTAACGGAAAAACGCAGTGGTGCATGATTCAGCTTCTGCGTAAAACCCATCTGTATTTCAAACGGCATCGGCTCAAAATTATCTTCGGTATATGTTTTTACCTGTGTGCCGAAATTCTTTAATACCAGTCCCGCTGAAAAATTGTTATTCAGATAGCTGATTCCGGCATCAAACAGGATGCCATAGGATGAATACTGCTCAAAAGCGGAAAAAACCTGCTTAAACGCAAGACCGCCATTCCATTTGGAACTGATGGGATAACTCCATATGAGGCTAAGTGCTGTTTCCTGTGCCACAAAATTGCCTGTAAAATTTCCCAGTTCATCATAGCCGTCAAAATTTCCCTGGTTGATGTACTGAACACCTAAAGCAAATGTTCCTAAAGCGTTATAATCTCTGGAATAGGTGGCATAACCAAAATTTATATCTGCAATGTAATTGACATAGTTAACCGCCAGATTGTTATGCATCGTATCCCGTAGAAGTGCCGGATTGCCTAAGGCCATAGATGGATCCACATCCTGGAGGGACACATTTGTACCTCCCAGCGCACCGGTGTGTGCAGAACCCGGCAGGTTTAGGAATTCATATGTGTTTTCACCTTTCTGAGCCCAGCCTGAAAGACCGAATAAAGTAAATAAAGCAATCAGCAGAAACCTCATGGGTTTTATTTTAATCTTGAAACGCAATGGTTTCGTATTTATTTTTATGTTCGTGAACAAATATAAAAAAAGCCGCTTCAATTCCTCGAAGCGGCTTATAAATTTTTTAGATTGCACTATGCAGGATGAATAGCTTCAGTCGGACAAACATCAGCACATGAACCACAATCGGTACATGCCTCAGCATCGATCGTGTAAATATCACCTTCTGCAATAGCGTCTACCGGACATTCATCAATACAAGAACCGCAAGCAATGCAATCTTCAGTAACTACGTAAGCCATAATTTATCTAATTTTTAAGTTATAATCGGAGCGACAAATTTAGACTTATTAATTTAAAATTCCACTTCAAATTGTTAAAAATATATTTTTTAGAATCATTATATATAGAATTTTAAATGTGTTAATATAAGGGCGTTACAGCGTGTTGTAGAAGGTCTCATAAATGTTAAATGTTTTTACGCTCAGCAGGAAATTGGAATAGTTCCTTCAATTGGAATGTCAAAAATCCGAAAACGTTTAAAAAGAATTGCAGAATGAAAACAAAACAAATTATTCCATTAGCACTTGGATTATTACTTACAGGAACATTCATGGTGCAGGCGCAGAATTTTAATAAGCGCGGACCAAACACCTGTATTCAGAACGGACCAATGGCAGGACAGGGCAGAGGCCAGAATTTTGGTGCAGCACAGTTTGCAGATTGTCCTGCTTTAAGTGATGAGCAAAAAGCGACGTTGAAATCTTTACAGGATGATCACAGGACTGAGGTACAAAAGCTGCGATTAGACCTGGAAGCTAAAAAGGCAAAACAGAAAACTCTGGTGGAAGCTGCAAGTCCTGATGTCAAAGCCATTGATAAAAACATCGATGAGATGGCCAAACTGCAGGCGCAGCTTTCAAAATCAAATGCCTCATTCAGGGTTGAGGTTCAGAAGATTCTTCCCGGTGACTGTCCAACAGCAAGAGGTCAGCGGAATGGTCAGGGATACGGACCTGCTAAGATGAATGGTCAGCAGGGGAGAATGGGCAAAGGTAACGGACAGGGTCGTGGAAACGGACAGTTTGCCGGTCCCGGAAACGGACAACATCAGGGACCTGGTTTTGGACCAGGCAACGGGCAAGGTTTCAATCGTGGTATGGCAGGATGTGGTCAGTGTACAGGACAGGGATTCAACCGTGGTATGGCTGTGAAAGGTGGTTCTGCCGGTAAAGGATTTCATGGAAACGGCATGGGTATGCGCAATGGTATGGCTCAGGGACAGAATTTCAGAGGAGGCATGAAAGGTGGAAACCGTGCTTTCGCCGGACATGGAAACGGAGTCCGTCAGGGAAGTGGAATGAGACCGCGGGTAATGTTATCAGAAGAAACCAAAGAACTTCTGCAGAAGAACATGTTGGCCGTTTCAGCTCAGACCCGTGATTTGAGAAACCAGATGAATGAATTGCAGGTCAAACAGAAAACCCTGATGGCTGAAGATAAAATTGACCTTAAAAATGTAAATAAAAACATTGACGAGATGGCAAAACTGAGAGCCCAAATTATGAAAACACGCGTCAATGCACAGATTGATCTGTTAAAGCAGCTCTCACCGGATGAAAAGGAAAAAGTGCTGCTTTCAAAACCATTAATGCAGGGGCAGGGCCGTGGATTCAGAATATAGATCAGAACTATATAAGGTGAATAGGGACTTCCTTAAGGGAGCCCCTTTCCATGTTTTCATTGTGTTTGAATAATATACTAAACTCAGAATTCTGAGACACTTGAATAAACACGTAGGAGAAGGTTGCCGGAAGGCAACCTTTTTTCATCTGTGGACAGGCACTAATCCACCCTGATCTTTACCACCACCTTCATTACATTGCCTGGTCCGGTAACGGCAACACCGGGAGTATGAATATCATCCGGAAAAAAGATGGCAAAACTGCCCTCATTCATCGTAAAGAGTGATACGGGACAATCGTAAAAGCTGACATCTTTTTCAGAATTGTAGGCAACAGATGGTTCCTGACCTTTATATGGTGCATAACCGATTTTTTCCTGCCCTTTTACCACATACTGAATGTCGATATAATTGCGGTGGTTCTCTGTTTTAGCTTCTTCAACCGGTTTGGTACTATAGTGACTGACAGCTGCAAAAATAGCATCACCATCTATCGTGTATTTACCATCTTCGAGCAGACTGAAATCTGTTTTCTGAATATACTCAAGGCCTTTTTTTATGCGTTCTCCCAGTGCGTAATACAAGGGAGCATTGGATAGTTTATCTGTGACCATAATTAAATTTTTTTCAAAGTTACAAATTTCGCAAAAGGTTTTTGTGACATAAGGCATTAACAGGAGAATGATTTCATAAATCCTTTTTCTGCAGATTACCCGAATATTAATGATAGCCACGGGTGAATATGTGCAGGCAGGAAATTATTTCCTTGTGACTAAGCAAAGATAATCCGTTTTATTATTTGCAATAATCCTCTGAATTCTATACCTTTAAGATGTAGAATGTGAATCGTACATACCTGATTTGAATTGAAAGCCATGAAAAAACTATTACTCTTTACGCTTGTGTGGTTCTGTGCCCAGCAGGCCGGAGCTAATCCTCTCATAGATCCACCACCAAACATATGGATATCGGAAATAGGATTTGATTCAACCGGAAACTGGATGATTGAACTACAGTATGAATATGTAGAATTCTATCATAATTATAATTCAGTTGATAGTATATTTATTAGTTCTTCAACTGCTAGGGCCAAATTAGTTAATTATACAATTAAAGCTCGTGAAGGCTTGCTATTAGTAAGCAACGATAGCTTGATGTCAGAAATAAATATTGACATGAATGGTGATAGCCTGCAAATAGAATATTATTACAATTATTATTCAGGACCAGGCATCGCCGTCCCGGAACCAATTGTTTATGGAAACTATCGTGCAGCTACATTGCGGGCACCTGGATTAGGTGAAACCATTGCTTCTTGTCACGCGTTCAGCAGTATAAGTGCCTATACTGGAAATGTAAATTACATAAACTATTATAGTATTGATTCATCACCCGGATTTGGAAGTGAAAATAATTCAACCGGAATGTGTGCTACTATTTATGGAAATATTTATGATGAGAGCAACGAATTACTCACAGATTTCAACCGCAAAATTTATGCAAAAGGATCATTTGGTTTTGTTCCCGGAGCGGACGGTTCGTATTCTGTTCAGTTTCTCTCGTTTAAAAATCAGATATCGCAGCTGTACTATACTTATGGTTGGAGCAATTATATTGTAGATATTATTCCAATTAGTATTGATCCAAAGCCTGATACTGTAATTGTGGAAGATATTCATATTCAAAAGATTACGTCTGTGCAGGAGGTTAAAACGGAACAGGTGAAAATGCTTCGGATCGCACCAAATCCGGTTCGGGGTTCTGTTTTCAACTACGAGATAGTCTTACCCATAAAATCATCAGAATGCTACCTTGAACTGGTAAGTCTCAATGGGCAGAGCATCGCTCAGTTTTCTATATCAGAAAGCAAAGGAATGATCACTGTTCCTTCGGATGTTGAAAACGGGATGTATATTTTAAGACTCTACATCAATAAGAAGAATTACGGTACGTCTAAGATATTGATATCAAGATGATAAAGGTCTTTTTGTGCTTTTTTGTTTTATTTATTTCTGTTTCACCTTATGTGCAGGCTCAGAACAATGTTTTCTTCTTTGAAGAACATATCGATTTTGAAATAGATGCAGTTCGTTTTTCTGTAAATGGTATTTATTCATTTTATAATGCCGGTCCGCAGGATAAGCTTCAGCCCATTACCTTTCCTTTTGCTTCGGATATGGATAAAATTGATTCTGTCAGGATAATCAATCTGAATACAGGCGGTTTAATACCTTTTGGCAGGCAGATTAAAGCAGTCAGTTTTATGTTAATTATTCCTGCCGGCGATACCGTTGATGTCAATATTTTTTACCGTCAAAAAGTTTCATATATCAATACCTATATCCTTACGTCGACACAGGCCTGGGGTGAACCTTTAAAAAAAGCCGTTTATACCTTAACCAACGATGCAGACATAAGCATTAAGTCATTTTCATACCTGCCGGATTCTTCACGGATATCCAATAATAAACAACTTTATTTCTGGGAGATGCAGGATTTTATGCCAACGCAGGATTTTGAAATAAGGCTGGATAGTTTGTAACAAGTCACAGGGTGACTACGTTATGGTGCTGTCGTTTGTTGTAACGTCTTCGCTGCAATAGATTTTCAATGCTTTGGTAATACCCGGTAGGACTCCGATAGGAGTCCAATATTTGTAGCCTTGAATATGCTACAAATATGTGACCCCAGCTGGGGTCATACACCATGTATAACATCATCTTTAATCGATTTTGACTTTATTTTGTACTCTTTTTATATTCTTAATTTTTAGTGTTAAAAAAAAAGGATGGACATTTTTTTATAGTCACCGGGCGAATAGTTACAAAGCCTGTTTAATCACCAAGTGACTACGTTATGACACGTCTTTGGCTGAAGTGTTTGCCTACGGCAGATTTACAATGCTTTGGCAAAATCCGGTAGGACTCCGACAGGAGTCCAATATTTGTAGCCTGGAATCTACTACAAACATGTGACCCCGGCCGGGGTCAAACGGAATCAGTTTATCTCATAAAAATTCTTTTGGTTCTGTACTTCGATATAATATTTTGCTAGGTTGTTATTTGATTTATTTTCAGGGTTTAAAAAAAAGTACCTTTGTTTTGACTAAAATGTACCTTTATTTTCATCAAAATATACCTTTCTTTTTTGAAAAACATCCCGACTTTTTGATTAAAATGTCCGGACATTTTTTATGAAAAGACCGGACTTTTTCTGCCTGTCATATTTTAGTTGCATTAATCCCCTGAAATATATACCTTTAGTGTTATTATGAAATGAATCCATTCCTGTTTGGAATATGTTAAACACTCGCTAATAAAAAATCAAATGGAATTACCTAAATATCATGAAACATTCATTCCTATTTTAGAAACACTAAATAAGGTTGAATCTCTAAAAAGTCGAGAACTCGCATCTAAAGTTCGTGATTTATATTATTCGGATTTACCTCAGGAATTACTCAATCAGAAAACGACATCGGGTGCAAATGTTTTACTTGACAGAATCCTATGGGGTAAATCATATCTTAAAATGGCTAGGTTTGTTTCATATCCTAAAAGAGGTGTTGTTCAAATAACTGAGAAAGGGAAAAACATACTAGTAAAAGGGCAATTGTCATTATATGAACTTCAAAATGATCCGGATTTTATTAATTACCGTGAATCTGTAAATAGTGAAAAACATAATGATATAGAATTAGGTAAAGTAAAGGTTGATAATGCTTCACCTCAGGATTTAATAGATTCAGGATTTTCATCTATAGAAACTGAGGTTAAAACAGAACTATTAGAAAAGCTTAAGGAGCTTGACCCCTACTATTTTGAAAAGGTAATTTTAATACTTCTAAAAAAGATGGGATATGGGGATTTTATTGAAACAACAAAATCCGGAGATGGTGGAATTGATGGAATTATAAATGAAGATAAACTTGGGCTGGAAAAAATAT
This sequence comes from Quyinboa sediminis, assembly GCF_042219855.1. NCBI lineage: Bacteria > Pseudomonadati > Bacteroidota > Bacteroidia > Bacteroidales > Quyinboaceae > Quyinboa > Quyinboa sediminis. Next base: position 1,122,333 of record NZ_JBHJHP010000001.1, on the reverse strand, counting down.
ATACTCAGGCAAAGCGCTATAATGAGACTAAAGTGCGCGAAAAAGACATTCGAAATTTCATTGGTGCAATGAGTGGTGATACCAGCAAAGGAGTATTTATCACAACTTCAACATTTGATGATTCGGCAGTTAAAAAAGCACATGAAGCACATCATTCGATAATTTTAATTGATGGAGCAAAGCTGGTTGATTTAATGCATCAGTATAATGTTGGAGTTCAGGTAAAAACTGTTTACGAAATTAAAGAAATTGATAATGATTTTTTTGAAGGAGAATGATTTAACTTAAAATTATTAGGAATGTCTAATAGATGGGGAATTCCAAAGGAAGTTGAACTTATTGTAAGACAAAGAGATGTGGAATGTGTTTATTGTGGTGTTAAATTTTCTAATAACAAGATGATTTATAAAAACAGACCATCATGGGAACATATCATTAATGATATAAGAATCAATGGCATTGATAATATTGCCCTCTGTTGCATATCATGTAATGCAAGTAAAGGGACCAAAAGTCTACAGGAATGGTTGAAAAGTAGCTATTGTAAACGCAATAATATATCAGCTCAAAGTGTTGCTGATGTAGTAAGAAAGGCTTTATTTAATGATCCAGCTCTGCTAAAATGACAAAGGAAGAAAGGAAAAAGCTCCGTTTAGTTTTTATAGTACTTATGGTGGTTATGCTGCTTGCTGTACCAATAGTTTACTATGGTTATTTTGAGCAAATTCAGAACGATATTGTTTTGGGAAATATTGATAAGCACAATGAAAGAATAGAAAAGCTTAGAACCCTAATTAAGTATAAATGGAATAATTATGATGCCAAAAAATTGCTGGTTCAGGAATATTGCCGGAATGATGAATTTGAAAATGCCCTGAGGTTTTTAAATGAAATCGGCTTCAAGGATTATATAGTTTTTTCTACAATGCGGGGAATGATTTATGAGCTGGATGGAAAGCAGGATAGTGCAGATTTTTATTATAGGTATGCACTGGATTTGTTTGAAAGAAAAAATAAGGCAAAAGCTGGCTTTAACTTATACCGTCTTAATCTATTAATGTTACTCCATCAAAAAAAGGAAGCAATAAAGGAATGGGAATGTTATCGTCAGTCTGAAAATTACAACACAGCATTCGATTCACGTAAAACAATTGACGAATTTGACAGAAAGGGATTTATTAATTCAGAATTAGGTATTCCTCAGGAATATTTCATCGATGTAAATACAAATAACTGAATCGTAAAAATGCAAGGATTTACGTATTATATTAAATATCTGCTCTTGTTTTTTTCAGCATGCGTCATTCTGAATGCCTGTACAGGTAGGACAGCCGGTAACCTGACCTATTCCTCACCGGAATCCAAAGGTTTTTCATCAGAGAGACTGGATACGCTAAAACAGTTTCTGGATCAGAGTGGCGCATCATCCATGCTGATCCTGGTGGATGGAGATGTGATTTTTGACTGGGGCAGTACCTCAAAAAAACATCTGATCCATTCGGTGCGTAAAACTTTACTGAATTCGCTTGTTGGCGTTGCTGTAGCGCAGGGAAAACTGGATACATCCATGACCTTAAGAGAGCTGGGTATACAGGATGTGCAACCTGAGTTATCTGAGCAGGAATTAAGTGCCCGGGTGGCTGATCTGTTAAAATCAAGATCGGGTGTGTATCATCCGGCAGCCGCCATGTCACAGGGAATGATCAACAGTCTGCCTGAACGGCATTCGTACAAACCCGGCGGGCATTACTATTACAATAACTGGGATTACAATACATTGGGCGCCATTCTGGAACAACGAACTGGCAAAAGTCTGTATACTTTATTCTATGAAGAGATAGCCAAACCATTGGGTATGGTTGATTATAAAGGCGAATATGTAGATATTGACGGTGAATCTGACACCGGTGTGGAAATGCCTCAGACCGATGGCTTCTATCAGTATGAAAAGAGTAAATCAACGTATCCGGCTTATCATTTCCGGATGTCAGCCCGTGATCTGGCATTGTATGGTCAGCTCTACCTGAATAAAGGCCTCTGGAACAATCAGCAAATCATACCGGAATCGTGGATTGAAAGCAGTATAAAACCAAGCGCCATATACAACAAAGAATACAAGCTGGGATATGGTATGCTGTGGAAACTACGGTTAGCCGAAAATGAAAAAGATGTACATGCCTTTTATCACACCGGAGTTGGCATTCACATGCTGGCCGTATATCCGGAATCAAAACTGGTCCTGGTTCACCGGGTCAATACAGAAGAGGACTATGTATATCATTCAAATGATATTTATCAGATGCTAAGACTTGTTTTTAAGGCTAAACTGACGGATGAACAAGACGATGAATAAGAAAAACAAAATACTATTCCGGCTACCGCGAGTGATATCCATTCTGGCTATTTTATTCGTGAGCATGTTTGCTTTTGACGCATTTGAACCAGATCTCACTGTTTGGCAACAGGTCAAAGCTTTTATGATACATCTGGTGCCATCGTTTATTCTGACTTTGTTACTTATACTGGCATGGAGTAAGCAACTGGTTGGCGGTATCGCTTTCACTGTTGTTGGTTTGGTGTTTACACCATTTATTTATACCCATAATTACAGCATGAACCACTCTGTTGGCATAAGTATCGGTATAGTTCTGATGATATCTTTTCCGTTTGTAGTTGTTGGTGTTTTATTCATCCTGGGTCATTTATTAAGCAAAAAAATATCCCGTTGATTTGTTGTATATTTAAGTCTGCATAGCGAAATAATTATTTTAATTCGAGATGAATGTCTTTTAAAACAACAATAAATTAAGTTTAAACAGATGGATTTAGAAAACAAATACATTCTGATAACCGGAGGTTCACGGGGTATAGGAAAGGCAACAGCCCTGGCGTTTGCCGAAAAGGGAGCCACCGTTGGTATCAATTATCATTCGGATGATGAGGCAGCAGATACGACTCTGGGTCTGCTGAAGGGCAAAAACCATAAAGCTTTTAAATACGATATAGCGAACAGGGAAGAAGTCCGACGGTTGGTTCAGGATTTTATTAACACGTATGGCACCATTGATGTACTGGTGAATAATGCCGGAGTATCAGCATTTCATTCTGTGGAAGATGATTTTGAGGCTTGGGATCGGGCCTGGGATAAGATACTGAATGTAAACCTGAAAGCAGCGGCCGGTTTAACTTACTGGGCATCCCGTGAAATGATCCGGCATGGTGGAGGAAGGATCATCAATGTCTCTTCCCGTGGTGCATTTCGGGGAGAACCAACGAAACCGGCTTATGCAGCCAGCAAAGCTGCATTGAACGCCTTCAGTCAATCGATGGCCAAAGCCCTGGCTCATCATAAAATTTATGTGTTTGCTGTGGCTCCGGGATTTACGGAAACGGATATGGCTAAGACCACTTTAACAGAGAGGGAAAGGGAACGCCTGATGGAGGAATCACCGTTTAAACGGATGGCTCAACCCGAAGAAGTAGCGCATGCCATTGTATATTTTGCTTCCGAAGGTGCCGAATACTCCTCCGGTGCCATCCTGGACATCAACGGCGCATCGTATCTCAGAACCTGATGCGGTATTTGGGATGTTTTATTTTTAGTATATTTGACAAAATAACTAACCTGAAATATGATGAAAAAGACCCTTTTTTCGTCCCTGAGTTTATTTGCAATTGCGGCAGCTTTTGCCGGTATGGTAAGCGGTTGTTCTGATACAGAAGAACCGAAAGAACTGCCGGTAGTCACTACAAATCCTGTGACGCAGCTTACATCATCATTGGTTGTAATCGGTGGAACTGTGACAGATGATGGCGGAGATGCTGTAACGGAAAGAGGCGTGTGCTGGAGTACTGAGCCTTCAGTGAGTACCGACGACCTGAAAACACCTGCTTCAGCTGTAAGCTCTGCCTTTCCTTCAGGAAGCGATTCTTTTGATGTTACCATCGATAATCTGGATGCCGGTACACAGTATTATTTAAACGTGTTTGCCACCAATTCCGTGGGTACAGCTTACGGCGTGGAAACCGGTATTAAAACCCTGCCAGAAAATGCGATGGATGAAGATGACGCAATTCATATTCTTTCAGTGACCCCTACAGATGGCCTCTCAGACGGCGAATTGACGGAGTTTGAGGTGACGGTGCGATATAAACTGACGACGCTTGCTACAGGAACCCTGATGATCGGTTTCAATAATAAAGAAAACATCACCGGTTATGTGTTGATCTCTGATGCCCGTAAAATCATATTGCAGGGCAGTGGTGAGCATACGTTTAAGGTGTCAGCTATGGTCCGGGACTGGGAAGCTGAAGGATCATTCGACCTGTACGTTAACCTTTCAGAAGATCCGGTTCCCGATACACACTGGACACCTCTGGCAAGCGACAGGTTTGTCCTGATTGAAGAGGAATAATCGTTAAAGTTAAGCAAACGGATAGACCCTGTTCATGCATTTTATGGTTTTTTTTGAAGCCATAAGAGAAGTATGCTTTATGACCTTTGTGTCATACTTTGTGTCCTTTGTGGTAAAGTTATCTCAACAGGTTATTTGTGTCCTTAATCCCGTGAATCATTGAAAGGGCTTACCGGCGATCTCAGGAATCACGATATTTGATAGTTAAAACAGAAATTTAGTTTTAGCCATCTATTCTTTCGTGTACGGAATTTCATAAAATGGCTGATCCGGCGTAAAATCCACAGCCAGCTGGTCAATGATAATACCGGTCTGGTTCACCCATAGCCTGATGATATGCGGTCCGATATGTTTGGCCTGTGACTTAACCGTTACAATCTGACTGTTGCGAAGCGTATTTATTTTCCATGCCTTGCTGCGTCCCCAGGTATTCAGATCAAAGGTCTGAACCGGCAAATTATCCACGCGGACACTCAGCTTCTGATCAAAGGTGTTGGAATGTGTTGGAAGACATCTGATCTGCAGTTCAAATTCTCCTTTGACAGGTGCATTAAAGCTGTATTCAATCCACGGCATCATATCTGCATCAAATGTTTTATGCTTAAAGGGCATCAGCGTTACCGCACTGTTGCTGTAGCCGAGTCCTGCAACACTTTCCCAGCGGTAGTTGTCTTCATTGTCGTAATTCACATAGTCGCTGGCCTGGATAAAGATGCGTTGAGGTGTTGTATCTGTGTCTCTAAAAGCATCTGGTACTTCACTTTCCGGCCAGTCCGGCATTTTAAATACATTCAGGTTACGGGGGCTCATGTCCATCATCCGGTTCCATTTTCCTCCACTCATTTCTGTATTGTAATACTGTGTTAACGATTTAATTGCGTCATAAGAGGCTTTGCTTTGTTCGAGCAGAGCCTGACGTTTGGCCGGTACATCGCTTTCCATTGCAAGCTGGTAAAACAAGAATTTACGGTTCATCAGTGCAGCTCCTTTTACCGGGTATTCCACCAGTTGAAACCAGGCATCTTTACGGTTCTCAGGGATAAGATGTGCAATATCATCCACTTTTTTGACCAGTGCGTTATACTGATTCAGGCGGCGTTTCTGTTCTTCCGGATTAAACGCGGTAGGATGAACAGGTGTGCTGGGCTCTGTCTGGCTCCAGCCCATATACTCCGGCTTGCGCAGGAAGGCCAGCCTGTAGTACTCATTCATAACATCCGTGACAGGTTCAGCCGCTTCCTGGCCAAATTCGCGTGTTGCCCAGTGTAACATATGCGCACGAAGGTTGGTATTGTCATAGGCATTTACATCCCAGGCAAGATCGAGGAAAAGCTCCATGTTGTATTCTGCCGGTTTCAGGTCACCCACATTGGCAATCCAGATTCGGTCTGCGCCATTCTCGTATGCTTTTTTCATTTCCTGCCAGATCAGTGCCGGCTGGGTGGTGGAGAGCCACAAATAGTCATGAGGCCGTCCCCAGTAACTCAGATGGTAATATACGCCACTGGATCCCGAACGCTTATTCTCTTCGTCGTTGCTCAGGCGTCGGATATAACCGTAGTTGTCATCGCACCACATGATGGTGACATCATCCGGAATTTGCATACCCTTGTTGTAGAGGTCCAAAACCTCTTTATACAATACGATGGTTTGCGGAATATCCTTTATATCTTTCTGCTTTGAATCCTTAAGCATTTGACGTTGGGTATCTATAATCTGCTCAAGCATTTTAACCTGGGCTGAATCCGAACCGCCACCCTGCATTTTCCCGTCATGAATACCCCGCATGCCTAGGGTGAAAATGTTCTCTGCACCACTGACATCATTAACACGGTCCTGCCAGTAATCACAAACAGCACCCTGATTGGTAAAAAAGTTATAGTCGCCGTACAAATCATGATTCCATTCGTCCACATTGTTACGCAGCATCGGTTCACAATGCGATGTGCCCACTACGATATGGTATTTCTGAGCCATTTCATTGTTGCCGGGTATCCTGTAAAAGGCTTTAGTGCATGAATGCATAGCCGGCCATATGGTATTGGCTTTGAGCCGGAGCAAAAGCTGGAAAATCTTTTCATATGTTTTGGGACCGATATCACCCGTTTCCGGTTCAAAGGTTTTGGCTGCCCAGGGTTGCAGTCCCCAGTCCTCATCATTCAGAAAGATACCTCTGTATCTCACAGACGGACCTTCGGTATAGCCTTGTTCAGGCATGGAAAAAAGCAGTGAATCCTGCCGGATCGGTTTCACATCAGCCCACCATTTCCACGGTGAGATCCCCAGCTTATCTGCGACATCAAAAACACCGTAAACCGTTCCCCTGATGTCACTTCCGGCTATGACTAATGTATTATTCTGCCTGTCAATATGAAATGTCTCCCATCTACCGGCAATGTTTTTAACGTGGTCCAGTTTGAATGAAGCAATTAAATCATCCGTAACCTGACCAACAACAATGCCCTTCCCTGTTGGCCTGTTCGTTGTTGTTTCAACGCTTACCTCAGAGCCGGTAATGCTGTGCAGATCCGTTGCCAGGTCGTTAACGGCCCATAAAACCAGGGCGTCTGCCTTAGGATCAACATAAATAGTTACCGGATTGTCGTGTGATGCTACTAAATATGATATTTCTTTTGGTTTTGAACTGCAGCTGAATAACAGAATAGCAGATATAATAAAGAAAAGATGTTTCATGTTGTGTTTTTATTTGTGCCGTGAAGTTAATAAATTTTATCGCCTGTTGAAAGTTGTTGGCAGACTAAAAGTCTAATTACGACTGGAAATAAAACACCTGTTTTTACGTTATCTGGGTATGTTTCATTTAAGATTTACGGTTGTTGTTGTGGTTTTCTATATGATGAAAACTATCAGTGCTACCGATCTTCCCGAAAGTAATCTCTCTAAGCGTGTGGTGGAGGAGTGGACACCAAAACTCACAAAGGAGATGGACGCCAGAGGCCAGGATTTTGGTTCGGAGCTTTTTATCCGCATTTTCAAAGTCAGCAAAGAACTGGAGGTCTGGGTGAAAACAGATTCACTGTTTGAGTTATTTAAAACGTACAAAATCTGCACTTACGGCTGGAAAGGTCTGGGACCCAAGACCAGACAGGGAGACGGTTATGCACCCGAAGGTTTTTATTTTGTCACACCGTCTTCTCTTAATCCATGGAGCAGTTACCATCTGGCGTTTAACCTTGGGTATCCTAACGCGTACGACCGTGCACATAACTACACCGGCGGGTCCTTAATGGTGCATGGTTCCTGTGCATCCATCGGATGCTATGCCATGACCGATAAAGGCATTGAAGAGATATACACACTTTTATATGCTTCGTTTATGAACGGTCAGCCGTTTATACGTGTTCATATTTTCCCTTTCAGGATGACAGAAAAAGAACTGAATAGGCACAAAAATTCAAAATGGTATAATTTCTGGCTTAACCTTAAAACCGGCTATGATTATTTTGAGGACAAAAAAATACCTCCGAATGTGGAGGTAAAATTGGGTAAATATGTGTTCGAATGAAAAATAGCAGCCCGGCTATAAACCGGGCCGCGACTGAGAGAAATTTATTTTTTTCTGTTTTCCGGTAATCCGTAGGTATCAACCACATAGTCGAGATCTTTATCACCACGGCCACTGAGGTTAACCAGAATGGATTTTTGCGGATATTTCTGAGCAAGTTTAATGGCATAAGCCACTGCATGCGAACTTTCGAGAGCCGGAATAATACCTTCCAGACGACTCAGTTCATAAAAGGCATCAATACATTCAGCATCGTTGATCACATCGTAGTTTACCTTTTTCAGCTCTTTCAGCATGCTGTGTTCCGGACCGACCCCCGGATAATCCAGACCACTGGCGCAGGAATAAACAGGTGCAGGTTCTCCTTTTTCATCCTGCAGCATCAGACATTTAAAACCATGAATAACACCGGGCTTTCCAAGTGTCATGGTTGCGGCATGTTCGCCCGGATCCAATGACCTTCCGGATGGTTCAACGCCCCATATTGTAACGTCATCATCATCAAGAAAAGCAGAGAATAATCCCATGGCGTTGCTTCCGCCACCAACACAGGCCACCACATGATCAGGCAGCTCACCGGTCATATCCACGAACTGATCTTTGGCTTCAATGCCGACCACCCGCTGAAAATCGCGTACCATCATCGGGAAAGGGTGAGGCCCCACAACAGAACCAATACAATAAATAGAGTTAATGGGATCTTCAAGATATTTTACAAACGCTGAATCCACAGCCTCCTTAAGGGTTTTTAAGCCATGTGTTACCGGAACAACTGTAGCACCCAGAATCTCCATTCTCACCACATTCGGGTGTTCCTTGGCGATGTCAACTTCGCCCATGTGAATTTCACACTCCAGGCCAAAATAGGCAGCAGCTGTTGCCAGTGCCACACCATGCTGTCCGGCTCCGGTTTCGGCTATCAGTTTCTTTTTACCCATGTATTTTGCCAGAAGCGCTTCTCCCATACAGTGGTTAAGCTTATGGGCGCCGGAATGGTTAAGATCTTCCCGCTTCAGGTAGATGCGGCCTCCGTATTTTTCTGATAAACGGTTACAGTAGTATACCGGCGTTGGCCTTCCCTGGTAATGTTTTCTGATGCTTCTTAATTCGGATATAAATTTGTGCGATTTACTGATGGAGAAGTAGGCGTCATTGATTTTCTTCATCTCTTCTGCTATTTCTGGCGGAACAAATGCACCACCATACTCTCCGAAATATCCCTCTTCGTTGGGATATGTTTTAAAATAATTTTCCTGCATGATGTTTCGTGTTAGATATATTGTGGCTAAAATAGCAAAATTTTGAAACCAACCTTTTTAAATGGGCAGCAAACTGTTTGAAAAAATGACGTTTCACGTTAATTTAGTAAGAATATAAATAGCCATATTGCTGTTTCGGTTACGGATGATCCGGTATTTTGATCCGTTTTTAATCTTTTGTTTATAAATTAACGTTTTACCTGACCCGTTAAACTTTACTTTCGTTGCTAAATGTCATAACTTCGTTTCCCAATAATTCATAATACTTGGTGAATTATACAGGTTATATTAACTTTGCGCAATTTTTATTCAAAAGGTGGTACAAAATGGCAATTTTCCTAGAAGAAATATCGAGAACATTCAGTGAATACTTACTGATTCCGGGCAGAACAACCAAGGCCTGCATTCCGGATCAGGTATCGTTAAAAGCTCCGTTGACCAAGTTTAAAAAAGGAGAGCAACCGGAACTGGAACTCAATGTTCCTGTCGTTTCTGCAATCATGCAGTCTGTTAGTGATCATAACATGGCCATTGCCCTGGCACGAAATGGCGGACTATCGTTTATCTATCAGTCACAGCCTATTAAAGATCAGGCCGATATGGTTCGCAGGGTTAAAAAGTATAAAGCCGGGTATGTCATCAGCGATTCCAATCTTACGCCGGATGATACACTTAAGGATGTGATTGAGTTAAAACAGCGGACCGGGCATTCTACAACGGGGATAACACATGACGGCACACCAAACGGCAAATTACTCGGTGTGGTTACCGAACGTGATTACCGCTTAAGCCGTGATCCGATGGATAAGAAAGTGAAGGAGTTCATGACTCCTTTCTCAAAACTGGTCACCGGTCAGCTCGGCATTTCACTTACAGAAGCCAACGATATTATCTGGGAACATAAACTCAACAGCCTTCCTATAATTGATAAAGATCAGAACCTGCAGTATTTCGTGTTCAGAAAGGACTATGACAGCCATAAAGAATATCCGCTGGAACTGAGCGATGCCAACAAAAAACTTTTGGTCGGAGCAGGTATCAACACCCGTGATTTTAAAGAACGTGTTCCGGCATTAATTGAAGCCGGTGTGGATGTGATGTGTCTGGATTCATCAGACGGATTCTCTGATTATCAGAAAGAGACGATTCAGTATATCAAGGAAAAATATGGTGACGATGTTAAAGTGGGTGCCGGAAATGTGGTGGACCGCGATGGTTTCCTTTTTCTTGCAGAAGCCGGTGCTGACTTTGTAAAAGTCGGAATCGGCGGTGGTTCCATTTGTATTACACGGGAGCAGAAGGGTATCGGCCGTGGCCAGGCTACATCTATTATTGATGTGGCAAGAGCACGTGATGAGTATTTTGAAAAAACCGGTGTATATGTGCCGATCTGCTCTGACGGAGGCCTGGTGCAGGATTACCACATGGTGCTTGCGTTGGCCATGGGAGCGGACTTTCTGATGATGGGGCGCTACTTTGCCCGTTTCGATGAAAGCCCGACACGTAAAATGATGGTCAACGGAAATTATGTGAAGGAGTACTGGGGCGAAGGTTCAAACCGTGCCCGAAACTGGCAACGCTATGATATGGGGGGCAGTGAAAACCTGAAGTTTGAAGAAGGCGTGGACAGCTACGTGCCTTATGCCGGAAAACTGCGCGATAACCTGGAAGTGACACTTGGGAAAATTCGTTCCACCATGTGCAGTTGCGGTGCTACTTCGATTGAAGCACTGAAGCACACAGCCAAAATCACACTGGTATCGTCAACAAGTATCGTGGAAGGTGGTGCACATGATGTGATAATAAAAGAATAAAATAACCTGACCGGTAGTTTTTAAAGGAGCCCAATGGGCTCCTTTTTTAGTTTTTGATGGTAGGATAATTTTATATAATTTTAGATTTCTAACTTTTATCCGGATGTCTGAAAATCGAATTCATATATTGTACCCCTTGATCAGCTTGTTTTTTGTAATACTATTTGCCTGTTCTGAAAAAGAACCAACAGTATCAACACCACCTGCGTTAACACTGGATAGCATTGTGACCATAACTGGAGAAAAAGCCGTTTTTTATGGCAATCTGGTTCTTGCAGAGCCTGGAAGTGAAATAATTGAAAAGGGATTTCTGGTATCTGAAGAGACAAATCCGGTATTGAATGCAACCGGGGTTAAAACCGTTAAAAGTAGTGCAGACTCTGCAGTGGCTTATGTGAAAAAATATAACCGGTATTTCGTCCGGATGTATTGTAAAACATCAGATGGGATATATTATTCTGAGGAAAAAACATTTCAGGCATTCATAAAAGGTCTTTATTTTAATTGTCTTGGCGGGACAGGTGAAGATGGTGCAAATCAGATCTGTTATGCAACGGATGGCGGTTACATAATTGTCGGATCTACTTCATCCACAGATGGTGATGTTGAACACAATTTTGGAAATAAGGACTTCTGGATGGTGAAAATAGGAGATGACGGACAGATTAAGTGGGAGGAGACTTTTGGCGGAAATGGTGATGAAACAGCTACGGATGTTTGTCCATCTGCTGATGGCGGATATTATATTGCTGGTTTTTCTAACTCTACAGATAACCGGACACAGACCAATAAAGGAGGCAACGATTACTGGATAATCAAAACAGACATTACCGGTCAGCTGATCTGGCAGAAACTGCTGGGAGGAGGGATGGATGATGTGGCAACATCAGTGGCTAAGACAGATGATGGGGGTTGCATTGTGGCTGGTTATTCTTCTTCGGCAGATGGCGATGCCTCAGGGAATCATGGAAAAAATGATTTCTGGATTATCAGACTGAATGCTTCAGGTGAACTGATCTGGCAACGTATGATCGGCGGAAGTCTGGATGATGAGGCTTTTGCAATAAAACAAACTGCGGACGGTCATTTTATTATTGCCGGCTCATCTGAATCAGCGAATGGTGATGTTACAGGCACCACCGAAGCCAAAGATTTCTGGGTGATAAAACTGGACGACAGTGGCGAAATAATATGGCGAAACAGTGTTGGTAACAGTCTGGACGACATTGCATATGATATTGTACAGACCGATGACGGAGGCTATCTTGCTGTTGGCGCCTCGTTTAAAAGTTTTAATGACAAAGAGAATACAGGCAATTCTGACTTTTATGTTGCCAGGTTTTCAGCAGATGGAAGCACTGAATGGACCAAATCATATGGCAGCAGTGCCGAAGACGGAGCCCAGCGTGTAATTCAGAATAGTAGCGGAAACTATATAATATGTGGTGCCGCTACAGAAGAGGGCTATGATGTGGAAAAGATTTTTGGTAACCGGGATATGTGGATGATTGAAATCAGTGAGTCAGGTAATTTGCTTCAAACAAAGAATTTTGGCGGGTCGAATTTTGAGATTGCTTCGGGAATGCTCGCCACCGAAAATGGGTATATTTTAGCCGGAACCACCTATTCCAGTGATGAACATGGTGTATTTAATCACCGTAAAGGTTCTGCTGATATACTGGTCCTGAGCATGGACAACAACAGATCCTTTGGAAATTAATTAACTGAAAATCCTATATGATGAAATCCATACATATCATTTTTGTTTTATTGCTTTTTGTTTCACTGCCGGCTTGTCGTCAGGAGGTTTCACAAAAGGCAGACGTGAACATTGACGTCAATCTCTACCGGGTAACAGGCCCCGTAAGCAATGCCTGGGCCATGTTTGGGTACGATGAACCCAATTATACCTATATGAAGGATGGCAAAAAACTGCTTTCTGAATTGGCAGATCTGAGTCCTGTGCCGGTCTATGTCAGGGCCCATAACCTGTTGTCAACAGGTGATGGAACACCGGCACTGAAGTGGGGATCGTCCAATGCCTATACGGAAGACAAAAACGGAAATGCTGTTTATGACTGGACGATAGTCGACCGGATTTTTGATACCTACGTAGAGCGGGGTATGAAACCTCTTGTTGAGATCGGCTTTATGCCGGAAGCGCTTTCAGTAAAGCCGGAACCCTACCAGCACAAATGGCGTCCCGGAGCGCCATATAACGAAATATATACCGGTTGGGCTTATCCGCCTAAGGATTACGAAAAGTGGGCTGAGCTTGTTTTTCAATGGGTTAAACACAGTGTGGACCGCTATGGAAAGGTTGAAGTGGAGAGCTGGTTATGGGAATTATGGAATGAACCCAATATTGGGTACTGGCAGGGCACGACTGAAGAATATCTGAAACTGTACGATTATACATCCGATGCCGTAAAACGTGCACTGCCAACTGCAGTAATGGGTGGCCCGCACTCAACCGGACCATCGTGGGACAAGGCTGAACAGTTCCTGAGAGCCTTTCTGGATCATACCTCTAAAGGTACTAACTATAAGACAGGGAACACAGGCTCACCGGTTGATTTTATCGCTTTTCATGCCAAAGGAGGACCCCGACTGCAGGATAGTGTGATCCTGATGAATATGGGGACACAATTAAGGGACGTCTCCAAAGGTTTTGAAGTGGTCGCTTCTTACCCGGAATATAAAAACACACCGATCATAATTGGCGAATGTGATCCTGAAGGCTGCGCAGCCTGTTCCATGCAGGATTATCCTTCGAATGCATACAGGAACGGAACCATGTACAGCAGTTACACCGCAGCTTCATTCAGCCGGATTTATGACTTAATGGATCATTTTGATGTGAACCTTCGGGGCATTGTTACCTGGGCTTTTGAGTTTGAAGATCAGCCTTTTTTTAATGGCTACCGCGATCTGGCAACCAATGGCATCGATAAACCTGTGCTGAATATCTTCCGGATGTTTGGCATGATGCAGGGTAACCGGGTGGAGGTGAGCGGCAATCTGGCATATAATTATATCACAGTCAGAGATTCCAGTGTAAGGGGTGAGGCACGCGATATTAATGCCATGGCAACAATAAACGATTCCACGGCTACGGTAATGCTATGGAATTACCATGATTTAAATGAGATTACACCGGCAAAACATATTTTGGTTAATCTGCAGGGGGTGCCGGCAAAAAAGGCTGCTCTCACCCGTTACAGGGTGGATCAGGATCACAGCAATGCCTACGAGGTGTGGAAAACAATGGGATCGCCACAACAGCCAACGGATGAGCAGTACGCCATACTTGAGGAAGCGGGCAAGCTTCAGCAGTATGAAAAGGCTGAAGTTGTACGTGTAAAAAACGGTGAGCTTTCTGTTTCGGTTGATCTGCCGGGCCAGGCGGTTTCTCTGCTGGTGTTGAAATGGTAGGGACAGATGCAATGTTGTTTTACCTGAAAAAATACAACCGGGTTAACACTCAGTTGAATTCTAATCATTGACCGGCATCCGGTTTGTTGAAAGAGTCTAGAATAACAGGTATCGGGCTCTGTAAAACAGAAAGCTCTGCCGTAAAATAAGGCTATAAACCTTCTGAATCTCCAGGTATATCTTATTTCTTCATGTACTACGAGGCTGTCCAAAAAGACAAACAAAAATGTTTTGAACTTATAAATTGTACGCAACCTTTATTTTACCCCTCCATCCTCGATAGTGAGTAAAGATAATTCTGATAACACTATTGGGACAGCTTCTTTTAAACTGTGTATAAATAAGCAATTGCGGTCGCTTATCAGAACAAAATTCTTATTTTTACCCGTTGATTTAATTTATTTTACTTTATGAAGAAAATTATAACCTGTTTATTTCTTGCCGGAATAATTGTGTCATCGTGTACTGAAAAATCAGAGCCATGTGCTGAATTACCGGTTTTATCTGTGGACAGCATCACAGAAATCACAGAAAATAGTGCAAGAGTGCATTTAAGTATTGCAGCTCCCGGTTGTGACCAGGAGGTTATTCAGCAAGGGTTTGTCTATTCGGAAAAAAAGTTTCCGGAAGTGGAAGGAGAAGATGTAACGACCCGGATTTATTACGATAAAAGTTACAGGATTGAGCGGCTCAAGTACCGCAGGACCTATTATGTAAGGGCGTTTCTTGAAAACAGCACTGGCATTCATTATTCCGAACAAAAAGAATTTAAAGTGGTAAATGATGAGTTTTTCTATACCTGTCTCGGTGGAATTAATTTTGATGCAGGTTTTTCCGTAAAACAGACCGGTACCGGAGACTTTCTTATTGCCGGTGTTTCAACATCTAATGAAGGTAATCTTTATGATAATAAGGGCAAAAAGGATGCCTGGATCATAAAACTCAGCAAAAGGTCACAGGTGCTTTGGCAGCATAATCTCGGAGGGAGCAACGATGATGTCTTTAACAGCGTTTGTCTTACGTCTGATGGCGGATGTGTCGTGGCCGGAAAAACGCAATCGATAGACGGAGATATAGCATTTAATAATGGTTCAGGTGATGTATGGATTGTGAAGCTGGATGCTGATGGCAACGTGATTTGGCAGCAGACCTTTGGAGGAACCTCCGATGATGGTGCAAATTACATCTCCAATACCCGGGATGGGGGATATATTGTTGCCGGATCATCCCGGTCGTATGATGGTGATGTTACCGGAAATAAAGGGTCAGAGGATGTTTGGCTGATAAAGCTTAACAGTGAAGGTTCTTTGGAATGGCAGCACAGTTATGGTGGAAAGCTGTCCGATATCGGAAATTCTGTTCATGAAACTTCTGATGGTGGATATATCATAGGCGGCATTACCTATTCGTTTAATGGTGATGTAAATGTAGATTATGGGATGCAGGATGCCTGGGTTTTCAAAACTGATTCACGCGGAAAGCTGACATGGGAGCGAACAATAGGTTCAACCAAGGATGATGGCATCGCAGAGGTTATTCAGTCACAGGATGGAAATTATGTTGCTGTGGGTAACAAATACAACTTAAACAACAGCAGTTCCGATTTGCTGATTGTTAAATTATCTGAAACAGGGGCTGTTATGTCTGAACTGATTTATGGAAAAAACGGCATTGACGGTGCATCTTCAATCGTACAGACAGAGGATGGCAGTTTTCTCATCAGCGGAACCATAGATCCCGATGGCGGTGAGAGTTCACAGGTTGAGATGGATTTGATGGTGATGAAAACAGATGCTTCAGGAACCATATTATGGAAGAAAACATATGGTGGTGTCAATATGGATGTTGCCAGTGAGATACAACTGACAGATAAAGGTATGGTTGTGGTCGGTGTAACCTATTCCTATTCAAAAGAAGCTGTTGATAATCACAGTGAAGATATGGGTGATGTTTTTCTGCTTAATATGAGCAGCGAAGGAACATTTGATTATTGATGATAAAGGATACACGAAGAGGCTGTCCAAAAAGGCAAATAAGAATATAAGGAACTTATAAATTGATAGTGATCCTTCTATTACCCCTCCATCCTCGATAGCTATCGGGACTCTCTACAGTGGGAGGCTTTAAGTCCCCTTTAGGGGATTTAGGGGTAGTTTTTAAAAAGCTACTAACAATCCGTAAGTAAAACTTATACAGATTTTACTTTTTGGACAGCTTCTTCGCATTTATTTTTATTTCTTCAACATAACCTTTACAGCTTCTTCCAGTTGCTGGTCCCGGCCATCAGCCATTTTACCGGGTTCATTTTTGACTTTGATATCCGGTTCGAGCTGATTGTTTTCCAAAAATTTTGTATCACCCACTGGTCTCCAGCCACCCATTGGAATGCCAAAATAGAGGGTAGGGTCAATCTGTGTTTCCCACCACACAAATGTTCCGGTTCCCGGAACAGGCATGCCGAGTGTTTGTCCGCCATGTTTTATTTTATAAGCCACCGGAAAGAGATGAGCATCGGAATAGTTACTTTCGCTCATCAGCACAATAGACGGTTTTACCCAACGGTTCCATGGTTGATAACCAATATTCTGACCATGTGGTATAATCTCCATATATTTTTTACCGGTGAGAAAATCGGATAATACATCATGCAGGTTTCCGCCTCCGTTAAAGCGGGTATCCACAATCAGCGCATCTGCCGTCACAAACCGGCCAAGCACTTCTTCAATTACGGTCCGCATGCTGGCATCGTTCATGCCTCTGACATGGACATAACCCAGTTTCCCTTCCGAAAGCTTTGTAGTTTCGGTACGCCTGGTATCTACCCATCGCTTATACAGCAATTCATTTTCAGCACCGAGTGAAATGGGTTTGACAACTTCTTCCCACTGTTTTTTACGTTCAGGATCAAGGATCGACAGCAATACATTCTGACCTTCTTTCCGGTTCAGCAGCATATAAAAATCCATATCCGGCGTTATGGCCACACCATCCATCTTTTCAATGATGTTACCTGCTTTAACTTTTGAGTCCGCTTTGTTGAGCGGGCCTTCCTGCAGCACTTCAGCAACTTTTATTCCGTTGCCTTTCCAGTTATAATCATACAGCAGGCCAAGGGATGCTGTTTTATCACCTTCCGGATCCTGGTGCCGGTATCCACTTCCGGTGTGAGAAGCATTCAGTTCACCCAGCATTTCGCTCAGCATTTCAGCAAAATCGTAGTTGTTGTTAATGTATGGAAGAAATCCTTCATAGGCATCTT
This sequence comes from Quyinboa sediminis, assembly GCF_042219855.1. Classification (NCBI taxonomy): domain Bacteria; kingdom Pseudomonadati; phylum Bacteroidota; class Bacteroidia; order Bacteroidales; family Quyinboaceae; genus Quyinboa; species Quyinboa sediminis. Next base: position 1,104,625 of record NZ_JBHJHP010000001.1, on the reverse strand, counting down.
TGTAGAATGCCCAGTCCACACCCTGCATATCCGGTACATAAAACTTTTCTTTGACCTGCCGCCAGGCATGATCGAAAATGTATCGGCGCTCCAGGTCCTTTTTCAGGACCATTTCTCCGTTGGTGCTGATATTCTTTGTTTTACCATCCTTGGTGTCCACCTTGATAGGTTTGCCATCAGAAAGGACAAGAATGAAATCACCATCCTTTGACAGATCCATACTCACACGGCTTCCACCGATTTTGGCAAATTCCTTCGTCTTTTTTGTTCTCAGTTCCGTTTCCCAAAGGTTATATTTCCCTTCGAATTTTGTAAGGTAGTAAAGTTTATCCCCATCCCCGGATAAAAGAAAATCCGCAGCGGATGAGGTGTTCACCGTCAGCTTCTTTTTCCGGTCGATCATATGGTCCCAGTCAAATTTCAGATCCTCAACCTCTTCTTTATCTTTTTTATTCTTTTTATCCTTTTTCTTGTCATCTTCATCTTCTTTTTTTGCTTTCTCTTCCTTCTCCTTCAGCAGTTCGTAATCCTCTTCGGACAGGTTAAAACGATCCCAGGCTTTTTGTGTAAAGAACATGCCATAAACATCGCCTTCGTTTGTAAAACCATTTTCGCCCTTATTGCCTTCCCTGGTGGAAAGCCAGATCATCATCTTACCATCCATGGCCCACTTTGGTATCACATCTTCATAACCGCTTTTAGTAAGGTTTCGAAGTGTGCCTTCTCCCGAAGCCTCTATTAATCCGACTTCAGGCCAGAACATCCGGTCTTTGGGGCCGTAATTTACCAGGAACCATTTGCTGTCCGGTGACCACTGGTACCACATGTCACCGTCAGAGTAGGAATAGTTGTATTTGGCAGGCAGGATAACCCTCGTTTTTTTGGATTCCAGATTAACCACCATTAGCGTCGTTCTGTTTTGAAGATAGGCTACTTCCTTTCCATCCGGTGAAAATGCCGGTTGAAATTCTTCTGCTTTTGTGGCAATAACAGGTTCTTCTTTCAAAACGGTACTCATAAAGAAATAAGGTTCGTCTTCGCGTACAATGGATGTTTTATACACATTCCAGCTGCTGTCAACTTCTGCAGCATACAACAGTGATTTTCCATCGGGACTGAAACTTACGCTGCGTTCCTGGTAGGGTGTATTGGTGATCCGTTTGGTGGTTCCGTGTTCAATACTGCTTACAAATACTTCGCCCCTGAACACATACGCAAATTCTTTACCATTGGGAGAGATAGCGGATTCCGTAAAGCTGTTGTTTACCTTCACATTTTCCGGAATCGTTTGTCTGCCGTCATATGCTACAGAAACAGATACTTTCTCAGGTTCACTGTCAGAGTTCATGGTATATAACTCTCCGTGGTAACTGAAACAGAGCTTTCCATCATCACTTTTACTCAGGAACCGGACCGGATGATTTTTAAACTGTGTCAGCTGTTTGTCCGATTCAGGATGGCTCAGTGAACTTTTGTGTATATTAAATGAACCACTTTTCTCACTAAGAAAGTAATAGTCATCTCCGTTTTTATCAAAAACCGGATTGCGGTTTTCTCCTTTAAAGGTAGATAACTGCTTATAGGTGTTTGAATCGGTGTTGTATACCCAGATATCGCGTGTTACTGCCGAAGTATGATGTTTGCGCCACTCGTTTTCATACCCTTTGCGGTCGTGAAAAATGAGTTTTTTCCCATCCGGACTGTACCGCGCATCGTGAGCAGGTGAGGTGAGCAGCTGATCCACCCGGCCTCCTTTGGAAGGAACTGCATATAACTCAGCCATAACACCTGACGGAAACTGAACATTGCTTGCCCTGTCCTGCCTGACGGCAGAAAAGATGATGCTTGAATTATCAATACTGAAATCGCTCGGTGTTTCATTGTTGGAGTGAAAGGTGAGCCGTTTGGCTTCCCCACCAGAAGATGGCATGATGTATACATCAAAGTCGCCGCAACGGTCAGATGCAAAAGCTATCTCCCGGCCATGATGGCTCCAGACCGCTGAATATTCATAACTGTCGCTAAGCGTCAAAGGAACAGCCTGACCGCCGGATGAGGAGACCTTATAAATATCACCCTGGTAGTTGAACAGTATACTTTTCCCATCAGGTGAAATGGCCGGATACCGTAGCCACAGAGGGTGCTCCTGACCATACATGGCTAATCCTGCCATTATGGCCAGTAAAAAAACGGATAAACGTGTTTTCATTATGTGTGTTATTTGATGTGTAAGTTAATAAGTCAGTTATAAACCTTTAAACTGGTGGTATGCATCATATTGCGGTGTTGAATTTAATCTGCTGCAAAAGCAAGTTGTTTCCTGTTTAAGGGATCGCACAAGCAATAAAGTTAAGATAATAATTGAAAAAATTCAAGTCCGGGTTTTCTTTCATCCATGATTAAAGGATGGACTTATCAAAAAAATTTATTATATTCGTTTTGTAAGTTACGAACCGATTATTAATGAAAAGATTATTCCTGTTTCTGTCTTTGTATCCATTGCTGTATTGTTTTTCATCAGCGCAAGTTGTTGATATCAGCAATCTTGATTCTGCCACTGTAATTCTGGATCAAACGGTACAAGGTGAAACGCCGTGGAGGGACAGGGGGATAAATATTACCTCTGATTCAATATTAACACTGAGAGATGCTGAACTGACCTCTGTTTTTCCTGAAATCAGAAACATCCCGGATGGCCTCTCCCGAACCGTTACGTATCATGTAATTGTAGATGAATTTCAGTTTTACTATCAAAACTACCTTTCCGGGAACATGAGCAAGACGTATTTTGAAGATAAAATGAAACACACGTATGATTTGAAGGATACCGTTTACCTGACTTCAAAAAAACTGAAAACCTTCTTTACCATAGTTGCCGGTTTTAATGATTCCAGTGAACTGATGTATATTGTTGATGCCAATACTAACAATGACCTGAGTGATGACAGCATTAGAATTCTTGAAAAAATATATCCACTGATTGAAGACGTAATGCATCATGTTATTTCTGTGGATATGGAAGCATTTGATGGCACCGGCGTTGTTCAGCTTAAGAAGGATGTATGTATAAGCGGCATGGTTGGCTCCTGCAAAAAACCCAGTCTTTATTGCTTTTTTCCTGAATATAATTACGGACTCTTTAAGTATGGGAGTGATACCTTCAGGATTTGTAAGCGGTATAATGGCTGGCACAATTCCGATGCTTTTGTATTTGAAAATGATAAAAGTATATATGAAATTTCACAATACAGCGATATTCATCCGTCGGAGTATGTGAAATTTGGAGATTATTATTATCAGTATGCTGATACGAGGCTGAAAAATACAGGTGTCAGACTTGTTAAATTTAATCCCGGGAAATCATATAAATTCAGAAATGAAAAAGGCTTTCCCATTCCGGTCTCAGAACAGGAAGGTATGATTGCTCCGGAATTTTTTGGAAATGATATTTTGAGCAACGAACCTGTTAGCACCAATTCTTACCGGGACAGGTATGTTTTGTTGTTATTCTGGCATACTGAATCTTATTCCAGGGATGAATACTTAAGATTTACAGATTGGGTTTATAATAATTATTATGAATCAGATATTAAGATTATAGGCGTTTTATCTGCGCACTTATCAAATAATCCGGTTGAAATTGTAACTGAATATGGTATGAGCTGGACAAATATTGACGGTCTGAAAAAGGTGCGCAGAACCCCGAAAGGTACCGCAGCGTATACCTACCTGCCATCAATAATGCTGATTGATCCTAATGGCATAATTGTAAAATACATGAAAGCAGGTTTTAGGGATGTGCCGGATTTGGATGGAATTGATCTGCCTGAAATTCCGGCTGAATTAAAAGCATATACCGTCAGGGACATGATAAGATAGGTGATCATTATTGGTATTATTATTTCAGTTATTTCATAAATTTGTTTTATATTCAGGTGTCATAAAGTGTAACACTGTGGTCAATCTGTGTATTTCATGACATGCTATTTTGCCGTAATTTAGCGCTGCATTGGGTGATGCAACAATTTGGATGATCTACATTTCTTTTTTTTACAGAATTCACAACATTTCTAACAATATTATCATGAAATTATCTTTACGATTTTTTAAGTTAAGTACTTTATTTCTGTTTGTTTTAGCCGGCTTTTCAGCTGAAGCACAGTTACCGGCGTTCCCCGGAGCCGAAGGTTTTGGTAAATATGCTTCAGGGGGCAGAACCGGAACTGTTTATCACGTGACTAACCTGAGTGATAGCGGAACAGGTTCATTCCGGGATGCCGTGAGCCGTTCCAACAGAATTATTGTGTTTGACGTAGCCGGTGTGATCAGGATCAATTCAACCATTGTGGTTTCTTCAAATCTCTATATTGCAGGACAGACCGCTCCGGGTGAAGGTGTAACCATTTATGGTGATCGCGTGAGCTTTACCGGGGCAGACAATACGATCTGCCGTTATGTAAGATTCCGGATGGGAGTGGTAGGATCCAGCGGAAAGGATGCCCTGGGTATTGCCAACGGAAAGAACATGATGTTTGATCATATCTCTGTTTCATGGGGACGGGATGAAACATTCTCCATAAACTGGGACGGCAAGGGCACCGAGCCAACCAATATCACCATCATGAATTCCATCATATCGCAGGGTTTACTGCTGCATTCTGCCGGTGGTCTGATCCAGACTGGTGGTGGTGTGACGCTTTACAGAAACCTGTATGTGGATAACAGCACCCGTAATAACAAGGTAAAAGGGGTAAGTCAGTATGTTAACAATGTAGTTTACAACTGGAAAAACGGTGCCTATATCATGGGTGGTGACTCCGAAGGAAGCTCCTATGTGAATGTGAATGGCAACTACTTTATAAAAGGTCCTGATATGGGCGGAACACCCATCAGTGACGGAAATTCAGATTTTCATATTTATGCCGATGATAACTGGCACGATAAAAACCTTGATGGTGTACTTAACGGTTACGAAATTCCGTTCAGTGAATACAGTGGTGGACCCGATTTTCAGGCTGAACCATTTGATTATCCGGTGCTGCCAACCATTGCAGCTACAGCCCTGGTGGACGATTTACTGCCTGTAGTTGGTGCTTCACTGCCATACAGGGATCTGGCGGATTATTATGTGGTGAATGAAGTAAAATCCTTTGGTGTTGAAGGTGAACTGATAAGCAGTGAAAGTACATTGCCAATTGGTGCACCATCATCCTGGTATTTATGGCCTGGAATTGCACGTACCGACACCGATAAGGATGGCATGCCGGACGCATGGGAAGATGCAAATGGTACCAGTAAAACCGTAAATGATGCCATGACCATTGCCGCAAACGGGTATACCAATATAGAAAACTATATCAACGGGATTGATGCGTCATCATCGCAGGAATACATTCGTACTCCGCTGAAATTCGCCGTAAAATCGGCCACACAGAATTCAATTACATTTGAATGGCTGGATTACACTGAAAAAGAGGACGGATATATTTTACAACGCAAGATTGATGGTGCATTTGTCAATATAGATACCGCAGATGCCGGATCTTCCACTTTTACACTTGAAGGGCTGGAGCCTGAGGAGAGTGGTGTATTCCGCATTTTTGGCTACAACGAGAACACCGTCTCCGGCTTTTCAAATGAGCTGACAGCCAAATCCAGACCTGTTGAGGTTCCTGTGGTTAATCCCGAAACCTATGCTCCGGATTTAATCTGGCGCGGTCAGGTTGATAACAATTGGGATAAAGCAACGATGAACTGGTTCGATGGTTCAGGTGATGCAGCTTTTGCAGATGATAAAATGGTTATCTTCGGTGATACCGTTACAGGCAACAGGAACGTCAGTATCGATGAGGTGGTATCACCTGCAGTAACATTTATCAGTTCCGATTATGACTATACCTTTACCGGATCAGGTAATATTTCAGGTTCAGGATCGGTAAATAAAACAGGAAGCGGAACGTTTGCCATTTCAACTGCGAACACTTACACCGGTGCTACCGTGGTTTGGGATGGTACACTTATCATTAATAAGCTGAGTAACGGCGGTGTTGCCAGCGGACTGGGTGCTTCGCAGAATTACGCCTTTAACTGGGTAATGAAAGGTGGGGCAGTGCATTATGTTGGCGGCAGTACGTCCACAGACAGAAACATTACACTGGATGAAACAGCTGAGCTGGGAATCAATTCATCCGGCGCAACGGTAACGTTGAACGGAACCTTAAACGGGGCCGGAGGATTTGTGAAATCAGGTGATGGAACACTCAAACTCTATAACGAAATTGGGAACAACTACGAGGGTGACACTTATATTAAAGGTGGAACTGTTTCTGTGGATCTGAAGCAGAAAACAGATGTATCACAGGTGCTTGGATCATCCAATAAGATTTATCTGAATGGTGGAACACTGGAACTGACCAACGGACAGTCATCAAACTACGAAGAGTACAATTTTGAACTGATTGTTCCGGAAGGTACAAGCGGTGGATTTGCGCCTTACCGCAACTGTTACATTAAATCCAAGGTGTCCGGTTCAGGAACCTTAACCTATACAATTCCCTATTTACGGGAATATGTTCAGGGCGACTGGTCGGAGTTTACCGGTGTTCTGAATGCATATGGTTCCAACCCAACAAACAGTGGCGGGAGTCAGCTGATGTTGAATAACACAGTGGGACTTCCGTATGCCAGGGTTAACCTGTCGGGTAATGCCAAAGTCATCAACTGGGCTACAACCGGTACCATGCACCTCGGTGGATTATCCGGTGTTTCAGGAACGGTTCTTGGTGCTGCCAGTAAGCAGACGGACGGAACTAAAATGACATGGATCGTTGGCGGATCAAGTACGGATGAAACCTTTAACGGAATTATTAATAACGACTGTTCAGCTAACGGACACTACGGTGTTACCTATATAGAAAAAGAAGGTACCGGTATCTGGCGCCTGAACAGCAATAATACTTATGGTGGTACAACTACGGTTCACGACGGTACGCTGATCGTTAACGGAACCCAGTCATCAACAGCCTCAACCTATGTAAGAGGCGGTGTACTGGCCGGAAAAGGACGGTTATACGGAATGGTCTACGTATATGAAGGTGGCGCCATTGCTCCCGGAGACAACAGCATCTCCACTTTCAGGTTGGCCCGCCTGGTATTGAATGACGGAAGTGCATGTAATTTTGAAATCAATGCTGATAATAATTCGAGCGATAAAGTTTATTCATACGGATCGGTAAGTTACAACGGGACACTTAATCTGACGATAACAGGTGAACTGTCAATCGGTGATCAGTTTACACTGTTTAACGGCACAAGCCATTCCGGTAGTTTTGATGACATCGTTCCGGCTGTTCCCGGCGAAGGTCTGGCTTGGGATTTCAGTGACGGTGTACTGAGCGTTGTTTATCCGCAAGCCATTGACGATGTGAAAACTGAGGCTGTTTCGGTTTACCCGAACCCGGCTAAAGATCTGCTACATATTAAGACAGATAAAGCCTATAAACAACTGCTGGTGACCGTACATAATCTGGCAGGCCAGGTGATGATGCAACAACAAGTGGATGGAAACTCAGATCAGAACATCAGCCTTTCAGGACTTGCGTCCGGCTGCTATACCGTTGACATTGTTGCGGATCATAAAATAATAGGTAAACAGAAGCTGGTGAAGGAATAAATATTTATATCAAGTTGAAACGTCCGAATCGGACGTTTCCGACCGAATCGGACGTTTCAACTTGATTAAAGCTAACTTACAAACCTTGCAAAAGTCCTTTTATGACCTTTGCAAGGTTTTTTTTGATATTTATCCGGAATTACCTTAATTATGTATGTGCCTTAAACAAAACCAATGTCAGATAAATTTCTTAACAAATACAGAACATCGTCTCTTCGTTTACAAAAATGGGACTACGGCTGGGATGGCAAATATTTTATAACTATTTGTACGAAACACAGGACATATTTTTTTGGTGATATCGTTCAAGGGAGAATGATCTTATCTGAAACGGGTAGATTAGCCAGCAAATTATGGATTGAAATACCTCAACATTTTTCATTTGTGAAATTGGATGAATTTGTAATAATGCCAGATCATATGCATGGGATAGTTATAATTGATAAAAAAGACAAGCTGAATAAGCAAGAACCAGTGGAAACGGAAATGCAAGAACCAGTGGAAACGTCCGATTCGGGCGTTTCCACTGGTTCAGAATATCCTGAACAAATTGCTGCTGCCATGGAAAAATGGAAGCCGGGCACATTAGGGGTTATCATCAATCAATACAAACGGGCAGTTACAATTAATGCCAGGAAGGTTAATCCTGAATTTGCCTGGCAATCCAGGTATTATGAACATATCATCCGAACATACCAATCGTTTGAACGAATTAAACGATATATTAACCTGAATACTGTAAACTGGAAAAAAGAATAAACCGGTGCCCCATTTTCATAAATCACAAGGTCTCACTTCTTTTTCTTCTTCGGTTTTGGCATTGGCAGTTCCTTAACCGAAATCCTGACCAGTTCACTCAGCCATTCGCAGTCCTCAATTTGGTCTTCAATCAGAAAACTGTTTTTGGCGCCGGGGTAGGGCGGTGCTTCCACCACATTTCCAATAAATTCCCGGCCTGCTGCTGTAGGCTTTATAAACAGCTTATTATCGCAGATCAGGCCGAATAGTTTTCCATCGGCATAAACCGCGTATTCACCAAACATTTTCCGGGCAGTTATTTCTCCTGCATTTTCAATCTGCTCTACTACAAAATCCACAAAGTCCTGACTGGATGCCATTTTCTAAAAAGTCTATAAGTTTAATTGTTTTCAAAAATAGGTAATTAGTAATTATTATGATGTTTGAGATTGTATAAAATATACAGTTCCCAACATACGAATCAATATGATCTGATAATTTTTGCAACTTAACCATGACCCTGTAAGGGTCAACACCGATACTTCGGGGGTAGCCCCGGGTCAATGAGCGAAGCGAATGCCACCCTGGGTTAAGGATGTTATGTTAATTACGGCTGGTGATTATGTTTTCAGGGAAATTAAAAACGGATCAAGGCCGCACGTTTAGTCGTTTACATGAAATACGATCTTAGTTAGAACTGATTAGAAACCCAGTAAGCAAACAAATACTGAGTGGAATAAAAAACAAACCCCTGTATTGTGTTTAAATACAGGGGTTTGAAATAATTTAAAGTTGTCTCGGAAGGACTCGAACCCTCACAAACAGTGCCAGAAACTGTTGTGCTACCATTACACCACGAGACAGTGTTTTTTAGCGAGTGCAAATATAAAAAAATATTTATTTCAACGCATGGAATGCTGCTGAAATACTTAAAAGATTAAAATTTTTTATTATTCACCGGATTTCAGTCCACGTTGAGACCCATTATCAGGGTATCGTAATATGTTTTATTGTAGTAAAAATCGCGCAATATACGGCCCTCTTCCCGGAATCCTACTTTCCTGTAAAACGCAATAGCAATGGTGTTTCCAGAATGCACATGCAGGTTTATCTTTTTCAGAACCGCATTATCCCGTGCCCAATCCAGGAGCATCGTTGTTATGTCGCGGGCTATGCCTTTGTTCCACCAGGCTTTCTTAACCACAATGCCATATTCGCCATTATGGCGGAATTTTTTCAGATGGTTTCCTTCGATGGAACCGATGGCTATGATCTCCTTTCCGTGTAGGGCCAGAATCATTTTTAAGGAGCGGTTCAGAATGAAATTGGATATAAAATCCTCTTCCTGCTTAACATTCATGCTGAACTCTTCCGGTTCATACCGGAGAAACGGCGTTTCGCCAAGAACACCCTTCATGAATCCGATAAGCTGAACCGCATCAGACAGTTCAACTTCGCGATAGGTAATGGAATCCATGCCTGTTAAATTGTTTCCTGAAACAAATCTAATACAATTTGTTAAATACAGCGTGCAATCGCGTTATTCAATAATCGTATGAATAACCTTTCTAAGTCCGTTCAGAGGCATATGCAGCCATTCCGGACGGTTTTCAAGTTCATAAACTGCTTCATCCACTGCTTTTTCTATGGTAAACAGCGTCAGCAGAATATCCGTCTGATGGGGCACATCCGGAATAAACGACGCATTACCGGCTGTTTCCAGGTAGCTCTTCAGCAGTGTGTCTCTCACCGCATTGTGCCAGATGTCGCGCCATGGCTCCAAAAATGCTGCGTGTTCTGGCATGCGTGAACTGTAGGTCTCAAATCCCATGTAAACGGCATAATGGAAAGAACGCAAAAGGTTAGCCACATCTTTTAAAGGACAGTATTTCAGGTTACGGGCTGAAAGTGTTCGTTCCTTTTCACCTTCAAAATCTGTAATCATAAAATCCTTACCGGTAAACAGGATCTGACCCAAATGGTAATTGCCATGTATTTTCAGTTTGGATGCCCTCATTTTCCCGGCTTCAAGTTCGGTTTTAACTGCAGATAATAAACTGGATTCATTGCTGAGAATTTCATCCAGAACTGTTTGCTGTGCCGGATCCAGTTTCCCACGGGATGCTTTAATCTTGCTGAAGTTTCGTTTTACAGTGGTCCTGAACGATTGATACAGCGATTTCTGGTAGAGTAAGGAAAATTTCTCCTCTGCAAAACTGTTGTCATTCTTTACCGAAGCGAGCGCTTTATGCATCTCAGCCGTTCGTTGACCCAGTAAGGCCACCATCTGCATATACAGCGGATCGAAGGCTGAACGGACTACTTCGTCATCATCCGGAACAAAGGTTGCAGGATCATCCGCAGCATAAGCTGGCAGCAACTGTTCTTTTTGTGATACGATATGGTCAAAGAACTTGTCGATGGCAGAAACGGTATATTGCCAGGCTGTTTCTTCGTTCGTAATGTAATCTGTAAGTATGCCAATCAGCATGCTGTCGTGCCATGGCCGTTTATATTCTATGGATCCGGCATAACCGGGTGAATTTTTAAAATTGCGGTTATTGCTCAGCGCCTTAACGATGTCCTCTTCAGGATTGACACCTTCTTCCGGTCTGCGGTACAGTTTAAGGAACAGGGTATTGCCGTACTGAACCGAAGTATTGGACTGTTCTGCACTGATAACGCGCGGTTGGAGTTCTTCACCGGCCTGCTTCATGGTTTTAGCCAGCTGCCGTGCCGCAAAACCCTGTAACTCGCCCTGCGCTGTCTTTAGTTTCCCTTTTTGTGCCATGAGCCGGAGAAAATCATCCATAAATTCTCTTTTGTAAGATCCATCATACAGCAATCCTTCACGACCATCGATATTGATGCTGCTGATGATGGCTTCAGGATAGGTGTACCGGATATCTGCCGCTTCATCTCCCAATGAAACAGACACCGGAATGACATAAAACTCCGCACTGTTTTCAATGTATGTGATCTCTATGATCAGCAGATAGGAAAAAATATCATGGTCGCGGAAGGGAACCGTATCTACAATGTCGATTTTACGTATCTTCCTTGAGCGTCCTTTGAACCAGCGGTTTTTCTGCATATACTCAAGCAACAGTCCCTGTAGATCAGTGCGGAGTGCATCCGACATGCGGTTCCATTTCCGTGTGGTCACATCAAGCTTATAATCCAGTTCCACCGGTTTGTTGTCGTTTTCGGTCTCCTGTTTTTTCAGTTGAAACCAGAAATAGTTTTTGTATTGCAGAGGAAAAACATAGGGTTCCTCGCCAATGAGAGAGAACGCATTGCGGCTGAACACCTCAGTCGGGATGTATCCGGCGTATTTTCTTAAATCAAGCTGTGCGTTTTGAGAATAGCGGGACAGGTTTATGATAACCAGGATAACTTCATCCTCATAGGTACGGGTAAAGGCCAGAATGCGCGGATTGTTGGTATCAATAAACTCTATATCACCCCGGCTGAAGGCTTTAAACTGTTTGCGTACATTGATGACCCTCCGCATCCACCAGAGCAGGGATGTTGAATTCTTTTCAAAATTCTCTACGTTAATGGATTCATAGTGGTAATCGTAATTAAATACTACCGGCAGAAAGAGCTGCTGAGGTTCTGCAGTTGAAAATCCCGCATTTTTATCGGCAGACCATTGCATGGGGGTCCGCACGCCGTCACGGTCGCCGAGGTAATAATTATCACCCATCCCGATTTCATCTCCATAGTAGATAATGGGTGTTCCGGGCATGGAAAACAACAGCACATTCATCAGCTCAATGCTTTTGCGGTCATTTTCAAGCAAGGGTGCAAGTCTTCGTCTTATCCCGAGGTTGATGCGCTGTTTCGGATTTTTGGCAAACGCCTTGTACATATAATCCCGTTCTTCGTCGGTCACCATTTCAAGCGTTAGCTCATCATGATTTCGCAGGAAAATGGCCCACTGACAGTTTTTGGGAATGGCCGGTGTTTGTTCCAGGATATCAATCAGCGGAAACCGGTCTTCCATTTTCATTGACATGTACAGGCGTGGCATCAGGGGAAAGTGAAAGGCCATATGGCACTCATCGCCTATGCCGAAATAGGCGGATGAATCTTCCGGCCACTGGTTGGCTTCGGCCAGAAGCATCTTATCTTCAAAGTTATCATCGATATAGGTGCGCAGTTTTTTCAGAAAATCATGTGTTTCCGGCAGGTTTTCGCAGTTGGTGTTTTCGCGTTCATAAAGGTAAGGTACGGCATCCAGTCTTAGGCCGTCCACTCCAATACCGAACCAGAAATCCAGCACTTTAAGGATCGCTTTATGCACACTGGGATTATCAAAATTCAGATCCGGTTGATGGGAATAGAACCGGTGCCAGTAATACGCTTTAGCCACCGGATCCCATGACCAGTTGGATAATTCAAAATCCTGGAAAATAATACGCGCTTCGGTATATTTATCGTTAGTGTCACTCCACACATAAAAGTCACGGTATACACTACCGGGTTTGGCAGTCCGGGCACGTTCAAACCATTTATGCGCACTTGATGTATGGTTGAGTACAAGTTCCGTAATCACCCGGATGTGCCGTTTATGCGCTTCACGGATAAAGCGTTTAAAATCGGCCATGGTACCGTAATCTTCATGTATGCTGGTAAAGTCCGAAATATCATAACCACCATCCTTCAGTGGAGATTTGTAAAACGGCAGTAACCAGATGGCGTTGATCCCAAGGCTTTGCAGATAATCGAGCCGCTGGATCAGTCCGTTAAAATCGCCGATTCCATCACCATTACTATCCATGAAAGAACGGACATGACATTGATAAATCACAGCATCTTTATACCAGCTGGCAGAGTTCCGGGTTTGGTTTTTCATACTTTAAAATTTTTTGAGCAGACATAGAAAATCTGCTTCGGAATTAGTAATACCTATAGTGTTAACTGATGCAGCCCTGTTTGGTTCAGGTTTTTAGCAATAAATATAATTTCCGGTTCAGGGTGGGACAGTCAGAAAACAAAAAACCGGTCTGCTTGTCATGAGCGGACCGGTTGTAATGTGTTTCGGTAAGGGATTAAAGATGCTGTAATATTCAATTAAAAGTGATAAGTCATATGGAGTGAAAAGTTTCGTCCGGGATTATAGTATCCAAGCGGTTTAAGTGTGGATAGATGATCGACATACAGCGTATTCATCAGGTTCGATCCGGACACATCAACTTTGAAATGCTTAAATACCATGCCGGCACTGGCATTGAGCAGCGTGTAAGCATTGGTCCGGGTTTCGAACTGAGCCGGATGATTCTGATCAAGCACGACAGGGAGTGCTATTTTCAGAAACAGCTTATCGGCCAGTCTGCAGTTTTTATCCTTGTGTAAGGTAAATGACGGTGTAAGACGGTTCTGTGGAATAAAGGGCAGATATGTGCCATTTTCTTTTATAGCGTAAAGATATGCAAATGTACCACTGAGAAGAAGATATGGAGCGGGATGTACATCAATGCTTCCTTCCAGTCCGGCTAACCGGGCGTTGGATTGACTGTACCTGTAAACCGGAAAGTTTTCATCGGTCACTTCACCTGTTGGGGCCAGGTAGATATAGTTCTGAATCTGATTGAAGTAGCCGGCAATTTCAGTGACGACAACACCTGAATGATAATGAAAACTCAGGTCTGCTTCATAATTCCGCTGTGATTTCAGGTTACGGTCGCCGATCTCATAGCGTGTGCCGTGTTCTCCGTCCTGAAGCAATTCTGACACATTGGGGGTTCTGTAAGCCGATGCCAGGTTGAACCGGATCAGTCCATCAGGAATAAGCTGCCAGGTTAATCCGGCCGAAGCACTGATGTTATTATACGATTTTGTAAAAGGATCCATCATTTCATGGGGTGCATCAGCCGCCGTTTCCTCATGTGAATGAGCGGCTTTAATCTGTTCCGGTGCATTCACATATCTGAAATCATAGCGGGCCCCCATCTGAAGGAAAAGGGTCTGGTTAACATTGAGCTGGTACAAACCAAGTCCGGCAAGGTCTGCTAAAGTGTAGTCCGGTAACACGCGTACCGGTGCATCAAAATTGTGATTATACTGATATCGTCCCTGTATGCTTGTGATCAACTCACCTGATTGTCCTGTATGCCTGCTCAGTTTGGCATTCAGCGAAGCAGTTGTTAAGTGCATTTTTACCAGGTTGCCGGTTGATCCGAACAATTCCCGGTCGTTGAGCTGATAACTCAGATCATTATTAAACTTCCAGGCTGATTTATAATAATTGTACTTTAACGTGGCCATATGGTGATCCAGATTCTGATACCAAACCTCATTATTTCTCCCCCGTTCACCGACCAGTCCCTGAGCCTCCGGCGATGGAATTCCGGCTTTCATGGCTGTATAATCGTAAAACAGCTTATACCGGCTGTTTTTATATCCTGTTCCGGCAAAAGCGCCCAGGTTCTGCATGTTAAACCTGCTGTTCAATACGGCAGTGTTATTTCCATCCAGGTAATCTGCATGATTCTTATAAGAACCGTTAATGCCCCAATTGAACATTTGTTTGCTGCTTTTCACATCCATTCCCGCCTGGTAACCGTTTGTATTGCTGAGCCATCCTGCACTGACCGAACCTTCGGTGGTACCAGAAGGTGCCGGGTCGGATTTGATAAAATTAAGTACACCTCCCAGAGCATCAGACCCGTAGAGCAGGGAAGCCGGACCTTTAATGATTTCCACATCGCGGTACCCGTTGTCGCTGATCAGGTAGGGGTGATCCTGTGAAAACTGGTAGTTTTCGAGCTTTACGCCGTTATTAAGTACCAGAATGTTATTGGTGGAAAGTCCGCGAATGACCGGTGTGCTGATGCCGGGTGATTTTGTGATCACACTGATGCCAGGAACCTCGGAAAGTGAAGCAAATATATTGGTATTCTCACTTTGCAGCGCATCGTGCAAATGATAGTTTTCAATCTTTATGGCATTTTCATGCTGCGATGAATAACTTCCGCTTGATACGACAACCTCTTCTGACTGTAAAACAGAGGGTGTCATTTCAATGACCTGGCTATTTTTCGTCCTGGTATTTATGTCCTTAATCACCGTTTTAAATCCTACAAATGAAAACTGAACCTTAAATACCCCATCCGGCAGATTTTTAATGGCGAATGTGCCATCATCATCGCTGATGACGCCCTTTGAAAGTTCAGGAATAAAAATGTTAACTCCGGGAATCGTTGTGTGGTCAGTTGAATTGTAAACGGTACCCATTATATTATTCTGACCTGTAACGGATATAATTAAAAATACCCACAGAATGCAGGTAGTTGATATGTATTTCATAATTTATTTAATATCAGATTAGTATGTAATTGTTTCAAACCATTGTAAGGGAAACAACAGGTGGTGCCCGTAATCTGATATTTTGGTGAAAGTTTGTTGCTGTAACAGATGAGTAATCTGAGATGAGTTCCCCCAGGCACAACCTGTAAACCGGAATAAGCGGATCATAATCAAAAATAAAATGGGGTTGAAATTCATAGGTATTAATCAGACATTCTGAACCGTGATCAATAAAACCCGTTTCGTGTACCTGAGCATGATGATGAACTTCTGCGTGAACCAGTTGAATAAAGAACGGTGCCATAAACAATGCTATGGAAAGTAGAGCTTTATATGTTCTTTTTTGTTGATTCATAAAATAAGGAACAAAGATATCTGAATTTCGGTTTACCGAAAGCAAAAAAAATTATTTGTTGCCGGATTCGGGCTTCGTGCTCAGCTGTGAACCGTAGATCGTGAATCGTGAACCGTGAACCGTGAATCGTAATTCGTAAATCGTAATTCCTAATTCCTAATTTGTAACTCCTACTTCCGTCCCACTTGTTCTTTAAGCCATGCAGGCCTGTTGGTGGTTATACCTGATACGCCAAGCTTAATGAGTTTTTTGGCTTCGACAGGATCATCCACGGTCCAGCAAAGCACATCCAGTTTATAGTGTTTGGCCAGATTTATTACAGATGGACTGATGATCTCATAATACAGGTTGATCCCATCCAGTTTGTTTTGCGATGCCTCTTTAATTTTTTCTGATAATCCTTCATTTTCGGCACTTAGCCAATAACATTTGTTGTTTGGAAAAGTCTTTTTTGTTTCCAGAATCGTTTCCCAACCAAAGCTTATAAATACAAGCTGGCTCGCTTTGGGTGTGGTATCCATAATCTCTTTCAGGTAAGGTAGAATCTCTTTTCCGCATTTTATTTCAACCACCAGCATTTTGTGTTCCGGCACAGAGTTAATAACCTCTGTCAGGTAAGGCATCTTTTCTCCGGCATATTTATGGTCCTTCCAGCTTCCCACATCCAGTTTGCGCAATAACTTGGCTTTCGATTTAGAAATGACAAGTTTGATTCCTGATGTTCTCAGGGTCGTATCGTCGTGGCAGACCATAACCTGGTTATCCTGCGACAGATAAACGTCAACTTCCACGGCATCAGCATTCAGTTGCCATGCCAAATTAACAGCAGCCATGGTATTTTCAGGTGCAATGAATGAAGCACCCCTGTGAGCAATATACTTAACCTGTGAAAATGTGCTGATCGTGAGGGAAATCAAAGTGAGGAGTACCATTATTCTCATGTCATACGCTTTTCAGCACAATTTAAGTCAAAATACTTTAAGCTAATATGAAATGTTTGTTACAAAATTAATGACGAATGACGAATTTCAAATTGCGATTGCATGCGTATAAGTACTGTAATTTCTAATTGATTTCAGAATTTACTTTTTTGTACTTAAGCATATAAAGGGTGGTTTATAACTTTCAGTCAGTTCGTCATTGCGCGGGTGAGACAAGGAAATTTTCTCGCAGAAATACGCAGATGGATACGCGGAGTAACGCTATTTAAAATAACATTTAATCTATTCAGGATTTCAGCGAATATCTGCGTGAGATCCTTGCGTTAATCAGCGAGAAAAATAACTGTTCTCAGGATCAGTTATATGAAATTCAGATAAACGCAGATTAAACTTGTAATTCCTCATTCATAATTCGTCACTGATTCAGTATTTGGCTACCAATGGCATACGGCGGCCAAAGCCAAATGCTTTGGATGAGATCCGCAGGATAGGTGGTGTCTGGAAGCGCTTATACTCATTTACATTTACCATATGAATTGTTTTATCGATGGTTGCGCGGTCGTAACCCAATGATTCAATTTCCTGTGGTGACCGGTTCAGTTCGATATAGTTGAATAAAATGCCGTCCAGAATATCGTATTCAGGAAGAGAATCAGAATCTTTCTGATCCGGACGTAACTCTGCCGAAGGTGGTTTTACAATGGTGTTATGCGGAATAATCTCTGTTTTTCTGTTAATGTACCAGGCCAGCTTAAATACATCTGACTTGTATACATCTCCCAGCACGGAAAGGCCCCCGTTCATGTCTCCGTAAAGGGTCCCGTATCCTACAGCTGCCTCACTTTTGTTGGAGGTATTCAGCAGAATATGTCCAAATTTATTGGATAACGCCATAACAAGGGTACCACGGATGCGGGCCTGTATGTTCTCTTCAGCTACATTAAACGGCAGGTCATTGAATACGGGCGACAGTGTATCTTCAAACTGTGAATAAATTTCTTTAATGGAAAGGATATCATATTCAATACCCAGGTTTTCAGCCAGATCCACGGCATCTTTCACGGAATGATCCGTTGAAAACCGGGACGGCATGAGCAGGACTCTTATGTTTTCTGCACCCAGAGCCCGTTCGGCTAAAACCAGCGTTACGGCAGAGTCAATGCCGCCGGAAAGGCCAAGCGTAGCCTTTTTAAAACCCATTTTTTGGAAATAATCTCTGATTCCAAGGATTAAAGCATCATGAATAACAGGGATATGATCTGTTTTTTCGGGGATGACCAAAGGTTTGACATCCATATCTTCCGTGTCAATAATCTGAATATCTTCCTCAAAACGTTTACATTGTAACGCCAGGTTTCCCTGTCCATCAATAGCCATGCTGTTGCCATCAAAAACCAGCTCGGTATTTGCCCCTACCTGATTGACGTAAATAGCCGGAATATTGTATTTTTCAGCATTCAGTTTTAAAACCCGTTTCCGTGTGCCTTCCTGCACGTATGAGAAGGGAGAGGCGGCAATGTTGATCAGCATATCAGGTTCTAGCTTAATGATCTGCTCCATCGGTACAACAGAATAGAGTCGGCTTTGAGCAAAGGGATTCAGTACCGGCTGTTTTTCCCAGATATCCTCACATATGGTCACTGCAAATTTCTTTCCCCCAAACTCAAGGATGTCGAAATCCCTGTTGGGTTCAAAATAACGGTATTCGTCAAATACGTCATAGGTCGGAAGCAGCGTCTTGTTAAACACCTTTTCTATTTTTCCATTATTCAGAAAAAATGCTGAGTTATGCAGCCGTTTACCCCTGGGATTTTCATTCAGACTTGGTGATCCGACAATGATGGCAATATCTTTGCTCAACCCGGCCAGTTTATTCACCCACAACATACAGGTGTCGAAGAATTCCCGCTTTTCAAGCAGGTCATGGGGTGGATAGCCACAGATGCTGAGTTCCGAAAAAACAATCAGTTCGGCACCACTTTTTTTAGCTTCTTCTATGGCTGCAGCCATCTTGTTATGATTATATTCAAAATGACTGACAATATAATTGAGTTGAGCTAAAGCTATTTTCATATTCTTTCCTTAGACATAAGACACTGGAATCAAGACTCAAGATTTTAAAAGTTGATTCCGAGCCGCAAATTTACAGAGTTTAAATTAGTTTTATCACTAATATCATCATTAGTTGTGATATCTATGAGACCGTTGGTATAAAAAATGGCGGCGTGAAGGTATGTGTCCCCGCCTAATGAATATTCTATGCCACCGCCAAAGTGAAACCCGATGTCACCAATCTGAATCTCATTGATCAGAGCCAGATCGTCCCCGGTATAAGCCTTCGTGTTGATCATCGGGGTCAGGCCTAACTGGCCGTAATAGCCTAAGCGGCGAAAAAGCTTTGTTTTGAGTTTAAGACCCACAGGTAATTCAATATAGGTTAAATTATAACGGATCAATTCACCATCCTGTATCGTGACATAGTTATGATCGATATTCATTTGGGGATTTGTTCCGGTGGTATACCTGAGTTTTCCCCCGGTGTGACTTCGGAGCACAGAAACAGATATAGCATAGTTCCTGTCGAAAAAGAAATCCGCCATAAGCCCATACGACATGCCGGGAACAGCACCTTCATTCAGCACTTTGGAATAATCTGATTTCAACCAGGAAACCTGTGGAGATGCAACCAGCCCAAGCTTAAGTTTTTTATAGTCCTCCTTTTTATTCTGTGCATTTAATGTAGAAACCGTAACGGTAAGTAAAGCAATTAACAAAAAAAATCTCATCCTCTCTTATAATTTACCATTCTTGTACAACCTGTCCAGCATTAAGTCAAGTGTCTCTACTCCAAGTTTTTTTCCGATTATTTTTTTGTCTTTGTCCAGAAGGAATATCCTGGGCGTAACCGTAACATCGTAGTAATACCTGAAGTTTGTCTGGTTATGCGGATCCCAGACATGAATCCATCCATACAGCCCTTTGTCATGAATGAATTTTTCCCATTCATCCCGATTGGTCTGGGTGTATACACAATAAACGGCTAAACCCTGGTCTTCGTATTTTTTCCATATTTTTTCATACACTTCCGGCACAATCACCTTACAATGTGAGCAGTTGGGTTCAAAAAAGATGAGAATGGTGTAGGGAGCATCCACCTGGTGAAGTGACTTAAATCCTTCCTGCCAGTCTTCCATCACCAGGTCAGGAGCCGTTTTGCCCAGGAGCGTGTGTTCCTCTTTTGCCACAAGTTCGCCAAGTTTACTCAGGAGTGTTGAATCAGCCCAGTACGCATCACCGTTAAGGTAATATTGTTTGGCTACTGCCACACTCAGACTCTCCATACCCATGATATCGCTTTTTACGGCAAAATTTAATATAGTGGAGGCCATAAAACGAAAGCACGTCTTATCCGGTCTGGAAGCCTCTATCAGTTTTAATGCATAGGGTGTAATGGAATCCGGTTGCGGAATAAGAACTTTGTCGAGATAGTGCCTGACCTTATCCTCAAAAAAAGAGGTGCGCCATAAACCCGGTTCTGTTAAATCAGTATGGTCGAAGTAATGATTTGCCTCAAAAAAGTAGCGTCTTAGAGCCTTTACCGAATCACTTAATGCATTGTATTGGGGTGTTTGTTCCGGTTCATACTTCACCGGAATGAATGAATGTATGACGGTGCCATAAAAACTTCCCCTGAATTTATTGTAATCTGCATGCCATCTGGCGTCTACTTTGTCATTTAAGGTCTGAAGCTTTTCTTTTGCCAGAGCCAGAGAATCTTTGTTTTGTATCAGAGGCCTGTAATGTGTAATAAGGCTGGTCCGTTTTTTTTGCATATCCTGCATAAACTTATGATATGCAGCAAAGGCTTCAGTTTCTTCACTGCCTTTTACAAGCTGACTCTGAATAAAATCTGCGGTGTCGACAGATATGGAAAACGTCTGATCTTCTCCCAAAAGGATGTCAAAAAAAGTTTTATTGGGAAAATAGGCTGTATAGATACCTTTGGGCAGCAGTGTGTCACTTTTTATAACAGCCTTGCCGTGTTTGTCTATTTCAAAGGTGTCGGCTACCAGCATGTTTTCACCCTGGTAAAAACCAAGTATCATGGTTGTATCCTTCCATCCGGTGGTTTTAATTTCAATATCGTACTGTCCGTATGTGTTGCACGATATAAGTAAGGAAAGTGCAGCCACAAAACCGAATTGAACAAGCTTATGCATAGCGGTTCATTTTTGTATTTAACGTGAAAAGGCAAAAATAGTGTATAAAACCGAGGAGAGAAAACATAATCCACAGTGTTAAGAGACAAAAAATAAGGATTCACGGAGTGATGCGGATATCATCAGCATAGAATAATTGTAAAAATGTTTAACTATAAATGAAAATAATTAAACAAAAATTTCGTATTATTGTTATGAATAAAAATAAAAACCAAAAAATATGAGAAACATAAATGTGATATTCCTGATAGTGCTGGTAGTGCTGCTCGCAGGATGCGGTGTATCATCAAAAACCGCATCGGAACGGAAGGTGTACAATATTGATGCCTATGTTGATGGGACACCTTTTGAAATTAATGTAACAACGGGTGAGGGCCATAACCATCCCACATTTGTCATTTGGCTGGAGGATATGGAAGGAAATTATCTGAAGACTATTTTCATAACCAGATCTTTTGCCAGTGGCATTTACGGACATGCTGCCCTGACCGATTCCACCTGGAGCAACAAGGCGGGACAATCATTTCGTCCGGCTTCCCTGCCTTACTGGAGTTTTAAGAAGGGATTAATTGATGGAAAATTTATGATTCCTGAAAAAGATCATCCTTTTGTTGACGGGTTTACCGGTGCAACACCACAGGGGGACTTCTCAATAGAGTCTCAAATGCCGAAAGATGGAAAATACCGGGTATTGCTTGAGGTTAATCAAACCTGGGACTGGAACCGCTTCTGGACCAATAATAAGTATCCTGATAACAGAGATTACAAAAGCAGTGCACAACCCAGCATAATTTATGCAGTTACGGTCGATGTAAAAAATCCAATGCCGTATTACATCATGAACCCTATTGGTCATGGACATTATGCCGGTGAAGATGGGGAATTGTATACTGATTTATCCACTTTGACAACTGCGCTTAAGATTTTTGACAGAATTGAATTAAAAATAAAATAGCCTGACAGATGAAACTATTGAAGACAAATTTACTCTTTTTACTTGTACTGATTTCGCAAATGGCCATTGCTCAGAATGGTGTAATCAAAGGTCGTGTGTTTGATGAGGCGAATAACGACGCTGTACCATTCGCCAATGTGGTTATCCTGGGGACAACGGTAGGAAGTACGACGGATCTGGATGGAAATTTTACCATTACCGGTGTTCAACCTGGATTTGTAAAGTTACAGGTCTCATTTGTCGGGTATCAGACCACGGTAAGCCGTGATATCTCTGTGAGCAATGCAAAGACTTCATATATTGATATCGGATTAAAAGCATCATCCACCAATCTCAGTGAGGTGGTTGTAAAGGTAGACCCTTTTCAAAAGCGTGATGAAGTGCCGTTATCCATGCAGAAAATCGGTGTAAAGGAGATCGAAAGCAATCCGGGCAGTAACCGCGATATCTCCCGGGTGATTCAGTCCTTTCCGGGGGTGGGCTCAACACCGGCTTTCAGAAATGATGTGATTGTGCGCGGAGGTGGCCCCAGTGAGAACCGGTTCTATCTTGATGATGTAGAGATCCCTGTGCTGAACCATTTTGCCACACAAGGTGCATCGGGTGGTCCTGTTGGTATTATCAATGCAGACTTTATCGGAACGGTTAATTATTATTCCAGTGCTTTTCCGGCGGACCGTTATAACGCCCTAAGCGGCGTATTTGAATTTACCCAGATCGATGGGAATCCGGAGAAACTTAAATTCCGTGGAACGTTGGGCGCAAGCGAAGTAAGTGCTACAATTGATGGTCCGCTAGGCGAAAATACAACGTACATTTTTTCTGCAAGACGATCTTACCTGCAGTTTCTGTTCAGTGCGATAGGACTGCCGTTCCTTCCCACATTTAACGATTATCAGCTGAAACTGAAATCAAAACTGAATGCAAAAAATGAACTGACTGTCGTCAGTATCGGATCTCTGGATAACCTGACTCTGAATACAGGCATTAAGGACCCGGATCCGTCCCAGGAATATATTCTGACACAAATACCGATTAATAATCAGTGGAGTTATACATTAGGTTTTGTCTTGAAACACTTTATGGATAACGGCTACAGGACATTTGTCCTGAGCCGTAACATGCTGAACAATGAGTTTTACAAGTTTCCTGAAAACGATGAAAGCAGGCCTAAAACCTTTGATTATCATTCATTTGAAGCCGAGAATAAAGCCCGGTATGAGGTGGATTACCTCTTGAATAATCTGAAGATAAGTTATGGTATAAGTGGTGAATATGCCCGTTATTACAATAAAACCCAGCAACAGTTTTTTACTGCCGGTTCGCTGCAGGAGATAAATTATGAATCGAATATTGACTTGTTTAAATATGGGGTTTATGGTCAGCTTACCAGGCAGTTTACGTCCATCAGAACGTCTGTATCTCTGGGGCTTAGAGCCGATGGAAACTCATACAGCAAATCAATGCAGAATCCGTTGTCTCAGTTCTCCCCTAGGGCATCCGTTTCGTTTGCACTCACCGATAAAACACGTTTCAGCGTTTCAGCCGGACGGTTTTATGAATTACCGGCTTATACAACTCTGGGGTACCGAGATAATACTAATGAACTGACCAACACTGCAGTAAAATATATTGGAGTGGACCATTATGTGGCCGGTGTCGAACAAAAAATAGGTCTGGATTATTTATTCTCTCTCGAGGGATTTTACAAGGGTTACTTTCAGTACCCTATCGATAAATTTACGGGCGTAAGTCTTGCAAATGTTGGTGCGGATTACAGTTCGGTTGCGGGTGCAGTTCCAGTTGAATCAACAGGTAAGGGCCGTGCGGTAGGTTTTGAGTTCCTGAACCGGATCAACAAGAAGAATTTTAATTTAATCGCATCCTATACCTTTGTACGAAGCTTATTTACAGATGCGGCAGGTGAGGAGATCCCATCTTCATGGGACAGCCGGCATTTATTAACCATGACGGGGACAAGGACATTTAAGAAAAACTGGTCAGCGGGTTTTAAATGGCGTTTTGTGGGCGGTTTGCCCTACACACCATATGATCTTGAAAAAAGTGCACTCAGAGAAGCATGGGATGCCAACGGTCAGCCATACTTTGATTATTCCCGCTTGAACGAGAAACGTTTCAGTCCGTTTCATCAACTGGATTTAAGGGTAGACAAGAAGTATTTTTATGATAAATGGAGCCTGATGTTTTATGTGGATATACAAAATGTATATAATTTTAAATCAGAAGGTCAGGATTACATTATACGTGAACGGAATGATGACGGTTCCTTTAAACTGGTGGATAATGGAACCAGGTATGTTCTTGACAGGATTCCAAATACAAGTGGGATCATTCTTCCGACTGTGGGGATAATGGTAGAGTTTTAATTATAGAATCAAGACACAAGAATCAAGACACAAGATTTTGTTAGAATTTTAAATGAAAGCGGGGATATCAGATAACTGAAATCCCCGCTCTTATTTTATGATCATGGCTTCAAAAAACGATCACCCTTCATTTCTCACCTGTCACCTGTCACCCGTCACCTGTCACCTGTAACCCGTCACCCCCACCAACCTCACTCTTCAGCTTTCTTTTCCTTTCGCTTCAGATAGCCCTTAATGGTATCACCTATCACATATCCGAAAAATGCCCCGTAAAGCGTGGTCCAATGCCATTTTGATGTGATAGGACAGCTTCCGGATGTACATCCAATGGTCTTCCAGTACACAAATCCGGCTATAGCGCCTAAACCTATGAGTATAACAGTTATGATGGTAGTCTTGCGTTTTAAATCCATTCCAGAATAATTTGAGATCAAATATATAATATTTTATATATGTATAAAACGCAATACATTATTCAGAGTTCAATTTTGGGTAACTTTAACATTTACATGTCTAAGCTCTGCTTAATGATCAGGCCCTAGTAATAGAGGGGACCCATGATAAATTTCATGATCCAGGAGGCGATGACCAATCCAAGAATTATGTAAAGTGTCGTTTTGGAAATGGAAAACAATTTACCGCTCAATGTAATTTTTATACCTGCAACCAGAATGAACAGTGAGAGCAGAATCAAAAATGGAAACAGGGCGTTATAATGGAAAGCTTCACTCCAGTTATTTCTGACAAGCTGGTTCATGGCACGGTCGTACCCACAGCCGGGGCAGGGCAGATGTGTTACGGATTTAAAGATGCAACCATCCAGATAAAGGGTTTCTTTTGAATGAAAAGATAAAAAAGGATAATAAAGGTAAAACAGGGCACTCAGTACCATTCCGGTACCGATGCTCCTGTTACGTATTTTAGTCAGTTTATTACTTTTCATTAACTAGCGGGAACCCATATAAAAACCACAGTTCGGGCATCTAACGACCTGCTCTTTAAATCCTGAAGATACAAAAGGGATCCAGCAAAGTGGGGTACAGACAAAGAACAGAATGCCAAAAACAATCCAGGCTTCTACTTTAAGTTTTTCTTCTACGATTGGAGCGCCTTCATATTCGCAGTAGGGGCATTTAATTTCCATTGTATTCATCGTTATAATTTTTTAAGTCCTTTATTGGTCATCTCCCAGTATTGGCTGTGCATATCCTGTAGTTGATAATATCCACTATCAAAAGATACAGTTCTGAAATTGCTGAAACCGTTTCCATTAATGAGATAGACCACCTTATTTTCGGGTATTTTTACTTTTATTTTAACTTCTGCCTGATCATTCCATTTAGCTTTCTGTGTAAATGCTATGGGCAGGTGCAAAGTGTCATCTACCAGTGACCAGTTAAGCCTGATATTTTCACTGTTGTACTTATACTGATATTTGGAAACCGATAAAAGCATTTCGCTGTCATTGGAAGGCAAAATGGCAACATCAGGTTTTTTATATAAAATACTGTTTTTGGTATAGTCATCATCATATTTTAGTGGAGCTACGGTATCATTATATGAAAAATCAATATACAGGGTGTCACTGTCAATATTTAAAGGATAGTTCTCGTTATCCACGCGGCTGCCATGATGCGAGTTAATATCAATGTTTGAATTCCGGAGTTCTTCCCGCCACTCTTCCGGTAGTCCGTTCTCATCAATAAACTTCAGTAAGGAGGATCCAACCATAATGAACCCTGTAAACCACAGCAGGAAAGAAAGTACAAGGACCCAACCTGTTTTTCCCTGATGCCTGAAGGCCAGTTTGCTTATAAAATATGCCAGCAGAAATATTGGAACACCAACCAAAATGATCAGTCCGGTTGCAGCAGTGGCACTGGTTCTGGCCAGCTCCGTGGGGAACGCATGCAGATTCAGGTTCCAGATGTCAGCCACGGTTTCGGGGAATCCCGCACCAAAGGCTAAGCCGATGAGAGCAAACAGCGCTACGGCCAGTGACACCAGCACAAGGGATCCTATAAAAATGGCAATTATCTTAAGAAAACCTATTACGAAATCACCAAAGGCACTTCCATACCGGTAACTTCTTGGCGGACGGGGAGGTCTTGGGGGTCTCGGTGGCCGGGGTGGTTTGTTCGTGGATTTACTTTTCATATTCTCCTGGAACTTATTGAACTGGTTCTTGGCATTGTTTTTAAGGTCATTAAATTCTTTGCCAATATTATTCACGTTAACCGGTTCGCCCTGCATCTCAAGACGTTGTGTGACTGTAAGAGCTTCCGGAACGGCCAGCCACAGTACCAGATAGATGAATCCGAAACTGAATGATGTGGCAATCAGCAGGACGACGAAAATTATCCGCATGGCTACAACATCAATGTTGAAATAGACCGATAATCCTGAACAGACTCCACCAAACACCTTATTTGAAGGATCCCTGTAAAACTTTCTGTGGGGTTTTCTGTACGGCATTCGTGTATTGGAATAGGTCTTGTTCTGTTCTTTGGAATCTTCGCCAAAGGAATCATCATCCATCTCGGTGAAATCTTCAGGTTGACCCAGGACATCAATAACAGAATGAACCATGGTTGTAGTGATAACCTGGTTGCTTTCCACAATCTTTTCATTCAGAAGTTCAGCGATACGGGTTTCAACATCCGACATGATTTCACTGCCATCGCTTTGCTTATCGAAATAAGCATGAAGTTTATCAAGGTAGCCCTTCAAAAGCTCGTAGGCGTCATCATTAATATGAAATACAGCACCACCAATATTGATAGTTAATGTTTTTTTCATTGCTATTTTTTTATTTGATTCTTCTTAAGGTTTTCTACAGCAGCAGAGAGTTCATTCCAACCGGTCTCAAGTTCGGCAAGTAATTTGCCTCCTTTGGAGGTGATCTCGTAATATTTGCGGGGCGGACCCTGGGTCGACTCTTTCCACGAATAAGTCAGGAAACCTGTATTCTTTAAACGCGAGAGAAGAGGGTATAACGTACCTTCCACCACAATCAGTTTCGACTGCTTTAAGGCATCAATAATGTCTGATGTGTAGGACGGTTTATTAGCAAGGATGAGCATAATGCAATACTCAAGTACGCCTTTCCTCATTTGTGCTTTTGCATTTTCTCCTTTCATAACCTTTAAATTGCATAGCAAAGATATCGAATAAATTTAGTACCTTGCAAAACATAGTACTATAAATTAACTATTATTAACATTTTAAAATGATCTGTTTTTTTGTATTTTTACAGCTTTATAAAAAACCAGGCATGAGCAAAACCGAAAAACAGTTTGATCACGTAATAGCTTTGTGCAGAGATATTTTTCAAAAGAAAACAAGGGACTACGGCACTGCATGGCGAATTCTGCGGCCGGTATCTATTACCGATCAGATATTTATTAAAGCCAATCGTATCAGAACGCTCGAAACAAAGGGATACAGCAAAGTAGGAGAGGGCATAAAGGAAGAATTTATAGCTATAGTCAACTATGCCATTATGGGTTTGGTACAACTGGATAAAGGTTATGCTGATCATGCCGATTTAAATGAGGAATCAGCACTGAAGCTATATGATGAGAGGGCAGCGGAAGCCAAAGCGCTTATGATGAAAAAGAATCACGATTACGATGAAGCATGGCGCAGCATGCGGATCAGTTCCTATACTGATCTTATTCTTCAGAAGCTTTACAGAACCAAGCAGATAGAAAATAACGCAGGAGCAACACTTATTTCTGAAGGCATTGATGCCAATTACCTTGATATGCTTAATTATTCGGTATTTGCTTTGGTCAAACTGGAATTTGGAGAAAACGAAATATGATATACAGAAGAATAACAGATTTAATCTTCCGGATTATTGTCGGTCTGGTATTTGTTTTTTCAGGATTTGTAAAGGCGGTTGATCCGCTCGGTTCTGCATATAAATTCATTGATTATTTTGAAGCTTTTAATGTGGATTTTTTAAATCCGCTGGCAACAGCGCTTGCGTTTATTATCCCTGCACTGGAATTTGCCATAGGCTTTGCTTTACTCTTTAATATTCTGAAAAAGTTTACAACCTGGGTTCTCGGCGGGTTTATTCTTTATTTTACCGGTTTGACCCTGATTTCAGCCATTACCAATCCTGTGACGGATTGTGGTTGTTTTGGCGATGCCATTAAGCTGGATAACTGGACAACCTTTTACAAAAATCTTATTTTGTTGTTGCTGAGTGTTTTTCTCGTACTCAATAATGAGCATTTTTCTAACCAGTACTTTAAAGTGAGGACACAGCGTTTGCTGTGGGTGTATTTTATTCTTTTTTCTCTTGGCATATCAACATACAGCCTGGTTACGCTGCCCATCATTGATTTCAGGCCTTATAAGCTGGGCGTCAACATATATAACAGCATGACAAAGCCTGAGTGGGCACCGGATGATGTATATAAAACAACACTTTACTACAGGAAAGATGGAAAGGTTGTTGGTTTTTCAGAGGATGATTATCCCTGGCAGGATAGTACCTGGCAATTTGTGGATGCTGAGAATGAACTGGTTAGTAAAGGCTATGAACCGCCCATTAAAAGTTTTAATGTGCTGAACAGTGAGGGTGAGGATATCGGACCCGATATCATATTAAATAATGATTATCAGTTCATGATTATATGCCGCGATTTCAGATCCGTCAGAGAAAAGGATCTGGAGAAAATAAGACTTGCCTATGAACTTGGTAAAGAAAAGTCTTACACCGTTTTTGTCATCAGTTCGGCAACGGCAGTTGAGAACCAGAAATTTACATATATGCTGGGATCTGATATCCCTATCTACCAGGCGGATGATGTTTTATTGAAAAGTATGATCAGAGCAAATCCGGGTATTTTTGTTCTGAAGGAGGGAACGATTGTTGGGAAATTTAACCTGAAAAGAACTGAAATTAATGCCGGTTTTTTCAATGTACTGGAGTACACCTTAAGCAAACAAAGGATGGTGAATAATAGATATAATGTATTAACTTTGGGGCTCATTTTTTTCATCATCATTTTGGTGTATACAAATCTGGACAGGAAATATTAATTATAAAATAATCATGAGAAAAAAAGTAGTTGCAGGAAACTGGAAAATGAACAAGTCGCTTGCTGAAGGAGTGGAAACAGCAAAAGCACTTAATGAAGTTTTAACAGGAAAAAAGGTTAATTGCGATGTGGTTATCTGTACGCCCTTCATTCACCTTGCATCCGCTGTGGAAGCTGTGGATACGTCAGTTGTGGGGATTGGTGCTCAGAACTGTGCAGATAAAGCAAGTGGTGCCTTCACGGGTGAAGTATCTGCAGAAATGGTAAAATCAACAGGTGCGGGTTATGTGATATTAGGTCACAGTGAGCGTCGTGAATACTATGGTGAAACCAGCGCCATCCTGAATGATAAAGTTGCCCTTGCTCTTGAGAACGGATTAACACCTATCTACTGCTGTGGAGAGGCCCTGGATATCCGTGAAGCAGGTACTCAGAATGAATACGTTATTAACCAGCTAAAAGAGACCGTATTCAAACTTTCTGCTGAAGATTTTAAAAAACTGATACTGGCTTACGAACCAATCTGGGCTATCGGAACCGGTAAAACTGCGTCATCTGATCAGGCTCAGGAAATGCATAAGGCCATCCGTGATGCAATTGTTGAGCAATTTGGTGCCGAGGTTGCTGAAGAAACATCAATACTTTACGGAGGCAGCTGTAAAGCCTCAAATGCTCCTGAACTATTTGCCAATCCTGATGTGGATGGAGGCTTAATTGGTGGAGCTTCACTTAAAGTGGAAGATTTTATGGGAATTGTGGAGGCCTGGTAAAACTTTCGATACCCAAAATATAAAACCGGCAGAAATGCCGGTTTTTTTTTGCCCCTGTTTAACCCTGACTGTATCCGAACCTAAGGCCAGTTTTTAATGTATTGTGCATTAAATGCCAGTAGCTGATCCGTAAATATAAGGTTTATGCCCGTAATTCTTCTATTGTCTTCGTTGTAAGTAGTAGTAAATCAATTAAATAAAATTAAGGTGTTTAATAAATAAACATGTGTTTAAAAATTAAGCACTGAGTATATGTGGTTGAAATACAGCTATATAAGTTCAAAATGATAATTGGGTGTTTAAAAATACAACACATTACACTGATTAAATATTCGTCAAGTATGATGTAAAGTAAAGAATATGAGATAGTTATAAAGATTGGCATTATAGTTGATTAACTAGGTGTGAAATTGTTCGGAAGATTAAAACGGACATCATATAGTAAAACATAAAATCACTCTGTAATGAAAACAAAAATGTTAATACCGGTCGTGCTTCTTTTCAGTGGATTACTTTTTGGTAATCTGTTGCATGCAAATGTAACTGTAGAAGATGCACTAAAAGTTTCTGTGTTGTATTCCTCAGAACTAGAGTCACTGGCATTGAATCTGTCTGATTCCTTTAATGCCGCCAATGGAGATGTGTCAGTCACCGCAAAACCGTATTCTGAAAAATCCGGGGAGCTGAAAGAAAACGATTTGATTCTGCTAAGTGATAAAGACCTCAGCAAAGGAAGTTTTCAGGATAACTGGAAGATGGTTGTCGGGAGATCCGTTGTTGTTCCATTGATCAACAGGGATAATCCGTTTTATAAGGAGATCATTCAGCAGGGTGTAACTATCGATGAGTTGTCCAGGGTATTACAAAATCCAGAGCATAGAAACTGGAAGCATCTGTTGGGTGAATCATTTAGTGCTGACATTCTGGTTTACGTGGAAAATAATTCCATTGTTGAAAAATGTCTGGCTGAACTGGTGAATACGAACCAGGCAGACTTGTCTGTGCAGGTAGTTCCGGATGGGAATGAAATACAGCATAAATTAAAGACCAATAAAACTGCCATTGCTTTATGTCTTTTGTCCGATATCGAAACTGAACAGGAACCGTTCAAAGGAGATGTTCAGATTCTGCCTATTGATAGGAACGGAAATGGAATCATAGATCAGACAGAAAATATTTATCAGAATAAAGCTTCCTTCAATCGGGGCGTCTGGATTGGTAAATATCCCAGGAACATGTATTCCAATGTTTACCTGGCATCGATGAAACAGCCGCAGCAGGTATCGGAAATTGGTTTTGTAAAATGGGTTATTACCGAGGGGCAGCCTTTGTTACCGGATTACGGGCTTCAGGAGTTGGTTTATTCTGAAATTCCATCTAAAACAGCTCAGCTCAATGAACCGCTTCAGACACCTGTAATCGTTGAACCTAAACCGTTTTTAGCTCGATATATTGTTTTTATTGGATTAGCAGTTTTACTCTTAATCGTTGGATTTGAATTGTGGATTCGTTCAGGAAGAAGGCAGAAAAGAAATACCACAGATGTTCCGGATCAGCCGAAACCACTTGATGTAGCAAACATGGGAATTCCACAGGGTATGTATTTCGATAAAACGCACACCTGGGCTTTCATGGAGAAAAACGGAAATGTAAGAATTGGTATTGACGACTTTCTGGCTCAGATTTCAGGTCCATACACACGTGTGGTATTAAAAAGCGAAGGAGAAAAAGTAACCAAGGGAGAGCATATGCTGACCATTGTTCAGGAAGGAAAGCAAATTAAAATAAACGCTCCGGTTTCCGGTATAGTGCAGGCCCTGAATGAGGAATTAATTTATGATGCAACAAAACTGAATAAAGTGCCCTATGATGAAGGGTGGATATACCAGATTACACCGGATAACTGGAATATTGAACGGATCTATCTGAACAGTGCGTTTAAGTATAAAAAATGGATTTCACAGGAATATACCCGGTTTAAAGACTTTATAACAACAGCACTGTCAAGGATTGATACAGGGTTGAATACTGTAGTCTTACAGGACGGTGGTGAGTTGAATGAAAATACTCTGAGTAAAATGAGCCCTGATATATGGGAAGAGTTTCAGAGTCAGTTTTTAGACAGGTAGCAGATCATCGGTTAAAAATAATCTAATTAACTACGTTATGAATTTAAATCGAAGAAATTTCTTAAAAGTATTGGGTGTAACAGGTGTCGCCGTTACCACAGGTGAAAAGCTGGTTGCAAATACAAAACCCGGTGAAACGACAGAATTACACGGTATTCTATATGATATTTCACGGTGTAAGGGATGTTGTGGTTGTGAAATTGACTGTGCGGATGCAAACGGGTTGCCTTATCCTGAGGATGGTGCTGAACTGGGCGTCGTCCGGAAAACAAGCGAAATACAACGTACCGTCGTAAATGCAAAACAAACCTCTAAAGGAAAAATGTTTGTCCGTACGCAGTGCATGAACTGTAATGATCCCGCCTGCTGTACAGCCTGTTTAACTGAGGCAATGCATAAAACTGAAGTTGGACCGGTCATCTGGCGGGGCGATAAATGCATGGGATGCAGGTACTGTATGGTATCCTGTCCGTTTGATATGCCAAAATTTGAATATAAAAGCACTAATCCTGTCATTCAGAAATGCACCATGTGCTATGAACTGATAGAACAGGGAGAAGTGCCTAACTGTGTGTATAATTGTCCTTATGATGCCCTGAAATACGGAACGCGAAGAGAACTCTTATCTGAAGCACATAAACGAATTGCTGAAAATCCTGATGTTTATATTGATCAGATTTATGGAGAACACGAAGCCGGTGGAACCGGATGGCTTTATATATCACCGGTACCATTTGAGGAGCTTGGACTGAAAACAAATCTTCAGAAAAGTTCCTATCCGGCACTTACAAAGGGATTTATATCGTCTATTGCGCCTGTTGATATTTTATTACCGGGGTTACTCATAGGCATTCATGAAGCAGTAAAATTCAGAAACCAAAATAATAAGGAGGAATAATCAATGTTAAATATAACGACCTCAGATGCTCCACTGACAGTTCAGAAAACACAAAACAGATTCAGGTTCATTTTAAGCGAACTGAAGCCCAAAGGAAAGATTTTCACCCCGTTTAACGTCATCAGCGTACCCGTAATTTTAGTGGGTCTTTACCTTATTTTTATACGGTTTACCGAAGGTTTAGGCTCTGTTACAAATCTGTCGCAGGAATTTCCCTGGGGATTATGGATTGCCTTTGATGTTGTTACAGGCGTTGCTTTTGCAGGTGGAGCTTATGTGCTGGTTTTTATGGTGCATATTCTGAATCTGAAATTGTATAAACCCATAATGAGAGTAACCGTTCTGAATGGATTTCTGGCCTACTTCTTTTATTCGTGCGCATTGCTGCTCGATTTGGGAAGGCCGTTACATATTGTAAATGTGATTATCGGAAATAATTTTGGTGTAAGCTCCGTATTATTCCTGGTGGGATGGCATTTTTTGCTTTATATGCTGGCCTTGTTGCTGGAATTTTCACCGGCAATAGCAGAATGGCTCAATGCCAAAAAAGCACATCGAATATTGTCGGCACTAACACTTGGCGCAGTCATTTTTGGTATTACGCTTTCTGTGTTACACCAGAGCGGTATAGGTGCACTGTTTTTAATGGCCAAAGAAAAGATTCATCCCTTATGGTACAATCCGTATCTGCCTCTCATGTTTGTGATCTCAAGTATTTTTGCCGGTTTTTCTCTTATCGTTTTTGAAGGATCAATCAGTCACAAGGTCTTTTCAAATCAACTGGATGAGAATTTCCACAAATCCTATCACAAAATACTTATCGGTCTTGCCAAAATATGTACCGTAGCACTCTTTGCTTATCTCTTTATGTCCGTTATCGTTTTCGTACACGAAGAGAACTGGACCTATCTGAATACCGGGTATGGTTACTGGTATCTTCTTGAAATGATTGGTTTTGTATTTATTCCGATGGTGTTGTTCTTTCTGAGTTACAGAAAGCAAAATGTAACACTGGTTAAAATTGCATCATTGATGACCCTTGTAGGTATCCTTCTGAATCGCCTGAATGTTTCATTGATAGGGTTTAAATGGTATGAAACACCGCACTATATCCCATCATGGCAGGAAGTTACCGTCACCCTTACAATTATTTTTATTGAAATCTGGGTATTCCGGTGGATCGTAAGAAGAATGCCTGTATTACGCAAATCAAATGATCTGATATAATAACTTAATTTTATAAACAATGAATGAATTTACATATCATAATATATTTGAAACCAAGGGATTTGAATATATCATTACCATCATCTTTTTTGCTCTTCTGATTCCGTTCTGGCTGGTGTTGAATAAAAAGATTAAAGTAAAAGAAGAGACCGCTAAAGTAAAAGCTATGGTTAAAAATGTTTTACCGGTTATTCCCGGAGGGTTTTTTGTCAACAGAAATCATACCTGGGCTTTTCTTGAGCAGACCGGAACGGCTAAAATCGGGATTGACCATTTGATAACACATATGGTGGGCAATGTGCAGATAGAATATATGAAGACTCAGGGTGAAAAAATTAAAAAAGGGGAGTTGCTGGCAAAATTAAATGTAGATGATAAACATCTTAAGATTTATTCTCCTGTTACAGGAGATGTAGTGGGAAATAATGAAGTACTGCATGAAGCATTTCATTCGCTTACTGCTGATCCGTATGGCTCCGGTTGGTTAATAAAAATTGAGCCTGAAAACTGGAAACTCGAAACACAGTCGTTCTATTTGGGGAGAAAGGCGATGGATTGGTTAAAGTCAGAAACAGAGCGGTTGAAAGAATTCATGATTACAAGTCTGAAAGGTGCTGAAGTGAATGAACCATGGCCCGTAATGCAGGATGGAGGAGAGCTGACAGAGTTTACCTTGTCTGATATGCCTCCTGCGTTGTGGCACAGTTTTCAGGATGAATTTTTAAACAAAACATCATGATTGTATGAAATCTGTTTTTTATTCTGATGATGTTTTGTAACTTGTTTGCGCTTTATTAAAGCCAGAAATCACGCATATGCTGCAAAGGATAAAGACTAAATTTATAAGACCACTATTTGAAAGCTATATTAAAATCCGGTCATCCATTTATGGCCGGGTTATTTTAATTATTGTCTTCTCATCGCTGATATTGTTTCTTTCATTTAGCCTGATTTTCAGGGCAGTGTATGGTGAATATCTGCGAACGGTTATCCGTCAGAACGGGAATAATGTAGGATCGATTGTAGAAGGTGCCTTGTATACTTCTATGCTTGAAAACGACAAGACAGAACTGCAGAATACACTGGATCTTATCAATACCATGTCAGGAATTGACGAAGTGAACATGTATAACAGCGATAATCAGCTGATATATACTTCTTTTTCTTCCGATGATCATAAGCACAGCGATCCCGACTGCATAAAGTGTCACGGCAACCTGTCCGAGATGTTTCCCCCGGCGGAAAAAGCCTATCGGATTATTGATATGAAAAGTGGTTGTACAATGACCGATAATGACAATAACCACAGACACCTGATGATCCGGTCACCCATTCTTAATCAGCCGTCGTGCTATACAGCTTCCTGCCATGCACACGGACCGGATGAAAAGGTATTGGGTTCACTTATTATTAAAGCTCCGCTTGACGATCTGGACAAAGCAGTGATGAAATCTTCAACCGATTTCTTTGCCATGGCATTGGTTACAACGTTTTTGCTCATAACCATCCTGGTTTTCTTTACCGGTAAAAATATCCGAAAGCCTCTGAATGAACTCACCAGGGCCAGTGAGGCAGTGGCCAATGGGGACAATTCTATTCGTCTGACCTTAAAACCAAATCAACTTGGTGATATTCACATGGTTTCAAGTGCATTTAACAACATGCTTGATAAGTTGCAGGCTGCCAATACAGAACTTGAAAACTGGTCGAAACAGCTGGAGTATAAGGTTCAAAAGAAATCCGAGGAGTTAAGCGCCGCTCAGAATGAAATGATCCATATTGAACGTATTGCATCCCTGGGTAAGTTATCCGCTTCGGTTGCCCATGAATTAAACAATCCGCTTTCAGGTATGCTGGTCTATACAAAACTGGTATCACGCCAGCTACGTAAAGAGGATTTTTCAACTGAAAAGCGACAGAGTTTGCTGAAGCATTTACAGTTTGTTGAGAATGAGATTGTACGGTGCGGCGATATTGTGAAGGGACTGCTGGATTTTTCCAGAAAAGATCAGGATAATTTTGCAGGCAAACACCTGCACCATATTTTAAAGGAGACAACGAACATCGTGCTTCATTCAATTAAGATTGCAAATATCAGATTAATAACAAATTACGAAGCAACAGAAGATCTCATATCGTGTAATGCTGCACAATTAAAGCAGGCATTTATTGCGATTCTGGTAAATGCTACTGAAGCCATAACGGATAGTGGCGAAATTGTAATGGAAACAAGAAATGAAGATGACCACAGCATTCGTCTCGAAATCAGTGATAACGGAAGTGGTATTTCTGAAGATAATCTGAAGCATGTTTTTGAACCCTTCTTTTCAACGAAACATCAAACCAGCGGGATAGGACTGGGGCTGGCCATTGTTCATGGTATCATCCAGAATCATAACGGGGAAATAGGTATTACCTCAACTGTTGGCAAGGGAACACGGGTAAGCATAAAGTTTTCATTAATGAACCAATAATTAAAATTTATGGACCAGAAAATTTCAATTCTGATTGTTGACGATGAGGAATCCGTTCGGGATTCACTTTATAACTGGTTTATTGAAGATGGTTATGAGGTTGCATGTGCACCCGACGCCCGGAATGCGCTTTCAATCCTTGAGTCTCATCCCTATGATATTGTTTTAGCAGATATCAAAATGCCGGGAATGGACGGGATGGAAATGCTGAAACGGATAAAATCGCTAAACAGCAAATCCATCGTTATCATGATGACTGCTTTTGCTACCGTAACAACTGCAGTACAGGCTCTTAAGGATGGTGCGTACGACTATGTCACAAAACCGTTTGATCCGGATGAATTATCCCATTTGATAAATAATGTATCCAGGCAGATTAAACTGTCAGAGGAGAATGAGTCCCTTAAGGAAAGGGTAATATCACTTGAGAATGTTGAAGATCTTATTGGCAACAGTGAGGCGATGAAAAAGGTACTCCGGGAGGTGGAAAGTGTTGCCCAGTCTACTTCATCCGTCATCATTACAGGTGAAAGTGGTACGGGCAAGGAGTTGATCGCCAGGGCAATCCATTTTAATTCACCCAGAAAGTACTTTCCGCTGGTAAGCGTACATTGCGGGGCTTTATCAGAGTCTTTGCTTGAAAGCGAGCTTTTCGGTCATGAAAAAGGTGCATTCACCGGTGCAATGTATAACAGGAAAGGGCGCTTTGAAATGGCCGATAACGGGACCATATTTCTGGATGAGATCGCTACAATTCCGCTGAAAATGCAAATTGAACTGCTCCGGGTTCTGGAATCCAAACGTTTTGTAAGGGTTGGTGGAAATAAGGAGATCGAATCCGATTTCAGGGTGATATGTGCTACCAACAAGGATCTGAAGAAAATGGTTGAAATGGGAACTTTCCGCGAGGACCTGTATTACCGTCTGAATGTGGTTAATATTAACGTACCGCCGCTCAGAGAACGAACAGAAGATATTCCGTTACTGGTTAACTATTTTATTAAAAAGTACTGTTCGTCCATGAGCCGTGATGCCATAAAAATAGAGACTGCCGCTATTAAACGTCTTGAAAGCTTTGAATTTCCGGGTAACGTGCGTGAACTGGAGAATATGATTGAAAGAGCTATCGTAATCGGAAACGGGAAAGAGATTCGCGTAAAAGACCTTCCGGTAGGGAGCGAGGTTGAAGTGAGCGGTGCTGAGAGCCTGGATGAAAATGAAAAGAAACACATAGTACAAATTCTTGAAAGATACGACTGGAATATTTCACAAACAGCCAGGGCACTTAAAATTGACCGCGTTACCTTATATAATAAGATTAAAAAATACAATCTGAAGCAGGTCAAAAAATAACGGGCTTGGTCTATTCGCCACAAAATATTACGCTTATTTCATGCGGTAATTTCGATCCGAAATTTATCAACCTGGTAGCAGATGCCATAAGGAAGGCATTCTACAGGGAAGTTTCAATCCGGAACGCAACAATAGAATTGATCGAATACTATGATCCGGCACGAAGACAGTACAACGGTGATTTGTTATTAAAAAAGGTTGATGCCCTGCGCCTGCCAGAAGACCATAAAGTAATTGGCTTGTTCCAGGTGGATCTTTTTATCCCTATACTTACCTACATTTTCGGACAGGCTTATCTGAACGGAACAACTGGTATATCTTCAACATACCGGTTATACAACGAACGCTATGGCTTAAAGCCGGATCATGAATTGTTGCTGAACCGGTTTAAGAAAGAGGTCATACATGAACTGGGACATGAATTCGGTTTGATTCATTGCCATACTCCGGGCTGTGTAATGCAGTCAAGTACTTATGTAGAAGATATTGATCAGAAAACAATCCGGTTTTGCGATCCCTGCAATATAAAGCTGGGAATTTGATTTCTATCCATCTTTTCACCCCACTGAATCTGTAGTTGTTTACTTCCTGGATTGCTGCATTTTATCAAACTGATAGGCAGAAGCAACGGTAAGTAACAAAACAGCTGCCACCGTATAATACACAAAATTCGGAACCGGAACCGGATCACCTGCCGCATAGGAATGTAAGCCTGACAGATAATAGTTTACCCCGAAATAGGTCATCAGAATGGATGCAAATCCATATACAGACAGTGCATTAAAGGTAAATATCCCTTTCAATCCGGGAATAAGTCTGGCATGAGTGACAATAGTGTAAACAAGAATGGATATGAATGCCCAGGTTTCTTTTGGATCCCATCCCCAGTATCGTCCCCACGATTCATTGGCCCAAACAGCACCAAGGAATGTTCCTATCGTCAGTAGATACAGACCGACAATCAATGTTTTATGATTTAATATGGTTAATGACTGCAGATTATTCAGAATCCGTTCCTGGTTTTTAGAGGTTCTTAAAGTCATTAATATCATATTTATCAGTCCCAGTATCGCACCAAGACCCAAAAATCCATAGCTTGCAGTGATCACAGAAACATGAATCGTTAACCAGTAAGATTGTAACACCGGAACAAGGTTTGTTATAACCGGATCCATAAACGATAAATTTGCTACCATAAGCGTTAATCCGCCAAGAACTGCGGTGGCAGGTAAGGCAAAAGACGACAGCTTGTTAAAGATGAAACCGGCAAGTAAGGTTACACCTGAGATAAATATCATTGACTCATAGCCGTTGCTCATTGGAGCATGGCCGGAGATATACCACCTTGCAGCGATTGCAATTACATGGACCACAAAAGCCAGCAGCAGGACATAGAAAAATGAAGACCGGATTATACGCGGGACCTGTTTGCCACTGACGATAAAAGCAATCAGTAAAAACAAGTATAAAACCCCGAAGGTAGCATAAAACGGAAACAGTATTTTAAACGGATTGAGTTTATAATACATGATTTCCACGCTTATCTTAAAGTCTGATGGTAGGCTGTACCCTGCATGCGTACGCTGAAACGTATTAATCCCACTTACCATTTCATTGGCTAAGGAATAATCTCCAGTGGTTTTTGCGTTTAATACTTCATCGTAGTAGGTTTTTAGTATTCTGCTCAGAAACAGGGAATCTTCCTGATTTGTGGCTTTCTGTGCCGCTTCTTCAGCAACAAACCATGAAACGCTGTCCCTGGAATTAGGAACAGGAAACATTTTCAGGTAGCGACCGGAAAAAATGGCATAACAGATATTCACTTTTTCATCGGTCTTGATAATCGCTTTATCCAGCTTTGTTCTTTCGCCGGGTGACTTTTCAAAAGATTTTTGTACGAGTGGCCGCAATACATATCCCTTTTGCGGATCAATAAAACTGGAATATGAGGTGTATTTCCCGTTCATGCCCAGTAATTGCTGTAATTCACCGTTCGTTACACGAATCAGCGGTGCCTGGGTCCAGTGTGATGGCTGCATGTTCATTTCCATAAACAGCTGAACCGGATTCATACCCATGATATTTTCTTTCCGGGAGATTTTACGCATCAGCTCAGATGCAAAAGTATATACAGGTTCTGTTCGGCCTTTGGTATTCTGAATCAACAGTTCGCCGAATTTTTCGGCATGCTTTTTATCAATAGGACGATGGCTGTCAGGCATTTTACCGCCCTGCATCTGGGCGCTCGAAGTAAATGAGATGAAGATAAAGGCTGTAACTGCAAGCAGCTTTTCATTTAATTTTGTTTTTCTGAAAAAGGAGTTTTTATTTAATAACGAGAAGATCATGCCTAAAAATAATACTGCATAACTGAAATAGGTTACCGTTGTACCCCATCTGTCGCTGTTGACCGATAGGATGGTACCCCGTTCATCATCATCATATGATGACTGGTAAAACCTGAAACCCTCATACTTTAAAATGTTGTTCATGTAGATATGAAAATCAATTGGTGCATTTCCGTTATCCCTAAGTGTAACATAACTTGAAAAGGATGAAGGACTCATGGATCCGGGGTATCGATCTATTGCAAAGTCTTTTAAGTAAACGCTGAACGGAAGATCGATGGTGTTATTGCCGTAGAAAAGATTTACATTATGGCCTTCAATATTGGACTTGACGTAAGCAGTATTCCAGTTTTTGTCCCACAAAATGACATTTTTTGCTGTTTCGCCGTATTGAAGCCTGAATTCCATAGCCTGCATACCCAGCATATGATTCTGAACCGTTGATTCAACAGGAACTACCTTTGCACTTTGATAAAATTCCTGGAATACCAGGCTGTATTGTTTGATTTTGTACAGTTTTTTAGCCTCAAACGGTACCTTACTGTTAGTAATATAGACTTCTGCTTTGTTGCCCATCTCACTGACACTTATCGGGGAATCAGCATCTATATATAAGGTATCATGATCATAACTAAACGCAATATCTGCATGATCTTTTTCTCCAAAAGAAAAATTCAGTTTACCAAGTTGCACAGGAGTGTTTTTTTCGAGATACTGAAATCCCCTGATATCCGGCCCTGACAAAATAAATCCTATAATCGGTACTCCGTTTTCAGTTTCAGCTGCCTTTTCATAGGCATTTTTATATCGTTTGGTCAGGGTAATATGCAGTGGTTTACCTGCAAGGTCAACCGATTCATTAAATGATCCATCGGCAGAAAGTTTTTCCCGCGTGTTGAACGTAACGGGATTATTATCATCGGTTTGTACTTTTAAAACCATGCCACCTGTGATAATGGTCGAAGATGCCTGTCCTTCACGAATGTGCATTGTTCCTTCGTATCCGAAATAACGTGTTATAGCCGCTCCGGCTATCATGCCTATAAAAGCAAAATGAAAAAGGAAGATGGTAAATTTTTTGGGTTTGTAAAGCTTAAGCCGGAAAATGCGGCCTGTCATATTGATCGCTAAAAGCAGAAAAAGTACCTCCAGCCAGCGGGTATTGTAAACCTTCATCCTGGCAAATTCAGCCCCAAAATCATTTTCAATAAAAGTTGCTACAGCAAGAGCCACGCCCAGAACAAGCAAAAGTATCCCCATTAAGACGGGAGAAAAAAGCAGATTATAAAATTTCTTCATTTCTAACGATTAAAAATTCAGTCATCTGTATATTAACAGATGCAGTTATATAATATAATGTATACCGTGATAAAAAAAACTGAGGTAAAACCCGGGAAATTAACCTGAAATTGAAATGTGTTCCAGTTTTTCCATGTCCAGAATCTGAATCTGGTCACCATTGACTTTTAATATCCCTTCTTTATCAAACTCATTTAGTATTCTCACCACACTCTCTTTAGTCATATTTGTAAACTCACCAAGCTCCTGCCGGGTCAGCATACATTTGAAGTTATCCGATTTAAATAATTCGTTGGATAAATACAATAAACCATCAGAAAGCCGGCCATGCATCTTTTTTTGTGTCAGGTTTAAAAGCTGCTGGAATGTATTTTCTGCTTTAAAAGATATGTCTTTTATCAATCCTTCTGCAAACTTACCATTCTTGATAACCATTTCCTTTATGATGGCTGAATCAATAAAACAAGCCCTCAGGTTTGTTATCGCCGAAAGGGAATAGTTATGTCTGTTATTACCATAAAGACCCGGTCCCACGAGCATGTCTCCCGGTCTTAGAAAACCAATGATAATGCGTTTGCCGTCTATACCTTCTATATATGCTTTACCGATACCACTTGCTAAAAATATCATATTCGAACAGGGACTTCCCTGTTTCATAATGATTTCTCCGGCGAGATAACCTGCTTCAAATCTGTGCTCATTAACTATTTCTAACTCCTCTGTGGTGAGATTTTTAAAATTATCCCAGCCATGCGTGCAAAGCTGACAAGTTCTGTTATTTCCCTCTCGCATTTTTTAATTTTTTTGACCCGGCAAAATATAATTATTTACATATATAAACATCTAAACATGCATTGATATATATCAATTAATGCTATGATATTTGTAGCGCAAATTAAGCAAAACAATCAACATTTCAAATGAAAAGGATTAATGCGGAAAAATTTATTGAATTAATCTATTATATACTTTTAGGCTATGAAAGAACTATTAAAATCTACTGTAATGAAAAGAACATTAATTTATGTCAAGGGGTTATTCGCAATTATGGCTACTGCTCTGATAATAAGCTGTGAAGGTCCCGCCGGAATGGATGGTGTAGATGCCAACTCAACGTGTAAGCAATGTCATAATGATGCAAATATGACATTAAAATCTGTGGAATACGAACTTTCCGGACATGGAGCCGGTACCAATGTGGCGTATGCCGGAGGAAGAAAATCCTGTGCAAGGTGTCATTCAAACGAAGGTTTCATTGAAACACTGCATACCGGAATGGATACAACGGCGTTTGATATTCCAATTCCAACCCGTATTTCCTGTGAAACATGTCATGATTTTCATGAATCACTTGATTTTGAAACAGATGGCCCTGATTTTGCCTTAAGAGCCAAAGATCCTGTAACATTTATTATTAATGGTGAGACAGTAGATTTTGAAGCTTCAAGTAATTTATGTGCCAATTGTCATCAACCGAGAACAGCTGGTCCTTCACTTGCTGATGAGACTTTCAGAATTTCAAGTACGCATTGGGGACCTCACCACGGACCACAGGCTACATATGTTGATGGTTTAGGCGCTGTTGAATTTTCAGGTTCTGAGAGTTATCCTGAACCGGGAACTTCTACTCACGCTTCTGCCGGAGCCTGTGTAATGTGTCACATGGGTGAATCAACAGGTGAAGGTAGTGAAATGCATGGTGGTCATACCTTCAGTGCGAATGTTGCAAACTGTACAGCCTGTCATACCGATGCTACTTCATTCGATATCGGTGGAGTTCAGACTGAAGTTGAAGGATTACTTGAAGAGATTGCTGCAGTATTAGAATCAAATAATGTACTGGATGCCGAAGGTCATGTGGTTCCGGGAACATATTCAAGCACATTGGCTGCTGCTTATTACAACTATATTGGAATCGAAGAAGATCGCAGTATGGGTGTACATAATCCTGAATATATTATTGCAGTTCTTAA
Source organism: Quyinboa sediminis (assembly GCF_042219855.1). Taxonomy (NCBI): domain Bacteria; kingdom Pseudomonadati; phylum Bacteroidota; class Bacteroidia; order Bacteroidales; family Quyinboaceae; genus Quyinboa; species Quyinboa sediminis. The sequence goes on along the minus strand of NZ_JBHJHP010000001.1, from coordinate 1,060,515 downwards.
GAATACACTGGCTGCAATTCAGTAAGACAATAATATAAAAGTTGAATAAAGGCTGCTACCTGCAGCCTTTATTTGATACTATAACTTTAGAACATTAATATTCAAAGGATGAAAAAATTAAGTGTCATATTCAGCTTCATAATCATGTTAGGTTTTGTGGCATGCGAATATACAGATATAGTAGAGGATGATGGTTCGGGAAATGTTCCTGAGAACGTTAGTTTTTCAGCAGATATTGAACCTATTTTTACGACACAGAGTTGCACCAATTGTCATCCGTCAATGAAAAAGCCGGATCTCACAGCAGGAAGTGCCTACGAGAGTATCATGTCAATGGGACTGGTTAATACGGCAAATCCTGCAGAAAGTGGAATTTATACAAAACCTGCTCCGGATAACAGTCATGGTGCAAATTATACCAGCGCACAGGCTAAGCTTATCCTGGCATGGATTGAACAAGGTGCAAAAAACAACTAAAACAGATAGACGATGAAACCATATAGAATTGTATTTACACTTATTTTTTGTTTCTGCGCTTTATCATTTTTTGCTCAGGATGAAGAAAAAGAACAGGATAAGCCAGTTAGACCTCCGTTCCAAAGCGGATATCTGATTGATAATCAAACAACATATATACCGTATAAAAATACACTTGAATACGTTATTCAGCATAAATTCGGCACAATGGGTAATGGCATTTCTGACCTTTATGGTCTTTATGCACCGGGTGCCAATGTTCGGCTTGGATTTAACTATGTAATATTAAATAATGTGGAAATTGGTTACGGCTTATCAAAATCAAACATGACCCACGATTTTAATGCACGTTGGACCATTTTTGAACAAACCCGTAAAAATACCTTTCCGGTTGCGCTGACACTTTATGGTATCGCAGCAATTAACGGTCAGTCAGACGATTATTTCGGAAAAGATTATTCCTTTATGGGACGTTTTTCCTATTATTCACAGTTCATTATCAGCAGAAAATTTAATGACTGGCTGTCATTACAGGCAGGTGGAAGTTTTTCACATTATAATATGGTAGACAGGGAGAAGTCAGACTTTGATAAGGTAGGTGTTCATTTTAACGGACGAGCCAAATTCTCTCCTCAGTCATCTTTTATATTTAATTACGATCAGCCTCTGGGATTACTCGTCCTGAGAAATAAAAACGGAAATAATACGAATCCAAATATAGCAGTTGGAGTTGAGATTGCTACCAGTACACATGCCTTTCAGATATATGCAGGGCAGTATGGTGGTGTTCTGCCGCAGGATATAATGGTTAATAATTACAATGAATTCAATGTTAGTTCATTCAGAATCGGATTTACCATTACAAGACTTTGGAGCTTTTAATTATACACATAAATTATTTTTATTATGAAACGAAATAAATTAGTATTTGCAGGTATTGCGGCTTTTTTCGCAATTTTTATTCTTTCTTCTTTCATCGCTAAACCACAGGATGCAAAAAAAGAAAAGAAAGCATGGGATATTCCTGAAAAATATCAAACCATGAAAAATCCATATGCCGACGATGCTTCAATCGTTAAATATGGTAAAATGAATTACATGAAGCATTGCCGTGCATGTCATGGTAACGAAGGAAAAGGTGACGGACCAAAAGCACGTAATCTTGAGGCTTTCCCCGGTGATTTTTCTTCTGAAGAGTTTCAGAAAGAATCTGATGGTACAATTTATTATCAGTCAATTATCGGAAGAGACGAGATGCCGAATTTTGAATCAAAAATTCCGGAAGAAGAAGATCGTTGGGCTGTTGTTATGTACCTGCGTTCACTCAAAGCAAAGTAGATTTAAAGTAGAAGCATTATTCGCATGAAATATTTTGGAAGGTTGCATCTTGCTATTCTCCCGGGATTGGTATGTTTACTTCTGACTGTGTTTTCGGTCAGAGCGGAGGAAAAGGAGCTGGCAGAGACATCTAAAACGTGTTTAAACTGTCATAGTAAGGATTATTATTCCTTTTACAATGAAATGACAGGATTCAATGAAAAGAAACGCATGAATCCTTATTTAAGGATTGATTCAACCATGTTTCAACATGGGGTTCATGGTGCTTTCTCCTGCGATGACTGTCATTCACCTGATTATGCAACCTACCCTCATAATGCTGATCTGAAGCTGGAGTTCAAATACGGATGTATGGATTGCCATGGCGGAGACCCGGCATACGAACATCTGCATTTTGATGAAATAGCAGAAGAAGCCAGTAAGAGTATACATGCCGAAAAACTTGGGGATGCCTTTAAGTGTGAAATGTGTCATGACCCGCACACCAATAAGTTGGTGGCATCATCGCAGAATTATTCAATTCAGGATATTGTCGCTGTAGATAATAACATGTGTCTGCAGTGTCATAGCGATGAAAGTGTATTTCACATTTATACCGAAAGTGAAAAACCAAAGATTATTGATGCGCATGACTGGTTGCCGAACCAATCTTTACATTTTAAAAATGTCAGATGTCTGGAGTGTCATACAGCCAGAGAGGATACCTTAATGGTTTCGCATAATATTCTTCGCAAGGAAGATGCCATTAAGAATTGTGTGGAGTGTCACAGCTCTGACAACTTGCTTCAGGCCAAGTTATATAAGTATATGACCATGGAGTCGAGATCAGAAAAAGGATTAGGATCATCGCTGGAGAATAAAGCCTATGTGATAGGTGCGAACCGGGTTCCTTTTCTGAATTACACCAGCGTCATTATCTTTGGTTTGTTGATTACAGGGATTCTGGTTCATATTATTGCACGAATAATTAGAAAGTAAAATCATGAGTGATCATAAATTATATCTGTATCCCAAATGGTTACGTGTGTGGCATGGCATTAATGCGGTGAGCATCATTACGCTCATTGCTACCGGAATCAGTATGCAGTATTCAAATCTTAACTACCCGATTATTAATTTTCAGTCGGCAGTATTTTTTCATAACCTCTTTGGTGTAATTACGCTTATAAATTATCTGGTTTTTGTAATTGTGAACTCACTTACAGATAACAAAAAAGCCTATAAGTTACAGTTTAAGGGGCTGATAGAACGCCTTATGGTGCAATCACAGTATTATCTGAGCGGTTATTTTAAAGGTGAACCGAAACCATATCCGGTGAGTAAAACTGAGAAGTTTAACCCCTTGCAGAAAGTTGCATATGTGGTGACAATGTATGTTTTAGTACCTTTGGTAATTATCACGGGTGTTTCGTTATTGTTTCCTGAAGTGATAATTGAAAATGTGCTGAAAACCAGTGGTATCCGTCTGACGGCAATTTTTCATGCCTCTCTTGGCTTTTTTATCTCACTGTTTCTGTTTATTCACCTGTATGTGGCCTCAGTAGGTAAACATCCGTTCAGAAATTACAGAAGCATTGTGACCGGATATCATGAAGATTAGAAAATAAGGATAAACCATAATGGTTTTGACGCTTTACAGGATTTAAATTTATAAAAAACGGGTGTCTGATAGTTCTTTCAGACACCCGTTTTTTGTTTTGTTTAAGCTCCGGTTACGGAAACTTAGGAAATTTTTTGAAATCAGGATCTCTTTTTTCAAGAAACGCGTTTTTCCCTTCCTGTGCTTCATCTGTCATGTAGAACAGCAAAGTGGCATTACCTGCCAGCTCCTGTATCCCTGCCTGACCGTCAAGTTCAGCATTTAAACCGGCTTTAATCATTCTGATGGCCATCGGGCTACGCATCATAATTGTTCTGGCCCAGTCAACCACTTCATCTTCCAGTTTATCAAGAGGAACCACCTTATTTACCAATCCCATATCAAGCGCTTCCTGTGCCGAATACTGGCGACAAAGGAACCATATCTCGCGTGCCTTTTTCTGTCCGACAATGCGGGCCAGATACGATGAACCGAATCCGCCGTCAAAGCTTCCTACTTTGGGTCCGGTTTGTCCGAATATCGCATTTTCAGAGGCAATGGACATGTCGCAGATAACATGCAGCACGTGACCACCTCCAATGGCATAGCCGTTTACCATGGCAATGACCGGTTTGGGCAGGGATCGAATCTGTTTCTGCAGGTCAAGTACATTCAGGCGCGGTACACCATCTTCACCTATATATCCCGCCTTACCTTTCACATTCTGATCGCCACCGCTGCAAAAGGCTTTGTCGCCTTCGCCGGTTAATACCACAACACCAATCTCCTGGTTTTCACGACATATAACCATCGCATCACTCATTTCCATTACCGTCTGAGGCCGGAAGGCATTTCTGACCTCGGGTCTGTTGATGGTTATTTTGGCAATACCCTCAAAAAACTCAAACTTAATGTCTTTGTATTCTTTGATTGTTTTCCAGTTGTATCCCATAATTAATCTATAATTTTATGAATGTATGTTTTTAGAATCGTTGTGTTTTCTTCTTCGTTGCTTTGAATTTCAATCATCTTAATGCCTTTCGTAATGTAAAAACCCTTCAGGGCATCCATTAGTTCAGCCTTGTTTTGAACCGGATGATAAGGTACATTAAACTGTGCGGCTAAATGTTTAAAGTTTCTGCTATGTTTGGCCAGAAAGGTCCGTTCAAACCCGGTAAAGGCGGAGGGACCGTTAATAAAACGGAATATTCCACCACCGCCGTTGTTCAAAACAATAATCCTGAGGTTGTCCGGTAGTTGTTCCTGCCACAATCCGTTGGAATCATACATGAAGCTCAGATCACCAAGGATCAACACATGCAGTTTCTCCGACGCTTTTGCTGCGCCAACAGCAGTGGATAGTGAGCCATCAATACCACTTGTGCCCCTGTTGGAGTAGTATTCAAGATCGGATCGTACTTCGAGGTACTGTGCATATCTGACGGACATGCTGTTGCCCAGATGTAAAACAGAGCCGGTTGGAATGGCATCGTATACTGACTTAAAAGCCTGCAGTTCACTCCATGGCTGAAGAATGATGAAGTCACGGATGCCCTGCTTAATTATTCTATCCTTATTTTGCCATAATTCCGAATAAAGGTCATTTTCACCTTTTAATTCTGCTTCAATTTTGCCCAGAACAATCTCAGGCGGAAGTTTAAGGCTTTTCGTGAGGGCCTGAAACGTATCAGGGAAGAAACCATTGGCATCACTATGCCAGTGCTCTTCCGGTTTATATTTTCGGAGGAATAGTTTAAGATGTTTTGAAATAAAGTGGGTTCCAACCGTAATCAAAATATCCGGTTTGAGTTCTTTTTTCTCATTTTCATCGAGTGAAGGAAACAATAAATCGGGATTGCGAATAATGTTACCTTCCTGTAAGTTAGAGGTGGTTTCACTGATAACGGCAACATTGCCATGCTCACTCAGTTTGCTGATTATGCTACTAAAATCAGGGTTCGGCATCTTACAACCGACTGCGATGAGAATGTTTTTTTGTAAGGCTTCTTTTTCTTCGTCACGCAATTCAAATGTATACCTTTTTTCTGGGGATGTCCAGTTTGAAACCTGCGTTTCTACAGGATAAATGCCTTCCAGTTGGTACAGAGGTTCATCCGTTGGAATGTTGATATGAACCGGTCGGGAAGAAGCGATCAGGGACTCAAAAGCCTTTCTGCTGATGATCTTCAATTCAGCGGGGTCCTTTTCTGTATCATAGGTATACGATGCTGCACTGAAATTATCATAGATGCCCGTTTGGTTTATTTGTTGCCCTTCAGAATGGTGGAGCCATTTTAATGGCCTGTCAGCGGTAAGGACCAATAAGGGTACCTGTAAGTAGAAGGCCTCTGCAATTGAAGGTGCATAATTCAGTGCTGCAGTTCCTGATGTACAGATGACTGCCACTGGTTTTCTGAGCTGTTGTGCCATTCCCAGCGCATAAAATCCGGCCGATCGTTCATCAACAACTACGTGTAAATCAATTGTTTTTACAGATGAAAACAGAATAGTTAACGGAGCATTCCGGGAACCCGGTGATACAACGATAGTTGTAATGCCAACTGCAATGCAGTCTGAAACCAGTGATGCAATATTAGACAGATGACTGTTATTTTGCATTAATTTGCTTAATTAGAGTCGTTTTGCGATAAAGGAAGCGAAAGGATAAAAACTGAGCCGTCACCGGGATTATCATCAACACTTAACGAACCATTGAGCAGTTTAGCCAGCCGGTACATGAGTGATAACGTGGTACCTAAACTGTTATTGAAAATATTATAGGCTTTCAACGGATGATAAAAAGGTTCAAAAATGCGTTCTTTCTCCTTGTCTGTTAAGTGTAATCCCGGATTTTCTACAAAAAAGCGGACTTCATTTCCGTTTAATTCATATCCTAACTTAATATTTCCTTCATCCGTATTTTTTATAGCATTAATAACCAGATTGTACAAAATTTGTTTCAACCTGTAGGGATCAGTAAAAATGGATACTTTTTCATCGGGATCGGATTCAACATGGATTATCCTGAGACCGGTTTTTTCCTGCTCAAATTTTAACATGTTGGACGTGTCGTAAATCTCCTTAACAAGTTGACTAACATTTACTTTTCTGGGGTATAGTTCAAGTCCGCCGGATTCTATTTTTGACAAGTCCAACAGATCGCCAACGATATTGAGCAGATTTTCGGAGTTCTCGTTAATCAGATCGAGGTATTTTTTCTTATCTTTTTCAGTCAGATTTTCTTCATAAAGCAGGTTGGAAAATCCGATTATGGCATTAAGGGGAGTCCGTATTTCATGGTTCATATTTGCCAGAAAAACTTTTTTCATCTGGTCGCTTTCTTCAGCTGTTTTTTGTGCGAGCTTAAGATCGATGTGCGATTTTTGAAGGGCACGCCTTTGTTCAAGCAAGATAATAATGAAGATAAGCTGAATAATAAAGACTATTACAATCGAAATGACAAGATTTTTATGCTGATCCCAGAAACTGGGGCTGTAATTCACCAGTATTGATTTATTGTTGAAGTTCTTCATGGGGATGTTGTACTTCTTCAATGCATTGTAGTTCAGGGTAAGATGATCGGAAGTGACCAGTTTTACCGGAAGCTGGTCAATGGGCTTGCCTTTGAGGTATTCAATGGCCATTTTAGCGGTCTCTTCACCAATATCTTCTGCTTTAATGGTATAGCCTCCCATGATACCACTGTTGATTAAGTCATAATTGTGTGAAAAGATAGCCGCATCGGTATTATCAGTAAAAAAACTGAAATCGTGAAGATTAACGATCAGATCCAGTTCACGGTCATCGGTAAAACTGGTTATTCCATAAAATAATACAGAGTTTGCCGGTAAATCATGCAAAGCATCCAGTAACGACGATTTCGTATGATCTTTCCAAAGCCTGATCTCAACGCCGTCAACTTCTTCGGGGAATTCTGCAAATTCAGCCAGGTGTCCTTTACCGGTTGGCAGGTTCTCAGAGTTAAGAAGTAATGCCGTTGTTGTTTTTGGCAGCAGCTGCTTGGCCAATCGTATGTTTTTAACAAAACCAATTGATTCATTAACACCGGTAACAGGACGATCGCCGTAATCAACCGACCTGTAGTTTTTGGCACTGCAGAAAACGATTGGCACATCAGGAAACAAGGCATTCCCTTCTTCATTTACAAACTGAAAAGCAAGGTCGTCTACAACAATCAGCAGGTCAATATCTTCCGAATCGGGATATTCCCTGCGCAAGTCGTTCTTTATCTGATTTAAACGGTTCTTACTGGTGTCATTTCGCATATCAAGATACCGGATATCCACGGTAATCGGTAAATCCTTTTCCTTGTGTAAGGTTGACATAATTCCTTCGTTGGCCAACCTTGTCCATCCCTGATTGGGAAAGTATGAATGCAACACAAGAACGTGCTTCATCTCTTTCGCATATGTCACATTTGTAATCCAGAGGAAGGTAATCAGTAGTGTTATCTTTAAAAGCTTTCCGGGCATCTAAATATCTAGATATTTATTAAAAAACATTTAAAAAGAAACCATATCGAAAAAAAATGGTTATTTATGTATATTTTTTACAATTTACGTTTAACTAACAATTCAAAGTTTAAAAATAGTTATTAATCATGAGAAAAACACTTGCAGTTGCACTTTTATTTATTGTTCTCCCCATTTCTGTTTTTTCGCAGATTGTAAAGCCCGTAAAATGGGAATCAAGACTGAGTTCAACGGATATTAAGCAAAATGCACAGATCGATCTGATTTTTTCTGCAAGCATCGATGAAGGGTGGCATTTATATTCAACAGAATTACCCGATAATGGTCCGATTGCCACTTCATTAAACATTGACACCATCTACGGACTGGAGCCGGTTGGAAAAATACATACCTCTAAAAAACCAATCGATAAATTCGATGTCTCCTTTAATATGGAGTTGCAGTATTTTGAAGGGGAAGTGGATTTTATTCAGACTTATAAAGTTACAGATCCGGATCACGTACTGATTAAAGGCTATGTGGAGTTTATGGCCTGTGATGATGAACGTTGTATTCCTCCGGATGATTATGATTTTGAATATGAAGTGGGAGAGGCCCAGGAGCAGCTCGCTCCCGAATCGAATAATAAAGTTTCTGCTGACAGTCAGGCAGCTGATTTAACTCAAACAGGCAGTGTCGATAATACAGGCCTCTGGGGATTCTTTTTCCTGGCATTTCTTGGTGGGCTTGCAGCTATTTTTACGCCCTGTGTGTTTCCCATGATCCCGATGACCATGAGTTTTTTTCTGAAAGGAAGTGAAAACAAAGCACGTGGAAAGTTTAATGCACTGATATATGGCATATCTATTATAGCAATATATACAGTAGTCGGAACAGTGGTAGCCCTTGTTTTTGGAGCCAATTTTGCTAATTTTCTCAGTACACACTGGTTACCAAACATCCTTTTCTTCATTATATTTATGGTATTTGCAGCATCCTTTTTTGGTGCTTTTGAAATAACAATGCCATCATGGATTGTCAACAAATCAACCGCTAATGAGGATAAAGGTGGACTGGTGGGCATATTCTTTATGGCGTTTACACTTGTGCTGGTCTCATTCAGTTGTACCGGTCCGATTGTAGGTGCTATTCTTGTTGCCAGTGCCGGTGGTGCAGTGCTGACACCGATAATCGGAATGCTGGGATTCTCTCTTGCATTTGCATTGCCTTTTACCTTTTTTGCATTATTTCCGGGGTATCTGAAAAAAATGCCAAAATCCGGTGGCTGGCTGAATACCGTTAAGGTGGTTTTGGGATTTGTGGAAGTGGCGCTGGGATTAAAATTCCTGAGTGTGGCTGATCAGACGTATCACTGGGGAATACTGGACAGGGAAGTTTACCTGGCCATCTGGATTGTAACCTTTACCTTACTCGGATTCTATTTTCTCGGAAAACTTAAGTTTTCACACGACAGTGAGGTAAAGCATATTACAGTCTCCCGTCTGGCTCTGGCTATTGTAACATTCAGCTTTGTTGTATATCTTATTCCGGGAATGTTTGGTGCGCCTTTAAAAGCACTTGCCGGATATCTCCCTCCAAGATCGACACATGATTTTGATCTTACCCGGATTGTTCAGGAAAAAGTTGCTGTAGCAGAAACAGATGATTCCCAAACCATATGCGAAAAGCCGAAGTACGCAGAATTCTTACATCTGCCTCACGGTCTGGAAGGCTATTTTGATTATGAGCAGGCGCTGGCCTGTGCCCGGGAGAAAGATAAGCCTTTGTTCATCGATTTTACCGGACATGGCTGTGTAAACTGCAGGGAAATGGAAGACAGGGTGTGGTCGGATCCGAAAGTTCTAAAACGCCTGAAGGAAGATTTTGTGATCGTTGCATTATATGTGGATGATAAGACCAAGCTGCCCGAATCCGATTGGGTCACCTCAACCTTTGACGGAAAGGTAAAGAAAACACTTGGTAAAAAATATGCTGATTTCCAGATCAGCAGGTATAAGGTAAATTCACAACCCTATTATGTCCTTCTGGATAATAATGAAAACCTGTTGGCAAAGCCTAAGGCCTACGATCTGGATGTGGATGGTTTTATTGAGTTTCTCGATAAGGCAACAACCGAATTTAACAACAGGCAGTAGCTGAATCATCATCCATATTCAGTTGATCTGCCAGAAGTGATTTCAGCGTTATGGATTTGAAATAGGTTACGATATGATTGTTTAATCCGCCCCAGAATCCTTTGGCAGCACAAATGCCTTCGCGTTCGCATTTAATATTTCGCGACAAACAATCAATAACACATATGCCCGGTTCAAAAGCGCTGTGAATATCAAAGACGGTAATTCTTGAAGGCGCTTTTGTAAGAATATAGCCACTTTTTTTCCCCCGTACATTGGTAATTAAATTGGCAACCTTCAGGGCATGGATGATATGGTCAAGGTATTTTAAAGAAATATCCTGGTTAGCTGCTATATCCTTCTGGAATATCCCGGTTTTCTGGTCAGCATTCGCGATTTCCATCATTGCCCTTAATCCATATCGTGTTTTAGTGCTGAATTTCATTGTAACAGTATTGAGGTGTGTTTGTCTTGATTACAAAATTAACATAAACATCGTTATTTACTCTGACTAATCCAAAAAATTTTGAAGGTGGTTCAAGCCCGAAGTCGTTTAAATGAATACAATGTCTACCCGAAATAATATAGGTATCATCCGGCAGTTGAAAAACGTCACATTCGATGAGAAATTGTTTTTTCTTTCCTGATAATGTCAGTTCAACCGGTAGTTTTTCCAGGCTGTTTTTGCTGTGATCCGGTTGAACCTGCCTGACCGTAATTCTGATATAAGGAAACTCTCTGTATTTTAGCAGTTTAAGAAATTCTTTCTTTAGTGCCGCATTGTCATTTTTAAAATCTGAAAGCCTGAGGGCTAATTTATGGATCAGATAATTTCTTGATATTGAATCTGTATCACATTCTATTGTGCTGACATCGTTGTTGTCAACCTGACTGTAAAAAGAAAATGTATTAATATTCGAAGTGCCGGATATATCAATACTGCCCTGTTCTTCAGATGGCAAATGCTGAGCATCAACCGAAACGAAGATCAGAAGGTAAAACAGAACGATATGTAATAGTTTATGTAACATAACGAGGAAAAAAAACCGCACAACTTGTGCGGTTTTTTAATGAAAGAACTACTATTTTTAGAATGAAATGGCTGCCTCAACCACTACACCATTAAATTTACCACCGTTGATTTCTCCAAAGGCCGGGCCGTCATATTTCTGATTGACGTAATCCAGTTTTACAAGAACATCATCCAGCATGTGCCATCCTCCTCCGAAATTAACACGTGTAACGTTTGATCCTGCATTGTCTGTCACTTTGTTCCAACGTGTACCAACATAGAATGCTCCGATATTGTAGATGGCCTGAATTGCAGTCTGCGTGAAGTGCTGATCTGCGCCTCTTCTCACACCTGTTTCATCTTCGTATATGCCAAATATATTAAGACCTTTAAACTGAGCAAACAGGTTAGCCTGGTAGCTGTTCATCTGAGTCTGACCTGTGCCCGGATCCCATCGGCCTGTACTGCGGTTTCCAGGATCCATTAAACTTTCGGTGTGCCATAACATAACATCGTAATACCGTGAGCCGGCGCGATCGGCGTTGTAGAGATAGGATCCGCTGTGCCCGGAAGGCACATGATAACCTGAAAGGGCAACACGTCCCCTGAAATCATCTGTAAATTGTTTGTCGTAGGCCAGTTTCCAGAGAAACACCAGGTCTTTACCCAAATCATTACCACGGCCGTAATTCATCCTGCCATTATTGGTTCCCACCATGGCAAGCAATCCATTATTGCGAAACATAATTTCCATTCCCGGATTAGTGGTGTAGGAATCCATGATCCAGTTCCCTACAAAAGGGTTATTAATGACGTGTGCATTTGTGCTTCTGTAGAAATGTGCATCACCATAGTTTGGATTAAACACACCTGCCTTTATGGTCAGGTACTTCATAACCGGATCAGCAGCAGGTAAAAAGGGTAAATTATCAATGGTCAGATATCCACCTTCCACCCAGGCTTCATTATGATGACGTGATGAAAGAAATGTATTCATGTACAACTGAACACCGGGGCCCAGATCTGCATTAATCTTCAGGTTGGCAGTCGGCAGGTTGATATTATGCTTAAGATCAACCAAAGAGTCAGAACTTCCATTGATCGAATGATTGAGAGCCTGATATTGTATAGCAAAATCGCCTCCTACCTTTACCTTCACTTTTTCGAATTTTGAAGCATCCAGCTTGGGAGCTTCGAAATTCTGTGCAAACCCGGATAGTCCGGTCAGCACGACAAGCACTGCTGCTATTAAATTTCTCATAATTGAATTTTTAAATAACGTTTAAATTTGAATGTTTAATTGTTCTCCGATAAAACCGGTGAACTGGTTTTTGTAAAAATAAAATCGTATTCAACTGTTATTTTATCACCTGTAGTGATTGTACCAAACATTGCTGTGGGCGGATCAATATCGTAATCCGACATTTTAAGACTGAGAGAGCCTTTGGCTTCAAACTGGTTGGAACTGCTCAATGTACCGGTCACCGGTACTTCAATTTTTTTCGATACCCCCGATAGTGTGAGTGTTCCTTTGAGTAAACCGTCAAAGTCCCTGTCTGTATTGTTTTTTATTGAACTGGCATCAAGCTTAAATATAATTTCCGGATGTTTTTTCACTTTCAGTGCATCATATGCTTTGTCATCCATCATGGAATGCTCACTTTTTAAAGAATTGCTTTTGCATACAAAGCTGATGCTTTCAAAAGTTTTCAGTTCGTTATTCTCAAATTCTGTTGCTGTATAGCAGGATACATCTTTTGCTTCCATTTCCCAATCGTGTAAAGAGGATGTGCCTTTTACAAGGAGATTGCTTTTGTCCAGCTTAAATGTTTCCTTTTGCTGTGCGGATACCATCAATGGCAACACGAAGCAAAGAGCGGATAAAAATAATTTTGTTCTCATAATGTTTGTTCTTTAAAAACTATAAATCCTATAGGAATACTAGGATAAAAGTATGAACAGTTTTCATTATGACAAAAAAAATAAATAAAAAAATAGTTAATTTAATATGTATTAAATTTATTATTAGTGCTTTAGGCTCACTAATTTAGAATTTGTAAAAATAATTTTATGGCAATTTGATATTGTTTTAACTTGTGGGCTTTTTTTAAGAAAATTGTTTAACCAAACATTAAACAATCGTCAGTGAAGGGTATACACAGCACAGGTATACAGGATTTGTTATGGTGTTAAAACATGCAAATTAATGCTCCTTTTCAGGTATGCGTTTTAATGTTTCTGTCAGTAACAACCAGAATTTATTTACACTTTCAATGTGTATCCGCTCATCGGGTGAATGAGCACCTTTGATGGTCGGCCCGAATGAAACCATGTCCAGAAAAGGATACTTTTCCAGGAAAAGCCCGCATTCCAGTCCTGCGTGGATGGCTTTAACTTCTGGTTCAACCTTGAAAACAGATTGGTATGTCTGTCTGGTGATGTTTAAAACGGGGGAGTTCAGATTTGGTTTCCACCCGGGATAACCATCAGAATGGCGGACGGTAGCACCAGCCAGACTGAAGACACTTCGAAGCATTTGTGCCGCACCTTTTCTGGCAGCTTCAACGGAACTGCGCTGACTTGTAACGATTTCTATATGCGTGTCATCCAACATTTTTACGGATGCCAGATTGGTGGACGTTTCAACCAGACCGGGAATGGTCTTACTCATTCCCAGAATGCCGTGGGGACAGGCATATATAACATTTAAAAGTTTATTCTGGGCATCACGATCGAGAATAAAACCGGGTTTCTCAGTTTCTTCAATTTCAAGTCTGAAACCGGGCTCTGTGACTTCAAAAACCGATTTGATTTCGTTGATAAAGACAGGCATTTTTTGCAACAGCAGTTCAACATTATCCTTGTGAACCAGGAGAACAGCTTCCGCTTCGCGTGCAATGGCATTCCGGAGGTTACCTCCGTTGAATGAGGATACCTTGATGCCAAATTCTTTATGGCATTCCCACATAAAGCGGTTCAGTATTTTATTGGCATTCCCTAATTCTTTATTGATGTCGTCACCGGAATGGCCGCCTTTCAGGCCTTTAACCACAACTTTAAATGGTTTCAGATTCTGCGGCACATCTTCCTTCATGAATTCGAGTAAGGCTATGGTATCAATGCCTCCGGCACATCCCATGTATAATTCCCCTTCATCTTCGCTGTCAAGATTAAGTAAGATTTCACCGGTCATAAAATTCTTTTCCAGGGCAAATGCACCCGATAAACCGGTTTCTTCGTCAGTAGTGAACAAACACTCCAGTGGACCGTGTTCCATATCACTGGCAGCAAGAATAGCCAGTTGGGCAGCAACACCAATGCCATCATCTGCACCAAGCGTTGTGCCTTTGGCTTTAACCCATTCTCCGTCGATATAGGGTTGAATCGGATCAAGATCGAAATTGTGAACCGTGTCGCTGTTTTTTTCACATACCATGTCAACATGCGACTGTAAAATTACGGTTTTAAGATTTTCATAACCAGGTGTGGCTGCTTTGCTTATCAGTACATTGCCTGCTTTGTCCGTGCGGGTATCCAAACCGTGAGATTTGCCAAATTCGCTTAAATATGCGATGATTTTTTCTTCTTTTTTTGATGGTCTTGGTATCCGGCATATTTCATTAAAATAATGCCATATTGCATTGGGAGATAATTGTGTAATTGTCATTGCTGTGTGTTTAGTCACATGTTAAAACCATCTATTCATCAATTAGTTCAAGCTGAACCACATTCTCCACATGGGCGGTATGTGGAAACATATCCACAGGCTGTACTTTTGAGACTCTGTATAGCTCAGACATCATTTCAAGGTCCCTGGCCTGGGTTGTTGGATTACAGCTTACATATACAATGCGTTTTGCCCTGGCCTGCATTATGGTCTGAACCACATCGGGGTGCATGCCGGCTCTTGGTGGATCGGTAATAATAACGTCCGGTTGACCGTGAACAGATATAAATTCCGGATTAAGGATATCCTTCATATCGCCGGCAAAAAAAGCAGCATTTTCTATGCTATTCAGTTGTGCGTTTTGTCTGGCATCTCTTATGGCATCTTCCACATATTCGATACCGATAACTTTTTTGGCCTTTGATGCCACAAAGTTAGCAATGGTTCCGGTTCCGGTATAAAGGTCATAAACCGTTTCATTTCCTGTCAGTTCAGCATATTCACGGGCTACTTTGTACAGTGCATAAGCCTGTTTACTGTTTGTCTGGTAGAAAGACTTGGGACTGATTTTAAACTGCAGTTCTTCCATTTCTTCCATGATATGATCCTTTCCACTATAGGTCTCAATGTCAAGATCGCTAATAACCGGATTTCCTTTTGTGTTGATGCAATACGTAAGCGATGTAATCTCAGGGAATGTATTTTTAAGGTATTCCATTACTTCCGCAATTTCATTTTTCCGGTTCTCATTGAAAACCACTATAATCATGATTTCTCCGGTTGATGATGTCCGGACCCATAACGTTCTTAAAAAACCGGTTTGTTCTTTCAGATCAAAAAATGAATACCCTTTTTTAACGGCAAATTCCTTTAGTCCATTCCGTATTGCGTTGCTTGGTTCTGCCTGTAAATGACAGGTGTGCAGGTCGAGTACTTTGTCAAAACGCCCGGGAACATAAAACCCGGCTGCCCTCCAATCGCTTATTTCATTGCCTTTTTCCAGTTCTTCTGCTGTAACCCAGCGGTTATTGCAAAAAGTATATTCCATTTTATTTCGGTAATAGTACTCATCTTCAGACCCCAGAATCGGTTTAACTTCAGGGATGGAGAGATGTCCGATACGAACCAGGGAATCTTTTACATGCCTGGTCTTGTAACGGAGCTGCTCCTCATAGGGAAGATTTTGCCATTTGCAGCCACCGCATACCCCGAAATGCTCACATTTTGGTACTGCCCTTATTTCTGATTTTTTGTGGATGGCCGTAACAAAGCCTTCCATATACTTCTTACGCTTTTTATTTACCTGAATGTCAACAATATCGCCGGGGACCACATTTTTTGTAAAGACCACCATATTATCAACCCTGGCCAGCGCTTTACCTTCTGTACCGACATCTGTAATCTCAATATTTTCGAGCAGAGGATGGTTTTTTTTTCTTCCCATTTTGGTATTTTTTGTTTTTTTTGACGGGACATTTTCAGACTAAAAAAGGAGTTTTGAAATAAAACCCCTTTTAAATCATCCTGTTTTTTTGAATGATGTTATGATGTGTAATTTACTTTTTACTGCTTTTGTGTTCTACTATTTTGTCGATAAACACATCAAATAAAAACTCAGTATCGGTTGGCCCGCTTGATGCTTCGGGATGAAACTGTGTTGAAAAGAAAGGTTTGCTTTTATGCTTAATTCCCTCATTTGTTTCATCATTTACATTGACAAATGACGGTTCCCAATCTTTTTTAAGTGAATCCGTATCCAATACATAACCGTGATTCTGCGATGTGATGTAGCAGGTGTTTGTTCCGATTTCGCGTACCGGCTGATTATGACTGCGATGCCCGTATTTGAGTTTGTGTGTTCCACCTCCTGCAGCAAGTCCCATCAGCTGATTCCCCAGGCAGATGCCGAAAATCGGTTTGTCATCGTTCAGGGCTTTTCTGATATGCTGTACAGTAGCTTCACAAACTTCCGGATCACCGGGACCATTGGAAAGCATGATCCCATCATAGTCCTCATTCGTGAAATCATAATTCCAGGGAACTCTGATTAATGTTGTGTCTCTTCTGAGCAGACAGCGAAAGATGTTGTACTTGGCACCTGTATCCACCAGAACAATTTTATGCTGGCCATTACCATATACCATTTTTTCTTTGCAGCTCACCATGTCAACAAGGTTATCCTGGTTGGGATCATAAAAGTCAACGTCCACTTCATCGGCTATTATTTTCCCAAGCATCACACCCTTCTCCCTGATAATTTTGGTCAGGGCCCTGGTGTCGATTCCAAACAAACCCGGAACTTTGTGTTCTTTGAGCCAGTCTCCCAGACTCTTGTCAGCATTCCAGTGACTGTGCTCAGTAGAATATTCAGATATTATAAAGGCACTGACATGAATCTGATCCGATTCATAAAACTTAGGAATCCCGTTTTCCAGTTCATCACCCGGTACTCCATAATTCCCGATTAAAGGATATGTGGCAACCAGTAACTGGCCTTTATAGGATGGATCTGTTAAACTCTCGGGGTAACCGGTCATGGCGGTATTAAAAACAACTTCTCCGGCGACAGATTGATGATAACCAAATGATTTTCCTTCGAATACGGTTCCGTCTTCCAGTACAAGTTTGATAGGCTTAAACTCCTGCATCTTTGTTTGTTTTTGTTATTTACGGGCTTCCCCGAAATGAATTTTTGGGGCAATCAGTGACCCCGAAACCGCGTGCAAAAATAAAAAAAGGATCGATTCAATCCAAACGAAATAATGTGATTGCACGGCTCAATTATTTCGTATATATGTAACAGAATATAATGGTTAACGTTCATAGAGTAGTGAATAAGTTTTTTTAAACAATTAAGCTTTTAATTATTCTGATATCCTGATAAGTATATTGTATCTTGTCGAACCAAATTTAATGAAATGAAACACACCTTATTAATTCTGTTTATCCTGTTTTCAGTATTTGTTTCAGCAAAAAAGCCTGATGCTGAAAAAATACTGGCTGAAGGAAAAATGCTGTATACGCTGGATAAAGCATCTCTTGTTGCAACTGAGCATTTTCTTAAGCTTTTTCCTGATGATTCTGAAAATACAAACGGATATTTGTCCTATTTAAACGGTAATGAGGTTATCACCCTGTTTTATTATTTTTTTGACACAACAAGAATTATCGCCCGTTATCATCTAACGGCAACCGATCCCGTTAAAATTACCGGCATTCCGGAAACAAAAAGTCTGGTTCCTACAGAACTGGAAAACAGTCTGATTACCATGAGGGAAAAGGCTATCGAAAAAATAAAGGTTAACAAAGATGGCTATTATACCTATTACAAGGGAGTGGCTTTTACATTACTTCCTGTAATCAACAGTCACGAACGTGTTATTTATGTCCTTTCGGGGTCAAAAATGGAAGATGTGATCATTCTCGGTAATGACTATCGTATTAAGTTCGATGAAAATAATAAGTACAGGGGAGTAGAGCGGATTCATAAATCCTTAATAAAGCTGAGTGTAAGCTCAGGAATTGACACAACACAGAATGCTACGTTGCACAAACACTTAATTTCTGAGGTTATAGATCCGACTGATATCTGTACACTTTTGCTTTATCGGAATGAGGTGGACTGGGACCTGCACTATGTTATGAGTAAGAAGTATGTATCCGTTTTTGATCTGAAGAACGAAAAACTGGCGATTATTAAGCGGAAATCCTGGAAAAAGATCAATTCTGATAAACTGGATGTGCAATGAAACATATTGTTGCAACAGTTTTAATGTTTCTATCGTGTGCCGGTTTATGGTCACAGGATAATTATTATGCTTCCCTGGCTGATTCAGCAATCACATTAATAAGTCACGATGTTGTATATGATCCGTCGTATTTTTCAATTCCATATCCAGATGGTGATGTCCCCGAAGGGCGTGGGGTATGTACAGATGTAATTATCAGGACATACCGCAAGATGGGAACCGATCTTCAAAAAGAAGTACATGAGGATATGAGGGATAATTTTGATTTATATCCCGGGATTTGGGGACTTTCCGGACCGGATAAAAATATTGATCACAGAAGAGTGCCTAACCTAATGGTGTTTTTTCAGCGGTTTGGTGAAACACTGGCTGTTACGGATGCTGGATCAGACTATAATGCCGGAGATATTGTTTGCTGGGATCTGGGTAATGGTGTAAGCCATATTGGTATTGTTGTGAACTGGCTTAATGAGAAAAAAACACACCTGGAAATAGTCCATAATATTGGTCAGGGGCAGGTTCTTGCAGATTGTCTCTTTGCATATAAAATCATAGGCCATTATCGTTACAGAAAAGCAGCATAGATCAATACTTCCATCTCTGTACTGTTGTTTAAACTTTATTCAGGCCTTATTTCCAGCATTTAATTCAGTTAAGTTTTCTCACTTGTAAGTTAATACTGAAAACTGGACCGGCATCCTGCGATAACAGGTCCATGGTTTCTTTTACCATGATAAGATTGTTGCGTTGTGGAGAATTTACACGGTTTTGCAAAATCTTCTACAATTTAGTGAATTCCTGTCAGCCGGCTATCGTATTTATTTTGTTGTATCTGTTTTCTGGTCAGTATTTTATGAATAGCAGTCATCTGTGCGTTGCTCTGGAATATTATTTGCAACGATAGTTGCAAAAAAGCATTATGAGACGGAGTTTAAATAAATTAGTAGGGTTTTCTGTTAAAGCAAAAGATGGGGATAAAGGTAGTGTGAAAGATTTTTTGTTCGATGAAGAGCGCTGGACCATACGTTACCTTGAAGTAAAACTCGGTGGCATATTTAGTAGCCGCAAAGTATTGATTCCAAGGGTAAATCTGGGTGAACCGGAATGGATGAGTGAGCATTTTCCGGTAAACCTGACCACAGAAGTTATTGAAAAGTCTCCCGGAATTGATTTTGACAAGCCTGTATCCAGAAGGTATGAGCAGTTGTTATTCAACCACTATGCCATGCAACCTTACTGGGCTCAGCAATATGCAGGTTATACAGGTATAGCATCAATGCTGGATCCAAACAGACCGGTGCCAAACCGTTATCCTGAAAAAGTGGTTGATGAGGATGATATTGATACCAGTCTCAGAAGTTTCAGGGAGATACGCGGGTATACCATTCAGTCGAGCGATGATTATTTCGGACATGTTGAGGATTTAATTATTGACGATGACAACTGGCATATATTTTATGTGGTTATAGATACCAGAGATTTTTTGCCCTGGAGTAAAAAGGTGATGTTACCCATTGAAGCGATTTCAAAAATCAGTTATTCCGGTAGAAAGGCAATGATTGATATGACCCGGGATGACATTGAAGACGCCCCGGAATTTGATCCTTCAAAACCCGTCAACGAAGAGTATGAGAAGGTATTATATGATTTTTACGGCCGAAAAATAAAAGCTTAAGCCCCATTTATTGGTAGGTAATATAGATAAAACAGCAAAAAAAAGCCCGGCTTAACCGGGCTTTTACTCTGTTATATCATTGTGTTAATCCAGTTTCAGTTCATGAATGATCCGGGATATTTTTTCATCGGCCTTCATATTGGCCGCATCAAAATCTGCTCTGGATTTTAATTCACCCTTGACTTCAAAATAGAACTTAATTTTAGGTTCTGTTCCGGATGGGCGAACAGAAATTTTCGAGCCATCTTCGGTCAGGAACTGCAATACATTTGATGTGGCAGGAAAATCAAGCTTTTCAACTTTCCCGGTTAATAAATGCTTTGCTTCCAGTGACTGATAGTCCTTCAAAACAGTTACAGGTGATCCGCCCAATGTCTGAGGCGTATTGTGCCTGAAGTCTTCCATCATTTGTTTGATTTCATCAGCCCCGGCTTTTCCTTTACGAACAACAGATATCAGCTTTTCTTTTGAGAAACCGTAAGTAAGGTAGATATCCTGAAGTAATTCATATAACGATTTGCCGTTGTCTTTAGCCCATGCAGCTACTTCGGCCATGACAGCGCAGGAGGAAACAGCATCTTTGTCCCGTACAAAGTCTTCCGGCAGAAATCCGTAGCTCTCTTCGCCACCGGCTATGTACTGTTTTTGACCTTCTAATTCACGGATCAATGCTGCAATCCATTTAAAACCTGTATAACAGTCGTAGTATTCTACACCGTTTTTAACTGCAATTTCCTTAAGTAACTCAGATGTGACAATGGTTTTTACAATGAATTCATTGCCTTTAAGCTTGTTTTTTGCTTTCCATTGTGTGATAATGTAGTAGGTCAGGAGCAGAGCGGTCTGATTACCGTTAACCAGTATGAATTCACCTTTATCATTTTTTATGGCAATACCAATCCGGTCTGAATCAGGGTCAGAGGCCATAACCAGGTCTGCATCTTTTTCAATGGCTTTTTTTACTGCCATCTCAAGCGCAGCCGGCTCTTCAGGGTTTGGTGATTTGACGGTTGGAAAATCGCCGCTGACCACATCCTGTTCCGGTACATTGATGATGTTTGTAAAACCATAACGTTTCAGGGCTGCAGGAACAATCTTTACACCAGTGCCATGAATGGGGGTATATACTATTTTTAAATCTTTCTGACGCTCTATGGCATCAGGATCAAGAACCAGCGTGGCGACCCTGTCCAGGTATTTATTGTCGATTTCCTCACCGATTATTTCTATGAGATCAGGATTTCCGTCAAATTTAATATCGTTAACGTCGGTAATGGCATTAACCTCATCAATTACGTTTTTGTCATGAGGTGCAATCATCTGGGCACCGTCATCCCAGTATGCTTTGTATCCGTTGTATTCTTTTGGATTGTGTGACGCCGTTAAAATAATTCCACTCTGACAACCAAGTTCGCGTATGGTGAAAGACATTTCCGGAGTAGGGCGTAAATCTTCAAAAAGATAAACCTTAATACCGTTTGCCGAAAAGATATTGGCGGAGGTTTCAGCAAATAACCGGCTGTTGTTTCTGCAGTCGTGTCCTATAACCACCTTTATCGGATTGACATCCGGAAACTGCTTTAAAAGATAATTCGACAGGCCCTGCGTTGCCGCACCGGATGTATAAATATTCATTCGGTTTGATCCGGCTCCCATAATACCGCGAAGACCTCCGGTACCGAATTCAAGATCCTTGTAAAAAGCATCAATAAGTTCCGATTTATCGTCCGCATCCATCATGCTTCTGATCTCTTCTTTGGTTTGCTCATCATAATTACCGTCAAGCCACTTCCGGGCTTTCTCAAGTACAGAATTTAATACGTCTTTGTTATCCATTTTACTCAATTTTGTAAAGCAAATATAGCGTAAAATGTGCGTTTAAGAAAGAATTACTTTTAATATTTGGATTCAGTAAATTTAAACCCTGGATGTAGTTTTTTAATTAAAATAAATATAAATTCAATATGCATTAAATGAGTTAATTAATAAACCTACCAGTATATACTGTTTGTGTTAGTATTTTCAGATTAGAACGGTTTGAATGGTATGAGCCGGTTTTTTAGTACTTTCGTTCAGTTTTTCTGTCGTAAAAATGCCGGATTTATGGTCGTTCTAAAGGTTTTCGGGAGTTGAAAAACAAGCCATACAAACACGTTTAATTATCCTCCTTAAAAATAGATGAGAATAATTTATATAATTAAACAAAATATACGTATTCGCTGTTTTAATTCATTGGAAATAAGTATATTGTGTATTGAAAGGGATGTCCTCCGTTAGATGGGGTTTTGTTCGGTAAGGGCATAAAAAAAGCCGGAATAAAACCGGCTTTATACTTGCATTATTTTGTCTAACTATTTCCACTCAGGGATGCTTTCAACATCGTACTTTCCGGCTTCAAGGTTTGCCCTTACTTCAGAGAACGCCTTAATGGTATATTCCACATCTTCTATGGTGTGGCTGGCCGTGGGAATAATACGCAGCATCAACTGACCTTTCGGGATCACAGGATAAACAACAATGGAACAAAATACATTGTAGTTTTCACGTAAATCCATAACCAGATTGGTTGCTTCGGGAACGCTTCCTGATAAATAAACCGGTGTAACCGGTGATTCGGTATGGCCCAGATTAAACCCTTCTGCTTTTAAACCGCTTTGTAATTTATTTACCACATTCCAGAGATTTGCTTTTAGCTCCGGATTATTTTTTAGGATTTCCAGTCTTTTTAAAGCTCCTTCTACCAGGGGCATGGGTAATGATTTTGCAAAAATCTGTGAGCGCATATTATAACGAAGGAAGTTGATGATAGCCTCATCACCTGCAATAAATGCACCTATTGATGCCATTGATTTTGCAAAGGTTGAAAAATAGAGATCAATTTTGTCCTGAACTCCAAAATGTTCACCTGTACCGGCACCGGTTTTTCCCATTGTTCCGAAGCCATGAGCATCGTCAACAAGCAATCTGAAGTTATACTTTGATTTCAGACCGACAATATCGTCCAGTTTACCAAGGTCTCCGGCCATGCCGAAAACACCTTCTGTGATAACCAGAACTCCGCCTTTCTGCGTTTCGGCAAGCTTTACTGCTCTTGCCAGCTGACGCTCCAGGTTTTCAATATCGTTATGCTGAAATACAAAACGTTTTCCCATGTGAAGACGCATACCGTCCAAAATACAGGCGTGAGATTCAGAGTCGTATACGATGACATCATTACGGTTTACGATTGAATCGATAACAGATACCATGCCCTGATAACCGAAGTTCAACAGGTAGCTGTCTTCTTTGCCAACAAAATCTGCTAACTGGGCTTCCAGTTTTTCATGAAGACTGGTATGACCGCTCATCATGCGTGCACCCATTGGATAGCCAAGACCCCATTTTGCAGCAGCCTCTGCATCTGTTTTTCTTACTTCCGGATGATTGGCCAAACCAAGGTAGTTATTCAGACTCCAGGTTAAAACCTCTTTCCCCCTGAATTTCATGCGGGGATTAATTTCACCTTCCAGTTTTGGAAACATAAAATATCCATGGGCCTGTTGACGGTATTTTCCTAAATCGCCCTGATCAGCTAGTATTTTATCAAATAAATCCACGTTCTTATGGTTTTAAAATTGCAATGCAAATGTAGTGTTTTTTAATATCTGTCCAAATGACACACCTGTTTTTCATAGTTAGTCTGAATAAGTGTGAATGCAAATAATCAATGCATTTCAGTTTCCGGAGGAAAGGTGAAAAAGCAATAAAACCTGAATTAGTTTTCTAAAAAAGATGAAGTGTTGATAACATTTTACAGGTTCATACGTATTGATTAAAGAATTCGATGTGTAAATGGCAAGCGCAAAAATTCATTAAAATAGCAGGTTATACTTTTTTTATTAGCAGGAATAACATAATTTTGCAGGGCTTTTGAAAATGAGAAACAGAACATTATACATAGTACTTACTCTGACCCTCTTATTGGCCGGGTGTGGAGAATACAACAAGGTTTTAAAAAGTACGGATGCCGGTTATAAATATAACAAGGCTAAAGAGTATTACCTTGCTGAGGATTATAATAAGGCCGTAACAATATTCAGTGAAATATACCCGGTTATCCGTGGATCTGAAAAATCGGAAGAAGCCTTGTATCTTATGGCCAATGCGTATTATGGTCAGGGTGATAACCTGATGGCAGGACATTATTTCAATACCCTGGCTAAAACCTTTCCCAATGGACCATATGTGCAGGAAGCCTATTACATGGCAGCTTACTGTCTTTATCTTGATTCACCAAAACCACGTCTGGATCAGACCCCAACAAAACAGGCTATAGAAGCATTTGAGCTGTATGTAAATTTATTTCCCAAAAGTGAAAATGCAGAAAAAGCACTGGATTATATCGATGAACTGCGGGAAAAACTGGTACAGAAGGATTTTCTGAATGCAAAATTGTATTACGACTTGGGCAACTATCTTGGTAATAATTACAAATCTGCAGTGATAACAGCAGAGAATATTTTAAAGGAATATCCTGATACCAAATACAGAGAAGATGTAGCTTTTCTCATTTTAAAAGCAAAATATGCGCAGGCTGTTAACAGCGTGGAAAAGAAACTTGAAGATCGTTACCGCAGTACGGTGGATGAGTATTACTCATTCGTTAATGATTTTCCGGAAAGCACGCATTTGAAGGAAGCTGAAAAAATGTTCGAAGAATCAGAAAAAGTATTAAAGCGTTTTAATTAACAATTCAAATATGGATTATAAAAAATCAAAAGCACCTTTGTCTACCGTTACGAGAGACACAATGGAATTGAGTAGCGATACCGGTAACATTTATGAAACCGTGATGATTATTTCCAAACGTGCAAATCAGATCAGTGCGGAGATGAAAGAGGAGTTAAACCGTAAACTTCAGGAGTTTGCTTCGTATACAGATAACCTTGAGGAGGTTTTTGAAAACCGTGAGCAAATTGAAATATCCAAATTTTATGAACGTCTTCCAAAACCTGCTCTTATTGCAACAGAGGAGTATGTAGAGGACAATATTTATTATCGTAATCCGGCAAAAGAGAGTAACGAAGATTAATCAGCCTTGCATGAGATTACAGGGCAAAAAAATATTATTGGGAATCACAGGAAGTATAGCCGCCTACAAAGCGGCTTATCTTCTTCGTGGCCTCATTAAGGAAGGTGCAGAGGTACAGGTTATAATGACACCTGCCGCTAAGGAATTTATTACTCCGGTCACACTTTCTGCTTTGTCCGGAAAGCCTGTACATAGTGCGTTTTTTGCCAATGCCGACGGCACCTGGCATTCCCATGTGGATATGGGACTTTGGGCCGATTTAATGTTGATTGCGCCGGCATCAGCCAATACCATAGGCAAAATGGCGCATGGTATATGCGATAACCTTCTGCTTACAACTTACATGTCAGTTAAATGCCCGGTAGTGCTCGCGCCGGCGATGGACCTGGATATGTATGCTCATGTATCAACCAGGGATAACCTGCAAATTCTGGCAAACAGGGGAGTGGATATCCTGGAACCTGACAGTGGTGAACTGGCCAGCGGACTGGAAGGAAAAGGCAGGATGCAGGAACCTGAAGCCATCACAGAGCAGGTGATACTTCATTTCTCAAAAAAAAAAGTCTGAATAAAAAGGTTCTGATCACAGCAGGGCCAACCTACGAAAAAATTGATCCCGTCCGTTTTATTGGTAATTATTCTTCCGGCAAAATGGGTTTTGCTATTGCCGGGGAATGTGCTTTACGCGGTGCCGACGTCACACTTGTTGCAGGTCCGGTTCAGCTTCAGACACCCTCGCCGGGTATAAAAAGAATTGATGTTACATCGGCCGGAGAAATGTACCGGGCCACACTTGAAGCATTCAGGGATGCCGATATCGCTATCTTAAGTGCCGCAGTGGCTGATTTTACACCGGAGGATGTTCAGTCACGAAAAGTAAAACGGGGTAAAGAAGATATGGTGCTCAGACTTAAACCAACCAAAGACATTGCAGGGACTCTGGGGCAGCTTAAAAAAGATACCCAGATTATGGTTGGTTTCGCTCTTGAAACGCATAATGAGGCAGATAACGCCATCGGAAAACTGCAAAGAAAAAACCTGGACTTTATCGTGTTAAACAGCCTAAATGACCCTGAAGCCGGGTTTATGCACGATACAAATAAGATTACTATTTTCGACCGTAAGGGGAAACATAAAGCGTATGATTTAAAATCGAAGCAACAGGTTGCCGCAGATATTATTGATTATCTGTCGGAATTCATTTCGGAATAATTCACGGCCTAAAAACACCGTTTTGTTTTGCTATATTTTTTCTTAGGTTTATATTTGCACATTGACACACTTTTTGTGCAATTGTGTAATGAAGTCATTAAAAACCACACGCGATAAAATTGTATCGGTAGCCCGTATTGTATTTGCAAATCTGAGCGTCTACAAAACAACCATGGAAGATATTGCCAAAGCTTCTAAGATAGGGAGACGGACCATTTACAGTTACTTCGGATCAAAAGAAGAATTATACTCTGAGGTCGTAAATGTTGAAATCAATTCCATTCTGGTAAAACTTAAGGCGGTAACCAGAACAAAGGAAACACCGGATAAAAAATTGCAGGCGATTTTCTCTACGCGCATGAAAGCGGTAGAACATCTTTCGATGAAAAATGAATCGTTGCGGAAGGATTTTCTCAATAATATTGACCGGATAGAGAATTTGAGAAAGAATCTCGATATAAAGGAATCTGAACTGCTTGCCTTAATACTGACTGAGGGGATTGAAACCGGTATGTTTGTGATTGAGGCCCCCGAAAGACTGGCCTTTGTTATTCAGCGTTCGCTTAAGGCGCTGGAGGTGTCATTTATAAAGGATGCTTTTGGTGATTGGAGTTGGGAGACTTTACATATTTATTATAAAACAATTTTAAGAGGTATTCACAAGTAGGATTGATTATGTTTATTGAAAAGATTTCACATTATATACCGGAAGAAAGGGTTCCTAATGCTTATTTTAAAAATGTGAATGGTCTTGATGATGAATGGATTTTTCAAAGGACTGGTATAAGAACCCGTTCAAGGGCCGCAGATAATGAGAATTCAAATACCATGGCTGTTGATGCTGTCAGAGGGCTTGGGCCTTCCATTGATGGCGTTGATCTGATCGTTGGGGCATCATACAGTCCATACGATACAGTTGCCACAATTGCTCATGTGGTACAGAAAGAGTTTAAATTGAACGGTGCTAAAGCCGTTTATATTTCTTCAGCATGCTCATCGCTGATTAATGCCATTGAGATAGTTGAAGGCTATTTTGCCATGGGAAAAGCAACAAAAGCTTTGGTGATTGCATCGGAACACAATTGGTTGTACAGCAATGAAACGGATGAGAAAAGTGGCCATCTCTGGGGGGACGGTGCAGCTGCCATTCTTTTAAACAGTAAAAAAGTACCGGATTCACCGGAAGTCCTGAATATATTCACCGAGGGACTTGGGGATGTAGGGCAGGGCCCCGATGCTGTTTATCTTCGTCCTGCTGGTGGAGGGCTTGAAATGCCGAATGGCCGGGATGTTTTTATCCATGCCTGTGAATATATGGAGACCGGACTCCTGAAAGTTCTGGATAACAGAAATCTTGTTCAGTCAGATCTGGACTATATTGTTCCACATCAGGCAAACGACAGAATAATTGCTAATTTGTCACAACGCATGAAATTTGATGCCAGCAGGATTTTTAAGAATATTGACAGGCTGGGGAATACCGGATGTGCGAGTACCGGCATCTGTCTCTCTGAAAACTGGCAACAGTTTCAAAAGGGCGATCTGGTGGGTATTACTGTATTTGGTGGAGGTTATTCCTATGGCGCCATGCTGATTGAATTCTGAAAACGTACGGATATATTATACATAAAAATGCAAAAAAAGGGGATCAAATCATGGAACCCCTTTTTTACGGATACCTTCATGTATATTTTAACTCATTATTTCCGGTAAATATGCTGCGATAAGACAAAGTTGTTCTTTCTCAGAGCACGGTTTTGTGGTTATAATACGCTGTTTCTGATAATTTGACTTGTTCAGGTGATCTTTGCTGTAATCCTGCGGAAAAGCTGCCATCTTTCTTGGAACATAGCTGATTCCAAAAACACCTTTTTTACAGGTATACGCAACCTCAAACTCATCGGTTCTGACAATATAAGTCTTACATTTTTTCTCTTTTAAAACCCCGATGTATACAGGTTTATTCAGGTTGTCATAATGAACCACATATGTTGGAAGGGTTTCACCTTCAACTTCAATGAGATTTACTGCTCTTTTCAACCAGAATCTGCCCAGTTCAGAATTGGTGTCTTTTACAATGGTTGGAAATTTAGTAGTGAACGAAAACAAAGTGACACTTATCACCATTAAAACTAATAATCTGACTTTTGTATTCATGACGTTTTATTTTGGAGTTATCGTTTTATTTCTGTTCCAAAGGTAGGGCAGGAATCTGTTTGAAAGAAGCTCTTTTCTGTAACCTGCGGAAGATTGTCGGTGTATAAGGAGTTTATAGCATTCTGTTAAAATTTATTCCGTTTACTTTATTCTCACCGATATTACTGAAAGTGGTGTAACTTTATTAAATGACAGTAAGAGCCGGTATACCGGAACAAAAAAGGGATCAAAACTGATCCCTTTTTCGTCTTTAGCTTGTTAGTGTAACTCTCCTTAATTCATCACCTCCGGAAGGTATTGTGCAATCAGATTCAACTGCGTTTTTT
Organism: Quyinboa sediminis; assembly: GCF_042219855.1. NCBI lineage: Bacteria > Pseudomonadati > Bacteroidota > Bacteroidia > Bacteroidales > Quyinboaceae > Quyinboa > Quyinboa sediminis. The sequence goes on along the minus strand of NZ_JBHJHP010000001.1, from coordinate 1,031,645 downwards.
CAGTACATCTTTTGTGTGTAATGATTCTTTGTTTTAAGTAATTTACTCTGTTGACATTTGCACGTACTTCCTTTTCCGGGAGAGTGGCCAGGCTTTCCGGCATATAATTGATTCCAAATATTCCGTCTCTCCTGGCGTAAGCCACTTCAAAATCATCGGTTCTAACCAGATAAATTTTGCAGTTGGGTACATTATATACACCAATATAAACGGGTTTGGACAGATTGTCGTAGTGCAATACATAGGTTTGAACTTCCTCACCTTTGACCACCATTGGATTGGCAGCTTTTTTTAAATAATACTTACCTAATTCAGAATTGGATTCTTTGACGATGGTTTCAGCCTGTATTGCAGATGCAAACATAGTGAACACTAATAAAGTTAATCCGAAAAGTTTAAATGTTGTTTTCATGATGTTATTTTTTATTGTGATTAATTATTTTTCTGATTCAAAGGTATGGCAGGATTGGCGCGGAATGAAGTGAAAATCTGCCAGTATAAGCAGCTTGTCGGTGTGTTAAGAAAATTCACATTGTAAGCGGAAAAGTATACGTTTACCTCTTCGTTTACCGAAAATTCACAATACTTTGTAACTTTTTAAAAGCTTAGGGCTCACTGGAGTTATTAAGTTGCATTGCAAAGTTAAAATGACAAAACAACCGTTATACATACTTGTTATCTCTATATAAAAACAATAAATTATTTATCATGAAGATTATTATTATTGGAGGATACGGAACAATTGGTAACAAGGTCGCTGCATATTTGAAACAGAGGCACGATGTCATTATAGCCGGACGATCGGCCGGTAATATTCAAATCGACATCACTGACAATGCATCCATAAAAAGTGCATTGGAAAAAACCGGAAAGGTTGATGCCATTGTGAATATCGCCGGAGCCACCAAATGGGGCAGTTTTGCTGATCTGACCGAAGAGGATTATTATGTGGGCATTAAAAGTAAACTGATGGGACAGGTTAACCTGGTTCGTATCGGCAGGGAATATCTTAACAGGGGGGGATCCATAACGCTAACAACCGGTATACTGGCTGATGACCCCGTGGTGAATACAACGGCTGCAGCAATGGTAAACGGAGGCATTCACAGTTTTGTAAAGGCAGTGAATCTGGAAATAGAAAATGAGATCCGAATCAATGCGGTTTCTGTGGGAATGGTTGAGGATGCCTATGAACGGATTAAAAATGCATTCCCCGGACATATACCGGTGACTATGAATGAAGTGGTTCAGGCATATGTGCGGAGTGTTGAAGGTAAAGACCGTGGAGAAATTATCAGGAGATACTAAAAAGAATCATTACTGTCCGGTTAAAAGATTAAATAAAAGATTGAAACCCTTTTGTACGTAGTTTTCAGTAACCCCGGCATTACCACGTGTCTCCTTATCTTTAGCGGTGGCATAATGCCGGGGTTACTTGTCAGGTCCATTCTTCAGGACTTTAGTCCTTGTGTTCAGGTTGTTAATAATCAACACCTTGTATTTTAACATCAATCACATTTATCAAAAGATCTAATTTACACGGACACCGTTGAAAAAGAATATGTATTAGATAAGTTCAGATTTAAAAATACTTTTACCCCTTTTTTCCTGAGTCTTGATACCTGATACCTGTGTCTTATAAAAATAAAAGAGGCGTCCTTCCCGGACGCCCCTCAACTTCTACGTAAATAATAATTAATCAAAATCTATGAGACTTATTTCATTACCTGTGGCAGATATGCTGCAATCAGTTGGAGTGCTTTATCATCATTAGGGTTGTTAGGTGTAATGACCCGCTGATTCAGAAAATGTTCCCTGTTAATTTTTGACATTACTACTTCTTCATCCAGTGTGGCCAGTTTCTTTGGCATATATTCCACACCAAATTTGCCATTTTTGTTGACATACGCGATTTCAAATCCATCGGTTCTTACAATATAGGTATTACCTTTTTTACCTTCAAGAACGCCAACATAAACCGGGTAGGCCAGGTGATCGTAATGAATAACGAACGTTGGTAAAGTTTCACCGGAAACTTCAATTACATTAACGGCTTCTTTTAACCAATACTTACCAAGGTCTGAGTTTGTTTCACCTACAAGAGCTGATGCACTTGCTGTAAAAGAGAACATTGAAATTGCTAACACTGCTAATCCGAAAAATTTGTTGATTGTTTTCATGATGCTATTTTTTTTTATTGTTTAAATGTTTTTGTTTTAATTTCTGATTCAAAAGTATGGCGGTTTTGAACAATCCAGAACAGATTATCTGTGAATCCGGGGTTTAAATCGGTGTATGGCGGATTTTAACATTTGTGGGCAACTGGTCGCCATTGACCGACCCGTTCACGCCCGTTCATCGACGAAATGAAAGGGTGAAAATCGTCGGTGACTTTCCTGAAGGCTTTAATTACACCTGTTTTCGGCTATTAAAGCTGAACTGGTACGCCATACCGGTTCTATAAACAGTTTTCCGCATGTATTAACTATTTAATTTTCTGTTATACAGTGGATTATATGAATTGAAAATAAATGTCAAAAAAAGAACCTGCCGTGATAATCATTCAATTCTTTTTATACTTTTACACGCATAAAATGTATCAAAGTACAACGACATATCATTTTTTTAACGGCTTTATAAACAGGGATATATGCCTTATTTGTCTCTCTGTGTTTTCTGAGTTTTGTTGATTGTATAATTGCTTTCCGGGTGCATTAATCAATAACGTATAATTTTATTTGTATGCTGAATGAAAACTTTCATTCATTATTTGAATGATCTGGTATCTGAACAAAAGAGTACCTTTTCAAAATATCAGGATATCCGCTGGATAAATCCCTATGAAGCCGATGTGTTTCAAATGAAACGAGATGAGCTTCTTTTAAAAAATACGGACACCTTATTTAAGGGAACAAAAGTTTACCACCGGTCAGTTTCCAATGGCTGTAATCTATGTGGTAAGGGCTTATGGAGTTGCCTTTTTATAACCGGGAAATGCAATGCAGCGTGTTTCTATTGTCCGGCTTCACAGCAAAAAGATGAGACACCCACATCGCAGGGCCTGACCTTTAATACCCCGGAAGCCTATGCAGAATATGTCCGCCATTTTGGATTTAAAGGGGTAAGCTTTAGTGGCGGGGAACCCTTGTTGTATTTTGAACGCACACTGGAATATTTAAAAGCGGTAAGAAAATCATGTGATCCGGATATTTATATCTGGCTCTATACGAACGGCATTCTGGCAAGTGAAGAGAAGTTCCGTATCCTGGCTGATGCTGGATTGAATGAAATACGCTTTGATATCGGTGCGACCCGCTATTCACTTGAAAATGTGAAAAAAGCTGCCGGAATTATACCCATTGTAAGCATTGAAATTCCTTCAGTACCGGAGGAAAAAGCATTGATCATAGATCTGTTGCCCGAAATGGTCAGGGCAGGTGTTAAACATCTTAATCTGCATCAGTTGCGCCTGACGGATTATAATGCACCCCGGCTTTTAAAGCGAAATTACACCTATATTCCCGCTGAAAAGCCTATTGTCCTTGAATCTGAGCTTGCTGCACTGGAGATTATAGATTATGCTGCCGACAACGGAATAAATATAGGGATCAATTACTGCTCGTTCTATTTTAAAAACAGATTTCAGAAAGCCGGCTTCAGAACACGTGTAAATGCCACGCTTGGTGTCACTAAGGAGATGCTGACAGAAAAAGGTAATATCAGACGCATGGGTGAAGAGGAAGTCCATTACAGCAGTTTATTTCTCGGTGATGGCAATGATGCTCCAATGGCGGATCAAAACAAGCTCATTCTGGCGCATAAAACATATGTGGTTTCTGAATCTCCCGTGGTAAAACCAGTGAAATTTATGGAACATCAAAAGCCTGAAATCGTAAAACTGATAACGGAAGAACCGCCGGAGATACCGGATGATCCGGTTTTATTCAGGATCTGGCAAAATGAATATATTGAAAAGAATTTAAGGGATTACTAAAAATGGAAGTTAAAATAAGTCGTGCATCACTGAATAATCTGTCGTTTCTGGAAGCGCTGGAAGAAACCTGTTTTATGGAAATTCAGCGCAGCACTCGAAGGATGTTACGCTTAAGCCTGAACAGTCCGTTCCAGGATGTGTTTCTGATTTCGGTTCAGAACGGTACAGAGGAAACCTATGCCGGTGCCATGGTTATCCATTATCATAAACGTACCTTGCGTTTATATTCAATCGCTGTGTTACCGCAGTACAGATCACTTCAACTGGGGAAAAAATTAATGGCTTACTGCTTTGAGCGGGCAGAGATTCTGCAGCTTGAAAAGGTATCACTGGAAGCCATGGCCGCAAATAAATCCCTGATATCATGGTATGAGCAGTTCGGATTTAAAATTACCGGTATTTTGCCGGACTATTATGCCGAGGGTTATGATGCCGTTAAGATGATCTACCGGCTTCCGGTTCAGACAGAGAAAAGTTCGAAGGAAAACATTATCGTTGTGGATAATCCGGGGCAGTTCAGGTTTGTACCGGATAATATCCAGGTGGTTCCGGCAAAAAAGTATATCACAACCAAGAAATACCAGGAACTGCGTAATGCCCGTATTTTTAATCTTTGCAGTTCATATAAATATCAAAGTACCGGTTATTATGTATCGCTGCTGGCTTCAGCCCGCGATCACAGGGTAGTGCCCAGTGTGACGACCATTGGCGATTTTAAGAATGCGTCTGTGATCAAAAGTATTTCAACCGAGGTGGATGAGCTGATACAGAAAGCTTTTATCAATGTGACAGAGAAGAAGGTCAGCATCAACATCTATTTCGGGCAAACAGAGGACAAAAAGCTGAAGCAACTGGCCGGTAAGCTCTACATGTTGTTTGAAACGCCGCTTTTACAGGTTCATTTTGTAAAAGAGGATAACTGGATGATATACAGGGTTCAGCCTTTAAATGTGAATAAGCTTCCCGAAGAGCATAAGGAATTGGTGGAACAGTGTATGGAGAACTTTTTTTCAAAAAAACGGTTTCACATCCCGCGGCTAAAGAACTACAAATACGATCTGGCCATTCTTGTCAACCCGGATGAAAAAAATCCGCCTTCCAATAAAAAGGCGCTGGAAAAATTCAAGGCAGCGGCAGACAGGGCAGGGTTTTATATGGAATACATTACAAAAGACGATATCAACCGTCTGAGTGAATTCGATGCACTTTTTATACGTGAAACAACCAATGTAAATGATTATACCTACCGGTTTTCGCGGACGGCATACGCTGAAGGACTGGTTGTAATTGATGATCCCTGGTCTATTTTACGTTGTTCAAATAAGATTTATCTGTACGAACGTATGGTCCTGAACCGTATTCCTATACCGGCATCCAGGGTTCTTGCCAAGAGTCAGTTTAAAGCAGCCGATGCCGATGCACTGATCTACCCGCTGGTCTTAAAACAGCCCGATGGTTCGTTTTCAAAAGGAGTAAGTAAAGTTCACAGCAAGGAGGAGCTTCTGGAATCGTTAAAGATACTGTTTAAAAAATCGGAGCTGATTATTGCCCAGCAGTTTCTGCCGTCAGAATTCGACTGGCGGATAGGTATTCTGGACGGACAACCGCTGTTTGCCTGTAAATACTTTATGGCAAAGGGACACTGGCAGATTTATAACTGGAAAGGGAAAAAGGACGATATGGAAGGGATGTCGGCAACTATGCCTGTTTCCGAAGTGCCGGAAAAAGTGATGAAAGTGGCATTAAAAGGGGCTTCCCTTATGGGTGATGGCTTATATGGCGTGGATCTGAAAGAAGTGAATGGTGAAGTTTTCCTTATAGAGATTAACGACAACCCTAACATAGATTCAGGTATTGAGGATGTCGTCCTGAAAAAGGAACTTTACGATCGTATTATGCTGTCATTTCTGAACCGTATAGAACTGTCGCGGAATATCACCCGCTTTATTGCAGCAGATCCGGTTTAGTTACCCGCATCATTCAACAAATGGTTTGCTTTTCCTGTTTTTCTTAAAAATGCAATCATGGCTGACGTGAAAACTAAACGGAACAACAGGGATGTGGCAGACTTTATCAATACCATTGAAGATCAGGAGAAAAAGGCTGATGCACTGGTGTTGCTGCATATGATGAAGGAAATAACCGGCGAGGATGCGGTAATGTGGGGTGAAAGCATCATTGGATTCGGATCATACCATTATAAATACGATACCGGCAGGGAGGGCGACTGGATGATAACAGGCTTTTCGCCCCGGAAGCAAAATATCTCTGTTTACCTGATTTACGGCGTGGATCATCTTACCGGCATTGAAAAGCTGGGTAAATATAAAACCGGTAAAGCCTGTTTGTATGTAAAACGACTCAGCGATGTGGATCAAAATGTGCTCAGAACCCTGATTGCTGAAAGCGTTGAAAAAATGAAACAAAAATACGGCTCAAAACCTTAAGCCACTTTACACACAAATTCATTCATACAGTAAATTTATCGTACCGCGACATATTTATATATCTCGATTCATATTATCTTTGCAACGAATTTAGTAGGATATGATAGCCTGGATATTAAAATATTTTGAAGCACTGCTGGACATCAGCGTAGAGATGGCACCGTACCTTTTGCTTGGTTTTTTGCTGGCGGGTGCCATGAAAGTATTTCTGCCACAGAACTTTGTGAATAAGTATATGGGTAAAGGTAACCGGTGGTCGGTAATGAATGCCGCACTGATTGGTGTTCCGCTTCCCTTATGTTCCTGTGGTGTGATCCCAACCGGTATATCGTTTTACAAAAACGGGGCAGGTAAGGGAGCTTCAGTCAGTTTTCTGGTTTCTACGCCACAGACCGGTTTTGATTCCATTATGATAACCTACTCCCTGCTCGGACTGCCTTTTGCCCTGCTGAGGCCGGTAATCGCTTTTGTTACAGGTATATTCAGCGGACTGGTTACGGATGCAGTAACACACAGGGATGCTGTGGAGCCCATGCAAAAAGTGGCGGCACACAGCTATGAGACCGGGCGAAAATGGGGCCGGCTCTTTCATTATGCCCTGGAAGAGTTTCTGATGGATATTGCCAAATGGCTGATCATAGGTTTAATGCTGGCTGCACTGATTACCGTTGTAGTCCCGGATGAGTTTTTCATGAATTACCTGAACAGCTCACTGATCAGCATGCTGGTCATCCTGGCAGTTTCGATGCCCCTGTATATTTGCGCTACGGCATCAGTCCCTATTGCAGCAGCTCTTATGCTGAAAGGATTGTCACCCGGTGCGGCCTTAGTGCTATTAATGGCAGGGCCGGCTACAAATGCAGCTACCATGACCGTCATTAAACAGACCATGGGGACCAAAACACTGATTGTCTATCTGGCGACCATTATCTCGGGTGCGCTTTTGTCCGGTTTTATTATTGATACCTTTCTTCCGGCTTCATGGTTTGTATTGCCGGCCGAAATGCTTCACGGACACCATCATATATTACCTGAATGGCTGCATGTAGCTGCTGCCCTTGTGCTGCTTTTATCGGTTCTGCGCGGATACCTGAAGCCTGTTTATCTGAATCTGAAACGAAAATTAAATACAAAAATAATGGAGAAACAAGTGTTTAAAGTTGAAGGGATGGGATGTAAAATGTGCTCGGATAAAATTGAGACCGGTTTACGTTCGTTTGAAAACGTTTCTTTTGCCTCGGCTGATCATGTGAGTGGAGATGTTGTGGTGGAAGGGGATAAGCTCGAATCAGATCTTATCAAAAGCAAAATCAGCGATCTGGGCTATAAAGTGGTTTAATCCTGATTCATAGTCGACAAAATCTGAGGCGGTTTCAAATACCGCCTTGCTTTTAATTTTTTGTATTTAGGGGTGGCCTTTGGCGTATTCTGCACAAAACGGGACCACTCATACAACTGCCACCCCAGACCCTGATCAATCGTCATCATATCTATCTGGTGTTCATAAAAAATTCGTTTGTCTTCGCTTAAGTACCAGACAGCCCGTTTTAAAATGCCGCCGGCACCAACGCTTCTGAAATCCAGAATATGTGCCAGTTCATGACCAAACAGTCCGACAGCCGCCTGGTAATTTACATCGCGGAGTATGATGTTCCCAAATTTATTGTCTTTGTTGATCCGCAGGATATAATCCCGGTTATGTTTCGATTTGAATATCACCGACCAAATGGTGGGACGCATTGAAAGCGTGGTTTTGATGTTTCCTGTTTTGACCCGGATATGTGAATTCCGTAATTCGGGATAGTAGGACAGGGCGGTGTAAAATGCTGTGGAATAGCGATCCGGAATACCCGATACATCTTGGAACTCCGTTTTAAGACTGTCGATTTTTTGCACATAGTTGCAGCTGTCAATGTACTTAATCAGCTGTTCATTGTTGTTTTGTCCGAAAGCATTGAAACTGAAGAACGGTAAAACCAGGAGCAATATGTATCCCTTCAAACGCATCATCTCTTTTTGTGCCCGCTCACAAAATAATAAAAATGTCTTACAAACAAAATCCGGTAAGATTAAATAAAGGAAATTAACAGGTTTAAATCCTTCATCCATTAACCACAGAAAATATTGACAGCAAACCGCAGGTTTACTGGCTTAAGTCATCCCGCGAATCATCTCACGGAAAAAGATCCAGGTCATCCAGCCTGATGCGACCAGTTTGATTCCGGTTCCGAACAGAAAGCCAACGAAGGCGCCAAGTCCCGCTTTTAAGGCTTTGTTACGTTCCTGTCCTGACATCATCTCTCCGATTACCGCACCGGCAAAAGGGCCTATAATAATGCCAAAGGGTGGAAAAAAGAGCATTCCTGCCAGCAGGCCGAGGATACTGCCCCAGACTCCCCATTTGGATCCGCCAAACTTTTTGGTTCCCCAGATAGGAACAAAATTATCAAGCACGGTAACCACAACGGCTATAATGCCCCAGGTGATCAGCGTGTTTTCATTTATCTGGACATATTTGGTGAAATGGAGTATCAGAAGACCGACAAAACTTATCGGAGGACCCGGTATGCCGGGTAAAATGCATCCGGCCAGACCTACCAGGATAAGGATAACTCCCAGGCTGCTAAGTAGAATATCCATTTTTTTTAAACAAAAATAGAATAATTTACAACTCTTTGTGAATAATTCCGGTTAAATAAACACATCGGATTTACTTTTATTACTTTTGTTTTTTATGTCAAATCAACTGAAAATAACATTTCTGGGAACGGGCACATCGCAGGGAATACCGGTGATTGGATGCCGCTGTGATGTCTGCGTTTCGGATGATCCAAGAGATAAGCGGCTGCGTTCTTCTATTCTGGTTCAGTACGGGAAAACGAATGTGGTTATTGACGCAGGACCGGATTTCCGGCAACAGATGCTCACCTGCGGGATAGATCATATGGATGCTTTGATCCTGACCCATGAGCATAAGGACCACATAGCCGGAATGGATGATGTGCGTGCCTTTAACCGGATATCAGGTGATGCCGTAAAGGTATACTGCGAGGAACGGGTGAGTGAGGTGGTAAAGACAGAGTTCAGTTATGCCTTTAAAAACTTTCGCTATCCGGGCATACCAAAATTCGATATCCATCTGATTGATGATAAAACTCCTTTGGTGCTTCAGGGTGAACCGTTTATGCCGGTTCGCTGTATGCACTATAAACTTCCGGTTCTGGGGTTCCGGATCAGGAATTTTGCCTATCTCACAGACCTGAGTTCTATCCCTGAAGGTGAAATTTCAAAACTGCAGCATCTGGATGTACTGGTGATTGATGCCTTACGGCATGAAGAGCATATTTCGCATTACAACCTTGAACAGGCCCTGGAGGTGGTGGAACAGTTAAAACCCGGAGAAGCCTATCTGACGCATATCAGTCATGGGATGATAAAACACAGTGAGGTATTGAAACTACTGCCGGCAAATGTTCAGCCGGCTTATGACGGATTAAAACTTATACTATAATATGAGCACAAAGCAGGAACGGATGGATGCATTTGGTGAATTGCTGGACATCATGGACGAATTGCGTGAGAAATGTCCGTGGGACAGTAAGCAGACCCTGGAAAGCCTCCGTCATTTAACCATTGAAGAGACATACGAACTTTCGGATGCTATTCTGAAAGGCGACCTTAAAGAGATAAAAAAGGAGTTGGGGGATATTTTACTGCATATTGTATTTTATGCAAAAATAGGAGAGGAGAAACAGGCCTTTGATATCACCGATGTCCTTAACGGCATCTGTGAAAAACTGATTTACCGCCATCCGCATATCTTCGCAGATACGGAGGTGGCTGACGCATCTGAGGTAGAGCGGAATTGGGAAAAGTTGAAGCTCAAGGAAAAAGATGGTAACCGCCGTGTACTGGAAGGTGTTCCTGCGGCTCTCCCAGCAATGATTAAAGCCCACCGGATACAGGATAAGGCACGCGGTGTGGGTTTTGACTGGGATCAGAAAGAACAGGTTTGGGATAAGGTACGTGAAGAACTGGCTGAACTGGAATTTGAGATCAAAGCCGGTAATGTGGCCGATACCGAAAAAGAATTCGGAGACCTGTTTTTTAGTATGATCAATGCGGCCAGGTTATACGGGATTGATCCTGAAGCAGCACTTGAACGAACCAATATCAAATTCATTCAGCGCTTTAATTACCTGGAGGATCAGACACTGAAAAAAGGCAAATCGCTGAAAGACATGAACCTGGAGGAGATGGATAAAATATGGGAGGAAGCCAAGCATAAAGCACATTGAAATGAAAAAACTCGACCCCACACCGTTTGGTTTAAACAGCAGAACAGATTTACAACAGGTTGATGCCGGAACCATTGCCATTGTGAAGAAGATTAAAAGCCGGATCATTAGAAAGGATGCGGAAAAAATTGCGGCTATGGCAGATAAGATTCAGGAAAAAAAGCCGGGACAGAAAGTCATCCTGGTTTGTACACCGAATATCTGTTCAAAGTCGAAAGTCCTGTTAAGGGAAAAAAATATTGACATACAAATTGAAGAATAATTTAGGTAAATTGTGTTCATAATGACACAATGATGTAATGTCGTCTTAAAATCAGCACCTTACATTTGTACTGTATTAAAGGGATTGGCATTACAATTGCAATTAAACGAATTGGGAGTTCAGGCGTGGATTCCCTTTTTTTATCATACTCCGAAGTTTCAGTGAAGGAGTATATCAATCGTGAGACGTAATCGTGAACCGTGAATTGTGAGACGTGAAATGTGACGGGTTACGGGTTACACGTTACGTGTTACAGGTTACGTGTTACAAGTTACAGGTTACGTGTTACAGGTTACGCGTTACAAATTACGACTCCTGACCTACAAATGAATAATGAAAAATTTAAAATGAATAATGGAGCATGCCTTTGTAGTGCATATTGACTCGTAGTATGCGGTTTTCCTTTTCTTATTAATGATTTCCAAAGAACATCGGCGAAACTCAGCGATTTAATCTGCGTAAATCTGCGAGAAAATAGGTATGTAAATTGTAAGATGAGAAATGTGACGGGTTGCGCGTTACAGGTTACACGTTACACGTTACGCGTTACAGGTTACGACTCCTGACCTACAAATGAATAATGAAAAATTTAAAATGAATAATGGAGCATGCCTTTGTAGTGCATATTGACTCGTAGAATGCGGTGTTCTTCCCTATATTAATGGCTTCCAAAGTCTTCTGAGAAACTCAGCGATTTAATCTGCATAAATCTGCGAGAAAATAGGTATGTAAATTGTAAGATGAGAAATGTGACGGGTTACGCGGTACAGGTTACGTGTTACAGGTTACGCGTTACAAATTACGACTCCTGACTTACAAATGAATAATGAAAAATTTAAAATGAATAATTGAGCATGCCTTTGTAGTGCATATTGACTCTTAGTATGCGGTTTTCCTTTCCTTATTAATGGCTTCCAAAGTCTTCTGCGAAACTCAGCGATTTAAACGGCGTATATCCGCGAGAAAATGATGTGTTGTGAACCGCCACAACTCCCGTATCACAAATTATGGCTTACGACTTACGTAATACAAAGTCTCCAGACTACGTTTATGTGAACGATTAGTTTTATGCTAAACCAAAACAATTCTTCATTTTTCATTCTTAATTCTTCATTCATAATTCTACATTCTTCATTTAAAATGCTTACTTTTAGACTGATAATACCGAAAAGACCCCAATCCTTTTTCGATTAGCCCGTTACGAATATGATTTACTTTACAACATATACGTACACTATAAAAAGTGAAAAATAGAGTTGAACAAAGTTCCGGCTTATAATCAGGGAATTGAACAAATAACGAAAGAACAAAAAACCACGAACCGCTATCACATGGTATAATCCATGGTGGTACGTTTAAATAAAACACTATAAAAAGACAATGAAAAGATATATTTCAATCACAGTAATAATTTCAATGCTTTTTGTTTCCTGCAAAAACAAAACCACCTCAAATGACAGGGTCAACTCTCTGAAAAACAGACTTGAATCCTATATGGATGAGTGCAATGAGAATGGACTTTCTGCAAGCGTTTTAGTCGCTATGGACGGAGAAATACTCTACTCTGGTGGCGTTGGACTAAGAAACAAAAACGAAAATCTTCCTGTAACGGAAGAAACTATTTTTACAATAGGTTCATTAACAAAACAATTTACTGCAACTGCTATTCTGAAATTACAGGAAAAGGGCAAATTATCAGTAAACGATTCTATTTATAAATTTTTTGAAAATGTGCCTAAGGACAAACAAAACATAACTATTCATCAGTTACTTACCCATACTTCAGGGATAGTGGGAAATCTTGGTTACGGCGTGGATTTCGTTCCCATCACAAAAGAGAAGTTTTTAAGCGAAGTTTATAGTTCACCATTGGATTTTGAACCAGGAAAACAGTTTAGTTATTCCAACGTGGGTTACAGTATTCTAGCTATGATAATTGAAAAAGTTGCGCAATCAGATTATGAGACCTATTTGCAGGAACATCTTTTTCAAAAAGCTGGTATGAAACATACGGGTTATCTTTTCCCACAATGGGATACAACTCAAATTGCACACGGTTATAAATGCGGGGAAGATTGGGGAACTCACCTTATGAAATGGCAGGCAGACTCAAATCAAATCTCGTGGCATTTAAAAGGTAATGGAGGCATACTTTCTAATCCTTCCGATTTATATAAATGGTATAAGGCATTAAAAGAAAACAAAATAATTTCTGAAAAATCATTTGAACAACTCACTTTTCCCCACGTAAATGAAAATGAATCAGGAGATTCACACTATGCATACGGATGGACCATAATGAATAGTGACCGGAATACAAAAATTGTAGCTCACAACGGCTCAAATGGTGTTTTTTATGCCGATTTCATACAACTGCCGGCAGAAAAAACGGTCATCATATATATGACCAATGAATTAAGATACGACACTCAAATTGTAGGATGGGAAATAGAGCAATTACTTTTTAATGAAGACTACACACCCATTGTACCCAAAATGAAAAGTATAAAACATGGCAGTACCAATATTACAAATAAACAACTTGAAATCATACATCAGTTTGTAAAACTAATTTTGACCGATGACGAGAACATTGATGATTTCATCAACAAACATGTCGCCAGTAAAGAAAGAGAACGAATATTCAAAATGTGGATGAAGGACATGCAGAAAGAGTTTTTGGGATATCGGCTGAACCATATTTTAGAATACGGGGATATGAGCTACGATATTGTTCTGGAATCGAAAGATGGAAAAATGGTTGATTTAACCCCATGTTTTGACCTGCAATTCAATGAAAGTAATCAAATCGTCGCTTTCGGATGGTAAATCAAAAACAGCATAGAATTGTATAAAAACAAAACCCGCTCAGTCACTAAATGGATGGGGTGTAGCCCGCTTCAAAATCACGGCAACATGACAGAAATAAATCCTGCAATCGGCACCTGTTCTTATACAAACGTAAGCAATGTTGAGAAACAGTCAGAGGATCCGGTATTATGAGAATTCATGAATTTTAAAGAGAAAGATGAGCGCATACAGGAGTATAGTAATATTTTATTTTTCAGGAACCGGTAATGCTAAACAAATAGCATTATGGTTTTCTGAACGTGCTATAAAAAAGCATCTTGATTGTCAGATATTTGATATTTCAAAAACAGATATTGATAAAATTAAGATCATTGGTTCGGATGCTTTGATTGTGATTATTTCACCTGTGCATGGCTTCAATTATCCGAAAATTACTTTAAATTTTATAAAACATTTTCCAAAAGGCGGGAATAATATTGTTTTAATGAATACCAGGGCAGGTATGAAAATAGGTCGTTTTGTTACACCCGGGTTGACTGGAATTGCGTTCTTATTGTCTTCAGTAATTTTAAAGAGCAGGGGATACAGGATTGTGGGACAAATTCCTTTTGATATGCCTTCAAATTGGATTTCAATTCATCCTGCATTACATGAGAATACCGTGAAATTCCTACACGAAAAAAATTATTATCGTGTTATAAAACACTTCAATAGAATAGTTTCTGGAAAAACAGATTTTCATGCATATAGAGAACTGGTTCAGGATATTTTAATTTCACCGGTGTCGATAGCTTATTATCTGGCAGGTAAATATCTTTTTGCAAAATCCTTTTATGCTTCTGTTCATTGTAATAACTGTGGTTTGTGTGTAAAACAATGTCCCGTTAATGCAATCAAAACAATCAATAATCGTCCCTATTGGACCCATAAATGTGAAAGTTGTATGAAGTGTATGAATTCATGCCCTAAAAAAGCAATAGAAACCGCACATGGACTAATGGTCACCACAAGTATATTAAGCTCCGTAGCGCTTACGATTTTACTCAACAACATTTTAATAATCGACCTGCAATCAGGTATTGTAAGGTTTTTAATACAGTCGTTTATATTCTTTGCTTTACTATGGATTTTATATAAATTCCAACATTTATTACTCCGAAATAAACGCCTAGGAAAACTAATATCTTATACTTCTCTGACACACTACAAATTTTGGGGAAGATATAAATCGATTCCAGATTATAAATGGAAAAAATAAAACACAGATTCCATCATTGTAAAAAAAGATAAGCCGATATGGTAGTAAATTGATGGGGCGTAGTCCGCTTCAATTTTCTTGAGCTCTGATATGGAACCATGCCGAAATCTGCTCCGTAAATCAGGCCTCTTCATACAATATTCACTACTGAGATTCTAAAAAAAACGACCTTCTTAAAACAGAATCCCGGTTTACTAAACAATCAGAATAACTATCGATGCCTAAGACGAAACACGATTCCTGATTTTTCAGGCACCTGTGGTTTTTCGGCAAGGGCATTCCGGACATCCCCTTTTTTTCCTCATTTTTCATCCTTCATTTCTGTAGTCCGTTTAAAGCTTCATAGATTCTTCGCTTCCTTCAAAATGACAGGAAGTTGCTGGCTGTTGGGCTGGAGGATGGGTTGGTTTGCTACACATTCGAAAACCAACCCATCCTCCGGCCCCAAACCTAAGAGACTGTCATTCTGAGCGTAATGGAATGGAGCGAAGAATCTTTAAGTAATATTGATTCGTTAACCGGACAACAATGATTCTTTATTCATAATACCTCATTCTTCATTTAAAATGCTTATTTTTAGGTTGATAAAAATGAAATGACCCCGTTCCTGTCTGGATTAGCCTGATAATAACATATATGTACGATAAAGAAAAAAGTTGAACCACCTTTCGCTTTATTGATTTATTTGCAAGGATTAGTAGAATAAAAATTGGAATATAGATGAGTTGTAACAATTGAAGAAATCTGTCCTGACTAAATATATAATAATATGGCAACATTAATAGTAGGTGCAACCGGTGCAACCGGAAAGCAACTGGTTGAACAATTATTGAGTAAGGGGAAAAGCGTCAAGGTGATCGTACGACCTTCGGGAAAAATAATGGATTCGTGGACGAATAATGACAGAATATCTATCATCAAAGCTAATATCTCAGAGATCAGTGTTGATGAAATGATGAACCATTTGATTGATTGTCAGTCCATCGCTTCTTGCCTAGGTCATAATATTACGTTGAAGGGGATTTTCGGAAAGCCCAGAAAATTAGTAACTAATGCCGTTGCATTGCTATGTCTTGCAATTCAGAAGAATTCTCCCGATAAACCAATACGTTTTGTATTGATGAATACAACTGCAAACAGAAACAGGGATTTAAATGAGCCCATTTCAATTGGAGAAAAACTGGTAATGGGGCTCATTCGCTTTTTTGTGCCACCACAGTCAGATAATGAAAAGGCGGCAGACTTCTTAAGAGTTAACATCGGGCAAAAACATAAGCGAATTGAATGGGTCGCTGTCCGACCAGATACGTTAATTGATGAAGATAATGTAAGCGAATACGAGGCATATGCTTCACCGATCAGGAGTGCCCTTTCTAATCCAGGCAAAACCAGCCGGATTAATGTTGGGAATTTTATGTCCAGACTAATCGTTGAAACTGAACTGTGGAATAACAGGAAAGGGCAGATGCCGGTAATATATAATAAAATGAACTAATGGCATGAAATTGACTGTCAAAAACATTTGGTGGTATCGCATGCGGTTTTAATTTTCTGATACACTTTATTCCTCAGGCATTAGTTTTAGGCTCAACAAGTAGCATTTTGTTCGATCTCAATAACCATAGAGACCATAACCAAAGAGAATATTATAGTTAAATGCAAATCACGTTGAACAAAGTCTTTCGGTTACATCCTAAAAAATAAACGTTTAATTATATTCAAAATGAATTGGCGTAATAATCATTCTGCATTATCCATTGTTCATTTAAAACAATTACTTTTAGATTGATAAAAAGGGAATCTGTTATTTGGAATTGTTGGAAATAAATTATTTTTTGTTAAAATTTTAATTATTGATTTTAAAATAAAGAAATTGGACTAACTGAATGAACCTGATGTAACTCAAAATAAACCAGAATAAAACGATGGTTTATTATTACCATTGGGCAAACAGATGTATAAAATGCACAGTATTCAGAATTTAAAAATATGATAAAAAAAACAGTCTTTTGGAGTAGAGACGGTATTATAACCCTTTTCGCAACCCTGGTTGGTGTTTTTCTTGCGCTTTATTTAAACGAATGGAATGCCTCAAGAAAACTTAAAAAGCAAAAAGAAATTGCAACTGAAAATATTTTAACAGAAATAAGTGCAAATAAAAAATTGCTAACGGAATCAGTAAAAAATTACACAGAAATGCTCGACATATACATCTTTTTTAGTGAGTGTTTAAGCACTGAAAGTGAATTTATTACTTCATCTGAAAATATGATTCAGTTTAGAACAAAGCATCCGGGCTTACTTTCTCCTATTGACTCTGTAAGATTGGGAAATGAAAAGTTTAAATACACCCGGATGAATTTAAATTTAGTCTTCACTTTAGAACAGGTTGAACTTAGAACCATAGCATGGGAGACTTTAAAAAGTAGTAATATCATATCAACTTATGATTTTGATTACTTAATGGGTTTGGAATATATCTATAAATCGCTATATAATATTATCCAAACAAATAATGGAATCTATAATGATGCTAAAAGTTTTATACAAGGTGATATGAGTGTTCTTGACAATCTTATTTTTAATGTTAAAATGGCAATAAATACAGAAAACGGATTGATCGACTTATGTAATAAAGATTATGGAAAATAAAAAACTGTGGCCGATAATTGGTCATCGTGCATATGGTTTTAATAACTTTTTAAATTTTATTACCCAAGCTCTAGTTTTAGGCACAACAAGTAACATTTTGTATGTTCTCAATAACCACATAGACAATAAACAATTAGAATGCTATAGTTAAATGGAAATCCCGTAAATAACGAACTATGAAAACACTACGATTTTTATTCTTTTCACTGGCATTTATCCTGATGGTCAGTTGCAATATTGGCTTAAGTTCAACGAAAAAGTCGGAAGAAGTAACGGTTACAATAACGGGTCAAAATTCGGACTCTCTTTTGTATATCACGGCTAAAACGGATAAGGACCCGGAAGTACGGAAGCTGGCCGTTAGCAAAATGACCTTCGGACCGTATCTGACCGAAATTGCCAAAACAGATCAAGACCCTGAAGTAAGGAAACTGGCGGTTAGCAGGATGACGTTCGGTCCGAGTCTAACCGAGATTGCCAAAACCGACAGTGACCCTGAAGTTAGAAAGAAAGCCGTTAGTAAAATGACCTTCGGTCCAAGCCTGACCGAAATCGCCAAAACCGACAAAGACCCTGAAGTAAGGAAATTAGCCGTTAGCAGAATGACGTTCGGTCCGAGTCTAACCGAGATTGCCAAAACCGACAGTGACCCGGAAGTTAGAAAGAAAGCCGTTAGTAAAATGACCTTCGGTCCAGGCCTGACCGAAATCGCCAAAACCGACAAAGACCCTGAAGTAAGGAAATTAGCTGTTAGCAGAATGACGTTCGGTCCGAGTCTGACTGAGATTGCCAAATCCGATAATGATCCTGAAGTTCGAAAACTGGCGGTTAGTAAAATGACCTTCGGTCCAAGCCTGACCGAAATCGCTAAAACTGACAAAGACCCTGAAGTGCGGAAACTGGCCGTTAGCAGGATGACTTTCAGACCAAGCCTGACCGAAATCGCTGAAACTGATAAAGATCCTGAAGTCCGAAAGCTGGCAGCCGAAAGACTGAAACAACTGGATTAGAAATTGCCGGAAATGAAAATGTGAAAATACAGGGATATGGAATATCTTGGATCTTGTTTGTGCAAAGGGATTAAATTTAGAATTACAGGGGACTTTGAGAACTTTTATTTATGCCATTGCAGATATTGTAGAAAGGATACAGGGTCGGCTCATGCAGCCAACTTATTTTCAACAACAGCAAAGCTGGAATGGATAAAAACAGAGACAAAGATTAAAGTTTTTCAACCGCATAAAAGCAATCATTTGAAGGCCTTTTGCACAAATTGTGGTTCAGCCTTACCAAATTTACAAATGGAAGGCCAACTATTAGCTGTTCCTGCAGGATGCCTGGATACAACATTGGATATTCGACCAGATGCCCATATTTTTATTTCAAATAAGGCAAGCTGGGATGAGTCTCTTGAAACCATTCGTAAATTTGATTGTCTCCCTGAATAAATCAGCATGAGAGAATGATTCTACTCCTGGGTTCGGTTTAGCGATTGATAATAAATTTGTTAGATATTTGATTTAGCAAACTTAGAAAAAGATGAAAAAAGTCTTTCCCATATTATTTCTATTTGTAATGTTTAGTGCTTGCACCAAAAAGTATCCCATTACAGGTAACTGGATTGAACAGGACAATTTTGTCAATCCTGAAATTTGTGAAATCCGACAGGATTTTTATCGGACAGTTAACGGATCATATCACCAGGATAGATTGTATAAAATAAAGAAAGATACATTCTTGTTTAATAATTTCACAGGTCTGGATAAAATACGATTTAAAGTAACAGAGAACGAATTATTGTTTTATGATATTAACAATGACTCACTGTTGAGTAAGTTCGAAAGAAACATTTATAAAAACTTTATAGATTATTTTAATATAAAAAAGCATACAGAGATAGTACTTCCTGTTCTTAAAGCCGTTAACATTGAGTGGAAGGAGAACAGGAGCAATTTTGTATTTGACATTGAAAACAATAATGTAGTCTATCTAAATGGCGAAAAGATTAAATTAGATAGCTTAAGCTATTTGAAACTACTGCCGGATATTGATGATTACTTATTTGGAAGAGGTCAAAACTTAGTTTTTTGTGATGGCAGGATAAGACTTAGTGACCTAAACAAACTTAAATCCGTATTGCAGAAAGGACTTAGAAACAGAATTATATACGTAACACAGGATAGCTCTGATCATCTTTGTGGAATACAATCAGTTCTGCCCTATACTGAAAATAATATCCCGGATTCTCTGTTGTCAAAATATCCACCTCCTCCGCCACCTTTGTTTTCAAATAGTGAAGGCATTAACGAACATACGGTTATATGTAAAATCTCAGCTACAGGTAAAGAAATTAGCGGGAACCCGATAAAATCAGAAGAGTTAGATTCTGTTTTAAAAGAAAAGATGATGTCTACTCAGGTGTTTACAGTAGATGTTTACTTCGATGAAAGGATGGATTATGAAACTTATTTACGGGAATTGTCAAAACTGAGAGCAGTATATCAGGAAGCGAGTGAAAAGAATGGTGAGGAATTATTTCTTAAGTTTCAACAGGAGGATTCAGAGGATGACGGACAGGAGGATATCAGGATGATATATCCGATGTTAATACATGAAATAGACAGGGAAACATATGAAACACTGATAAATCAAAGCTGGCAATAAGCGGTCATATGATGATGACAATTATTAAGATAAAGCAATGGTATTAAAGCCTGTTTACGTTTTGCAGGACACAAACAGCCTGTATCTGCAGTGTGAAATGGTATAATGTATTCAATACTGTCATTCAAATTAAAAATGAAAAAAAACAGTTTCAATATCAAACGTATGTTAGCACTATTAGTTATGATATTTGCAGGACTCGTACTGACAACAATAACTGCCCTATTGATCATGAGTCCAGGTAAGCCTGAGTTATATTTGGATAAAAATGGCAAACCCCTTGCAGGAAGTATTTCGGAAAAGGTTTTCTTAAATATAGGTGGTGTCAATCAAGGCATGTTTATAAAAAGCAGGAATATCAATAATCCGGTTCTGCTGTATGTCCATGGAGGCCCTGCTTTCCCAAACTATTTTCTTTTTGATAAATATAAGCCCGGACTTGAAGATTATTTTACCGTTTGTTACTGGGAACAGCGGGGTGGAGGACTTTCTTATTCCCCGAAGGTTACGATACAGAGTATGAATTTGGACCAGCTTTCATTAGATGCTGTTGAGGTAACGAATTATCTGAGAAAACGTTTCGGTAAAGATAAGATATATATGATGGCACATTCAGGAGGAACAACAATTGCTTTACTTGCTGCAGCCCGGAATCCACAATTCTATAAAGCATATATCGGAATAGCACAGATTACCAATCAAATGGAATCAGAAAAGATCGCCTTTAATTATATGCTGGATTATTTTAGCAAGACTGGAAATCAAAAAAGGTTAAGCCAGTTGAACGCATATAATGTTTCAGGATCAGACTCAAATCTTATTTCATTCTATACGTCAGGTCTTCGGGATCGGACCATGCACGAATTGGGTATTGGCACCATGCACAAAATGACATCTGTTTTCAGGGATATATTTATACCGGTCTGGACCTGTAAAGCATATACACTCAGTGAGAAACTTAAAATATGGAAGTCGAAGTTTACTTTTTTGCCCAAAACTAATCTGAATAAAGAACTATGTTTAACAGATTTTACAGGAAAGGTCCGGAAACTCGATATTCCGGTTTATTTCCTCAGTGGTAAGTTCGATTTAACTGTAAATATTGAACTGTCCAGGGCCTATTCAGCTCAGGTTAAGGCGCCACTGAAAGGTTTTTACTCCTTTGAAAATTCAGCCCATAGTCCGCTTTTTGAAGAACCTGACAGAGTCCGGTACATCATTGAACATGATATTCTGAATCTAAGGACCGATTTAGCGGATAAGGATTAAATCATAAGGGAAATATTTTTGTTTGTGCAAGGGCAGATATAATTCTTAGAATCAGATTATAAAGCCTGCTCAGATCCGATAAAGTAGAATTGCTCCTGACTGTCCACCCCTGAATGCCATGCAGTATTGCATTGATTTCAGATTTCAAGAGTTCCCGTAAATGTATAAATATTCAATTTGCATTTTTCTATGGCAATCTGAATTTCTGATCCAAAAAAACTCAGATATGGATTTTTCGGGACTAGGTTCTAGGTTCTAGGTTCTGAAATCACCCCATAATCATCCCGATAAAGGTTGCCGACAGTGCTGAAGCCAGTGTACCTGCCAGCAGTGCACGAAAGCCAAATTCAGACAACCAGACTTTTTTACCGGGAGCCAGGGAGCCAATCCCGCCTATCTGTATACCTATAGAGCTGATGTTGGCAAAACCACACAGAATATAGGTTGACATGATGATGGACTTTTCGTAGGTGAAAGCACCAGCAGCCTGCATTTTACCCAGACTGGCATAACCGATAAACTCGTTGATGATGACCTTTTCGCCCAAAAGCTGGCCAACCAGGGTCATATCTTCCTTTGCCACACCAATCAGCCACATAAAGGGGGACATGAGATAACCCAGCATAAACTGCAGAGACAGACCATCGTACTGATTATCAGTAATTCTGGCTATGACTTCATTTAATCCGGTGTACCTTCCGATCAGGTTGTTGGTAAAATAGTTAAACATGGCAATAAAAGCAATGAACACCAGCAGCATACCGCCAACGTTCACCGCCAGCTTTATGCCTTCAACTGTACCGTTTGAAATGGCATCCAGAATATTTGTACCGACCTTGTCTTTTGATATTTCAATATTTTTATCAATGTCTTCGGTTTGAGGGAAAAGTATCTTCGATAATACAACAGCTCCCGGTGCTGCCATTACAGAAGCGGTCAGCAGGTGTTTGGCAAACATCTGACGCAAGGCAGGGTCATCACCACCCAGAAAACCAATATAAGCCGCCATTACTCCACCCGCAATGGTAGCCATGCCACCTGTCATGACAAGAAATATTTCGGAACGGTTCATTTTTTCAAGAAAAGCCTTGATCATCAGGGGTGATTCAGTCTGACCCAGGAAAATGTTTCCGGCTACGGACAGGCTCTCGGCACCGGACAGCTTTAAAAAGCGGCTCATAATCCACGCAAGACCATATACAATTTTCTGGATCACACCAAGATAAAACAATAAGCTGGTAAGGGCAGAAAAAAAGATGATGGTCGGAAGAATCTGGAACATGAATATGTAGCCCGTTTTGCTCAGATCCACCAGGTCGCCCATTAAAAATTCCGAGCCTTGTTTGGTAAAGTCCAGTATAAGGACAAATACTTTACCACCATATTCAAAAAAAGCCTGAACAAAAGGAACATAAAGGACACCCAGGGCCAGAATAAGCTGGAATAATAATCCTTTACCAATGGTTGCCCAATGAACTTTTTTACGGTTGGTGCTGAACACCCAGGCAATTCCTATAATGGTTGTGATACCAATAATGCCTCTTACCACGCTTAACATGGATATACCTTGACTTTCTATTACCATTTTTCTTTTATTTTCCGCGTCTTTTTATTTCATCCCTGATTTTTGATGCCAGTTCGTAATCCTCATTACCAACAGCATTTTGCAGTTCTTTCTTTAACTCTTCCATTGTAAATTCGGTGAAATCTATACTGCCTGTATCTTCCGGTGAATTAATCAGATCGTTAAGAGTAGATTCTGTTTCTTCAGGTTTGGGAGAACTGCTGTTTTCGATGTCAAGGATAATGCCGGCTCTTTCAATAATCTCTTTTGAGGTATATATCGGAACATGAAAGCGAAGAGCCAGGGCAACAGCATCAGATGTTCGGGAGTCAATGCGGACTTTGTTTTTAGTGGTATAGTCAAAACAGCTGAGCTCCGAATAGAAAATGCCGTCTTTAAGCTTATAAATAAATACTTCTTCAACCTTAATATTAAATGCCGTGGCAAATGAAACGAACAGGTCGTGTGTCAGCGGGCGGGGCGGGGTTAATCCTTCCAGTTGTATGGCTATGGCCTGAGCCTCAACTCCTCCTATAATGATAGGTATTCTGCGTTCGCCTTCTTCTTCGGCAAGTACCAGGGCATAAGCGCCTGAATTAGAGTGGTTATATGATAAACCGAGAACATTTAACTTTATTTTCTCCATATACAACGGATTTGGGAAAGCGTCTCCCTCTTGTTTCTTAAGTAATTCAACAAATATAAAAAATTATTTTCACCTATAGTTTCCCGGCTAAAAAACTGATAATGAAAAAGTGTTGATAACTATTGAAAGGAAGCACTTTATTTTTGTCAGTTACGCTATTAAATTGTTACAGAAAATGTTAATTTTGAAGCTTCAAAAATATGTATTGGTATTGTTACCCGTAGGGAAAAATTTTAAAAAATAATTGTTTACGAATGAAAAAGCACAATTTTTACGCCGGTCCGTCTATCTTGTCGGAATTTGCCATTAAAAACACTGCCGAAGCTGTTTTAAATTTTGAAGGTTCAGGATTATCGATTCTGGAAATTTCTCACCGAAGCAAAGAGTTTATTGCTGTGATGTCTGAAGCCCAGAAACTGGTGAAAGAGCTTCTTGATGTTCCGGCCGGTTACGAAGTGTTGTTTTTAGGTGGCGGGGCCAGCATGCAGTTTGCAATGGTTCCATATAACCTGTTAAAAACCAAAGCTGCTTACCTCGATACCGGTTCGTGGGCTGCAAAAGCAATTAAAGAAGCTAAATTCTTTGGCGAAACTGTTGTGGTGGCTTCGTCAAAAGCTGACAACTATACATACATTCCAAAGGGATATGAAGTTCCTTCGGATGCAGATTATTTCCACTATACATCAAATAACACCATTTTTGGTACTGAAGTTAAATCTGATCCTGAAGTCGGTGTGCCGCTCGTTGCTGATATGTCTTCCGATATTTTTTCACGTCCGGTCGATGTATCTAAATATGCACTTATCTATGGTGGCGCTCAGAAAAATCTGGGTCCGTCGGGAACCGCTTTCGTCATTGTTAAGGAAGACCTGCTGGGTAAAGTGGATCGGCCAATACCGACCATGCTGGATTACCGGACGCATATTGCCAGTGAATCTATGTTTAATACACCGCCATGTGCACCGATCTATACCAGTCTGCAGACACTTAAATGGTACAAACAGCTGGGCGGCATATCTGCCATTGAAAAACTGAAGAAACAGAAATCAGATCTTCTTTACGGCGAGATCGATCGCAACAGCTTATTCAGGGGTACAGTAGCAAACGCAGAGGATCGGTCGGATATGAATATCACATTTGTGATGAGTGAAGAGTACAAGGAAAAAGAAGCTGACTTCCTTGCCCTGGCATCTCAGAAGGGCATTGTAGGAATTAAAGGTCACAGGAGCGTCGGTGGTTTCAGGGCATCTGTTTATAATGCAATGCCAATTGAAAGTGTTCAGGTGCTTGTGGACGCAATGAAAGAATTTGAAAAGAGTATCTAATCTAACTTAAATTATAAAACGCAGGGAACTCCTGCGTTTTTTGTTTATAATATAATCGTACAAAACTATGGCAAAAGTATTAGTAGCTACCGAGAAACCTTTTGCATCAGCAGCGATAAAACTGATAAAAGAGGTTACTGACAGTGCAGGTTATGAATTGGTATTACTGGAAAAATACACAGATAAACAACAGTTGCTTGATGCTGTTGCTGATGTGGATGCAGTAATTATCAGAAGTGACATCATTGATTCCGAAGTGATCAATGCCGGAAAGAACCTGAAGATAGTGGTCAGAGCCGGTGC
The DNA here is from genome assembly GCF_042219855.1 of Quyinboa sediminis. Lineage (NCBI taxonomy): Bacteria > Pseudomonadati > Bacteroidota > Bacteroidia > Bacteroidales > Quyinboaceae > Quyinboa > Quyinboa sediminis. The sequence continues at coordinate 1,006,152 of NZ_JBHJHP010000001.1, read as the reverse complement.
AGGATATGATAATGTGGATCTGGCTGCAGCTACTTCAAACGATGTTTGTGTGATGAATACGCCGGGGCAGAACTCCAACGCAGTTGCTGAGCTGGCTTTTGGTATGATGGTATTTCTGGCACGGAATCAGTTTAACGGGACTGCCGGAACCGAACTGAAAGGAAAAAAGCTGGGTATTCATGCTTACGGTAATGTGGGACAGAATGTTGCCCGGATTGCCAAAGGATTTGGTATGGAAGTGTTTGCCTATGATCCATATTGCGAAGATAAGATTAAAGCAGACGGTCTGAATCTGATTACAGACCTGAAGTCATTCTATTCCACCTGCGATTATGTCTCCCTGAATATTCCGGCAACGGCAGAAACAAAAAAAACCATCAACTACGATCTGTTGCGCTATATGCCAAAAGGTGCTGTACTGGTAAACACAGCCCGTAAGGAGGTAATTGACGAAGATGGACTGCTGAAGATCATGGAAGACCGTCAGGATTTCAAGTATATTTCAGATATTGCTCCGGATTGTGCTCCTGTATTTGCTGAAAAATACACTGGCAGACATTTCTTTACCCCTAAGAAAATGGGGGCTCAAACTGCTGAAGCAAACATCAATGCCGGTGTGGCAGCTGCAAAACAAATTGTAGGATTCCTGGAAAACGGCGATGCCACATTCAAGGTAAACAAGTAATTTTTATATACCCGACATTATAACTTAACAGGTTGGTTTTGATCATGCAAATGGCGGATCCAACCTGATAAACTTTTTTTTATGGCAATAATAAGACCTTTTAAAGGCTTGAGACCTCCTGTGCTGATGGGGCGGAAAGTTGCATCAAGACCCTACGATGTGATGAATACCCAGGAAGCACGTGAAGAAGCCGGTGATAATGAAAAATCATTGCTGCACATAATCCGTCCCGAGATAGATTTACCGGTAGGAACAGATGAACACGATGAGGCAGTTTATCAGAAAGCTGTCGAAAATTTACAGTCTTTTATTAAAAAAGGATGGCTGGAACAGGATGATATGCCGTTCTATTATATCTACGCCCAGACAATGCAGGGCAGAACACAATATGGTATTGTGGCCTGTGCTGCCGTGGATGACTATCTGAATGGTGTGATAAAAAAGCATGAACTGACCCGGAAGGACAAGGAAGAGGACCGGATGAAGCATGTGCGCTATACCAATGCCAATATGGAACCGGTATTTTTTGCCTATCCTGCCGTAAAAGATATAGATAAAATTGTGGCCGACTGGGTGGAAGAACACAAACCGGCACATGATTTTACTGCTGATGACGGTTTTGGACATACCTTATGGGTGGTAAATGATCCGGACGTAATAGAGCAGATCACCATTCTATTTAAAAAGCGTGTGCCAAGCACTTATGTTGCTGACGGGCATCACCGGACAGCTGCTGCTGCTCTGGTAGGAAAGGAAAAGCGCGAAAATGATCCGGAGTATACAGGCAACGAAGAGTATAACTTTTTTATGGCCGTTCATTTCCCTGATAATCAACTGAACATCATTGACTACAACCGTGTGGTTAAAGATCTTAATGGATTATCGAAAGAGGAATTTCTGACTAAACTTCAGGATAATTTTGAGGTGGAGGAGAAAGGACAATCTATTTACAAGCCTGATTGTCTGCATAATTTTGGCATGTACCTGGATAACACTTGGTACTCTCTGACAGCCAAACCGGGCACATATGATGATAATGATCCCATTGGCATACTGGATGTCACAATCTCGTCTGATCTTATTCTTCGCGATATTCTTGGTATCGACGATCTTAGAACCAGCAAACGTGTGGATTTTGTTGGGGGTATCCGTGGTTTGGGAGAGCTGGAGAAAAGGGTAAATTCCGGCGAGATGGAAGTTGCTTTTGCATTGTATCCGGTGTCTATGAAGCAGTTGATCGATATTGCTGATTCGGGTAATATTATGCCGCCAAAGACAACATGGTTCGAACCAAAACTACGTTCAGGACTGGTGGTGCATTTACTGGAAGACTAACTGAGTTTATTATAATGTGAAGGCGTGGCATTGTTGCTGCGCCTTTTTTTGCGTTAATGCTTTCCCGCAGATGGCGCAGATGATGTCGCGATTTTCGAAGATATAATTTCAAATACAATAATTGCTTAATTCCCAGGATGTAGCCGGGAGACTAGGCCCGACGTTTTATCATTAAAACACGGTTTAGAACTTAAGATCTACATCTCATCTCCCGATTCACGGATTACAACTCACGGTAATTGCAACTTACAACTTATAACTTATAACTTTCAACTCTTAAACTTCCACTATCTTATCCATTGCCACATACCATAAGTACCCTTTTACCTCGGAAAAGCCCATGCGGTTGAGAAGGTTCTTATAGGTTGCCACCTGGCGATGATATTTTGGATCATCAATCTCGCCAAATTTATAATCGATTACTTCCACAAGACCAGCGTTAAGAATCACTTTATCGGGTCGCCATTCGCGATCTTTTTGACGTATGGATATTTCATTCAAAACAGTGTTCTGTGAAGAAAACCAGCGGTTTATCAACGGATGATTGAATTTGCCTGTGACGATTTCGATTAACCTCTGACTTTCATCTGAAGAAATCTTTCCTTCCCTCGATTGCCGTTCAATGTTTCGACAAATATTAGCGGCATTTTTACCCTGTCTGAATGCTTCATGTAAAAAAGTCCCGATATGTGCTTTGGCCATCAGATCAGTTTCTGATAATGAAAACACCTTTGGTGCATTCTGCCGGATCACCGGACTGGTTTTACTTGCTTCCGTTAACCCATCCAGATGCATCAGCGATGCCTGATCTGTCTGTTCCTGTCTGTTTTGTCTGACTTTGCACTCACCAAAAGTTGTAAAGCCCTCTTCATGTTCAGTGATGTTCATGGTGTCCGAAACACTTTTTAAACAGGTATCCAGAAGTGTGGTAACACTGTTACTGTTAACCAGCGAGCCCAGGATGTACAGCTCTGTTTTTGCTCTTGTTAAGGCAACATACAGCAGGTTCAGATTATCCACATTGGTCAGCAACTGTTCCTCCATCAACGTATCTTTAAACACCGTGTCTTTCAATGCATTCGTTAGCTGAACAGGGACGATCGGCAGAGGTAGGTTCAGTGACTCCGGCACCTTGCACCAGGCAACATTCGTGTTTTTATCGATATCCAACTTCCAGCTGGCAAAAGGAATAATGACGATAGGAAACTCCAGACCCTTGGCTTTATGAATGGTCAGTACCTGTATGGCATTCTCTGTTTTTGGCGGTTGAACCGAACTCTTCAGGCGAATCTCATCCCAATGATTAAGAAATCCGTAAACATCAGATGCATAGCGTTTGACATATTCATTTAATACATCACGGAAGGCCTCAATAAAAATGATTTGTTCCGGATCATCTTCCAGGTTGAACCGTTGAATTATCGCATCTGTTTTTTCCTTTAGTGACAACTTTTCCAGTCCATGGAGTTTTTCTGCAATGGCATCATGCAGTACCACTTGTCTGTCTTTTTCAGGATTAAACCGGGTGGTTGTGATCGGTTCAGATGCCGAAATAAAGTAGTTTATCTCTGAAATCAGCAACAGATTATCAGGTTCTGTTTCAAGATTTAGTACATTTACTATGAACCTCAGTACTTCGGATGCGCCCAGAATGAGCGAATCGGATGAGATGACATCATAGCTGATATCCGATCTGGCTTTATCACTGTGTTTATAATGTAACAGGTATTTAATCAGCTCTGCACCTTCGCTGTTTTTACGAACCAGCACAGCAATATCACCGGGCTGGTAACCACGCTCCTGAGCATTTTCAATAAAAGAAACGGTCTGTTCTAAAATATCTTCTGTTTCAAACTCTTCTTTCTTTCCAAAATTTTTAAAGTAAACATAACCATACCCATCCTGATGTGTAATGTCCTGTCTTTGGTTTTCATAGGCTCTTGTTATCATTTGTTCCCAAATCCTGTTCTCCGAAGGATAACTGTTGTTAAAGTTATTCTGCAGGATTTCCGGAGCGTGGTCAAAAATGAAATTATTAAAGCGGACAATGTTTTCAGAGCTTCGCCAGTTTTTATCCAGGTACTCATCATTGATCTGCTCAGCAGAAAATTCGGAATATACAGTATTGGCCAGTAATTGCCAGTCGGAGTTACGCCACCGGTATATGGATTGTTTCACATCGCCCACCAGCAGGTTTGGATGTCCGAAGGCCAGACTATTACTGATGAGAGGTTTAAAGTTTTTCCACTGCATATTGGAGGTATCCTGAAACTCGTCGATCATGAAATAACCGAAGGTATTGCCGGCTTTTTCATAAATAAAAGGTGTATCATTGTCGCCTATAATGGCGTCGATCATCTCATTGGAATCGGAGAGGAGCAATAGGTTGTGTTCTTCTGTATAGGCCTTAACAGACTGGTGAAGATCAATAAAAATACCCAGGGTGAAAAAATTGCGCGATATAGCGCTCAGCGATTGCAGTAGTTCAAAATTATCATCATGAAACGCAAGATATTCAAGCAACAGCGCTTTTAAACCGTTATCTCTCGCTGTTGCGACTTCGTTAATAAGGGTACTGCTTTTGGTGACCCAGGCATTGTCATCTTCAGCCATATCCAGAGTACGCTTTTTCAGCAGTTCTTTATCTATATTACGATTGGCAAGTTTAGCAAATACATTTAAACCAGTGCCTTTACCATATTTAAAATCGGTAATTTCAAGACCGAAATTCTCGATCATTTCCAGACCTTTTTCACCGAATATGACAAACTCATTTTCAAGCAATCTGATCCGTTTTTTCAGATCTTTTGATATGGAGAGCATGGTTTGTTTGTCTTTCAGCGCATCAAAAAGGTTCTGTTTTTCCGTTTTAAAACCTTCTTTAAACAGTTCATTCCCCAATCGGATGATATCTCCCGTAATGTCGTATTTTTCACCCTCTTCCACACGGCTTTCAGCATAAACAGTCAACCAGTTCAGCAGCTCCGATTGTTCCGTTTCTTCCAGGTTCATAAAAAGCTGCTCAACGGCTTCGGTCAGAATCGTCCTGTTATCCAGTTGCAGATTATAGTTGTTGAAGATCCCAAGCTCTTTGGAAAATGATTTGATGATATACTGGAAAAACTTATCGATGGTGGAAATGAAAAAGTGCGAATAATTATTCAGGATCAGGCTCAGAATATTTACGGCGATTTTCATTATTTCGGCCTCACTCATAAACGGGAAGGCCTCTTTTAATGCCTGACGGTGTTCGCTTTTCCGGTTTTCGGTATCCGGCTTTGAAAGCAGGAACAGTTCATTTACCACCTTGCTTTTCATTTCTGCTGTGGCTTTATTGGTAAAGGTTACCGCCAGAATATGCCTGAAGTTGTACCGGTTCTGAAATAACAATAAAATGTACTCGCGAACCAGGCGGTATGTTTTACCGGAACCCGCAGAAGCTTTATAGATGGTGAGATTTTCCAATACTTTGTTTTTATAAAAGTATGATAATTCTTTATCAGACACAAGTATCATGTATCATGTATCAGGATAAATGCAATATCCTTTGTGGACTAAGTTCTTTCTGAAAATGAGCGTTGAAAGATTTGATCGAATTACGAATCAAGAGATGTCTTCCTTTTTAAAAGGGAGTGTCCCGAAGCCAACGGAGGGACGAGGGATTTTGATTTAACGGCATAACAATATTGCAAATAACATCTGAATTACATAATTTTAGACAGTGTGAATATAATCAAATTACCTGAAAATGTTGGACAAAGTTACCAGGTTCGAAATACATAAAGAAGGCGATTTTAGTCTGTTTAAAAGGAATATTGAATCTTTTGCCAAAGAGCAACCAAATTACAGGATTGTACTGACTGAAGACAGCATATACCTTAAAAAAAACTGGATCAGTTTAATGGATGCATTCACTTATCGTAGGTATTTATCAATTTTTCTGACGAATTTTGAGGGTGATATTACGTGTCAAAATAGCATAATAACGATAAAAGGTAAAGTCCGGCTTTCGCCATGGTATCGTGTGATTATGACTTTCATGCCAATCCTGTTTGTTCTGATGTTATTTTTAATCCTGATATCAGGATCTGATACATTCGTTTTTTTAGGTATTGTTTCGGTTGTTATAATATTCAACCTGAATATTCAGATTGGTTTGGACAGATTTGTATATAAAAGAATAATTAATCAGGCTTTTAAAAATTATTTTGTTGATCCCAATGATGAGGCATAACTTAATTCTGGTTTACTGATGTTTCATTAATACATCTTTTTTTGTCACAAAATTCAATTATTTCAGACATATATGTAAAACAAGGTTCCATTGACCAGTTTTGACACCGTATATAAAGATAATTACCCCGGAATGTATGGTATTGCATTCAGGATGGTAAACGACAGAGATGCTGTCAGTGACATTGTGCAGGAGGTATTTTTATATTTTTTTCAAAAGCAGCAAAACGGTCATGAAATTAACAATATCAAAAGTTGGTTATTCAGGGCTACGATTAATAAATGCATTGATTACTCCAGGCAGTTAAAGAACCGTGTTGATATTGGATATGTTGAAAAACTGAATGTTACAGAAGAACATGTTGACGTTGAACCAGGATATGAAACTGTACACAAAGCGTTGTTGCAGTTAAAACCTAAAGACAGGGCTTTAGTATTGCTTTATAGCGAAGGTTTATCATACCGGGAAATATCGGAGGTTTCCGGTATAAAAGTGACATCCGTGGGAAAAACATTATCCCGGATTCTTCAAAAGCTTAATGAACGACTTAAAAAAATGAACTATGAAGTGTCTTAATGAAGAGCAGATACAACAATATATTGACGGTGAATTTTCAGAACAGCAGATTCAGCAGATCAAAGGACATGTTTCTGAATGTGATAGTTGTGCTGAAAAAGTTATACACCAAAAAAATATTGCTATTGGAATTAAACAGTTGTTAAGTCGTATGCCAAACAGTTTAAACGAGGTTCCTGAATTCCAATACTCTGAACGTTCCGTTAAAAACTATCGTCCTGGTTTTAAAAGAACACTATATATTGTTTCCGCTGCTGCAGTCATTATTTTTGTTTTACTTTTTACACCGAATCGTTCTGTAAAAACTGATGATGAAATGCTCTATTTGCCCATAAGGAATGATATGTATGATGCAAACCGTTCAATAATGCAACAGGATTTGACTATTACGATTGTAGATCCTGAGGGAAATATTTCACAATTAGATGTAAATAACTTGTAAATTAAATAATATGAAAAGGGCTGGACTAATCTTTATTTTAATGATTGCCATTCAACTTATTTCGGCACAATCATTACTTGAAAGGTACAAATCAGGTACAGTGAAACTGATTCCTGACAAAACTTATGCACAACATAATGACTGGAATAAGGTATTCGCTTCTTATAATGATTCGATTTATGGTCAACCGGCTGGTTTGCTTAAATCACTGGTTATGATGCCGGACGGGTCTGTTGTCGTCAATAACCCAAATCAGAATTTTTATACAAAGTTTGACGACAAAGGAAATTTTGTCAATGAATTTGGCATAGTAAATAAAAGTGGTAAAACGTTTAATAAAATTAAAGATATCCAGGGCGTTATGAACGGTAGTGAATTTTTCGCCGGACTTGATAATATGGGGAATATGTACTGTTTTGATTTTGACGGAAATTATATAAAAACATTGAAACTGGATTATATGACCCGACAAATGATTCCCCTTGGTGAAAATAAATTTGCTGTGGTTGGCTGGGTTATCTGGAAAAACAGGTATCGGGATTTTGTTGCTATTGTTGACTATAATACAAATGAGCAGAAAGTGGTCTGGGAACATTTTACTGACCGGTGTGATTCTGAGCATTGTGACCTGTTCAACTATAGTTATAAATTTAAGGAAAGGGGAATGATATCACTTAATACCATGCCATTTTCAAAGTCTAATGGTTTAAAGGCTTCTCCTCAAATTGAATCAACTAAAGGTAAATTAATAATTGCAGATCCCGTTAATGCTGAAATATCCGTTTACGATTTCAGTGGTAATTTTATAACTAAAGACAAAATATCCTGGGGCAGGAATTATATCACAGTTGAGGATCAGAAAAAAATACAGCAAAAAGCTATTGAAAAATATAAAAGTCTTGAGAATCCGCAGTTAGCCGGCTGGGTCTCAAAAGAGGAAAATAGTAAAGCTCTTAAAAGTATAATTGGTATGATGGAAGATGATCTGAATAAAATTAAAGATCCGATTCAGATTCCTGTCTTTTCAAACATAATTAAAGATTCAGATGGAAATTTGTTGTTTTTCGAATTTCCTAAAGAAGAAGGAGAAAACAAATTCAATGTATGGATCTATAAGAATAATGGCCAATTTGTGTGCCAGAGTAGTATTGAGTGTGATGATTATGACCTGTCCATAATGCCATCGAAAATGGTTTTCCGGGATGGCTATATCTATGGATTACAAAGATTGAAAAATGCCACTGGAGTACCTTTGAGACTGGTTAGGTTCAAGGTATCTAATTAATTCATAAATAAATTGTTTGAAATCAACTAAAAAGACGTCTTTCCAAGGCGTCTTTTTCTTGTATCCGGATTTAAAGAGAGTACCTTTACTGTATTATCCCTACTACAACATATATCTCATAGCTTAGTGTTCTCAGTTTTGATAGGTCACCACTGTCATCAGCCAGATCGTTAGCCTTCTCCCATGATAATTTCCCTGATTTTGCTTCTTCCGGATGATTGACAGGTACAGCGATGAATTCAATGGGTTGCTCTTTATAAAGGTTAAAGGTGGTTGTTATGGATGTTTTACCTCCTGTCCCTGTCGTTCCGGTTTCCTGAAACCGTTCTCCTCCGGCTTTAATTAAGGTCATATCTATGGGTTCTGCTGCAACAGGATTGTCGAGTTCATATACACCATCTATAATTTTAACTACAGATACGGTTCCGGTAATGGTTACCTGGATATAGTTGAATGATTCTTCTGTTTCCCCGCAGCTTAACAGGAGTATTGCGGTAAAAAATACAAGTGTTATTTTTTGCATGATGTGAGATGTTGAGGTTGACAATCAGAAAGTTACAAAATATTGTCTAATAAGTCAACGATTGTTGTCATCCTGCCATATTTTGGGTCATCTGTTATGTAATGTTAATGTCACTGAAACTTCATTTAATTTCAAACAGAAATAGGGTAAGGGTTTATAAATTTGATGGTGTAAAAGAAAGACCTTTTAAAACGATTGATCATGAGACCTGAAAACATCAATGACAAAATTAATATGTTGCTCGATTACAAAGACCTGTTGACCTTCTACCAGTTGGAAGATGAGATTAAGGACCCGGATGAAAAGCGCTATGTGCTGGACCAGATTGACAGTGATATTGATTTTTACCTTCAACTGACCCTGAACGAAGGCACAAAGCTACCGCTGCTTAATTAATTACGAACTACGAATGTGGAATTGGGAATTACCGGTTCCATCATAAAGACAAAACACGATTACGATTTAAAGTTATCTGTAATAATCAAGCCTCGTAGAGGCGAAAGTATGTTCGACTAAGAAGATCATAATTAAAACAGAGGGCCGTATGTCTGGAAAGATATTTAATTTCTTGCATTAATCTACCATGACCAATGGCATACAAGAATAACAACCGGAAATTGCTTTGTTCTGCGCGGCCATGCTTTACATTTCATACACATTTTTCTACCATACTGACACTCCTTCGGAGCTATCGGGACCGGGGAAATATTCGGCTTAATCAGCGCTAATCAGCGAGAACACTGAATTTATCTGAACAGGGAAGATAACCGATCAATCCGAATTATACATTGTTCACTATTAATTATTCATTGATTGTATTATTGGCGAAAGAACTTTCAATGCCGTATCTATACTTTTAACTTCCGGAAATACCAATGAAAGGCGCTCGTTTTTTTCTTTCATCTTACATGATTTTGGATGAGCCTGCAAATATTTCAACAGGCCGGTAAATGCATCGCTTTTGTAATAGGGATCTTCCTGATCAGGAATGAAATAGGCCAGCATCTTGCCGGTTCGTAGCACCAGTTTTTCTATGCCCAGTTTTTGCGCCATCCAACGCAAGCGTACTACATTGATGAGTTGTAATACTTCCTCAGGAAATTTCCCGAAGCGGTCTTCCACTTCTTTTTCAAATTTGCCAAGCTCTTCTTCGGTATTGATGTTATCGAGCCGGCGGTACAGGCTGATGCGTTCCGCAGTATTGTCAATGTATTCAGTCGGAAACTGCAGAGCCATGTCTGTTTCCACCTGGCAATCTGTAAAGAATCCACTGGTAAACTGTTCCGTTTGCCGGTTGGCAAAGAGGTCGCTGAACTCTTCAGTCGCCAGTTCACGGATGGCCTCATTCAGGATTTTGTGATAGGTCTCCAATCCAATGTTTTCAATAAACCCACTCTGTTCTGCACCCAACAGGTTTCCGGCACCACGAATGTCAAGATCCTGGAGGGCAATCTGGAATCCACTTCCCAGTTCCGAAAAGTTCTCAATGGCCTCCAGTCTGCGCCTTGCTTCCTGTGGCAATGTAGTAACGGGTGGAGCCAGGATATAGGCAAACGCTTTTTTATTAGCGCGCCCGACTCTTCCGCGTAGCTGATGCAGATCACTGAGGCCGTAATTCTGGGCATCGTTGATAATAATGGTATTGGCATTCGGAATATCCAGACCTGATTCAATGATGGTGGTCGCAATCAAAACGTCATATTCACCGGCTATAAAATCCAGCATTACCCTTTCCAGTGTTTTGCCATCCATCTGTCCGTGACCGATAATGGTTCGGGCATCGGGTACAGCTCTCCGGATCATCATCTCAACCTCTTTAATGTTCTGAATGCGGTTATGAATAAAAAACACCTGGCCATCACGGTCCAGTTCATAAGCGATGGCTTCACGTATAATGTCTTCATTAAAGGTGTGAACTTCCGTTAGGATAGGAAAGCGGTTAGGTGGTGGCGTATTGATGATGGACAGATCGCGGGCGCCCATCAATGAAAACTGCAAAGTACGCGGAATCGGAGTAGCCGTCAATGTAAGTGTATCCACATTCACCCGCATTTGTTTGAGTTTTTCTTTTATGGAGACGCCGAATTTCTGCTCCTCATCAATGATTAAAAGGCCGAGATCTTTAAACTGTACATCCTTGCTGGTCAGTCTGTGGGTGCCAATCAGTATATCTACCTTGCCTTCTGAGGTATCTTTCAGTATCTTCTTTATTTCGGCGCTTGTACGAAATCTGGAAATATATTCCACCCTGACCGGAAATTCCCTGAGCCGTTCGTTGAATGTATTGTAGTGCTGAAATGCCAGGATGGTGGTTGGTACCAGCACGGCAACCTGTTTATTATCTGTGGCTGCTTTAAACGCTGCCCGGATTGCTACTTCTGTTTTTCCAAAACCCACATCACCGCAGACGAGCCTGTCCATTGGAATGGACTGCTCCATATCATTTTTTATCGCCTGGGTCGACTTTAACTGATCCGGTGTATCTTCGTATATAAACGAGGCTTCCAGTTCGTTTTGCATAAATGAATCGGGACTGAAAGCGAATCCGCTTTCTTCACGGCGTTTGGCGTACAATTTTATCAGATCGCGGGCAATATCTTTTACACGTGATTTGGTTTTTTGTTTCAGCCGTTGCCAGGCACCGGTTCCCAGCTTATTCACCGAAGGTTGAGACGCATCTTTACTTTTGTATTTTGATATACGGTGGAGAGAGTGGATGCTCACAAACAGCACGTCACTATCACGGTAGCTGATTTTGATCACCTCCTGCATTTTCCCGTTGATCTCTGTCCGGGTCAGCCCATCAAAACGGCCAATACCGTGGTCTGTGTGCACCACGTAATCACCCGGATTCAGCTGGTTGATTTCCTTCAGGGTCAGGCTGGCTTTATTGGTCCGTAGCCTGTCTGATTTTAATTTAAACTTATGATAGCGGTCAAATATCTGGTGATCCGTATAAAAACAGAGTTTCTTCTCATTATCTATAAATCCCTGGTGTACGGTTGGTTTTATGGCTTCAAATTCAATATCTTTTTCCTGATCCTCAAAAATAGCCCGCAGCCGTTCTATCTGTTTGTCGCTGTTGCTGAGAATAAAGATTTTATAACCGTCAGTCTTTTTTTGTTTCAGATCATCGAAAAGCAGATCAAAGTTTTTGTGAAAAAAAGGTTGAGGTGTAAAATTATAGTCTACCTGAATATTATCCTTCCCAAATGGTGAATTACCCAGGATAAAGAGATCAAAACCTTCAAGAGAAGATTTAAAACTTCCGGTGTCAATCACGTTCTCCATTGCTCCCTCAGCTGCATCCCTCGCTTCCTTTACCGATGTTCTGATTTCATCAAGCCTCTGACAAAACACATCAACCTGATTAAACCAAAGTGTGGTTTTTTGTTTGATGAAGTCAAGCAGTGTTATTTTCTTTTGTTGGGATAATCCGCTACGAATATCCGGTACTATGGTCAATTCTTCGCATACGGCAATGGATAGTTGTGTCTCTGTATCAAAAGTTCGGATACTGTCAACCTCATTTCCCCAAAAATCAATGCGGTACGGATTTTCATGGGCGAATGAAAAAATATCAATAATCCCACCGCGTACAGCATACTGTCCCGGTTCATATACAAAGTCCACGCGTTCAAATTGCAGTTCATCCAGTAACTGCTGAATAAAGGATTTGTCAACCTGTTCACCCTTATGTAATTCCAGTGTCTTTTCTTCCAGCTCATCCGGTTTAATCACCGTCTCTATCACTGCTTCGGGATAGGTTACTACGAGAGCCTGGCGTCGGGAGTGCAGTGCTTTCAGTGCTTCTGTTCTCAGGATGATGTCTGCAGCTTCAGTCTGGCCGTAACGTATGGATCGTTTATAAGAGGACGGAAAAAAGAATACAGACTTATCGGTCAGCAAAGCAGTGAGGTCGTTATAAAAATAGGCGGCTTCCTCTTTGTCTTCAATGAAGATAACATGCTGTCCTTTGTGTTCGGAAAACATTCTGGCCACCATTAAGGCCTGAGCCGAACCTGACAGCCCCTTTAGCAGATGAGTCTGTCCGCTCCCTGATTCAAAACGGAAGGGAAGCGTGTCATAAAAGCCGATAATATCCCTGAGTTCCAAGCCTGCTATTTCTCTTTGATATCTTTAATCATCAACTGGATATAGCGATTTCCGTTAAATGAATTTTCTTCAATGGTATAACATATATCCACGGGACGTGATTTCTTCAGATGGTCGTTAAACTGACTCATAGAAAAACCAATACCACCCAGAATAATACCATCTTCAGGATCTGCCAGTTCAACCTTCAGATGGTCAGCATCTTTACCAACCAGTCGTGTTCCTCCGGTATCCCTTACGTTCTCGGTAATAAATACGGGTTTCATATTTTCAGGACCAAATGGTGCAAACTGTGAAAGAATTCTGAAAAACTTGGGCGTGATGCTTGAAAAATTTAAACGAGCATCGATATCAATTTGTGGTATAGTCTGAACCGGTTGAATCTTGGAAGCCACAAAATCTTCAAAACGTTCTTTAAACGCTTCCAGATTCTCTTCTTTCATGGTCAGACCCGCGGCAAACTTATGACCGCCAAAGTTTTCGAGAAGATCCTTGCAGTGTTCTATGGCGTTGTAAATATTAAAACCGGCCACCGAACGTGCTGAACCGGTTATCTTGTCATTTGATTTTGTCAGAATTATGGTCGGGCGGTAGTATCTTTCAATCAACCGTGATGCTACGATACCAATAATGCCCTTGTGCCACTCCGGGTTATAAAGAACAGTGGACTTTTTATTCTGTAGTTCAGTATTGTCTTCAATGTGTTGTAATGCTTCCTCGGTAATGCCTTTATCAAGATCCTTGCGTTCCTGGTTGTATTCATTCAGCTCGAGGCACTTTGCGCGTGCTTCTTCAAGATCGGTGGCTACCAGAAGCTCAACAGCTTCTTTTCCACTGTACATCCTTCCCGAGGCATTAATTCTTGGCCCGATTTTAAAAACAATATCACTGATGGTTATCTCTTTCCGGTCAAGACCTGAAATATCTATGATGGTCTTTAATCCGATGCGCGGATTGCTGTTTAGTTTACGCAGCCCCCAGTATGCAAGAATTCTGTTTTCTCCCGTTATGGGGACAATGTCAGAGGCAATACTTACAACCACCAGGTCCAGATAGCGCCGTACATCTTTACAGTTGATATGGTTGTCAAGGGCAAAAGCCTGCAAAAGTTTGTAGCCAACACCGCAACCTGAAAGATGTTTAAAAGGGTAGGTGCTGTCCGGTCTTTTCGGATCAAGCACTGCAACAGCATCCGGTAAGGTTTCATCAGGTGTATGGTGATCACAAATAATAAAATCAATGCCCTTTTCTTTGGCATATGCCACCTTATCGATAGCCTTAATACCGCAATCCAGTGCTATAATAAGTGATGCACCGGTCTCTTTCGCATAATCTATGCCTTCGTAGGAAATACCATAACCTTCGGTGTAGCGGTCAGGAATGTAGTAATCGAGTGCGGACGTGTAATGCCTTAAAAATGAGTAGATCAACGCCACAGATGAAGTTCCGTCAACATCATAATCTCCGTAAACCAGGATTCTCTCCTTATGCCCCAGGGCCAGATTCAACCGGTCAACTGCAGCTCTCATATCATTCATCAGAAAAGGATCGTGAAGGTTTTCAAGCTGTGGCCTGAAAAATTCCCTAGCCTCTTCAAATGATCTGATTCCCCGTTGTACCAGTAACTGAGCTAATACATTATTGATGTTTAATTGTTTGGATAAATCGTTAATAAATTTTAGTTCTTCATCTGATGGAGTTCGTAAATTCCATCGTTTTTCCATTATATTCTTCTTTTTTTTAGCAAGTCCGGTGGTTGAATCCTTTGTTCAACCGGTAATCTGTATCCTAATCTTCCCCTCAATGGCCTTCTAATCACTTTATATTTAAAGCATTTTGTCAGTTTCAATAAGCAAAATGCCAATTTCAGATTACAATTTGTAAAGATAAAATATAATTAGGTATAGCTGCAATAAAAATGTGTTTTTTAAAAATTATTCAGTTTTAATAAGATACGGGAATGACGTAAAAGTAAAAAGTGAAAAAGGTGAAAAGTAAAATATAGTTTGAGCTTGTTGTAAGTTGTTTTGGTAGAATATAAGATTCTTAATGTTGCAGGACTGAAAATCTATGCTGTTGTCCTTTAATTTTCAAACGGATATTTCAGCCCCCAATCTCTTCGGAAACTGTCCATCAGTTCTGATAATTTTAAAGAATGTTCGTGAGTGATGATATCGCTTTCAATCTTACCGGATTTAATACATGCCATTACATGTTCGGCCTCAAAGGTAAATCCGTTTCCCTGACGTTTGTATTTATAGGTTTTCTTTTTGTTATCCCTGACAGCAGTTATTTTATCCGGGTTCCAGAATAACGGAATCTGAATTTTTCCTTTTGTTCCGTAAACAGCAGCATTACGTTCAGCCTCAACCATAACGCCGGAAGCAAGTGTAGCCACTGCACCGTTTTTAAACTTCAGTAAATACGATGAGGATTCATCTACACCTGTTTTGCCCAGATGCGCTATTGATGTACTGTTTTGAGGAAACGCATTCATCATCAGGACAGCAAAATAGAGGACATAGATTCCGATGTCCAGTAAGGCTCCCCCCGCTAAATCAGGGTTCAGTAAGCGGTGTTCAGGATCATCCGTTTTATAAAAAAAGAAATTGGCATCAATCTGTCTAACATCACCTATCCTGCCTTTTTGAATCAATGTCTGTGCTTTTTTAATAGCTGGGAAAAAGGCCATCCACATGGCTTCCATTAAAAACAGCTTCTTTTCTCTGGCTTTGTTAATCATGGCTGCTGCTTCCCCGGCATTGACTGCCATTGCCTTTTCACATAACACGTTTTTCCCGCTCTCCAGGCAAAGCATGGTGTCGGCAAAGTGTGCATTGTGTGGCGAAGCAACATATACCACATCAACTTCTGTAAAAGCTGCAAATTCATCACGGCTGGCAAAAATGTGTGGGATATTGTATTTTTTTGCAAATTTTTCAGCATTCTCCTGAGTGCGGGACAAAACGGCTGTGATTTCCACATGTTTTAAAAGCTGTAGGTCATGCGCCATTTCGTTGGCAATACGCCCGGTTCCAATGATTGCCCATTTAAATGTTTTAGCCATGTTATTTTATATTTGAGGCTTAAAGTTAGGAAAGTTAAATGAAATTATTAAACCCCTGGGTCCAGATACTTGAGTATTGAATCCTGGGTCTTGTATCTTGTATCTTGGGTCTTGTATCTTGGGTCTTGTATCTTGGGTCTTGTATCTTGGGTCTTGTATCTTATATCTTGTATCTTATATCTTGTATCTTATATCTTGGGTCTTATATCTATTTCATTTAAACATCTCATGCCACTTTAAAAAGATCTCTTTTTTGTCTTCTCCATAGCGGCTTAGATTTTGAAGCACTTCATCCACAGAATGTTCGTATGTCAGATCACCTTTGGAATAAAACTTATCAGCATAGCAAATAATAAGTTCTTCGATGGTTTCAGGAATATACCGCGATGGAGGAATGGGTAGGTTTTGGTTGACCACTTCTTCGCGGGTGAGTCCTG
Source organism: Quyinboa sediminis (assembly GCF_042219855.1). NCBI lineage: Bacteria > Pseudomonadati > Bacteroidota > Bacteroidia > Bacteroidales > Quyinboaceae > Quyinboa > Quyinboa sediminis. The sequence continues at coordinate 989,452 of NZ_JBHJHP010000001.1, read as the reverse complement.
TTCCGGTATGCCGCTCGCAGACCCTTGCGTGAAAAGGGTATCCCTCTTTGCGCAACAGCTCGGCTCCAAGGTGTCCGTGCGCAATATAAGGCCAGTTGCCCTTGCAGCCAATTGATGGCGCATCGGTATAAATTATCCCAATATCGTGCAGCATGGCTGCTGATTCCACAAACTCTCTGTCTGCCAACAATTCCGGGTGATTATCCACTACATTCAGCGCTTTGTTCCTGACCATGGTGCTGTGTACCATCAGCTTTTCAAATGCTTCAGGATTTCCGGCATAATATTTTTTAATGAGTTCCTCAGGATTCATTCTTTTGACAAATATGAATCAAAATTATTGCTGGAGACTGTTTTCAGATCTCCGTTTTCATCACTGTATATAAGGAAAATATCAAGGTTTTTGTTCATTTCAGCAAAGGAGAGGCTTTTTTCAACTCCTGAAACCATACAGGCTGTGGCATAAGCATCGGCTGTCATGCAGTCATCGGCAATTACTGTAGCGCTCAAAAGGTTATGATGCACCGGATATCCGGTAGACGGGTCAATGGTGTGGCTGTATTTAATACCATCTTTTACATAGAAGTTCCGGTAATTGCCGGATGTGGCGATCGCTTTGTTGGTAATATCAATGGTTTGCAGCAGCTCTTCATGCGACACTGAAGGATCATCGATGGGTTTATCTATGCCAATAACCCATTTCCGTCCTTTAGGATTTTTGCCTTTCACCCGGATTTCTCCTCCAATTTCCACCATGTAATCCTTAACATGGTATTTTTCAAGAAGATTTGCAACCATATCCACCGAAAACCCTTTGGCTATAGCACTGGCATCGAGTTTTATTCTGGGGTCATCCTTAGCTATTTTGTGATCCACAAGATGAACCATTTTATAGCCGGTAAAGTCAAGTAAAGAATCAATGATATGTTTGCTCACGGTACTGTCCTCCGATTTTTCATAACCGAATCCCCATTCATTTACAAGTGGTGCAACGGTCATATCAAAGGCTCCATCCGTTTGATCCGAAATTTCTACGGACCGTTTGTATAAAACTTCAAAAAGTGAGTCCGTTGACATTTCTGTATTGCTGTTTATCTTTGATATGGTGGATGTTGGTACAAATGTAGACAGTGAATTGTCGAACTGATGCATCTCCTGCTCCAGGATGCTTTGCAAGTCTTTTTTGTCCGGACTGTTGTAAATAAAGTGATAAATCGTGCCGTGAATATACCCCTGATTCCGGATGTATTCTCCCCTGTTAAAGTTTATAACAAGAAATGCGCCGGCAATTATAATCAGTAGTAGAATGGATAAACGCCTGGTTTTCATGCTATTTTTGAGTTAAAATGATGCCTATGATTAAGAAAATGATACCAAATACCCGGTTCCAGGTTATGGGATGCACATTCAGGTTCAGCAGGCCGAAATGGTCCATTATGGCCGAGATTATAAGCTGACCGACAAGGGCACCGGCCAACACATTGGTGATACCGATTTTAGGGGTCAGCATGACGACCATGGTAACAAAACTTACCCCGATAAATCCTCCAAAATAGTAGTACCAGGGAATCTCCTTAAGTACAGCCATGGATGGGATGGTAACCCTGAACACAAACAGTAACAGGAATATGGACAGGAGCAGTCCGGCTGCAAAGTTGATGAAAGTGGCCTGAAGCGGACTTTTGAGCTGTTGACCAAGAAATGCATTGAGGCTGCTTTGAACCGGGATTAATCCACCCATAATCAGCGCTATACCGGTTAATAAAAGTGTCTTTTGCATGACCGTTTTTTTATGATTCCTGCAAATTTAATGGAATAAAACCAAGAGTACAGTATTTTAAATATTTGTTTAAAACTTTTTACAGGCTTTTCGGCTTCACCGTGGCGATGTCTTATATTTGCATATTCAGAATGTAAGATTATGGCCCAGGGAAAGAAAGCAGTTGAAACACCTTTAATGAAGCAGTATTACCAGATCAAGGATAAGCATCCGGATGCCATACTGTTGTTCAGGGTAGGGGATTTCTATGAAACTTTTTCTGATGATGCCATTAAAACCTCACAGGTTCTGGGAATTACACTGACCCGTAGAGCCAACGGATCTGCTTCTTATGTCGAACTGGCCGGATTTCCGCATCATGCACTGGACACCTATCTGCCCAAGTTGGTCAGAGCCGGTTTGCGTGTAGCGGTATGTGAACAGCTGGAGGACCCGAAAACAACCAAGAATATCGTAAAGCGGGGTATCACAGAACTGGTTACACCGGGTGTTTCTATCAACGATAATATCCTTAACCACAAGGAAAATAATTTTCTGGCCAGCGTTCATATCGAAAAGAATAAAGCCGGAGTGTCGTTTCTGGATATCTCAACGGGAGAGTTTCTTCTGGCTGAAGGCACACTGGAATACATTGATAAACTGCTTAACAGTTTTGCACCAAAGGAGGTCCTGTTTGAGCGCAATAAGAAGCAGCAGTTCAGGGAAGCATTCGGAACTAAACTTTTTACCTACGAACTGGAGGACTGGGTTTTTGAATATTCATCGTCCTATGACAGGCTGATAAAGCATTTTAAGACAAAAAATCTGAAAGGATATGGCGTTGAGCTTTTAAAAACCGGTATAACAGCTGCCGGTGCTGTTTTGCATTATCTAGATATCACGCATCACAGGCAGCTGGGCCATATTACCTCCATTTCACGCATTGAAGAGGAACGTTTTGTCTGGCTGGACCGCTTCACTATCAGAAACCTGGAGCTGTTTCATCCCATAAATGAAGGAGGTGCCGCTTTGGTGGATGTGATGGACCGAACCATTTCCCCCATGGGGTCAAGGTTGTTAAAACGCTGGGTTGCTTTTCCGTTGAAAGATATAAGAGCTATTTCAGAACGGCACGATATAGTGGATCATTTTTTCAAAACACCGGAATTCAAGACTCTACTGGAAGAAAAAATCAACCTGATCGGCGACCTGGAAAGAATCATATCAAAAGCATCTGTATCCCGCATTTCACCGAGGGAAGTGGTGCAGCTAAGAGTAGCCCTTGATGCCATTATACCTGTTAAGGAGGCCTGTGCAGCCACAGATCATACCGGATTACAGCGGCTGGCAGAACAACTTAATCCATGCGATACCATAAGGGAAAGGATCAGGAAAGAGATCAATGATGACCCGCCATCGCTTGTTCAGAAAGGGAATGTAATAAAAACCGGTGTAAATGATGAACTCGATACTTTACGTGATCTGGCATATTCAGGTAAAGATTACCTGGTAAAAATGCAGCAGCGGGAGACTGAGCGGACCGGCATTCCAAGTCTGAAGGTGGCCTTTAACAATGTATTTGGTTACTACATCGAAGTCAGAAATACGCATAAAGATAAGGTGCCGACGGAATGGATCCGAAAGCAGACTTTGGTAAATGCTGAGCGCTATATTACGGAAGAGCTGAAGGAATATGAATCTAAAATTCTTGGCGCAGAAGAGAAAATACAGGATCTTGAGGCAAAATTATATAATCAGCTGGTTTATGATCTTGCAGAGTATGTGGCTCCGATTCAGTTAAATGCCAATCTCATTGCTAAACTGGATTGTCTGCTGTCGTTTGCCCGTGTGGCTAAAGAAAACAAATATGTTCGGCCTGAGGTGAACGATTCTGAAGTAATCGATATCGCAGAAGGACGCCATCCGGTGATTGAAACGCAATTGCCGCTGGGAGAAGAGTATATTTCAAATAATGTTTTGCTGGATAGCAGTTCTCAGCAGATTATCATCATTACCGGTCCTAATATGGCCGGTAAATCGGCATTGCTTCGACAGACAGCTTTGATTGTACTAATGGCCCAGGTTGGGTCTTTTGTTCCGGTTCAGAGTGCAAAAATAGGTGTGGTGGATAAGATTTTTACCCGTGTTGGTGCATCTGATAACATCTCACTCGGAGAATCCACATTTATGGTTGAGATGAACGAGGCTGCAAGTATTTTGAACAATATTTCGGACCGCAGTCTGATTTTGTTTGATGAGCTTGGTCGTGGAACAAGCACTTACGATGGCATCTCTATTGCCTGGTCCATCGTGGAGCATATCCATGAGCATCCAAAGGCAAAGGCTAAAACCTTGTTTGCCACACATTACCACGAGCTGAACGAAATGGAAAAAAGTTTTAAAAGGATCAGAAACTTCAATGTTTCCGTAAAAGAGCTGGATGATAAGATTCTGTTTTTACGTAAACTGGTTCGCGGTGGGAGTGAACACAGTTTCGGTATTCATGTGGCAGCAATGGCCGGAATGCCTAAAAGTGTGGTGAAACGTTCAGAGGATATTCTGAAACAACTGGAGACCGATAACCGTAAATCGGGTATATCGAAACCGGTGGATAAAATAGGGCAGCAACGGGAAGGTTTTCAGATGAGCTTTTTTCAGCTTGATGATCCTGTTTTATCACAAATCAGGGATGAAATTCTGAATACGGATGTAAATAATCTGACGCCGGTTGAGGCATTGAATAAACTCAATGAAATAAAAAAGCTGATTAAGGGGAAATAATTGGCATTTCAATTTTGGAAAAAAAGAAAACACCATTATATTTGCACCGCTCAAATGAGCAGGTTTCATTGAAATAAGTCATCCACAGTTATTGTTGCCCGGATGGCGGTCCCGATAACTATCGGGATGGTAGACGCGCTGAAAGGAACGCCTTTAGCGATATAATTAAAATAGCCATCAAACAATTAAAGATATTGTTGCCCGGATGGCGGTCCCGATAACTATCGGGATGGTAGACGCGCTGAAAGGAACGCCTTTAGCGATATAATTAAAATAGCCATCAAACAATTAAAGATATTGTTGCCCGGATGGCGGTCCCGATAACTATCGGGATGGTAGATGCGCTGAAAGGAACGCTTTTAGCGAAATAATTAAAATAGCCATCAAACAATTAAAGATATTGTTGCCCGGATGGCGGTCCCGATAACTATCGGGATGGTAGATGCGCTGAAAGGAACGCTTTTAGCGAAATAATTAAAATAGCCATCAAAAAATTAAAGATATTGTTGCCCGGATGGCGGAATTGGTAGACGCGCTGGACTTAAAATCCAGTAACCAGTGATGGTTGTGCGGGTTCAAGTCCCGCTCCGGGTACCGTTAAAAGCTTCTCAGTTTTGAGAGGCTTTTTTCGTTTTAATGCAGAGCTTTGTGCTAAAAAAGTGAGAAAATACAGCGTTGATTTGGCCTGAATTTAAACATAAAAAAGCCGTTCCGGGGGAACGGCTGTGCTAACTAACATTAGTGATTGTGTATGAAAAAATCTATTTTAAAATTTTATTTTCCTGTATTAATAATTATTTGTTGTATCCATACATCCTTAAGGAATGTATGAGTATTTTTTCCTGCTCATAAAAGTAATGACAATGCTGACATCTTTATATCACGTTTCCATAATAAACTAACACTTATATCGCTGATTTTATACTTACACGGTAATGACTATCAAAATTTTCTAATCAGACTATGAATTTTTCATAATTCGCATGTAAATTTCCTATTCTATGCTTTAACAGATTGTAAATTGATTTAAATAAAAAAGCCGGTCACAATTTGTGACCGGCTTTTAATACGTTATGATGAATATTTATTTAAGAAAATCCTTTACCTGGTTGTAAACATTTTCTCCTGTAAATCCCAGTTTTTCATCCAGTACTTTGTAAGGAGCTGAAAATCCAAAGGAATTCAACCCAAATACTTTCCCGTTTGCACCGGCCAGTCCTTCAAGGTTAACGGGCAGACCTGCGGTCAAACCAAATACTTTTGCACCTGATGGAATAACCGATTCCTGGTATTCTTTTGACTGATTACGGAAAAGGCCTTCAGATGGCACTGAAACAATGCGGGTTTTGATACCATCCTTATGCAACAGTTCAGCTCCTTCAACCAGCGTTGAAACTTCAGAACCACTGGCGATCAGTACCACATCCGGCGTACCGTCTGAATCTGTAACGATATATGCGCCTTTACCCGCCTGCAATGCTTCCTCATAGCGGCTTGATTTTGCCGGCAGGTCAGTAATATTCTGTCGTGACAGAATTAAGGCAGTAGGAGTGGATCTGTTTTCCATAGCCATTTTCCACGCGACAGTTGTTTCCTGTCCGTCTGCAGGTCTTAAAACCAGCATACTATTGTGTCCGTTATGATTCTGAAGTTTTTCCAACAGTCGGATCTGTGCTTCCTGTTCCACCGGTTCGTGTGTTGGTCCGTCTTCACCTACTCGGAAAGCATCGTGCGTCCAGATATAAGTTACCGGAAGCTCCATGAGTGCTGCCATACGAACGGCTGGTTTCATATAATCAGAAAATACAAAGAAAGTACCACAGGCTGGAATAACACCTCCATGTAATGCAATACCATTCATTAAAGCTGCCATGGTTAATTCGCTTACACCTGCCTGAAGGAATTTACCAGAGAAATCACCTTTTTGCAATGCTTTGGTGTTTTTGAGGAATCCATCGGTTTTATCCGAGTTGGATAAGTCGGCAGAAGCTACCAGCATATTGTCCACTTCTTTAGCCAGTACTGAAAGCACAGCACCTGAAGCACCACGTGTAGCAGTATTTGCTTTCTGTTCGATAGCAGCCCAGTCAATATTTGGAATGTCGCCATTTACAAAAGATTCGAATTTAGCAGCGGCTTCCGGGTTTTCTTTGGCCCAGGCAGCTTTTTCAGCCTTTTTAGCAGCAGCAATTTTCCGTAACTCAGCTTTGCGGGCTTCGTAGAACGATTTTACCTCGTCAAAAACCAGGAATGGATTTTCAGGATCACCACCAAGATTGGCAATGGTCTTCTCAAAAGATGCGCCAGCTCCGCTTAATGGCATACCATGTGTGGAAGTTTGTCTTTCAAAGTTAGTACCCTGTTCTGTTACGGCACCCTTACCCATGATGGTTTTACCAATAATTATGGTTGGCTTATCTGTAACCAGTTTCGCCTGCTTCAGTGCATTACGGATGGCATATGTGTCATTTCCAACAATTTCAATGACATTCCAGCCCCATGCTGCATACTTTTGTCCTACTTCTTCACTGGTAACGACATCTGTTTCTGTTGAAAGCTGAATATCATTGGAATCGTAGAACATAATCAGGTTACCTAAGCCAAGATGGCCTGCAATACGGCCGGATCCCTGAGATATTTCTTCCTGTACACCACCATCTGAAATGTAGGTGTAGATGGTGTGGTTCAGCCAGTCACCAAAACGTGCTGCAAGAAATTTTGCTGCAATTGCTGCACCTACAGCATATGTATGTCCTTGTCCTAACGGACCGGACGTGTTCTCTACACCGTGTTTTACATCCACCTCAGGGTGTCCTGGAGTAATGCTTCCCCATTGACGGAAGTTCTGAAGATCTTCCATAGAAAAGTAACCACCCAGGCTTAGAACCGAATATAACATAGGTGACATATGTCCGGGATCGAGGAAAAACCGGTCGCGGTTGAACCAAGACAAATCATCCGGGTCATATTGTAAAAACTCTGTATATAATACATTGATGAAATCAGCACCACCCATTGCACCACCGGGGTGTCCTGAGTTTGCTTTTTCAACCATTGCGGCAGATAAGATTCGGATATTATCCGCTGCTTTCTTCATTAAATCGTTACTGTTTTCTGACATACTATTAATTGGATTATAATTATTTTGCTATTAACGTGTGGGTTCGTGTACAATGTACACTTATTCTTCACAAGGATGCAATATTAATCATTTTCAGTCAAATATAAAAAATGCACTATGCATTTTAATATGGTATTGAACACCAGGTTCAAAATTATTAAAATTTTAGCAGAGGTTTAAATATTCTGTGACTTTATCACCTATTAACATAACGATTCACTATTTTTGGGTCAGAAATAAAAACCGACGTGGTAATAAACCGCCGATTTTTCAGTTATGGGGACAGAACAAAGCTACAATATGCAAAAGGCAGATATAAGTGATTTGCCTGAAATAATGAATCTGGTTGAGGAGGCCAAGAAATTTATGCATTCCATAGGAAATTTTCAATGGGATGGCGATTATCCGCTTTCCAATACATTTGAAAAAGACATTAAAAGCGGATCACTGTATAAAATGAACCTTGGAAATGAGATTGCAGGATTTATCTGTCTGAATCTGGAGCAACCGCCGGAATATTTTTCACCAGACTGGAAAACGCCTCCCAAAAGTCTTGTTATTCACCGTATGGTAATAAACCGCCGGTTTGCAGGAACAGGCCTCGGGGTAAAGATGATGGAGTTTGCAGAAACACTGACTGCCGATTTTGGAGTTAAATCTTTACGTTCTGATACCAATTGTAAAAACAAACCCATGTTGCACATTTTTGAGAAAATGCAGTACCGGTATACCGGAAACATTGTGCTCCGGAAAAAGAAGGATTTGTTTTGCTGTTTCGAAAAATGGCTCTGATTACCAGGCACCCAGGATAATACCCATCACAGCAAAAAAGATGATGAAGTAACCTGCATCAATCAGGAAAAGTTTCAGCGAATGTCTGGCAAATAAATAATTAATTCCCAAAGCAGTCGTAATAAACCCAATGCTTACAATCAGGCCGGTAATTAAACCTTCTGAAATTGTAGCATCAGATCCCAGCAACAATTCCAATAACACTGCACCGATAAATGTTAGTACAAAGGCAGGACCGAATACCAGGGCCATATTTGTATTTTTTAATTCATCAGATGACAGGTTTATTTCCTTTTGCCATGCATTTCCTACAAGGATTGGTGAATACCATACAGCACCGATTGCAAATGCTGCAATGGAGGAAACGACTACAGATAACCAATTGATTTCTCCGAAAGAATTTAACAGTTCCATAACGCAGTTTTTCTTTAAAACATTAAAATTTGTTAAATGGTTTAGTGGGCAGATTAAATTTTAACATTCACAACTGTCATTTAGAATAATTAAGTTGAGTCGGTCAAACATTTTGGCTGCTGTAAAGGTTAATAGAGGGAAAACAAACTAATAGAATCACATCGTTATGTTCAGAACATACAATTTTCCCCTATTGATGATAGCTATGGTCTTAACAGCCTGCAGCCACGGTAAAAGTAGTGACGCATTACAGAACGCCTTTGCTGAAGACGGAAATGCCGATTTGTGTCTGCAGAGAATTTCCGATCTTGCTGAACCGGTTTATGATGTGGCGGTTTTGCTTGATACTGCCATGCAACCGTCAAAAGTTTACCTTGACAGTCTATATCTTAATGGCTATGCATTTCATGAAATCAGTTCGGTGGATCTTGCTAAAGCCGGTGTTGGTGAACAGACCATAACCATCGATAAGCAGGTATACCATTTGCTGTATGCCAATGCAGTATCTGATTTTACCACGTATAAAAAAATAGTTTCTGACGGTGGTGTAATTGCATACGATGTACCGGACAGTCCGGTCAAAGACTTACCCCTGAACGATTTCAGAACCATAAAATTCGGAGGCGGTGGCATTGTTAATGATGTACAGCCAAATAAAGTACTGGAAATGATGAAAGTTGAGCCACAGTTTAAATACCCGGCTGATCTGAATCTAGAGTGGAATCAGTATAATTATAACGGAATAGACCTTTTTGTTGTTAGGAATTTATCAGATGAAGAAGTTACATTCCGAGGACGGTTCGGGACCCTGGCTGGTGCTCCGGAAATGTGGGATCCGGAAACAAAACAGCAGTTTGCCATCGAAGATTACTGGCAGGTTCGTGGTGCAGTCACATTTGATATAAAACAAGAGCCCGGTCAGACCTTGATTTATGTGTTTGGTACCAATGCCAACCGCGATAAGATGAAAGAATATAAATTGTAGAACATTTAAGCATACAATAGCATGTCAAAATTGTTTTCTCCCTTAAAAATTAAAGATGTCACATTCAGAAACAGGATAGCTGTTTCTCCTATGTGTCAGTATTCATCGTCTGATGGTTTTGCTACCGACTGGCATCTGGTTCACCTGGGAAGCCGTGCAACAGGAGGTGCAGGCCTGGTTATACAGGAGGCATCAGCTGTTTCAGCGGAAGGAAGGATTTCACCGGGTGATCTGGGAATTTATAAGGACGAACACATCGAAATGTTGCGGCGAATCACCTCGTTTATTCATGAACAGGGATCGGTAGCCGGTATTCAGCTGGCTCATGCGGGGAGAAAGGCATCCTGCGCCAGACCCTGGGATGGTGGCAAACAACTGGATAAAAATCATGGGGGGTGGGTAACAGTAGCTCCTTCTGCTGTCCCTTTTTTTGAACAGGATGCGGCACCGCAGGCTTTGGATTCTAACGGGATAGAAAAAGTTTTTGTTGATTTTAAACAGGCAGCTGAAAGGGCGTTAAAAGCAGGTTACAAGGTGCTTGAACTGCATGCGGCGCATGGATATCTCATTCATGAGTTTTTATCACCCATCTCTAACCAGAGAACTGATAAGTACGGTGGTAGTTTTGAAAACCGGATCCGTTTTTTACTTGAAATTACAGATGCGGTTAAAACTGTATGGCCTGATCATCTGCCCCTGTTTGTGCGCATATCTGCCACCGATTGGGTTGAGGGAGGGTGGAATCTCAATGAGTCTGTAAAGCTGGCTGCTGTTTTATACAGCAGGGGGGTGGACCTGATTGACTGTTCCTCTGCCGGTCTGGTGCCTTATGCAAAAATTCCTGTTGAGCCGGCATTTCAGGTTCAGTTTGCTGATCGCATAAAGAATGAGACTGGTATCATGTCGGGTGCAGTTGGCTTAATCACTGATGCAGAGCAGGCAGAATCAATTCTTCAGCAAAACAAGGCAGATTTAATACTGATGGCAAGGGAAATGCTTCGTAATCCCTATTTTGCTTTACATGCTGCCTCAGAACTGAACGTCGATGTTGAATGGCCGCTCCAATATTCGAGAGCCAAAAAGTAATAAACTAGTCAATCTTTATAATAGCCATGGCTTTGCTGCTGGTTAAAAAATGTTCGTGCAAAAGATTTTCCAGCATAAGCGGCGCAGTGATTTTCAGGCTGTAGCCTTTTCCATAATGACTGGAGTCCAGAAAGGTGATTTCCACGTCTTCGGTAAAATTAGGAACAGTCTTCCCAAAACGGTTTTCCAGGTTCTGAATGATAAAGTCTTTTTGATTCTCAAAGCGTTCATTAAAGACTACAAAATAAGATACTGATTCTGATTGCAGGGTTTCCATACTCTGTATTTTAAGGTTTTTCACTACTAAAATTAGGCAAATTTCAATCTAAAATCAACATAAATAATGCATTGAAATTCAGGTGGATTTTATGTGCTATATTTGTGGATCTCAAAGGTTATAACATGAAATTATATAGTATTGAGAACGGAACTTTTAAGGTGGACGGGGGAGCCATGTTCGGCACTATACCAAAAAAACAATGGAGTAAATGGCATTCTTCTGATGCAGACAATAACATATTGCTTTCCATGCGTTCTCTGTTGGTTGACACCGGGAGCAGAGTGATTTTAATAGATAACGGAATGGGAAACAAGCAGAGTGAGGCGTTTTATGCGTCTTATGAGTTGAATAGGGAGACGGAACTGATTACATCCCTCAGTAAAGTGGGGTATACGCCTGATGATGTCACTGATATGGTACTTACACACCTGCATTTTGATCATTGTGGTGGAAGTGTGCAGCACAACAACAGGATAACGAAACCTGTATTAACATTCCCAAATGCAAAATACTGGGTGAGCAGAGCGCAATGGGAAAACTACCTTAACCCCAATTTGCTTGAGTCCGATTCCTATTTCCCTGAAGACATGAAGCTGGTTTCTGAAAGCGGAAATTTGCTATTTCCGGACAATGAGACTGAATTAATTCCGGGTTTTTCCTTACAGATTTTTAACGGACATACGCCCGGCCAACTGGTGCCGATTATACGGTTTAAAAATATCACACTGGTTTATGCTGCTGATCTGATACCACTGGCAGCTTCGGTACAACATATGTGGATTTCAGCTTACGATATCAACCCTTTGCTCACAGCGCAGGAAAAACATCATTTTCTTGAAGAAGCAGTTCAGAACAATTATATTCTGTTTCTGGAACATGATGTGAAAAATGAATGTTGTACAGTTGCAGTAGATCATACAGGTTTTATTCCCGGCAAAACAGGATCATTAAACGAATTTTTCACTTAGGCCGGATATCGGTTTTAATAAAAACTTTGTATATTATGCACTTAAATTTAATGCTTCACACTGGTTTATGAGACAACTTTTAATGTTATTATTATTACTTATCACGTTCTCGGTTAACAGTCAGACCAAATCGTGCTGGCCGGTTTTCCGGGGTGATCCGGCTCTTACCGGTGTGACTCAATCTGCCTTACCTGCTGATCCCGAAATACTATGGACTTTTGCCTCAGGGGATCAGTTTAAAAGCAGTCCGGTTGTTTGTAAAGGTACTATCGTTGTTGCTTCGATGGACGGTATCCTGTATGCGGTAAATATGCAGGGGCAAAAGGTCTGGACATATACCTCTGAAAGCGGATTTGAAGCACCGGCAACCATGCATGGCGCTTATGTGTATGTAGGTGATCTGGGAGGTAGTGTGCATTGTCTTGATCTAAAGAATGGTGAGGAGAAGTGGCAGTATAAAACTGATGGACAGATTATGGGATCACCAGTGGTCTACACCTGGCAGGGTAAAACGACTCTGATGTTTGGCAGTTATGACTATTTTTTGTATGCCCTTGACCCTGAATCCGGTAAGCTGTTGTGGAAATATGAATCAGATAACTATATCAATGGTGCTCCGGCGTGTTTAAACGGAGAAGTGATATTTGGAGGTTGCGATGGTTTCCTGCACGTTATCGGTGTGCCGGATGGTAAACTCAGAGAGAAGGTTGAGGTGGCAACCTATGTTGCCGGATCATCCGCACTGGAAGATAAGATGGCTTACACGGGGGACTATGACGGACGCTTCTCAGCTATTGATCTTGCTCATAAAAGTATCAAATGGCGTTGGGAGGATGCGACAAAAAATCTGGCGTTCATAGCTTCACCGGCATTAAGCGGTAAAACCGTTATTGCAGGTTGTCGGGATAAATTTCTGTACTGTTTTAATAAGTCCGACGGTTCAGTCATCTGGAAATATAATACAGGGAGCAGGGTGGATGCCTCCCCGGTAATCAGTGGATCAAAAGTGTTGGCAGCCAATATGCGTGGCGATGTACTTATCCTTGATCTTAACAACGGGAAAGTTCTGACGAGCTATGAGCTTGGTTCAGCTATCAGTGGAACACCGGCCGTTGTGGATGGGAAAATTCTGGTGGCTGCCGAGGATGGTAATCTTTATTGTCTTGGTGAAAAATGAAATTGATTATCTTTGTTTTCCTCATTAAAAACACACTTGTATGAATATCATTCAAATCATTCCCGGATCAGGCGGATCGTTCTACTGCGGCAACTGTCTGCGCGACAGTAAATTCGTTGAGGCCTTACGTGAACAGGGACATAATGTGGTAAAAATTCCGATGTACCTGCCGCTCTTTTCCGATGAACACGATTTGGGTGACACACCGGTATTTTATGGTGCCATCAGTATTTACCTGAAGCAGCTGATGCCTGTTTTCAGAAAAGCACCGAAGTGGTTTGATAAGCTGCTTAATTCGGGACCCATGTTAAAGTTTGCGGCTAGAATGTCAGGATCAACCGACGCAACAGGACTGGAAGATATGACCATTTCGATGCTGATGGGAGAGGATGGCAAGCAAAAAGAGGAACTGGAAAGGATGACCGACTGGATTGCCGAACACTGCAAACCCGATGTAATTCATATTTCAAATGCTTTGCTCCTTGGATTGGCACACAAAATGAAGCAAAAGTTGAATGTTCCGCTTGTCTGTTCATTACAGGATGAGGATGTTTGGGTGGATGTAATGGAGCCCGGAGTGCGTGAAGGCGTATGGAAACTGATGGCCGATAAGGGAAAAGAAATTGATGCCTATATTTCGGTAAGCAGTTACTTTGCTGAACGGATGAAACCCGTTCTGGATATTCCGGATCATAAACTACATACCATACACCTGGGCGTTAATCCTGACGACTACCGTTTTTTTGAGCGGGGAAAAGGTGAACGGCATATTGGTTATGTCTCGCGCATGTGTCATGAGAATGGCATGGATATCCTGGTGGATGCGTTTATCCGCTTAAAGAATGATGAAAAATATGCAGATGTCAAACTGATCCTGACCGGTGGATCAACGGGTGCAGATACTAAATTTATTAAGCAGAACCTGAATAAGCTAAAAAAAGCAGGACTGACGGACCATTTTGAAGTACTGGATGAGTTTGAAGGAGAGGCGAGGCATACCTTTTTTGAAAGGGTTTCTATGATTTCTGTTCCTGTAAGAAACGGTGAGGCTTTTGGGTTATATATGATCGAATCCATGGCATCCGGAATTCCTATGGTTCAGCCGGCATTGGGTGCTTTCCCTGAGATTATTAATACAACAAACGGTGGGGTTATTTACGAAAACAATACACCGGACGAACTGGAACAGGCTTTAAGAACATTACTTGATGACGCGGAGCATCATGCAAAAACCAGTAACAATGCACGTAAAGGTGTGGAAAAACACTTTAAAATTGATAAACATGCCAACGAAATGATTGCGGTTTATGAAAAAATACGCATGAACAACTAACAGTCATCGTTATCCGTTAAAAATACCAGTACAACATAAAAATTACTGGCTTCATTTTATTCCGATCAGAATCTCTGAAGCTTTAACCAGACAACAGAAATTAAAAGTGAATAAAGAATAATTAACGGCAGACAGTTTATGCTTTAGTTTTTTTTCTGAATTGTTCGTTATTCATTGTCAGTTCTACATTTAATTCAACCTTTCAACACACAATTAACAATCCATTTCTCTTTGACGGAAAATAATTAATTTAGCGTTGCGTTATTAAGTAAACCATAAAAGAAGCAAACTATATGAATTCTTTCTTGTTTATGCTGGCACAAACTCAGGGTGACATGCCGGTGCTGACTGGTGATACAACCGAAGAGGCTGCTCAGACCGGTATAAGTTTTTTTGATCTGGCATTAAAAGGTGGTTGGATAATGATTCCGATTGCTCTTCTCTTCATCTTTGCCCTGTATATCTTTTTCGAACGGTTTCTGGTTATCAAACAAAAATCCAAAGTTGATCCGGGTTTTATGAACCGTATAAAGGATTATATCTCGGACAATAAAATTGATTCTGCCATTAATCTCTGTGAGCAGACCAAAACACCTGTTGCCCGGATGATTGAAAAGGGAATCACCCGTTTAGGCCGGCCGCTGGAAGACGTGAATGCTGCCATTGAAAATGTCGGTAATCTTGAAATTGCCAAGATGGAGAAGGGGCTGGCTTTTCTGGCTACCATTTCAGGTGGTGCACCAATGATCGGTTTCCTGGGTACGGTTATCGGAATGATCCGGGCGTTTTATGATATGGCCAATGCCGGCAACAACATTGACGTTGGATTGCTGTCCAATGGTATTTACACTGCGATGGTAACCACTGTGGCTGGTCTTATTGTAGGGATTATAGCTTATTTTGCATATAATTTCCTCGTTGCCCGTGTGGACAAGGTAGTGCATAAGATGGAATCTTCAACCATGGAGTTTCTTGACCTGTTAAACGAACCGGCATAATTTTCGTTTCATGGCTTATAAACGCAGAACCAAGGTAAATGCATCATTCAGCATGTCGTCAATGACCGACATCGTATTTCTGTTGCTCATATTTTTTATGGTTACCTCTACCTTGGTTCACCCGAATGCATTGAAACTGTTAATGCCACGAAAAGCCGAAACAAAGACCGAACAGATCAGTAATTATATCACAGTACGGGTAAGCAGTTCAGGTACCTTTTTTGTGAATGGGAAAAGGGTGGATGAAGCCGGATTATTACAGGAAATCAGTTCTGTTATTGATGATCCGTCCAAAACATATATCAATCTGACCACTGATAAAGGCGTAACGACTAAACAGGCCGTGACTGTGCTGAACCTGGCAAAGGACAATAATTTCCAGGTGGCTTTAAATATAAAATAAATGGGATTCAGAAGAAGAAATAAGGTAGATTCAGGATTCAGCATGTCATCCATGACTGATATTGTATTTCTTTTGCTTATCTTTTTCATGATTACATCCACACTGGTGACACCGGTAGCGATCAGGAAACTGAAGTTACCGTTTGGTGCCCACCAAACATCTGCCAAGCCAAATACAACGGTATCCATAACTTCGGATCTGCATTACTATATTGAGGGCGAGCAGGTAAACTTTAATGAGATAGAGCCAAAACTGCAGGAAAAGCTGACATTGGATCCTGATATTTATATCGCATTGCATACGGACGAGAATGTACCATTCTCAGAAGTTGGCAGGATTCTTGATATAGCACGGAGGAACAAATACAAACTTATTCTGGCCACAAGGGGAAAATAATACGATTTGGAACACAAAAAAGAAAATACAAAAGCAACAATTTACACCATAATATCAGTTGTGGTGATGCTCTTATTGCTGATTTTTTTCGGGTTTAAGGCGATAATGCCGGATTCGGAAGAAGGTATTTTGGTGGATTTTGGTAATTCTGTTGTTGGTTCCGGTCCACAGGAACCGGCTCCTTCAGTAGAAAAACCGGCTTCCAAGCCTAAATCTCCCCAGGTTTCTGAACCGGTCAAAACGCAACCGCAAACATCGGAGGACGTAAAAGAAGATGTACAAACCCAGGATTTTGACGAGGCACCAGTGATTGAGAGCGGAAAACGGAAACAGGAGACAGAGGAGGAACTGGCCAGGAAAGCGGAAGAATTAAGAAAGCAGAAAGAAGCTGCAGAGGCTGAACGATTAAAGAAAGCCGCTGAGGAAGCCGAGCGTAAACGACTGGAAGAGATTGAACGGAAAAAACGGGAAGAGCAGGAACGCCTGGAACAGGAACGTCTGGAACGCGAACGTAAAGCCGCAGAAATACGCCAGCGAACGCAGAATGCTTTTGGTGGTGGTGCAGGAACAAACAATACCTCCGGTGAAGGCCAGACCGGTGATGCCGGCAACCAGGGATCTCCTAACGGAGCTGCCAATACAGGAACCTATTCCGGATCAGGACTTGGGAATAAAGGCAGTGGTTTCAGCCTGACAGGAAGAAGCCTGAATGGATCTCTTCCTCAGCCGGCATACAATATACAGGAAGAAGGAATTGTTGTGGTACAGATTGAGGTGGACCGTTCCGGTAGAGTTATCAGTGCCACGCCGATATTGAAAGGTTCAACCACACAAAATTCTGAACTGTGGAGGGTGGCCAAAGAAGCCGCATTAAAAGCCCGGTTCAACGATAATCCTACCGCACCAATAAAGCAGATAGGTACAATCACGTATCACTTCAGACTGGATTAAAAGTCAGTATTTTATCCCAGTAACTTAGTAGGTAATTTCCATATTTGTAAATTATAACATATAAAAGCACTTGACGACGAGTGATTTATGTTGTAAATTTAGGTTCTGTTTGACTTTTCATACAAGGCTGACAGCGTTTCAGACAGGTATGAAATAACCTACTGAGTTGTATCAAATAAAAGCTTCCGGTTTCTGTTTAGCCGGAAGTTTTTATTATGTGCCGGTAAAGTTTGATTCGCATGTATAAGCAAGACCTTCATTTTCATTTGGTTCTTTATCTGGTTCTCTTATTTGTCCTGAATTCAGTCACACTATGGCCTCAGCAGCTGCATCCCATCTGTCATTTAGACAATCTTGTTTCAGAATCTTCTGGTCTGGAAATAGTTGACGGGAGGCTGATCTCTCACAACGATTCTGAAGGCCTGCCGGAACTGTTTGAACTTGATACGGTCTCAGGTGGCATTAAGCGTACCATATTCCTTAAAAATGCATCTAATACGGACTGGGAAGCAGTTTGTTCAGACGATGATTATATCTATGTTGGGGATTTTGGTAATAACTACGGCGCACGTACCAACCTGAAAATCTACCGTCTTTCTCTTGACGATTATCTGTATGGCGATGCGGATTCTCTTATGGTGGATACTATACGATTCCGTTATGCGGATCAAAGCACTTTTACAGCGGAACCCTATGCATCGGATTATGATGCAGAAGCCTTTCTGGCTTTCAGTGATTCGTTATGGATCTTCACAAAAAACTGGCGAAATGCAAAATGTAATATCTACAAGCTTGCCAAAACACCCGGTGAACAGCTGGCTGTACTGAGGGACAGCTTTAATACTTTTGGACTGATTACGGATGCAACATATAACCGGTATACCGGAAAAATTGTTTTATCAGGCTACAGCGATGAATACCCGATGCTTATCAGTATTGATGGCTTTGACCGCACCCCACTGGCTGTTAAATCCTACTCGCGGTATAAACTGGATGTATTTCAAGGGTTTTCAGCAAAAATAGAAGGCATTGCAGCTGTCAGTTCTGAGCATTACCTCGTGACATCGGAAGTAAGTGTAACAGGAAAGGCAGCACTATTCAGTTTAAACCTTAAAGAGATGAATGTGGATTTCATGCAAACTGCAACTGAAGATGTCCTGACTTATATAATTAAAGAAAATCAACTGATTTTATCGCAAAATACTGATCAGACCCGAATTTCTGTTTATAACCTTTCAGGCAAAGTCATAATTGAAAGTGAGCTTTCGCCGGTGGATTTGTCAGGATTAGCAGCCGGTGTTTATATTATCCTGATCCGGGATGCTGCTCATTTTACAGGGAGTCGAAAAATTGTGATTCAACCTTAAAATAAATAATCTTGTACAATGCCTTTACATTCAAAAGATTAAAAGCTAAATTTGTTACATAACATTATTAATCGTCCAAATTTTGTCCCATGAAAACTCCACTTTTATTCCTGTGTGTACTTTTCTTATTAGGTGCTTGTCACAATAAGACCACAAAAAAAGACGGTAAAGAAGAACAGGCAAAAAGAAGCGTATTGGATATGCAGGTGTTGCGCATGTCGATGCAGGGGCCTGTAAGCCTGAACTTTAGTCCTGATGGCACTCTAGGTGTTGATTTTGGAAATGACAGTACCATAGAGGTTGTCAGCAACTATGCGGTCAGCAACGATACCATTACCTTTACCGATTTAGAGGGTGTAACCTGTCCGGGGCCGGGCGTTTATAAAATGTACCAAACAGATTATTATATTTCTTTTGATCTGATTACAGATACCTGTAGCGGACGGGTTAAGTCCACAATGGGGTTCTGGGTTTATCCGGATTTTTCTGAAAAGCTTCAACAGTTAAATGAAGCTCTGGCAAGATCCGGTGCTGATCCTGCATTGTATTTAAACCGGGCAAGAATGTATATGGCTACTGCCGATCCACAACAGGCCAGAGAAGACTTTACAGCCTACCTGGATGTAGATTCCACAGATTCCCGTGTTTATATTAACCGTGCAGGGACCTGGTTTCCTGATCGTATGGACATGGTCATCACCGATTGCAACAAGGTGATCGATCTGGATCCTGAGAATAAAAATGCATGGTTTCTGCGTGGTCTGGCTAAATACAGTATCGGAATGGAAGAGGAGGGGTGTGCAGATTTTCAAAAAGCCATTGATCTGGGATTTTCCGTCCTGAAACAAGCCGAAAGTGAAAGGTGTAAGGAATTCTGGGAATGAGTTTTCGGATTTCAGGATTTTACAGGACTAACGCTTCACGGAGCTTTCCACGTAAATCAGCGCAAACATCAGCGTAAATCTGCGAGAAAATTTTAGAATTGTTCGTCGTTAATCGTAAGACGTTAATCGTAAGCCGTTAATCGTGAATCGTTACTTCGATACATTTCGTTTAGAAACCGGAACACTAAGTAACCGGGAACTGGTAATTTGCTCGATAAATAAAGCCTCATAGAGGCGAAAGTATGGTAGCACAAAATCATCAGAATTAAATCAGAGGGCCGTAGGTCCCGAAAGAGATAGAATTTCGTTGCATTGTTCTACCATATAAAATGGACAACAAGAACTGCATTTGGAAATTTACTTGTTCTGCACGGCCATGTTTTTCATTTCATATATTTTTCTACCATACTTACGCTCCTACGGAGCTTTCCCGATAGCTCCTAATATCCGCATTAATCAGCGAGAAACTTTTAGAATAGTTCGTCGTTAATCGTAAGCCGTTAATCGTAAGCCGTTAATCGTAAGCCGTTAATCGTAAGCCGTGAATCGTTAATCGTTACTTCGATACATTTCGGTTAGAAACCGGAACACTAAGTAACCGGGAACTGGTAATTTGCTCGATAAATAAAGCCTCGTAGAGGTGAAAGTATGGTAGCACAAAATCATCAGAATTAAATTAGAGGGCCGTAGGTCCCGAAAGAGATAGAATTTCGTTGCATTGTTCTACCATATACAATGGCCGACAGGAACTGCATATGGAAATTGCCATGTTCTGCACGGCCATGATTTACATAGATAATCAATAACGAATTAGGAATAAAGATTCTTATCATATGGAATAAGAATTCGG
This sequence comes from Quyinboa sediminis, assembly GCF_042219855.1. Lineage (NCBI taxonomy): Bacteria > Pseudomonadati > Bacteroidota > Bacteroidia > Bacteroidales > Quyinboaceae > Quyinboa > Quyinboa sediminis. The sequence goes on along the minus strand of NZ_JBHJHP010000001.1, from coordinate 968,907 downwards.
CGCTATGTCTGCGGAAATCAGCGGAAACATCAGCGTAAATCAGCGAGAAACTTTTAGAATTGTTCGTCGTTAATCGTAAGCCGTTAATCGTAAATCGTTACTTGGATACATTGCGAATTGAAACCGGAATACTCAGTAACCCGGAATCTTTGATATCTGCAAAAAACAAGCCTCATAGAGGCGAAAGTATGGTAGCACAAAATCATCAGAATTAAATCAGAGGGCCGTAGGTCCCGAAAGAGATAGTATTTCGTTGCATTGTTCTACCATATACAATGGCCGACAGGAACTGCATATGGAAATTGCCATGTTCTGCACGGCCATGTTTTACATAGATAATCAATAACGAATTAGGAATAAAGATTCGTATCATATGGAATAAGAATTCGGCACTATGTCTGTGGAAATCAGCGCAAGCATCAGCGTAAATCAGCGAGAAACTTTTAGAATTGTTCGTCGTTAATCGTAAGCCGTGAATCGTAAATCGTTACTTTAAGAAGTTCAAGTTTAATTTGGGTCAGGAACATTCCATGCCTATGCTCGTAAGTACAGAACATACAAAATTCCTAAATCCTATTCCACATTCGTATTTCGTGAACTCAGTTGACTGAATTGGATGCATCTGACTTAAATGGTTGAGTGATTCTACACAGATATAAAAACAGACCTTTACTGTATCAACTGAAATTTAAAGCTTACACCAAAATTAGATGTGGCCGTAGAGAATGATGTGGATACCAGAGGATTAATGGCCTGTCTATCGTAAAATAATCGGATAGTCACACTCCGGCTTAATGTATAATCGGCTGTAAACTTAATATTCAGTGCATTCTGACCTGTTGATGGTTGATTATAGTTTTCCTCTATCTTTCGGATGATGGTTTTCATATCCCGCAGTGTGAAGTCTGCCCTCAGGTTAAGATCGTTGCTCACGTTTCTTGACCGGCCACCACTGTTTATAATAAGGTTAAAGTTGTCCCAGCGGTAACCCACACCTACAGAGAAATCGTTTGAGACGGTTTCCACGACCTGGTTGTTGCTGATATTGAGCATGATGTTCCGCATTTTACTCATTTCCAACGATCCTGTAAGACTGTTTTTAAATGCCATATCCACATTTAAAAGCGGGTTCAGTGCTTCCGTAATATTTACAGTGGGAATCTCAAGTCTGCCGGTTGAGAGGTTGGTATTAAACCCTGCAATGTTATAGGTTGCAGTGTAACTGTGATTCAGCGTTACATTCCTGAAATATTTTTGAAGCAATGGTATTTTGGACAGACCGTCATAGCGAATATTCCAGTTTGGAAGCTGGCTGAAAATGTCAGGCATTCCATTCGGATGAATTTTAATGGTATTGGCATCAATACCGGAATAGCCTGCCAGAAATGCAGGTATAAGAACTTCCTGCGAATTCAGATCAGCGTTACCTGTTCTGCGGGCTATGATATTTCTGTTGTTTAGTACAAAATCGTTAAATGGTTTATACGTATAGTTGTCATCTTCCTGTATTTTTTCGAAAGCCGTGCGGATGGAGATCCATGACATAGAGAAGTTACCGGTCATTGTTTTATTGGCTTCAGGGATGAACCTGTTTCCGTTTTCGGAATCATAGAAGTAATTCGCCCCGATAATTTCATTTTGAGCCCAGCTGGTATTCAGGGTTATCCGAAGACCATTAATTGGTTCTATGGATGCCTGACCACGGAACTGTTCCATTTGCTGACTGATATACGGATCTGTCATCAACGCATTGTTAATGAGCCATCCGTTTTTGTTCGCTTTATCGATAATATCGCGGCTCTGACTACCAAAAGCAAATGCATAACCGGGAGCCGGCATACCGCCGATGTTATCCTGACCTATAAGATTGGGTTCCCCATCAAATCCCGGTATGATAAGGCTGTTGTTCCTGGTGTAGTTTGCTGATACATTTTTAACCCCCATCAATACACGTGCTGTGCGTTGAAGAACTTCAATGACCGGATTGCTCTTTTCCTGTACCCGCGCAGTAATGACAACACGAGCACCATCCACAGTCTGATTCGCTGTAAACTCTATGGTGTTTTCATCCACTATGTTGCGTTTACCCATCACCTGCTTGTTTTCGGCATCGTATATCCTTACATTCGGGGTTTTACTTCCCAGTTTATGATTGATGATTACTTTTTCTCCTTCAGGGAAATTATATTTATCCTCAAACCTGACAGTCACCATTTTTTTGGCTCCACCTGAACGGTTTCCTCCTGCACGGCCATATTTCTTATTGGCATCATCCAGAAATTTCCACTTGGAATACAGACCGGTGAAGTTCAATGTTGTATTGATGTTGATATTCCGGGCATTCTCTATCGTGTGACCCAAAAACAGACTTGTTCCGTCTTCAGAATAGCTTGGTTTCAACGAGTTTGCACCACGTTGCCAGTCGTATGTCGCATTATAGCTCCCATCGGCTGAAATCCAGTCCAGAAGAGGGAGTTTCGAGAATGGAACACTGTAACTGGCGCTGAAGACCTGATGATACATTACCGATCGACCCCATTCGCGAATGCTTTGCATCACAGAATCCTGCCAGGCCTCGTAATACGCCCGTTGCGTATTCCTGTTCAGTGATAATGGGTTATTGTTCTGATCAAATCCTTCAGGTTCACCAACAAGTGCATTGGATTGCGATGTTAAGCTCAACTGTAACGAATTGGTCAGTTTGTATTTTATATCAAATTGTCTGTTCCAGTACCAGTCTTTACTCACTGACAATGGTAATTCAATTCCTGTATTACTGATGTCCCTGTAGAGCATCTCGTTGTAATTCCGGTTCATATCTGTCCTGAAACTGAATGTTGAGGGCAGATAATAGAAATTGAAATCACGGATCAGTGCCAGGTAATCAGAATCCAGGAATTTGACTTTTCTGAATGGTTCTACCGGTTTTGCCGAAGTGGAGTAGCTGTACTGCAGCCCGCCCCTGAAGTTCTTGGATAAGTCCCGTTGAATGGTAGGAGAGGTACGTTCCGTTTCGTTGTAAGCAAAGTTCATAGAAACGTTATTCGGGTCGAAGAACTGTTTCTTTTCGCCACCATAGCCAACTCTGACGTTGGGAAGACTGATGCTTTTGCGTGTTGTCACATCCAGTGACATATTTTTGATAGAGTCTTTTTCTGTTTGCGTGGTCGCGTTATTAATAGCATCCTGAAGTTTTACATCTTCGTCAAGCGGATTATATTTAGGGCTCACCACATCTTTGGAAAAGGAGTAATTAACCGGCAGGCTGATCTGAGCCTTTTGAGGGAAGAATTTGCCCAACTGTAAATTAGTTGAAATATCGTAACTGCTCAGGTCATCAATCTGACGTTCCATCAGGTTCTGCTCCAGTCCCCCGAATCCAGCTGTGCTGATACTGCCAGACATGTTCACTGTACCAAGATCGGCCAGTTTAAGTGACATGCTACCGATACCTGCCCAACCACCGTCTTCTTCAAACTCCGACAGGCGCAGTTCATTCACCCATACTTCACCTGAACGGAATTCCGATGACTGACGACGTTTATTGCGTACGCCAATCATAATGGTCCGGACATCACTTAACGACGGGTTTCCTTTTACATATACCCAGTGTGTCGGATTTTCCGGTACCGGTTCTCCTTTACGCTGGGAAATCTTCACATCACTTCCGGATGACCTGGATTCCCTGTTCCGCTTCAGTTTGAAGTTTGTCAGCAGATCGAAAGGAATATCGAACCTGTTCTCAGCCGGCCACACCATTTCACGGTGAGTGGTATTATCGTTATTGTAAATCCTTGCCGGTGTAAGCTTTAATGGTATCTCGTATTCGTAATAGTTGTTTTTAAAGTCAGAACCCAGGCGGATAAAAATGGAGAGATCATCATCTTCCAGGTTTGTATTCACATCTGGAGCATTGACCAGTTCTTCGGCATGAACCCACATCTGAAGGCGTTTAAACTGACGCATATCCATTTGCAGTGTTTTGTACACAGCTCTGGCATCCTGGGGAGCAAGGTTGAGAACTTTTAAGGTCATGGACTGCTCATTCAGTTCACGTAGCTGTGGCTGCCCCGGATCAATTACCCTGTCAACTCCCGGAGGAAGAACATAATTCACCGGCGACCTGTCGCTGTTTTCCTCAATATTCACCGATCCGATATCAATAACACCGGCATCCCTGTGGTTATTTTCGCCTATCTCATCAAGAGGTACCGTATATTTTCTCCATTCACCGCGTACCAGTTCCAGAGAGGCAAAACGAAGGATAACCGGTTCTTTGAAATCCTCGAGAAACATCCTCATGAAACGGATGGATTTAAAACCGGAAATAGAACCTACAATTGAATCGTAATCTGATACCGGAACCCTGAACTGATACCATTTTACGGAATCTTCTTCACCGTTGGCCAGTTTTACGTGTTCCATTTTAACATCGGTAATGTACCGTTGCCCACCGATTTTCATCTGACGAGGATCAAGATCAACCTCATACCGGTAGTAATTTTCATTTTCACTCAGTGTATTATCCTGGTTAATGTCTTCAGCATCGGGAAGGTTAGTTCCTGTGGTAGAGTAGGGTTCGCTGGATTGCGCATCTGTTGGCGAGTTGCCCTGAACATTGTTATAAAGCTTATACCGGTCCAGAATATTGGTTTGAGCTGCATCATAATCCGATCCCCTGTAGTAATGATAGTCATCCTGCGCCGGGTCATTAAAGAGGCTGTCGATATAGTTGTTTGCTCCTCTTGTCACTATTCTTGAAAGTGAATCAAGATAGCCGCTGAAAAAGGTCGTTTCGTTTTCATCGTTCAGGCCATCCAGACCTACATCCTGATATATCCTGCTGTTCTCGGTATTGGCAAAAGCTTGGGTTAGAGACTGCTTAATTGGCACACGTCCCCATGAAGTGGTATCAACCAGTCCTGTTACTTCACTGGTTGCCGGCAGACCATATTCGAATGATTTCCGGCCATCCTTCAGCACATCTTCTGAAATTTCACCGAGGTTAAAGATAAGTTTACCGGCTCTTTCTTCCGAATCATCATAAATAAACGGGTCCATCACCCAGAATTCAATATATTCTATGTTGGCCTGTTCAAAATCCGTGGTTTCCATTCTGCGCATCACACCACCCCAGTTTTGTTCCGGGGCATTCATTTTACCGGACTGGGGATCCAGGTCGAGACTGAAGTTGTAAGGTCCTTTTTCTGTTGGATAGTATGCAACGTTTAATATCGGAATCAGGGTCGATTCTCCGTAGGCATTATCTTTATTCGGGAAAAGGTTATTTTCGCTCACTGCACGTGAATAGTGATTTGAACGCATTCCCGGATCATTTTTAATGTGTCCCGGCATCAGGTTGCTGTTGTCATACTGGAAGAGCCTGTCAATTGTATACCATGCGATACGTGCCCGGTGTTTGCCGTAATCCAGATTGGTTATCGGATTGGTTGCATCGATGATTTCAGTTGGTGTTGATGATAGTTTCCAGGAAAAATAGTGTTTAATGTCAATACCGATTTTTGTAGCCTCAAAATCATCCAGGTAAACAGAACCGCCACCGCCTATCACTTTGGCATGACCCGGAATCAATTGGGCAAATTCACCATTCAGAGCAATGGATGATGGCGCTTTGGTTTCGATTAACGGCAGTTTGTCGATCAGTTTTGTCAGGAATGGCATTTCTGCTTTATAAGCACCGTTTAGGCCCCAGATTGTATTCGAAATCGGATCTTCACCAATTGAAACCTTTTGGGTTAATGGCCTTTCATAAAGGTGCATAATAGTACCCCCCAGAGTAAAATCATCGTTGAACCGGTAATCGAGATGTGTGCCGATCATGGTCTTTTTCTGCAGACTGAAGGTTGCTGAGTTCTCCATGGAAACCTGTATCGGTGTTCCGGATTCCAGGATCGCCTGGTTCAGTATTTTTAAATAGCCGGAGGCATAGTCAACAGTATAATCCACATTTTCAGTAAGCGTGCGTCCTCCTGCTGTTACAACCACCGAACCACGTGGGATGTTAAAGGCGTTCAGTTTTATTTCTGAACCGGAAGCAGCTTTATATGATCCCTCCAGAATGAATTTATTTTTTTCAGCATCCTGTGTAGCCACCGTTATTGTTTGGGTGTAAAGGGAGTCGTAGGCGTATTTTTGTGCCAGTGCAGGTGTCATGTTTTCCAGTGTACTCAGGTATTCAGAGCTGAATGGTTTGGTTACCGGGAATATAATTTTTCCCCTGTCGGGTATTACCGTTAATCCAGGTACCCAGTCGAAGAAACCGTCCGATCCCTGTTCATTCTGTGAATTTAACCTGTCCAGATTCATCAGATTCAGCAACCGCTCGTCTCTTAATCCCGGTTCAGGAATGTAATTTATGTTGGTTCCCAGACTGTCTGACCGGTACATGACCTCAAATCTGAACCCTTCACGATCTACCTGCCGGGCGTCTAGGGAATAGATGTTTTTCATCATCAGATCCCAGGTTTTTAATTGAGGACTCAGGTTGGTACCTTTCAGTAATTTAACCGCCAGTGCCTGTGGCGAGCGGATACTGTCGGTGGAAAATTCACCTACCTGGTAAACTTTACCCCTGTACTGATATTCGAATGCTACAGCAAGGACTTCGTCCGAATTCAGGGCTGTATTTAAAGAGATGTATCCCAGGTTTTTATTCAGGGTGTATTCATTGGGGGACAACAACCTGGCATTTTCAATTTTTTCGTAATCCACACCACCCTGCATTACACCGTTAAAGGTTGTGGAAATATTGCTGATATCGCGAAATCCGCTGTAAGTGGTGTTTAATTCGGGATATAAGGTGTTAAACTTGTTGGCAGGGGCAATATAGGTTGGATTTTCTCCTGCAGTTCTGGGCGTCCATTTCTTGTTATAGATGTCTGCAGCTTCCGGTTCAGCAAGGTCCATAAAACCAACAATATTTCTTGAGTTGTCGTAATCACCCCGCTTATTTGTGACCCAAACCTCAATGCGGTTGATGACCAGACCGGACATGATGACCGGAATATTTTTCATCCAGCTGTTGTAATTCTTTTCAAAAAAATGCGTCAGGAAGAAGTTCCTGTTGGCATCATATTCGTCCGCCCTGATTTCAAATTCACTTGAGGTGGCACCACCTTTCAGCGTCATGGTTTCTGTTTCGGATTCCTGTTGTGAAAAGACAGCCGCGACGCTAAGTTTTCCAAACTGAAGTTCTGTTTTTACACCAAACAGGCTCTGACTACCACGGATGAGTGATCCTCCAAGAGGAAGACTGACGTTACCGGCTTCCACTTTTTTAACAATATCATCTTCCTTGCCTTCATAATTCAGATTAATGGTATTGTCAAAGTCAAATGTAGCCTCGGTGTTATAATCCATATTCATTTTGATCCGGTCTCCCACTGAACCGGCAACACTCAATACAATTTTTTCATCAAAATCGAAAATGGTGGTTTTTCTGAGATCCTCAGACAGGGCAGGGTTATCAATTTTATTTGTTTTTACACCAAACTGCAACTCAGCATAACCCTGAGGCTTAAGTTTTATACCGCCTTCACCAAAAATAGCGCTGGCTTTGCCGAGGTTAATATTAATATCAAGTGGACCACCCTCTTTTCTGCCGGCTTCCTCCAGTTGTTTATTACGCCAAAACGCATTTAGCGAACGATCCATGTCGTATTTCTTGTATTCTTCATAAGACATCAGGGTTGGTGAGCCTACTTCCACATCACCCACCATGTTCCGTATGACGTAGTTTCCTGTTTCGGGATCGTATTCGGTAACCTGTTTAAAGTTTTTTGGATTTTTAAGGTCTACACCTGAGGCGTCTTCCTGTGTATATGGATCAGACTGAATACTCTTTACCGGATATAACAGGGTAGTATCGCTGGTTTGACCAAACGAAGACAAAAACAAAAAAGTACTGAACAAAACGGGTAGTACTATTTTAAGTCTGAACAGATTCCAATGCACTTTTTTTATCAACCTCATCAAATACTTACAACTGTTTTAGGGCAAGTTTAATTACTTCTTCTACGGCATTATTTTCTGATGTTTTTAACACTTTATCTACGGCCTTTTCTGAAGCATTACGTGTAAAGCCCAACATAACTAAAGCAGATAACGCTTCATTCTTTATAGTATTGTCTGCCGGCGTAAATATTTCGGCTGATGAAGCAGATTTTCCGATTTTATCTTTCAGATCTACAATAACGCGCTGCGCGGTTTTTAACCCGATTCCTTTTATGCTTTTCAATGCATTAACATTTCCGGATATGATAACCTGTTCCAGTTCTTCAACCTTCAACGATGACAACATCATTCTTGCCGTATTTGCGCCAATGCCCGATACCGATATAAGATGCCTGAAGACTTCACGCTCACGTACCGACCAGAAACCATATAATTCATGTGTATCTTCTCGTATTATTTCGTGAATATGTAACTGAATCTTCTTTTGTTCGGCAATTTGTGTATAGGTATTAAGGGAAATATTTATATGGTATCCGATTCCCTGTACATCAACGATAACATGCGTTGGAAATTTATCGGCAATTTCACCTTTAATATAGCTAATCATACATCAATTTTTATGCTTGGAAATTGGCAAGCAAATATAACTAAAACCACGATATTATAAAATGCAATCGCCAAAAGCGACACCGTCGGATTTAATTTTTTTTGTACTTTGGGCATATTTCAGACGGGAGAATTACTGATATTACAAATCTGTTGCAGATTTGATACAATTGTATTGTAATGTTAAAATTATTTTATTATTTTTAGCGCGCTTAAAGGGTGATTGTTTCAAGAATTAACACTAATTTTACAAAATGATAAAGAATGTTTCGGCAAAATTCCTCTGCATGCTTGTGGTTGCGGGAATTATAGTTTTGACATCCTGTTCTCAGGAAGAGGGATTCGGAGGCAACAGCGAGATTAAAGGCGAGCTGATTGAAAGAATCTATAATAAAGATCTTTCTGCAGTTTTGTCTGAAGCGCCTTCGAAGGCTGAAGATGTATATATTGTATTCGGTAACAATACATCCGTTGATGATAAGGTCGAGACCAGCTATACCGGTGAATTTTCGTTTCAGTATTTATGGCCGGGGGAATATACCATTTATTATATGTCAGATGATACTTCGGATAATTCTAAACCAAAAATTGAGATGGTTCAGCATGTAACACTGGGTAAAAACGAATCATTTGATCTCGGATCATTGTATACCTATAAGTTAAAAGACTGGGATGAGGGAAGCAGCTCACTTAACGGTGTGCTTATAGAACGAATATATAACGACGACCTTTCTATTCTTTTGTCTGAAGGGCCGGCTAAAGCAGAGGATGTATATATCATGCTTGAAGGCAATACTGCATTTAATGATAAGGTTGAAACAAGCTATAATGGTCAGTTTGAATTTAACAATATCTGGGGAGGTGACTATACGTTGTATTATCTCTCAGACGACACTGCGGATCATACCCAGCCCGATGTGGAAATGAAATATAACGTGAGCCTGTCCAATAATGTAAGTATGCATCTTGATACCATGTATACCTATAAAATTAAGGAGTGGGATGAAGGATCATCTGCTATAAGGGGTAAAGTAATGGTAATCAATTATAAAAACTCTACCACCTATCCTAATCTTGTTGTAAAGGATATAACACCGGCACAGGAGCAGGAAATATACATCACTTATGGTAATCATACGTTTTATGATGACCGTATCAGAACACAGGATGACGGGACATTTGAATTTAAGCATCTGATAAAAGGAACATACCGGATTTTCCTCTATTCTGAGGATGTTAGGGGAGGAACTGCAAATATTGTAAAAGAACAGTATGTTACCATAACGGGGGATGATCAGATTGTTGAATTAACTGAAACCATAAATATTGAAAAACTATAATTATGAAGAATTTAAGGGCCTTTAGTCTGATTGTATTAATATTCTGTGTGGCAGGTGGATTTGCTCAGTCGCAAAAAAAGATTGTACAGAAGGGTATCAAAGTGGTAAAAAACTCTGAAATGCGCATTGACGATGGAGATAAGGAATACTGGATTGAACAGATAGAGTTTTACGATACCAGGGGAAATCTGATTGAACTAAAAGAATACTCCGACAAGGGTGATGATCTGAAAAAGTGGGTTAAGTATAAGTATGATACCAATTCCAACCTTGTGGAAGAAATAGAACTGAATGAGAAGGGGGAGCAGAAAGAGCGTATTGTAACGATTTACAATGATGATTTAAAAGTGGAACGTCATTATTATGATGACAGAGACCGATTATACAAAAAGAAAAAATATGAGTACGAATTCCGATCCTGATATACGGAAAGTCATAAGCCGGTTTGATCCTATTTCGCTGGACCAGATGGGTAATGTGGAACTGATGAGGCGGAAGGATACAAAATATGTATGCGGAAGATCCCAGTTGCCATACTTTCTGGAGCAGCTGAAAGAGGATTATTATGTCCTGGAAATAGAGGAGGAACGTGAGCATGCTTATGAAACCACGTATTTCGATACCAATGATTTCAGCATGTACAAGATGCACCACAACGGTAAACTAAACCGTCATAAAATCAGGGTTAGAAGATATGTATACACCAATAAACAGTTTCTGGAAATAAAACGCAAGAATAATAAGGGTGAAACCATAAAAAAACGGATAGAGAATTCAGGTGAACATACCGAACAAACCATCAATGGCGATGGCTGGTTTGTTGCAAAGTATACGCCATATGAATCTGAATTACTTGAACCCAAACTGGGTAACAGGTTTATCCGTATCACCCTTGTCAATAAGGTGATTCAGGAACGGGTGACGATAGATTATAAACTCAACTTTACCGATATTGAAACCGAAAAGTCGCTGACGAACGAGTCAATTTGTATCATAGAAATAAAAAGGAACCTGTACGAGAAAAATTCAGCTTTCGCCACCCTGTTAAAAGACAATAAGGTTTATCCGATGGGATTCAGCAAGTATTGTGTAGGTGTTAGCTTATTACAGAACAATTTAAAACAGAACAACTTTAAACGAAGAATAAACAAAATCCAAAATCTTAAGTAAAAAACACAATGGTAGAAATTTTCAATATCGATCTCATCGATGGTCCCAGTACACTTGAATTGTTTGTCAGGTTTCTGGTTAACTTTATATTCGTATTTGTTATCGTACGATTTTTGTATTACAGGGTAAGAAAACGTAAGGATTACTTTTTTACATATATCATTATTTCCACTGTTATCTTCCTGCTTTGTTTCCTGCTTGAAAATGTAAAGCTGGAGATTGGTTTCGCACTTGGTCTGTTTGCCATATTTGGAATAATAAGGTACCGAACACGGCAGATCCCGATTAAAGAGATGACCTATCTCTTCCTGGTTATCGGTATTTCCGTTATCAATGCCCTGGCAAATAAAAAAATCTCGTATGCTGAGTTACTGCTGACGAATACTATTCTGGTTATTACTGCTTACTTCCTGGAAAGAATGATGTTATTACGTCACGAATCCACAAAATCTATTGTATACGAAAAAATTGAACTCATAAAGCCAGAAACAAGATCTGAATTGAAAAGGGATCTTGAAGAACGCACCGGTCTTAAAATCAACAGGGTAGAAGTTGGTAAAATAGATTTTCTGCGCGACACCGCACGGGTGGATATCTATTATTTTGAGAGTGAGAATCAGGCCGATGATGCCGATATTGACGGTTTCGTTAATGATGACGATGATTAGATCACGCTTTCTTTTCAGCTTTTTACTGATCACAATATCAATAATCCCTTTTTCTCTGAAAGCTCAGTATACCGATTTTAAAATGCGCTTTGGGTTAGAGGTAGAAAAAGAGATTATTGATAATCTGGACGCTCATATTGAACTGGAGCAAAGGTATATGCATAACATATCCAGTTATGATAAAACATTTATTGAGCCGTCTCTTTCCTACGATTTATCCAAACATTTCAGCGTAGGGGTTATCTGGAGGATACAGATAAGAGAGAACAACAGTTACAAAATGTTCTCTGAACAGCGTTATTCCGCTTTTGTAAAATACGATGTATCCTACCTGGATTTTAAGATTAAACTGCGCACTATCCTGCAATATGGATTTGATGATATCACCAATGCCGCATTCAGTGTGGATCAGAAATTAATCAACCGCAATTCGATAGACATAGATTATGACTGGTTTGGTAAGAAAATAAAACCGGGAATAAAATTCGAATTGTTTCACCACCTGAATCATCCCCATGGTAGTATATTGAATCAGTGGCGGTTAAAAGCCGGAGCTTCTTATATACTCACCAACCATTCTGAAATTAACCTTTACTACATGTTCGAAAATGAATTTAATGTGGTTAAGCCTGTAGACGCGCATATTATAGGCCTTAAGTACGGTTACAGTTTTTAATTTCATTTTTTTCCTTCTGTTTATTTTCCGCTATTACGTTTAAAATCTTAAACTATGCATGGTTTGCAAAACATAATTTTTAATTTTGCAGGCTTTTAATACGATTATGGGATTACAGGAAGAGATTAAACGACGCAGGACATTCGCCATTGTCAGTCACCCGGATGCGGGAAAAACGACACTGACAGAGAAATTACTACTTTTTGGCGGTGCTATTCATGTGGCCGGTGCCGTAAAGTCAAATAAAATAAAAAAGACGGCAACATCCGACTGGATGGAGATTGAAAAGCAGCGTGGAATTTCGGTTGCAACTTCTGTTATGGGCTTTGAATACAACGGTAGAAAAATTAATATTCTGGATACGCCCGGTCACCAGGATTTTGCCGAAGATACATTCAGGACACTGACAGCCGTGGACAGTGTTATTATTGTGATAGACGTGGCAAAAGGTGTTGAGGCTCAAACACGTAAACTGATGGAGGTTTGTCGCATGCGTAAAACTCCCGTAATTGTGTTTGTCAATAAGCTGGACCGCATAGGAAAGGATGCCTTTGAATTGCTGGATGAAATTGAGGAAGAATTGCAGATTAAGGTTCGTCCTTTGTCCTGGCCAATCAATATGGGCCCTTCATTTAAAGGTGTTTATAACTTGTATGGTCGTGATTTGCGTTTATTCGCACCCAGCAAACAGATTGTTACCGAAATGCACGAGATCAGCGACCTTTCTGATGAACGGTTGAATAAAATGCTGGGGGATGCAGATGCCGAAAAATTGCGTGAAGAGGCTGAACTGGTCGAAGGTGTCTATCCTGAGCTTGACCTTGATGAATACCGTGCCGGAAATGTGGCACCTGTATTTTTTGGCAGTGCACTGAATAATTTTGGCGTGAAAGAGTTGCTGGACTGTTTCATCGATATTGCACCCATGCCGGGAATATCAAAAGCAGACGAACGTGAAGTGCAGCCTGACGAGGAAAAGTTTACCGGATTTATCTTTAAGATTCATGCCAATATGGATCCCAACCACAGAAACCGCATCGCCTTTGTGAAAGTCTGTTCAGGTATGTTTCAGCGCAATACAAACTATACACATGTCAGACTGGGAAAGAATCTGAAATTTTCCAGTCCGACTGCTTTTATGGCTCAGAAAAAGAGTATTGTCGAAGAGGCCTGGCCGGGCGATATTGTTGGTTTACCTGATTCGGGCAATTTTAAAATTGGTGATACACTGACCGAAGGTGAGGATCTTCATTATAAAGGACTGCCGAGCTTTTCTCCCGAAATGTTTAAATACATAGAAAATGCTGACCCGATGAAGTCCAAGCAGCTGGCTAAAGGGATTGATCAGCTTATGGACGAAGGTGTGGCCCAGCTGTTCATCAATCAGTTCAATAACCGGAAGATTATTGGTACGGTGGGACAGCTGCAGTTTGAAGTCATACAGTACCGGTTGTTGCATGAATACAATGCACAGTGCCGTTACGATGCCATCAACTTATTTAAAGCATGCTGGATCAGAAGCAAAAACAAGGCAGCACTTGAGGATTTTAAAAAGCGAAAAGCACAGTACATGGCAAAGGATAAGCATGGTCGTGATGTGTTTTTAGCCGATTCTCAGTATATGCTTCAAATGGCACAGGATAACTTTAAAGACATTGAATTCTTCTTTACTTCTGAGTTTTAGCAGCAGACAAAAATTTATTTTTATTTTTGTTATTGCTAAATAACAACTCATGGATAAAACAGCCGTTCGGATTATTGACGTCTTTGATACTGTTGATGAATTTGTATTCTCGATTTTAATGATGACCCTTCCGTTCGGGTGGCAGTTTTCCATTATTCCCCTGCTTTTATTTGGAGTGTTAATGTTTCGGAAGGCACTAAAGGAAAGAATCACTCCATCGAAAGAAAAAGTGATCTATTTTTTGCCTGTTTTTGCCTACTTCCTTATAATGCTAATCAGTCTGGTTTACAGTAAACACCCGGGACGTGGGCTTGACTTACTGGTACAGAAGAGTTCATTTCTGGCTATCCCCCTGTTGCTTTTATTTACGGCCTTCAGTCGCAGAGTGGCCCGGAAAGGATTTCGTTTTTTCGTGTTGGGAACATTGCTTGTATCATTGCTTTATATTGTTACCGGTTTGTACCGTTCTACTCAAATAGGTGACGGGATGCTGTGTATCGTGCCCGGGTTTTCTTCCGATAAAACGTACCTGCTGGATACTGTCATTCATAACAACTATCTGATGGGTGATAATTTTTCTTTTCTGATGCATCCGACTTATACCGCAGTATTGCTGGCGTTCAGCATTTCCATTGTAGTATTTACGCTGATTAATGAACACAAATCCCTTCTGATCCAGCGCATTGCAATACCGGTTTTTATTGTGGAAAGTTTTGTGCTTATTCTGCTTTCTACAAATGGTGCCCTGATGTCTGCTGTTGTGTTGTCCGTAATCCTAATCTTTTTGACCATCCGGTACAGACATTATCTTGATCTGAAGAAATACTGGCTGATACTGGTCGCCATGATTCTTCTCAGCGGCGTAGCATACAATCCGCAGTTTCAGGTATTATCGGGCAGAACGTCAGGATCAGATGAAAATACCATGCGGTTAAAAGCCAGGGAAATTACGCTCGACGTTATAAAAGAGCACCCTTTTCTTGGTGTGGGTAACGGCGATCTTTATCACATGCTGGCTCAAAAATACGAGGACAGCGGATTGGATGAGATGAAGGAGCTCAGAATAAATCCGCATAATCAGTACCTGCATACCTGGGCTGAAACCGGTATACCGGGCTTATTAACCCTTTTGTGGATTTTAGGAACACTGATCTGGTTTGGATTCAAACGCAGAAATTTTCTGATGATTACCTTTGCCTTATTATTCGGGATTAGTATGAACTTTGAATCCATGATGAACCGGTACTGGGGTATTATGATGATGGCCATCTTTTACAGTCTTTTTTATTTTCATTCAGAACCTGATCCTGAAGAAGAAGATCGTTAAACAGATGGATTATTAAATTTTAGGCTTTTTCTGATCTGATTTCCTTATGTCGTTCCGGTAACAGGAAAAGTCCAAATCCTTCCAGCGTAATAACCGATGCAATAGCTATCACAAGAAAGTTTACAACAACAAGGAGCCAGTTTTTATCTCCCCAGAAATCTTTTTCATTTGCCAGTAATGCCCAAATGGTCATCACGGACATGAATATAGCCGGTAATCCGGAGACCATCCAGAAATACTTACCCTTTTTCTTCAGATAAAGGGTGATTACAATGAGGGCAAGCGCTGCCAAAGTTTGGTTTACTGCGCCAAATAAAGGCCAAAGACTTAATGCCCCGTTCCCGTCAGCTCCGTTTGCAAAGGCCAGAACAGCCGCGGTGAGGACAGCAATAAATGTTGCAAGCCATTTATTTTGCATGGGTTTTACACCCGTGAATACTTCACTTATCACATAGCGTTGTAACCGTGTGGCTGTATCCAGCGTGGTTCCGGCAAATGAGGCTATAAATACACCCATAACGGCCAATGCCCACTGGTATGGTACACCAAGCGTACCAATCATGTTGGATGATCCGACCACGAAGGCATTGAGTTTGGATCCGAGACCGGAAACAGCCTGCCACGACGCGTAATGGGAATTCCATGCCGAAATACCTGTTAAAGTGTGATCTCCGGCTTTATAGCCCAACCCGATGCCTGCAGCCACTGCTATAAGGACGAGCAATGCCAGTGTGCCTTCCATCAGCATGGAGCCATAACCTACAAACAGAGCATCTTTCTCGTTATCCAGCTGTTTAGCCGATGTTCCGGATGAAACCACGGAATGAAATCCCGATATAGCTCCACAGGCAATCGTAATAAACAGAAACGGAAACAGTTTGGGTGCTCCTTTGGGATCCATACTTATCGCAGGAGCCACCAGACTCAGATCGGTACTGAAAGCGGCTGCAATGACTCCGCCAACCAGTAAAATCATAACCACAATTAACTGGTAAGCATTAATAAAATCCCTTGGTTGCAATAAGGTAGATACAGGTAGAACAGAGGCAATAAAAGCATAGATAAGGAGCACAATTGTCCATACACCGGTTGCCGGTATACCTGCAATACCAGGCATTTTGAATGGCAGATAAACACCTGCTATTATGGTCGCAAACATTAGTAACACTGCAATGGCAGTATAAATGTTAATGTTTCTGCCTTTAGTATTGATCATCCGGCCCAGCCACACGGCAATGGCAATTTGCATAAATACAGGAAAGACTGATGCGGGGAACATATTAAAAATGATCGCTATTACCAGGCCGAATATGGCAATTACGATCCACAGTTCCAGAAATACCACCAGGAAAAGCAGAAACCGGGTGTGCCTGTGCATGTATCTGGCTGTGTAGTCAGATATTGATTTTCCCTGGTTACGTAGTGATATCACGAGTGACCCGAAATCATGAACCGCACCCATGAATATGCTTCCCAGGAATACCCAGATCAATGCCGGGACCCAACCCCAGATAATAGCTACTGCAGGACCAACTATAGGACCAGTACCGGCAATGGATGTAAAATGGTGTCCGAATACGACTTTCTTTTTTGAAGGTACAAAATCCACACCATCCTGAAAGTTGTGTGATGGCACATTGGAAGCCGGGTTTATCTTAAAGATTTTACGGGACAGGAATTTACCATACAGATGGTAAGCTGCAATGTACCCTCCAAATGTTAAAAGCATTAATACTAAAACTTCCATAGCCTGCCGGTATAATGTTCATTCAAAATTAATGGTATTTGAGTAAAATACAAGTCACAAGAGGTAAGATATAAGACACAAGATATAAGACACAAGATATAAGACACAAGAGGTAAGATATAAGACACAAGATACAAGATACATAAAAAGAGGCTGCCCGGTAGGAGCAGCCTCAGGATTATGGGGTCTTAGCCCTTTAGTCTTTTTTTAGCCTGACAACTTTTTGTGTCGTGATGCTACCATCATCATACAGTGTCTGAATGATGATTACACCTTTGGCTTCCTTCATATTGCGGATTGGTTTCCCGTTAACAGAATAATACCTGTATCCGGAAATCTTACGGTCAGCCTTGTTCAACTCAATGGCCGTCGCATTGTACACCACTGCATTTGAGGCAGTGCTTAAACCACCCATTTCATTTGCGGCGCGTATAGAATAGGTGGTTCCGCTGGTTGCATCTACGGGGACAGTATAACTGTTTGACGTGATGAAATCCACAAATTGCCCATCTTTAATTACAGCCCATCCCAATACATAATCGCTGTTGTCCCAGCTAATGGTATTGCCTTCAATTGTTATTACCGGTATGGGAGCCTGCTCTGTATTGATCTTTGGCTGCCATGCATCATTGCCACCCACAACGTTGTCTACTGTGTATGTCGCTGCTTCCGCTGATGTTAAAACCGGATCAAGTACAACGGTGGTTGCATCTTTGGTATAAGTTGTGCGTCTGTTACTGAGATCCACAGCCGAACCGCTTTCTGTCATACTGTTGTATTCAGCAAAAACAGCAGGAACAACATTCATCGGATCGCCCCATGCTTCTGCAGTAGGGAGTACCTTCATGGTCGTATTAATATATACGGCTTTTGGGGCATTGCTCCAGGGACGCCCCAGACGATACGATCCTTTATTGCTCGGATATCCGTCAATGGTACAGTTTGAAAACACGTAACCCCAGTCGCCGTTGGATGCAGGAGCCGTAAGGCAGTTTCCTGATCTGTCCTCGAGATACAACAAACATTCGTTAAAGAAAATATCGCCGCCACCGCAGATAAAATCAACTGTACCGTGAATCTCTCCGTTTTCCCAGTATGATCTGTCATCACCCGTATAATAGGTGTCCTGAAAACTCAAAAGCCTGACGTTTTTGTAGATGTTTTTATCACCCTGATCTCTCAGGGCCACAGCCCGGCCGGTAGAGCCTGTATAATCATAATCATTCTGCAGTGTGATATCCTGCATATAAATGTTTGATGAAGAAGAGGTGAAATAGATCGTCGCCGTAGTACCAATTCCTTCGCTGGCCGGATTGTTGTGCAGAATAACTCCATCAGTGCTCTCTCCGATATAGGATACGTTAGGGATCGATATGGTCGTCATCTCATTGCCATCTCCTGTAAGTTCACCGATATTGTAATCACCGTCAGGGAAGAAAATATAAAAGCGGTTGCCACTCGATGAAGCTGCCTGTGCAGCAGATAATGCAGCAGCAAAATCACCATCCATACCTACAATAAAGTCGTAAACCTTCTTGCTAACCATGGGTTTATCAAGGGTTGTAAAGGTAATGCTTATCGGATCGCTTATGGTATTGTCTGTCAGATCGGAGATAACGCCACCTGCCAAAGTGAACGTATATTCGGTATTATAGTCAAGTCCTGTGTAGGGGAAAGTAATGGTCTTGCCTGAAACGGCGGGTATCAATGTTTTTTGTCCAACCAGGCCCGTTGTATTTTCAGCAATCTTAACTTTTTCATCAAAGGTCAGTACAACTTTTCCTGATGCTGAGGCACCGGTGGCACCGTCAGAAGGAACACTGTTTACCAGAACGGGAGCAGTTCCATCATCCACAATAGCTTCGGTTCCTGTAACATAAATGGCAGAGATACAGGTGCCGTCTTTTTCAGTAGATGAACCTACAACATCTGATGTATAATCAGGAATCCAGCGGATGTAAACCATTCCTGCATTATTGGCATCAGCCGGTAAGCTGAATTCACCCGGAAAAAGTGCTTTGGCTGCATTTAAGGTATAGGTTCCCAGTAAAGTGAAACTGGTTCCGTCCAGGGAGTATTCACAGCGCTGAACAGAGTATACATTATAGTTATACAGCATATCTGCCGAAACTTTTATGTCCGTAAAATCAGCAGCATTAAAACTGATCTGGTAATAGTATTTGTCAGCCAGGTTATTCCAGTTCACCGCAGCTCCATCTGCTGCTTCGTAACCCCCGGCAGCGACAGTTGATTTATCCAGCCATGAGGTGGTATTTCCGGCAGCATCGCGGAGTATCAGCGAAGCGGACTGGTTATCGTCTGTGGAATAAAAATCGGCTACGCGACCAGAATTGCCGGGCAGGTAAAAATCCCAGCCTACAATGTAATCCACAGCACTGTAATAGGCTGTTATCGATTTGTCTTCATTCATGTTAACGGTCAGATCCGTTCCTGTTTCTCCATTGTCCCAGTTGGTGAAGGTAAGCACAGGATTGCCACTTGCAGTAATCGTTACATTCGTGCCATCTTCGTACATCCGTTTATTGTCAATCATGTTACCTTCCGGCAAATAGGAGATCATATAATCATTGGCACCACCATCAGGCGTTACGGTCAGGGAGTAGGTATTGACAGCATTGTATACCGCCTTCAGTACGGTGTTGGCATTCATCGTTACGGTATACGGATTTGCCGTGGACACCTGTTGGTCTGAAGCATCAGCCCAGTGAGAAAATTTATATCCGAAATTCTTTGATGCAGTCAGTGTGACTTCTGTTCCTTCATCAAATTCATCTCCAACGGGAGAAGTAGATACTTCACCTGCACCATCCGGCAAAACGGAGGTAGTTAAAGTGTATGTGGTGACATTGGCAACTGTTCCGGAGATATTTCCAACTACCGTTACGTCAGCAAATCCGGCTTCTTTTGTATTCCCAAGATCATGTAATATCAGAATTAGAGAACATTCTGCATCAGAACCAGTAACATTAACGGAATGTTCCGGCAAACTATAAAAATAGTCTGTATAAGAACCTGAATTGTCCCTGTCTGGTTTTATATCCGTTGCCAGTACTGTTTCTGTTCCATTTGTGGATTTCCAGACAACATCTATAAATCCACCATCTGTACCATAACGTTGTGCTTTAAATGAGATGCTTGTTGGTACAAAAGTCAGTCCTGTGACCGGTTTAATATTGAAACTAATCGCATTTTCAGGTCCTGTACCTGTTTGTGCATTGGGTTGATAGGTCCTGAAAGTTACACCGTTACTGGTTCTAACGCCTTTATAATGCAGATTACTTCCAAGAGATACATAATCCTGCTTGAAATAGTCAGCAGTATTATCAGAATAAGTTGCCAGAGGATCATCTGCCGTATTATGCGGCCAGGCTATGGTACTGGTTGTATTTACAGTCTGGGCACTTACTGCCTGAAAAAGCAAAATACTGAACAGTACAGCAAAGTAAAATTTGAGTCTCATAAATATGTAATTTAGTTTGTAATGTTTTCAACATACAAATTTAAACCAATTATTAAGCTAAAAGTGTTAACCCCGGGATTGAAGAGGGCAGGATTTCCCAAAATTAGGGATATACTTCCCCGGTGCATGGGGGACCGGACATTCTCGGTTTATTGTGTTTCAGAACTGGAGGATAAGCAAACCACAGGGTGAACCAATTGAAGGGCTTTGTGTTCCTCTATCAAATGGATTTCAGAAAATGCATGTTTATAAACAATTGCCAATCCATTTATCTTACTTTTGTTGTTTAAAACCAAAATAAATGGCTCAACTCTACTATCCGTCTTTACAGGCTGTAAATAAAGCTAAACTGACACTTAACGAGATACTGCGAAACACACCTTTTACTGAAAATCTGATTTTATCCGAACAGTTTGGTGCCAAAGTATTTTTAAAAAGGGAAGACCTGCAAATTGTCCGGTCCTATAAAATTCGTGGCGCTTACAATAAAATTAAAAGTCTCAGTAAAGAGCAGTTAAAGAATGGAGTAGTATGCGCCAGTGCAGGAAATCACGCGCAGGGAGTGGCTTATTCCTGTTTTAAACTGGGGATCAAAGCCAGAATTTATATGCCTACCACAACACCCCGGCAAAAAATTAAGCAGGTGCAAATGTTTGGAAAGGAATATGTGGATATTGTCCTTGAAGGGGATACCTATGATCAGGCCGGCAGTGCTGCCAAAAAGGAGTGTGAAGAGAACCACATGGCGTTTATCCATCCATTCGACGATCCTCAGATCATAGAGGGGCAGGCAACGGTTGCTCTGGAAATTCTGCAGGAGTCAACGTGCCAGCTGGATTATCTGTTTGTGCCTATTGGCGGTGGTGGTTTAGTAAGTGGTGTTGGCAGCTATTTTAAACAGGTCAGTCCGAACACAAAAATTATAGGTGTAGAACCGGCAGGAGCCCCGTCCATGTATGAATCTTTAAAAAGAGGTGAGGTTATCACACTGGATTCAATTGATAAATTTGTTGACGGAGCTGCTGTGCAACGCGTTGGTGAACTTCCGTTTGAGATCAGCAAAAAGGTTGTCGATGATATCGTACTGGTGCCTGAAGGGAAAATCTGCACTAAAATTCTGGAACTCTACAACAGGGAAGCTATTGTGGTGGAGCCTGCAGGAGCATTATCCATAGCGGCTTTGGATTATTATGCAGATAAGATCAGGCATAAAAATGTGGCCTGTATCGTTTCAGGCAGTAATAATGATATTACCCGGACCGAAGAGATAAAGGAACGTTCATTGATGTTTGAAGGGCTGAAACATTATTTTATCATTCGGTTTCCTCAGCGTGCAGGTGCGTTGCGTGATTTTGTGGATAAAGTGCTTGGGCCGGGGGATGACATCACACATTTTGAATATTCCAAAAAAAATAACCGTGAAAAAGGGCCTGCGTTCGTGGGCATAGAATTAACCGACAAAAGCGACTTTGAAGCCCTGCTTCAGCGCCTCACTGACAACGGGTTTGTATATGAATACATCAATGAAAAACCAGACCTGTTTCACTATCTGATTTGAGATGTTCACTTAAAATGAAGATCCATAAAATCTGTCATAGCCTTGTAGTCATTTGGAAAAACACCATGCCCTTCTTCGTGCATGTAAAAGCCCATATCGTTTAATATCGGTTTCTCGGGTTCAGGGTATTGTTCCTGCTCCAGCCCTTTGAGACCGTATAGTTCATACACAGGTTCTGCTGCTTTTGCTGCAACCCATTCACCTTTAGGATCAGACCAGGTATCTTTTTGTCCTACAATCAGCAATACAGGGCGTGGTGCAATCAGGGCAATAAGCATGTGTCCATCTACAGGAAGCTGATCCGGTTGAAATGCATAATCGCTGTATCGTGGCGCAAACCAGTAATAATAGCGCTGAGGATTGGTGAGGTCAGCAATGGTTTCACCAAAGTTTCTACGGCTTATTGCTGCTCCTCCTTCGCCCGAAACCATTGGTATGACCATAGCAAAACGCTGATCGCTGGCTCCTGCCCAGATTACGGTTTTTCCCAGGCGCGATACGCCGGATAGGGCAATTTTTGATCCATCCACATCCGGATCCGTCTGAAGATAATCCATAATGCGGCTCAGTCCCCATGACCAGGCGGCAATAGCCCCCCAGTCATCAGCATGCTGAACGCTATCCCTTTTATACCAGGAACGCACACCATATTTCCCTTCAGAATCAAAATCGGGCTCTATATCGCCATAAAAAACGGTTGCAATACCATAATCATGATCGATAAAATGCTTTGGATCGGTATCCTGTAATCGCCACGATTCTTTGTCCGGAACCGGGATCTTTAACCTGGTATTCCAGGCCATATCTTCATCTATGCCCGGTTCATTAAACAGGACGGGATTTGGTGTAAAACTGATATGCAGCAGAGTGGGGACAGGACCTGTGGCATTTGCCGGTACATTGAGCAGCACCCTGATTGGATGTGCTTCCGGGTAATCAGGAAACGTAATACGAACCTGGGTGCGTTTTGATAATCCATTCATGCCGGGAACGTCTTTCTCCAGAACCTCATTTTTAATTCTGATTGGATGATCCGGTGTTTTACCGTGTTGGTATTCTTCAAACAGATGAACTATTTCAGGGCGTCTTTTCTTTTCCCAGACTTTCACAGTTTTCACTTTTTTCCCATTTGATAAAAGCGGATCAGGAAGTGAATATTCAACAACTTTTGATTCATCTGTGTTGGTGGCCGGCTGATTATCCCATTTTCGTTCATGCTTCCACTTTGAATAGCGGTCAAAAACTTTTAAGCCATTTTGATTATACCAGGCATAACCTGTTCTTCTCTCTTTTTCAATCTCAGCAAGCTTGTATCTTACAATTCCATCACGTCCGGCAAAAATTGGTTTTTGTGTTTTCAGCTCATAATATCTTGCCCATATTGGTCCGGCTTTTTGATCGGCTTTCAACACAACATCCCCGTTTTCTTCTACAATCTTAAACCCGTTTATCTGTGCATCTCTGTACCATTGTACACCTGCCTCAACAGCCTGTTTTACCTCATCCGACGGTTTTCGGATGTTCATCAGGAAAAGCAGCACTGCTGCACTTTCACCACCGCTGATAGCCACCGGTTCAAATGCTCTTGCGGCTTTGGGTTCAACGCTTGTTTCATCGTATTGCTGAGCCCAGGCTGTTAACCGGCCATTATCTGTAATCTGACTTTTAAGAATAAAATCCAACCCGTTGTTATAGGCGTTCTTCACCCGGTTCATTGCAGTATCACCTATAACTCTGTAATCGGTAAAACTCATAATTTCCGATAACAGGGTCATGATGTCCGGAATTACATCGTCATTATAGGTCGCATAATGAGAATAATCGGTTGTTCGGTAGGGATAGGAGTGAGGCCAGCCTCCTGATGCATGCTGTGCTTCAAGAATATAATTAATACCACCCTGCAGTGCTTTTTTATACCGATCATCCCTGGTTGCCGTAAAGGCACGAGCCATGAACCGGATCTCATTCACCGTTGCTTTTACCAGAGCCGCTTTCATACCCCAGGGACCTGCCATAGTTGAATCACCGGTGAACGGTCGTCTGGCGGTGTTCATTAGTGGCCATCCTGTTCCGTGATCCTGCCACGAAAGAATATTTTCTGCCATCTGTTTTCCTTCATCTGATTTGTACCAGGTGTAGGACTTCTGACTGATTTCCGGCCACCAGTAAAAGGTACGTTTAAACGCTGCCAGTTTTTCCTGTTTGGCTTTTAACTCTGCTGCCTTATTTCCGTTGTCGGATTGTGCGCAAAGCTGAATTGTTGTTGCCAGAAACAACACACTTAATGCGAATGATAACAGGGATGTGTTCATGCGGGAATCCATAGCCTTTCAGTTAAATAAATGATAAAGTGGTTTTTGTTGATGTTCATCCGTTTTAAACCGGATAAGATGCTGATAAACAAACGACAAGATAATAACATTTCCGAAGCTTACCAATAAAAATGCCCTTTGATTTCAAAGGGCAAAAGGCTTTTATTCTAAAGAGATGTATTCTCCGTATACCCAGCCTTCAATTTCTGCAGTAACCTGGTACCAGCCATCATGACTGGCTTTAATCCGGACCCTTGTTCCCCTCGATAAAGGGGAAGATACCATGGCAGCCTCACCGGATGGCAATTCGCGGATATTCAACAGGTTGGCATCCACAAAACCAACACTTTTTAATTCGGTTGGCGCATCGGAATCGCGGTTGCTCAGAAGCAGATTCCGTAGTTTATCCAAAGGGAAAGCAGGTCCCGGGTCCTGTTTTCTTCCGGGCGATATTTCTTCGTGTCCCAGGATAGTCGTTATGGTTGGGTAGGTATCCATCAAAAGTTCGCATATATCCTGAACCAGTTGAATCTGAATTTCAGAATAGGTATGCCAGTAACGTTCAACAGATTCATTCCGGTGAACAGCTTTGATTACTTCATCCGGTTCATACGATTTGCCAAACCATGAAATATATTTATCTCCGGAAGGTTCTAGTATACCGGCATTATCGATTTCAATTCCAATGGAGAAATTGTTATATCCTGAACGTCCGTCATATGAACTTGGTCCGGCATGCCAGGCCACTGTGTTAAATGGTACAAGCTGATATATATGTCCGGTTCGGTCAATAACAATATGAGCCGAGGCTTTTACATTATCTCTGGCAAGATAACTGGCCGAGTTTTCGCCACTTCTGCCGGCTGTATAATGTATAATGATCGTATCAGGCTGACCAGCATTAAACAGACGGTTATTCTTAGGACATGAAATAAATGAAATGTCCTTGGTTTTTGTGAATCTATGATTGCTTATCTTTAACATGGCTCTATCCTAATGCGTCTTTTCTGTCTTTCTTTCTCAAAAAGGTAATATCACTGTTTTTGGTCACTGAACCGGCAATTTTTTCAGCAGAACGCCCAATCACATATCCGCCAAGCCCCAGTTTTAGTAACTCCCAGAATTCAGGTTTGATTACATCGGTCATTTGAATGGCTTTGGGAAAGAATGCCGGTTGTATAAAGTAGGAGTAGACCACAATAAAGGCAAAGGCCAGCATGACGATAGGGCGCCAGCTGCGTTGCAGTTTTGTGCCTTGCGTTTCAGACATGATGATCTCTTTCTGTGCATTTTGGATCTTGTTTAAAGAGGTTAGCACAATATTTGTCAGTTCATTTTTGGCTTTTAGTTTGTCTTCAGTATTGGTGGTCAGACTGTCAACTATTTTACCGCCTTCGTTCAGGATGTCTTTGGCACTATCGCTGAAAATTTTAGTTAAAATACTCATGGTTAATAAGTTTTAAAATTGAACGTTCACTTTTATACCATCATCATGTAAACCGGATGAGGCCGTACAGATGACTCGAAAAACATAAAATCAGGATAAATCACTAGAAATTAATCTCTGATAGCTCGGTTTTTCCGTATATCGGAAAGGGGTAAATAAAATCTAATGCCTTAAATGTATGGCAATTATATTGTAAAGTCAAGTTTTATGATGCAGCTGCCGGATCATTTTAATCATCTCAGAAGTGGTTTATTTCATAAATCCTGATTTGACAGGTTTCATATTCACGGATGTTTATTCAATGTCATCCGCAACCGTGACCGCTACATTGCCCCGTTTTCTGAACTGTTCCACATACGCATGCGCTTCCCTGATATCTTCAAGATGATAAACCCTGTCGATTACCGGTTTTACCTTTCCGGTTTCAATAATATCCCTCAGACGTTCTATGTCCTGTCGCGTATGTCTGGCAGATCCGCGCACACTAATATACTGGCCTCCTGGTTTTATGATAGGATTACATTTGGTTTTACTGGTTTTTCCAACCGCATCAAAAACGATATCATACCTGTCATCTCCGGCGGTAAAATCTGTTTTGGTGTAATCCACCACCTTATCAGCCCCAAGTGATTTTACCAGATCCGTATTATTGGTGCTGCAAACGGCGGTTACGGTTGAGCCAAAATACTTAACCAGCTGTATAGCATAGGTTCCGACACTTCCTGAGGCTCCATAGATTAAAACAGACTGATCGGATTTAAGCTTTGCTTTTTCGAGAAATTTCAGAGCAGACAAACAACCGATGGGAACCGTTGCAGCTTCTTCAAAAGTCAGGTTCTGTGGTTTTCGTGTGATCAATTCTTTCTCTTTGAAACATTTATATTCAGAATAAGCCCCGAATTTTATTCCGCAGGAGGCAAATACTTCGTCACCGGTTTTGAAGGTACTCACTTTATTGCCAACTGCTTCAACAATGCCGGAGAGTTCAAATCCCAGTATCTTTACCCGTCTTGGACGTAACAGACCATTATATAATCTTGCCAGCACGGGATCCGCCTTTCTCAGACGCCAGTCTCCTGCCGTGACCGACGTGGCATATATTTTTACCAGAAGTTCATTTGATTTCGGCACAGGTTTGTCTATCATGGTAAGTTTTAAAACATTCGGTGGTCCGTACTGATTATACACAACTGCTTTCATGGTGATTCCGGTTAAAAGATGAACAGATAAAGATACCGTGAAGTGGGATAACTGATTCTCAAATATAGAACAATATCAGGTGATTGTCAATACTTTACAGAGAATAAAGCCCGATTTGAGATTAGCGTTTCAGTGTAATCCTGCTTATTCCCTGCTGCTGATATAATAGTTTATTCCAATACTGAACACCAGTTTATTAAAATAATGATCACTGTAGTAGTTGTATCCCGGATGGAGTCTGCCTACAGGATGAAAATCAGAATAGGCACAGTTTAAAGTGAGGTGCGTTCTGCGTTTTGCATAGGTTGGCATAATAAAAAGAGATGGTTCAATAGCAAATCCGGTTTGGTTGAACCGTTCATCGTCACGGTAAAAATCAGGAATGAAATACCGGATGGTCGTACCGGCGCCAACGGTCATAAAGTCAAATTCCGCCAGGAACTGAAGCCTGAGATAAGGGGAGAAATAATGCCCGGACCATCTTTCCCAATCTGCGTTTTTAATATCTCCGGTCATATCGGTATAATTAATAAATCCGCCGCTTAAACCCGGGAAAAGGCCAAAACGTGTTTTAGGGCTTAAAACGGTGTACTTACCTAAGGTAAAATCCAACTCATTTTTTCCACCCAATTCTTTTGTAACGGTAAAGCGGAGAGCAGTATTATCCTTAAGCCCATATGCTTTACTGAAGGAAAAACCGACTCCGGATCCTAACTGATCTGATGTAGTAATACTGATATCGGTCTGTTTATCACCCTTGTTTTTAACCAGTACGGGAGATGAAACAGAAGGGGAGTAGATCGAGCAGCTGTTAAAGCTGAATAAACATATAACAGCAAATAGTATGGCGGCATATCGTTGAACATTTCTTTGTTCATGGTTATTCTGTATTTCGGGTTTGCAACTCATCTGATCAGCAGGTTATATGTTTATTTTTAGAAAGGAAGTACCACTTATGTGTATGCTAAAATATTATTGGATCCATTTAATCAGATCTTTTCTACTGGTTTCCATTTGCTTTATCAACTCCTTGTATGCTTCTTTGTCCAGTGGTTCGGTGTCTTGATATTTTTCAACCATTTCCATGGTTTTGAGTATTTTCAGCGCGGTTAAATATGCGTGCCATGAATCATTGAGTTCAGATTCCTGTTGGCTTAAGTTTTCGTATGCTTCCTTTTGTTTAGTAAAATTTTTGATACTGCTGTTTAATCTTGATTCTAAAAGCTTAAATATCAGTGTGTCATTGTCCTTTACCGAATTCAGCAATCCCTCAGCCCGCCTGTAGTATCTGTCATTATTGTTAATGAAGGTTGTGATCCGGTCATTTTTTTCAGCTGCCTGCTCCTGTAATTTGCGGTATTTTTCAATAGCCAATTCAAGTTCCGCATGCTCTTCCAGATAATCATCGAACAATTTGTCAATTTGATCCCCTTTAATACGCCCTGCATTAGCTAATGAACTGAGATCATACTTATTTTCTTCGAATGCCACCGGTATATTTTCAGCCAGTTGTGTCGAATCTGCTTCCTGTTTTTTAGCGGTTTGATCAGATTTATTTCCTGTACAGCTGCTTAGTGCAATGAACACCAGCAAAATGGAGATTACATTTAAGCGGATCATGTGTCTTTTTTTGAGGTTCATATTCATTGGATAAAATAATCTCTCTCTATTCTATATCTGAATAAACATTTGAATCTTCAGGGATTTCAGGTTACTTCTTTCAAAAGTTTAATTCTGAGCAACAAGATAATTATTTTTTTGCATACTGTATGGTCTATATCCCAAAGAATATAATCCGGTCATCAGAATGAATACCGCTGTTCCGGTAAATCAGCTCTCTCAGGTAATTTGGTTTATCATTAAAATGATTCAGCTGAGCAGGTCTGTGCATTAAAAAACAGCCTTTTTTACAACTTTTAAAAAACCGTTGTAAAGATCTGATAAGGTCATAGAGGTCCCTGTTGATAACAATTGTTAAATTATCTCCTGAAATTCCGTCCGTCTTTAACTTTTCCTCATGAAAGGTTACATGTTAAAGTATACATTCAGGTTATGGTTTGTCCGGCACATATTTTAAGATGATGATACCACAGCTATATGCATGTGATTCAACAAGTTTAAGGTTTAAACTCCCTTCAAGTTCAGCAAAAATCGGCTTGCCGGTTCCGATGGCAGACGGATTGATAAATAAATGGTATTCATCGATCAGGCCCGATTTTATTAGGGAAGATACAAACTGCGCACCACCATAGACGATAATGTCGCCACCATCCCGTTCCTTCAGGTTTTTAATCTCCTCGATCAGGTGACCGTTGGCCATAACTGTGTTTTCCCAGCCATATGCAGCCGGCACGGTGTGATTAAGCGATTTGGAAAAGACGACTTTATGGGTGTCTGTAAACATTTTTCCTGCATCATACTCGGGATGATCATGCTCCGCAGCGATATTTGCCCAGTGCGGTATAAAACCTTCAGCCAGTTTCCGTCCCATGATAATACAGTCGACAGAGCTGGTCAGCTTTTCTACATATGCTTTCAGTTCATCATCCCAGTTAAACTCCATCCAGTCCATTTCTCCATTGTTCCCGGCAATAAAGCCATCAAGAGACATCTGGATCTGTAGCTTAAGTTTCCTCATTGTGTTTGTATTTTGGTTGTTAATGGTATTGTTCGTATAACCGGTTGTTATATTCCGGTAAAAACTGGCATCATTTGTACTTTCGTCCAAAGCTCAAATGGGGCAACAAATTACCTGTAAGTCAGATCTAAGTGTGTAAACGGGAAAATTCTGAAATCAAAAATAGCACAATACCGGCTGAAAGTCAATGTTTGTCAGCTTTGTTATATATACTTAACGATTTTAAAATTTGTTGCGTTTAATATTTTGATGAAAAATTTTGAGTTCGGCCTTACGTGTTGAACTTAACCGGTGCCAACGTATCCCCTGAACGGCTCCTTCTAGTGCACAAAGCATACTCAGGCAGGCATCTTTATCAACGGTTTGGATTTTTATAAAGGTATTTTCAGCTCCATCCTGTTTTAACTGATCGGGCGTATCAATTCCAACCTGGTGTAACCTGTCGGCAAGTGTTTTTCCAATATTGGGCAATTCCGTTAAGACGTCAATCTCCTTAGTCATAGATTTGCTATTATTAAGTCACCCGGTGAATATAGCCATAACTTACTATATTCACCGGGTGACTCATCATGATCAGATATCAACTTTATAGATTTGGCTTTTACCTTCGAAATTTGCCCGGAAAATAATGGATTTCCCGTCGGGTGTAAAATGTACATTCGGTTCCAGATCGTAGTTGTGGTGCTGCATATTCACCAGTTTTTCACTTTCAAGTTTATGATCTGCTGTATCCGGACGGAAAAGGTAGATCCAGCGGCCGTTTTCGGCATGAGCAACCTGACCTTCATCACCACCATCTCCGGCAAACAAATTTTGATCAGGAGAAATAGTAAAGTGAATAGACCATTCATCACGGGTCATTTCGTAATCTGTTTCTTTCCCTGTTTCAATATTGGTTCCGGCAAGGAAAAACGTTTCACCGCGTGGTTTCTGCAGGTCGAACCAGACCGTTTGTCCATCGGGACTGAAAAATTCATGGCCCGCAATTTCCCTGTACATCGTTCGTTTGTGCATGAGTTCAGGTGTGCTTGCCCCCATCCGGATAGTCCATATGCGATCTACCTTATGCCAGGGGCCTTCGTGACAAAACATCAATACATCCGGATCGGTAGGAGAAAACTGAACATGGTTCAGCCATGCTGTATCTGTAATGACAGGCTTTAATGCTTTGGTTTCTACATTTACCGTGAAAATTGTGTGGGGAAGTTTGGCCTCGTAAATTAAATTGAAAAATTCGCCTTTGCTGGGGTGATGCTTCAGAATAGAGTCTTTTTCACTTGTACTGAAAACACCGGCCAGTAAAGTCTCATCTGCATTCATGGTGGTAATCCCTGTACGTTTCAGGGAATCAGGAAAGATATAAAGTACGCGTGTTGACAGATCATCCACGTTGGTGGCAAAAACGGTATCCCTGCTTTGGTAAACAACTTCCCTGTGTTTTTTTGCAACTATTTCACCATGAATGGGTGTGGAGTTAAATGTCAGCTGTCTGGTCTTCAGTGTCTTAAGGTTCATTACATGCAACTGGCGCACTTCCCGGCCACGGTACCAGTGATCGGATCTGCCTTCGGTAGGACTGCCGTAATAGACCATGAGTGTTTCTTTTCCGTCCGCAGAAGGAAGAAATGGATTATTATGAAAATAGAAACTACGGTTGTCGCCTTCGACGGATGTTAGTCTGGTTAGTTTATGCTGTGTGTCCTTGTCGATCCACTGGTTTGGCATAGGACTCTGAGAACCGGTTTCCATGACCGGGACATCTTCCTTTGGTTTACAGTTAAAAACCAATAAACCTGTTAAAACCAGTAACGATAAAAGTATTGGTGAGGTGTATCCCGTTCTCATAGTGGTATTCAATTTTGTTATTTGAAACAGTAAATGTATCAAATAAGTGACTGAAAACAAAAGGGGATGGTAAGATTAGTCACCGGGTGAATATTAACAGCATTGAAATATTCACCCGGTGACTTTTATTCTGAGGTTTAGCAGATCATCCGCTTAACCTGTATACTAAAGTGTGATGTTACTGCCGAATGCACCATCTCCGCCGCCGCCGGCCGATGGGGTAGATGTGGATAAACCATCACCGTCATCTTCATATTGCGGATTTTCTGATTTTGTATCATTTGTTATCGCATAATTGAAAGCTTCAAGCATGCTTACCCTGCCGTCGTTATCGGCATCGGCATCAATGGTATTACCATCGGGATCATTTCCGTTCACAGCAGAGGTAAAGTGATAGGAAAATTCATCATAAGCACCACCTGTACGTGCATAGGAGAACTGAAAGGAATTGGCTGCTGACATGATAATTCTGTTTTCACCACTGAGATCCCTGATAAATCCACCACTGAAACAAGGTTCCAGTACAAAAATCATTTGTGCGGCATTGATGTTATCTATTAATGCCGCAAAGGTATCATCACTTAACAGGTTTGAATTGTACCGGCACATGGTTTCATCGTATCCATAGGCGTCAAATTCATCGCCGTCAGAATCGCTTAAGCCTCCGTGGTTTTTTGAATCACTGGTTGCATAGCCACCGCCGTGATTGGTGGTAAACACAAACAACTTGTCGGTGAAATCAATGTCCGCCTGAAGCTCGTTCATAGCATTTTGTAGTCCGGTGCTTGTAGCGGCATAGTCAACCGGCATTTCAGAATCAGCGGCCGTTCCGCCGGCATAAACCACTTTTATATGATCCGGATCATAATCATATACATTGACGAGGGTGAGATACATGAATTTCAGATCGTTCCAGTATCGGCTGTGATTGTTTGCCGCATTGCATCCGCCGCTGTATAGCAGTGCATATTCATCAGCTTTGAGAGTCTCTCCGATTTTTTCACAAAGCACAGGATTCAATTCGCAAAGGCTGATGCCAGGGGTGATGTAAGTCAGGTCAACATCTGTCTTACCAATGACCTTTGGAAATTCTATGACCCGTATGCCTCTTACGTAGGCTTGCCCGAGATGTTCAGCGTTCATCTTGTCTTCTTCGCTGTCGAATTCCACCACAACACCCTTTAATTCAATAATCTGTCCGGTTTCCACACCGTTGGTATAGGTTTCTGCCGATACCGGATCAAGACGCAGGTAACTCTCTTCATCCATGGGCGTGTTAATGAGGAGCTTCGAAGCGTCGTCCACCAGGTAAACAGCATTGGCATCCACATACGTTCCCTGCACTCTGACTGTATCACCGGTTTCTGTCTCACCGGCTTTAACCGCTTTTATTGTACTGTCCTTAACGTTTTCAAGTTTGCTCACCAGCTCATCACATCCTGTTAGTACGATGCCGGATAAAAGAAGAAATGAAAGCACTTTATATAGTTGTTTCATAAGGCAATTATTTTTAATTAAACAAGCTTAATTTACGAAAAATAATTGTCTATACGGAATTAATCTAAATTAATTTAAGTGACTAAGTGTGGATTAAACGATTGGTGTAACATCACCAAAAACCTTTTAAATGTTGCTTTATAAGCTGTTTTAATCCGGTGTGCTGCTATTTTTTCCTGAGGTCTATTTCGCTTTTTTTGCTCCTTTTTTAGTTTCAACCATAATAACTCCTTCCGGTGCATTATACATCTTAATGGCTGCGTTTTGTTTAAATACCGAAATGGATTTAATCTGAGCAGGTTTTAACTCCGAAAGAGCTTTATATGAAGAAACCTCACCATCAATAATAACCATGGGATCTTTTTTATCGGAGTAGCCATAGTCCCTGAGGCCAAGTTTATCTGCCGTTTTTGCTGAGTCGGCCTTTGCCGCTGATTTAGTTTTAATCAGAACGACCCCGTTCGGTGCATTGTATTTTTCCATGGCTTGATCCCCTTTTAAAACGGAGACGGATTCAATTTTATCAGGATCCAGCAAATTGAAAATTTTAGCATCGTATTTTACACCATCAATATAAAAGTCGGGATCGGCATCGGTCTTTAATTTGATCTGCAGTTTTTCCTGTTTTTCAGAGTTTTTCATTACCGAAGTCGAATCCTGTGCCGACAGAGCATACACGGACAGAATAATAAGACACATTGTAATCATCAGATTTTTCATTTGCGATATGTTTTAATTGTTTAATTTTTAGTTTTATTGGACTGAAGTCCTGCCCGGTGTTACTTCTATGTTCATTATTCCTGCGCCAGATAGATGACAATCATATCGTCTTCATACAGCACATTTTGAGCCTCTTGCGGCGTTGTGTTATGCGCACTGAACATGCTTAAGGCTTCATTCAGCACAGCTTCCTTTTCCCGGTAGCTCAACCTGTGTTTTTGGGGATTGTAAACAAAAAGCGACAGTAAGATGGCTACGGAAGCGGCAGCTGTCAAAAAACCTGTATTTATCCTTCGTTTACGCTTTCTTCTGTACTGAACCGCTTTCCATACAGCTTTTTCAAGGTTTTGCGGTACCTCCTGGTGTGTTTTCTGCATAAAAGTGAACCACGGTTTATGATCCGAATCTGCCTGCCCGGCATGATCCCGGAGAAACTTCTCTTCGGCTAAAGAGCTTTCGCCTGCTTCGTATTTCTTAATCAGTTTATCAATGTTTTCCTTCATAGCTGTAAATCTTTTTCAGTTCCAAAGCAACCTGTTTCCGTGCGCGGGATAACAACACCCTGATGTGTTCCACGTTCAGATTTGTCAAACCTGCGATTTCCTTGAATTCCAGTCCGTCCAGATCACGCAGTGTAATGATTTCATGTTGCTGATCCGGTAATGTTTTAATCACGTCCTGAATCAGAACATTCAGTTCTTTCCACTCCAGGTCAGCTGGTCCTCTATTTTCAGACCAACCTGATTGATGCATTTCGCCGGCCTTCTCAAATACCGGATTGCTCTTTTTTAACAGATCCAGACAGTAATTCCGTGCCGTGAAGAACACAAATCCCGGAACATTCGGATGGTGTTTCAATTGCCGGCGTTTATCCCATAAGCGAATCATAATTTCCTGGATGGCATCTTCTGCAGTTTCCGCGTTCCCCAGCATACGAGCGACCATGGGATAGAGCCTGTCCGACAGTGAAACCACCTGTTGTTTGAATTCTGTTGCGTTCATCTAATCTAAATAACGAAAAAAACACGCAGGCATAACAAAAAAGATGAAATTGTTTTTGGGTAGAGACGTCGATTCATCGCGTCTCGGAAAAAATACATGTAAATCATAAATCAGGATTGTGAAACATCACAGGCAAATATTAAATGGTTGATCACCTGGCACCTATTCGCCGGACGAAATTTACAATACCGGTTATATTAATCCGGTGAAAATCCGGTGCACGGTTCATTTTTGAAGAGACGTCAATTCATCGCGTCTCGTAAAGAATACATATAAATAATAAACCAGGATTGTGAAACATCATAGGCAAAAAATAAATGGCTGGTTCACCCGGCACACATTCGCCGGATGAAATTTACAAAACCTGTTATATTCATCCGGTGAAAATCCGGGTAATCAATATTGAAGTCATCAAATAACCTATGGCATTAAGAATGGTACTGTTATTTTGACTTTAGGAGTTTATAACCAATAATTATGGATGTTCTTTCGTAGTTAATTGTATAATATGGGTTCCATAAATGACGGTCTAAATAGTACCTATAACCCAGATTAAACCTTTTGTAATCAAATCCTCCTCCAAAAGCGAAATTATTTTTGTGTGGAAATTCTAAATCAGGATGATAGCTATATTCAAATTCAATCTTCGAATCAAAATACATGGCGTAACTTGAAATATAGCTAGCGTTCAAATAGAGTTTAAAATTTTTATTCAGGAAAAAATAATATCTTAAACCTATAGGAAATTCTATTGTTTTGAAATCAATTCGTTTGTATTCAGTTCCTGAATTATCCTCTGCAGAGAAGTACTGATATGTTGGTTCAAAAAATAAACTCCATTTATTTTTATTGAATGGTAAAACAAACTCAGATTCTAAGCCAAACCGGATATTTCTTTGAGTTCCAAAACTAAAATTTCTTGAATCGGAAGTATGATGGTCTGCCGAAAAAAATAAATTACTTATTCCAGAGGTTACTTTTAAATTGTAAAAATGATTTTTAAATTGATGGACTGCGGATTTGCCATTATAGATATTCGAAGTCGTAATGGTATCCCCCATGCATTCATTATAATTCATGAAGTATTTTTTCAGATCTTTCTGTCGATAATTTAAATATTCTACAGTTTTCATTTTTGTATTATCACATCTCACATCAATCCATAACTGCTGTCTGAATTTGTTGTTATATGTAATGGCTTTATCATTCAAATACTTTCTGTAAATTAACTGGGTAACAGGAGAATCCTTTACGGAATAAAAATAGCGTTCTATGTTTCCATCTTCATAGATGTATAGAGAAGCTTTGCCATCAACCAGAAGTTTAAGAAACAGTGTTTCCTCGGACCAGACAGGGTCCTTTTTTAAGGATATTCTGTTCACATTGTCACTTGAATTGTCAATTTTAACATTAAAACGACGATACAATACATTTCCATAAATTCCAAATTCTTTAACTGAATCAATTGTATTCTTATTAATCTCATCAGCTTCGTTATATTTATAGATAAAGTCTACAGGATTATCTTTCCATTCAATATTTTTTATTAAGCATTCTGTACGAATGTTCTCATTATCAATAAAATATCCCTTTTCGAATCGTATCTGACCAAATGTATATGAGGTCATTAAAAAGAGGAAGAAAAAAAAGGGTAGAGTTTTCAAAGATTTTTTCATGGTTGTTTTGTGTTTATTTTTTAGTTGGATTGTTTAACTCCGCATGACAATAAGCCGGAAATGCGTATCTACAATCATCATAATTAATTACACTTTACTAAAATGGATTACTAGAATTTCAACAGATAATTATACAAATTACTTAGGCGTAAAGATAAAAAAAATTATGAACTGATAAACCAGCATGATTTTAGGTAGAGAAGTCAATTTATTATTTTTCGGAAAAAATACATATAAATAATAAACCAATAGTTTTGAGACATCAAAGGCAAATAATAAATAGCGAATCACACCGCACACATTCGCCGGATGAAATTTGCAATCTTTTGCGCAATGTATGACCCCATCCGGAGTCCAACTGTAGTAACAGATTATTTAATATGGATTTTTTCCTCTTTGTAACGACGTAGTTGAGATAAAGTAAGTTGGAGGAATTGCAATAAGAAATTACTCAAACAATTATCTGCAGGAAGCATATGGTATCATTTTTGGAGGAGGGTGAGGATACATATCTATTTTATCTCCTGAAATATGTTTCCCGTTTCTAAAAACAGCATGGAATATAATTTTACCTGCTGCATCATATCTTATCCATTCCCCGTCAAGTTTACCCCACATATAGTTCTTCACCAAAATAAGTTTCCCGTCGGAGTTCCAGGCATACACAGGACCATTAATAACCGGTTCTCCCATTAAATGAAGATAGTGTTTCTCACTTTTGACCACACCGTTTTCATGCCATTCCTGCATTAAACCTACAGGCATTCCATCTTTATAGTTTGTCTGGCTTTTAATTGAACCATTTCTGTAATAGGTTCTGAATATCCCTGAAAAAGGATTTCCCTCTTTATCCGTAAAAATCTGACCTGTAATACTTCCTGATAAAGCTAACAGAGCAATCATTAGTAGTGTAGTTATTCGGTTCATAGCTTCTGGTATTTGTGTTTTAATGCATATGCAATTAATGTGCCTGAATCAAATTATTAAAATAATTAAATCTATAAGTCGGTTATATTCATTCGGTGACAATCCGTCGCATAATGTTTGACCCCATCCGGGGTCACACGTTTGTAGCATACCTGAATGCTACAAATATAAGACTCCATCCGGAGTCCAACTCTGTTAATAGATTTTCTATTATGAAATATCCCTATTTGTCACGACGGAATCTGGATAGAGACGTCGATTTATCGCGTCTCGGAAAAAATACATATAAATAATAAACCAATAGTTTTGAGACATCAAAGGTAAATATTGAATAACAGGTTATCCGGCACGCATTCGCCGGACGAAATTTACAACACCGGTTATATTCATCCGGTGAAAATCCGGTGAATGGTTTGATTAGAATTAGAGACGCGATAAATCGCCGTCTCTACTGTAGAAATTATTCGGGGATAATTACATTTATTTTAATTTATCCCATTCCTCTCGTGTAATCCGGTAAATATTAACCGGTAATCCGTGATAGGTGGTTTGTTTGCTTATGGACATTCCGTTTCTCAGGGCGACCTTCTCTGACCGGATGTTATCCACGTGAATAATGGAAATAAGAGAATCCCGGAAGTTATGTTCAAAGGCATAATCCCTGCACAAGCGGGCGGCTTCGGTGGCATAGCCTTTGCCCCAGAATTCCGGTAACAGGGAATAGCCAATCTCCAGTTCTTCTTTACCATCCACCTCCTGTACCAACAGGCCACACTGACCAACAAATCTGTCGCTGCTTTTCTCAACCAGGACATTTAAGCCACCAGTATTGTTTTTGTATCTGCCTTCTACTTTTTGAAACCACGCTTCGCATTGTTCCCTTGGAGAACCAATATTGCTCATGCCTAAATAGGCTGCCGCATCCGGATGCTCAAAAAAGGTAAGCCAGACATTAAAATCACTGCGCTGCAGTAGTCTGAATTTTATTCGGTCGGTTTGCTGACCTTCAAGTAAATATTTCATTCGGATGTTACTAGAAAATTTCACACCATTTTTTTAGTTGTAGTGCAAGATCGTAGGTGAAAGCGCGAATTTCATCCCTTGCTTTCTCCTTGTCTTCTTTTGACATGGCCCGCCAGGTTTCAATTTTGGCTGTTGGCGGCTCCCACATTGGCACCATTTCGGCACTTTCCAGGATGTTAGCACAATATTCAGCGGCTTCCAGTATGTCATCAACCGAATGTTGTGAGAACCGGAATACTTCGGTTTCGCCACCAAGCATTTCCTGAACCAGTTTAATGGCCTTTTGGGCGTGTCCTTCCATATTCGGGTTTACCTTAACGCTGGTATTTAAATCTCTTTTTCTGTAAAAACCATATAATGCAGCAATGGTAGCCGGATCACGAATGGTTCCATCGGGATATACCAAGCCATGAATGGCTCCCCAGTACCCGTTAATTACCAGATTAAAGACATACCAGCCCACATTATGTTCTTCGCAGATCTCAAGGGCCATATCATAGGGGTTGGAACGGCCAAGACATCCCATTTCGCTGTTGATTAGCGGTTTGTTGTATTTTTTTGAATATTCTTCTGCCAGAACATAGCTGGCTTCAATGCGCGAACGGGTTTCAAGGTAATCGTGAAAGGAAATGACATCAACCAGATCATTTGTATTTTCACAAAATCTCGGATACATATGTCCGACAGTTATGGCGTTCTTTGGGTCAGTTTTCCTGACAAACCTGATAAAATGGCGTACAAAGTCAGTTATTTCATCCTCATGCTGCTTTTGGGTCTCTCCGGTACTTTTCAGGTAGTAATCGTTACAGTTTGGTTCATTCATGATGTCCCACATCAGGAGCCCTTCTTCGTCCTTTAAGGCATTAACAATTGCAGTGACATATTCCTCACAGCCTTTTCGTGCCTCTTTTTTCAGCATATCCGGGTTTAATCCGTTCCCGTTAAATAAAATAGGCATAACGCTTACACCGTGTTCATTGCAGGTTCGCACATAGTTAACAAGTCTGTTAATATAAGCTTCAGGATCTCTTTCGTAGCCCCTTTGATTCAACCAGACACGTGTGCTGTTTAACTGCAACCTGTCCATAAAGCCTAAATCCCTTTCCAGTATTTCCTGATCACCATAAATTCCGTGACAGACACCACGGATAAAACTGTAATCTTTTAACGGTTCTTTGGCTGATAAGATGCTCGTAAAGAGCAGTAAAGCGGAAGCAATAACTAAAAGCTTTTTCATTTTTTTGAGGTTAATTATGAATATTAGTCGTCAAGTAATGGTAAGTCGTTGAGACATAAAATTAGAAAATATTTTTATTAATCAGTACAACAAAAAGGAAGGATCGGTTTTTATTCACCGGGTCAATACGTATACGATTTTAAATAATCACCCGGTGACTAATAAAATGTACTAGGTTTAGAGACGTCTATTTATAGGGTCTTGATATAATTACATTTTAAATTTGGCCATCAATTTTATTAATATCAAAGCAGATAATGAACGCTAAGTGATTCTGCGTACAAACGACATATGAAATTTACAGGACCGGCATATTCATCCTGTGAAAATCCGGGGCATGGTTTGAATAGAATTAGTGACGGGATAAATCGCCGTCTCTACGATAGAATTTGTTGGGGATAATTTCATTCATCTATAATTCCTCAACCAATTGAATATTATTTCCACAGGTGTCACTGAGAATGGTATATTTTACGTTTCCCATAACAGTAGGTTTTACCGAAAATTCGACACCGAGCTGCGTCAACCGTTCAAATTCAGAATCCACATTTTCAACGTCAAATTGTGTCCAGGGAATTCCTGCTTCCATCAATGCATCCTGGTAAACTTTTGATGGTTCAAAGTGAAGAGGGGCCGGTTCCAGTAATATTTCCGGTCCATCCTGCCAATCTTTTGAAACCACAGTCAGCCATCTGTTACCACCGCCAAGATCAACGTCTTTCTTTTTGATAAAGCCTAATTTTTCGGTATAAAATTTTAAGGCTTTTTTCTGATCCCTCACCGGAATGCTAATCAATGTTACTTTCATTTTATTGGTTTTTAATTGTAGAATTTCGGCGCTTTAACTGTATAGCTGAAAATAATAGATCGGCTAACAAATAATTTTTGTTTTCAACGGTTTCTATTTTCTTATAAAAATCTTCGATATTCATACAAATACAAATTTGATTCTAAAATTACGATGAATAAATAGTTTTAATTATACTTCTTAATGATCAAAACTTTCAAAGTTAAGAGAACCATTGTCACAATTCAGAAATGCATTTTACCATCTCACCCATTCTAAATTACGCAATAATTCGTAATTCGTAATTTAGAATTCCTAATTAATTTCTACTTTTGCGGCGATAGTGTGATGGGGGTGCCTTAATAAAACGGGCTGAGATCAAACCCTTTGAACCTGATCCGGGTAGTGCCGGCGAAGGGAATCGGAGTAAACCCACATTTCACATAGTTTTTTATTAACTAAAAAATTGT
Organism: Quyinboa sediminis; assembly: GCF_042219855.1. Lineage (NCBI taxonomy): Bacteria > Pseudomonadati > Bacteroidota > Bacteroidia > Bacteroidales > Quyinboaceae > Quyinboa > Quyinboa sediminis. Next base: position 927,895 of record NZ_JBHJHP010000001.1, on the reverse strand, counting down.
GTTTTTCATGAAAAATGTATTGGCAATGGCCATTCTGCTGCTGACTTCGGTGGTGGTTTATGGTCAGACGAGTGTGTTTAACGGTAAGGTAGTGGACCAAAGCGGAGAACCCGTTATGGGTGCGGCTGTTCAGATTGAAAACAGCAGGCTTGGAACGGTGGCAGACGACAATGGGGAGTTTTCCCTGAAGCTTACGGAGCCCGGAACCTACACTTATCTGGTATCTTTTGTGGGATATGAAAAAGTGACCGGCACGGTTACGCTTAAAGCGGGAGACAATCCCCGGGTGATGATTACCATGACATCTTCGCTGGTGACCATGGATGAGTTGCTGGTGACGGCCATTAAGGCCGGCAATTCCAGTCCGTTTGCGCACAGCAATGTGGATCAGCAGGAACTGGAGGAGAAGAATGTGGCAGTCGATATGCCAACCTTGCTTCAGATGCTGCCGTCCGTGGTGTCCACCTCGGAAAACGGAACCGGGTTTGGATATTCCAGTTTCAGGATTCGCGGAACCGATATTTCCCGCATCAACGTTACAGTGAATGGTGTGCCGCTGAATGACAGTGAATCGCAGGGCGTGTTCTGGGTGAATATGCCGGATTTTGCATCGTCTGTGCAGAACATTCAGGTTCAACGCGGCGTGGGAACCTCAACCAATGGTGCCGCTGCTTTTGGTGCATCGGTCAACTTTACCACCTTAGGGGTTGAACCCAAACCGTACTTCGAGTACCAGGGCATGGGCGGTTCGTTCAATACGTTTAAAAATACGGTTATGGCAGGAACCGGACTTCTGAAGAACGGGTTCAATGTAGATGTGCGTTACAGCAAATTAAACTCCGATGGATACATTGAACGCGGATTCACGGATCATCAGTCGTTTTTTGCGTCGGCAGGATGGCGGAATGAGAACACGTTGTTAAAAGCCATCGTGCTGATCGGAGAGGAGCATACCGGCATTACCTGGTGGGGCGTGCCTTCCGATTCGCTGTCTACCAACCGTCGCTTTAATCCTGCAGGAGAGTACGTGGATGATGCCGGCAACACACAATATTACGATGGTCAGACCGATAATTACTGGCAGAACCATTACCAGCTGATGGGCAACCATGCCTTCAGTGAAAAACTCAGTCTGAATGCGGCGATTCACTTAACAACCGGAAAAGGCTACTACCAGCAGTATCAGGCCGGTGAAGATCTGGCAGATTACGGTTTTTCTGAGCTGAGTAGTTCTACCGATATGATCCGTCAGAAATGGCTCGATAACAGCTTCTACGGCGCCAATGCTTCGTTGATTTACCAGGGTAAAAAATCGCGCATGACCTTTGGTTCAGCCTACACCAACTACGATGGCGACCATTACGGACTGATAAAATGGTTACGTGACGGCAATCAGGATGTGAACATGGAATGGTACCGCAATACCGGTCTTAAAAAGGATTTTAACGTGTTTGCCAAAGCAGAATACCAGCTTCTGGAGAATTTTTGGGTCTTTGAAGATCTGCAGTTGCGCAACATAAAATACGACATGGTAGGACCTGATGATGACCTTGTTTTGGTGGATCAGTCGCATAACTGGACCTTCTTTAATCCCAAGTTCGGATTGTCGTATAAACACAACGATATCCGGTTTTACGGATCCTTTGCTACGGCGAATCGTGAACCTGCAAGAGCCGATCTGAAGGATGCCACCAAGGCCGGAGGAAACGATATTCCTACGCCGGAAAGGCTTTACGATACAGAGGCCGGAGCGGTATGGTCGTCGGAAAAGGCAGCGGCCAGCGTCAACCTGTATTACATGAATTACAAGGATCAGCTGGTCAACACAGGTGAACTGAACAGTGTGGGGTATCCCATTATGACCAACGTGGATAAGAGCTATCGTCTGGGCGTGGAACTGGGCTGGAAGATACAGCCGGTTAAGCAGGTGTCGTGGGAGGCCAATGCAACGCTCAGCCGGAATAAGATCATTGATTATGTGGAGTATGCTGAGGCTTACGATGAGATGTGGGACGAATTTATTCAGGCAAAACAATTGGGTAATACCGATATTTCCTATTCTCCGTCGGTAATTACCGGCAGTGATGTAACGATCAATGCAAGTCAAAAAATTGCATTACACCTTATCAATAAATATGTGGGGAAACAGTATTTTGACAATACCATGAGCGAGGACCGCGCTATTGATGCCTATCATTTTATGAATGTCCGTTTGGATGTTGGTACTTTTGACGTTTGGAAGATGAAGCTGAGCGCACAGTTCCTGGTCAATAATGTGTATGATGCCATGTACAGCAACAATGCGTATGGTGGAAACTGGTATGAGCAGGGAACCGAATATACCTGGAAATACTACTTTCCTCAGGCAGGCAGGAATTATGCAGCAAAGGTCGTGCTGAGGTTTTAGGGAATGAATGAAGAATGAATAATTAATAATGAACAATTATTCATTCTTCACTTTTCATTGTTCATTAATATTTCGTAATTCCTAATTCGTAATTGATTAAATGTTAGACTGGATCATAAAAAATTATGTGGAAATCACCGGCGCACTGCTTGGAATACTCTATCTCTGGTTTGAGATAAAGCAAAACAAGCTGCTCTGGCCGCTGGGAATTCTGACTTCTGCATTTTACATCTTTATCTTTTTCAGTGCCAAGTTTTATGCGGACATGGGATTGAATGTGTATTATGTGGTCATCAGCATTTACGGGTGGTATTACTGGCTGAAAGGAGGGAAGAAGAGTGAGAGTGAGGAACAGAGTGAGAGTGAGGAGGTGAGTGAAGAGTTGCCGGTAAGCCGGATAACACGGCGTTTAATTTTAACACTTTTGCTTATAACAGTCCTAATTTTTATTGTGATTGCTTATGTTCTGGTTACGTGGACGGACTCACCGGTGCCTTACTGGGACGCCTTTACCACAGCGCTGAGCATTACCGCCACCTGGATGCTGGCGAGGAAAATTCTGGAGCAATGGCTGGTGTGGATCCTGGTGAATGCTGTATCTTTGGGACTTTATGTGTATAAAGGATTGTATCCTACGGTGGTGCTCTTTTTCTTTTATACATTGCTCGCTATAGTAGGTTTTTATCGATGGCGTAGGGATTATGATAAACAGTTTGAACATGCAGCAGATTGAGGATTTAAAACCGGGTGTTCCGGTGATTCTGGCAGACGGATTGTTTCCGGAATCACAACGTGCACTGGAATATTTGCATAAAGCATCAACCATTATATGTTGTGACGGTGCCACGGTGAAATTGCTGGAACACGAGTTAAAACCCGATTATATTGTGGGCGACATGGATTCGTTGCCGGAACAGTTCAAACGCCGCTTTGAGGCCATCATCTCATCTTCTGCCGATCAGCTGACCAACGATCTGACAAAAGCCGTCAATAAAGCCCTGGAGTTGGGTTTAGACAAGGTGGTGATACTAGGTGCCACTGGCTTACGGGAAGATCATACCATGGGTAACATCGGACTTTTGGCTGAACACGGACAAAAACTGCAACTACAGATGGTTTCGGATTACGGCATTTTTAATCCGGTTTATGAGACGACAACAATTGGTTCTTTCAAAGCACAACAGGTCTCCATATTCTCTGTCATGGGTAATCCTGCCATCACACTGTACGAACTCAAATATCCCTTGAATGATTCTGTGCTGAAAAACCTTTGGGAAGGCACCTTAAACGAAGCTCTTGGAACCTCTTTCCGGATTGAATTTACAGGTGGTGCATTGGTGGTATTCAGGGCTTTTTAAACTTTTCCCGATGATTGCGCAGAATAACGCAGATAAATTACCATATTAATATTTCCCGCAAGTTGATAAGACAAAGGGTTACCGTTTACGGAGTGTTCTGCTTTCAAACCACAATATATCGACGTAACGATTCACGGCAAACGGCTAACGATTCACGGCTGACGGCAAACGATTCACGGCAAACGATCTAAAAAGTTTCTCGCAGATGTACGCTGATGTTTGCGCTGATTTTCGCAGACAAAGCTCTGTAGGAGCGTAAGATTGGTAGAAAATATATATGAAATGAAAAACATGGCCGTGCAGAACAAGGCAATTTCCAGATGTTGTTTTTGTCGGCCATTGAATATGGTAGATTAATGCAACGAAATTCTATATCTTTCGGGACCTACGGCCCTCTGATTTAAATATGATGATTTTGTGCTACCATACTTTTGCCTCTTCGAGGCTTATTTTTGCAGATATCAAAGATTTCCCGGTTACTAAGTGTTCCGGTATCAAACCGGAATGTTTCGAATTAACGATTCACGGCTAACGATTCACGGCTAACGATCTAAAAAAGTTTCTCGCAGATGTACGCTGATGTTTGCGCTGATTTTCGCAGACAAAGCTCCGTAGGAGCGTAAGTATGGTAGAAAATATATATGAAATGTAAATCATGGCCGCGCAGAATAAAGCAGTTTCAAGGTGTTGCTCATGTCGGCCATTGGATATGGTGGATCAATGCAAGGAAATTAAATATCTGTCGGGACCTACGGCCCTCTGATTTAAATATGATGGTTTTGTGCTACCATACTTCCGCCTCTACGAGGCTTGTTTTTACCACAGATGGTACAAGATTATTGATTCCCGGTTACGGAGTTTTCCGCTTTCAAACCACAATGTATCGAAGTAACGATTCACTGCTAACGATTCACTGCTAACGATCTAAAAAAGTTTCTCGCAGATGTACACTGATGTTTGCGCTGATTTTCGCAGACAAAGCTCCGGAGGAGCGTAAGATTGGTAGAAAAATACGTATGAAATGAAAAGAATGGCCGCGCAGAATAAAGCAATTTCCGGATGTTGCTCTTGTCGGCCATTGTACAAGGCGGATTAATGCAACGAAATTCTATCTCTGTCGGGACCTACGGCCCTCTGTTTTAATTCTGATGGTTTTGTGCTACCATACTTTCGCCTCTCCGAGGCTTTTTTATTGAGCAAATTACCAGTTCCAGATTACTCAGTGGGCCAGTATCAAACCGGAATGTATCGGATTAACGATTCACGGCTAACGATCTAAAAAAGTTTCTCGCAGATGTACGCTGATGTTTGCGCTGATTTTCGCAGACAAAGCTCCGTAGGAGCGTAAGTATGGTAGAAAATATATATGAAATGTAAATCATGGCCGCGCAGTATAAAGCAATTTCCGGTTGTTGTTCTTGTCGGCCATTGAATATGGTGGTAAATATTCTTAATTCCTTCGTAATTCGATGTTTTATGCAAAGGATCAGAAATCCGTAATTCCTAATTCGTAATTGACTAAGCTGATCTTGCCCTGTTCAATACAATATTTTCCACGGCTTTCCAGAAATAACTCCAGTCCGTTTTAAGCGGTGATTTCTGATAGGCTTCGATATACCGTAGTTCAGATTGTTGGATTTCTTCCAGGGTCTCCGGCATATCGGCATAAAAAGGTGGAATCAATCCCGGTTTCACCCTTGTGCGTTTTTCTTTCAGCTCATCAGAATACAGGCTGAAATAGTGCGAGCTAAGCGGCCTTACACCCACAATTTTTAACTGCCCTTTCAGCAGGTTCAGGATCATCGGAAATTCATCCAGCCATACTTTACGTAAAAATTTACCCATCGGGCTCACACGAAAATCATCTTTTATCTTGCCACCTTCCTGAAGGTTATTCAGGTTAAATATGTATTCCTGTAAAAATTCGGAGTAGGGATACATGGTCCTGAATTTATATACCCCAATAGTTTTACCGTCTTTTCCCTGCCTGCGCAGGCGTATCAGCGGACCGTACGATGGATTGGAGTTGTTTTTGGGCGCTCCTTTTTTATTCATAATGAGATAGGAACGGCCTTCAATCTCTTTTTCCCTGATCAGCTCAAAACCGCTGTAATAAAGACGTCCAAGTATTTCCACATGTGTTAGTACACGGTTATTTCCCCTTGTAATTAGAAAATAGAGCCAACGCGTTGCTTTTATTTTCGGTGCAACACGCTTCAGAAGATAGTCCAGCCAGAGGTAGATATAATTGAATACCGGTGGAAATTTTACGAGGAGGCGTTTTCTTCTTTCCTCGGCTGTTTCTGCATTCAGTATGTATGTTCCCCCTTCAACAAGGCGTTCATTAACCGTTCTGAAAAAGGTATTCAGATGTCTTACATCGTTGATTCGTTTAAGGTTGATAATGGCTTCAGCGTGATTGCGTTTCAGTTTTTGTATGTTAAAAAGTGTGGTGGTGGAGAAGAGAATTGTTTTAGGTGAATTAAGGTCCACATACTTAACAATAAAATCATGGACCTCCTGCGATGAAGCTTCTATCAGCGTCTCATCAAGCTCGGTATCAACATCAATCTCTTTTTCGCGGGCTTCTTCTTTTAATCGTTTGCGTTCCTTCCGGCTTTTTATTGGCTCAAGGAGCCGGCCTTCAGGTTCACCCTCGTAATAGAAACCTTTTCGGTTCAGTTTTAAATAGTAGGTAAATACGCCAGCAAACCCCAGTTCCAGAAGCGTAGCCATACCGATCGTCCCGTAAACAATTAATCGGCTGAAGTTATAGTAACCCAGAAAATAAATGGCAAAAGATACAATTCCGGTGATGGCCGCGTTCGATAAAAGAATCATGACCAGGTAATCCTTGCGGCGCAGTTTCCGGATCAGAAAATATTTACCGGTAATAAACGAGACGACACTCCAGATGCCCAGAAAGACATAAAACGGATCGGAATATCTTGGAAGATATATCCGTACCGTAGCGGGTTTCAGTTTAGCAATAAAGAGGAATGCAACGACCAGTATTAACAGGTCAATTATCCAAAGTGCCCACCCTCTTCTGACTTGCTTACGACTAGCATTCGCCATTTTTTCAGAAAAATTATCTTGCAAAATTAGTTATAATACATTAACAAACGTAAAATCATAATGCTTATTGAAGACATTTAAGTTTATGTTATTACTTAGTTTAAATTTAATTAATAATTAATTATTTTTAATTGTTGTTAATTGAATGTAACTTATTGAACAATAGTGTTATAAACAAACGTTTAACAGAATATCACATTTATTGCTTTAGAGTAATTATATAATTTTGTTACTTTGCAGCGATATTTTGGAACATGAAATTAGTAAAAACGGTAAGGGAACTGCGTTCCGTTATTGATGGCGCTGTACGCGCCGGCAAGAGTGTAGGTTTTGTACCTACCATGGGGGCTTTACATAAGGGACATTTATCATTGGTTGAATGTAGCTTAAACGATTGCGGTTTTACAGTAGTCAGCATTTTTGTAAACCCGACTCAGTTTAACAATCCTGAAGATTTAAAGAAATACCCCCGAACTTTGGAAAACGATCTGAAGTTGCTTGAACCTTTAGGGGTGGATCTGGTTTTTAATCCCGAAGCTGAAGAGATGTATCCTGAACCGGATACGCGGAATTTCAACTTCGGTCCATTGGAGAGCGTCATGGAAGGGGCTCACCGGCCGGGTCATTTTAATGGTGTGGCTCAGATTGTAAGCAAGTTGTTTGATGCAGTTCAACCTGACAAAGCCTATTTCGGTGAAAAGGATTTTCAGCAACTTACCATCATAAAAGCTATGGTGCGTGAATACAACTACAAGGTGGAGATCGTCCCCTGCGCTATCATGCGTGAAGATGACGGACTCGCCATGAGTTCAAGAAATGTGAGACTGACAGCAGAACAACGAAACAGTGCTGTCCGGATCTCGCAGGCATTGTTTAAATCCCGTCAACTGGCCAGGACAACGGACATTGATTCCGTTAAAAAATGGGTCGTGGACTATATTAACGATGATCCGGAACTGGAAGTGGAGTATTTTGAAATATCAGATGTAAATAACCTGCAACCCGTCGCTTCATGGCATGGTCATGAGCAGCTGATCGGCTGTGTTGCAGTTTTTGCAGGCAAAATTCGTTTAATTGATAATATTATCTATTAACTTTGCGGTATGGGAATGAATGTCGAAGTAGTAAAATCAAAATTGCACAATGTATCTGTTACAGGTGCAAACCTGAACTACATTGGAAGCATTACAATAGATGAAGATTTGATGGATGCTGCAAACATCCTTACACACGAAAAGGTACAGGTGGTGAATAACACGAACGGTGAACGGTTCGAAACCTATGTGATTAAGGGAGAACGCGGTTCCGGTGAGATATGTTTGAATGGCGCCGCTGCCAGAAAGGTAGCTGTGGGCGATGTGGTGATAATTATTACCTATGCATCCATGCCTTACGAAGAGGCAAAAGCGCATGAACCGGTTTTTGTTTTTCCTGACACAGCAACCAACAAACTTATCGATTAGAAATTTATAGTACATAATTATAGTGAGAACCGTTCCCAAAAGGAACGGTTTTTTTATCTTTACCTGTTGTTATAATAATTCTTCAAAAATATACTGTATGAACCAGACTGAACAGATCGTTTCTAAAATACAGGATTGGGATCAGGCCGGACAAACTGTAAAAGAATGGGAAAAGCAGGGGCTGAAGGTGGTTTTTTCCAACGGTTGTTTCGATCTGGTGCATAAAGGTCATGTGGATTACCTGGCCCGGGCCCGTAATCTGGGCGACCGGCTGGTTCTGGGCTTAAACAGCGATGCTTCGGTTAGCCGGCTAAAAGGTGAAGGACGGCCTGTGGTGGATGAGAAAAGCAGGGCATTTCTCCTCGCAGGATTCGGTTTTATCGATCTTGTGGTGATATTTGATGAAGATACCCCCTATGAACTGATTAAACTTTTACAACCTGATATACTGGTAAAAGGGAAAGATTACAGACCGGAAGACATTGCCGGATATGATGTCGTAATGGACAAAGGCGGAGATGTGATAACTGTGGATCTTGTGGAAGGATTTTCTACCACAACACTCATTGACCGCATAAAAAAAGCATTTTAAGATGGCCAAAACCAAAACCGTATATGTCTGCCAGAATTGTGGAGTGGATTCACCGAAATGGATCGGGAAGTGTCCGTCCTGCGGACAATGGAATACCTATGTGGAAGAGATTGTGACAAAAAGCGCCGGTAGTACGCATGCCGGGCTGGTGGAGTCTAATTCAAAACCTTTGCTTATCGGTGATATCAGGGCAGAAGATGCACCCCGTATTGATACAGGGAGCAGCGAGCTGAACCGGGTGCTGGGAGGTGGTCTCGTTCCCGGATCTATGGTGCTTATTGGTGGTGAACCGGGAATAGGCAAGTCAACCCTGGTATTACAGGTAGCGTTGAACATTCCGAATAAAAAAATACTGTATGTATCCGGCGAAGAGTCAGCTCAGCAACTGAAATTAAGGGCACAGCGACTGAAAGGTGGAACAGAGAACTGCTATGTGGTGAGCGAAACTTCGCTTGAAAAAGCCATCACGCATATCAAAAATGTGCAGCCGGATGTGCTTATCATCGATTCCATTCAAACCATTTCGACAGAACGGGTGGAATCATCTCCCGGAAGTGTAACGCAGGTAAGGGAGTGTGCCTCTATGTTACTCAGATACAGTAAGGAACAGAATCTGCCGGTGTTTCTTATCGGACATATTAATAAGGAGGGAAGTCTGGCCGGACCGAAGGTTCTGGAGCATATTGTGGATACCGTATTGCAGTTTGAAGGGGACCGAAATCACATGTACAGGATTCTGCGTTCAGTTAAAAACCGGTTTGGCAGTACATCTGAATTAGGGATTTATGAAATGCAGCATACCGGTTTGCGTGAGGTGGAAAATCCTTCTGAGTTTTTGTTGATGAATGAACACAAAGGGTTGAGTGGTGTGGCTATTGCGGCTGCAGTTGAAGGAATCCGGCCACTGCTTATTGAGGTTCAGGGCCTGGTGAGTACGGCAGCTTATGGTACACCACAACGTTCGGCCACTGGCTTTGATACACGTCGATTGAACATGCTGCTGGCTGTCATGGAGAAGCGGGTGGGGTTTAAACTGGCAGTCAAGGATGTGTTCCTGAATATTGCGGGTGGCCTAAAAGTGGCTGATCCGGCCATTGATCTGGCTATACTGGCTGCTATCGTATCTTCCAATATCGATATGGTAATTCAGCCTGATGTGTGTCTTACCGGTGAAATAGGCCTTTCCGGCGAAATACGTCCTGTTGGCCGCATTGAACAACGCATTCTGGAAGCAGAAAAACTGGGATTTACCAAAATTATTATTCCTAAGGGAAACCTGAAAAATGTGTCCATGAAAAAGTCCGGTATCGAAGTTTATGAAGCCGGAAGGGTGGAGGAAGCATTAAAAACAATACTTAGAAAATAATTTTCAGTTCGTTAAGGCTTTCAGCGGTAAAACATTCTGCTTTACATGCTGGTATAATTGGTGTATATTTGTATAACACACAAATACTTACATCTCAAATTGCTGTATCATGAAATCCGGATTAAAACTTACGCACAAAATTTATGACCGTGAACTGGCTAAGATGCAGGTTGAACTGGTAAAACTTCAGGAATGGGTAAAACAGGAGGGACTGAAGATTGTGGTGATATTCGAAGGGCGCGATGCTGCAGGTAAGGGAGGTGCCATTAAACGGATCACTGAAAAACTCAATCCGAGGGTATGTCGCGTGGTGGCCCTTGGGATCCCAACCGAAAGGGAAAAAACACAATGGTATTTTCAGCGTTATGTGCCGCATCTGCCGGCAAAAGGTGAGATGGTTTTGTTTGATCGCAGCTGGTATAACCGCGCCGGAGTGGAACGTGTTATGGGGTTTTGTACCGATGATGAATACCAGGAATTTTTACGCAGCTGTCCTGAATTTGAAAAAATGCTGGTGCGTTCCGGTATTATCCTTATTAAGTACTGGTTTTCAGTGAGTGATGAAGAACAGGAAAAGCGCTTTCAGGCCCGCATTAAGGATCCAACCAAACGATGGAAAGTCAGTAAAATGGACTTTGAATCCCGTAAGCATTGGGTGGAATATTCCATGGCCAAAGATAAAATGATGGATTATACCGACATTAAACAGGCGCCCTGGTTTGTGATCCCGTCGGACAGTAAAAGACGGGCAAGGTTGAACTGTATTCACCATCTTCTGACAATGGTTCCGTATAAAAAAATTGAGTACGAGGAACTGACACTTCCACCAAAACAGCAGAACAAATCATATATCAGGCCGCCAATTGAGGAGCAGACTATAATTCCGGATTATGTTGGTGAAGTGCTTGAGAAAGAATATAAGGCCAGACAGGCTGAAAAATAATATCTGCGGTTCATTTATTTTTCCACGATTGTTTGTCGGCCGGGAAGGGACTCAATAGTATACAGCGGATTGATTTTTTCCTTGTAGGTGATGGGGATATTGGGAACTCCGTTGTTGTCAATATCAGAAAAGGTCTCGCTGAAGTGAATCACAGAAATCCATTCTTTTCCTTCCTGGATTCCGGGACTCTCAGGATCAAAATCAATAACAGCTTTATACATCTGGTCAATGGGTGTGCCATCGATATTTTTCGGGGTAATCTGAATCACGCCCATGCTCATCTTTTTGACCATATTCACGAAACTAAGCAGGTAAGAATTACCCACCAGGCCGTAGAGTTTTTTATCATCGTTGAGATTGACCGTCTCAAAAATTCCTTTATCATTTCGCACCTCCAGTGTCTGTATTTGTCTCAGGTAGAATTTCTCAGGATTATAAGTCGCTCTCAAACCGGAATAATACATATATCTCGATGCTCCGGACTGATAAGCAATCAGCAATACTTCCATGATGCGTTTAAGCTCTTTCCCGTTTAAAAAGACCCTCGCCAGCGGATAGCCAGGTACGGAATCATTGCCGATGCCCAGCGATAGCATGCTGAAGAGATCGGCAGTTGTAAGGAGTCCCTTGTTTCCGGGTAAAATATTGCCTCTAATCATGCCTGCTGGAATTAATGCAATATGCGTATTTCCTCCTTTCAGGAGGTTGGTCTCATTTAGTATGGCATCGGCGATGAAAGGGCCGAGATTTCCTTCTTCCGGATTATTTGCTTTGTCAAGCACAAGAGGGAAATCTGTTTCAAAAATTTCCTGGTGGTAGTGCAATCCCAGGGGAGTAAGGATGGTTTTTTTAATCCGTTCTTCCTGGGCGTTGATAGCCAGCTGTATGTCTTTGTCTCCCTTAATACCGTCGTTTATTTCAATCTGTGTGAATTTACACGACGGATTTGTCCTGATATTATAAACTTCAATTTTACCTACGGTTGATCCGAATGAACCAACCTGCGCAATACCGGTGCCGTTAACAACAATTGGCTCCTTTAGATTTGTATGGCTGTGTCCGCTGATGATCAGGTTTATTTCCGGGACCTTTTGGGCCAGAACCACATCTTCACCTGTCCAGTTGCCTGAATTATCCTGTTCAACACCGGAATGGGAGAGGGCAATGATAAAATCAACATTTTTTTCTTTCAGAAGCTTCACTTCCTTTCGTGCACATCTGATATAATTTTTAAACGTCACAGGATATGCTCCGCCTGCAGACTGTTGTGCATCCTTACCCAGTAAAGAAAAGATGCCAATTTTTATGCCGTTCTTTTCTATAATTCTATGGCGCGATAAGGTGCCGTTCTGGTAGAAATGTTCCAGTGAATTATCCTTTTCAGATGTTTGACTGAAATGAATATTGGATAGGGTAAGCGCTGGAATCGGTCCGTTTTTAAGACTTTTGCCTATGATTTCTGACAGCGTCTCCGGACCAAAATCAAATTCATGATTACCCAAAGCAACCACATCATAACCCATCTTTTTCATCAGTGACAACTGAAAACCTGTTGTCGGTTCAAGGTTATGAAAAAGAGTGCCCATAAGGAAATCTCCGGCATCAACGGTTAAAACTTTTTCTCCGTATGTGTTGTGTTCATTCCGGATTACACTTGCTATGCGTGAAAAACCACCAATAGTCGGATCATCATTTATACTCAGTGGTGTATATTCAGATTCCGGTGAAAAACCATTCAGTCTTGAATGCAGATCATTGGTATGCAGAATAACCAGATCCTGTGCCACTAAGCTTGTGGACAGAAACAGGCAGAATGCTATTAACTTGCTAGTATTCAAAACAGTGGTTAAATAGATTTACGAATATAAGAAAAAAGATGCTCCAAAGACAGGAGCATCTTTCTTTTTCCTAAAATCTCTGAGTTATTGCATGAAGTGTAGTTTCTTTGAAAATATTGCCGAATGACACATCAGGATTAAAACCAGGGTCTGTTCCTGAATTTTCGGATCAATATCAATATGGTTTTGTGCTATGGTCCCTCTTTGCAGAAGTAAACCACCCAATGAATACAATGAATAACTTGATTGTGAGTACTTTTCATTCTGAATGATGATACTCCGGTCAGCTAGGTAGACTTGTTCATCCATTACAGTGTTATTTTTAGTGATTGTGCGTGTAGTCTGTTCATTAAAGGTTTTGGTGTTCATGGTCCATAAGGTTAAGGAATCTGTCCATACTAAATTCTCGATAACGGAAACATGCATACCGGAATCCATATGACGGACTGTCTTTGAAGCTTCGATCCAGGTTTGACCGTCAAACCGGTATTGGGTTAACTCGCTTAAAAACCGGTTTGGTGCTTTTCTCACAAATAGCTTTGCGCCGCTCCAGTTCTTCTTATCCGGTTGCCAGCTGAATTCCTGTCGGAATGCAGGTTCTCCGGTATTGTCGTAATCGGTGTAGACTTTCTTTTCAGGTGTGAAATCTGTTGAGAAACTGTAATGTGTGGCAGTTTCATCATGATCTTCTTCTGAATACTTATATTCAGTTTTGCCTGTAATGATCCAGGTATTGTTTTTGTCTTTGGTGTATTGAACTGACTGGATCGGCCGGTCATAGCAGTTTGTTCTGTATTCTTTTGACGTCAGATTAAGATCTGTTGAGTCTGAGTTCAGGATATACGTATATACAGAATCTACACCGTAATTAACGTTACGAAAGTAAGTAGTTCTGGAATCAGGTATCCAGTCATTGGATTTCTCTGAACTGAAATAGGTGCATATTTCTGATATGTACTGATCATCGAATTGTTTTGTGATTAATGTTTCAGGTTGCCATGCTGTGCCGGACCATGAATAGCTGAATTCTTTGGATGATAAAACTCCACTGATAAATATGACCTGTGTTTTATTCTTCCAGTCAATCCCCTCAAATCCGACAGTGGTTACGGTTGTTTTGTCGCCTTTTATACTTCGGTAGGTTTTAGTTGCAGGTATGGAGTCACCGCTTAAATTGTATATATATGTGACCGAAGAATCCGGTAATGTTAAGTATGGATTGTTTTGTCCTGAAATGGATGTAAAACCTGAGAGGATCAGTGTAATTAACAAAAAAATAAAATATTTCATCTGTTAATGTATGAATTGCGTTAATCAATAACACAAAAGTAACATTAAAAGTTAAAAATAACAAATTATTTCATTTAAATATTAATATATAGTTAAATATGTTAGAAGTATTGAATGGATTCTTACGGTCTTAAATAAAAAAGCACGCCAAACGACGTGCTTTTAAATGCTTATATCATCAACTAATGTTAATTTTCTATTTTGCTCTTTCTACATAAGAACCGGTAGATGTGTCAATTTTTATTTTTTCACCGATTTCAATGAAAAGCGGAACCATGACCTCTGCGCCGGTTTCAATGGTGGCCGGTTTAAGAGTATTGGTTGCTGTATCTCCTTTAACTCCCGGTTCTGTATAGGTGATTTCACAGATGATGTGCTGTGGCAGATCAACCAGGAGTGGTGTGTCATTTTCTGCATGAAACACGATTTCCACACTTTCCCCTTCTTTCAGAAAACCAGGATGTTCTATCTGGTTTTCGTTGATGCTAATCTGGTCAAATGTTTCATTGTTCATAAAGTTGTATCCCAAATCGTCTTTGTACAGATACTGATATGAACGTCTTTCAATTCTTACCTCGCTGATGTTATGCCCGGCAGAAAACGTATTGTCAATTACCTTTCCTGTAATTACGTTTTTTAGTTTTGTCCTTACAAAAGCCGGTCCTTTACCGGGTTTAACATGCTGAAACTGAACTACCGTGTATAGTCCACCTTTAAAATCCATACAAAGTCCGTTTCGTATGTCTGAAGTTGTAGCCATTTTTATTTTAAATTTTTAATTTTCGTCGGCAAAAATAACCAAATAGTTTATAAAAGAAAGTATTATAATGGCTTAACTACCTGTAATTTTTAGGATAATCATCGAGTTTGAGTGAACCGTTACCCGGTAAAACTTCATCCCAGTAGTCTACTTTAAAGTCAAGTACCACCACACCACAGGTAGGAATAATGTCATCATAACTGTCCGACATGGTTCCCGCAACATCAGATATCCAGGGATTATGACCAACGATCATCAGTGTTTTTATCGACTCCATACTGGTTGAAATGATCTCAAGGATGTCTGATGTAGTTACATCTTCATACAGGTCATCTTTCTTTTTAACCTTACCGGGACTGATGCTCAGCTTTTCTGCAAAAATCTGCGCTGTTTGAAAGGCCCTGTCAGCAGAACTTGAATAAATCAGATCCGGTCTCAGGTTTGCTTTAAGCAATACCGTAGACATTATACCTGCATCATTTTGTCCCCTGGAGGCTAGTTGCCTGTCGAAATCATTTTTTTCGCCATCCCAGGTTTCTGCTTTAGCATGACGCACAAAAATCAAACGTTTCATTTTTAATAAGAGTAGTTGAATTTATTAATTAGACATATTTAGAAATAATATGAGAAGCAGTTGGATATGTGGCATCTTTTCATATGACAAATATTCACTTTTTTTTGGAATAATATGCAATTTACGACAAAAAAAATTGATGGCATGCTATTTGTCAACCTGAACTCGTTAATTACAATGAATGAAGAAGATAGGTTTAATTTCCGATACTCACGGACAGATACACAGCCACGTATTTGATAATTTTAAAGGATGTGATGAAATATGGCATGCCGGCGACATAGGTTCATGGCAGGTGATCAGCGATCTGGAGTCCATCGCCCCGGTTCGTGCTGTACATGGAAATATTGATGGCTGGGAATACCGCAAGAAATATCCTGAGGTGTTGCGCTTTAAATGCGAAGACGTTAATGTGCTGATGACACATATCGGCGGTTATCCTGGCAGATATGCGTCAGGCATGAAAACAATGTTTACTGAATCTCCGGTGGATTTATTTATTAGCGGACATTCTCATATTTTAAAGGTGATGTATGACGATAAATTCAACTTACTGCATATCAACCCGGGAGCAGCTGGTAATAGTGGATTTCACCAGGTACGGACACTGATTCGTTTTGTGATTGACGGAAAAAATATAAAGGATCTGGAAGTTATTGAAATGTGCAAGCGCGGATAATTAACTTTGTATCTTTACATAAAAAGATTGTTATGAATAAAATTGCAATATACCTGCTACTTATAATGTCATTGGTCATGACATCCTGCGAAAAAACAGTTGTGGATATCACAGAACTTGAAGGCAACTGGATTGTAAATGAAGTTGGTGGCTATTATGACGGATATGCATATGAGGTTAGCATATCGGTTGATCCGAATAATGCCGGTCGGCTGTTGATTGCTAACTTTTTAAATACCGCTAATGATCCGGAAACCACCATAAGGAATTACATGCTGCAGGTCAGGACAGAAGGGAGCAGGATGATTGTTGATCCGCAACAGGTTGATGTGATAGAAATAAAAAACAGTAATGGTGTGGTCAGCGATAAGGATCAGTTTCGTTTGGACTACAGTTATACCATGGATAACAGCAGTTATACGGCAACAGCCTATTTTATAAGGAAATAAGAATGGAAGAGAAGAAGATAGTTGAATTGAACAGGAAAGCTGAGGCTTATCTCAGGGAGCGTTTGTTAAAAGATACATTTGATATCATCAGCGAAATGCTTGAGGATCTGCAATCTGTAGATCTTAAGGATAAAATGGAACAATACCAGACCACTTATAAATTTATGCTGAAATACACCGTGGCCGGTGTTAAGGATCCGGAACGGGATACCATTTATCATGATTTAATTACTTCAGCTTTTCGTCTGCTGGATGAGGTGACACAGCAAATGCTGACGAAATATTCGCCGGCATTTCCCTTCAGTCTGAAACGGTCGTTTCCAATTCCCAAGGCAGAAATTGTGAACGATAAATTTGAATCACTACAAGGCTTTCATGATAAACTGGAACTTTCTGCACTTGTAGAATCTGCCGCAGATCATTCGCAGGAAGGTGAAAAATACCTTGAGGATCTGCAGTTTTTCTTTAATTATTTCTGGCTGTCGGATTTTTATAATGAACAGACCGTAAGGCATTTTCGCGATTATATGCTTCTGGATAACGGACCTGTATTTGGAAAATCCTTAATGATTTCAGCTTTAACGCTGAGTTCAATGCGTTGTTTTGATCCGGGGAAACTTAAGTTATTGTTCGATTATTCGGTTCATAAAAACGATGAGATCAGACAGAGAGCCATATTTGGTGCGCTGATTGTCCTCTATATTTTTGATGGGCGGTTGCAGTTTTTTCCTGAAATAAACCATCGTCTGGAGCTTTTAAGTGAGGATAAAAGCTTTGTTAAAAGTGTGGAAAAAATAGTGATTCAGCTGATTCGTAGCAAAGAAACTGAAAAACTAACAAAAAAGATGCAGGAGGAGATTTTGCCTGAAATGGTGAAAATGAACCCCTATATCATGGATAAACTTAACCTGGATAATCTTCTGAAAGACGATATAACAGAAGATAAGAACCCGGACTGGCAACACATGTTTGATGATGTTCCGGGATTGACCAATAAGCTTGAGGAGTTTTCTGAGCTACAGATGGAAGGTGCTGACGTGTTTATGAGCACTTTTGCTATGCTCAAGAGTTTTCCGTTTTTTAAGCGTCTGATCAACTGGTTTATTCCATTTTCGGTTCAGCATCCTGATCTTGTGAGAGCTGCCGGTGAAGACTTGAAAACCGATTTTATATCTGCGTTAAAAGATACGCGCTTTTTGTGCAACTCAGATAAATATTCATTTGTGCTTAGTGTTCAGCAGGTTCCCTCATCCTACAAAGAGATGATGTCGAAGGCATTAAATGCTGAACTGGGGCAGTTTGATGAAAACGATAAGGACGATGCAGTCATCAAACCGGATCTCGATGCAGAAAAAATATCAAACCAGTATATTCAGGATTTATATCGCTTTGCGAAGTTACATCCTCAGAAAAGAGATTTTGGCGATCTTTTCAGCTGGCGCCTCGATTTTCATAACAAGACATTTTTTGAGAAAATTATTGAGGATAAAAAGAAGTGGCGTAATATAGGTGAGTACTACTTTGCCAAAAACTATTTTGTAGAGGCCCTGGAGGTATTCGAGATTTTGTTGCAGGATGATCCCGAAAATGTTGAGATTCTGCAAAAGGCCGGTTATTCCATGCAGCTTGCCGGAGATTATCAGGGAGCACTGCAATTCTATACTAAAGCTGACCTGATCCGGTCTCAGGAACTTTGGACCATTAAAAAGATTGCCTATTGCTACAGACAGCTGAGCATGCCGGATAAGGCACTGGAGTATTACCGTCAGGCTGAAGTTATTGATGATGAAAACCTGAGGGTGCAGCTGTCCATCGGACATTGTCTGTTGGATCAGAAGAAATACGGGGAAGCATTAAAGTATTATTTCAGAGTTGAATACCTTGATACAAAGAATACGCGCGTCTGGAAGCCGATAGCCTGGTGTTCATTCGTTACCGGGAAACTGGATCAGGCCTTAAAATACTATCAGAGAATTGCAGATGACAAAGCGGATATGCATGATTATATGAATTTTGGTCATGTAATGTGGGTAAAACAGGACAGGCAGGGTGCTTTAGCTATGTATAAGCAAAGTGTAAACCTGTTTAAAGGTGATATGGAGAAGTTTATCAAAGTCTTTAATGTGGATAAGACCTTACTGATTGAAAAGGGTGTGGATCAAAATGAAATGCCCATTATGCTGGACAGGTTACGCTACGATCTGGATCAGTTATAGATCCGGCGTATATCCGGCATAACGGGCATTTTATACTTAGAGAACTATCTACTTTTCAGTCTTTTCTTCGTATTTTTTAACCAACCATGTGGTAAGAAAATAAGTTACTGCTATGAGCGCAGGCCAGGTTAAAAACCAGAATATTTCAGTTAACATAATATTTCGTTTTAATAGGTTAATTAATAAACATGACCTCCGTCTTTGCTTTCCAGCTCTTTGGTGGTTATCTTCTCTTTATTCATGGCACTCCATGCATACCAGATATAAGCCAGTACAAAGGGGACCAGTATGGATACGATTGACATGGCTTTGAGTGTAAACGGACTGGATGATGCGTTATGGATGGTCAGCGAGCTCTGCAACGAACTATATGACGGATAAAATGAGGTATTGTTAAATCCGGCATCGAGCAGCAGTGTAACAACAGCCAGCACTGTTCCTATTCCGGTGAACCAGATGGCACCATTCTTTTTATCTGTAAATAATACCCTGAATAATCCAAACAGAACCAGTACAACACCTGTAAGGAAGACGATTCCGACCAGTGGCATCTGGATCATGTTATTGAAATATTTGAACGGTTGCATAAATACTTCACCGGTATCGGGATTCACAGCATAACCATCTCTGAGGAATAACCAGATGACGAAAGTCAGAAAGGTAACCAGGAAACCAATTGTATTGGGTAAAATCCTTTTTTGCGTTCTTTCAATAAATGCTTCATCACTGATGGAGTTTATGAAATATAATAAACCGTTGATACGGGCCAGGAAGAATACTGCCAGACCAAGGGAAAGGTTGTGTATATTGAAAGCTGCTTCAACTCCTCTGAGCGGACCTTCCCAGATAACCGACTTGGTTTCGGTAATTGTAAAAGCTGAACCGGTAAAAAGTGTTGCAACCGCAGTTCCCAGTAAGATGGTTCCCAGAGTGCCATTTAAAAACAGAAATATATCAAAGGTTTTCTGTCCCAGAAAATTATTTGGTTTTGATCGGAATTCATAAGATATAGCCTGAATGATAAAGGCAAACAGGATGAGTATCCAAACCCAGTAGGCTCCGCCAAAACTGGTGGAGTAAAACAGTGGGAAAGAAGCAAAAAAAGCACCTCCGAATGTAACCAGAGTTGTAAATGTAAATTCCCATTTACGGCCCAGTGAATTCGCAATTAGGGCTTTCTCCTGGTTGTTTTTGGCCAGCGTTAGTATAAAGGTCTGACCACCCTGAACAAATAGCAGAAAAACGAGTAATCCACCTAAAAGGGCATCAACAAAAAACCAGTAGTGTTGAAATATATTGTATGTACTTTGTTCCATGATATTCTTTTTTAGTGTTCTTGAGGACCTTTTTTAATTTGGGTAAACATAATGCGTAGTTCAGCTATAAGAAGCGCCGTAAAAATGGCAGCAAACATCCAGAAGGTTGTGATAACTGAGGCGCTGTCTATTTTTGTCACAGCAGTCAGTGTTGGCATTAAATCCTGTATTACCCATGGCTGTCTTCCAAGCTCAGCAACATTCCAGCCCGAAATGGAAGCAATGTAGGCTAAGGGAACAAAGAAAACGCCTGCCCACAATAACCATTTGTTTTTCTCCAGGGTTCCCCTGTAAATCATGAAGCCGTAGATGCCGAGTACTATAATGAAAAGGAACCCGAGAATTACCATAATATGGAACGAGTAAAATGTTAAGGGCACATTTGGGATCAGTTCATAGGCATTCTTTTCACGAACCGATTTATCAGGATGATAGTAATCGCCGTAACCAAAGTATTTGAAATAACTTTCCAGCCACTGCTCATCTTTAAACTGAGCATATAACTCTTTGTAGCGGGGATCTGATTTATCTTTAATGGAACTGAATTCTTTTAATGCTTCTTTGGCCACATGCCCGCGCGATATTTTTTCTTCAAACGATAATATGCCCTGTTCGGGATTACCTTTTACAAGATCCTTAATACCGGGTACAAAAGCTTCAAAGTTGCCAAATGCCATTAACGAAAGAAATCCCGGAATGGGCACATCCATTTTAACAAGGTATTTTCCATCGGCTGACAAATCTTCTGAATCCGTGTTGGTGAGTATTCCAAATGCAACTAACGGCGCTTCGGTTGAACCTTCATATAGGCCTTCAACAGCCGCCAGCTTCATGGGCTGCGTCTCACTTACCGATGCAGCACTGTAGTCGCCGGTAGAAGCTACATATATTGAAGATAGAAATCCGAATACCGTGGCTACAAGAATACTTTTTTTGGCCATGTCAACATGTTTTTTCTTCAACAGGAACCAGGAACTGATGCCTATGACAAAGAAACTTGCCAGAACAAAACTTGAGGACGTTGTATGTATGAATTTACTGATGGCCATAGGAGAGAAGAGAACTTCCCAGAAGTTTACCATTTCGTTTCGTACGGTTTCCGGGTTGAACCACATTCCGGTTGGATTCTGCATCCAGCCGTTGGCTACTAAAATCCACAAGGCGGATAAATTTGCACCAATGGCAGTTAACCATGTGGAAATAAGGTGGAAACGTTTACTGACTTTATTCCAACCGAAAAACATAACAGCAATAAAAGTGGATTCCATAAAGAATGCCATAATTCCTTCTATTGCCAGTGGTGCACCAAATATGTCACCTACAAACCATGAATAGTTCGACCAGTTTGTGCCGAACTGGAATTCCATGATAATTCCGGTAGCAACACCAATGGCAAAGTTGATGCCAAAAAGGGTCATCCAGAATTTTGTGATCTTTTTCCACTGCTCATTACCGGTTTTAACATAGATGGATTCCATGATGGCTATAATAAACGTTATCCCGAGTGTTAGCGGGACAAATAGCCAATGGTAGATCGCAGTGAGTGCAAATTGTGCCCTGGACCAGTTGACAAGGCTCAAGTCAAAGTTCTCTAGCATAGTGGTTTAATTTAAATTAATAAGTTCATTTCTCACGTGCTCTGCACGCTCTTTATCTGATTTGTAATTTGTTTTTAAAAAATCCGGAAAGAAAAAAAGTCTGAGAATAACGAACATAATGAATAACTTAATCAGGATGACTGCCCATAATGTTTTCCCAACCGTCATGCCTTTGAATCCTTCATAATAAAACCGGAATACTTTCTTTAGTAGACTCATACACAGTTCTCAGTTAAACATCAGTTTTAAAGAATTATAAAATTATCAATATTTTATAAGAATTAAAATTTTCGCACTAAAATATAAAATAAAATAATACCGCAAGGTAGCATATTAGGAATTCTCTAATAAATATTGCTATTTTTACGCGAAATTAAGCAGAGGATAATGAATTTTGCCCCTACAAAATACAGATTAGTATCAGTAAGCAGTGCTGCTGAATTTGAAGATGAAGGTTGGACGCTTGATTATTCAGGTGATGAAACGCCATCACTTATACGTGCTGAATACGAGAAAAAGGAATTAAACATAAGAGAAGAACTGCCTGGTTTATATCGTTTTGCGGACTGGTTGCCGATTAAAACTATACTGGCAGGTTCAGGGTCTCCGGTAACCTATAAAAGTGAGGGACTGGCAAAAGAATTGGGACTGGAAAACCTTTACATCACCTTTAATGGTTACTGGCCGGAAAAGGGAGCAGAGATGCGCACAGGTTCCTTCAAGGAATGTGAAGCATATTCAGTTTGTGCCCGTCTTTCAGGTATCAGTGATAAAATACTGGTTGTGGCATCTGCAGGTAATACAGCACGTGCTTTTGCAAGTGTTTGCAGCAAAAATAAAATACCACTTTTACTTTGTGTTCCTGAAGACAATCTGGATGCTTTATGGTTCGATCATCCCGTGGATCCATGCGTAAAACTTATTGCATCACAAAAAGGAGCCGACTATTTTGATGCGATTCATTTATCCAATATCGTCTGTACGCATCCGCAGTTTTTACCTGAAGGTGGAGCCAAAAATGTTGCCCGTCGTGATGGCATGGGAACAACGGTGCTTTCTGCGGTAACGACCATAGGTGAAATACCGCATTATTATTTTCAGGCTGTAGGAAGTGGCACAGGAGCGATTGCTGCCTGGGAAGCCAATTTGCGTTTTATTGAAGACGGGAAGTACGGCAATAAGATGATGAAGCTGATGGTTTCACAAAATCATCCTTTTGTACCAATTGCAGATGCTTATGTGGCTGACTCGCGTGATCTTTTTCCGTTTGATGATGATGAAGCCCGTCGACAGGTTGAAATTATTAATGCGAAGGTATTATCCAACCGAAAACCACCTTACAGTCTTGCCGGTGGTTTGTATGATGCACTGAAAGCTACAGACGGGGAGGTGTTGATAGCAGATAACAACGAGGCAGAAATGGCTGCACAAATGTTTAAAGAACTGGAGGGGGCCGATGTTGAACCGGCAGCTGCCATTGCACTGGCAACACTTATTAACAGTGTAAAATCAGGAAAAATTGAAAAAGATAAGATTATTATGCTGAATATTACCGGTGGCGGTGGGCAACGGTTCAGGAAGGAACATAAAATCTACCATCTGAAACCTGAAATTGTATTTCCGATTGATCCTGACCCGGCAGTCGTAATCAGAAGAGTGCTTGGCTTGTTCAAGCCTGACGAGACACTGGTGGTTTAAAGGTACGGTTCAATATGAGCTGCCGTTATTCCGTTGGGTATATGGATGCTTTTAATGCCCAACTTTGAAACATCCCTTATATTCCGTAACTCGTCATCAAAAAATACAAGATCTTCGCTATTCATTTTACTTTGATGCATAATTTCAGACAGGTGTTTATCTTTTGAGGATGGATAAATTTCTTCAATATCAAAGTAAGGTCTGATCCGGAATCTTTCAAGTAATTCCCTGGCAATTTCAGGTGCATTGGTTCTTGATGCAGCAGCTATAATTTTTCCTGATGTTTTAAGCCGGTCCAGTATTGTTCTTACATCTTTATAAAGTCGTATTTCTGCCCCATGATAATCCAGAATATGTGCGTTGACATTACGATAGGGTGGTGTTGTGCAATCGCACCAGGTTCCTCCTGCATCCCATATTGTAAAATCAAGGTCAAATACAAAAACTGATTTTTTCATGCTTTTAAATGTAAGGTGTTAACTACGGACTTTGAAGTACTGCTGGAGTTTCTTGCAATTCATAACTGAATACAGAATAATTCATGGGTTTGGCGATATAAATTTATTATCACCAGACGAATATATTCCTGATTTATTAAATATCAATTTCTTCTTCTCCGCGTTCAAACCGGTGATGCCTGGCAGCCAGTAAACTTATCAGAGATGAAATTCGCTTCAGACTGCTAACTGTATCTCTGCTTAACTCTTTTCCCTGCAATCGCAGTAGCAGGGTACCATAGAGGAACTGAAATGCAGCAGCAATATCATTTGTTTCTTTCGTCTTTACCTTCAGCAGCTCAAGATCCGGTCTGGCAGTGGCAAATGTAGTCTGGTATTTAATTTCCTTTGGTGTTTTCAGAAGATACAGATGCGTGTTGTATAAATCAAGAATCAGGTTTTTTGTTACCTGTAAATGACCGGATGCTGTTATACCTTCGTTTCTCATTAAAAGGATAAGGTTCTCATACCAATTTCTGATCTGCTTTTTCACTTCAACCGGCTGATCATATTTATCTACAATATTAACTTGTATAGCCTCTATGTTAAAATTAAAGGCCCTGATCTGATCCTCGATTTGCCACATATAGATCAGGTATTCTGCAATATTTTCTTTTCTCTTCTGTTGAGCAATTAACATAACAATAAATCTGTGGTGTTACACATCATCTCTGAATTTATCGATGTCTCTGCGTTCTTTTTTTGTAGGGCGGCCCAATCCTTTTCTTCGGTTGTATTTACGATCCAGGTTCTGCATCTCAAGAATCTCTTTCTGATCTTCAGGTGTAATGTCTTCAAGAAATCCCGGGACAAGTTTTGCCCCCATACGTTTTTCTGCCAGATCAAGAACTTTATAACGGAATGTAACCGGAGGTTCCTTTACCTCAACCTGATCACCAATGTGAACCGTCCTGGATGCTTTACATTCCTGCCCGTTTATAAAAACACGGCCTTTTTTGCAGGCTTCAGAAGCCAGCGACCTGGTTTTAAAAAGCCTGACCGCCCATAACCATTTATCGATACGGATATCGTCTCCCATTACTTTTTATTGAACAGGTTCATGGTACGTTCAACGCCAATCGTTGTAAATGATTTTATAGCTTCGGAGGCCACTTTTTTCTTTTCATCAACGATTTTTGTTTCTTCTTCAGACCATTTTCCCAGCACAAAATCAATCTGTTGTCCCCTGGAATAATCATCTCCGATACCAAACCTGAGCCGGGCATAATTGGTGTGGCCTAATATTTCCTGGATGTTCTTTAAACCGTTATGGCCTGCATCACCACCTTTGGATCGAATGCGTAATGTTCCGAAGGGTAAGGCAATGTCATCCAGAACAATCAAAACATTTTTTACATCAATGTTTTCCTGCTGCATCCAGTATCTGACAGCCTTGCCACTCAGATTCACGAATGTGGATGGCTTTAATAAAATAAGCGTTCTTCCCTTGAATTTAAGGGTGGCCACATCGCCATAACGCTTACTCTCAAAAACAACATTGGACGCCTCTGCAAGGGCGTCCAATATGTCAAAACCTATGTTGTGTCTTGTATTTTCGTATTTCGGGCCAATGTTACCAAGGCCGACTATTAAATACTTCATAGGATCAATTTCGTTATGGCTTCTGAACTTATTCAATAAATTCTTCAGCATAACTGTTAGCATTTTTATTTTTCTGCTGAAGCTGCTGCCGCACCTCTTGCTGCTCTTGTCAGTTTAACTGTTACAACAACTGCATTTTTTGCGCTGAGCAATTCAAGATTTTCGAATGTAAGTTCTCCAACCTGGATACTTTTACCAAGGCCAAGAGCTGTAACATCAACTTCAAGTTTTTCCGGTAAATTGGCTTTGATACCTTTCACTTTCAGATAACGCATCTGCAGCTGTAATTTACCACCGGCCTTAACACCTTCTGATGAACCAACCAGTTTAACCGGAATGTTAATCTGAATTGGTTTATCTTCAGAAACCGGAAGAAAGTCAATGTGTAGTACTTCGTCAGATACCGGATGAAACTGAAGTTCTTTAATCACAGCTTCATAAACTTTACCGTCAATGGTTAATGCAACAATATAAACCTGATCGGTGTATAATAAATGGTGCAGATCCTGTGCGGATAC
Source organism: Quyinboa sediminis (assembly GCF_042219855.1). Classification (NCBI taxonomy): domain Bacteria; kingdom Pseudomonadati; phylum Bacteroidota; class Bacteroidia; order Bacteroidales; family Quyinboaceae; genus Quyinboa; species Quyinboa sediminis. The sequence goes on along the minus strand of NZ_JBHJHP010000001.1, from coordinate 901,653 downwards.
CGTAAAATGAACATTGTCGTCTCCGTTGTAAAGAACACAAGGTACTAAACCTTCTTTTCTTAAGGCTTTGGTTGCCTTTTTACCTAAATCAGTTCTTAAAGAACCGTTGATTTCAAAAGTTTTCATTTTTAATTTTTTAAATGTGCTACTCAAAATTAAGTCATATGGTACTGGGCTTAATTCCCCATCACACCAATGCTGTAATGCGGCTGCAAAGATAGTAATTATTGGTTGAAAAAAAACACCCCGAAAAAAATTAATTTTTCAGGGTGTATATCATTTAAATGCTTTAAAATCAGAGTAAAAACTGCGAACTTATGGACTGGTAGTTATAAACCCTCTGGATGGTATCAGCAAACATATCAGCTACAGAGAGTACTTTAATTTTGGGAGAGCTACCTGTAAACGGTATGGAATCGGAAAAAATAATCTCTGTCAGCGATGAATCTTCGATACGCTTTATGGCAGGATTAGATAATACACCGTGAGATGCACAGGCACGAACAGTTTTGGCACCGTCATCCATCATTAAATCTGCTGCTCTTGTTATGGAGCCGGCAGTGTCTACAAGGTCATCTATTATAATAACGTTCTTATCTTTAACATCGCCTATAACCCGCATTTCATGAATCTCGTTTGCCTTTACACGCGATTTATGGCAGATGACCATTGGAACACCCAGATATTTGGCATAGGAGTTTGCCCTTTTGGATCCACCTACATCGGGAGAAGCAATCACCAGATCTTCAAGTCCCAGCTGTTCGATGTAAGGAATAAAAATAGTTGAAGCATAAAGATGGTCAACCGGAACATCGAAGAAGCCCTGTATCTGGTCTGCGTGAAGGTCCATGGTTACTACTCTGTTTATACCGGCAACGCCTAAAAGATCAGCAACTAATTTGGCTCCGATCGATACTCTCGGTTTGTCTTTTCTGTCCTGTCTGGCCCAACCGAAATAGGGAATAATGGCGTTTATCATCTTTGCTGATGCGCGTTTGGCTGCATCAATCATTAATAATAACTCCATCAGATTATCAGCATTCGGAAAAGTTGACTGGATCAGAAATACATGAGATCCACGGATAGATTCTTCGTAAGAAACTGAAAATTCACCATCCGCAAAATGCTGAATCTTCATTTTTCCCATTTCCACGCCTAAACTATTGCAGATTCTCTCGCCTAAATATTCAGTTGATGTCCCTGAAAAAATCTTAATAGGGGCTTTCCTCATTGGGATGATTTTTGAATTTTAGTAAACTTATTTGGTGTGCAAATTTAATACAATTATTGTTAAGGCACAGCCGTACCAACTAAAAATGAAAAAATTAAATCGTCTGCTTTTTTAATTCACTGTTTATATGATCAATATAGTTTAAAATTTCTTTTCGACCCGTTCCCTCAACAGAAGAGGAGATAAAATACGGAGGTGTTTCTTCCCAGCTTTTCAGTAATTCAGCATTGAACGCCTCAATATTTGTATTTACTTTTGATCCTGAAATTTTATCTGCTTTTGTAAATACAATGGAAAAAGGGATGCCGTTTTCCCCAATCCAGTTTATGAAGTCAATATCAATTTTTTGAGGTGTCAAACGGCTGTCAATTAATACAAACATGCTGGTCAGCTGCAACCGTTTCAATACATAATCGCTGATCAGCTTTGAAAACTGCTCCCGACTGGATTTACCTGTTCTGGTGTATCCGTAGCCGGGAAGGTCCACCAGATGCCACTCCTGGTTGATATGGAAATGGTTGATTAACCTGGTTTTTCCGGGTTTGGAGGAGGTCATGGCCAGTTTTTTATTGTTGGTCAGCATATTAATAAGACTGGATTTACCCACATTTGAACGTCCTATAAACGCATATTCAGGTATATCAGAATCAGGACACTGATTGACATTACTGCTGCTGACCAGAAATTTTGCTTCCCTGATTATCATATATTCAATTTTGTACAAATAAAACAAATTGGAAACTGCCTACCAAATACCGGCGATGTGAGTTTGACATTCCGGGCATTTGCCGTTTTGCATGTAGATGTAGGAAAGACTGAGCCGGTGTCGTTCTATGAGCACTTTTCCGCAATTTGGACAATGAGTGGAATGATAGTCCTTGTTTTCTGCATTTCCGATGTAACAATAGATAATATGATGCTCCTGTGCGATGGATTTAGCCGCTTCAAGCGAGGTGAGTGGAGTAAGTGATTTTGACAAAAGTTTATGTGAGGGGTGAAAGCGTGAAAAATGCAGAGGTACATCATTTAAACTGTTTTGATCCATCCACTCGCAAAGTGCGGTTATTTCTTTACTGCTGTCATTTATACCGGGTATTAGTAAAACGGTTATCTCAAGCCATATATTTTGTTTTTTAAGATAAAGCACTGAATCCAGGACAGGTGCAAGTTTTCCCTTAAAGAACAGTTTATAGCTGTTCTCATTGAAGGATTTTATGTCAATGTTGGCTGCAGAAATTAGTGGGCTGATCAGTTTAAGGGGTTCAGGATTAATATATCCCGAAGATATCAGTGTTACAGGGATGTCATTTTGTTGTGCTTCGCGACAGATGTCATAACTGTATTCAAAAAAAGCAATCGGATCGGTATACGTCAGTGATATGGATTCACAATGGTGTTTCTTTGCCAGTTTTATGATGGCTTCCGGACTATAAGCCTCAGAGCTTTTTTGCGTGGGCTCACATTGCGAGATAGAGCTGTTCTGACATTGTACGCAATGCAAGATACAGCCATTGGTAGCCAATGAAAACGTTGAATGCCCCGGCATAAAATGATAGAGCGGCTTTTTTTCAACCGGATCAACCTGTATGGCCGAAGGATTATTGTAGGCCAGCGTGTAGAGTTTGTTTTCTTTGTTGATCCGGGTATTACAAGGGCCGGTCTGGCCGTCTTTCAGTTTGCAGTTATTGGGGCAAAGGTGGCAGTCGACATGGTTATTTTCAGCAGTCCAGAATAACGCATCATGCAAATCCATGTTTAAATTTACTAAAAAAAAAGCCACCAGTCAAACGACTGATGGCTTGTAAAGAGGTAATATGTTATTACGCTTCTTTTTTCTCTTCTTCATCTGAAGCTTCAGGTTTTTCTGCTTCTTCTGATGCTTTGGATTCTTCAACCGGAGCTTCTTCAGCCTTTGCTTCTTCTGCAGGTACTTCTGTAGCCTCAGCTTCAGCTTCAACTTCAGTGCTTTCCTCAGTAGCTTCCTCAGCAGCTTCTTCAGCAGCTAATTCCGACTGTTGTGCAGCAATAGCCGCAGCACGCTCCTCGTTGATTTTCTTTTCTTGTTCCAGACGGGCGTTTTCAGCTGCTTTTTCTTTGGCAGAAAGATCATCAGCCTGAGTGGCTAATTGTTTTGTTTTGTCGGCTTTCCAGCTTTCAAAACGTTTCTGAGCTTCTGCTTCATCGAATGCACCTTTTTTCACACCGCCTGTCAGGTGTTTCATGTACATAACACCTTCACTGGACAAAATAGATCTTGCTGTGTCAGTAGGTTGAGCGCCTTTGAGAACCCAATCAAGAGCTCTGTCAAAATTTAAATCTATCGTAGCAGGATTTGTATTTGGATTGTAAGAACCAATCCTTTCGATAAATTTACCATCGCGTGGCGCCCTGCTATCTGCTACCACAATGTGGTAGAAAGCATAACCTTTACGTCCGTGTCTTGCTAAACGAATTTTTGTTGGCATGTGTTTTAAAAAATTTAATAATTAACAACCTACTTTTTACGGGCTGCAAATATAGAAACTTTTTTTGTATTAAAGCGCTTGGATATAGTTTTTTATCCGCCTGTGATCTGAAATACGCCGTGTCAGTAGTCGCGTTTTTCAAAATCCTCGTTTTTTCTGTCTTCTATCCTTTTGATAATAAGAAAGATGATAATAATCAATGCCACTATTGCCAGGGCTCCGTATATCCAAAGAATGATCATGTTATTTCAGTTTTACTGCAGTGCCATAAGCCAGAATTTCGGCCATGCCCTGCATAATCATACTGGTCATAAAGCGTACATTCACTACTGCATCCGCTCCTATACGTTCAGCATCTTTCAGCATGCGTGATATGGCCTGTTCTCTTGAATCAGCCATTAACTGGGTGTATTCTGATACTTCTCCGCCAACTATGTTTTTCAGACCGGCAAATATGTCCCGCCCTATGTTTCTGGCTCGTACGGAATTGCCCCGTACTACGGCAAGTGTTTCTTTAATCTCTTTTCCGGGAATGGTTTCTGTTGTGACGTATAACATGGTATTTTAGTTTTGAGTTTTGTAGTACGAAGTTAGTAAATGCGCTTGAATTTTAAATATGAAAAATAATTAAATCTGAATAGGGCTGATCGTTCCTGTTCTGGCATTCTGGTACGCGAAACTTATCTTTTACAGTGTTCAGTCGATTGAAACCAGTATGCGCAAATATATGAAGGTTGTAAATAAAAAAGCTCCTCGGGTTGAGGAGCTTTAGTGAGGTACCGGGCGGATTCGAACCGCCGTAGACGGTTTTGCAGACCGCTGCCTAGCCACTCGGCCACGGTACCCTGTGGCTTTGTTTTTGCTTTAGCGGCTGCAAATATAAAAAATGTTTTTTGTTAAACATACTTTTTGAATTGCGATTTGATGCATTCTGTCATGCCGATTCAGAAAAATAAGCAGAAAGGATACAATTTTTAAAAAGTTTAAGATAAAATGAATTAAATATTTAAACTAAATAAAAGGAATAAGGTTTTAAAGTAGGACAGAGCAACACGATGACATGAAGACTATTACGGTGGTATTAGTTAAAAAATGTTAGGTGTAAAAGTTACAATAATAATATGTTTTTTAAACCGTTTAAGCTTCGTAGAGCAGGATTTAACAAAAAAACACTTGACACTTAAAACTAAAATGGTTTAAATTTGTTCGCATTGTTATATTTCCTAAGGACGGCGTTGGGTTCACGTGAAAAAAATAATTGACATTAATATTTAATTTACGTAATTTTGCGGCCTTGAATTTTTATATGGTGTTATGAGACAATTAAAGATTACGAAATCGATTACAAACAGGGAGAGCGCTTCACTTGATAAGTATTTGCAAGAAATAGGACGTGAAGATCTGATCACTGTGGAAGAAGAAGTAGAGTTGGCACAGAGGATTAAGAAAGGTGACAGGATCGCGTTGGAAAAACTGACACGGGCAAACCTCCGATTTGTAGTTTCCGTAGCCAAACAGTACCAGAACCAGGGATTAAGCCTTCCTGACCTTATAAATGAAGGGAATCTGGGCTTAATCAAAGCAGCTGAAAAATTTGATGAAACACGAGGGTTTAAGTTTATCTCTTACGCTGTATGGTGGATTCGCCAGTCTATATTACAGGCTTTGGCAGAACAGTCGCGTATTGTAAGATTACCATTGAATCAGGTTGGTTCATTAAATAAAATAAACAAAGCATTTTCAAAGTTTGAACAGGAAAACGAACGTAAACCTTCTCCTGAAGAGTTGGCAGAATCGCTGGATCTTCCTGCTGAAAAAGTTTCCGATACATTAAAAGTTTCCGGACGGCATATTTCTGTTGACGCTCCCTTCGTGGAAGGTGAGGATAACAGTCTTCTGGATGTACTTGTGAATGATGATTCGCCCATTGCGGACCGTACGCTTATTAACGAGTCTCTTTGCCGTGAAATTGAGCGCGCACTTTCAACACTTACAGAAAGAGAAGGCGATATCATTAAAATGTTTTTCGGTATCAATACGCAGGAAATGACGCTTGAAGAGATTGGTGAACGTTTCGGGCTGACCCGCGAACGGGTTCGTCAGATTAAAGAAAAGGCCATCAGACGTTTACGTCATAATTCAAGAAGCAAACTTTTGAAAGCTTATCTCGGTTAAAAAATATTTCAAAGTTTAAATAAGAGAGGCTGCCTGTTAAAGCAGCCTCTTTTTTGTTAAATTTGGATAATTCAAAATTGTTTCATTTATTTGTAGATATAATATTTGTCAAACTAAACATTATTTGCCTATCGAAGTGAACTCTACCATCGTTAACTAACTAATACATAAAGAAGATGGTTGAGCTAAAGAATCTTGATGACAACGTGCTTGTACAGGAATTTATACGTGGCAACTATGAAGCCATGGATATTCTTGTTGACAAGTATAAGGACAGGTTGTATTCATATATCTTTTTCACCGTTAAAAATCAGGAGCTTGCTGAGGATTTGTTTCAGGATACCTTTATTAAGGTTATTAAATCACTGAAACAGGGAAAGTATATTGAAAACGGCCGATTCTATTCGTGGGTGACCCGCATTGCACATAATCTTGTTATCGACTACTACCGCAAGGGTAAAGGTCAGAACACCTATTTTAATGAAGACTCTGAAAAGGATGAGTTTAATTCACTGAATTATTGTGAAGGCCATATTGAAGAAGAGTTGGTATTAAAGCAGGTACTGGATGACGTGACAAGTCTGCTGGAGTTGTTACCGGAGGAACAGAAGGATGTGGTAAAACGCAGATTTTATCAGGGATTGAGTTTTAAGGAAATTGCAGATCAGACAGATGTAAGCATTAACACAGCTTTGGGCAGAATGCGTTATGCGATCATTAACCTGCGAAAAATTGTTGAAGAAAAAAATATAGACCTTAATCTCTAAATTTTTCAGCTGTAATATTTTGATTATTAACCGGATGATGCTGCATTTCAAAGGGATTGTGGTTCTAAAATCAGTTTCCTGTTTTGATGCAATAAGTGTGTTAAAAACAATTAATTTGCAGTGATCGCATTAAAAAACTTTTCAGGCATACAATAAGTAAATACTGTTTTGCGTTTTGGTAGAAAATAATAAATATATTGCCTATGCAGAAACATTTTACTTTTCGATTAATGACCTCAAGAAATTTTAATGAATCACCTTTGGGAATTAAAAAAGGATTTATTCGTCAAGCACCTCAGGACAAGGTGGATTTTATTAAAAAATTTGCACGGTCGTATGAGTACCTGGATTTAAAATCCTGTTCTGAAAAAGATATTCATAAAAACTAAAACCCGGGAAACCGGGTTTTTTGTTTGTTCAATGTTATATTTTCATTTTTTGATTCTGCATTTAATTCTGTGTTGTTTATTTTTGTGTCCATTTAAACAATACAGATTCTTATGCTTTATTATACCATACAAACCTGCATTTTGAAGGCTTGCTTAAAAATAATTTCATGAAATACAACTTCGATAAACTGATTGACCGCAGAGGAACATCAACATTTAAATATGAGTTCAGTCATTATTATTTCGGTACCGAAGATATTTTACCCTTGTGGGTGGCCGACATGGATTTTGAAACACCTGATTTTATTATGGAAGAGGTGATAAAAAGAGCCAACCACCGCGTATTGGGATATACCATACCTTCTCGTGAAATGAATCAGATAATAGCGGACTGGATCCGGCGTAACCACAACTGGGATATCCATACATCATGGATTAAGTTTATGTCCGGTGTGCTGCCTTCAATTGCAGTGGCTCTGCAGACTTTTTCTTCAGAAGGGGATAAGGTGATCATACAATCTCCAATCTACCCCCCGTTTATCAGTATACCTGAAGCCAATAACAGAAAAGTTGTTTTCAACCAGCTGAAAAGAAGGGGAAATTCCTATACAATGGATCTGGATGATTTCAGAAAAAAGGCTGAAGAGGGTGCTTCTGTATTTATCATGAGTAATCCCCATAATCCTGCCGGTATTGTTTGGGACAGAGAAACGTTAACCGAGCTTGCAGAAATTTGTTATGCGCATCAGATTCTTGTAATTTCCGATGAAATACACTGTGATCTGGTCCATCCGGGGTATGAACATATTCCTTTTGCAACTGTTTCAAAAAAGGCTGAAGAGATTTCAATAACGCTGATGGCTCCAAGTAAAACGTTTAATATTGCAGGTTTGGGTGTTTCATTTTGTATTGTGCCTGATCTGAAAATAAGAAAGAAGTTTTATGATGCTTTAAATGCACTCCATATTGCCCACAGTAACATGTTTGCATACATTGGACTAATGGAAGCATTTAAAAATGGTGATGAATGGTTAAAACAGTTAAAAATATACCTGAGACAAAACTTTGATTTTGCACTGGATTATATTCATCAGAATATACCACAGGTAAAACCATTTGATGCTGGTGCTTCGTTTTTATTATGGCTTGACTTTACAGATACTGGGCTTAACAGTAAGGAATTGAGGAAGTTGATGATTGAGGAAGGTAAGATAGGAATGAACAATGGTGCTGATTTTGGTCCCGGCGGTGAAGGATTTCAGCGACTTAATGTAGGCGCTCCCAGAACTGTGATAGCTGACGCACTGAAACGTATTGAAAAAGCTGTTAATAACCTGAGTTCATAGTTTATAAATAATAGTATATCTTTGCAAAAAATTTTTCAGGTTATCTGATTTTTATCAGGACTGAATTTAAACAGTAAATATTTTATTCATCAAAAAACTAATTTAAAAGATGAAAATTGACAGAAATAAATTTGTTTCCCTTACATACGAGTTGAGATCAGGGGGAGTTGAGGGTGAGCTTAAAGAAAAAGCAGTAAAGGAAACACCTTTAACTTTTGTTTTTGGAGCAGGTATGATGATCCAGAAATTTGAGGATAATTTGATGGGCCTTGAGGAGGGTGATAACTACGAATTTGTTATTGATCATCTGGATGCATACGGACCGGTTATGGAAGATCGTATTGTGGACCTGCCAAAGAATATTTTTGAAGTTGATGGAAAAATTGACGAAAAAATTCTTTTTGAAGGTAATGTCGTTCCGATGATGGATGCTTCAGGTAACAGATTAAACGGAACCGTTGTCACTATTTCTGATGATAATGTTAAAATGGACTTTAATCATCCGTTGGCCGGGCAGGATTTGTGTTTTAAAGGTGAAGTTCTGGAAGTTCGTGAAGCTTCGGAACATGAGCTGGCTGAAGCTGCCGGAATTATGAGCGGTGGTTGTGGCTGTGGAAGTGGTGGTTGCGGTTGTGGAGATGAGAGTTGCAGCACAGAAGCCGGAGCAGAAAGCTGTGGTTGTGGTAGCGGATGTGGTTGTAACTAATCTATAGCATACAAATCAATGGCTGGAAATACCTGGGGTAATATTTACAGATTATCTTCTTTTGGTGAATCTCATGGTTTAGGAGTTGGCGGTGTCATAGATGGGTGTCCTCCAGGAACACCAATTGATATTGAATTTATTCAGAATGAACTTTCACGTCGTCGTCCGGGTCAGAGTAAGATTACTACACCAAGAAAGGAAGAGGATCGTGTTGAAATCCTTTCCGGTATTGTTGATGGCATAGCAACCGGAACGCCCATCGGTTTTTTGATACACAATAAAGATCAGCGTAGCGGGGACTATGACAACATGAAAAGTGTGTACAGGCCCTCACATTCTGATTATGTGTATGAAAGTAAATACGGCATACGTGATCACCGGGGAGGTGGTCGGTCATCCGCCCGTGAAACAATAGCCCGTGTTGTTGCAGGTGCCATTGCCAAACAGGCATTAAAAACACATGGCATTGATGTAAAAGCTTTCACTTCGAGTGTGGGCGATTTGCATATGGAAACACCTTACACCGCGCTTGATCTTTCAACCATTGAGGACAACATTATACGTTGTCCTGACCAGGAAATCGCTGAAAAAATGATAAACCTGGTGGATCAGGTCAGAAAGGAAGGTGATACCATTGGTGGTGTAATTACAGGTCTGGTTAAAGGTTTACCTGTTGGACTTGGAGAGCCGGTTTTCGATAAGCTTCATGCTGAGCTTGGCAAAGCCATGTTGAGCATAAATGCAGTAAAGGGTTTTGAATACGGATCGGGATTTGCCGGAACACAGCTGAGAGGTTCGCAGCATAACGACCCGTTTGAAATTCGTAATGGTAAGGTTAGAACAACGAAAAACCATTCCGGAGGAATACAGGGTGGAATATCCAATGGTGAAGATGTGTATTTCAGGGTTGCATTTAAGCCTGTGGCAACAGTATTACGTGATCAGAATACAGTTGACAGTGAAGGCAATGCGACAGTATTGAAGGCCAAAGGTCGTCATGACCCCTGTGTGTTGCCCCGTGCAGTACCTATTGTAGAATCGATGGCTGCCATCGTTATGCTGGATATGCTGTTGCTGAACAAAATTTATAAATAAAATATTAAGCATATTGCCAAACCGCTCTTTCAGGGCGGTTTTTTTTATCTCCAATTATCGGGTTAGCTTAACCGTTCTGGTGCATTTTATTAATACTCAGTATATTATTTCAATGATATATTTATTATTCCTAACTTGTGCCTGCAAAGCTCACTATTCTGAAAATACACCTCTAATGAAAACGACTACACTTTCGCTGTTATTTCTATTCTTCATTTTGAATAGTCAGGCACAGATCATTATAAATGAAGTTCAAAGCTCCAATAATTCAACAATTCAAGATAATTACGGTGAATATGAAGATTGGATAGAGCTGTTCAATTCCAATGATTTTGAAGTTGATATTGCAGGCCTCATCTTAAAGGATAATGTGGATACCTGGCAAATCCCCTCGGGTGATCCTATTACCATTATGCAGCCGGGAACCTATTTTTTGTTGTGGGCGGATGATGAAGAAGTACAAGGTAAGTTTCATACAAATTTTAAATTGTCTGCGTCTAACGGAGAATATCTTGGCTTGTATAAATCAGATGGAACAACAGTAATTGATTCTGTAACCCTCCCTCCGCTGAGTGCCGATGTAAGTTATGGTAAATGTGATACTGAATGGATAATATTTAATACCCCAAGTCCTGCGTCGGAAAACTATTGTTCCGGTACTGCATTAAAAGGCAATGGTATGGATAAAGATTTTTTTAGGACGAACATATCCGGAAATCTACTTCATATTGTGATTAATGATTTTGTTAGTGTTCCTGTCAATGTTAAAATCTATGCGTTAAACGGAGTTGTTTTATTTAGAGAGAGTTTTTATTCCAACTACGGAGAGGTTGAATTAAGTAAGTTTAAAAGTGGAATTTACCTCCTGAATGTAGAAACAGAAAAGAACTCCGGGACAATAAAAATAGGCGTTTTTTGATGGGATAAATTTGGGAATGAATATGTAGATACAATAATTGCGAATAAATAAAAAGCCGGCAAGTTGCTTGCCGGCTTCTGAGTATAAAATAATGATCAGTTTATTCAGAAAATAACGGATAGGGATTCATCAGTGCATGTACTTTATCAGAAACTTTTGCGATAACCGATTCATCTTCAATGTTAGCTAAAACTTCATCTATCAGGTCCACTATTTTAGCCATCATATCTTCTTTGAGACCACGGGTTGTAATTGCCGGTGTTCCGACACGAATGCCAGAGGCCTGGAATGGTGAACGGTCATCGAAAGGTACCATATTTTTATTCAGTGTAATATGTGCCTGAACCAAAGTGTTTTCAGCCATTTTACCGGTAATTTCAGGATATTTTGTGCGCAGGTCTATCAACATGGAGTGATTATCGGTTCCACCGGAAATAATCTTGTATCCTTTATCGATAAATGCCTTTGCCATTGCCTTTGCATTGACCTGAACCTGCTTTTGATATGCTTTATACTCCGGTGTCAATGCCTCACCAAATGCGACAGCTTTAGCTGCAATGACATGTTCCAGTGGTCCACCCTGAGTACCGGGAAAGACGGCTGAGTCAAGCAGGGATGACATCTTACGAATTACGCCTTTAGGGGTTGTTTTACCAAAAGGATTATCAAAATCTTCACCCATAAGAATGATACCACCACGTGGACCTCTTAATGTTTTATGGGTTGTTGATGTAACAATATGTGCATATTTGACCGGATTTTTAAGCAGGCCTGCAGCTATTAAACCAGCCGGGTGCGCCATATCAATCATCAGTAAAGCACCTACCTTATCAGCGATGGCACGCATACGTTCATAATCCCAGTCCCGGCTGTATGCTGAAGCACCACCAATTATCAGTTTTGGTTTCTCCTTAACTGCCAGTTCCTCCATCTGATCATAATCCACCAAACCTGACTCTTTCTTAACGGAGTAAGCTACAGGTTTATACAGAATTCCTGAACTGTTTACAAGAGAACCATGTGAAAGGTGGCCACCATGTGCCAGATCCAGTCCAAGAAATGTATCGCCCGGATTCAGGACAGCCAGCATAACAGCGGCATTGGCCTGAGCACCTGAGTGCGGCTGAACATTTGCCCATTCCGCATTAAAAAGTTCCTTTAAACGTTCTATGGCAATGTTTTCACTTTGGTCAACAACTTCGCAACCACCATAATAGCGTTTTCCCGGGAGACCCTCAGCGTATTTGTTTGTCAGGTAAGAACCCATGGCTTCCATAACCTGGTCGCTCACGAAATTCTCAGAAGCAATAAGTTCAATGCCATTTAACTGGCGTTCGTATTCTTTCTGGATAAGATTAAAAATGATTGTATCCCTTTTCATTATATAAGTATATTAAGGAGTGAATTTTCTGCGACAAAAATACTCCATTATTGATAAGCTGAAAATTTTTTTAAAAACAATTATCAAACATTTATAAACGGTTTTCAGTCAGTAGTGTAACCAACTATAAAATAATGCTGTTGAAACACATGCTAACAGGTGGATTCATAAAATGAACATTTATAAAAGATGTTAATAAAATAAGGGGATTTGTAACTTAAATACCTGGGATTCGTCATAATGTTGTAATCATAAAAGATGTTTTTTGGTTAAGTAAAAATCTTGAAATCAGCAACCCGGCAACATTAGTAATAGCTTTCTCATTATAATTTCCACCGGGTTGCTTTTTTATTTAGCTTTGCAACCTTGTTTGATCTTTTTAAACCTTTTGGTGTTTCTATATTGAACACACAATTTATGGACAGATACGTTTTAAGTATACTCATCTTAATTTTTGCACTTGCGAATCTTTATGCCGATAATAATCCTGTGGATAAAGGCTATAAGGTTTCAGGAACTGTTGTGGATGTGCAAACCCGGGAACACCTTCCGGGAGCTGCTGTTTATGTTGAAAATACAGCCCGTGGTACCGCGACAGATCTGGATGGAAATTTTGAATTGATGTTGTCAGAGGGTGAGTATGTCCTCCAGGTTACATTCGTTGGATATCAAAGGTCATCGGTTAACATAAGTGTGCCGGTCGATAAGCCGGTTGTCATATCCTTGAGTCCCGTGAATAAGGAGCTTAAGGAGGTAAATGTATCAGGAAAACAGCCGGACGAAAATGTGCGTTCGGTGCAAATGGGCATTCAGAAACTGGACAAAACAACGATAAAAAGCATTCCCGCATTCATGGGTGAGGTGGATATTATTAAAGCAATTCAACTGCTCCCGGGTGTTCAGGCTACCTCAGAAGGAAGCAGTGGTTTCAGTGTGCGGGGAGGATCACCGGATCAAAACCTGATTCTCCTGGATAATGCTCCGGTATATAATGCATCTCATCTCCTGGGTTTTTTTTCAGTGTTTAATAACGATTTTGTTCAGGATGTTACTTTGTACAAAGGCGATATTCCGGCAAATGTAGGTGGAAGACTCTCATCTTTTCTTGACATAAAATCAATAAACGGAACACCCGGAAAAATATCCGGACAGGGTGGTATTGGTACTATTTCATCGCGTTTGATGCTACAGGGTTCATTGACTAAATCAACAACTTTTGCCCTATCGGGAAGAAGAACCTATGCCGACCTTGGACTTAAATTGTATGATCCGGAGAGGTTTAAAGATACAAAACTTTTTTTTTACGATCTGAACCTGAAGCTAAATCAGAGGTTTTCAAAAAATGACAGGGTGTTTTTAAGCGCTTACCTTGGTGATGACACCTTCGGGCAGAGTACTTTTGCAATGCGATTCGGGAATCAGATTATGTCGTTAAGATGGAACCATATTTTTAGTGATAATGTATGGAGCGATCTGACGTTGATTGGAACACAATACCGGTATATTCTTGGAAATAGTGACCCGGAGGAAGAAAGCAATTCATTTGAATGGGTTTCCGGAGTTAAGGATTTTGGCGTTAAATACGATCTTAACTGGCACATCAGAGAAAATATAAACCTGCAGACCGGTTTTAGTACAACCATGCATCAGTTTTCACCCGGTGCTTTTTATGCTCAATCGGATTCTGCCTTTTTTCAGGATTTTGTCATTAAAGGCACCCAGGCACTGGAACACGGTATATATGCTTCCGTAAACCCTAATATAGGTAACAGACTCAAACTGAAACTGGGTCTGCGAATCTCAGCATTTCAAAGCATGGGGGAATCCATTGTATATAATTATGATGAAAACTATCAACCTACAGATTCCGTTGTACATAATCAGTGGGACATTTATAACACATACTGGGGCATAGAACCTCGTGTGGGTTTTACCTATATACTGAATAAAAGCACTTCATTAAAAGGAAGTTATAACCGAAACTATCAGTATATGCAGATTGCGTCCAATGCTACTTCCGGCTCCCCGTTTGAAATCTGGTTTCCGGCAAGTCCGAATATTAAACCACAGGAGGTCAACCAGTTTGCGCTTGGTGTTTTCAGAAACTTCCTGGATAACAGCATTGAACTGAGTATTGAAGGTTATTATAAAAAGTATACCAATACTGTAGATTTCAGGGATCACGCGAACCTGTTTCTGAATCGGTATCTTGAAGGTGAGGTTCGCGTTGGGGAAGGAAAGGCGTATGGTATGGAATTGCTGGTTCGGTTCAACCGGACAAAATGGAATGGCTGGATAGCCTATACCTTATCGCGAGCAGAACGTACTATTCCGGAGATTAATCACGGACGAACCTATCTCGCGCCATATGACAAAACTCACGATCTTTCACTGGTGTTTAACTATAAGCTCAATGATAATTTTTCCATCTCTTCCAATTGGGTATATGCCACCGGAAATGCGGTGACTTTCCCTACGGGCAGGTTTGTTTATAACGGCAAGATTTTACCTATTTATTCAGATCGTAATTCTTACCGGATGCCGGAATATCATCGTCTTGATATTGGTATCACATATACTCCAAAACCGAACTCATCCAAACGCTGGCATAGTGAATGGAACCTTTCGGTTTATAATGTTTATAATCGCCATAATGCATGGACGATCAATTTTTACCAGGAAGATTATAATCCAAATCTGTTGTATGCTGAGATGACTTATCTGTTTCCGGTTTTGCCGGCTATAACGTATAATTTTAAATTTTAACGATTGAAAAAGGTATTATACATAGTGTTTTTGGTTGTTCTGGCTTCATGTACAGAACGGATAGATATACAAATAGATAAATCATATGCAAGGATTGTAGTGGATGGAAGTATATCCAATGATCCGATGGCACATCTGATCCGTCTGACCAAATCAGCAGATTTCTTTGATGGTACTGAAGCACCGGATGTAACAGGCGCAACTGTTTTTATTCTCGAAGGTGGTGATACAATACATCTGAATGA
Organism: Quyinboa sediminis; assembly: GCF_042219855.1. Taxonomy (NCBI): domain Bacteria; kingdom Pseudomonadati; phylum Bacteroidota; class Bacteroidia; order Bacteroidales; family Quyinboaceae; genus Quyinboa; species Quyinboa sediminis. The sequence continues at coordinate 886,168 of NZ_JBHJHP010000001.1, read as the reverse complement.
AAAACAGGCAGGAATGTATTACACACCCAGGGATTTTGCAGCAAAATTTAATACTGAATATGAGCTCGTTATTCAAAACGTGGATATTAATGATGATGGTGCTTTGGAAGAATACAGGGCAACAGACGAGATGACTTATCCTGTTCCCGTTGATTCCATAAATCTTATGCGGACATATATAGAAGGACCTGATCGTTATTTCGTAGGAATCATGTTGTTTACAATGGATCCTCCGGAACGGAATAATTATCTTTTTAAATCTGTAATCAATGATAAACCTTTAAACGAATCGGTAACAGATTGGGGATTAACCAACGATGAGTTTTTCAATGGAAATTATACCAACGGTATTGTTGTTAAATATCTCGATCAGACGGATTCAACTGAGATATTACAACCAGGTGATGTCTTTACCCTGGAGCAAATCCAGATATCCCGAGATTACTATGATTTTCTTCAGGCTGTTAACCTGGAATCTTTTGGGAATATCCCATTGTTCAGTGGTCCTCCAGCCAATATTGAAGGTAATGTGAATAACGATGCTATCGGTTTCTTCTCATGCCTGGCAATTTCACGTGCAAGTTCAAAGTATAATTTACCTGTTACAGAGTGATGGCGAGTTCAGGATTGTTTCATCCATGACTGATTAAAAAATATAACCACAAAAGAGTGTGGTATTTTTAATATTAAAACCGGTCATTGAATATCTTAAAAAGTTGTTATATTAGCGGCATGAGCTACACAATGGAATGGTGCGATTCTGATGTTTATATCACATTTGGAGACCGGGTAGAGGGAGAGGAGATTCTTTTAGTCGATGATATCATATACGGTGACAGCAGATTAGAGGAGATGCATTTTCAGTTATTTGATTTTTCTCAAACTATTCATGTAAATATGGACGTTTTTGACATGAAGGTGATCGGTGTACTTGATAAAAAAGCCAGTCGCTGGAATGATCATGTTAAAGTAGCCATAGTAACAACGAATAATGAATTGGAGCAGCTTGTGGATTATTATGCAGGAATTATGGCTGATACCAACTGGCAGATTAAACTTTTCACGACCAAACCAGAAGCGGTATCATGGTGTAATTCATAATTTTCGTGGTGCCTTTTTGCGATAAACTTCCATTATTATTAACCCCGTGATTTTGTTCTGAGCGAGCGTTTGGGAGATATAGCTCCTCGTTTCATTTGAACCTGCTGGTTTTTAACATTTCAGCTTTAAATTTATTCAGCTAATCCTGGATGGCAATTGGAAGTTATACTGTTGTATCCGAATATGGATCTATTAAAGATTGATCTGAAATAAAAAAGCTCCCTGAAAGAGCAGGAAGCTGCTAAAGGGTGGAAGACCGGGTTTCCCGACATTCACATTGTCCTGTCGGGATAAACTTATCACCCTGTCTGAGTTTTTTAAATAAAAAAAGCTCCCTGAATCACCAGGAAGCTCTTAAAGGGTGGAAGACCGGGTTTACCGACACTCACGTTGTCCTGTCGGGATAAACTTCTCACCCGGTCTGAGTTTTTCACATAAAAAAAGCTCCCTGAAAGAGCAGGAAGCTGCTAAAGGGTGGAAGACCGGGTTTTCCGACACTCACATTGTCCTGTCGGGATAAACTTCTCACCCGGTCTGAGTTTTTTACATAAAAAGAGCTCCCTGAATCACCAGGAAGCTCCTAAAGGTTGGAAGACCGGGCTTCCCGACACTCACGTTGTCCTGTCGGGATAAACTTCTCACCCGGTCTGAGTTTTTTTACATAAAAAAAGCTCCCTGAATCACCAGGAAGCACTTAAGGGTGGAAGACCGGGTTTCCCGACACTCACGTTGTCCTGTCGGGATAAACTTCTCACCCGGTCTGAGTTTTTCACATAAAAAAAGCTCCCTGAATCACCAGGAAGCTCTTAAGGGTGGAAGACCGGGTTCGAACCGGCGACCTCTGGAACCACAATCCAGCGCTCTAACCGACTGAGCTACATCCACCATCTTTGCATTTCTTCAAATGCGGTGCAAATATAGGTTTCCGTCTTAATATTGCAAAATAATTTCTGTCTATTTTTTTCAAAAAAGAACAAAAAAAAAGAAACCATCGCTGGTTTCTTTTTCTGAGTTTTCTCAAAATGGTACTAGAATGTTAAGGTAAAAAGAATCTTGGTGATTGCTTTGGACATGGACAAAATTGAAGATTTTTTAAATAACTACAAATTTTAACATTATGTTGTATAACACAATTGAAAGTTTACGGATTTTAACAATTCATGTTTATAAATATTCAATTTGAAACGTATTGATTGTTAATGCTGCTTATTTGTTGCAAAAGGATACAAAGTTTTGGTTTTACTTATCAAAATGAAGGAATATGCAAAAAGAATAAATTAATATACAGTTTATACTTATGCGAGTTTAAAGAGACCTATCCCTGCAAATACGGCCATCAAACCCAGTAAGATACTTCCGGCAACATACAATGCGGTATATATAAAATGACCTGTATTGATCATCTGGATGATATCGTATGAAAAGGTGGAAAACGTTGTAAAACTTCCGCAGAAACCAATAGCCAGGAATAATCTCATATCAGCCGTGAGCCAGTCGTTCTGTACGGCAAGTCCATAAATTACACCAATTAAAAAGCTGCCCAAAATATTCACCGTTAAGGTGCCCCAGGGAAAACCATTGCCCCACCATTTTGTGGTCAACAAGCTTACGCCATAGCGTGATATACTTCCTAAAAATCCTCCCGTTCCAATAATAAGTATCGTTTTGAGCATCATATTAATCGTTTATATCTAATAATCCATCAGGAACCTCCGTTATCACGGTTCTGCTTTCCGGTTCAATGGATAGAATTATAGAATTATTATAAGGTATATATATGATTTTCTTATTGTGTTCTGACAATAACAATGGATTCGGTGTGTCAAGCTGCACTTCAGTAACTGTTCCAAGGTTTCCAAATCGTTTATCCATAACTGAGAATCCTTCCAGTTCATTTTCCTGTTGAACGTCTGTATGCCATGATACCTGATCATGGGCAGCATATAGTTCACAATTTACAAATTCACGGGTATCCTCCGGTTTATGTATGTGATCGAATTTTATAATTCCGCTTTTAATGTCTGTGAGAACCAGTTCCTCTATAAAAAAAGGAACAAGGTAACCTTCAAAGAGTACCAGCAAGTATTCCACTGTATCTTCATCATCAAAAAATGCATCGTAAAGGGTCAGGTTAAAGGCACCCTTTGTGCCATGTGCTTTACCCAGCTTTCCTATCTTTATGCAATCCTCAGCGCGAATCATATAACGAATTTTGTGTAAAGTTAGAGTTTTATACCTGAATACGTTTATTGTTTTATAACTTTGACCAAATTTTTCAAAAAATGAAGCACACATACGACTTTCTGGTCATTGGTTCAGGTATTGGAGGATTAAGTTTTGCCCTGAAGGCGGCAGATTACGGTACGGTTTGTATTATTTCGAAAACGAACTTATATGAGACTAACACCAGTTATGCTCAGGGCGGTATCGCATCTGTAATGTACGATCCTGACAACTTTGAAAAACATATTGTGGATACAATGATTGCAGGCGATGGCATTAATAATCCCGGTGTGGTTAAAAAAGTTGTGGAAAATGCACCGACAGAAATAAAGCAGCTCCTGGATTGGGGTGTTGATTTTGATAAAACGGAAGACGGGAGGTTCGATTTGCACCGGGAAGGCGGACACAGTGAACACAGAATTCTTCATGTAAAGGATAAAACCGGGAAGGAAATTCAATACAGCCTGGTTAAAAGGGTAAAGGAGCACCATAACATCTCCCTACTTGAAAACCATTTTGCGGTTGATTTAATTACACAGCATCACCTAGGTAAAACGGTTCATCGCTGGAATAAGGATATTGAATGCTATGGGGCGTATGTGCTGAACATAAAAAAACGTACCATGCACACGTTTTTGTCAAGAGTAACCCTGGTGGCGACCGGAGGAATTGGAAATATTTACCAGACCACAACAAATCCGGGTATTGCCACCGGCGATGGTATTGCGATGGTCTATCGGGCCAAAGGTATTATCAGTGGTATGGAATTCGTTCAGTTTCATCCCACAGCCCTGTATAATCCAAAGGAACGTCCCAGTTTTCTGATCACTGAAGCAATGCGCGGATACGGTGCAGAACTCCGCAATCATGCCGGAAAGAAATTCATGTATAAATACGATGAACGTGGCTCTCTTGCTCCCAGGGATATTGTGGCCCGTGCAATTGATAATGAGCTGAAAATCAGTGGACATGATTTTGTTTATCTGGATGTAACACATAAAGATGCTGAAGAGACCAAAAAGCACTTTCCAAATATTACGCGAAAATGTCTGGAGGTCGGAATTGACATAACCAGGGATATGATACCGGTTGTTCCTGCAGCCCATTATCTTTGTGGGGGTATTTCAGTGGATCAGGATGGCAAATCCTCAATCAACCGTTTATACGCCGTAGGCGAGTGTTCATCAACCGGGCTGCACGGTGCTAACAGACTGGCATCCAATTCCCTTCTTGAAGCCGCTGTTTATGCTGATTCAGCTTCATTACATGCTTTAAAGCACTTTAAAAAATACGATTATAATACTAATGTTCCGGACTGGAACGATGAGGGGACAAGATTGCCGGAAGAGATGGTCCTGATCACACAGAGCCGGAGGGAACTGGAAATGGTGATGAGCAATTATGTCGGCATTGTCCGTTCAAATTTACGACTGAAAAGAGCACTCGACCGTCTGGAAACATTATACAGGGAGACCGAAGACCTCTTTGACCGGTCCATCGTTTTCAAGGAAATTTGTGAACTGAGAAACTCAATAAATGTCGGTTACCTGGTAATTAAAATGGCTCAGGAACGAAAGGAAAGCAGAGGTTTACACTATACCATCGATTTTCCGGAGAAGAATGAAGGTTAGTCCACTTCTTCATAATTTACATATTCACCAACATCATTATCCAGTTTTTTCTTTTTGGAGTGATTGTCGGTAACGGTTACTTCTCCTTCGTGTTCTGATCCATGATTTTCTGCCTGATCCTGTGCTGTTTTATAAGCTTTCCGGATCCGGAATGAAAAGATCAGTACCTTGTAAAAAAAGTAAACCAGTAATGCTATTAAAAGTGCTTTCATCAAAGTTACGCGGGACTTGTTAAAACATAGTTGACAAAAAAATAAATCGATCTAAAAAGCGTTTGCTAAAAAGATGGTTTTTTTACAAATATAAAAGCAATAGTAATTGCTAAACATTAAGATGCAAAGAAAGCTTATAACATTAACATATTTTACAATAATTCTGACTCTTTTAGGGGGGTGCAGCGCTAAAAAAGTTATTTCGAGGGCGAATAAAACATACGAAATAGGAGAATATAATAAGGCAGCTTCCTATTACCGTAAAGCAGTTAAAAAAGTTAAGAATAATCAACAGCGTGCAAAAATATTCTACAGGCAGGCAGAATGTTACCGTATTCTGAATTTTAACCAGTTTGCAGCCAATTCATATCGTTTGGCCATTACCTTTAAATATCCTGATTCACTGGTGTTTCTGCGCTACGGTCAGACACTGGCAGGTCTGGGCCAGAAAAACCAGGCAAAGGATGCGGTAAATACCTATCTGAAGTATGATTCGACGAATGCTGTAGCAAAGAATCTTTTATTGTCTCTGGATAGCGCAGATGTATGGAATAAAGAAAACTCAAGATATATTGTTAAACGTGAACGGGCCTTTGATTCGCGCCGAAGTGATTTTTGTCCGGTATATGTTGGTCCTGATTACGATGTTGTTTATTTCAACTCAACACGTGAAGGGGGAATATCAATGAAAAACAGTGATATTACGGGAATGCGTCCGGCTGATTTTTACATGACCCGGAAAGACAGTAAGGATGAATGGATCAAACCGGAACTGGTTGAGGGAAGTCTGAATACGGAGGAGGATGAAGGTGTCGCTTCTGTATCACCGGATGGAAAGACCTTATATTTTACGGTTTGTCGCAATGAGGACGGCAAAGCTTATGGCGCATCAATTTACAGTGCTACAAGGACAGGAGCACAGTGGGGAACTCCGACGATTGTCACGATTTTTCAGGATTCAACAGCTGATACGCTTGTTTTGGCTCATCCTGCCATAAATAATGATGGAAGTGCCATATATTTTGTATCCGACCTTGAGGGTGGTTACGGTGGAAAAGATATCTGGATCACTAAAAAAATAGGACAAAACTGGAGTACGCCCGAAAACCTGGGACCGGACATCAATACACCGGGTAATGAAGAATTTCCATACTTCAGGGTTAATGATGAGCTGTATTTTTCATCGAATGGCTGGCCCGGATTGGGTGGACTTGATATTTATAAGGCTGTGGAAACGGACAGCGGATGGATCAGGTCAAGGCTTCCCGCTCCGATTAACAGTAAGGCCGATGATTTTGGGATCACCTTTGAAGGTGAACGTGAAAAGGGGTTGTTTACCTCGAACCGGAATGAGTATCGGGGAAATGATCATATTTACTCGTTTGAACTTCCCGAGTTACAGTTTATCCTTGAGGGACAGGTAACAGATGAACGGGATGGTACTCCTTTATCTGAAAGCCGGATTAAACTGGTTGGAAACGACGGAACCAACACGATTATCAGAACTAAAAAGGATGGTACTTATTCACATGAACTGAATAAAGGCGCAGAGTTTGTATTTCTTGTCACCTGTCGTGGCTATCTCAATGAAAAAGGTGAGGCGTCAACAATCGGGCTTGAACAGAATAAAAGTTTTGATTATGATTTTCAGCTTTCATCCATTAAAAAACCGATTCGTCTGAATAATATATTCTTTGCCTTCAACAGTGCCGAATTAAACCAGCAGTCGAAACTATCGCTTGATACTTTGGTGGAGGTCCTGAATGATAATCCGAATATTGCGATTGAACTGAGTGCACACACCGATATGATTGGCGATGAAGAATTTAACATGAAGTTGTCGCAGGAAAGGGCTTCTTCTGTTATGAACTATCTCATTTCGAAAGGTGTTGTGGCAGACCGTCTGGAAGCAAAGGGATATGGCAAGTCGCAACCGGTGGTGGCGGACAAGAAACTGGCTTCAGAGTATGACTTTATAAAGGAAGAGGATGTGTTAACGCCTGAATTTATCATGAAACTGACACCGGAGCAACAGGATATCTGTAACCAGATTAACAGGAGAACAGAATTTAAAGTGATTTCAACCAATTATAAACCCGGGAAATAGTAAAAGATGAAGCAATATCTTGACTTACTGGACAGAATTTTAAATGAAGGGGTAGAAAAAGGGGACAGGACAGGAACCGGAACGATAAGTGTTTTCGGACATCAGATGAGGTTTAATCTTCAGGATGGTTTTCCTGCTTTGACCACAAAAAAGCTGCACCTCCGATCCATCATATATGAGCTTTTATGGTTCCTGAATGGTGACACCAACGTGAAATATCTGCAGGATAATGGTGTTAAAATCTGGAATGAATGGGCAGATTCCGATGGAAACCTGGGACATATCTACGGATATCAGTGGCGCTCATGGCCTGATTATGAGGGTGGTAATGTTGATCAAATTGCGAATGCAATAAATACAATTAAAAACAACCCTGATTCGCGCAGGATTATTGTAAGTGCCTGGAACGTGGGGGATCTGCCCAATATGAACCTTCCGCCGTGTCATGCTTTTTTCCAGTTTTATGTCGCAGACGGAAAGCTGAGTTGCCAGCTTTACCAACGCAGTGCAGATACATTTTTGGGTGTCCCGTTCAATATAGCGTCCTATGCATTGTTGACCATGATGATGGCTCAGGTTACAGGTTTGGAGCCCGGAGACTTTGTCCATACACTTGGAGATACGCATTTATACCTGAATCATATTGAGCAGGCAAAGCTGCAACTTACGCGTGAGCCGAGGCCATTACCAAAAATGAAGATAAATCCGGATGTGAAATCCATTTTTGACTTTAAGTTCGAAGATTTTGAACTGGTGGATTATGATCCGCATCCGCATATTAAAGCCCCAATTTCAGTATAACGTAAATGCACATGTACAATAACCTGTCAATTATAGTAGCCATCACCAGGGATTTTGCAATCGGAAAAAACAATGATCTGTTGGTTCATATACCCGGTGACCTGAAACGGTTTAAGGAAATAACCACAGGGCATCCGGTAATTATGGGAAGGAACACATTGATCAGTCTGCCAAACGGCCCATTGAAAGACAGAAGGAATATTGTGATTACAGACAATCCTGAAGAAGCATTTGAAGGTTGTGAGATGGTTTATTCTATTGATGAGGCCGTGGAAAAAGTAAGAGAAGAGGATGAGGCTTTTATTATTGGAGGTGGCATGATTTATAAACAGTTTTACCCGATAGCAGGCAAACTGTATCTGACCATTGTGGATAAAACATATGATGCTGATGTCTATTTTCCTGAAATAGAATGGAAAGATTGGGAAGAAACAGAGCGAAAGGATTTTAAACCGGGAGAAGTGGCAGAATTTGGTTTTTCATATGTGACATTGGAAAGAAAAGCTTAAGAATAGGTATCTTTGGATCCTGTTTTTATAAATAATAGTTTATGCTGTCTTCGGATAGCATAACTTGTATTAGGGAGTTTCAAAATTACTGCAAAATGTGGGTGAGGTGGCGAAGCTGTGTTTTTTAAGACATAAGATATAAGATACAAGAATTAAGATATAATTTGAACATCAAGGAAGTTAAGGTGGACTCTTATGTTTAAGGTAATCTCGCTAATTTTTTATTTCTTTGTGCCTCTAAAATTAAAGGTTTTATTCTAACAAAAAATTATAATGGCAAAGGTATTGACTCCACGTGCGGAAAATGCTGCACAATGGTATATCGATTTGGTTAAAGAGGCTGATTTAGCTGAAAATTCTGCGGTTCGCGGCTGTATGGTTATTAAACCTTACGGTTATGCCATCTGGGAAAAAATGCAGGCTCAGCTGGATAAAATGTTTAAGGAAACCGGACATGAAAATGCCTATTTCCCCTTATTTATTCCCAAATCTTTTCTTAGCAAGGAAGCGGACCATGTGGAGGGTTTTGCCAAAGAATGTGCTGTTGTCACGCATTACAGGCTTAAAAATGCCGATGATGGCAGTGGAGTAGTGGTTGACCCTGAAGCCAAACTGGAAGAAGAGTTAATCGTTAGACCAACTTCCGAAACCATCATCTGGAATACCTATAAGAATTGGATCCAATCATACCGCGATCTTCCAATTCTGGTGAACCAGTGGGCCAATGTTGTACGCTGGGAAATGCGCACACGTTTGTTTCTTAGAACGGCTGAATTCCTCTGGCAGGAAGGGCATACGGCTCATGCAACCGCAGATGAGGCGGTAAAGGAAACAAAACTGATACTGGATATTTATGCCAAATTTGCTGAAGAGTTTATGGCTGTTCCGGTTCATAAAGGATTGAAATCAGAAAACGAAAAGTTTGCCGGAGCCGTTGATACTTATTGTATTGAAGGTTTGATGCAGGATGGTAAAGCACTGCAGATGGGGACATCTCACTTTTTGGGACAAAATTTTGCTAAAGCTTTTGATGTTTTATTTACCAATAAGGAAGGTAAACAGGATTTTGTCTGGGCCACCTCATGGGGTGTCTCAACCCGACTGATGGGTGCTCTTATTATGGCGCATTCTGACGATAACGGACTGGTGCTTCCTCCTAAATTAGCGCCATACCAGGTAGTGATTGTACCAATCTACAAAAAAGAAGAACAGCTGGGACAGATTTCTGAAAAAGTGGATGAAATTGTGAAAGCGTTACGTGCGAAAGGTATTTCAGTCCGTTATGATGACAGTGACAATAAAAAGCCGGGATGGAAATTTGCTGAGTACGAACTGAAAGGCGTGCCTGTGCGTCTGGCCATGGGACCACGAGACTTGGAAAACGGCACCGTGGAAGTTGCTCGTCGTGATACCCTGACAAAAGAAGTGGTGAATATTGACGGAATTGAAAACTATATTGCGCAACTACTGGAAGAAATACAGACCAATATTTACCAGAAAGCTTCTGATTATCGCGATACCGCTACAACAGAGGTCAACAGTTGGGAAGAGTTCAAAGAAGTACTGGAAACCAAGGGAGGTTTTATCTCAGCACACTGGGATGGAACAACCGAAACGGAAGAAAAGATCCAGGAAGAAACCAAAGCAACCCTGCGCTGCATTCCGCTGGAAATGAATGATGAGGAAGGTGTGTGTGTTTACTCAGGAAAGCCATCCAAAGGCAGGGTTTTGTTTGCAAAGGCGTATTAAAGATTCGTATATAAAATGTACTAAACCATAATAATTAAGGCTAAAATAACTATCATGAAAAAAATGAAATTAAGTTTGTTAATTGCAGGAATTTTTTTTCTTGTCTTTGAAAGTTGTGATACCAATACAGATACTGATCTGTTCAAGGTATCGGGTATTGTCTATCAAGGAGATATTCCTGCTGAGAATGTTAAGGTTTCTTTAGATAGTGCAATTAACCGTACTGTTTATACTGATGAAGAGGGGAAATTTGAAATTGGTAACGTTTCAAGAGGTATTCATATGCTTCAAACGTATAAAAGCAGCACGACACATAAAAATACAAATTTTAGCGCCGATGAATCTGTGGGGTATTCAATAAGTTCGTATAAAGTTGACGTAAACGATGATGTAAAACTTAATTCATTGAGGTTACCCAAGCCTGTGAAAATTGATACAGTTCTTCAGCTTGATTCAAGAAGAGTACAAATAATATGGACAGCAACTGATGCAGATGATTTTAGAGAATATAAAGTATATTTAAATACCAATTCGGGAATAGACGAGACTTCTGGGCAATTAATACATGTTGCAATAGGAAAACAGGATACCACATTTATTCTTGAAAATACATCTTCAAATGAGAAATATTTTTTTAGAGTCTATGCAATGAATGAATACGGTAAATTAAGTGGAAGCAATATTGCTTCAATTGAGACTGAAAATTTAAATTTATTTGGAGATGGAGGTTTTGAAACTGATTTAGCATTAGATTATTGGGGATTAACTGAATCAAACTCTACAATTTTAGATTCTGAAATTAAACATAGTGGCACATTTTCTTTACACTTAACTACAGAAGCTAAGTTGGGCAGACAAATAATGCATCAAAGATTTTCCAACTTAGTTGTCGGCACAGAGTATACTTTTTCATTTTGGTTTAGGGTGAAAGGGCATGCCAGTGAATGTTCTGATGTAATAGTAGATTTTGGTGATGTTTTTCAATGGGCACAAAAATATCCCTTTTGTGAAGGTGTTGAGTATAAGGAGGAAGAATGGTGTTATTATGAACTAACTTTTGAAAGTTTAAAAGAAGATTTTTCATTTTTTATTTACTTTGATACCTTTTCTGATCTTTGGCTGGATGATTTAACATTAAAACGTAAGGAATATCTTTAAAACGATTTAATCTAAGATTAGAATAAGTAAAGGCTTAATTGATTAAAGTCACTGATAGTCTTTTTTGCAAATTACTCTTCAGACATAATACTTGAAACTTTATATTTATCATGAGTTTAAAAACAAAAGCCATTATTTGATAAAAATATAGTAATAGATTTTTTGTTATAAAATAATAAATATTAGATGAGGCATCTAAAAGGAAAACGAATTTTAGTTACAGGTGGAGCCGGATTTATAGGTTCTAATTTATGTGAGTATTTTCTGTGGAATGATAATGAAGTTATATGCCTTGATAATTTTTCAACAGGATACAAGGAAAATATTGAGCCCTTTTTTAAGAGCAAGAAGTTTACCCTAATTGAAGGAGACATCAGGAATACAGAGGATTGCGAGAAAGCGTGTAAAGGCGTTGAGTACGTATTTCATCATGCAGCTTTAGGATCTGTTCCCAGGTCAATAAATGATCCGGTTACATCTACAGATGTGAATATTGGTGGTTTTGTTAAAATATTAATGGCAGCTGTAAATGCTAAGGTGAAGCGTTTTATTTTCGCTGCAAGTTCATCAACTTATGGCGATCATGAAGCTTTGCCTAAAGTAGAAGAGGTAATAGGTAATCCATTATCACCATATGCAATAACAAAATATGTTGATGAATTATTTGCTGAAAATTTTTCCAAAATTTATGGTATTGAAACTATTGGGTTCAGGTATTTTAATGTATTTGGAAAAAGACAGGATCCCAGTGGGGCATATGCAGCGGTTATCCCAAAGTTTATTTTACAGATATTAAATAACGAATCCCCTTCAATTAATGGAGATGGATCATTTTCAAGGGACTTTACCTATATACGGAATGTAGTTAAAGTTAATGAGTTAGCAGCTCTTGCTTCAAGGAAGAGTATTTTACTTAAAGTTGGGAAGAAACAAAATTATTTATCTGAGGTATTCAACGTAGCTCATGGAGAACGAACTTCTCTAAATGATTTGTTTAAATATTTAGTTGAAAATCTATCTCAATACAGAGAAGATATTAAAGGAATAAAACCAATTTATAAAAGTAAAAGAGAGGGAGACATCCCTCATTCTTTAGCTTCAATTGAAAAGGCAAAAAAGGCATTGGAGTATTATCCTGAATATAATATGAAGACAGGATTGAAAGAGGTATGTGAGTGGTACTATGATAAGAATAAATAAAGAACGCCATATTTAAGGAATTAGCATTGTATAAAACATCTCATTTATAGAATATTTATAATGAACTTGGGTAAAATTTTAAAAAATGTATTATTCAATCCTTTTTTTACTTATGCCTTATTTGTTTCTTTAAGCCTGGTATTTTATTCTTTCGGTTGGAGCAATTTCCCAAATTTGTCATTTCCTGTTCTGCTACTTATTTTAGGTTCTGCTATAATTTCTTTTCTGTTAGGTTTAAAAGTAAGATACTTTAAGTCAGAGTCAGAAAATAAATTAAAACCTGAAAAATTCTGGTTTTTTTCTGTTGTTGCTGGAATAATTTTAACATTGGGTTTTATTGCCTTGTATATTAATGGCGGAGTTCCAATGTATAATATTTTATTTTCAGGGAATACTTACAACTATCAGGACTTTAAAGGTATTAATTATTTATCTACTATAACAATGTATGGCATGTCGTCGTTGATATGTTTATGGATAAATGCTGTTTATATCTTTCGTGATAAAAAATATCTGTTTTTAATTGGAATTGGATTATTACATGTAGCTTTAATGGCAAGTCGTGGTTATACTGTTTTAGTTCTATTCCCGGGTGTTCTTATCGTGTTATATTACTTAAAGCTGGATGTAAGGAAATTAATTTCACTGATCGTATTAGGGATCGTGTTTTTTTATTTATTTGGGCGATTTGGGGACAGTAGAGAAGAAGCCAAAAAAAGAGACGGAAGTTTTAATTTTTACTCTATTTATCAAAATAATAGTTATCCTGATTTTCTGCCTGATGAGTTTTTTTGGGGATACTATTATTTTACTTCTCCCATTGCTAAAATGCAATATACTGTTCAGGACAAGCAAATTAATGCTTTAAAAAATGATTATGGGGCTTTAGTACTTTTTGAAATGATGCCATATTCTTTTGGTGAAAGGTTCAATAAGTATCTGAATTACAATAAGAGAGTATCATCATATAAATTGCCGCCCTGGTTTGTAGGAACGGCATTTTATGGACCATACCTGTATGCTAAATGGTCTGGTGTATTAATCTACACGGTATTTCTGTTTTCGTTAGTTTATTTGATTTTTTTATTTACAAAACAAAAATTGGGGAAGTGGGGAATTCCGGTTATTGCAAACTTATCCTTGTATATGGCTTTATCTGTCTTCGATAATATGATTGCCTTTGCTCCTATTAATTTTCAGCTCGCAGGATGCCTGGTTTTTGGAGTTGTAGTTATTAGGTTGAAAATATGAAATATCGGTGAAACTACGATATCTTTAAATGAATATCTTTATGAAAAAAGTGGGAGCAATAATTATTGTTTTTTTATTTTCCAAGTCATTCTTAATGGTCAGGTTTATTTCCAAATTAACGTAGGAATAAATTATTCAGTTCAACGTGACAATGACTATTATGGAGAAATCCTGGATCAGGATAGTAATGTTGGATTTCATATAGCAGCTGGTTTCGATTTTAAGTATAACAATTATTTCTCAATTGAACCAGAGATTTTATTTTATAAAAGAAGCTAAATTTCAAAGTTATCCGGGTATGGACAAGGAGTCTTTGGTGGAGAAAAAAACAAAAAATTTATTTATTCCTGTTCTGTTTAAAGGAACTTTGAACACTATGAAAAAAACTGAAATATTATTTGATTTTGGGCCATACTTAGAGTTCGGTTTTGGAACTGAGAAATCTATATCAACTGTTCTTTACCCATACGAACCGGAAAGGAAACCTGTTGAAAGTAACGGGCAGATTACACACTCCAATATGGGTTTAATAATCGGTTGTGGCTTGATAAAAAATTATTATAAATTCAGAATTTAGCTTGATTTAGATGGTTTTGGCTTTACCTCCCCGGTTTTATTCCTTGGATATGTTTTTAAATAGTTTTGATGAAAAAAATACATTTGTATTTAAAAATTTGTACAGGGATGTTTTTCATTTGATAGGTTCATTTATATGATTGTAATAGTTTCATTAATATTGTGTCTTTTTTTATTACTCGTTGTACGGGCAGTTGTAAAGGACATAAAGTCACCTCCTTTTATTCTAGCTGCCATATGGGTGATTATTTATTCTTCAGTCTTTATATACTGGAACGGTATTATTGACCTAAATGATTATTTATATGGTATTTACTTTCTAGGTCTGTTTATTTTTATACTTGGATTCTCATTAATTGGAAATAGAAGAGGAATTATTCATGTCCGTGACGGAGAACGTAAGACAAATCTTAAGTTTTCAATCTTATTTTTACAACTATTTTTTGTTTTAGCTGTAGTTTTTGTATCTCTAAATATTTATCAGGTTTATAGATTTATTGAATTACATCAAATAAAATTTAACTTTTGGCAAACCCTTGGGGAAGCTCGTTCAAGGGGTGAATATGTAATTCCTTTTTATATTGCGTATTCTAGGAGTCCCGTTATTATATTAACAATTTTATTAGGAACAGTATATTTTAGTAATCCCATAAAGCAAAATAAAATCTATTTTATTTTATTTTTAGTTTTATCTGTTATATATGGAATATTGGTTACAAATAGAGGTGCTATATTCTTACTAATAATATCATTACTATTTAGTTATTTATACATCAAAAATTTTGATAACCAGAGATTGTTTAAAATATTTGTTCGAACTGCAATCGTAATACTTTCGATTTTTATTTTATCCAGTTTTGCCAAATTTGTTTATCAGGATCAAAGTGACACTGTTAATTTTATTAATTTTCATTTGCGTGCATATTTTGCAAATCCTCCAGTTGCTTTTATAGAATGGTATAAGTTAGATGAACCCTTAAAACATGGGACAAATAGCTTTAGATTTTTTTATGCAATCTTTGAATCTTTTGGGGGACCTAAGGTAGAAGATACTGTACAGGATTATATTAAGATTGCAGATACAAAAACCAATGTATATACTATATTTCAGTATTATACGGCTGATTTTGGTTTATGGTATTCGATGTTAGTTTTATTAATTTTAGGCATATTATATGGTTACTTATATAAAAAGGTAAGGTATAGTAAAGAATTTAATATATTTAATCATTGTTTATTAGCAATGTTATATTTCCCATTAGTTTACCACTATTTTTCAGATACGTATTTGTCTCAACTTTCTTCCTGGATTCAAAATATAATTTGGCTTTGGCTGTTTTCACGCAGGGAATTTTTATTTACTACTAAGCATGAAAAAGAAGTAATTCATGGTTAAAGTACTCGTATTAATGTCTACCTACAATGGCAGTAGATATTTAAAACAACAACTGGATTCTATTTTATCTCAACAAGATGTTGAAATTTATTGCTTAATAAGAGATGATGGATCTACAGATGCAACCTTGGAAATTCTTAATACCTACAAAAGGAAAAATGCACATATTGAAATCTTCACAGGGAATAATATTGGTTATAAACAGAGTTTTTTCGAGTTGATAAATAAAGCCGGTAAATTTGATTATTATGCTTTTTCTGATCAGGATGATTTATGGTTAAATAATAAATTATATGTTGCAACGGAAAAGATTAAATCAAGTGAAATCCCTACACTTTATTTTTCAAATTGTTATTTAACTGATGAAAATTTAGTTAAAACAGGTCTGTTACATCCTTCAGGAAAAGTAAAGGTCCCTGAGCAGGAAATGGCTATAACTCAGGGTTTTGTTCATGGTTGTACAATGGTTGTAAACTATGCTTCGATGAAGATAATAAAATCAAATATTCCTAAAATTACCGTTGCGCATGATTATTGGATTCCTTTATTACATGTTTATCTTGGAAAGATAGTTTACGATCCGGAACCTTGTATTTTATACAGACAGCATCAAACGAATGTATTTGGTGTAAATAAATCTATATACACAATTATTACGACTAAATTTAGGGAATTAAAAGATGAATCTAATTTTTACTCTAAGGTAATTTCTGAAATTTTAGCAGGATATAAAGATCAATTAGATAGTACATTACAAAATAAATTATTCAAAATATTAAGTTTAAATACTAAGATTTCAGGTCGTTTGAAGTTATGTATGCATCCTTTATTGAAGAGAAATACGATTAAAGGGACTTTATTTTTGAAATTTCAAATATTATCGGGAAGGTTTTAAGATGAGATTACAGTCCAGTCATTTATTTCAAAAATTTTTTTCCAATCTTTCTTATGCAATACTTAGTAATCTACTTGTATTAATTGTATCGCTGTTAACAAGTCTGGTTTTACCAAAAGTATTAGGTGTTAAAGAATATAGTTACTGGCAACTTTATTTGTTTTATTCTACTTATGTTGGATTTCTGCATTTTGGTTGGTGTGACGGTATATATCTCCGTTATGGAGGGCAGAATTATAATGATCTGAATAAACAAAGTTTAAATGGACAATTCTATTTACTATTTATAATACAGTTGATCTTCTCTGTACTTATTTATTTAACAACTTTAAACTTAAATTTAGGTGATGATAGAAAGTATGTAATTCGTTTAATTACATTTTGCCTGGTGGCAACAAATATGAGGTGGATGTTAGTTTATGTACTTCAGGCTACAAATAGAATTAAGGACTATGCCTTTGTGATGATAATGGATAGGTTTATCTATGTATTTTTTATTATTGTTTTATTAGTTGTAGGATATAAGAGTTATAAACTCTTGGTTGTTGCTGACGTAATTGCAAAAGTAATTTCGTTGGCTTATGCAATTTATCTTGTAAAAGAAATTACAGAATTAAAATTAAAAACCTTTTTAATAGATATCTATGATATTATTGAAAATTTAAAATCGGGTATTAAACTAATGTTTGCAAATCTTGCAAGCGTATTAATGATTGGTATCATCAGATTAGGAGTGGAGAGGGCGTGGGACATTATAACTTTTGGAAAGATTTCACTTACCTTAAGTGCAGCAAGATTGATGATGGTTTTTATAAATGCTGTTGGAGTCG
The DNA here is from genome assembly GCF_042219855.1 of Quyinboa sediminis. Classification (NCBI taxonomy): domain Bacteria; kingdom Pseudomonadati; phylum Bacteroidota; class Bacteroidia; order Bacteroidales; family Quyinboaceae; genus Quyinboa; species Quyinboa sediminis. The sequence continues at coordinate 868,529 of NZ_JBHJHP010000001.1, read as the reverse complement.
TATTATATCCATTGTTACGTAAGATGGATGACCGACAGATTTCAAAATATTATAATTCTATTCGAGATTTATTGTCTCCTTTTTTATTATCCCTGTTAATTTTTTATTATCCGCTTCAGGTTGTTCTAAATAAATGGCTTCCTTCGTATAAAGAAGGATTGATATATTTTGTGTTTGTATTTCCGATTTGCTTTTTCGAAGGGAAAATGGCATTATTAAATAATACTTTTTTAAAAGTTCTGCGAAAAGAAAAATTATTATTACACGTAAATCTTTGGGCTCTAGCTGTAAGTTTGATTTTGACTTTAATATTTACGTTAGTATACAGAAGTTTAGACTATTTAATGGCCTCTGTAGTAGTTGTTTTAGGCTTACGAACTTTTTTAGCGGAATTGTGGCTTTCAAAGTATATAAAAGTTAACATAGTTAAAGAAAGTATGATCGAATTTGGATTGATATTTCTTTTTATTTTAACTGGAAGTTTTTTCGGAAGTTTTATTTCCCCAATATGGTTTATAATAGTAATAGCATTTTATATTTATCGTCAAAAAGGTCCAATTAAGAAATCAATTGAGATATTAAAAAAGCTTTCTAATAGATAGATTAATCAACATTTTTAAGAAAACATTCATTGTGAAATAAATTTACTTAAAACTTTTAAATTATGAAATATTATATTCTTGTATTATCATTATTTATATCTTCAATTTTGGTTGGACAAACTCAATTGGAGGCTTTTATTTCACCTACTCTAACTAATGATATTTACCAGACTCCTACATCTCAAAGTAGTAAGGTCGACAGTAAATATAATTTTGGTTTTGATGTTGGTCTAGGATTCAGGAATTATTTCAATAAAAGAATGACTTTGGGATGTGGAATTAATTATAGTAAAATGGGGTATGGTTTTGATATTGAATTAAATGGAATAAATAGAAGTTATAATTTAGAAAGATACTTTTGGGAAGTACCAGTACTATTTGATGTATTTATTGGAAATAAAAGGAAAATAGCTTTTAACCTTAATCTTATCTATCAATTCTTCATTAAAGAGAATAGTAATTTCGATGAGTATGTTTATGGCACAGATTCTCCAACGGATATAACGCGTAAGCTTAACTTAGCTATTCAATCTGGTTTCACTTATCAATTAGACATATATAAAATGTTTAAAATAAGATTAAACCCTTTCATAAAAATGGCACTTCCATCACAGCAAATTGATTATACAACAAGTGGTTATCCAGTATATAGACAAGATTGGTCAATAGGTTTAAAAACGAGTATGGTATTAGATATAATTAATTAATAGAGAAGATAGGATTCAATATATTCATGAATATATCCTACTGTTAATGATTTAATAAAAACTGTAATAATCAAATGTCAACAATAGGTTCTTAATATAAAACATTTGAAAACACCTTTAATAGTTTTACATGTACTTGGTCGCTTAAATCGGGGTGGTGCTGAAACACTTATAATGAACCTGTACCGTACCATCGATAGGTCTAAAGTTCAGTTTCATTTTGTGAAGCATACGAATGAAAAATGTGCCTACGATGATGAAATTATATCTTTAGGCGGTAAAATTCATGTTATTGAACGATATACAGGGATAAATCATTTTATATATGTGAGACTATGGAAGAAGCTTCTCAAAACCAATCCTGAATATACAATAATTCATGGACATATCAGGAGTACGGCATCAATCTATCTTCTTTTGGCAAAGAAATTTAACCGAATAACAATTATACATAGTCATGCAACTGGCTCCAGGGGTAATTTAATAAGTAGAAGTGTAAAGAATGTTATGCAGTTACCAATTAGGTATATATCAGATTACTTTTTTGCATGTTCTGAAGAAGCTGCGTCCTGGTTGTTTGGCAAGAAAAAAGTATCGGATACATTAATACTTAAAAATGCAATTAATGCCGAGACGTTCAGATATGACGATAAGATTAGAAAGAAATTTAGACGAAGTTATGGTTTAGAAAACAAGTTGGTGTTGGTACATGTCGGCAGTTTCACGAAACCCAAAAATCATATTTTTTTACTGGCAATTTTTAAAGAAATATTGCATAAAAAAAATGATACAATGCTACTATTGGTGGGAGAAGGAGATTTAAAACAAAATTTAATAGAAAGAATTAGTGCCGATAAATTATTTGATAGTGTATTGTTTCTTGGTTCACGTGATGATATTCCAAATATTCTAATGGGGGCAGACGCATTTATATTTCCTTCAATATTTGAAGGTTTTGGTATTGCTGCACTGGAGGCGCAAGCCTCAGGATTACCGACTCATGTTTCTGACGTTTTACCAACTGAGATTAAAGCAACTGATTTATTATTTTATCATTCATTAAAAAAATCAGCTAAAGAATGGGCACAGGAAATAATTGATAATAAAATTGAACATAGAAGTGACAGAGTTGATAGTATTAAAGAATTAGGATACGATATAGTGGTACAAACCAATATACTGAAAGAGTTTTATTTGAAATTGACCATGGAGTATTAGCATTTAATTAGGATTAATAAATTTCATGCTCTCTTAATCATTTTATTTTGTCTGTAATCTTATTCATCATATTTATAGAATAGAAAACTAAGAATTAATTTGATCTTATTTTTTTAGTTGGGTCAATGGTAAACACTGATATGAAAAAAATAATTAGAATAACTACAGTTCCTGTTTCATTAAAAGTGCTATTAAAAGGACAATTAAAATATATGTCAAGCTTTTATGAGATATTGGCAGTATCTTCATCGGATGGCGATTTATTAATGGAAGTTGAGAAGGAGGAGGGAGTCAGAACATATAGTCTTAAAATGACCCGTGATATCTCCCCATTTAAGGATTTGTTGGCACTCTTTAATTTGATTAGACTTTTTAGAAAAGAAAAACCTGAAATAATTCATTCGCATACTCCAAAAGCTGGTACACTTTCCATGATTGCAGGGAAAATAACAGGTGTTAAATACAGGATTCATACAGTGGCAGGGCTCCCTTTAGTGGAAGCAACAGGATGCAAATTTAAAATTTTGAAGTTTGTAGAAAAAGTTACATATAGTTGTGCTACACATGTCTGGCCAAACTCTCGGGGTTTAAAAGATTATATCAATAAGAATATTTATACGTCAAGTAAAATTAAAGTGTTAGGTAATGGGAGTAGTAACGGAATAAACACTGATTTTTTTTCCAGATCTGAAATTCCTGAGGAAAAAGCAAATGAACTCTATCAGAAGTTGGATATAAAAGAAAATGATTTTGTATTTATATTTATTGGAAGAATCACTGGTGATAAAGGTATAAATGAGCTTATAGAAGCATTTTATGCATTGATTATAAATTGCACCGCAGTAAAGTTATTGCTCGTCGGTAATTATGAAAATGAACAGGGGACTATAAATCAAAAAACGATTGAATTTATTAAAAAAAGTTCGAATATTATTGAATGCGGTTATCAAAACGATGTGAGGCCTTATTTATATTTATCTAATTGCCTGATTCATCCCAGTTATAGGGAAGGATTTCCCAATGTTGTAATGCAAGCTCTCGCTATGGATATTCCTGCAATTGTTTCAAATATAAATGGTTGCAATGAAATTGTAAAAAATGAATATAATGGTTTAATCGTTGAGCCTAAAAATGATAATGAATTAGAAAGAGCTATGACTTTAATCCTTTCAAATAAATCTTTGTATCAAAAGCTAAAGAATAATGCAAGAAATTCAATTGTTAGCAGATATGATAATAAACTAATGTGGAAACTAATTCATGACGAATATAGAACATTAATAGGATGAATAATAGCAAACGATTAATAAGTCCTGTTTATGTGCCTAACCTATTGATAAGTGCTTTTGCTTTTTTTGTGGGATTTGGAGGACATTTTTTACCTCTGCTTTCTGTAATATTTATTATAGGATGGATTACAGATGTAATATTAAATAAGAAAACATTAATTCGTGATAATAAAAATACTTATTATATATATATTCCAGTGTTATTGTTGTTCATTATCAGTGTATTATCGCTTATTTATTCTGATATTGATATAGGATTAAAGTTTTTAGAAAAAAGATTGTTGTTACTTCTTTTCCCCATAATGGGAATTATTGGTTACAGCAGGAAGTTAGATTTTAAATTGATTATCGGATGTTTTTTGGCAGGTGTTATATTATCAATATTCTATATCGCACTTGAGATGTTAATCGAATATTTTAGTACAGATTATGTGAAAATATTGATTAGACAAGACCTTTTTAATTATTTTCAGGAGAAGATAAGCTTATTTCAGCATCGAACATATTTAGGTATAAATATTTCATTATCACTAATTATTTTATATGCTTTATTCAAGTCAGATGATAATAAAGCAAATTACAAAATATTTTTGATAATGGGATTAATGGTATCGTTCGCTTTTATGACAGGAGGCAGAATTGCTGCACTTACATCAGCTGTAGTATTTGCAATTATTTTAATAAGATCGTATACCAGATTTCAGAACAAGCATTCCAAATATATTTTAATTGCAATTTTTTTAATATTGTTAGTATTCTTTATCCTTTTTTTCCCTCGTGTATGGGAGTTATTTGCACATTTTAGTAATTCCGACGAGCCAAGATTTGAAATATGGAAAATTGCCTTAAGTGCTTTAAAAAAGAATTGGTTATTTGGCTACGGTATCGGGGACTTTAAGACTGAAATGCTAAGGCTTTATCATAGTTCAGGTTTTGAGGAGGGATTGAAGTATAATTTAAATGTTCATAATCAATTCATTGAATACTTAGGTGAATCGGGCGTATTAAGTATTTTATTACTTATATGGATTTTCATAGGGTCTGTATATTCCAGTAATAGAAAAAGGAGGATTTATCCAATAATAATTACGTTTGTTTTTGTCCTCAATTTTATGTTTGAATCAGTACTGCTAAGGATTTGGGGGGTAACATCGTTCGTTGTAGGAATATTTTTTATTAATAATTATATAAATTCTGAGAACACTGAGAAAATAAATATAAAACGAATAGATATAATTTATTATCCTATGATCTTTTCATATTTACTCATTGCTTTTCTAATTAGCGTAAGTTTTAAAACTATTACTTTAAATTCTTTAGATCCTGCAACCTATGCTCAAAGCAATTATACGGCCATTACTAAATTTCCCGGAAAACTTCCGGATAGTTTCCCTAATAATGCAATAGGGTATAAGTTGGATAAAGATGCTAAACCTTTCATGTATTTAGATTATTTACATAGAACTAAAATTTTGCATGTCAGACCCAATGAATGCGATAGTGTAATGTTATCAGTTTTTTGTTATGTGTCAGATGAATTTGATGGAGAAAATGTGTTTTTAGGTGGTTATACATCTAATTACCTGGTAAAAGATGACTATGATTTATCCCGGAAAGGAACCTGGCAATACTTAACTATTAAATCTGTTTGTCCAAATTTTAAAGTTGATTATTATCTGCAATTTGCAAATTATGAGGAACATAATATCTCTGAATTAAGTGGTTATGTCATTTTTGTTTCACCAGAAATTATCCTAAAGTGAAAAGTCTTTTTTTTAATATAAAAAGGTGTTTTGATATTTTATTCTCCTTTTTGATATTATTGATTTTTTCCCCATTCTCAATATTTTTTATTATTCCTCTTTTTTTTAGTAATGATGGTAAAATATTTTTCTTTCAAAAACGACCTGGCTTGCATGGAAAAATATTCAGGATTGTTAAATTTAAGACAATGAACGACAAAAAAGATGCAAATGGAAAGTTACTTCCTGATGACCAGAGACTTACAAGGACAGGTAAAATGATCCGAAAATTATCGATTGATGAAATACCTCAACTTATAAACGTTATAAAAGGAGAGATGTCTCTGATTGGTCCACGACCCCTTTTACCTGAATATCTACCGTTGTACAATAAGGAACAATCCCGACGTCATGATGTGAAACCTGGTATTACAGGTTGGGCACAGGTAAACGGCAGAAATGCCCTTTCCTGGGAGGAGAAGTTTAAACTGGATGTGTGGTATGTTGATCATGTTAGTCTACGATTGGATTTTAAAATATTATTGTTGACAATTCGGAATGTGATAAAAAGAGAAGGTATCTCCGGTGGAGGAGTGGAAACTATGACTAAATTTACAGGAAATAAATAACTATGATTTTATTTGGAGCCAGCGGACATTCACTTGTGGTTAAAGAAATAATTGAAAGCAGGGGTGAAAAAGTTTTGTTTTACATGGATGATGATCCGGCCAAATTTCAGTACGACGGCATAGAAGTCAAACATGAAAATGTACAGGAACTGGCGGGCAATGAACCGGTAATTGTATCAATAGGAGATAATCTACTCAGATATAGGGTTTCACAAAAACTGAGTTGTATCTTTGGGAAAGCTATCGCGCCAGGTTCATTTATTTCTCAGGATGCCATGATAGCGGAAGGGACTGTTGTATTTTATAATGTTGCTGTTCAAAGTAAAACAACCATTGGTAAACATTGTATTTTGAACAATGCATGTTCAGTGGATCATGAATGCATAATTGGTGACTTTGTCCATATTGCTCCGGGAGTGATTTTGTGTGGTGCAGTTAAAGTTGGTAGTATGACAATGATTGGAGCTGGTTCAACGGTAATTCAAGGCATTACAATAGGTTCTAACGTAACTATAGGTGCCGGATCAGTAATTATTAAGGATGTGCCGGATAATGCTGTTGTAGTTGGAAATCCGGGAAGAATAATTAAATACAAAAATGACTAAACGAATTTTCTTATCTCCGCCGCATATGTGCGGAAGCGAACAAAAATATATCCAGGAGGCTTTTGATATCAATTATATTGCACCTTTGGGACCCAATGTTGATGGATTTGAAAAGGATATCATCGATTATACAGGTTGTGGGAACAGTGCAGTATTAAGCAGTGGAACGGCTGCCATTCATCTGGCTTTGATGCTTCTGGGAGTAAAACAGGATGATGAAGTCATTGTATCCTCATTTACCTTTTCTGCGTCTGTAAATCCAATCATTTATCTAAAGGCCATTCCTGTTTTTGTTGACAGTGAACCTGATACCTGGAATATGGATCCGGAATTACTGGAAACGGCTATTAAAGAAAGAAGATCAAAAGGGAAGAAACCTAAAGCAGTGATATTGGTTCATCTTTATGGAATGCCTGCCAAAATTGATGAAATAAAAAGAATATGTGATTTATATGAAATTCCATTGATTGAAGATGCTGCTGAAGCTTTGGGAAGTAAATTTAATGGACAGGCACTGGGTACTTTTGGTCAGCTTGGAATTTATTCTTTCAATGGCAATAAAATTATTACAACTTCAGGAGGTGGAGCATTAGTATCTTCCAACGCTGAAATGATTAAAAAGGCTAAGTTTCTGGCTACTCAGGCAAGAGACAATGCTCCGCATTACCAACATTCAGAAATTGGTTATAATTACAGGATGAGTAATGTGCTGGCGGGAATAGGACGTGGTCAGATGGAAGTGCTGGATCGATGGGTGGAGAAAAGAAGACAGAATAAAAGCTTTTATAAAGATCTGTTTAAAAACACTAACGGTGTGAAATTTCTGGAAGAGCCTGATAACCGTTTTTTTTCTAATTTTTGGCTGACAACCTTAACTATTGATTCTGAAAAGACAGGTTTTTCTCATCATGATCTGGCCTCAGAAATGGATAAGCATAATATTGAAACCAGACCACTCTGGAAGCCGATGCATCTTCAGCCGGTATTTTGTAATTATCCATCATATTTGAATGGTGTTTCAGAATATTTGTTTAATCATGGAATTTGTTTACCGTCAGGTAGTAGTATGGATCGTGACGATAAGGTACGAATAAAAGAATCAATTCAAATCTTAACTAAATAAACATTTATATCATGAGAAAACTTATCTTGTTATTGTTGATTTCACTCTCGGTTATTGCTATTCAGGCACAGAATAAAGGTTATAAAGAAACCTTAAAAGAAATGATGATTCTTTCCGGTTCGGAGGAAACGTTTAAAGTGGCTATTAATCAGATTATTGCGATTTATCGTCAACAAAGTGCAACTGTTCCTGTTGAAGTATGGGAGACAATGGAAACAGAATTTCTGAAAACTTCTATGGATGATCTTGTAGAAATGCTGGTTCCTGTTTATCAAAAGTATATGACACTTTCTGATCTTGAAGGTATCATTGCATTTTATAAATCACCTGTAGGTAAAAAGTATGCCCAAAATACACCGGCTATTATGAAGGAATCAATGGAGGTTGGAGCTGACTGGGGTTCAAAACTTGGTGTAAAGATACAGTCGATACTACAGGAAAAAGGTTACTAACAGGTTTAAAAGTTAACGATTTAAAAAAGCCCTCCCAATTTTGGGAGGGCTTTTCTTATTTGTAGAAATGGACGACTTATTCTTCTTTTGCTTCAGCTTCAGGAGCATAAGCCATGGCTGCAAAACGCTGATACGTACTGTAACGCCATTTTGCATTATCTTCTGCCGCTTTAAATAATTCCTGAGCAACTTCAGGGAATGATTTCAGCAGTGCAGTATAACGAACTTCACCTTTCAGGAAGTCCTGGAATTTATCCCATTGTGGTTCTTTGCTGTCGAAAACAAATGGATTCTTGCCTTCTTCTTCCAACTGTGGGTTGAACCGCCACAAGTGCCAGTAACCGCTTTCTACAGCCAGTTTGGTTTCATCCTGAGATTTACCCATTCCCTTACGCAGACCGTGGTTGATACAAGGTGAGTAAGCAATAATCAGCGACGGACCCGGATAAGCTTCAGCTTCTTTCAGTGCTTTGAAATACTGAGCCTGGTTGGCACCCATTGCTACCTGCGCTACGTAAACATAACCATAAGTGGTTGCCATCAGACCGAGATCCTTTTTACGGATGCGCTTACCTGACGCAGCGAATTTGGCTACCGCACCAACAGGCGTTGATTTGGATGACTGACCACCTGTATTGGAGTAAACCTCTGTATCCATGACAAGAATGTTTACATCTTCACCGGTTGCAATCACATGATCCAGACCTCCGTAACCGATATCGTATGCCCAACCGTCACCACCGAAGATCCAGACGGATTTCTTAACCAGGTATTTCTCTAATGCGAGAATTTCTTTGGCTACATCAGCTTTCTCATTTTTCAGTGCATCCACAACAGCTTTTGAAACAAGCCTTGTTTTTTCTCCGTCTTCTTTGGCTTCAATCCAGGCTTTGAAAGCTTCCTTGGTTGTTTCGTTAACATTGTAAAGGTTTTCTGTCATCAGGCGTTCAATGCGGTTACGCAATTGGTTCACACCTTTAGCCATACCTAAACCGTACTCTGCGTTATCCTCAAACAATGAGTTGGCCCATGCCGGTCCCTGACCTTCTGCATTTTTACAGTAAGGTGTTGCAGGAGCAGAACCTCCATAGATTGAAGAACAACCGGTAGCATTTGCCACCATCATGCGGTCACCGTATAATTGTGTGATCAGTTTAATATATGGTGTTTCACCACAACCTGCACAAGCTCCGGAGAATTCAAACAGCGGTTGAGCAAACTGTGAGTTTTTAACGTTAGTGTATTTATCAAGGAGATTATCTTTGATTGTTACGTTTTTAACCAGGTAATCCCAGTTATTCTGTTCCTGACGCTGAGATTCCAGCGGCTTCATAATCAGGGCTTTCTCTTTTGAAGGACAAACATCAGCACAGTTACCACAACCGGTACAGTCCAGTACAGTAACCTGTATTCTGTACTGTAATCCTAACAGTGCTTTTCCATTGGCTTTTTTACCTTCCAGTCCTTCCGGTGCACCTGCCATTTCTTTCTCATCCAGTAAGAACGGACGGATTGCAGCGTGAGGACATACATAAGCACACTGGTTACACTGGATACAGTTATCCATCTGCCATTCCGGTACATTCACTGCAATACCGCGTTTTTCATATGCTGCAGTACCGGCTGGGAAAGTTCCGTCTTCATATCCTTTGAACGCAGATACAGGAAGATCATCGCCATTCTGAGCATTGATAGGCTCAACAATGTTTTTGATGAAATCCGGAATATCACGTGTATCTTTTTCTTTTGTAACTGTAAGTTTTGACCATTCAGCGGGAACTTCGACCTTTGTAATATTTGAACCACCTGCATCAACTGCGGCGAAGTTCATATTTACAATGTCTTCTCCTTTTTTGCCGAACGACTTCACAATCATCTTCTTCATTTCTTCTACCGCCATGTCGTAAGGTATTACGTTGGCAATTTTAAAGAATGCACTCTGCATGATAGTGTTGGTACGGTTACCCAGACCAATTTCTTCAGCCAGTGCAGTTGCATTAATGGTATAGAAGCTGATATTGTGATCGGCCATGTATTTTTTTACATCATTTGGCAGATGATTTTTGGTTTCTTCTTCATCCCAGATTGAATTCAGAAGAAAAGTACCACCGTCTTTTAAACCTTTTAACATGTCGTACTGACCCAGATATGCAGGAACATGACATGCTACAAAATCCGGTGTGTTAACCAGGTAAGTTGAACGGATCGGAGAATCACCGAAACGCAGGTGTGAAGTTGTGAAACCTCCTGATTTTTTAGAGTCATATGCGAAATAAGCCTGGCAGTATTTATCGGTTGTATTCCCAATGATCTTAATGGAGTTTTTATTGGCACCAACAGTACCATCTGAACCCAGACCGTAGAATTTACCTTCGAACGTACCTTTATTAGCCAAAGAAATTTCTTTACCCATTGGCAGAGAAGTAAACGTTACATCGTCAACAATACCTACAGTAAACTGATTTTTAGGTTCAGCCATTTTAAGGTTGTCATATACTGCTACGATAGAAGCCGGAGTTGTTTCTTTTGATGAAAGACCATAACGTCCGCCAACAACCACCGGCGCATTTTCTTTACCGTAGAACAGGTTTTTAATGTCAAGGTATAAAGGTTCACCTTCTGATCCCGGTTCTTTAGTACGATCCAGAACAGCAATACGTTTACAGCTTTTAGGAAACGCATTCATAAAATGTTTAGCTGAGAATGGACGATACAGATGGACGGCAATTAATCCGACTTTTTCACCCTTAGCTACAAGATAGTCGATGGTTTCGCGAATGGTTTCAGTTACAGAACCCATGGCCACGATTACATTTTCAGCATCTTTTGCACCATAATAATCAAATAGGTGGTACTCGCGTCCTGTGATTTTGCTGATTTTTCCCATATAATCTTCAACGACATCGGGAATAGCCATATAGAACGGATTACATGCTTCGCGCGCCTGGAAATAGATATCAGGGTTTTCTGCAGTACCTCTGGTTACCGGATTTTCAGGATTTAACGCGCCGTCACGAAATGCCTGGAGAGCTTTCTGATCGATAAGTGGGGCAAGATCTTCATTACTCAGGGCTTCAATTTTCTGAATTTCGTGTGATGTACGGAATCCATCAAAGAAGTGTAAGAAAGGAATTCTTGTTTTGATAGACGCTAAGTGTGCAACACCGGCTAAATCCATTACTTCCTGAACGGATCCGGTTGCCAGCATGGCAAAACCTGTCTGACGGGTTGCCATAACATCCTGGTGGTCACCAAAGATTGAAAGTGCCTGTGCGGCCAATGAACGGGCAGACACATGGAAAACTCCCGGCAAAAGTTCACCGGCAATTTTATACATGTTAGGAACCATCAATAAAAGTCCCTGTGATGCTGTAAAGGTTGAGGTTAATGCACCTGACTGCAATGATCCGTGCACAGCACCGGCAGCACCGGCTTCAGACTGCATCTCTTCAACGTGAACTGTTTCCCCAAAAATATTTTTTCTTCCGTTGGCGGCCCATTCGTCAATGTTTTCGGCCATGTTGGAAGATGGGGTGATCGGGTAAATGGCGGCTACCTCGCTGAACATGTAAGCGATGTGAGCTGCGGCATGGTTACCGTCACATGTTAAGAATTTTTTGTTCTTTGCCATTTCTACAAATTTTAAAATGTTTATATGTTCTGTGTTACTTTATTAATATAAAAATCCGAATAACCACAAGGGAATGATATTCTCATTACCTTTCTCAATCATATCCACAGCATATATAATATCGCTGTTTTTTTCCGTACTCCGGGCATTCTGTGATACATCAAAATTGATTTTCTGATCCACAATGAAAGGATTCTTAAGTGTTCCGCTGTTTATTTTGTGATCCTTGTGAAGCATGTTGTAAAGAAATGTTTCGTTCAGAATCTGCGGATTCGAGTAATCCCTGTCAATGGCAAATGCCAGGTTGGTGTTATGCAAATAAACCTTGTCCGGTTTTTTTGGAAAATCCTCATTTATAGGATAGAGCAGGTTGACCAGACGGGCATCCTTTAAATACTTTATATAGTTACTTACAGTTGCGCGTGATGTTTTAATCTGAGTACTCAGCTTACTCACATTGGGTGTTGCCGGAGCATCCTGGGAAATCAGATAAAGCAACTGCCTCAGTTTGGGCAGATACTTTAACTCAATTTGTTTGAGTAAGGTAATATCAATCTCCAGCATCATATTCATGGTCTTCAGCAGGTTCTCTGAAAAATTACTTTTCTCAAGATAGAACGGATAGTAACCATGATGTATGTAATCCTGAAAATAGGCGAGGGGACGTACTTTTGAGGTAATTTCCCTTGCTAATTGTTTGTGATCCTTTAAAATGGAATCCAGGTCAAAGGCCGGGAATCCTAAATTTGTTTTATCGTTGATATACTCCCTGAATGAAAATCCCCTTAAATTGTATGATGCAACTTTTCCATACAGATCCGGATTTTCTTCCTTCAGCCGCATAACACTCGATCCGGTAAATACAACTTTCAGCTCCGGATAATTTTCGTTGATAAACCTGAGCTCATGGGACCAATCAGGATATTTATATACCTGGTCAATCAGCAGGATCCGTCCACCCTTCTTGTAAAACTCGTCTGCAAAATTAATCAGCGACCGTTGGGTGAAATAAAAACTGTTGAGATTGATATAAAGACATGAACGTTCATCGTTCAGAAATTGCCTTGCATATGCCAGGAGAAATGATGTTTTACCAACACCGCGGCTACCCTTGATTCCAATGAGCGGTTGAGACCAGTCGATCTCCTGCATAAGAAGTCGCTCAACATGATAGTCGATGTTCTCAACCAAATTCCGGTGTGTTCTGTAAAATGCGTCCACGTTTTAAAAATTGCAATGCAAAAGTAGAGATTTTGATGGCATAATTGTAAAGTAGAGATTGCAATTTTTGCTAAAAACTGTAATTTATATTTGATAAAAATAAAGATAATATGGTATCTGTATATGTTAAAATGTGTTTCATCTGTTTGAAATTTTTTGCTTTGCAGAAAATCTGTAAAAAAAATTGCAATGCATTCAGGAATTCAAAAGAACGCATTTTAATCATTGACTTATGGTATGCTTAACACGTTTATTATTATTTCATACAGTATAATTTAAAAAAATAATTACAGGTATCCGGGTTCTGCTCAAAGGTATAAATCAATATCTTTATGCGCACAAAATGTCTTGGCTCCTGGTTCATGATTCTAAATTACTGTTGTACGGGTAGCACTTCAATGATTCCTCGCTTCACTCGGAAAGACAGGTATTGGATGGCCTTCAGCCCCTTATGAACCTAACAGACTGTCATTCTGAGCGTAATAAAATGAAGCGAAGAATTTATATGTATAATTATTTTTTACCCGGACAACAATAATGCTAAATTATAAATTCCAATAAATGAAAAAATTAGTTTTACTCCTTTTAGTTTTTGTAGGTATAAGTGTTTCCGGACAGGAATACAACAGCACCTTGTGGAAAATCAGTGGAAACGGTTTGGAGCAACCATCGTATCTGTTTGGAACCATGCATATCATGCCGAAAAAGCTGTTTCATATTTCTGAAAAAGTTGTAGAAATTATTGAAAACAGTGATGTCGTGACATTTGAAGTCAACATGTTTGATCTGTCATTTAAAGAACAATTTAACCTGGCGTCAAAGATGTATCTTAAAAACGGAATGACGCTGGAACAGAAGTTGAAGGCTGATGAATTTGCAGCGCTTATTGGTTTTGCCAGGGATTCTTTGGGCATCAGAGAGAAGAAATTCAGAAAGAAATATAACCGGTTAACACCATTTGCTGTTAATTCGTTATTTACTGCAAAATATATTGGGAAATACAAGATGTATGAAAAGGAATTTTATAAACTGGCCAGAAAGCATGACAAAACAATCTCAGAGCTAGAGACGATAGATTTTCAATTTGGTCTGGTCGAAAATCTGCCTTTTGAGACGCAGGTGGACTATTTCCTTGATGTGCGTGAAATGAGCGAACTACACGATTTGATCCGTTTGTATCAGGCTCAGGATCTTAACGCGCTGTACGAACTTTCGGAAGATGAAGCAGGGGAGGATGAAGAATTAATGGCGTTTATGAAAACCTTTCTGGATGACAGAAACATGGACTGGATACCTAAGATTGTTTATCAGATAAGTCAGCACCGTTCATTTATTGCCGTTGGTGCCGCTCATCTTCCCGGAGAGACCGGTGTAATTCAGTTGTTAAGAAACCAGGGATACACCGTTGAGCCGGTTATCCTGTAAGTGGTTTTATATCTCATCCAGAATTTTAACAAGCCGTTTCCATGAATTATCCCGCGCGGCTTTATTATCAGCAGATCCATCGGGATCATCCCCCTGTCGCATGTATGCATGACCGGCACCATCATAAATTACATATTCATAACTTTTACCTGCATCTCTCATCAATGTTTCCGTTTCAGGAATACCGGCATTGATGCGCTGATCATTTCCGCCATAAAATCCATAAACAGGAGCTGTAATGTTAGCTATATCTTTTTTATCGGGTGCACTGCCATAAAATACCAGAGCCGCTTTAATATTCTGATTGTACGTTGCCATTCTGAAACTTTGGGTTCCACCCCAGCAAAAACCTATTACAGCAGTTTTGCCATTTCCTGACGGTATTTGCGCTGCATACTTCTGTACCGCATTTAAATCATTCATCACCTGATCCGGTTTTAAAGCATAGATGGCATTACGCGCTTCATCGGAGGTTTTAAAGTCTGAAGTTCCGTTAATTGAAGGACCAAAATCCGATAGGAGGTCCGGAGCAACAACAATAAATCCTTTGCCTGCAAGCTGATCTGCAAAACTTCGTACCCAGTCCGTTAAGCCCCGGTTCTCATGTATGGCAATAACAACTGTCGCTTTTTTTGATGTTTCAGGATAAACCACAAAACAGTTCACATCACGGTCACCTGATTTAACCTTTATCCATTCCTGATGCCTTGGTGATGCATCCAGTTCCTTCACTGCAAAATCCTGAGCTTGTATTGTTAACAGGGAAAATGACGCCAACAATAGAATAACAATTCGTTTCATCCGTTTAAAATTTTCAAGTTTGGGAAAATAATACTTTAAAATTTGAGAACGGATGTAACCGCTCCGTTCTCACATGAACTTATTTTAATCATGCTTATTTGTCGAATTTTTGATTAAAAAGTTCATGCTCGTTTCATACCAATTCAATTTACTCTATAACAAATTTTTAAACAGAATGGTTGATTGAAAATATGTTAAGTCGATTATAACCTTCGTTCCATTAGGGAGTAAGTATCTGAAAACTGAACAATTGAATTATTCAGCGTACAGCAGATTGAAATTTATAGGTTCTATTTTGACTTTACCGATTTTAAAAAAAAAATCAAAGCCAGATATAAACAACCACAAACAGAATACCTGCCAGGGCAAACCAGGCCCCTCGTTTTGCAAATCCGTTTTTACCGCGTACCATGATAAGGCCTGACAACGCCAGAAAAATCAGGGCGCCGGCAAAAATATCAGCGGGAGTGGTCCAGAATTTCTTTTGATTGTAATGCAGTTTGTTAAAAAAGAAAACCACAGGCTTTTTCTTATAATATTCAAACCAGAGTTCTCCGTTCCGGTTATCATAAAAACCAATGCCACCTTTTAAAAATAGCTGATATCCTGCTTCCTGAGGTAATATCCTGTTAAGCGTATATTCGGGGTAACTTTGTTCGAAATCGGCGGTAAAACGTTCAATAGTCAATGCGTTTTCGAACTTATCTTTGATTAAAACGGTCTTATAGGCCGGATCAACGCCCTGTTTTTTATGGTTCAGAATAATACCCGATATGCTGTAAACAATGGTAATCCCGACCAGAAAATAACCCAGATCGCGATGAAGGATTCTGAGCCATTTTCTGATCCATTTATTAGTCAGCCACTTCATACGAAATACCTTCGGCGTAATAGGTGGCGTAATAATCTTTGCCGTTATCTTTCATCCACTGACGCATCTGTTTGATATTCTGCATTTCAATGCTGCAGTTTTCACCATCAGCTTCTGCATCTTCCGGATGTTTTTCCAGTACAGCAGCTTCCTTTTGTTGAATATCGTCAGCTGTTAAACGGTCTTCTTTTATAACACATTTTACTTTAAGGTTTGATCCGACCAGTTCCTTGCCGAAACTTTCAATATCACCCGCTGCTTCTATGCGGATTGATTGTTCTCCTGTGGAATCAATCAGAAAAGCTCTGCGGCCGGAATGAGAGCATACATGGTCAACAGTGCCAGACACTACAACAACTTTATCGACATTTTGGTCGAGGGAACCAATCAGTTCACTCACATTTACCGTTATAACTTCAGCTTCGGCTTTAGATTCTTTTGATTTACTGTTGCACGCAAACAAAGCGACTGTCAGAAGGGTTAAAATAAAGGTCTTTTTGTACATGGTTTAAAATTTTATTTAGGGACGAAAATAGTAAAACCTTTTGATATAACAGCAACATATTCAGCAATTGAAAGCCTGATTTTAAAAGAACATTCACCAGAATGTTGATGAAGTTTTAAACTCAGCAACGGAGATTTAAAATTCAGGCTGGTTTGGCTTACATTTGCACTGACTTAATAGGATGAAATGATAACAGGAAGAACAAATAAACTATCTTCAGCAGTTTTAAAACTGACCCTTGCATTCAACAGTTCACCCGGCAGGTTGTTTGCGCTCAGGATGACCGTTTCCATGGCATTGCTGTCCATTCCTTTTATCATTGCAGGAAAGCCATTTTATGGTGTTACACTGGCTTTAGGGGCATTGGCTGCAGGTCTGTCAGAAACAGATGACCATCCGAGGGGACGTATAAAAGCACTGTCTCTGACCGTTATAAGTTTTTTCGTTTCGAGTTTTGCCGTTGGTCTTTTGAATAATCATCCCATCTGGTTAGGTGCAGGATTTATTTTGTCTACCATTTTATTTATTCTTCTTGGAGGAACCGGAGAACGATACCGTGCAATCACATTAGGATCAATACTTATCGGTATTTACGCCATGCTCGGAATTGAAATAAGTCCCGCCTGGTACTGGCAGGCAGTATTGCTTCCTGCAGGAGCATTATTCCATGGCCTGTTAACACTCATCCTGATGTATCGAAAGCCTTTTCGACTACTCGATGAACAGATGTCCAATGGATTTATTAATCTTTCGGTCTATCTTGAAAAGAAATCAGGGTTATTCCCGAGTAATTTAAAAGACCAGCAGCCTATCAATCAGGAGCTGGCACTATTGAATATCAGCGTGGTTAATTCGCTTGAAAAAATCAAGGATGTGCTGAACAGCTATGGCAGAGAACTCAATACACCGGAACAACTTCGTCCTTATCTCCAGCGTTTTATGGTATTGCAGAGCCTGCATGAACGTGCTGCCTCAAGCCATGAACAGCATGACAAATTAAGTGGTGAAGCCGGAAGCCCGGAGGTGATGAGTGCCATGGGAGAGATGCTGCGGCAGTTGTCTTACGCTACAAGGCAGGTAGGTGAAAATATGCTCACCGATACAAAATATCAACATCCGCTTGCCCTGGAACTGATTTCAAAAGCCATTGATGAAAAACTGAAAACAATGGATACAGAGAAGGCTCAGGCACTTCGTCTGTTGCATCATAACCTTGATCGTTCCCAACAGGCGCTAAAATACCTCGATAACGCTGAAGAGGGTAGTGCTGTTCCCCGGTTGAGAAAAGACGAAAGGAATCCATTTCAACGGTTTAAAGCGCTTCTGACTTTTGAACATCCCCGCATGCGTTATGCTATTCGTCTAAGCATGAGTTTTCTGATTGGGTTTGTTATCGAACGGTATTTTCAACTGGATAAGGGAGCCTGGGTCATGCTGACCAGTTTGTTTGTAAGCCAGATAACCTATAGTGAAACGCGCCGCCGTTTATTTCAGCGTTTACTGGGAACTGCCAGTGGAGTTGTGCTGGGTGTAATACTGCTGCAGGTTTTTACCAATACGGCAGCTCAGGTGCTGATGATGCTTGGTTCAGCTTTTGCATTCTTCTATTGGGTCAGAAGCAGGTATTCTGTGGCCGTGGTTTTCATTACCACATTTGTGATCAGTGCATTTAACCTGATATCAAAAGATGCCGGACTGCACATTATGGTTCCTCGTTTAATAGATACGGTAATTGGTGCAACCATAGCATTTATCGTTATACGGCTGCTTTGGCCGGGATGGCAATTCAGGCGCATGCCTGGCCTGATTTCCAAAGCCTTGCTGAAGAATATGGCTTATCTCCGGGCTATAACCAATGAATATAATGTACATACTGAGGACGATCTGGAATACCGCATAGCGCGACGGGAGGCACATCTGGCAGACAATGAGCTGGCGCTGGCATGGAACAGCATGCGTCTTGAACCCAAAAGTAAACAAATGTCCATGCAGCAGGCTTTTACCCTTACATATCTTAATCATGCGTTGTTATCGCATATTTCAGCACTCGGAGCACACAGAGAGACCAGTACGCCCGATTTAAATGAAATTAGAACAGTAAGTAATAGGGTGATGGAAGGATTAAAAGAGGCAGGCCATTATTCCGAAACAGGACAACAGGGATTTTCTTCAGATTTTACGGTTCTCTTAAACGATTTACAGGAGCAGCTATCAGCTTCCGGATCAGGATTGCAAAAACAGCGGTTGCGGTTGTTGTATAACATTGCAGGGACAACCGATAAAATTGTGCGTGAATTACAGTCGCAGTAGCGTTTAAAATATTAAAGCTAATAATCAGAGCATAAAAAAACCTCCCGGAAACCGGAAGGTTTTTTCTTATGGAGTTGTTTGGAATTAGTCAAGTTGAGGACCTGCAGCAACCAGTGCTTTACCTTCTTCGTTATCCGTGTATTTAACAAAGTTCTTGATAAAGCGTGAGCCAAGATCTTTGGCTTTTTCTTCCCATTCTTTAGGATCAGTATATGTATCGCGCGGATCCAGAATATTAGGATCAACATCGTGTAATGCCGTTGGTACTTCCAGATTGAAAATAGGAATTGTTTTTGTTTCAGCTTTTTCGATAGAACCATCAAGAATAGCATCAATAATACCACGTGTATCTTTAATAGAAATACGTTTTCCTGTTCCGTTCCATCCTGTGTTTACCAGGTAAGCCTCTGCACCGTGTTCTTCCATTTTTTTAACGAGTTCCTCACCGTATTTCGTTGGGTGAAGTGAAAGGAATGCAGCACCGAAACAAGCCGAGAAAGTAGGTTGTGGAGATGTTACACCACGCTCAGTACCAGCCAGTTTAGCGGTAAAACCTGAAAGAAAATGGTATTTTGTCTGTTCTTTGGTCAGTTTTGAAACAGGAGGTAAAACGCCGAATGCATCTGCAGACAAGAAAATTACCTTGTTGGCGTGTCCAGCTTTTGATACCGGTTTAACAATATTGTTGATATGGTAAATCGGATAGGAAACACGTGTATTCTGTGTTACAGAACCATCGTTAAAATCAATTTTACCAGCTTCATCCACCGTTACATTCTCAAGCAGTGCATTTCTTTTGATTGCACCATAAATATCCGGTTCAGCTTCAGGATCAAGATTAATGGTTTTTGCATAACATCCACCTTCGAAGTTGAAGATACCGTCATCATCCCAACCATGCTCATCATCACCGATAAGCTCACGTTTTGGATCTGTGGAAAGTGTTGTCTTTCCGGTTCCTGATAAACCGAAGAAAATAGCTACGTCACCATCTTTACCTTTATTGGCAGAACAGTGCATTGAAGCCATACCATTTAATGGCAGGTAGTAGTTCATCATAGCAAACATACCTTTCTTCATTTCACCACCATACCATGAACCACCAATAACCTGCATTTTTTCCGAAAGGTTAAATACAGTATAAACTTCTGAATTTAATCCGTGCTCTTTCCACTTTGTATTAGTGGTTTTAGAGGCATTCATCGATACAAAATCAGGTTCGCCATAATTGGCCAGTTCTTCCTCTGTAGGACGAATGAACATGTTTTTTACGAAGTGTGCCTGCCAGGCCACTTCCATAATAAAACGAACTTTAAGTCTTGAGTCAGGATTGGCTCCGCAAAAGGTATCCATTACAAACAGTCTTTTACCTGAAAGCTGTTCAACGGTAGTTTTTTTAAGATCATTCCATACCTCGGTAGATACAGGCTTATTGTCGTTTGGAGACTCAGGGGAGGTCCACCACATGGTATCTTCTGTTGTAGCATCTTTAACAATGTACTTATCCTTAGGAGAACGTCCGGTGAAGATACCGGTCATCACATTCACTGCATCCAGTTCAGTAAGCTGACCTCTTTCAAATCCTTCCAGACCCGGTTTCATCTCTTCTTCAAACAACTGCTCGTACGATGGATTATGGACGATCTCCTTGACGTCCAGGATGCCGTACTTGCTTAAATCTAAATTTGCCATAACTTGTAATCGTTTTTTTATGTTAATAATTGTTCTATTCGGTTATTGTGAGCCGCCCTGTTAGAGCGGTACAAAAATAGAAAATATTTTAATTATGGAAATATTTCTTTAATCTTTTTGCTTTATTTAAAATTCGTATGAATAGTGAGGGATATATCATTCTGTCTCATTATTTTGAGGATATGCAAAATTATTATTTTTTAGTTCTTAACCTATTAAAACGGTAGATAATATAGATTATTAATTACATTTGTTTTATGATCAATACGTAAAGATGATGGACCTTTTTGATAAGGATGCCTTGCAGAAATATATGGGTGGACCACTAAAAAATCCGCTTATATTCAATGTTGCTTATCAGGCTTCCGGTTTTCCAAGAATTAACAGGTTATATAAAAAATACCTCGTCAATCAAACCGGCTTAAATTTTATTGATGCCTCTTTTGAAACACTGAATATTAAATATGTTTGTCCTGAAAACGATTTAAAACACATTCCCAAAACAGGCCCATTCATAGTTATCTCAAATCACCCGTATGGCTTTCTTGACGGTCTGATTCTGATCCGCATTTTCGCAGAACGCTTTGAAGGTTTTAAAGTGCTTGCCAACTATTTTTTACGTCTTTTTTCACCCATAGCCGATTACTTTATTGAGGTAGATCCGTTTACACTTGGTAAACAGCCCAATAAAAAGGGGATCAAAGGCGCCCTTCAGCATCTGCAGGATGGGCATCCGCTTGGCATTTTCCCCTCCGGCGATATTACCACCAGATCACGTAAAAGAAAGTTTGTCAGTAGCAAAGAATGGAATATTTCTTCTGTAAAATTCATTGAAAAAGCCGGAGTACCGGTCATTCCGGTTTATTTCAGTGGTAAAAACAGCCGCTTATATAATATATCCGAACGCATAAACCCCATTTTAAGAACAATATCACTGCCCGGGGAATTTCTGCGGAAAAGGGACGAAGAAGTATTTTTCAGAATAGGAATGCCTTTAAAACCGGAAGACTACATTAAGCAGGATTCCTTTGCGACCCGCGATTTTTTACATTCAACCGTAAATGCACTGAAATATTCTTCTTCGGAGGATAAAAAAATACTCAAGCTGAATCTGAAGTTCAGGGTAAAGAAACCGGAACAGATCATTGAGCCTGTTGACAGAGACGTCCTGGAAAAAGAGATTGCTGCTTTACCTGCAGAACATAAGCTGATGTCACGCAATGAGTTTGATGTGTTTTATGCATCTAAAGAGCTTATTCCGAATGTTCTGACCGAAATTGGCCGCCTCAGGGAGATTACATTCCGTGAGGTAGGGGAAGGCACAAACCGTTCATACGATCTGGATGATTACGATACATATTATGATCAGCTTTTCGTATGGAACCGGGTGGAAAAAGAGCTGCTTGGCGGTTACCGGTTGGGGAGAGGAAGTCATATTATGGATCGGTTTGGGAAGAAAGGTTTCTATATCACCTCGTTATTTGATGTGGATGATGAATTGATTCCGGTTTTTAAACAAACCATCGAAATGGGACGCTCTTTTGTGGTTTCAAAATATCAGAAGAAACCGTTATCACTGTTTTTGTTATGGAACGGAATTCTGAAATTTGTACTCAGACATAATACCCACCGGTACCTGATGGGACCCGTAAGCATCAGTAACGATTTTTCCCGTTTTTCAAAGGAACTGATCATGTCATTTATCCGGAAGTATTATTTCAACACTGAACTGGCTACATATATTCATCCCAAAATGGAGTTTAAGGTCAGTGGTTTCAGGGAACATGAAGTGGAGTCGATCCTTGCCTCTCACAAAGACGATTTAAAAAAGCTGGATAACTATATTTCGGCTCTTGAAATACAGGGAATGCGCATACCGGTTCTGATTAAAAAATATCTGAGTCAAAATGCCAGAGTTGTTGGATTTAATGTTGATCCCGATTTTAATTATTCACTTGACGGGCTAATGATTTTGGATATAAATGACTTACCACCGGAATCGTTGGAGACCTTCAATGCATAAAACAAATGATAAAAGATTAAAGTGAGCGGGTTGTGTTTGTTTTATGTAATTCATTATTTTTGTGCAACGATAATAATTTCAGCCTCTTAGTCTGTAGATTGAAATGATTTCCGGAATTAGTTTAGTTTGAGTCAATGACTTTTAATAAAACAACGACATACGCCTTAATGATTCTGACACATATGGCAAAACATCCTGATATGAATGTTTCTGCCACTATGTTAAGTAAGGATTTACATATTCCTTTACAGTATTGTCGCCGTATTCTTACCGATCTCACTAACAAAGATCTGTTGAGGAGCATACACGGGCGTAAAGGTGGTTTTGTATTGGTAAAGCCCAGTAAAGAAATTTATATCTCAGAAATAGTTGAAGCTTTCGAAGGATTTACAAATGTTCACCGTTGTATTATGGGTTTTGAGAACTGTCCGGTAGAGAAAGGTTCGCATTGTGTATTGCATACGTCATTTGACAGCGCCAGAAAACAGTTTATTTCTATTTTAAAAAATACAACGCTTGATAACTTTATTCTGGACGACAAACTTATTTCCTGATCCGGTAGATTAAAACATCTCTTGCTTCCGTTTCGTGATTCAGTCTTAAAAAACGTTTTTGTGCAAATTCTATCTCGGTTGAACCGAAATTAAAACTGATTTCCTCACCCTTAAAATGGCATAAGCGTTTTAAACCCGACATTTCCATGGCATCATCAGGAATGATGAGATTGACTACCTTTATTTCATCCGAAAAATTACAGATGAATAAGAGAACTTCGTTGTCGTTGTAACGTAAAAATGAATAGATTTTTTCACTGTCATATTCCGGATTATCCTTGTTGGCCCATTGCAGACCATAGAAAAGTCCTTCACTGATGCATTTTTCATTTTTCGCAAAATTCAGAACATCGGTATATAGCTTTCTTAACCGTTTCTGTTCCTGAGTTAAGTTTGCACCATCAAATTCACCTTTATTCATCCATTGCTGGTGAGACTCTACACCCCAGTAATCAAATATGCTGGTTCGTCCGTCATTTCCGCTGAATCCTTCAGTATCCGCTGCTTTTTCACCAACATCCTGAGCAAAATAGTGCATGTAGGGCCCCGGATGCAAACAGGTGGAAATAACCAGGGCCGGAAGAATTGCGAATGGGCCATTAATAAAATATTCTGAGGCTATTCGTTGTTCGTCGTGGTTTTCCAGAAAGTTGAGCATGTGCTGTTTAATGTCATCAATATCCTGCCAGCAGCGGGTTATGTCCGTAGCTGACTGTTTACCTTGCAGAACACCTTTTAACGTATCGTAAAGTCCGACTTTATCGTATAAATAATCAAACCTGCCTTTATGAATGTATTCCCTGTATAATTGAGGATTATATACCTCTGCAATGAAAATAAGAGAAGGATTCTTTTCCTTGATTTGTGGTATGACCCATTCCCAGAATTCAACAGGAACCATTTCTGCCATATCACAGCGAAATCCATCAATGCCTTTGTCTGTCCAGAATGAAAGGATTTCAAGCATTTTGTACCAGGTGTTTGGGACCGGATCAAAATATTTAGCATGTCCGTTTAAATAATCAACCCCGTAATTCAGTTTTACGGTTTCATACCAATCGTGTTCTTCAGGATTAGCAGTAAAGCTGTCATTGCCTGTTACTTTTGCAGGAAATTCATAAAAGACGCCCCTTTGAACAGGATCAGTCGTATTTGGAAGACGAAGTGGCTGTCCCGGTATGTAATAATAGTTGTTTTTGGGACTGAAAGCTTCAGCCTGGTTGTCATGTTCACCCAGACAAAATACGCCTTCAGGCTTGGCGTCTGATTTATAGAGTCTTGAAACATGATTAGGTACAAAATCAATGATGACCTTCAGGTCTGCTTCATGCGTTCTGTTTACCAGGTTCTCGAATTCCCCCATCCGGTTAGGCACATCTTCAGCAAGATCAGGGCATACGTCATAGTAATCCCTTATGGCATAGGGCGAACCGGCCTGGCCCTTTACAATTTCAGCCGGAGAGGCCTGAATTCCGAATTCCGGATATCCGGTCTTGCTTGCATGCTCAAGAATCCCGGTATACCAGATATGGGTTGCCCCGAGTTCTTTAATTCCTTTAAATGCTTCGGATGTGAAATCGTTAAATTTTCCACATCCGTTCTCCCTAATGGTGCCGGAAGGTTTATTTGTATTATTTTTGTTTCCGAATAGTCTTGTAAATGCCTGGTAAATGATAAATTTTTCCATCCCTGAATTTTTATACAAAGTTATGGTAATAAACCTACAAAAATCTTTTAAAAACATGACTAAAATATTGCTTTTGATATTTTTTTATGTCTCAGTCCCCAATATTTATGCTCAATTTGTGAATGCCGGCACGGATCGATCCTCGATAGACTGGAAAAAAATAGAAACATTGCATTACATTGTAATTTATTCTGAGAATTATGAAAGTCAGGCTATTGAATACGCTATGAAGCTTGAAAAGGCGTATAAATACGTCAATTATTCGCTTGGTTTTGAACCTAAAAAATTTACTTATGTGCTACGCACACATTCTGCTGTTGCCAATGGTATGACCGCTGTAGCTCCTAATAAGGTAGAATTATGGACCAAGCCTTATCAGGACAGTTACGGGCAGGCCTGGGATGAACAACTGATTTTGCACGAAGGCAGACATGTGGTTCAGTTTACCAGTATGTACAGGGGGGCATCCAAACTTCCCATCTGGTTGACCGGACAAATGGGATATTCTTTCCCGGTTGGCTTATATATCCCAAACTGGTTTATGGAAGGTGATGCGGTTGTTACTGAAACAGCGCTTTCAGACTTCGGACGGGGTAGACAAGCTTCCTTTGAAAAGGAAATGCGCGCATATTTTCTGCAAAAAGGAAATCCGGGATACGATAAGATGATTCTTGGATCGTACCGGGATTTTATACCTGACCATTATGCTACCGGCTACCAGATAGTTGCTGCTAACAGGGTTTTTCGTGATCCTGATATATTTAAAACAAAGCTGGATAAAATTGCCCGGTATCCATGGTATATCTGGCCCTTTTCAAGGCGTAGTAACGGTTTAAAGGATACACGAAAGCTTAAATATTACAAATTTGCGGCAGATACCCTTATGGAATTATGGAAAGCACAGGATCAACTCGTAAAGGCTGATCAGCCGGAAATAATTTACACGTCAAAGGATTATTCAGGTTTGGAATACATAACAGAAGAGGGATCTGATCTTTACGCATATCAAAGTAATCTGAGCCGTGTGCCTCAGATCGTGAAAATTGACACATCCGGTTTTGTGGTACCTGTTTTATCGCTGGGGTACAGCAATGGGAAGTATTTTGATGTTAAGGATCATAAGTTGTTGTATACTCTTGAAATGCCGAATGCAAGATGGGAGCAGGAAAGTCAGCAGGCTGTTTATGTATATGATATGCAAAAGTTCAAGAATAAAAGGTTGACGCATTACAACAGCTATTACAGTCCGGTATTTAATCCTGTAAAGGATCAGATTGCTGCAGTAGAAATGAATGATCTGAATGGTTGTAATCTGGTAATCCTTAATCCGCAGAATGGCAGCATAATTAAGCGGCTTAAAAATGATAATAACGGGTATATTATTACTCCAAAATGGACTCCGGACGGAAAGTCACTGGTATATATCAAAATCACAGATGGTGGCAAAATACTGTGCTGGAATGATTTTAAAGAGGAGAAGATTTTATTTGGGCCCGATAATATGGATTTCAAGCATCCTTATGTGACAGGCGAATATGTATTTTTTTCAGGGGATTGGTCCGGAATAGAAAATATCTACCAGATACCTCTTACCGGAGGAGAACCTGTACGTATTACTAATTCAAGGTTTGGGGCAATATCACCTACTTTTATTGATGGTGATCTGGTGTACCTTGATTACACATGGAAAGGAAACGAGGTTGTCAAACAAAATGACAATCAGATGCTTAATCAAAACCTTACAGAGGTGCCCAATTATGCCCCTAACCTTTACCGAAATCTGGCTGAAATGGAGTTAGGTAAAGTTGATTTCAAAGAAAAAGATTCAACAGAATACAGCATTAGCCGGTACAATAAATTTGCACATCAGTTTAATTTTCACAGCTGGATACCCGGTGCTGCCTATCAACTTGGTGGACAGGCATATTTACCTGGTGTGTCGTTGCTGTCTCAAAGCATGCTGAATGATGCAACAATGTCGGTTGGAGTTAATTTTGCAGCGACCAATAAGGATGAGAAATATTTCTTTAACTACATCTACCGCGGTTTTCTTCCTGTGATTCATTTTAACACCTATTATGGTGCATGGAACCAAAATATTTTAGTTATTGATGAAACAGGATACGGGTATGATGTGAGTACAGATATCAATGCCTTGCGGTTCGAGGGCAAGGTAGAATTCCCGTTTGTCTTCAGGCATCTTTCAGAGTATATTACATTATCTCCTTTTATCTACGGTAGCTATGCAACAGACAGGTATACATTTCAGAATACCGGTTCAATAGAATTTGACAGAGGCCAGGGAACCAGAACATTTTATGGTATTGGATTGTATCATTCCTGGTTGAAACAAAACGCTTACCGGAACCTTAGAACAAACTGGGGATATGAAATTACGGCAATCCTGCAAAAATTTGATAGGCACTATAAAATGTCAGGCTCTGAAGATTCTCAAATATATTCAGGGGCTGAAGTCAGTTTTTATCTGCCTGGTTTTGAAGTAAATCATAGTCTTCAACTGAATCTTACTTTTCTGCACCTGAGTAAGGATCAACCATACGGAATGGTATTTACACAACCCTTATCCATGCCAATAGGATGGAGTACACTAACAAATTCCGGATATGGCAAGGATAATTACCGCATAGGCTTTGAATACCTGTTTCCCCTGGCAAATGCGGATGCAGAAATATTTTGGCTGGCATATCTTAAACGATTAAATGTTGGCGTTTGGGCTGACCTTGGACAGTTTAAATTCAGTCGAGGTGAATATGAATATAATGCTCTGGGTGGAACGATGTATATAGATATGAATCTGTTCCGTTATCCGATTGAATGGAAAGTAGGAGCCAAAGTCGGCTATTCTTTTAGCCATCAGGATTATGTAATAGAAGGGATTTTTAACTTTGGATTTTAATCTGTTTTTTCAAGAACGAGAACAACTTTATTAAAGTCCGCAGCGGCATTTACGACTCTTCTGAAAGCTTCAAATTGTTCTATGGGAGCCAGCAGGTCTTTATAAAACTCATGGATTTTAATTGTATATGTATTGCCGGAATATTCCACTTCAGATATAAATCCATAGGGTGGATCTTCTTCTCTGGAACTTACCACATTAATTATACCTGCTTCGGGATTGGATATTTTATAACCCTCTGGAACATTAAACGTTAAGATTCTGTCGTAGCTGCGGTTAAATTGGTTTTCAACGGGAAGTGTACGTTCTGCTTCCTGGTATAATTCCGCCTGAGGCCCTATAACCATCCCCATTTTAAATAAGATTTTATTTCCGGCATTTTCAATTAATCCGGGAGTAGAGACTTTACAATTAAGTCCGAATTCATTCTGGTATTTGTTATTATTCTGATCGATTATTTTAAAATCGGAAAATTCAGGATTTAAATCATCCAAACCTGAGAGATTTTTAAATGTGCTTAACTTTTGGTCTTCATCCATCGATGACAGAATAAGTTCAAAATATCCACCTGATAACCCTTTTAACTTTTTAGTAAGATCAATATTAACCTTATTATTTTCAACATCAAGTGTAATATCAGATATGATATTATTTTGGTTATCCAAATAAGAGTTCTCTTCAATGTATTTAATATCGGCAACGGCTGAATGAAAATTACCTACACTTACTTTACGAATGAATAGAGCATTTTGAGCCATAACTTCTTCTTTGGTCATTCCCACTCTGAGAAAAGGCATGGATGGGGTCAGATATAAATCATATTCCGGGAAATAAATGAGATAGGTCGTAAGGTAATTCCAGCTGGGAAAGGATTTGTCAAATTTTACATTATCTCTTTCACATGTTAGTACAACATTATAAGGTATGTTGAGCTTTGTAAAAATGTTAGCATATAATTTGGCAAGACCTTTATCCGACGAGACCTTTTCACCAATAGTAAAGGTCAGATCGTTATAAATATAGCTGTTCTGCTCCTGGATGAGAAAATCCTTTTTTATGATGTTTTCCACGGCAATGATTTTATCTATATTTTCGCCATTGGGTACTTTAAGCTTTTTTACAAATTTTTCCAGAGCTGCTTCTTCTTTTTTATTCAGGTTTGAAAACTGATTGTTAATAATTTTTGCTGCAATATCCCAGGTATTTAACTGATATTTTCCTTTAAACAGGTTTCTGTCGAGACGATATTCTACCCGAACTTTATTGGGATTCAAATACGAAAAGAGTTCAGAATTTATTGCCGGAATATTTTCTCCGGTTAAGGAATAATAAACGGTACTATCTTTTATTTCCGGTTCACTTTGCGTCATGTGACCATTATAAGGTTTTATTAGGTATCGCAACTTTTCTGGGCATGTAAGACTGTAGCTCGCCTCTAATACAGGGAAGCCGAATTGAAAGTAATTTCGTCCAAAGGATTCTGCTTCTTTTTTCATCACGGTAAAATATTCTACCGTATTACCTTCTTCTATACCATCAACAGCGAAGATCTTATATTTTTTCCCGGTTTCCTCATCTGTTATTTCTTTTATGTTGGACTTGTCAAATTCCTTTATTGTACCATCGGAGGAAATTGTCCGTGCCTTTATGGTTATATATTCAAGTACGGACTCATCATACATATAGTATTTATTAAAACTCTGAATGGATTCTTCATTCAGGATGCGATATACTTTATGTTCTGTTTCGTATGCATAAAGGTTTCCATCATCTCCGTGTCTGAAGTCATATGCTATATTCAGGTTCAAACAAATAACATTTTCGTTCATCAAAGAATCCGGTAGTGTTTTGTAATCCGGTGAAGTTTCCCAATCGGTGGTTTCAAATCCTTTTGCCTGAGCAATTATCTGTGATGCCAAAAACAGTAAAAGAAATAATTTTTTCATAGTCGTTGGTTTAAATTTTTTCTAATCCTACAGTCTGATTATATGCTTTATTCAATTCCAGAATCATTTTATCCCACTCAGAAAAATCCTTCGGCTCAAGATCAAGTAAATTCATAATAATTGTTTTATGTTGAGTGATACGGTTATTATTTTGGGAATATTCAATTTTAAAACTAAAATACGGATTCTGATATGAAATGTTTTCCGGAACATAACTGACTTTAAAACCGTCAGGTATCTCTAATGATGATATAGTAGTTTCATTGAATTTAAAGTCGTTTGCAAATGGCCTGCATGAGAAGGTTGTGTCAATTTTATATTCAGCAAATTCTTTATCCAGATTTAAATTAATGTATATTTCATTACCCAGATTTTGCACGTAGTCAGTGACATTAAATGAATAATCAATAATTATGGGATTGTCTCTGTCTTTAATATCCGGGATATTAAAATTATTAACGATAAACGTATTATTCCCAAGAACCAGAATCTTATTTAATGTTTTGTTGAGTTTATCATTTTTTACGCCATCCAACGTACTGGAAATTTCGTAACGGTTATAACCTTCCCAGCGCTTTTGAGCAACTCCGGTAACTGAAGATCCTTTAATGCGGATACTTAAGGAATCAATAATCCGGCTTTCAGTAAAAGGCGTTACAGGTAAATATTTTATGGTGTAATCTTTATCGGATAAACGGATAAGCACTTCTTTTCCCTGAATGTGATGTGGAACATATCCAAATTCATACATATCCATTGTGCCATCTAAAATAATTAAAGAATCCCTGGTTAAATAGGCTGCTACCATGTGATTATCTGCTGCTATTGTTGGTAATTCTTCATAGGTATAAGGTATGTCTCTTGTACCAACCCAACTGTAATAACAGGGCAACCCGGCAACTTTCATCATTCCGACTATAATACTGGTCATATCCTTGCAGTCACCATACCTCTGATCAAAAACTTTTTGAGAACTATGGGGTATAAATCCTCTGTATCCATCCTCAAAAGCAACATATTTAATATTATCCTGAACCCAATAAAGAATAGCTTTCGCTTTATCATTGTCTGAAATGCAGTTCTGTGTAATTTCCTTTACTTTGACTTTAAACTCTTCAGAATAAGTGGTGTCAATTGTTTTGATAAAGCCATTGTAATAGGTAAAAAGATCATCTGTCGTTTCAAAATACCGTTCGGTTCTATCAGAAAGCCTGACTTCGTTAACGAGCATGTGAATATGTGGCCAGAGATGGCGAATGCTGGTGTAATTATTGCCATATTTTGCTGCAGGCATATTGTCCCCTGTAAAGGTATAAATGGTGTATTTCCCTTTATGCGTTGAATCGCAGGCAATGTGCACCCTGTCAAAATTAAATTTTTTGAACTCAACTTTTATATTATCATGTACTTTAACGGTAAGGACTGTACGTTCCGTAGGCACAGAGGATTGAAAATAAAACAAGTCTGAAAAATGAGCGTCTTTTATGACCTCATCATAAGCCATAATCATAACTGAACCTTTATTTACCATGGGATAGGTGATTTCAATTTGCTTGGAATCATCATAAAATACAGAGTTGCCGATGTTATTTGTAGTTTTTTTGTTTGTAGCCTCAGCTTTTTTGTATTTTCCTTTTGAAAGGTAATATGTATATGTATTTACATTATTTACTGAATTGAATTTTCCAAAATAGATATGATTCTTAGCACCGTTTTTGGAATGTTCGTTAAGTAGCATTATTGCTTCCTCGTTGTGCTGAAAAATCTTTAGTGAATCGTTAACAATATCAAATGTGATATCTTTATTATTATACAGGAACACTGCATTTTGATTGCTGTATCTGGCAGTCATATCTTTAATGTCAGGTATTTTTATTTTCGCTGCCAAACATGTCTGAGTTAAAATAATTCCTGAAATAACCCAATATATTTTTTTTATATTTTTCAAATCAAATTGCTTTCTTAATTATTCTTTCATTTTCATAAATCTGTTGTTGAAATAAATTTCAGTTCTGTTATGCTTTCCTGTGTTATCATAAAAAACATCTTCTCCGTTTATATCGTCCTGATTGAATTCTGTAGTATTGCGTAGTTTTCCATTCTCGTAAAATTCACTAAATAAACCATACCTGTCACCCATAATATAACTTCCCTCTGATTTTACATTTCCATTGGCGTAGTAATATGTATGTTTACCGTTTAATGAACCGCATGAATATTCTGCCTGTGATATTATTTTGCCGTTTGCGGCATACAATATTTGTTCGCCATTGGGACAAAAATCTTTGAGTTGCATTTCGTATGCAATTTTCCCGTTAGGGAAGTATGATTTTATCAGTTCATTACCGGTTTTTATCTGTATAGGTTCAGACCAACCAGAAGATAAGGGTGTTTGATATGAAATAATTTCGTCTCCCTTGTATAAAATCCTGATTTGCAAGTTTCCATTGTAATCCCATAATGTGGTATAACCATCCATCTCATCATTAATATACATGGACATAGCTTGTATTTTCCCATTCTCATAATAAGAAGTCCTACGGTAAAATCTATTATCATCAATATAATATGATGAATCTTCGGGCAAGCCATTCTCGTAAAACGAAACCCATAATCCGTGTTTTTTATCATAGCGGTATTTCCCTTTTTGCCGCAGTTTTCCCGATAAGTAATATCTGTTATAATCACCCTGTCTTTGATCGTTGAAAAAATACATTTCAGACTCAATATTTCCATTTGGGTAAAACCATTTTAATGTGTCGTAAAAGCAATAATTATAAACATTTACAGAGCCCCTTAATTCGCCAGTCAGACTATAGGATTCAAATATTGGCTTTTTATCATAATTGTTAGTACAATATATGTTTCCGGCTTCGTCATAATAATCAACCCTTACCAAATCTCCTTTTTTGTTTTGATAGCGTGAAGTTATTATGGTGTCATTTAAAAAGTAGGTTGACCATCCGTTTGGTTCGTTATTAACGTAATAGCTCTTAAATGATTTTTGGCCCAGTGGATTATATTGCAGATATTGGCCGGTAAAAGAGCCATCCTTTAAATACCCTGAACTTTTAATATTGCTGTTGTTGTAATAGGTTTCATATTTGCTTATTCCATACGTGCCTGCTTCTGATGTTTTGGCTATTAAAGTCCCGTTTATGTAGTAATTTTCTTCCCTGGGAAGTTTTGTCCCGTCCTTATAATAAGATATTGTTTTCAGATTACCATTTCGCCAGAAATCCTTTATGGTACCGTCAAGTTTTCCATTTCGGATGTTTCCCTTTCTGGCGACCGGACCATCAGGGTAGTAGGTTACAAACTCAAATGACATATCATCAGAACTATAACTGTCTCTTTCTTTATCACCTGTATAATTAATCAGTTTTAATATACTTCCGTCTTCATATACTTCTGTGGAGAAATGATTTCCTTCTCTGTCAAAGGATTTTAATTCCCCGTCAATGTTTCCTGCATCATTATATGGCGTAATTTGTTGAATCTTCCCATTTTCATAGTACTGGGTAATTGATTTTAAAATTGTGTCATTGTAAAGGTATTCGCTCAGTAATATATTATTATCAGAAAAATATTGCCAGAGTCCTGTTTCTTTACCGTTTATGTAACTACCTTTTGAACTAACATTTCCGTTTGGATGATAGGTTGTTTCTTCTCCTTCTTCTTTTCCGTTTTTATACCTAGAGATTAAATAAATCTTTTGATCATAATGGTAAGTTTTATACAGGCCATTTATTTCACCATCAAGATAGTTGTAGATAAAAGAGGTATCACCGTTATCGTAAAAGCCTATTGCAGGTCCGTTTCGCGTTCCGTCCTTGAAATAATTTATTTCATCAAGTTGCCCGGTCTTGTTATAGAATTTTACTATGCCATCAGGAATATCGTCTATGTAGGCCACTTCATATCTGATCTTTCCATTCGGAAAGTATTTATATTCCATCCCGTTTACTTTACCACCCGTCAAATCCTGTTTAAATTCCAGGTTTCCTTCCGATGTATAATATAACCATGTTCCGTTCTTTTCCCCATTAATGTAATTTCCGCAGGCTTTCAAACCTCCATTGTTATTAAAATACTGCCAGTAACCTTCTTCCTTTTGATCCGAATTATATGCACCAATGCTGTATGGTTCGTCATTGTCGAATTCAACTATATTATGTACAATACCGTTTGGTGTAATGACATCTCTGTAGTTTTTCACAGCGGTAAGTTCAGATCCCAGTTTATAAAACTCTTTAAGTAGGTTTTCATTTTTTGCTTTCCACTCCTGTACTTTATTATTTTTGGTTGATGTTAGTATTGTGTAAAGCATTGGTGCCATATATCCTTTTTCTTTAATACTTTTAAAAAACGGGAAATACATCTCAACCCAAAATGATTTATCTGTGGTGTCGAACGGTAATTTGTCGAATAAAAGTTGTGTCTGTTTAACTGTAGCTGCACTAAAATCTATGACAGGTTCAAATTCGTCAGTAATTACTATTCTGGATGCAATAAGATGATCAGTTTCTTCGAACAGTGTATTATCCAGAAAAGGTTCAATATACTCACCATGTGCTGTATCCACATAGCTTTGCGCAATGTTATCCAAATAAACCAGGTATTTGTTACTTCTGCTTGAATTAGGTTCAACCATAAGGTAGGTTTCCAGAGATAGCATTGCCTTTGTTAACTGATGCTGCCGGGCACTTATTATTCCCAGGAACAGGTGACTTGTGGCATGAAAGGGATTGCATCTGAGTGCTTCCTGGAAACATTTTGTAGCTTTCTCCATATCCCCAATATTATAATAAGTATATCCAAGATTATAATGGTTCAAATAATTAAATGGCTTTTTAGCAATTGCTTTGCTATAATATGAAATGGCTGAATCTTTTTTACCCATATTATCAAATGCCGTTGCCATAGTCGCCAAAAACAAACCGTCATAGGTTGAAGGTTCTGTCATTCCCTTTTGACAGGTCTCTATGGTCTGATTGTAATCATCCTCAGCCAGGTGAGTAATAGCCAGCTCATATAACATGCGGGTGTAAGCAGAATCATTTTCATCTACAGTTTTAAATACTTCAATGGCTTCTGGGTATTTTTGTTCGTCGTATAATTTTATACCCTTATCAACAATACTGTCCTGGGTTTGAGACAGCAAATTATACATAAAGCAAGTTGAAATGAATACAACAAGTAATAATCTTCGTAACATAGCAAGTAATATTAGGTTAAATGTATCTCAACAATGCTACTAAAATAAGAAAAAAATAAACGGATTCGTAGTAGCTTAATAATTCATACTCAGTATAAGTAAAAAGAGCGAAACGTTTATTAACTATAATTTTTCAATCCTTACCGGAACACCGGGATAAAACTGCAGAATCTTATGTGATCCGTTGTCGATAAACACATGTAAGATATTGGACTGTTTGCTGAAGGATGAAAAGAGCAGTATGTCTTTCACGGTTATGAGATTAAAATCAGACAGGTTAGTGAAATTTCCGTTAAGCTTTACCTGACATACATTATCTTCAATCTTTTTAATGGATCCCAAATCGAATCTAATTATGGTATCATCCAGTTTTAGTTCAAAATTGGAGCTAATGTATTCATAAATGGTTGCCTTCATGATTTCTCCCGGTTCATCATAATTAAACGCCGGCTGCGGATAGATCTGCCGAAGGGCACTTTCAAAATCATCAATGAAGAAATTCAGGGTGAGAATGCAGTTTTTGTCTTTGGTATCAATCTGTAGTTTTCCCGTGGTCATTTTTATGGGATGTGCATAAAGTAAGCCTCCCGGAATCAGCAGGATCAACAAAAGTCCTATGGATTTTAACGATTTCACCCTAAAAACAATGCTTTAATAATCATGGTTGCGGCAATACCACCGCCAGCACCTGAAATAACCAGATTCCAGTCGCGGTGTTTTATGGTAAAGAGGGTAGACAAAATAAGATTTGCGATCAGGAACAGACTGACGATTATCAGTTGCCCCACCTCAATACCCACATTAAATGAGAATAACGGAAATACAATTGAGTCATCCGAAATACCCATCATCATGGCTCTGAAGAAATTCGAAAAGCCCATGCCATGGATCAGACCGAAAAAAAGCGCCAGAAAATAATTAATCTGAAACTTTTTATCCGGGGCGCTTTTTTTAACAATGTTGTAAATGCTGGTTAAAAGAATAGTTACTGGGATCAATGTTTCCACCAGTTTTTGATTAACCGATATGATATTCAACCCGGCTAATGCCAGTGTTGAAGTATGTCCAAGTGTAAATGCGGTAATGAGAATTAAAATCTGTTTCCACTGCCTAAGCGTATAAACAGCACATAAAGTAATAATGAATACCATATGATCCAGACCATTAAGGTCCGTAATGTGGTTAATTCCTTGTTCGAGATAGAATAAGAACTGATCCATTATTTTGTGAAAATCCCGGATTAATACTTCTTTTGAAACAAGATTGTATATTTATTGTTTTACAATCACTGTTTAAACGTCAAAAATAAGTTATGCGCTTCATATATCTTATCATTCTGTTTGTCTTTATGCATATTACATCTCTTTTTGCCCACCGGGAGAACTCTTATTTCCTGCACGGAACGTTTGGTGATCAACCTGTGGCCATACAGATTGATGAATATGGAAATAATTGTATGGCCCGCTATTTTACACCCGATCATAAGTATGATAAGGTTATGGAAGGCGCTATTTTGCCTGATACAACATTTGAACTGCATGCTATTGTATATGATGAATATTCTAATGCTAATACACGCGGTAATGTGTTGGATATAAAAGAAATACATTTGGATGTATGGAGAGGTACCTGGACGGAGGAAGATGGATCGGTTATGGAGGTTAAACTGAGCCGTATTGATGTGAAAGAACTGAATCATCCGTTTATTGAAGCTATTCTGAAATATGGTGTTTCTCCTTTTGCCGCATACAGAACGAAAGATATTAAGCTCATCGACCTGAAAAAAGAGAAAATAGGGAAGGGGACTTACATCATGAATGAGCTTGAACCAATGACAGGAATAAAATGGTTTCGCCTGATCCCGAATGACAAAAGGCTGCCGGAGGTTGATTCCGTAAATATAAAACTGCAGGCGGAACTGTTGACGGCTATAAATAACAGGTATGGTTGTGTTTACCTGGGAACTCCAGGTGATTATCGTTATGAATATGAGGTTAAGTATTTAAGCAGCAAACTAATCAGCTATAAGGTTACGTCCAACGCAGCGTGTTATGGAAGTCCTGCTCAGGATTTAATCAGTTACAACACATTTTACATAGAAAATGCAGCACCTGTTTCTCTGGAATCTCTGTTTTGGTTTGGAGAAAAACCACAGCCTGAACTGAGCGATGGAGAGTATGCCTGGTTTCAGTACCGCTACAAGGTTTTCGGACCTAAAATACTGGAGCTTATGAAAGCTGAATATCCTGATAAAATGGATTCGGTCAATGCACAGAACTGCAACTACGATAATGTGAAAATGTGGCAGTTTCCAACCTGGTGTCTCACTGAAAAAGGACTGTACCTGGGAAGTAAATCACCTATATCCAATCGGAAATGCGATGACGCAGGTTGGTCTGTGATCCCGTATAAAAAGCTTAAACAATATGTATCAACTGATTTGGGATTGGTGAAGAATAAATAATACCACTGAAATCACATTCTGTTACGTGGGGTTTAACACCCTCTCCTTCACCAAGCTCAGGATTCACCCAGTAGTTTTTTTTTGATGCATCAAAAGAAACCAACCGCGTGTTGCCAAAAGCTTTAGCGGTGGTGCAAAATGCTTGCAGCAAATAAATCCCTGGTATAACCTGCCTTTCATTTTTATTCTGCAGGATAAGATTGTTAATTGGTTTAATTTCAAAGGCTGAATCTACCCGCTAATCCTCCATATTTGCAGCTGTCTTACCCGCATCTGTTACACTTTGATAGCCTTTTTCCTGAAAGAAATGCTATTAAATCAAAACGGGGTGAAGCAGGAGGACATAGAAAACATCTTAAGGTTATGTCATTAAAATCGGTCTTAAAATTAACGGGTCAGATAGGATATCTGTATAAAGAATGATAACGGATACAAACTGAATAAACGAAGTACGAAAATATACACTAAAACATAACAAATTACCGTGAAAGATTTTGGGGAATGTTGTAAATTTGAATGATAGAACTGACTGGTGGTATGACAGTTAGGTAGAAGGGGATAATTGGCATTATAATTACTGATCTCCAGTAGAAGGTCCTTATAAAATTCAGAACAATACAACTTTAATAATACGTTTAAAATCTGTTTAGTATGAAAAAGAGATCTTTTATTTACCTGATACTGGTAGCTTTTATACTATCGGCTTGTACGTCGAAAAAAAAGCAGGAAAATACGATTAATATTTCCGGAGCATACGCACTGTATCCCTTGGTTGTTAAATGGGCTGAGGAATATAAAAAGGACCATGAAAATGTTCAGTTTAATATTTCTGCAGTAGGAGCCGGGCAGGGTATGGCAGATGCTTTGGAATCGAAAGTCGATTTAGGACTATACTCTTCTGTAATAGAACAGGAATTTATTGACAAAGGGGTTTGGTGGGTTGGTCTTTGTAAAAATGCTGTTTTACCAACGGTCTATCTGAATAATCCTTATCTGAAAGTCCTTAAAAACCGTGGTTTAAAAAAAGAGGAGTTTAAAGGTATTTTTATTGATGGTACAATTTCTGACTGGAACGAAATTTTAGATCTTAATGCCGAAGCACCAATTCGGGTTTATACGCGCAATGATGCTTCCGGAGCGGCAGGTACATGGGCTAAATACCTTGGAGGACAACAAAAAGACCTGAAG
This sequence comes from Quyinboa sediminis, assembly GCF_042219855.1. Taxonomy (NCBI): domain Bacteria; kingdom Pseudomonadati; phylum Bacteroidota; class Bacteroidia; order Bacteroidales; family Quyinboaceae; genus Quyinboa; species Quyinboa sediminis. Next base: position 829,709 of record NZ_JBHJHP010000001.1, on the reverse strand, counting down.
GGAATAAAAATACAGGGCGATTCAGCCCTGTTAGCACAGGTTATCAAAGATCCGGAGGGGATCGCCTTTAACAATACGTCTTATATATACAATATACATACCGGACTGAAAAGAAATGGGATAGAAGTAATTCCTCTGGATCTTAATGCAAATGGGATCATTGATCCTGAGGAAGATTTTTATGATACGTTTGATTCTATTTTAGAAGCCATTGAAAAGGGCAACTATCCATCACCACCTTCCCGGGAACTCTTCATCGTAGCAAGAGATAAACCTGATAAGCCGGTTGTTATCGATTTCATTAACTGGTCGCTTACCGATGGCCAGAAATTTATCAGAGCAACAGGGTATGTTCCTCTTGAGCCGGGAAAAATAAAACGTTACCTGGATAAATTAAATTAAAGGATAGATTACTTTTACTATTGCTGACAGTACCCGTGAAACATTGAAATTTTATTGAAATTTCATACATTTAACCAATATAATATCTTATGAAACTTATTGAATTATTCGATGGTACCCTATTTGATTGTCAGATGCATAAAAACCTGTTGGAAAACGAAGGCATAAATCAGTACAGGAAAAAGGTACTGATCTGTAGAAATTACAGTATTTATTTATGATTATGCTGATTCTTCTTTCTGGTTTTTATCTTATATTTGATTGTTGATAATAATTTGAACCATGAAAAAAGTAATTTTCCTGCTGCTTTTTGCTTCCATATGCATAGTGTCCTGCCAAAAAGAGGATTATCTTGATACAGTTACCGGGTATTACAGGTGCATGCATTTTGAGCGGGACGGCGCCGGTAGTCTGCATTTTGATCTCTATGAAACCGTTAATAACGGAAAGCTAAAAGCACATATTACGTATTTTAATTTCAGCAATATTAGCAAAGATGTAATTCTGGAACAGAATACCGAAACTGTGGATCTTTTTAATTACTTCTATTCAGCTCTTCATAACGAAAATGAGCTGGCTGGTGACTACACACCTTCCGGACTGCCAACCGGAACATGGGCAAGAATATTTTTTGATCTGGATTCAGATATGGTTGAAGTAACCAACAGTGAATTAAGAGACAGTTTATTGCAGTTTGAGGCTTTAGTGAAGGAAAAAGCAGGACTGGAATGAAGTTCTGATGAGAACTAGTTCTTTTATTCTGTTTGAAAAATGACAAGTTCGGAAATTGTCGAATGAATAAATAATATCATGTTTGTTTGCCTGGTTTACGACGTGTTGGTCAGATGTTGAAATCACGGATTCTGATATCAATAAAATTAAACAATGAAATTACTTCTATGTAAGACACTTGCTGTTATTTGCTTTGTTTTAGGTATCTCATCTCCTGTAAGAAGTCAGTCCGGGAATGGCTTATTAAACAAAGCGGATAGCTTGATAAATCAGGCTTCAGAAAAGAAAAATGTCTTTTACGAATTTGGCTCAAAAAACGATGGTTTTGATTCCGGTATTGTTTTTTATCCGCATCAATCGGATCGTGGTTTTTTCATTTCACCGGAAGAACTGATAATTGGCAGAATACCGGGTTTGCAGATCACCTCTAATGGTATTCCGGGAGGCAGTTCCACCTTACTCAATAGAGGCACAACAAGTTTATATGAAAGCAATGCCCCATTGATGGTAGTCGATAATATCATTATGTACAATGCTGATCTCTCAATCGTTAATCCGAATGACATAGAAAGTTTTACGTATATAAATGATGCTTCTGCTGCAGCAATTTATGGCTATGAAGCAAATAATGGTGTTATTATAATTACCACTAAAAAGGCACATTCAGGGGATAAGCTCAGGATAAGTTATAAGACTAATTTTGCCTTTTCAACGCCTGGTGATTTTGTTGATGTATACAGTGGTGATGAGTTCCGACAGATCATTCAGAACCACAAAGATTTATATGAACCTGAAGCTATGGGAAGTATTGGTTCCGCAAATACCAACTGGCAAAAAGAGATATTCAGAAAAACCATATCACAGATTCATAATCTGTCAATTTCAGGGGCACGAAAAATTCCATATAGAATATCACTGGTATATGTAAACCAGAACGGGGTTCTAAAAAATACAGGGCAGGAAAAATTTATAGGTTCTCTTGATGTGCATCCATCATTTTTAAAAGATAATCTGAAACTAAATATAAATATCAAAGGTTTGAAAGCGAACCAAAACCATGGTGATGTTAATGCGATTGGTTCAGCCATATCTATGGATCCAACTCAACTGATTATGGATGGCAATGTAAATTCAAACGGTTATTTTCAGTGGGAAAACTACGACGCTTTTTTAGGCACCCCTAATCCCTTGGAACAGATACTGGAAGCGGACCATAAATCGGTAAATAATAGATTTATGGCCTACATTCAGCTTGATTACAGGCTGCCTGTTTTTAAAAATAGCAAAAACAATGAGTTTAAGGTAAGCTTGAATTTTGGAGCAGATCATTCACAAACAGACGGATATGATAACCGACCGGTAACTTCTCCGGTAATGCTAACGCAACCATATACCGGACGTTTATCCGATTACTCTTTTACCAACAATAATGATCAGTTGGGCTTCAGTTTAAAATACAGAAAGTATTTCACACCTATTAAAAGTGAAATCAGCGCTATGGCTGGTTTCTTTTGGAACCATGCAAAAAAAGGAAATTCCAGTTACATCCGTAGTAATGTAGACGAAACAAACGAAACATATTATCCGTACGAATCAATATATTGGACTGAAAATTACAAATCACTTCTGTTTGGCCGATTGAATTATAGTCTGATGGATAAATATTTACTTTCCTGCATCGTTAACAGTTATGCTAATTCTCGTTTTCCATACAGACATAACACGTTATCCTTATTATTAGCCTGGAAGATTAAAGAAGAGGCTTTTCTGAAAAATTCAGATTTTGTTTCCGGCTTGAAATTAAAACTTGGTTATGGTCCCCTGAATCTGGATAATGATGCTAACACTGAACATTATACTTTATATGAAAGTATTAAACAATTAACGCTTGGTATGGACTTTGGACTTATTAAGAATCGTATCAGCGGAACTTTCAGTACTTATAAAATATCATCTGAAAATTTATTGATTTCAGTTAATATACCAAGGGTTAGTAATTATTCAAATTCGTTTCTGACAAATAGTGGCAGCATAGAGAATACTGGTTACAGTTGTGCCTTATTTCTTAAACCTTTATCAAAAGAAAACATTGATTTGACTGTAGGATTTCATTTGTCACATAATCGCAATACGGTCAGGAGTTTGTATTCCAATGCATTCCGTTTTGTTGATGAAATATATTACGGAAGTGGACTTACAGGAACCAAACAGGTTACCAGGGTTGGATATCCTGTGTTTTCCTATTATTTGAATAAGCAGGTTTATGATAATAATGGAAATCCCATTGAAGGTTTGTATGTTGACTTCACCGGTGAAGGAGCTAATGTTAATAATCTTGATAACAGGTACATATATAAAAATCCGGCACCGGAGTATTTGATGGGATTGTCCTGTCAGTTCAACTATAGAAACCTGGATATCTCCTTTGGTTCCCGTATTCATCTTGGTAATTATGTTTATAATGAGTTCTCTGCAGGTTCATCATACGATCAGATATACCCAATTGATTACTGGAAAAATCAAAGCACTTCTTTAAGTAGCACCAACTTTATTAAACGCCAGTTTAGCAGTGATTACTTTGTTGAAAACGCATCATTCTTGAAACTGGACCATTTTAGCATTGGCTATAAATTTGAACCGGTTCTGAAAAGATATACAATTGACCTGTATTTCTCGGCACAAAACGTTTTGACTTTAACCAGTTACAGCGGACGAGATCCTGAAGTGGCTGATGGAACAGACTATTACAGTTATCCGCGACCAGAGGTTTATTCACTTGGAATAAACGTTGATTTTTGAGTTAAATACCTGGACTTGTATATGTTGAAATTAAATAGTGAGGTTTGCTTGTTAAAATATAGATAATTAAACTTAACACATTTATATATGATTTGGCAACAAATTATAGTTGTCATTAAATGATTAGGTTATATTGGATTTGAACTGAAAAAATAAAATGAAAAAAACAGCATTAATTCTTTTTTGTATTGTTTTTATTCAGATGAATATATTCTCAGATGCTCCCTGGGAAAAGTTTTATGTGACTAAAGATAATCTTCCCACAGATTTATTAAAAAAAGGGACTGGAATACTAACACTTAATTCGGGCATAAAAAGAGGTATTGATCTGGATATATTCGATGATAATTTTAAAAAAACAACAGTTTTGGATTTAAGAATCAGTAAACCATTTAGCAATTTCGGATATCATCCACCCCTGGATACTGCAATATCGAACTACCGGTATTTAATTATTGATCAAAATGAAGATTATATTAAGATCGTATATGATATTGAAAATAAATCTGAAGCCTGGATCAGTAGGTATCAATTGGAAAGCAGGTTTTATGTCAGTATTAAGTATTTTAATGAGCTTAAAACTGATGACTGTTTTCTTTCAATTTTTGATATGCTTCAGGTTGATCAAAGAAAAGTTTATTCTATGCCGGATTTAGAATCGGAATGTATTGTATTGTCCCGATCTGAAAAAGGAAGAAAACTACTCAAAATAATTGATCAAAAAGGTGACTTTGTAAAGCTTGGTCTTGTATACCGGAATGAAGATGTACAATCTGAAAGGGTCTCTAAGGTGCTGGGATGGATAAAAATCAGAAATGAAAACAATGCGATTAATGTTTGGATATTTAATGTAGATTTATGTTAATTTTCTGCTCTAATATTTGGTTTGACAGGATGCATAATCTGTAAATTGTTTTTTTCTAAAACAATCCATTTGCTTCTGGCCTGTAATCGCCTTAATAAACTCATCCAGCTATAGATATCTGTACTATGAATTCCTGCGATCTTCCTTTTTTATTTAAATTGTAGTTGAAAAGTTCTTCTGCTGTATGGATTAAGCTTATTATTTAGTCGCACTCATATCTAAATACAAACCTTTCATATTATCTGGTATTTGGGAAAAGTAAAATTGTCTACACATTTACAATAACCATCACGTTAACAAATATTGATTTTATCAACGTTTTGGGGCTGTTTATGTTATATAACTTATGACTTGGCCGTATTATCAGGCATGTTCTAATTGAATTGAGTTGGCATTATGAACAGAATTTATAATTCAAAATCAGACAGTAATGGAAAAGAATGATCAAAGCACCATCAGCAGAAAAGGATTGTTGAATGTTGATATCGGCAAACGGGATGTTTCGGTGGTAAAAATTATGGAAGTTGAATTTCAGGCAGGCCAGAAGGCACCATATCATCGTCATCCCTGCCCGATAGTCGGACAAATTGTATCCGGCTCCTGTCTGCTTCAGGTTGAAGGGGAGAACCCACAGGTTCTGAAAGCCGGAGAAGCCTTTTATGAACCGGCTGAAACTCCAATCGTCCATTTTGATAATTATTCAGATACAGAACCCATGACATTTGTAGCGTATTATCTGACAAATGGGGAAGAGGAATTGACAGTAATCCTTTAATATCCATTTGTCGTTTCAGCTCTATATTGGTGAAAGAGGATAAACGCTATTGACAGGGTAAATTTTGCTTATTAAAACGCTGTAATGCCATGTTACATTTCATTGAACTTATGTTGCAATTGAATCAAATAAGGGTATTCCCGGTCCGCTCTGAAACTATTCCGGTATGATTTGTTTAATACAATGAGGTTAAACGAAACTGATATGATTGAAAACAAAAACAAAGAAAATGCGATGGCATTTTACAGGATGGCATTTAATGGTGATCCGGAAACTGCAGTAAAACTCTATGTGGGTGAAAGGTATATTCAGCACAATCCGGCCGTTGAAGATGGACCGGAAGGTTTTATCAGGTATTTTAATCGAATGAAAAAGGAGTATCCCGAAAAGTCAGTAAGTTTTTTACGAAGTGTGGCAGAAGGTGACCTCGTAGCCCTCCATACACATCAGGTGTGGCCGGGCAATGAAGAATATATTACTATGGATTTCTTCCGTTTTGATGAACGCGGAAAAATTGTGGAACACTGGGATTCTCTTCAACAGGTTCCCAAAGAATCTGCAAATAATAACGGGATGTGCTGATTCTTTTGGATTTAAAAATTTATAACATCTGCTTTTAGGAATTATCGCAAAATAACATAAAATTTGTATGTCATTTCCGGATGTAAAAGTGTCACTCTACAGGAATGAAAACAAAAGTAATTTGCGATGGACGGATTTAGCCTTAATCTCTTTTTAAGTTGTTTTGTAGCATTTTTTGCCTTAGTCAATCCGGTACACAAGGTATTTGTGATTAATACGCTTCAAAACCAGTTCGATCATCAGTCCATAAAATACATAGCTGTAAAATCAACCATAACAGCTATGGTCATTCTCTTGTTTTTTCTGGCTTTGGGACAATTTGTGTTTAATTATGTGTTCCATATCCAGCTTTATGCATTTCAGGTTACCTGTGGCGTTGTGTTGTTTTATAATGGTATTCAGGGCTTACAGCGTGGCGAGTTTATAAAACTGGATAAAAACATATCTGTTAAAGACATTACCGCTGTTCCGATAGCAATCCCTATGATCGCGGGTCCGGCAACCATAACCGCAGCTGTAACATTCCCCGCACATTACGGCTATACTGTCACTGTGGTTTCAATTATCGCAGCATTATTTATAAACTTCTTCTTTATGCAATATGCACGTAAAATAGGTAACGGACTGAATAAACTCAACCTTATGAATTCACTGATCCGGATATTCGGGCTTATTGTGGCAACCATAGGTGTTCAAATGGTGCTCACCGGTGTCGGTGAATTTGTCAGACAAATTTAGAAATAAACCTATTTTTTGCAGGAAATAAGGCTTGTAATATACTTCCGTCCGACAAACTGCCCCATAAAAAAGGATGTCAAAAGCACAGGATAAGTTATAAATGCAAAACCTACGCCACTGTAAATTCTTAATAAAATAATCGCCGGAATGGGAAGATGGATAAACAGAAACCATTTAAAAGAAAATTTTTTTGTCTTTCCGCGCCAGAAGCCAAACGGGAGATTAATAATAAATACTACCAGCGCCAGTAAAAAGAGAATAGAATAGTTAGTGTCTTGCATTTAATGGTTGTTTTTTAGAAAGTACATCAATCACTTCGTATAGTTTATTTTTGAGATCAATGAGATCCTCAATATCCATGGTGGAGATGTCGGTATTCGACACAAGCTTCTCAGGAATCTCTGAAGCTGCTTCCATCATTGACTTACCTTTGGATGTTAGTTTAACAATCACCTTTCGTTCATCTGATGTCGATTTTTCACGGGACAACAGTCCCATTACTTCCATACGTTTCAGCAGGGGTGTTACCGTATTGGTGTTCAATATAAGCTTTGAACCAATCTCGTTAACCGTTACTCCATCCTGTTCCCACAATATCATTAGAACAAGATATTGTGGGTACGTAATACCAAGCTTGTCCAGGTATGGCTGGTATTCCCTGATGATAAGCCTTGATGCGGCATACACCGGGAAACAAATCTGGTTACTTAGTTTTAGCTGTTCGTATTTCATATCACATCCGGATATTGAGTCTGCAAAAATATTGGTTTAAACCGAAATTCATGACCAGATGCTGAAATAACTTTTATTTCAGCATCTTTTCTATGTAGGGCTCTATCTTTTCCGGTTTGGTTACCGGCGCAAATCGTTTAACCGGCTTTCCATCCTTATCAATCAGGAACTTCGTAAAATTCCATTTTATTTTACTTCCAAGAACACTGCCCAACTCAGATTTCAAATATTTATATAATGGATGTGCGTTTTCTCCATTGACATCAATTTTAGAAAACATTGGAAAGGTTACCCCATAATTCACCATGCATCCTTCAGCTATGGATTGCTCGTCTCCCGGTTCCTGATTTGCAAACTGGTTACAAGGGAAACCCAGAATAACCAGCCCCTGCTCCCGGTACTTTTCATACATTTTTTCCAGACCTTCAAACTGTGGGGTGAACCCGCATTTACTGGCTGTATTGACAACTAATACCGTCTTTCCCTTGTAACTGTCCATCGTTATCTCTTTTCCCTGAAGGCTTTTAGCCTTAAAATCATAAAATTGTGCGTCCATTTTAAGTATGTTTTATTGTATCGTTTGCGACACAAATGTAAGACATAATTATATATCGCGCACGATATAAATTAGTTTTTATAATATTTTAAGAATTGTTATATCTGAAAACACATTTTTGATTTCTACTGATATTATCTTTAAATTTAAAGCATAGCTTCTACAGTACATTACATTTTATGTCTCTTAAAATCCAATATATGAAAGCCTGGGTAATTGATAAAATCACAGATCTGTCTGGAGATGATGTTCCGCTGACGATGAAAGAACTCCCCAGGCCGGAACCTGATAAAGGAGAGGTGTTGTTAAAAGTAAAGGTATGCGGAATTTGCCATACAGAACTGGATGAAATAGAAGGGCGGACTGCTCCTCCCGATTTACCCGTTGTTCCGGGGCATCAGGTTGTAGGCATAATAGAAAAACACCGGGGTATACGTAAAGATATTAAGTTAGGTGACAGGGTAGGTGTAGGTTGGATTTATTCGGCCTGCGGACACTGTGAATACTGCAAATCGGGAAATGAGAACCTGTGTAAAGATTTTTTGGCAACAGGTCGCGACCGGAATGGAGGATATGCAGAATATATGAAAGTGCCTGAACAAAGTGTTCATAAAATCCCTGATATGCTCTCAGACAGTGAGGCTGCGCCACTACTGTGTGCCGGGGCCATTGGCTTTCGATCTGTGGCATTGAGTAAAATCAGCAATGGAAACAGGATTGGATTAACCGGTTTTGGGGCTTCTGCTCATCTAGTATTAAAAATGATTCTGCATCAATATCCTGATTCTGATGTATTTGTTTTTGCCCGTAATCCTGAGGAACGAAAATTTGCGCTTGATCTTGGCTGTAAATGGGCCGGAAATACTTCGGATAAGCCTCTGGAGCAGCTGCACGCTATTATCGACACTACACCGGTCTGGAAACCGGTGATATCCGCACTTGAATGCCTCAGACCGGGTGGAAGGCTGGTAATAAATGCTATTAGAAAGGAGGATCACGATATTGATCTGATGGGAAAGATAAGCTATGAGAAACATTTATGGATGGAAAAAGAAATTAAATCCGTTGCGAATGTGGCAGGATCGGATCTGGAAGCAATTTTAGATATAGCAGCAGATATACCACTTAAAGCAGAAGTTACGGTATATCCTTTTGATAAGGCTAATGAAGCATTACTGGAGATTAAACGCCAAAAGATTAAGGGAGCTAAAGTGTTGTCCGTATCCGGGTAATTTCAATTGTACTGCCTGTATCTTAATAATCCGTGTCGTTCAATTAAATCATCGTATTGTTTTTTAAGTTAAATCCCTTAAATTTCACTACCTTGGAACCCCAATTGAGTTTTTATGAATAAAGAGATTATTTCAACATCGCAGGCCCCCAAAGCAATAGGGCCTTATTCTCAGGCTGTTAAAGTTGGTGGTATGATATTTACTTCCGGACAAATCGGTCTTCATCCGGAATCAATGACTGTTGTGGAAGGTGGCATAGAAGATCAAACCAGGCAGGTTATGACTAATTTGGGTCAGGTACTGAAGGAGGCAGGAGCCGGATTTGATGATGTGGTTAAGACGACCTGTTATTTATCAGATATGGATAACTTTAAAGCTTTCAATATGGTTTATGCATCCTTTTTTGATGAATCCACAGCTCCGGCAAGAGCTACTGTAGCTGTTAAAACCCTGCCGTTAGGTGTACTTGTGGAGGTAGATGCTGTTGCTGTGTTGCAGGAACGGTGATTTAACGCATAAAACCCAAAAAACTGATTAAGCGTTTTTAAATATATTTTTAGTATGGCGGAGGTAGGATGACAGGCTGCTGAAAAAGGAAAAGAAATGCATCCGTTTTCTAATTCTACCGAATAAAGCTAAAGTATCAATCCTTTGTTTTAAGCAAATAATAAATTAAAATATCACACTATCACAGGAAAATAAATTTTATGGCACAGATTAACTTTAATGATTTAGGATCCCAGAAGCCGGATGTTAAAAACATACTCAGGTTAGTAAAGTATGGCGTAGCAGCAATAGTATTGCTTATACTTCTTTTTGGGACATTTTTTCAGATTAACACCGAAGAAGTTGGTGTAATCGTTCGTTTCGGTAAATACCAGCGAACCGTGGAACCCGGTTTGAATGTAAAACTCCCACTTATTGATAAACTGTATAAGGTACCGGTAGAACGGCAGTTAAAGCAGGAATTTGGGTTCAGAACCGTAAAGGCCGATGTCAGATCGACATATACCAGATCTGGTGTGAGGGATGAGGCTCTGATGCTAACCGGCGATCTTAATCTTGCCGATGTGGAATGGGTGGTTCAGTACAGAATTAATGATCCCTACAATTATCTGTTCAAAGTCCGGAATCCGGAAACCACGTTACGGGATATTTCTGAGGCTGCAATGAGACAGATAGTCGGGGACAGAACGGTGAATGAGGTTTTGACTGTAGGTAGAACAGAAATTTCGAGTAAAGTTGAAGCCCTTGTTCAGCAAATTTGCAAAGAATACGCTTTAGGATTTGAAATTGATCAGGTAGTTTTACAGGATGTAAATCCACCGGAACCGGTAAAAGATGCGTTTAATGAAGTAAACGAAGCTCAGCAGGAAAAAGAAACGCTGATTAACCAGGCAAAGTCAGAGTATAATAAGGTTATCCCTAAGGCTAAGGGGCAGGCCGAAGAGACCATTCAGAAAGCAGAAGGTTATGCCACTGCAAGAGTAAATAATTCGCAGGGTGATGTGGCTCGTTTCAATGCCCTTTATTCAGAGTATATTAAAGCACCCGAAGTAACAAAACGCAGGATCTACATGGAAACCATGCAGAATGTGATTCCAAAACTGGGTAAGAAAATTATTACTGATGATAAGGGTAATAATGTTCTTCCGCTCTTACAGATGCAAATGTCAAACTCTCAACCTGCAAAATAAGAAATCATGAAAAAGCTAATATTTATATCCGTAATTTTAATTGTGGCAGTGATTTTACTTGCTGGAAGTGTTTATATCGTTAAGGAATCCGAGCAGGTTGTTATCACGCAATTTGGGAAGCCGGTTGGAGAAGCTGTTCTGACTCCCGGGTTGAAATTTAAAAAGCCGTTTATACAGACCGCTAATTATTTTGATAAGCGCTTTCTGGAATGGGATGGTGATCCTGATCTGGTTCCCACCAAGGATAAGAAGTATATTTTTGTGGATACCTATGCACGCTGGCAGATAACAGATCCGTTGCAGTTTTTTAAACGTTTCAATAACGAACGCAGTGCTCAGTCACGGCTGGATGATATTCTGGATGGTGAAACCAGGGACTATATCGCGAAAAACAATATTGAAGAAGCCGTAAGAAACAGTAATCGCAAGCCCCAGTCTTCCGGTATTATCGGGGAACTCGTTGGCGATTCATTGATGGACATTACTGTAGGAAGAGAAAAGATTGAGAAAATGATCCTTCAGGAAGCAAATAAGCTGGCCACCGAACTTGGAATAGCAATTCTGGATTTCAGGTTTAAGCGGATCAATTACAACGAAGAAGTAAGAACCCAGGTATATGAGCGAATGAAAAGTGAGCGCTACAGGATTGCAGATAAATTCAGGTCTGAAGGTCAGGGAGAAGCCTCCCGGATAAACGGAGAGAAGGAGAGGGAACTGCAAACCATACAGTCCGGAGCGTTTAAGGAAGCCGAGGAAATAAAAGGTAAGGCGGATGCCAAAGCAGCCGCAATCTATGCAACAGCCTATAATAAAAACAGCAGCTCACGTGAACTCTACGCTTTTATGAAGTCTATGGAAACGTTCGAAAAGACGTTTGATGGTGAAACATCGGTGATATTGTCTACCGATAGTGAGTTATACAAGTATTTAAAAAGTATGAAATGAACAACAGAGTTGTTTGCTTTGTCTTAATGCTAATGATTTCTTTGACAGGTTTTAGTCAGAAATCAGCAAAAGAGACAATGGATTTTGCTAAAAAAATAGACTGGTTTGGTCAGGCATCAATTAAAATCCCGTTTGGCAATAAAACGGTGTATGTTGATCCGTTCAGGCTACCCGGTAATGATACTCCTGATGTTGTTTTTATCACACACAGTCATGGCGACCATCTGGACGTGAATGAAATTGCAAAGCTGAACGGGAATAACGTGTTGATTGTAGCACCTGAAACATGCGAAAGTAAGCTGAAAGAAGGTGGTTTTGAAAATCTTGTTCTTGTGAAACCCGGTGATGAATTTGATCTGGATGGTATTGGAGTTAAAGTTGTTCCAGCTTATAATGTGGTCAAAACCAGTTTTCATCCGCAGGCCAATAATTGGGTCGGTTACATCATATCATACAATGGTTTTTCGATATACCATCCCGGAGACACGGAACGTATTCCTGCTATGCAATCCATAGATTGTGATATTGCTTTTATGCCTCTGGGGCAGACCTATACGATGAACAGTGTGGAAGAAGCTGCTGAAGCTATAAAAGATATTGGACCTAAGGTTGCAATTCCTTTCCATTATGGCCTCTATGAGGGAAAGACAGCGGATGCACAGACGTTTAAGTCTCTTCTGGACGGAGAATGCGATGTGTTGATAAAGGAGCTGAAGGACAGATGATTATGTGCGGTTTTTGTTTTAGATTATCAATTCCGGACTGCAGAAATTGTGATCAAAATGATTAAACCCTTGAAATGAAGCGTAAAAGCATTAAATTTTATGGAAAATAAATTTTGCTTATATCGAAAATAATTGCTTATTTTGCGCACTGTTTGAAAAACGTATATAAAAGCATAGCGAAATGTCAAAGATTTGTCAGATAACAGGGAAGAAAGCACAGGTGGGAAACAATGTTTCACACTCTAAAAGAAGAACTAAAAGACGGTTCGATATTAACCTGATCAATAAAAGATTTTATCTCCCGGAAGAAGATCGTTGGATCACTTTAAGGGTTTCTACTTCAGGTTTACGCACAATCAATAAAATTGGTTTGAATAAAGCGCTGAAAGAAGCAAAAGAAAAAGGTTTAGTAGCTAAAAATATTTAATTGAGGAGATAGAACAATGGCTAAGAAAGGAAACAGAGTACAGGTTATTCTTGAATGCACTGAGCATAAAGAAAGCGGTATGCCTGGAACTTCAAGATACATTACAACAAAAAACCGTAAAAATACTCCGGAGAGGATGGAACTTAAAAAGTACAATCCAATCCTAAAAAAAGTAACTGTTCATAAAGAAATAAAATAATTGAGTTATGGCTAAGAAAGCAGTAGCATCGTTACAGAAAGGAGCCGGTAAAGGTCATGCCAAAGTAATTAAAATGGTAAAATCCGATAAAACCGGAGCTTATTCTTTCAAAGAAGAAATTGTTCCTAACGACTTGGTTAAGGATTTTTTTAAGAAATAATTATTATTCTTAATAATACAAAGAGCTTCCCCCAAAAAGGGAAGTTTTTTTTTACTTTTACGCTTCAATAATTCAGTAAACTATTTCACATGGCTCTGTTCGGATTATTTTCTAAAGAAAAGAAGGAAACGCTGGATAAAGGTTTGGAAAAAACCAAGGAAAGTGTGTTCAAAAAACTTTCGCGTGCTGTAGCAGGAAAGTCTAAGGTGGATGATGAAGTACTTGATAATCTGGAGGAAGTATTGATTACATCAGATGTGGGGGTGGAAACAACACTTAAAATAATTGAACGGATTGAGGCGCGTGTGCAAAAAGATAAATACCTTGGCGTTGATGAGTTAAATCAAATACTGAGGGATGAAATTTCTGATTTACTGTCAGAAAATGAAACAGGAGACGGTGAAGCGTTTGAACTTCCGGAGTCCGATCACCCATATGTGATTATGGTGGTTGGTGTAAATGGTGTTGGAAAAACAACAACCATCGGGAAGTTAGCTTATCAGTTTAAAAAACAGGGAAAGAAAGTTATTTTAGGTGCTGCGGATACATTTCGGGCAGCGGCAATAGAACAGCTTGTAATTTGGGGAGAACGGGTAGATGTACCTGTCGTCAGGCAACATATGGGTGCTGATCCTGCTTCAGTGGCTTTCGATACCCTGCAGTCTGCCAAACAACAGAATGCCGATGTTGTGATTATTGATACAGCCGGCCGCTTGCATAATAAAATAAACCTGATGAATGAGTTGAGTAAGGTGAAAAAGGTGATGGACCGCATTGTTCCGGGTGCGCCACATGAAATTCTGCTCATTCTTGACGGTTCAACCGGACAAAATGCCTTTGAACAGGCCAAACAATTCACCCTGGCAACAGAAGTTAATGCACTGGCCATCACAAAACTGGATGGAACTGCCAAAGGTGGTGTTGTGATCGGCGTATCGGATCAGTTTAAGATACCTGTCAAATATATTGGTATCGGTGAAGGCATAGATGATCTTCAGGTTTTCCGCAAGCGTGAGTTTGTGGATTCTCTTTTCAGCTAATCATATTTCATTTTAATGCTCCATTCGGGATGAGGAAGAAGGTAAGTGTTATTACAATGGGGTGCTCTAAAAACCTTGTGGATTCTGAGGTTTTATTGCAGAAATTTTCAGATAACGGTTTTGATGTGGAACATGATCCGGAATCAGTTTCCGGAGATATTGTGGTGGTAAATACCTGTGGTTTCATTGGTGATGCCAAAGAGGAGTCGGTAAACATGATCCTGCAACTGGCCGATGCCCGTACCAATGGAGACATAGAAAAGCTGTATGTGATGGGCTGTTTGTCTGAACGGTATATGGAAGATCTGAACCGTGAAATTCCGGAGGTAGATAAATATTTCGGAAAGTTTAATTGGAGCAAGGTTTTAGATGAACTCGTTGAAAACAAAAATGATAAAGAGACAACCAGTAGCAACCGGTATATAACTACACCTTCACACTTTGCCTATCTTAAAATATCAGAAGGTTGCAATCGTTCTTGCGCCTATTGTGCCATTCCTCTGATTACCGGAAAACATAAATCAGTGCCAATTGACAAGCTTGTTGAGGAGGCCACACAGCTAGCATCAAAAGGTGTGAAGGAACTCCAGGTGATTGCGCAGGATCTGTCGTATTATGGTCTGGATCTTTATAAAAAACACAAACTTGCCGAACTGGTCACAGCTCTGTCTGAAATTCAGGGCATAGAATGGATTCGGTTGCATTATGCATATCCCGCTGGTTTCCCTTTTGAGATTCTGGAGGTGATGCGTACCAATCCTAAAGTTTGCACTTATCTGGATATTGCGTTTCAACATATCAGTGATAACATGCTGAAAAAGATGAAACGCCAGGTATCTAAACAGCAGACATATGACCTGATCCGAAAAATAAGAACGGAAGTGCCGGGCATTCATTTAAGAACAACACTGATGACCGGTTTTCCGGGAGAAACGGAGGAAGATTTCCAGGAGCTGGTGCAGTTTGTAAAAGATATCCGTTTTGAGCGTTTAGGGGTGTTTCCGTATTCAGAAGAGGACGGAACCTACGCCGGTGATCATTTGATCGATGATATTTCCGAAGAAGTTAAGCTGGACCGTGCTGAAAAACTGATGGCCGTTCAGGAAGAAATTGCCAATGAACTTAGTGTTCAGAAAGTGGGACAGGAGATGAAGGTAATGATAGACCGTAAAGAAGCAGACTATTATATTGGCCGGACAGAATTTGATTCCCCCGAAGTTGACCCTGAAGTCCTTGTTAGTGGTAAAAATCTGAATGTTGGATCTTTTTATACGATTAAAATTATCGGAGCAGAATCATACGATCTGATTGGTGAGGTAATTTCGTAAATTCTTTTTCTTTCAATATATTTTCAAACAGAATGCATTTTATTTTGTTTAATTGATATAAATATGAATTAAACAGAACATGAAAATAGCCATTGCAGGTATTACCGGGTATATTGGTCAGAAGTTAAGTAAGTATCTGATGTCTGAAGGGCATGAAATTGTCCCCGTCAAAAGAAACCATTTTAAACTATCACAAGACGACTTTGCTGCATATCTCAATGGATGTGATGCCATCATCAATTTATCCGGAGCACCTGTGATAAAACGCTGGACAGAATCCTGGAAAAAAGAAATCCTCTCAAGCCGGGTTGAAACCACACGAAAAATTGTTGCTGCCCTTACCGTCACGAAAAGAAAGCCTGACGTTTATATCAACGCATCTGCCATCGGTATTTATGATTATGAACATGAAAACGATGAAACCACACCTTATTTCGGCCATAATTTTCTGGCAGATGTCGTTAAACAATGGGAAGCAGAAGCAAAAAAAGTCAATGACCTTGAAATACGTAGCTGTATAACCCGGTTTGGTGTAGTATTGGGGAAAGACGGCAGTGCATTTCCGGTTATGAAGAAACCCTTTGAGTGGTTTGTCGGTGGAAAGATAGGCGATGGGCAACAGGTCATGTCTTTTATTCATATCGAAGATCTTATCAGGGCGCTGGAGGAACTGCTCACCAACAAAAAAGCCAATGGTGTTTATAATCTTGTGGCTCCCCAATATTGCACCAATAAAGAATTTACCCTAACGCTGGCAAAGGCTCTGCACAGACCTGCCCTGTTTACTGTACCTGTTTTCGCATTGAAATTACTCTATGGCGGTGCCGCAGAAGTGGTTGTAGGTGGCGAAAAAGTTATACCTGCAAAACTTAAAGAACTGGGGTTTAAATTTCAATATCCTGAGATAAGCTCAACAATAAATGACCTTGTTGAGTGAAGGGGGAGACTTCATTGATTTATACGTGCATTTTATCTGTTTAGGATGCGCTCTGTTATACCATTTTAACAAATATTTAGAAAAGTAGATATGATTTAGACTCTGTATAAATTGCAGATAGAATGACTTATGCTAGAGATTCTTATAGCTTTTCATTGGCAGGATTGATAAATTGACTTTTAGATTATAAGTTATTTGATTAAAATTGCATCTTTTTATTAAAATGTCCAATCTATTTCTTATAAATTCTAATTTAAGATGAACGCAGATTATCAGTTGGCATTTTCACTGCTCGCAATAGGAATGATAACCGTTTTTATTATTCTTCTTCTTGTTGTTTACGTTGGAAAGGCCATCATATTATTTACCAACCGTTTTATTAAACTTCCCGTTACAGAAAAGATTGCAGAGGTTAAACAGACGATTAGTCCCAAAAAGCTCGCAGCAATTTCAGCTGCTGTAAGTATCGTCACTAACGGTAAGGGGATTGTGGAAAAAGTCGAAAAATTATAAAACATTAATACTATGAGCCGGGAAATAAAATTTTCACTGCTGTACAGAGATATGTGGCAGTCATCGGGTAAATATGTACCCAGGGTAGATCAGTTAACCAAAGTTGCACCACACATTGTTGAAATGGGATGTTTTGACAGGGTGGAAACCAATGGTGGTGGCTTTGAGCAGATTAATCTTTTATTTGGTGAGAACCCTAATAAAGCGGTTCGTGAGTGGACCAAGCCATTTCACGAAGCCGGAATAAAGACGCATATGCTTGAGCGCGCATTAAATGGTATCCGCATGACACCGGTACCTGCAGATGTACGGCGCTTGTTTTTTAAGGTTAAAAAGGCGCAGGGAACAGATATCGCACGTTCTTTCTGCGGTTTAAATGACCCTAGAAACCTTGAGAACTCCATTAAGTTTGCCAAAGAGGCCGGAATGATTTCTCAGGCTGCGTTAAGTATCACATATTCTCCGGTTCACACCGTTGAATATTATGTGGATCTGGCAGAAAAGCTCATTAAAATGGGGGCTGACGAGATTTGTGTCAAAGATATGGCCGGTATCGGACGTCCGGTTTGGCTGGGAAAAATTGTAAAAGGCATTAAGAAAAATCATCCTGATATTATCATTCAGTACCATTCACATTCTGGACCTGGTTTTGCTCCTGCTTCCATTCTTGAAGTTGCCAAGGCCGGTGCCGATATCATTGATGTAGCCATGGAACCGCTTTCATGGGGAACAGGACATGTGGATATTTTAACCATACATGAAATGTTGCGGGATGCCGGATTCAAAGTGCCCGATATTAATATGAAGGCTTATATGAAGGTTCGTGAGTTGACACAGGAATTTATTGACGATTTTCTTGGCCTGTACATCAATCCGAAAAACCGCTTCATGAATTCGCTGCTTATTGGTCCGGGACTTCCGGGAGGTATGATGGGGAGTTTAATGGCTGACCTTGAGAATAACCTGAAAAGTTTGAATAAATGGAAGGTTAAGCATAATGAAGCTGAACTGACACAGGATGATCTTCTGATTAAGTTGTTTGATGAGGTGGCGTATGCATGGCCTAAATTAGGATATCCTCCATTAGTAACACCTTACAGTCAGTATGTTAAGAATGTGGCATTGATGAATGTGATGCAGATGGAAAAAGGTCAGGAACGCTGGTCCATGATTCCGGATTCTGTATGGGATATGATTCTCGGCAAAACAGGGCAGGTTCCGGGTAAACTTGCGCCGGAAATTATTGCACTGGCCAAAGAACAGGGTCGGGAATTTTTTACAGGAATTCCACAAAATGAATATCCTGATGCCCTGGAAGACTTCAAAAAAGAGATGGATGAAAAAGGTTGGGATTACGGACAGGATGATGAAGAATTGTTCGAACTCGCCATGCATCCGGAACAATACAGGGCGTATAAGTCCGGTAAAGCAAAAGAAGATTTTGAAGCTGATTTAAAAGCTAAAAAAGAAGCGTTGGCTGCAGAGTCTGCTCCTGCAGTGCCATCCACAGCTCCAGCAATGGATACAACACCAAAACAGATGATGGTTTCAGTGGATGGTGAACAGTTTAACGTGACAGTGTCGTACGGTAATTCAACAGGTTCAGCTGCGGTTCAGGAAGTGAAAAAGGAAGAGGCTCCAACGGCTGTGGCAGCATCTGCCCAGGGAAGTGCTGCAATAACATCACCGCTTGAAGGTAAGTTTTACCTGGTTAAAAATGCCGGTGATAAGGCCGTTAAAGTGGGGGATAAAATAAATGAAGGAGATTTGGTTGGTTATGTTGAGGCCATGAAAACCATGAATGCCATTAAAGCCGATGTGTCGGGTACCGTGGTTGAGATTTGTTTTGATAACGGGTCTGATGTGGAAGAAGATGATGTGCTCTTTAAGCTGGCTTAATCAATCACGAACTGTTATATTATGATATTAAGACGTTTATTTGAGATGACAGCGTTGTCAGAACTGGCGGCGCATCCGGGATATCTCCTCATGCTGGCAGTAGGTGCATTTCTTTTGTACCTTGGCATAAAAAAACAATATGAGCCATTGTTACTGGTTCCTATTGGTATGGGGGTGATTTTAGCCAACCTTCCCGGTGGAACGATGGGCGTGGTACCGGCTGACTGGGTTCACACCGCATTTTTAGGGATGGATCAGAATGCCATTAAGGCTTTGGACCCAAAGGTTGTTGCGCATATGGCTGAACAATCCTCATATATGAACCTGTTTGAAATCGCGCATGAATACGGAATAATGAACTTCCTGTACTACTCACTGATCAAAACAGGTTTGCTGCCACCTCTTATATTTATGGGTGTTGGGGCACTGACAGATTTTGGTCCCATGTTGCGTAACCTGAAACTTGCTTTCTTTGGCGCTGCAGCCCAGATTGGTATTTTTGCCGTTCTGTTTGGTGCTACTGCTGTTGGGTTTACGCCAAAAGAGGCCGGATCGCTCGGTATAATTGGTGGAGCTGACGGTCCTACAGCCATCTATACAACATTGAAACTGGCACCTCATCTTTTAGGGCCGATAGCCATTGCGGCTTACTCTTATATGGCCCTGGTTCCGGTAATTATTCCGTTTGTGGTCAGACTAACATGTGGGGATAAAGAGCTCAAAATCAATATGAAGCAAATGGATAAAAAATATCCGCCAAAATACCAGATCAAGAATCTGAAAGCAGCTAAAATAGCTTTTCCGATTGTACTGGGAATTGTGGTATCCATATTTGTTCCATCTGCAGTTCCGCTTCTGGGCATGCTGCTGTTTGGTAACCTGGTTAAGGAAATCGGGGCCAACACCTTTCGGCTGTTCGATGCTGCAAGCAATTCCATTATGAACAGCAGTACCATTTTTCTTGGCTTAACAGTTGGTGCGACAATGACTTCAGATGTATTTCTGGACTGGAAAACACTGATGATTGTAGGGGGCGGTTTTATTGCCTTCTCAATTTCTGTGGCAGGAGGAATTTATGCGGTTAAGATTTACAATATTTTCAGTAAGAAAAAGATTAATCCACTCGTCGGTGCCACAGGCTTAAGTGCAGTCCCAATGGCATCAAGGGTTGCCAATGAAATTGCATTAACAAAAGATTCCAGTAACCATGTATTGCAGTATTGTATGGCAAGTAATATATCTGGTGTGATTGGTTCTGCTGTTGCTGCTGGAGTACTGATATCGTTTTTAGGATAGAAAAGTATTAACAAGTATAAAAAGAGCCGGTTCTGATTCCGGCTCTTTTTTTGTATATTTACTTAATTGATAAAGAGAAATTCAGATTATCTTTGTGAAAATATGACATGATATTTCGAAATTATATCAATCATTGCGCTTATTTATAATTTAATTTGTTGTATTTTATTTCAAAATATGTAGAATAAAACTTTTTTATTAAACCTTTCTGATAATACAAAATATGAATACTGATAAAATTACAGATAAAATTCGTTTTGGTAAACCGGGCTATCAGCTTAGATCCCTGGTATATATTGCATTATTTTTCTCTGTATTGTTCGCATCCTGCAACAGTGATAATATTACGCGCAGCAGTTATTACACCTTCCAGGAAGAAATGATGGGACGCTATTTTATGAACCGCCCGGAC
Organism: Quyinboa sediminis; assembly: GCF_042219855.1. Classification (NCBI taxonomy): domain Bacteria; kingdom Pseudomonadati; phylum Bacteroidota; class Bacteroidia; order Bacteroidales; family Quyinboaceae; genus Quyinboa; species Quyinboa sediminis. The sequence continues at coordinate 808,718 of NZ_JBHJHP010000001.1, read as the reverse complement.
TCTTTCTCTGAATTCAGAAAATTACTGGATACTACAGAGGTCATGGGACTTCTGAACGCATATGGACAATATACTTGTTTTGCGCCGACAAATGAGGCTATGCATGATTTTTATACCTCAAGAGGACGAAGTTCGCTGGAGGATTTTTCACTTGATACACTGAAAAAAATTGCATTTGATCATATCATAAAAGATGAGGAACTGGGAACGGAAAATTTTCTGGAAGGACGGTTGCCTTATCTGACTATGAGTAAGCGATATATATCAGTAACCTTTGCTGGTTTTCAAACCGGTGATCATACTATACGTGTCAATAAGACCTCACCTATTCTTAAACCCGATGTCATTGTGCATAACGGAATTATTCATGTGATTGGAGAGGTATTGAAGCCAACAGAGAAAACGCTGGTGGAAGCCATAACTGAGGATCCTAAATTCAAGCTTTTTTCAGAGGCCTTACTGGCAACCCGATTGAATGAGAAATTGACCTTAATAGAGGATGAATCGTATAGCTATAATTATTGGAATACCTATTATGACGATGTCCCCCGGGAACGTCTGGGAACGACAATTTATGTTCCTGAATTTAAAAAATACGGATATACGGCTTTAATGGAAAGCGATTCCACATACAAAGCTCATGGAATTGAAAATCTCGAAGACATGAAAGCGTATGCCAAAACAGTATATGATGCCGTTTTTCCCGAAGATGCAGGTGTAGAAGACATTACAGATCCAAGAAACAGCCTGAACAAATTTGTTGCATACCATCTCATTAACAAGCAAATTGGTCGTACAAAGTTTATTATCGACTATTATAATACATCAAATACGATCCAGACATATGATATGTATGAATATGTGGAAATGATGTGTCCGAAGACCTTAATGGAAGTAAGAACATTGAGAAGCAGTAACAGAACAAACGTCTTTAATTATAACAGTACAACCGGTGAATTTGTTACTCTGACCGATAACTATGACAATGATGCATTGAATGGTGTTTACCATGAAATAGATGGAATATTGCAATATGACCTGAATGTAGCTTCTGAAGTCTCAAGTAAAAGACTGAGGCTGGACCTGGCTTCCTTCTTTCCTGAACTTACAAACAATAACATGAGAGGTATCGGAGATGGAGTAAACAACAGAAGCAGGTTTATACTTCCTCACGGATATGTGGATCGCCTGGAGTTTTCTGAGCAGACCGTGTTTTTTTATTACTGCTACGACTCGCGGCTTATTGATTTTCAGGGCGATGAGATATTCCTGCTGGAAGGATTGTATGAATTTACCATAACAACGCCTATTATACCGAAAGGAACGTATGAAGTGAGGATGTGCTATCATTCCAATGGTAACAGGGGAGCTGTGCAGATGTACTGGGATGGAGTGCCAACAGGTATTCCTTTGGATTTAAATATTCTGGCAACCAATCCGTCGATAGGTTATGAATTACCTGGTTCAAATCCGGCTGATCCAAACGGTTACGAAAACGATAAAACCATGCGCAACAGGGGTTACATGAAAGGGCCTTCCAGTTACAAGTCAGATGGTGGTTTTTATTCAAATGCTACAGTAAACGTGCGATTAAGTTCCAATGTCTTGCGACGAATTCTTGGCATATATACGTTTGACGAAGTTAAAGAGCATAAGTTTCATATCAAAGCATCAAGAACAGGTCAGTTTCAAATGGATTATCTGGAGTTTGTTCCTGTTGAAGCTATTGAAGGCGAAGGAATTGATTAATATATTATATAAATAATAATGTAAAGCCTGGGTATTTTTTACCCAGGCTTTTTTTTTCGATTTTTTGCGACAGGATGAAAGTTTGAACTGTATCACTTTGCAAATTGTTATTTTAAATTAGTTTAAATTGATAAATCGATGTTTAACCTTATTCTGATTTAAAATGATAAATAAAATCCACAGTTTGGGAGGATACATTCATGAGTATCAAAAGAGTATAGCAAATCCTGGTGAATTCTGGGCAGCACAGGCAGAATCTTTTTACTGGAGAAAACGATGGGATAAAGTTGTTGACTGGAATTTTGAGAAGCCCGAGGTTAAATGGTTTGTCAATGGTAAACTGAATATTACAGAAAACATTTTTGAACGCAATCTTTTTACTTACGGTAATCAACCCGCTATTATCTGGGAACCAAACGATCCAGCGGAAGAAGCCAAAACGATTACCTACAGCGAACTGTTTGCTGAAGTCAATAAATTCGCCAATGCTTTAATACAACTGGGTATTGGAAAGGGTGACCGTGTGGCGATATATATGCCTATGGTACCGGAACTTACTGTAGCGCTGCTGGCTTGTGCCAGAATTGGTGCCATTCATTCCGTTGTTTTTGCCGGATTTTCGGCCAATGCACTTCAGGAGAGAATTAATGATGCCAGGGCAACGGTCCTTTTAACTGCAGATGGTGGTTTCAGAGGAAACAAAATCACACCATTGAAAGAAATTTCCGATGAAGCACTTCAAACCTGTCCTACAATAGAACATGTTATTGTTCTTAAACGCACGGGAACAGAGATAGCCATGAAAGGTGGTCGAGATGTCTGGTGGCATGATGTTGTGAGTGGACAGTCAGATGAATGTCCTGCAGTTGAAATGGATGCTGAAGATCCCTTATTTATTCTTTATACTTCGGGCTCAACAGGAAAACCCAAGGGGATTGTGCATACCACCGGTGGCTATATGGTCTACTCTGCGTATACTTTCGCCAATGTATTTCAGTACAACAGCGGTGATGTCTATTTCTGTACTGCAGATATCGGATGGATCACCGGGCATTCCTACATCGTTTATGGTCCCTTATTATCCGGTGCCAAAACACTCATGTTTGAAGGTGTTCCTACCTGGCCGGATGCCGGCCGATTCTGGGATATTGTAAAAAAGCATAAGGTCAATCAGTTCTATACAGCCCCTACGGCAATCCGCTCATTACTTGCAAAAGGGAATGAGTTTCTGGATAATAAGGACTTGTCTTCCCTTAAAGTTCTGGGTTCAGTGGGTGAACCGATAAATGAACTGGCATGGCACTGGTACCACGACCATGTAGGGTTAAATAAATGTCCGATTGTAGATACCTGGTGGCAAACAGAAACCGGAGGTATTATGATATCTCCGATAGCCGGAGTTACACCGACTAAACCTTCTTTTGCTACGCTGCCGCTTCCGGGCATTCAGCCCATGATTGTGGATGGTGATAACCGTGAGCTCGAAGGAAATTCAGTGGAAGGTAATCTCTGTATTAAATATCCATGGCCGGGAATGGCCAGAACGATCTGGGGTGATCACCAGCGCTTTAAAGAAACATACTTCAGTACGTTTAAGAATCTTTATTTTACCGGAGACGGAGTTAAAAGAGACGAGGATGGTTATTACCGTATTCTGGGAAGAGTAGATGATGTAATTAATGTTTCAGGACACCGTTTGGGGACCGCTGAAATTGAGAATGCGATTAATGAGCATCCTCTAGTTAATGAATCAGCGGTGGTAGGGTATCCACACCCCATTAAAGGGCAGGGCATATATGCCTACATTGTATGTGGTGAACTGTCAACAGGTGGAGAAGAAGGAATACGTAAAAGCGTTAAACAGGGCGTTTCAAAGATTATTGGTCCTATTGCACGTCCCGATCTGGTTCAGCTCGTACCGGGATTACCCAAGACACGTAGTGGTAAAATCATGCGACGAATACTGCGAAAAATTGCAGAAGGTGATGCGACAAACCTGGGCGATACCACGACTCTTCTTGATGAAGATGTCGTGGACAAGATTATAAATGGTGCCCTGGTTGATGTAAAACGCTGATATCTTATTTTATAATTTTGACCGTAGGATTCTTAGCCGGTACAGTATCAACAGGTTCGGTAAGTTGTATATCCTGCTGATCAAAAGGCTCAATAACATTCTCTTCGGGCCTTAAAGGTATCATTTCATACGTGTGAACCGGTTTGTAACCTAGTGCCCAAATAAATGGAAAGGTAAGAAAGATACCGCCTACAATAGCTCCCGGATCAACCTGTTCATCTTTTGTGATTGAGGTGTAAAAAGGTTCGTAACCTTCTTTTTCAAGACGAATGCTTGTTTCGCTCAGTAGAATTTTTGTGTCTTTATGCTTGTAAGGAGTCAAGCCTACGAATTCGTCATTCATATACAGTTTTGCACCTTCCGGCAATGTTCTGATAACGGTTGAACTAACACAACTACTGAATAAAACAGTAACAGCCATTAAAAATGCTGCTACTTTAACAAGTGGGGTTTGCTTTTTCATATTTTTACATTTGGTTTAAAACTTAAATACTATTGCTTTTTTTTCCTGGTTTTATTCATATTTTCCATCACCCTGAATTCTACAATTCTGCGAATCAGTTTTTCCGGTAACTCCCTGTTCGTTGGAAACTGAATAGCACCTTTGGAATACTTAAATGGTTTTAAATCTGCTTCAGCAAATTTTATGCCAGACGGAGTAGGATAGAAGCCAATATGCTTTTTATTCGCAGCAAAATAAACCAGGTTTCCGTTTTGTGCAAAAGCGGGCATTCCATAGCTTATTTTCTCGATGGCTTGCGGGGCTGTTTCTTTTATTATTGTACGCAGTTGTTGTAATTTCAAACGGATCTCCCCTGGAAAATCAGATATATACTCTTCAATGCTTTGTGGTGCCTGCTTTTTGTCCATTTTACCGTAAGTTTTTTCCGGAATGTAAATTTAGTTTAATATGAGATATTATGGCGTTATTTTACCTAACAATTTCTGAGTCTCAGTTGTTAAAGTGAGAGAACGTTGTATATAATAACAATAAACATATTTCATTGAAGGAAGAATATCTTTTTGTATATGGTACACTGGCAGCCAGCGTTAACCGTGAAATGAATGCTTTAGTAAAAAAGTTTGGGATAAATCTGGGAGATGGTTTTATGACCGGAAAACTATTTGAAGTCAGTGGTTATCCGGGCTTTGTGCATTCAGCTGAAGAGGAAAGTCGTGTTTATGGAGATGTGTATATGCTGAAAGAAGCCCTTCAGCTGTTTTATCATTTGGATAAATACGAGGAGTGTACACCAGAATTTCCGGAACCCTGGGAATATAGGCGGGTTCAATTACCGGTTCAACTGAACAGCGGAGCTGTTATTCATAGTTGCTGGGTTTATGAATATAACCATGCAACAGATAAGCTGGAACAGATTATTCCCGGTGACTATCGATCATATGTTGGGCGCTAAGACTATATTACCAGCCGAAAGCGTGGTCGTCCATCCACTTATTCTGTGCTTTCATAACCTGTTCGATGATATCTCTGGCACAACCTTTACCTCCCTTTTTATCGGAGATATAAATTGAGATCGATTTTATTTCAGGAGCTGCATCTGCAGGACAGACCGGAAATCCACAGATTTGCATAACCGGATAATCAGGGATGTCATCCCCCATGTACAGCACATCTTTGGCATCCAGATGATGCTTTTCTAGAAAATGGTTCAGATCATGAATCTTTTCCGACGATTTCATATAGACATCAGATACCCCAAGTCGTTTATACCTCATTCTGACACTGCGCGTATTACCACCGGTTATAATAGCAATAGGATACCCCTTTTTAATAGCCAGCTGCATGGCATATCCATCTTTTATATTTACAGTCCGCATAGGTTCGCCATTGGGATGTAAAACAATTTCACTGCCTGATAATACACCATCCACGTCAAAAACAAATGCTTTTATATCCGGTAAAAGTTCTTTAAAATTCTTTTTAGCCATTTTTCCTTTTTTGTTGTTTTTGTATGCTTTCGCTCAGTAATCCGTATATTTTCTGGTATACCGGTTCGTCCTTCAGCTTTTTCATTTGCTGATCCAGGATAACTGAGTCAAAGCGAACTGCCGGTCCTGTTTGTGCTTCGACAGGACGCATCATCATTACTTTTTCAGCGGTCTCAGAAATCAACGGTTTTAATAAATCGAACGACAGACCGCTGCTCTGAAGTAAGTCTTCTGCAACCGCATACATATGATTTGTAAAGTTGCAGGCAAATACAGCCGAAATATGCAGTATAGCCCGTTGTGCTGAATTCGCTTGTATTACCCTGTCCGAAAGTCTGCCGGCCAGCTTCATTAATGCATATTCAAAATCAGGGTTGCTGGCCTCAATAAGAACCGGAATAGCTTTAAAACTGACCTCTCTGGACTTGGTAAAAGTCTGAAAGGGATACAGTACACCATACTGCTGCGTTGAATCCTTAAATACATCAGTGCCAACACTGCCTGCAGTGTGAACCATGGGTTTGTTTTTCAGGCGTTTATCTGATACAACTTCTGCGATACAGTTGTCCTTTAAGGCAATAATATACAAATCGGCATCATTTTCAATGCTGCCAAGGTCTGCTGTAAATGATGCATTTAACTGTTGAGCCAAAACCTTTGCATTTGTTTCGGTTCTGCTGTAAACCTGGATTATCCTGATCCCCATTTTATGAAGGTTCAGCCCAAGATGGGTCGCAACATTTCCACTTCCCAGTAAAACAATATTTAAGATTTCCCGTTTCACTTTAAGAATCGCAAATTTAAAAAGATTTATTGATTAATTCTGTGATAAGCTTTGGATATAAAGATAGCTTTGTGTTTAATACATTGTATTGTGTAAGCTCAAACATTTTTATAACTTGCGGCTTATTCAAAACGCCTTGGTTTAAGGTATGAGCCGATATAATCGCTACCTGATAATTTATCTGATTTCTAATCTGTTAATCACATTTAGCGGATACGGTAATGATGTGAATGATTTCCATCTTAATTATATTCCGCAGTCTGATTCTGTTAAGACAGCACCTGCAGATACGTTTGCGTTGACAGATTCAGTTAAGGTTATTCTAAGTCAGATTGACAGTTTAATGGAGGATTCTGTAGCACAGATTGTTATTCGGAACGCCAAACCCTATATTCCGGGAAAAGATGGTTATATTGTTCCGGACCTGCCTCATTTTGTTGAATATCCGGATTTATACAACTTTAATTACATTCACAGCAATCTTACATACGACGAACAGTTAAAGCTGATTTACAAATCATGGAAAAGATTCGATGAACGTGTTCATTTTAATGTATACCGATACAGGCCTGTTATCCCCGGTCTTATTCTGAATTATTACGGACTGGATTATGTGACTTACCACGATCTGGTATACCCGGAATTATGGAAAAAGAAACAGTTAATGATGGACGTTGATACACTGCCATATAAGCTGGATTCCGTGCTCATTGATACGACGGTTCAGGTTGAAAATAAAATATGGGACGATACCAGGACATTTATAAGTTTTGATAATCCCTCGTATATTGATCTGCACTGGGATCAGCTCCCTGATCCACCGGAAATTTCAGATACTGTTTATATGCCGTTTATCCGGAATGTGGAACTGGACTATAAGAATTTCTCTGGAGAGGAGCGAGATTATGTACGAAAGATTACGGGATTTGATCAAATAAAGAATCCATGGGATTTGAAAGGCTATGGTGCCTTACAGGCTAACGAAACATTTACAAAGCATTGGGCTAAGGGAGGAGAGAGTTCCGTTTCATTACTCGGTATAGGACGGTTTGAAGCCGACTATAATAAAAAGAATGTAAAATGGGAGAATGAAGCTGAACTTAAACTTGGAGCAATTAAGCAGTTTGATGAGGATGAATTGTTCAGAAAAAATGATGACCGTTTAAAGCTAAGTTCAAAAGTGGGGTACAAAGCATTCAAAAACTGGTACTATACAATTGATTTCGACTTTCAGTCACAGATATTCTACGGTTATGATGCGAATGATGCCAGCCGTTCACAGCCCATCTCAGGTTTTTTATCTCCGGCCAAAACTTATCTTTCCATTGGTTTGGATTACAAATACAAAAAAAATCTCCTGTCAGTACTGATTTCTCCGTTGACAATGAAAAATACACTGGTCAGTGACACGGCAAAGATAAGTGTGCAGAAATATGGTGTGGAACCCGGAAAACGCTCTAAAACTGAAGCAGGAGCTTACGTTAAAGCCAATCTTAAATGGAACATCAATGATGAAACCCATGTGAATTCCAACCTTTATCTGTTTTCCAACTATGTTAAAAACCCGCAAAATATAGATGTGGATTGGGAAGGTGAATTTGAATATAAATTCAGTCATGTTTTTTCTGTAAGATTCTCCGTAAATTTAAAGTATGATGATGATGAAAAAATTTACATCGGAGACGATAGCGAAGGGAATAAGATATATTCCAAGAAGCTTCAGATTAAGCAGTTAACCAGCGTTGGTTTTTCATACAGATTTTAATGCGGATATTATTTGATATAGGACATCCCTCGTTTGTGCATTTATTCCGGAAAGCGGCTCAGAATGCAATGGTGTCAGGTTATGATGTATTATTTTCTTACAGAAATAAGGATCAGTGTGATGTTTTACTCACCGCATTTGGATTGCCTGCTGTTCAGACAGGTAAAAACTATAAAACCAAATCAGGAAAACTGAAAGGGTTTTGGCTGAACTCCGTTCATTTGGCTAAAGTTGTCCGAAATTTTAAACCTGACCTGGTGCTCAGTGGCGCATCACCTTATGCCTCAGTAGTATGCGGTCTGTCGGGTATAAAACATTTTGTTTTTGATGACACAGAAAACAAGGAACAGGTTGTGTTTTACAGGTTGGGATCAACCCTGATATTTACACCGGAACCTTTTACGCTTGATCTGGGACATAAGCATATTAGATACCCCGGCTTGCATGAACTGGCTTATTTGCCTGCAGGCGAGCCTGCCCGGAAAATACATGGTAAAAAACCAACAATTTTTTTCAGATTTGTATCCTGGAATGCAACGCATGATTTTTTCAGAAACGGTTTTTCAATGCAGCAAAAAACCGAGTTGATCGATCATTTTAAAGCTAAGGCTAACATCATAATTTCTTCAGAACAACCTTTACCTCAGACATTAGAGCAGTACAGGTATTCCGGGCCAGTTGAAAAAATTCATGACGCATTAGGCAGTTCAGATCTGTATATCGGTGAAAGTGCAACAATGGCAAGCGAAGCGGCATGTATGAATGTACCCGCTGTATATTGTGATCCGGTTGGCCGGAGTTATACAGACAAGCTTCAACAGGAATATCAACTGGTTTATAATTTCAGATGTGGTGAATCATGCATTTCTGCCCTTTTGGAAAAGGCTGAAGAACTATTGAAAACTCATAATTCAACGCAAAGTTATACCCTGTTTTTAAAGGATTATATTAACTTGAGCGCCTTTATTTTTTGGCTTATTGAGCATGCTGATCTAAAGAATTTAAGGGAGGAACTGGTTAAAAACGAGTTTTTTAAACAATTTTAAGGCATTGGTTAAACAATACGAAAACATACTATCCACAGCTACTGAAGAAGAAATTCTGGCTTTTCTCCAGCAGGAATCTCCGGAATCAGTATTTCATCTACCACTTGTTTTTAATCTTTACACCCTGACAAAAGGGTATCATCCGGTATATTTTGTACAGTATAAAGATGGAAAGATAAACGGTTTGATGCTTGTTGTTATTATCCGGTCCTATTATTTATGGCAGTACGGTCGAAGGGCTATACTGATGCAAAAACCTGTGATTAAAGAGGATAATGCAGAATGTTTGCATGAATTGATTTCAGCGTATAAAGCGGCTTTGGGGCATAAGGTTTTTTATACGGAATTCAGGAACATTAAAAAAAATGAGATTCAGGAGGATGTCCTGACGGCGCATAACTTTGTCGTTCAGGAAAGAGTTAATCTGTATATCGATTTTGGTTCTGAAAATACATTTGAACTGTTGAGTGAATCAAAGAAAAGGCAGGTCAATAAAAGTGCTGAAGCCGGCGTATCTGTAGAACCATTTACAGATATTTACGAAGTAGGCACTTTTTATGGAATTTTGCGCCAGCTCTACAGGCATAAAATCAGAAAACCATTACCTGACAAAAGTTTTTTTATTTCTGCTTTTCGTTTAGGCAGGCATAATGACAGTATTCAGTTATTGGCCGTAAAATATAATCGCATGGTGATTGGAGGTATTTTGTTGGTTGGTGTTGAGAAAGAGACTTTTTTTGAATGGTATATTGGCGGATTGCATGAAGCATATAAGCATCTTTTCCCAAGCGTGATGGCTACATGGGGCGGTATACGTAAAGCGGAGGATTTTAAAGCCAAACGGTTTGATTTTATGGGGGGAGGGATACCAGGAGTACCCTATGGAGTTCGCGATTTTAAAGCCCGTTTTGGTAGCGAGGAAGAGATAAATTTCAGGTGGAAATGGACAAAATACCCGGGAATGTTAAAGCTTGCAGGTAAAGTATTCCGTATATTAAAATTCTGAATATAATTATTAAACACATGACAGATACATTGCTTAATCACAGATCCGTTAGAAAGTATACGAAAGAAAAAATAGATGAAGCATTGCTTCATACGATCCTGGAAGCAGGATGCAGAGCATCAACCACAGGTAATATGCAGGTTTACAGTATTGTGGCAACACAATCTCAGAAGATTAAAGACAGGTTATCGCCTTGCCATTTTAATCAGCCAATGGTAAAAAATGCCCCGGTTGTTTTAACCTTTTGTGCCGATTTTAACCGGTTCAATAAATGGTGCAGAATAAATAAGGCTGAGCCGGGTTATGATAATTTTCTTTCATTTATGACGGCTGCGATAGATGCTCTGCTTGTGGCTCAGAATGTATGTATAGCAGCTGAAGATAAAGGACTTGGTATTTGCTATCTGGGTACAACAACATATATGGCACATCAGATTATTGACGTTCTTAATCTGCCTGTTGGTGTTGTTCCGGTAACCACGGTAACACTTGGTTGGCCGGATGAGAAACCGGAAAAGACAGACCGGCTGCCGCTTGAAGCAGTGGTACATACTGAAGTTTATCAGGATTACACAGCGGAACAGATTAAAAAGGTTTATGCGCCTAAAGAAGCACTGGAAGAAAACAAACAATTCGTTACTGAAAATAAAAAAGAGACCCTGGCTCAGGTTTTCACTGATGTGAGATACAAAAAAAATGACAATGAACATTTCTCAGCATTACTGCTTGATGTACTTCAAAAACAGGGCTTTATGCATGCCCAATAAATAAAATGAATTATACTTAACTTAATCTTACGCGCATTATTGTTTAGAAAGTAAAAATTTAATGTAAATAATTTGTAAATTAAAACAGTTTGTTTATCTTTGTGATAACATTATGTTATAGTATTGTTAAAATCACTAGAGATGAAGAACTTAATTTACTTTCTGTTACTTATTTTGGGAGGCGTGCTGATAGCATCCTGTGAAAAACAGGAAGAGCCTCTTGTCTCATTTGGTGAGTTATCTGATATTGTGGTCAACGGTGAGGGGCAATTCTCTTCAAGTGTTAATTACCAGGGCGTTGAGGTTCCTTTTACGCAATACTATGACGATACCCAGGTTCAGTTGAAAAGTGTAAAGGTTTCCATTGAAAACTTTATGCTGGAATCAACAGTAAATTCACCGGTTATTAATGGTGAAATGTTAAGTGCAAGTTACGTTAAAGTTTTTAAGGTAAACTCTGAAGTCAGAGCGTACATTACTTATAACCTTAGTGGAGCTGGTCACGGAGGTGCACTTGTAGTATTGGATCTCACTGATTCAGAAAATCCTACCATCATAAAAGAAATTCTTTTCAGCGATATTGATATTAATGTTTGTGAAGTCTACCATGCCGGCAAACTGATGTGGCTGGGAGGCTCTTCGTTTAAGAAAGGTGCTGTTATTATTCCTGTGGAACTTGATAATAAAGGAAATGTAACAGCCGATTCCGGCAGTGCACTGACACTGGATATTATCACTATAAAAAATGTTGCATCAGTTAACGGTATTAAGGAAGCAGGTGACTGGTTGATGATTACTGCCGGTAATTCGGGTGGTGGAACATTTGCGCTTAATTTTAAAAAAGGATACCGGGATGATGGTACAGACTATTTTGCCAATGCAAAATTTTCAGCCACGAATGGTTATACCATGGGGAAATTTCATGCATCACTCGAAGGAGGGGAAGCTGCAAAACTCCATGTTTACAGAATTGGACTAAATGATACAGAAAACGAGACAGTAGTTCCTTTGGGTTCACTATACCATAATGTTGATAACGACGCTGATAAGTATTCAGGGAAAGCGACCTGTTTTATGGAGAACGATTCACGTTATTGCTATGTGTCAATGGGGGCAAATGGTTTTGTCGCAGTGGATATTTTCGAAAAAGTGATTGTTTTGCAATCATCACCAAAACTTTTGAATCACGGAAATACAAATGGCATAAGTGTGGATGACGAGTACATCTACCTTGCTAATGGTGCTGACGGTTTGGTTGTATGCAAAAAACCGACAATAACTTATGGCGAAGATCCGGTAATTGTAGAACCGCTGTACGTTTGGGATGAAGATATTGAAGATGCATCTGCAAACTATGTGACGGTTCAGGATGAATACATTTTTGTGGCCAAAGGTACACAGGGCGGTCTGAAAATTATAAAAAGACTATTTGATTAATATAAAGATATAGCTTAATGCGATTATTAAGCTCAGTAGGTCAACAAACAGAGAAAAGGCTACACAGCGGTGTAGCCTTTTTTTATTCGAATAGCGAAAAGGATTTTTGAACTTCATTAAATTGTAGTTACATTTGAAAGGCAGGGAAATTAACGGGTTCACATACATGAATCACTTTTTCTGCGTTATGAAGTAAAATAACCTTATGAAGTTTCTTTTTGTTAATATCTTTTGCTTCTTTTTGGTGATCCCTGCCGTATCACAGACGAAAGCAGATTCACTGAACCTGCATCTTTTAAATGGAGCCTACGATCGTGTTATTGAATTACTGGGGCCTAAAACAGATTTGAGTGCCACAGAAGTCAGTTATCTGGCTTATGCATTAAGAAAATCAGGGGCGATTCAGACCGCAGCAAGTACATTGAGCGATTATGTGGCCGAAAAAGAGTATAATGCTGATCTGGCACTACAGCTTGCAGATATAAGTTATGAAGCCGGTTACCTGGACCAGGCCCTCAAATACTATGAACTGGTTTTTCAGGCAGACTCCGGCAATAAGCAGACCTACCTGCCGTTAGGCAATCTGTACCTTGCATTTGATAATGTGTACAAAGCGATCTCGGTTTTAAAATATGCCCATCAGCAGGATTCATCAAATGTACAGTATATGATGCGGTTGTCTGATGCCTATATAGCTGCAAAACGGTTAAGAAATGCTGACCAGATACTAAGAAAAGCATATGCGTTTGATCCGGAAAATCTTAAAATTCAGCGTAATCTTGTAAAACTGAATTACAGCCTCGATAATCTGGCTTTTGTGCAGAATCTTTGCCGTAACGGTATGAAGAAATACCCTGCCGATTTTTTCTTTTATTATTATGATGGCATGACGTTTTATAAAGAAGCACAGTTTAAAAGTGCTGTTTTCTTTCTTGAAAAAGCATACAGCAGGAATTCTTTTGATGATAACATTAAAAAGTATCTGGGAATTGCATATTTCAAGACTGAACAGTATGACAAGTCGATAGATTTACTTAAACGTTATATCAGTGATAACGATCATGCTCCTGATGTTGACTTTTTCCTTGGCTGTGCACTTAGTTACACTGGTGATAATGTGCTCGCCCTGCCATACCTCCAAAAGGCACTTGATCTGCTCACGCCTGAAAATAAAGTGATTGCTGAGTTGAATCTGCAGATGGGAATAAGCAACAGGGCGCTGAAGTTATTTGAAACTGCTGAACAAAAGTTCGATCTGGCGCTTGAAGCTGATTCAACACAGGCTGTTCTGGCAATGTTTTATAAAGGTTCTATGTATGATTTTGATTTGAATGAAAAGAAGCAGGCCAAAGTCTATTACCAGCAGTTTATTGATTTTCTGGATAGAAGCAGCAAGAAAGTTTCAGAAGGCAATGCAACATATAAAGGGGCTGCAGAACGAAGAATAACCGCAATTACAGAAGATCTGTTTTTTCTGGAAGGAGTGAAGGATGAGTGAATATTGGTTGTACGGGGTCATTTTATTGCTGGTATTTCTTTCTCTGTACCTGTTCAGGATGGTATTTATACAGTACCGGATGAACCGGAAGCAGAGAAGACGGATGCGGCTTGGGAAAAAAATGGAAGGAAAAGCCGAAAAATTTTTAGCCCGAAAAGGTTTTAGACATATTCAGTACCAAAAGCCATATCAGTATAAACTTGCTGAGGACGGCAGACAAAAAAATATAAGAATCATCCCCGATTTTACAGCAACAAGGCGAGGTAAACTGTGTGTAATCGAAGTCAAAACAGGCGAGTCTGCACCATCGGTGCACAACGAATCCACTCGGAGACAACTGCTGGAATATCATCATGCACTTCAGCCGGATCATCTTTTTTTACTGGATATGGGCAAACAGCAACTAAAAGAAATAACATTTTAAATGGTAAAGGATACATACAGAACCATTAAGGAGCATTCTGAAGGCCTGTATAAGGAGAAAGGAAGTAAATTCATTGCCCATGCTCATCCGGTGTCGTCAGAAGAAGAAGTCAAAATACTGCTTGAGGAATACAGGAAGACCTACTATGATGCCCGTCATGTGTGCTACGCATACCGTTTAGGATCAATGGGTGAACAGTATCGCCAAAACGATGATGGAGAACCATCCGGTACAGCTGGAAAGCCAATTCTGGGACAACTTCTTTCGTTTGATGTTACTTATATTCTCGTTATTGTTATTCGGTATTTTGGTGGTGTGAAATTAGGCGTGAGTGGTTTGATCGGGGCTTACAGGGAGGCTGCTCAGGATGCACTTATGAAGGCTGAAACAAAAGAATGTATAGTGACGAAGCCATATCGGTTAACATTTGATTATCCGTTGATGAATGACGTTATGCGCTTGCTGAAAGAGGAAGAACCGGAAATTAAAAACCAGATATTTGAACTCAGTTGTACAATTGATATTGGTATCCGGTTGAGGGATGAAGAAAGGATTGTGGCCCGAATGCAGCAGCTTTATGGGCTGGCTATTAAAAAGCTGTGATCAGATTTTATAAATCCGTTCACACTCTCTGAGCAGTTCATCCATGTCAACCGGTACAACTCCCGATTTGGTACAAACCAGTCCACCTGCTATATTGGCCGCTTTAGCCGCCATCTCCATAGGCATCCCAGCTGAATAACAGACCGCAATAACGCTGATCACCGTGTCTCCGGCACCTGAAACATCAGCAATATCTCTTTTCTGAGCAGGAATATGCAGATTCTCTTCACCGCTCAACAACATGCCATGCTCAGATAAAGTGATTAGCATATTTCTGATGTTGTACTTTTCCTTGTAAAGCTTGGCTTGTTTCTCAATTTCAACGATATCATCTTTTTCAAGATCTTTGTTAATTCCGGCACAAAACTCATTGAAATTGGGCTTGAAAAGAGTGACATTTTTATATGAAAAGAAATTCTTACGTTTCGGATCCACAAAAACAGGCACTGTAAGCGGAATAAAAAGTTCATTGATTTTCTGGATCAATTCTTCTGAAATAATTCCTTTATCGTAATCTTCAATGATAACAGCATCTATCGTATTCTCCCTGATACATTGCTCAATTGTTTTTTCCAATTCCAGTTCTATATCGTGCGATAGTGGATCGGTGACTTCGTCGTCTACCCTTAACAGCTGTTGACCGCCACTGATAATTCTTGTTTTGATGGTGGTAGGGCGGGAAGGATCACTTACGATATAGCGATCTGTTATTTGATTTTTTTCGTTCAGTAGTGTTCTGAACTCAGAACCGTTTGAATCGTCGCCAATCACACTGCATATAAGTGGTATAGCGCCAAGCTGCTTAATATTTCTTGCTACATTGGCAGCGCCACCTAAACGGTGTTCCCGCCTTGAACGGCTTAAGATAGGAACCGGTGCTTCCGGTGAGATACGCTTAACGCTTCCCCATAGATAGGAATCTACCATCACATCACCGATAATAAGAATATGTTTTGATTTAAAAGAATCAATATAATTGGAAATGAACATGCTGAAAATGCTTATTTAAAGTCTTTTACAAAGAAGTAAGTTAAAACAGGGAGATATAACAGATATATTATCATAAAGGAGTAAATATAGGTGTTGAGGTTATTTTCCTTTATAAAGTAAAACACAAGAATGACAGCGAGTACCAGAAACATTTTCGCAGTTATACTACCAAAGACAACAAGAAGTTTATTTGATTTATTGTGATCAATGAGGAATTTGGATGCTGCATACACAATGATGCTTAAGGCATATATAATGACATGAATAATAACCAGCTCCTTCAAAATTGAAAGATGTGGTATGATTGCGTTCACGGCATTATGCAATACAAATAAAATAAGGGCATATAATCCCATAAATCTGTAAGCTCTGCGAATTTTGTGGGGACTCATTGCTATTTTTTCTTATCATTCTGTTCTTTTACGGTCGTGTTTGAAGCAACCGGCTTTCCCATGTCACAGGTTCCGGTAAATACAGCATTGGGTTCAATTGCAAGGCGTGAGGTTTTTATATCACCGTTAATTTTTGCTGTGGCTTTAATGGAAAGCAGTTCATTGACCAGAAGCTGGCCTTCAATGGCTCCCATGACTTCGGCTGTTTTGCAGGAAATCTCACCTTTTAATGTGCCTTCAGGGCCTACCACTAACTTACCTTTACAATTTATAGTGCCCTCAACATTTCCATCAATTCTTAAATCTCCTTCGGCTGATAAATCACCCTTTATTCTTGTTCCTGATGTAATCAGATTGTGCTTTGTTTCCTCTATTGAGTTTGTTTTTGCCATTGTTTTAATTTTTAGAATAACGTATAATTTTCTATCGAATTCTGTCGAGTGATCTAACCAGAGCTTCGTCTTTCCCGATACTTCTGACTGCCAGATACAGTAAAATTGCATTTATAAGCGGCAGTATGGCTCCGATTTTTACGGAATTAAACTCTAAAGATAAATCTTTTTTAAATGTAAAATAGTAATATGCTATCAGGGCATAAGAGCCTAAATATAAGACAAGACTGAATATGGAAATACGAATCTGAATAACCCTTTTTTTATAAAAAAATATAGCTACGGCTACTAATATAAACCCCAGATGGAAAAGTGTTGCCAGCGGCATTGATTCCTTTAAGGTAATTCCGGTTTCATTGTACAGCCTGTACGGACTCAGATACAGAATCCCTGTATTCATGAAACTTAAAATATTTGTTGACAGAATTACTCCTGTAAGAATCACTACCAGAAACAGATATAGTGTTTGAATGCGTTGAATCATAGTTTAAATGTTATAAGCTTAAGCAAAGTTAAAAAAAATCATGTCATTGCATTGTCCAATGCAAAAGTTTAACGGGGAATGTGCAATTTAATTTTTCAAATCTTACTTTTGTTGATCCAAAAACAATACACGGTATGAAAAACAAAGTTGTGGTTATAACCGGTGCATCATCCGGAATTGGTCTGGCATTAGCACGAAAGTTTGCATTAAAAGGATCAAAACTGGTTCTGGCTGCCCGGTCTATTGATAAACTGGAAGAACTTGGAAAAGAACTTGGAAGCAGTGGAACGGAAGTGGTAACAGTAAAAACGGATGTTAGCATTGAAAAGGACTGTAAAAATCTGATAGATAAAGCAGTGAGTGCCTTTGGCAAGATTGACGTGCTAATCAACAATGCAGGTATCTCCATGCGTGCTAACTTTCTCGATGTGGAGCTTTCAGTTTTAAAACGTCTGATGGATGTTAATTTCTGGGGAACCGTGTACTGTACAAAATATGCACTCCCTTATCTGATAGAGCGTAAAGGTTCCCTCGTTGGGGTATCATCTATTGCCGGATATGTAGGCCTTCCGGGGAGAACCGGTTATTCAGCATCAAAATTTGCAATGCATGGCTTTTTAAACACCATCAGAACTGAGAATCTTAAAAAGGGATTACATGTACTGATAGCCGCTCCTGGATTTACGGCTTCTAATGTAAGATACTCTGCCTTAACAGCTGATGGTTCTTCGCAGGGTGAAACACCAAGGAAAGAAGAAAAGATGATGAGCGCCGAAGAGGTAGCCTCACGAATATACCATGCCACAATCAAACGAAAACGTACGCTTATACTGACCTTTGTGGAAGGTAAACTGACTGTTTTTCTCAGTAAGTTTTTACCTGGATTACTCACAAGGTTAACCTATAATCATATGGCAAAGGAACCGGATGCTCCCGTAAAATAATGCATTAAGGATAATAGCGTTTATGAAATGTATAAACCAGGCCGGCATTAAAAATAATCGGGTTGTAATCCAGTACAGAGTTATCATTAATATTGAAAGATAAACCGGCCTGTAACTGGAATTTTAAATGCGGCAGGCCAAACCTGCCAACCAGAGTAGGTTCAATATAAACACCGGTTCCAAATTCTCTGAATGAGATGAATGAAGCCCTGGTGGCTAAACCTGCTTCAACGTATTCACTCACCATAAAAATATTGGGCTGGATATAAAAGCGTGTAAAAGCACCTTCATTATGTTCTCCGAATGTACCCTGCGTTGTCGTTGTGGAGTAACCACCACCGCCGCCTCCCAAAAGTTCAAGATGCAGCGTGTTATCAATAGTCTGATACAGGCCCAGGCCTCCTTCAAACTGAAGATGTTCATGATCGTCTCCATTGGCAAGCGAAAAGTCTGCCAGTAAATCAATATGCTGAATGGGGGAATACCCCAGCTGCATGTCGAACGTGGATGTTCCGATGGAAGCCGAAGCTGTTGCTTCTCCTTCATATTGTAATAAAGGTGTCTGTAACTGATTTGGAAAATATACAGGGGCGCATGCAGTCATCAGGAAACTTACAATTGAAAAGAACAGTGATTTTTTCATAACAGAAACGTATTGATTTATATCAAATTTATGATCATAACATTAAAATGGCAACCGATTTGAAAAAATGTTAGTATTCCATGGCTTTTACTAAAGTCTCTTTCTATAATTAAACGCTAGTTTTGTAGCTATGATTTGCATGTGTAACAGAGTGAGTGGGGCTGAAATATTAAAGGCATTGAAGAAGAGACCTGATGCTTCTGTACAGGATATCAGACTTATGACAGGAGCTTCAGCCAGTTGTGGCCGCTGCCTGAGACGACTGGTTCAGTTTGTGGAGCTCAACCGGACTGTTAAACATGTTCAGACAAATCTGTTTAAAGAAGATAGTTTTGGCTAAACGGGAACAGAAATCAAAGAACCGTGGTGGTGCAGGCCTGCACAAGAAAAATGGTGAGGAATTTCTTGTTAAAAACAGGAGGAGGGATGGAGTTCATGAAACGGAATCAGGTTTGCAATATCAAATTATTGAAGACGGCAACGGAAAAACACCGGATGAATACTGCAGGTTGGTAATTCACCAAAGGGCTTTGTTGTTGAATGGTACTATACTTGAAGATACATACCGTAAAAATATCCCGGATGAGGTTAACTTTGATGAACTTATTGAAGGGTTAAAGGAAGGTTTCCTGTTAATGAAGGAAGGGAGCCGGTTTAAATTCTGGATACCTCCGGAACTTGGCTGGGGAAGAAAAGGAACATCGGGTAAAATCCCTCCCTTTGCCGTAATTTCTTTTGATGTCCGCTTAATTGAAGTTTTGTAGCAGTAGTGTTATCCGAACAACTGTTTGTCGATTAAAGAATTATAATATCTTTGTCAATGCTTGATGAATTAGCGTTATTTTAACCTCTTTAAATGGAAAATACAGTTTTTTGGATTATCATTGTTATTTTACTTTTCGATTATGGTTTCGAATTGTATCTCGATTGGCTAAATACAAGACAATTAAGTAACACTTTACCCGAAGAACTCAAGGGGATATATAACGAAGAGGAATACCGGAAGTCTCAGGATTATTACAAGGTTAAACAACGCTTTTCTCAAATTACCGGAACCTTCAGCACCGTATTAATTCTCCTGACCCTATTTTTCGGGGGCTTTGGCTGGCTGGACAATCATGTCCGGTCTGTTACCGAAAATCCGGTATTAATGGCGTTGCTCTTTTTTGGAATTATAGGTCTGGCATCAGATTTATTAACTATGCCATTTGGTATCTATTCCACTTTTGTGATTGAAGAAAAATTCGGCTTTAACAAAACCACACCTAAAACGTTTATTCTCGACACACTGAAAGGATGGCTGATTACCGCCGTTTTCGGGGGTGGTATTCTAAGTCTGGTGGTCTGGGTCTATACCTTAACACCGCACTATTTCTGGCTGATCGCCTGGGGAATAATTATTGTATTCTCCCTTTTTATGTCTATGTTTTATACCTCGTTGATTCTGCCGCTTTTTAACAAGCAAAAGCCACTGGAAGAAGGATCATTAAGAGATAACCTGGAGAGCCTGAGCAAAAATACAGGATTTCATCTGGATAATATTTTTGTTATGGATGGATCCAAACGCAGTACGAAAGCCAATGCATTTTTTTCCGGTCTGGGTCCTAAAAAAAGAATTGTATTATACGATACACTTTTAAATGATCTGTCGGAAGATGAGGTGACGGCTGTGTTGGCTCATGAAATTGGTCATTATAAAAAGAAACATACACTTCAGAGTATTTTTATTACCATCGCTAACAGTGGTATAATGCTCTATATACTATCATTGTTTTTGCAAAGCAGTGAATTGAGTTCAGCTTTGGGCGCTGAAGTTCCGGGTTTTCATATCAATGTTCTGGCATTTGGAATACTCTACAGCCCGGTGTCTTTTATTCTGGGAATATTTATGAATATGCTATCACGCAAAAATGAATATGAAGCTGATAAATTTGCAGGAGACCATTATTCAGCACAGGCTTTGATAGAAGGGCTTAAGAAACTTTCGGTAAAATCGCTGAGCAATCTGAAGCCGCACAGATTATACGTCTTTTTTTATTACTCACATCCAACATTACTTCAGCGGATGCATGCATTTGAATCCCAATTATAATGTCTTCTGATGAAAAGGCAGATCCTTAATTCAACCGCCTGCTTTTTTTACTTTATAGCCTTCAGATTTTAAAATGTCAAAGATTTTATCCCTGAAATCACCCTGTATGAGGATTTCGCCATATTTTACCGTTCCCCCGACACCACATTTGGTTTTTAAAAGTTTTCCCAGTTCTTTTAAATCGTCTTCGTGCCCAACATAGCCAGTGATAAGGGTGACTGTTTTCCCCTTTCTTTTTTTGCTGTCCCGAAAAACTTTTAAATTCTGCTTTCCATTTTCCGGTGTCTCTTCAGTATTTTCTTCATCTTCATTGTAGTTGAAGTCCGGATTGGTGGAGTAAACCATTCCCAGTCTTTTTTTCCAGTCCTCTGACATAACTGTCTGATTTTGATTATACAATACCGGCAAATCCCATAAATGCCATAGCCAGTAATCCGGCAGTGATTAGTGCAATGGGAGTCCCTTTCATACCTTTAGGAATCTTTACAAGGTCCATTTGTTCACGAAGTCCTGCAAAAAGTATCAACGCTAAACCAAATCCAAGCGCTGTGGAGAAGGAAAATACAACACCTTCCATTAAATTATACTCCTTTTGGATGGTCATGATAGCAACACCTAAAATGGCGCAGTTGGTTGTGATAAGGGGAAGAAAAACTCCAAGTGCCTGGTACAGGGGTGGACTGACTTTTTTGAGTATAATTTCTACGAGCTGAACCAATGCAGCAATGACCAGTATAAAGGTTATGGTCTGCAGAAAGCCAATGCCGAATGCATCCAGAATGTATTTTTGTATCAGGTATGTTACTATTGTGGCAATAACCATAACAAACGTTACTGCACCTGTCATACCAACAGCGGTATCAATTTTTTTGGATACACCCAGAAACGGACAGATTCCTAAAAACTGCGCTAAAACAATATTGTTTACAAAAATTGCCGATATAAAAATCAATATATATTCCATGATCCCTTTTTTCTGATTTATGCAACTTTACGCATACGGTTTATAAATGCTATTAAATATCCCAGGGCAATAAATGCTCCCGGTGCAAGTACAAATATCAGCATCCCATACTGATTTGGATAGATGGTCAGATTGAAAATTTTTCCGCTTCCAAGAAATTCACGTACAGAACCTAAAATTGTAAGTGCCATGGCAAATCCGAGTCCCATACCCAGACCATCAATAATGGAACTTAACAGGCTGTTTTTTGAAGCAAACGCTTCAGCTCTACCTAGCACTATACAGTTCACTACAATAAGTGGAATAAAGATACCCAGACTTTCGAACAATGAAGGTAAGTAAGCCTGCATTGATAACTCCACCAATGTTACGAATGATGCAATAATAACAATAAAAGCAGGTATTCGCACCTTGTCCGGAATCAGATTTTTCACCAGTGATACAACCAGGTTACTCATTGTTAATACAAAGGTTGTTGCCAGGCCCATACCAAGTCCGTTTATGGCCGAAGAGGTAACACCCAGGGTAGGGCACATTCCCAGAAGCAGAACAAATACTGCATTCTCTCTGAAAAAGCCCTTATTAAAATTTTTCCACTGATTCATGTGTACAATGTTTATTCATTTGTAGCAGTCGCTCCCTCCAGGGAGGTAATATTATCCATATAAACTTTATAACCACGGTTTACAGCATCCAGAAAAGCTCTTGAACTAATGGTGGCTGCTGTGATGGCATCAATGTCCCCGCCATCTTTGGATACCGTCATTTTTGTTGTAGCGGGATTTTTCCCGTTGATATCCCCTTTTCCTGTTCTGAACCATTCATTCATTTTACTTCCTAAACCAGGGGTTTCCTTGTGTTCCAGAACCGAGTAATTAATGATTTTACCTTCCCTGTCGAAGCCGACCATTACCTTTACCAGACCACTGAACCCATTTTTAGTGAATGTTTCCACTGCAGCTCCAATGAACTTACCATCTTTCTTTGCGGGATAAAGTACCACGGTTCCACCATCGGTATCCACATTTATCGATTCCTGGGATGGCTGGTTGGTAAAGCCCGGTACTACCTGCTGAATGGCTTTTAACTGTTTGGCCATTTTAGCTTCAGCTATAGGTGCTTTGGTTATATTGTATACAGTTCCCAGTGCTCCACCCGAAATTAAAGCAATCGCAAGCAATACAAGGAACATGTTTATAAAAGTCGATTCTAATTTTTTCATTGTAAATTCACTTTACTTTTTTGCCGTTACAATACCAAAACGTTTCGGTTTGATATACATATCAATAATGGGAACAAAGGCATTCATGATAAGAATTGCAAATGAAATACCTTCAGGATATGCCCCAAAAACTCTTATAACCACGGTAATAATCCCAATCCCAATTCCATAAATTATCATTCCGTTTTTACTCATTGGGGATGTCACATAATCTGTAGCCATAAAAACAGCTCCCAGCATCAGACCACCGGAAAGGAGATGAACAATAGGATCAGCAGAAGGTGCTCCGGCAAAATAAAGAATGGAAGTAAACACGGCGACAGTTCCGATGATGCTTACCGGGATATGCCATGATATTACTTTTTTCCAAAGCATAAATATAAGACCCAGAACCAGTGCTGCTGCTGCCATTTCTCCTGCACTACCTCCTGTATAACCAAAGAGCATATCAACATATGAGGGTAGTTTGCCGAGTAAAGAGCTGTAACTTTCGCCATTGGCCAGTCCTTCCTTTATTATGGCTAATGGCGTTGCTCCTGTACTTACATCAGTATATGCTAATCTGTCAGCTCCGGGAACAGGCCATGATGTCATCTGAACGGGAAATGAGATCAGTAAAAAGACCCTTCCAACAAGTGCCGGATTGAAAAGGTTGTTTCCAAGGCCTCCAAAGCTCATTTTTGCTACGCCAATCGCAACCAAAGCTCCGATTATTAATATCCAGAACGGGAGATTGGAAGGAACATTAAATGCCAGCAAAACACCTGTAATCAGAGCCGAACCATCTGTTACCGAAGGTTCTGTTTTAAGAATGTATTTTGCAATAACATATTCAAAAAGCAGGCATGATGCGACTGAAACAGCCATAACGACAATACTGCCCAATCCAAAATTGAATACCGAAACCGCAAATGCAGGTATCAGTGCCAGCAACACATAGTACATGTTTTTTGAGATGCTGTCGCCACTGTGCACATGAGGTGATGGGGCTACTGTTATCTTTGACATAGTTAAGTATTTAATTTTTTCTGTTTCTAATTATGGTGCCTACCTTTCCTTTTTCCAGTCTTATATAGTCGAGGAGAGGCCGGTTTGCAGGACAGGTAAAACTGCAGGAACCACATTCTATACAATCCATGATGCGTTCTTTTTCCGATCTGTCATGTGCATCCTTTTCACCCAGTACCATTAACAGGTAAGGAGCAAGTCCCATCGGACATACATTAACACATTTACCACACCTGATACAGTTTTGCATTGGCTTCCGCTTAGCTTCCTCATCTTTTATGATAAGTATACCTGAACTTCCTTTGGTAACAGGAATATCGGTATTAACCAGGGCTTTTCCCATCATGGGCCCACCGCCTATAATTTTACCGGTATCTTCGGGCAAACCGCCAGCAGCTTCAATCAAGGTTTTCACAGGTGTACCGAGCCTGACCAGAAAATTACCCGGTTGTTTAAGTGACTTACCGGTTACCGTAACCACGCGCTCAAACAAGGGTTTGTTTTTCTGTACAGCGTCATAAACAGCAAGGGCTGTTCCCACGTTCTGAACAACTGCACCCACAGATATAGGTAACTGCCCCGAAGGGACCTCTCTATTTATTGTTGCCTTAATCAGCTGTTTTTCACCACCCTGAGGATACTGTACTTTTAATGCAACAACCTGTGTGTTTCCATACCTGGCTGCTTTATCTGTGAGTAGCTTAATCGCATCCCTTTTATTGTTCTCAATCCCGATAATGGCCCTGTCAACATGAAGTGCTTTTTTCAGGATTTCAATCCCAACCAGTAACTCATCACTTTTTTCAAGCATAACCCGATGATCGGAAGTCAGGTACGGTTCACATTCCACACCGTTGATAATAAGGACTTCAGCTTTCATTCCCGGAGGAGGGGAAAGTTTTATATGTGTGGGAAAAGTAGCTCCTCCAAGACCTACAATTCCGGCATCCTTAATCTTCTCAATTATCGCTTTGGAATCAAGATTACAGGTTGTAATCAGCTTTTCGGAACGGTCTATTGTTTCTTCCCATTCATCACCGTCGGTTTTGATGTAAATGGCTGGTTTTCTGTATCCACTTGCATCAAGTACCTCATCAACTTTAGTCACAGAACCTGAAACCGGTGAGTGAATTGCCGCAGAAACAAATCCACCTGCCTGAGCGATCAACTGGCCGGTTTTGACCTGATCTCCTTTTTTTACTATTGCCGAAGCAGGAGCACCAATATGTTGTCCAAGCGGAATAACTACCTCTTCAGGAACAGGAAGAATTTCAATTTTCCTATCTGCCGAAAGTTTGTTTTCGGGAGGGTGAACACCACCTATTGAAAATGTCTTTAAACCCATTATCCCTCCTTATTAATTGAGTTAGTATTGCTGTTTTCGTTTTCCTGTTTTGCCTCTTTAACTGCTTCTGCATCCACTTTTATTTTTCTGGGTGGAAAGTTGAGCTCATGAATTGAATTTGTCGGGCAAATATCTACACATTTGCGACATAACTTACATTTGTTATAATCAATATAAGCCAGATTATTTACCATGACAATGGCATCAAACGGACATATCTTTAAACATTTGCTGCATCCAATACAGGCAACATTGCAGGCTTTTCTGGCAACACCACCCTTATCCTGGTTCACGCAGGATACATAGATACGTCTGTCCTTTGGTCCCTTTTTACGTAACTCAATAATGTTGTTCGGACAAGCCTTTAC
Source organism: Quyinboa sediminis (assembly GCF_042219855.1). Taxonomy (NCBI): domain Bacteria; kingdom Pseudomonadati; phylum Bacteroidota; class Bacteroidia; order Bacteroidales; family Quyinboaceae; genus Quyinboa; species Quyinboa sediminis. Next base: position 782,768 of record NZ_JBHJHP010000001.1, on the reverse strand, counting down.
ACAGGCACCACAAGCCACACACTTATCATTAACTACCGGTAATCCGGTTGTTTCATCCATGTAGATGGCATCGAAATCACAGGATACCACACAATCCCCCAGACCATGACAGCCGTAAGAACATCCCGTTTCCCCACCATATAATGATGACGCAATGGCACAGGAGGTCGCTCCATCGTAACTGTTTGTTTTTGGACGGTTTTCACATGTGCCGTTACATCTGACCACTGCAATCAGAGGATCGACAACAGCAGCTTCTTTTCCCAGAATAGATGCCACAGTTTTCATTACATCCGCACCACCGACGGGGCAGTTATAATCTGCAAGATCATCCGCCTTTACTAATGCCTCAGCAAATCCACGACATCCGGGATAACCACATCCACCGCAATTAGCTGCTGGGAGTGCTTCTTCAACCTGATCAATTCTTGGATCTTCATAAACCTTGAATTTCTGTGCCGCAAAATAGAGAATTGCAGCAGAGATTCCTCCAAGGCCACCAAGGCTTATCATAACTATTAATGTCAGACTCATATTTACTGCTAACTATTTATTTTAAATGAAAATTTCCTTTTCAAACGGTTTTTAAATAACCATATTATTCCATAATAAGGTACCAGGATCCCTAATGAAATCAAACCGGACACAGCCTCATTATTCAATATGGTATTGGCTGTAAAAAGCGTGATTATTATAAGTATAAATGGAAGAAAATAGGCCAGGAAAACAGCAGAAAGACCATCACGGTTTTTTCCCGTTAACGTAACCGAATCTCCAACCTGTAAGGGTGGACCGCTGTAGTTCTCCACCGAAATTTTTCTGGAACCCGAATCCGCTGCTACACACTGATCACTGGCACTGCAGTGTCCGCAGGCTGAACCGGTCTGAATTTCAACCTCAACACATGTGTCCTTTATCTCTTTTACCTTTCCTGAATGTGTTATCGTTTCTGAGTGCATTTTGCAATCTCCACTTTGCAATTTATGGCAACAAATGTAATATATATTTGCTAAAATCACCATGACTTAATTTATTTAGAATTGTTTTAAAAAGCTGATTTAAAAGGGGGTTATGTGACTGAAAATCTTGAACTCAGGGATTGGCTTAATAACATAAAATGTCGTAAAGCATATGTTCGGTTTGGGTAGCTAAGACAATAAAAAGACATAAACTTAACTATTACACAATCCTTAACATTGTTAAAATTCACTAAATTTGATTGTAAGAACGCCAGTACAACCTAAAGAGCTTACGTTATGAATACTGATTACACTTGGGAAAAAGAGTATTTCAAAAACACCTATTATCTTTATAATCAGGGATCGCATGTTGGTAACCTGATTCAAAGTACATTTAACAGGGTTGCGAAAGCGGATCTGAAACGTAAACAGATTCACTTTAAAACGACAGGTATACTACGGTTTAAAACCAGGGTTACCGATAAAGATGGAAACATTGTAGGCACTATCAGCTATAATTTTTTCAATTCTACAGCTAAAATCAGGTCTAAGGAGAAAACGGTTGATCTAAAAAATTATAATTTCTGGAATTCCAAGTGGGAACTGACAGATTATAATGGTACCACCATCAAATTTAACGGATCATCGGGTAAAGGCGTTATTGAAACAACAAAACATGATGAGCACCTGATTTTATCCGGTCTGTATATTGCCAATGTGTTCTGGCACTCCAGGATTGCCATGGCCCTTGTCGTTATGGCATCAATATGGGTGAAATTTATACTGGCAATTCAGGTATAAACTGCCAGTATAAATAAAATTATTCTGTTATCTGTTTAAACAGACTTTTCATTCTTACTTTGGAAGAAATAATGGAGTGCAGGTCCGAAATGTTAACCCGTTCCTGTTCCATGGTATCTCTGTGTCTTATAGTCACTGTATTTTCTTCCAGTGTTTGATGGTCAATAGTGATACAAAATGGTGTTCCGATAGCATCCTGTCTGCGATAGCGTTTTCCGATTGAATCTTTTTCGTCATACTGACAGTTGAAATCAAACTTAAGTTCATCGATTATTTTCCTTGCTTTTTCAGGCAAACCATCTTTTTTCACCAGCGGTAAAACCGCCAGTTTAAACGGAGCCAGTACCGGTGGCAGTTTTAGAACTACACGGGTATCTCCCTTAACCTCTTCTTCGTGGAATGAGCCAGCGAGAATGCTCAGGAACATTCGATCCACCCCAATGGATGTCTCTATAACATAGGGTACATAAGATTTATTGAGTTCCGGATCAAAATACTGTATTTTTTTACCGGAGTACTTCTCATGCTGTGAAAGATCGAAGTCGGTACGGCTGTGAATACCTTCCACTTCCTTAAAACCAAACGGCATCTCAAACTCAATATCGGTAGCAGCATTAGCGTAGTGCGCCAGTTTATCATGATCATGGAAACGATATTTATTATCTCCCAGTCCAAGGGCTTTATGCCATTTAATACGGGTATCTTTCCATTTCTTGAACCATTCCATTTCTTCTCCTGGACGGACAAAAAACTGCATCTCCATCTGCTCAAATTCACGCATACGGAAAATAAACTGACGTGCAACTATTTCATTGCGGAAGGCTTTACCGATCTGTGCAATACCAAACGGTAATTTCATACGACCGGTTTTTTGAACATTCAGATAATTCACAAATATCCCCTGAGCTGTTTCAGGACGTAAAAAAATCTTCATGGCACCTTCTGCCATTGATCCCATTTCGGTGCTGAACATCAGGTTAAACTGACGGACATCCGTCCAGTTTTTTGTGCCGGAAACAGGACAAACTACATCATAATCTTCAATAATCGCTTTTAATGCTGCCAGATCATTGTCATTTAATGCCTGTACAAAGCGACCATGTACCTCATCTATTTTCTCCTGGTTTGCCAGTACACGGGGATTTGTAGCTTTGAACTGAGCTTCATCAAATGCATCCCCAAAGCGTTTTTTAGCTTTTTCTACCTCTTTGGCAATCTTGCCTTCAAATTTAGCCATCAGTTCTTCTATCAGAACGTCAGCCCGGTATCTCTTTTTTGAATCTTTATTATCGATAAGGGGATCATTAAATGCGTCTACATGTCCGGAGGCTTTCCATATGGTTGGATGCATAAATATAGCTGAATCAATTCCTACCACATTTTCATTCAGTAAAACCATACTGTCCCACCAGTACTTTTTAATGTTATTTTTTAATTCTACACCGTTCTGGCCATAGTCATAAACGGCACCTAGACCATCATAGATTTCACTCGATGGAAATACAAATCCATATTCTTTACAGTGTGAGATCAGTTTTTTAAAAATATCCTCTGACATTGTTGTAATATTATTGTTTTACGGGGCACAAAAATAAACGAAATTTCGTGAAATGGGAACTTATTACTGCTATTGTTAACAATGTTGGGGCATATTGGCTCATTTTATCAGTTCAACTGATTTGTACTGTTGTTTTATGTATGTTCTGACAATGAGTAAATTATAATTTGGTGTAAAACGGACACCGATTTATTTAAACCTTTTTAAATAAAAAAAGTATTAAAATCCTTGCAGGTAAAGGGTTTTTTGCCTATTTTCGACAATAGAAAACGTTCATTGAATATAAGATATTAGCCGCATCAGAATAGATTGATAAACTCAACACTACAAAATTTTCCGAGAAAGCTTAAGAGTAGGAAAGCGGGCTGCAACCTTCGGGTTCCTTTTTAGGACGGCAGATACTTGACTGCTCTGGCACTCAAATCCTGTAATACAGGAGTTTATTCAGATCCAGGGTGCGGCTTTTTTTGCCCTATACCTAAAATTATATATTCATTAATTTCCATAAGTATTTATAAATCAATTTTTTGGACAGCCTTATTCAATCTCATTTTAATTAAAGAAAAAATTCTCTAATTATGTTGAATAACATTATACCCTGGAATTTTAATTAAAGAAATATTTCTATATTTAAAGTCGTGATGTTGATCACATTAGCAAGGAACAAACCACAAGGTACTCTCATTTAACTAAACACTTGTAATTCTCTAATTAAACTAATCGCTTATGGATCCTATCAAGGAATTAATTCACGAACTGGCAGAGTTTCATGGTCGTGAAAGAACCAGTCTGTTACCCATACTTCAGGGTGTAGTCAAAAAGGAACGGTACTTATCGGAATATTCAATGAAGGAAGTGGCCCGTGAACTTGAACTGCCCGCCGCTGAGGTTTTTGGTACTGCTACTTTTTATTCTTTTATGGAGAATAAAAAAACCGGTAAAAACATAATCCGGGTATGTAAAACGATTTCCTGTTCAATGAAAGGGACAAATCAGATTTTATTGGCAATTCAGGATATGTTAAAGATCAAGTTAGGTGAAACAACACCTGATGGTATGTTTACTCTTTTACAGACCAACTGTCTGGGATGGTGTCATAAAGCGCCGGCAATACTGATTAATGATGAGGTATATACTGAGCTGACACCGGAGAAAGTAAGAGATGTTATATCTGATTATTTAAAAATGGGATAAACGAAACTGTCATGGCATATCAATTAAAAAGAGTAGACCTGATCTTTAAAAACGATAATGATTGGGAAAAAATATTAACAGATACACTGGCAAGAGATAACCAGGAAATTGTAAACAGTCTGATCAGTTCAGAACTCAAAGGAAGGGGAGGCGCAGGTTTTCCCACAGGGCTGAAATGGAAACTGGCTTCAGAGGCTAAAGCGGATAAAAAATATGTGATTTGTAATGCCGATGAAGGTGAACCGGGTACATTTAAAGACAGAGAAATACTTACAAAAGTACCCTATAAGGTATTAACGGCGATGGCCATTTGCGGCAAGGTTATTGGTGCAAGCCAGGGATACATTTACCTTAGAGGGGAATATACCTTTCTGAAAAAACCGTTGGAAGAAGCTATCAGTGAATTTGAGTATTTCTGTAAGGAACTCAACTTTAATTTTACTATTGGAATCTTTATGGGGAGTGGAGCCTATATCTGTGGTGAAGAAACCGCACTTTTTGAATCCATGCAGGGCAGAAGGGGAGAACCGAGGAATAAACCACCATTTCCTACCGATAATGGATACCTGCATAAACCTACTGTAGTAAATAATGTGGAAACCCTGGCACATACATACACGATTTTTAAATATGGCGACAAGAAATTTTATGATCTTGGTGTGCAGTATTCCAGGGGAACAAAAGTCTTTTCTATTTCAGGCGATACACCTATTGCCGGCATTTATGAGCTGGAGCTGGGTATGTCGTTACAGGACTTTGTTTCTGAATTCGGAGATGGTGATACAAAAGCCGTCCAGGTAGGAGGTGCTTCCGGTTTTCTGGTTCCAAGGAAAAAGTTTAAGGAAACGGCAATAGGGTACCAGGGGAAACTGGTTGGTATTTCGCTGCCTACCGGTGGTTCAATGATGCTATATAACAGTACACGATCTATGTTTAACGTGCTGAACAACTACCTTGATTTCTTTAAGGAAGAATCATGCGGACAGTGCACACCTTGCAGGGTTGGTTGTCAGGTTCTTTACAAAGGCATTCAGGCGGTTAAGCGTGGTGAACGTAATGCCCAGTATCTTGATACTCTTCTGAGATTATCTGAAACGATGCAGGTCACTGCAAAATGTGGATTAGGACAGTCTGTTGCAAATTCATTTGCGGCTATTGTTGAAAATTTCAGGGAGGAGATGATTTACTAATTTTAAAAAATGACTGTTATGGCAAAAAAAATAAATCTGTTAATAAATGGTACTAAATGTACTGTGGATCAGGGAACAACAATTCTGGATGCTGCAAAAATGCTGAATGTAAAAATTCCTACGCTCTGTTACCATAAAGACCTTTGTGTTGCAGGAAACTGCAGGGTATGTGTGGTAGAGGTAGAAGGACAAAGACGTCTGGCAGCATCATGTGCCACACCATGTTCGGATGGAATGGAAGTGTACACGAATACACTAAAAGTGCGCAATGCACGTAAGCATGTCATAGAACTTCTTTTGGCTGAACATAATGCTAACTGTACGCAGTGTTACAGAAACGGGAACTGTGAACTGCAAACCCTGGCTTCAGAATACAAAATTATGACTCAGGATTTTATTGAGATCAGCAAAAATAAACCGTATACTGTAGATCTCTTTTCTCCTTCTATCATTAAAGATAACAGCCGCTGTATTCGTTGTCAGAGGTGTGTCAGAGCCTGCGCTGAATTGCAGGGGGTAAATGCCCTCACAGTAGCTTACAAAGGAGAGAATATGAAGATTTCCACGTTTTTCGAAAAACCAATTACAGATGTGGTTTGTACTAATTGCGGTCAATGCGTTAATCACTGTCCCACCGGTGCTTTGGTTGAACGCAATTATATTGAGGATGTGTGGAATGCCATTGCTGATCCGGAAAAACATGTGGTTGTTCAGACTGCTCCTGCCGTCAGGATCGGACTGGGCGAAGAATTAGGCTATGAACCGGGAACCAGAGTTACAGGAAAGCTTGTTGCAGCCCTGAATAAGTTAGGTTTCGATTCCGTACTGGATACCGATTTTACAGCTGACCTGACAATACTGGAAGAAGGTACCGAACTGTTAACACGTCTGAAAAGAGCATTGGTCGATAAAGATGAAACAGTTAAGCTACCTATGGCTACGTCCTGTTCTCCCGGATGGATAAAATACATTGAACATATGTATCCGGAATACCTCGATAATCTCTCAACCTGTAAATCACCACAGCAAATGTTCGGTGCTTTGGTGAAGACTTACTATGCAAAGGCCAGGAATCTTGATCCGGATAAAATTATCAGTGTCTCTATAATGCCCTGTACGGCTAAAAAATTTGAAGCCAGCAGGCCGGAAATGCATGATAGTGGTTATAAAGATGTTGATTTTGTGCTCACAACAAGAGAGCTGGCCATTATGATCAAACAGGCAGGTATTGAGTTTATGAAACTTGAAGATATGCATTTTGACCGTTTGATGGGAGATTCAACCGGTGCAGCTGTAATCTTTGGTGCCACCGGTGGTGTTATGGAAGCTGCCCTGCGTACGGCATACGAAATAGTTACCGGACGTGAGGTGCCGTTTAAGGACCTTAATATTACTCCGGTACGTGGTCTTGAGGGGGTAAGAAAAGCCAGCATTAAAATTGATGATCCCAAAAAAGAATGGGCTTTCCTGGATGGTGTTGAACTGAAGTGTGCTGTGGCTCACGGATTAATCAATGCCAAAAAGGTTATGGATGCCATGAAGAGAGGGGAGACCGATTTTCACTTTCTGGAGGTTATGGCCTGTCCTGGTGGTTGTCTTGGTGGTGGTGGTCAGCCTATTCCGACAAGCCCTGAAATACGGCAGAAACGAATGGAAGCCATTTACGCGGAAGACATGGGTATGGCAACCCGTAAATCGCATGAAAATCCTGAAGTAGTCAAATTATATAACGATTTTCTTGGACAGCCTCTTGGCGAAAAGTCCCATCATTTACTCCACACTAAATATGTTGAGCGCGAGCGTTATTAGAGTTACAAGTGAAAAGGGAGGCTTTTGGCCTCCCTTTATTGTATGTTAAATGTTTCTCAGAATAATTCTGTTGCAATTTGCCTGATGCTCTGCGTTGCCATCAAAGTATAGTAGTGAATGTTTGGTACACCCGCTTTAATAAGTTCCCGCGACTGCATTATCGTCCATTCAGTACCAACTTTTGCGGCCTCCTCATCTGTTTTACATTTTATCAGTGCGTTTGAAAGTTCCTGTGGAATATCAGACTTGAAAATTTTAGGTAATACAGTCAGCTGACTTTTAAATGTAATAGGCTTTAAACCCGGAATAATCGGGACATTTATACCTGCATTTTTGCATTTATCGACAAAGGCAAAGTATTTGGCATTATCAAAAAACATTTGGGTCACGATATATTCGGCACCATTATCTACTTTTTGTTTAAGGTATTGAAGATCTGAATCGAGATTCGGTGCTTCTTCATGTTTCTCTGGATATCCGGCTACTCCATAAGAAAATTTATGTTCATACGAATCTGTACTTGAACCATCGCATAAAATTCCGCTATTGAAGTCATTGATTTGTTGCTGCAGCTCTGTTGCATGAGAATGGCCACCATCAGCCGCCATAAACTGCTTCTCGTGTTTGGCTTTGTCACCTCTTAAAACCAGCAAATCAAAAATACCAAGGTACTGTAAATCGATAAGCGCGTATTCGGTTTCTTCCTTTGTGAAACCACTACAAAGCATATGTGGTACAACATTTACATTATAACGGCTCTTTATCGCTGCTGCTATAGCAATTGTACCGGGTCTGCTTCGCACCGTAACTTTTTTAAACAAACCATCGGGTGTCTCTTTAAATACGGTTTCACTTCTGTGTGTGGTGATATTGATATAAATAGGATTAAACTCCTGCAGTGCATCAATGTTACGGAATAAACGGTCAATATTTTTACCCCGCAGAGGTGGTAAAATTTCATAAGAAAAGGCCGTTCTGTTATCAGACTCAGCTTTTTTAATATGATCAATAACCTTCATATATCTTTGATTTGTTCTGATTTGAAGCGCGAAATTAGTAAAAAAACGCAATTCAGGCTATTTTTCTATGATCCGAATTTTTTTTATACGGATATCTTTTAAAGGCCGGTCCTTGTCATTTGTGGCTACCGCTGCAATGGAATCAACAACATTCATTCCGTTTACAACTTCACCAAATACAGTGAAATCACCATCGTAAACAGGTGCTCCGCCTACTGTTGTATACATTTTTCTTTGATCAGGCGTGAATTTTATTTTTTTTACGTTTTCTATTTCATCCAGTTCGTCATTGGAAAAAATCCTTCCTGCAATAATAAAAAACTGGGAACCATCCGATCTGTTATACTTGTTTTTGTATTCCGGCAATTTTGAAGCTGCTACAGCACCTCTTTTATGATATAATCCCGGAATGATCTCTGTTGGCAGGGTGTATCCTGGACCTTTCCATCCTACTGGATCATCTTTTTTTGCATATCTGGTATCAGCTGCTCCTGTTTGAATTAAAAAATTTCTAAGCACACGGTGGATAAGAAGACTGTCATAGTATCCGTCACTGGATAGCCGGATAAAGTTCTTTTCATATTCAGGTAGTTTGTCTGACAGTTTTATCTCAATATTACCCATCGTTGTTTCAATGATAAAGCTTTTAACATCTTCAGGATCTGGGTAAACCTTATCTGTTTTAAACCGGAGTTTGGAAATAGCCTGAAAATTATCCGCTAAGTTATCCGTGATGGCTTTTAAGCGATATGCAGGGTAAACAACTTTTTGTGTTTTCCCATCAATATTAACGGAAGTAACTATACCGGCCAGTTTGTGGTTTTCAGCAAACAAAGCGGTTCCGACACCGGCATGTGGGGTGTTCAATGTATACATTTTCAAAGACTTAACCACTACAGCAGAGTCCCTCGTGCAAATGTATTTCTGTAATTTACGGTCTACTATTTTTAAACCGTACATCTCTTCCGGCACATCTGTTTCCAGCAGATCAGGGAATTTATGAGACTGGCCACTGACTCTGAGTAACAGTATATTTTGTGTTATATCGTACCACAGGTAACCACGTGACATGGGTTCAATATCTGAACCTTTATATAATATACGTATTGAATAGGCATCAGAAGATGCTGAAAAGGGGATAGCCACAATTTTGCCTGCTACCTGAACGCCATTACCGGTCTCAACTTTTGTTGCATACTGATTATAGGTTATAAATTCGGTATTAACCAGAAAGTTCTTCCTGTATTGTTCCACATCGCCTGAACTGTCCTGCTTTGCATTGCTCTTTTCTTGTTTACTGTTCCCGCAGGAAAAGAGCAACACACCGATAACGATATACAGTAGATTCTTCATCTTATTTTAGTACGCGAACATCCATTTTGACATCCTGATATGGCCTGTCATTTTTGTCCGTTTTAAGATTTGCAATTTTGTCTACAACATCCATTCCTTCAGTAACTTCACCAAAAACTGTGTATTCTCCATCCAGCGCCGGAACACCCCCCATTGTTGTATATACCTTCCGCTGTTCATCTGTAAAATGCTTTAAATCAGAGGCCAGATATTCGACCCGAATTTTATTCTTTATCTCCCTGAGTAATTCATTAAAAGCTTCCGGGTCCGTTTGTTTTAACTCTGCAAGCTTCTCTTTTTCAGGGAGGTAATATTTTTTTTTCAGTTCAATTTCAATAGGCTTATTATGGTTATTTTCTATGATGTCCAGTTCCTCATCCGTGTATTTCCTGCCTGATATAATATAAAACTGACTTACATCAGATTTTTTAAACACATTAATATCATCCGGTTGACGTGGCGCACACAGTGCTCCTCTTTTATGAAAATAATCCGGATTTAATTCCGAATTGATAATTCGGGTTGAAACTCCGTAACCTATATGCTTTCCCGGAGGCGCATTCCTGGAGTCCAGTGATCCGCCCTGTATTATAAAGTTTTTGATGACCCGGTAAAACAATGTTCCGTCAAAATGGCCTGAATTTACCAGCTGCATAAAGTTTTTGGCATGTTCCGGTGTTCCGTCATACAACTTTACCTTTATATCTCCAAGGTTTGTGCTTATCAACACTTCATGCGATTGTGATTGTGCCGCAGAAAAAAGAAACAAAAAGAGAAAAGAAATTATATGGTGTTTAATGTGCATTTTAGTTTAACATTTTAATTGTAAATTTCATGTCTTTTACCGGCCGTTGCGTAGCCGGATTGGTTTTCATTGCAGCTATCGAATCAACAATATCCATGCCATCTATTACTTCTCCGAAAACCGTATAATCTCTGTCCAGAAAAGGCACACCACCAATGGTTGAATAGGTTTTTATCTGTTCCGGGGTAAAAGAAAAAATGCCGCTGTTTTCTTTAAAAGCCCTGTCTGTCTCTGCCATAATGGAATCCTGTAATTCAATCAGTTTATCAGGCATATCCGAATACATCAGAGTATTCATACTGTCCCTGTATTTTGGTACTATTTTGTTAAAATATTTGTTGCGCTCAATATCATTTTTTTTAACCGCAATATTAACGAGCTGGGTGGAATCATATACAGTTCCCAGCACGATATAAAACTGTGAACCTGATGATTCCTTTAAAGGGTTTACCCTGTCCTCCTGCCTTGCTGCTGCAATTGCGCCCCGTTTGTGGAAATATTTCGGATAAACTATCTCTGCCGGTATGGTATATCCGGGACCACCAGACCCCAGCTGAACACTGGCCGGTGCATTTTTACTTTTCGGATCTCCTCCCTGGACAATCATTCCGTCAACGACACGGTGGAAGAGAAGATCCCTGTAAAAGCCGTCGTTAACCAGTTTAATAAAATTGTCTCTGTGTAGCGGTGTTTCGTTATATAACTTAATTTTTATATTGCCTAAATCCGTTTTTATAACAGCTATGCGTTCTGCACCTTTTTCTTTTGGGGAGCAGGCGTAGAGAATAGTGAATGCTGTTATAAGGAAATAAATGAGTTTACGCATTGTTGTGTTTTTTACAAAAATAATAGAATTAAGCAGCTGTTCAAAGTTTAACAGTCAGGTTAAAAAACGGGCTCGCCAATGAGTGTTGCAGATGTGGCATCATTAATTTTAACCTGAACCAGATCACCAGTTCTGTATTTGTTTTTTGCAAAAACTACCACTTTATTCTGTTGTGTTCTGCCAAACAGTTTATCCCGGGAGCGTTTTGAAACCCCCTCCGCTAAAACCTCAAATGTTTTACCGATATCTTTCCTGTTGCTATGTAAAGATAACTGCGTTTGTAGTTCAATTATTTCCTCAAGCCTTCTCTTTTTAACCTCTTCAGGTACATTGTCTTCCAAATGTTTTGCTGCATAGGTGCCGGGTCTTTCGGAATATTTAAACATAAATGCAGCATCAAATTCAACTTCCTGCATCAGGCTTAATGTTTCCTGATGATCCTGTTCTGTTTCACCGTGAAATCCACAAAAAATATCTGTACTTATGCCACATCCCGGTATGATATCTTTTATGGCTTCTATCCGCTGCAGATACCAGTTTCTGTTGTATTTGCGATTCATAAGCTTTAATACCTCAGAACTGCCGGATTGAACCGGTAAGTGGATATGATTGCATATATTCGGATATTTTGCAATGATTCTTAACGTGTCATCGCTCATGTCCTTTGGGTGCGAAGTGGTAAACCTGATCCTCATGGACGGAAACGTTTTAGCAATCATTTCAAGTAGCCCTGTGAAATTTGTTACCTCTCCGTTTTCAGATTCGTACCGATATGAATTAACGTTTTGTCCCAGTACTGTTACTTCCTTAAATCCTTTGACCTGAAGATCCTGTATTTCATTTAATATACTTTTCGTATCTCTGCTTCGTTCACGACCTCTGGTATAGGGCACTATACAATAGGTGCAGAAATTGTTGCATCCTCTCATGATTGATACAAAACCGGATATTCTTGACGGACCAATCCGTTCCGGAATAACTTCGTTGTAGGTCTCGGTAGTTGAGAGGTTGACATTAACAGCTTTTACACCTGATTCTGCTGCACCAATTAAATTCGGAAGATCAAGGTAGGCATCCGGTCCGGCAACAAGATTCACGCCTTTTATTTTAATCAGTTCCTCTTTTGTGCGTTCTGCCATACACCCTAAAACACCTATTATAAGTCCGGGTTTTGATTTTCGGAGTGAATTAAGATAGTCAAGCCTGTTTAGTACTTTTTGTTCCGCATTATCGCGGATTGAACAGGTATTTATAAATATGGCATCAGCCTCTGTAATTTTATCCGTTATGTCGTATTGATCCATTTTCATTACGGTTGCCACAACTTCACTATCCGCAAAATTCATCTGACAGCCGTATGTTTCAATAAAAAGTTTTTTATGCTCCTTGTCCTGCATTATCTCAAAAATTTTTGCAAAATTACAATGCAGACTAAATTATGAAAATTAAATACTCTAAAAAAGCACTGTATTTCCTTAAAACAGAAGATAAATAAGCTGTATATTAATTAGAATGATTCTACATAAGAAAAGTTTTCTGTTGTAGGGCAGAAAAAACTTTTCTAAAAAAAATATAATAATATTAACAATTGCAACACTTATACAGTATAATTTAATGCTAAGATATTGTTATTCAGTGATCTGTAATTAACACCTGCGCTGTAAACACTTTGTTGATAATTACGATTAAATATTCTTCTGTTGCATTTTATTCGTTACTAAATTGCAGACTGACTCTTTAAAAAATTGAAGTATAATAACTAACTGAAAATAAATCTTTAGCAAAAAAAAGAACTGATGGACGTAAAAAATGTTGTATTAAAAATTGACGCTGTACAGCAAAATTCTCAAACTTATACGTTTGAAGAAGCCTTTGAAGCTTCAAAAATATACTTTAAAGGAGATGAGCTTGCTGCACGCGTTTGGGTAAATAAGTATGCTTTAAAAGATTCGCATGGAAAAATCTATGAGAAAACTCCCAATGACATGCATAAAAGGCTGGCTTCAGAAATAGCCAGAATTGAACAGCGCTATCCAAATCCACTAAGTGAAACTGAAGTTTTTGATCTTATTAAAGAGTTCAGATATATTGTACCTCAGGGAAGTCCGATGTCCGGAATCGGAAATCCGTTTCAGATTGCATCACTTTCTAATTGTTTTGTAATTGGTAACGAAGATAATGCGGATTCCTATGGAGGAATAATGAAAATTGACCAGGAACAGGTTCAACTCATGAAAAGACGTGGCGGTGTTGGTCACGATCTTTCTCATATACGTCCAAAAGGTTCACCTGTTAAGAACTCAGCACTGACATCAACTGGTTTGGTTCCTTTCATGGAGCGTTTTTCAAATTCAACACGCGAAGTCGCCCAGGATGGAAGACGCGGTGCATTGATGTTAAGCGTATCAATTCAACATCCTGATGCTGAAGATTTTATTGATGCAAAAATGGAGCAGGGCAAAGTAACCGGTGCCAATGTGTCCGTTAAAATAGACGATGCATTTATGCAGTCTGTTGAAGCAAGTCAACCTTATAAACAACAGTATCCGATTGGGGCAAATGATCCTGTGGTGACTAAGGAGATTGATTCACAGAAACTGTGGAAGAAGATTGTTCATAATGCCTGGAAATCAGCAGAACCGGGAATTTTATTCTGGGATAATGTAATTAATGAATCAGTACCGGATTGTTATGCCGATTTAGGCTACAGAACTGTATCCACTAACCCGTGTGGAGAAATTCCTTTGTGTCCTTACGATAGTTGCCGTTTGCTTGCGATAAACCTGTTTTCCTATGTGGAAAATCCGTTTACGCCGAATGCATCATTTAATTTTGGTCTGTTTAAAAAACATGTTGCTTATGCTCAGCGCATGATGGATGATATTATTGATCTGGAAATAGAAAAAATCAACAAAATAATAGAAAAGATCGATCTTGATCCTGAATCAGAAGAAGTAAAACGGGTAGAACGTAACTTATGGGAAAACATCCGGAATAAAACACTTCAGGGCAGAAGAACCGGTGTTGGAATCACTGCAGAAGGTGATATGCTGGCAGCACTGGGATTCCGTTACGGTACTGAAGATGCTACAGATTTCTCGGTTAAGGTACACCGAACAATTGCCGTTGAAGCATACCGTTCATCGGTCTATCTTGCAAAAGATCGTGGTCAGTTTCCGATTTTTGATGCGAAGCGTGAGATTAATAATCCGTTTATTCAACGACTGGCAGGTGCTGATCCAACTTTACTGGATGAAATGCAGCAGTACGGACGCCGCAACATTGCGTGTCTGACCATTGCACCTACAGGAACTACCAGTCTGATGACGCAGACAACATCCGGTATCGAACCCGTATTCCTGCCATATTATACCCGCCGCAGAAAGGTTAATCCCAATGATCCGGGTATAAAAGTCGACTTTGTGGACGAAGTGGGAGACTCCTGGGAAGAGTATTCCGTTTATCACCATAAGTTTCTGGACTGGATGAAAGTAAATGGTTATGATACATCTAAAAAATACAGCAATGAAGAACTGGATGAGATCGTAGCACAATCACCCTATTTTAAAGCAACTTCCAATGATGTGGACTGGGTTCAGAAAGTGAAAATGCAGGGAAGAATACAAAAATGGGTCGATCATTCCATAAGCGTTACCATCAACCTTCCTGAAGATGTGAAGGAAGAACTTGTTGGCGAATTGTACATTGAAGCATGGAAATCTGGCTGCAAAGGTGTAACAGTATACAGGGATGGATCGCGTTCCGGTGTTCTGGTATCTGATAAGGATAAAAAAGATGCCGTTGTGGTTGATGAAGATGCGGTGAAAGTTATTGAGGAACGTCCGAAAGAACTTGAGGCTGATGTTGTTCGTTTCCAGAATAACAAGGAAAAGTGGATTGCTTTTGTTGGCTTGCTCGATGGAAGACCTTACGAGATTTTTACGGGTCTCGCCGATGATGAAGATGGAATTCTGTTGCCAAAATGGGTGACGAAGGGTAAAATTATAAAGAACGTGGATGAGGAAGGGCATAAGCGATATGACTTCCAGTATGTTCACCGCCGTGGGTTTAAAATTACCATCGAAGGTTTGAGCTGTAAATTTGATCCTGAATTCTGGAACTATGCGAAGCTGATTTCCGGAGTACTCCGTTATGGTATGCCTATTAATCTGGCTGCTAAACTGATTCAGGGACTTGATCTGGACAGCGAATCCATTAATACATGGAAGAATGGAGTGGAACGTGCCCTTAAAAAATATATTCCTGATGGAACCAAGGCACACGGAAAACACTGCCAGAATTGTAACAGCGACTCTCTGATTTATCAGGAAGGATGCTTGATCTGTACATCTTGCGGTAATTCAAAATGTGGTTGATCTATTGACTTTTAAATATTTACAAGGCACTTCAAATTTGAAGTGCCTTTTTTTTAAACTTTTTGGAATGTCCATCCGTTTTTCTTTAACTTTGGACATACAAAACAGGGGACAACAACATGTTATATCATTTTTTAATATTATCCGGAGAAAAAGAGGATTTTGTGCGTGAAATACTGATCAACAGTGATGCTACTTTTCTTGATTTTCACGAAGCCATACAGGAAAGTGTCGGATATGATACCAGCCAGATTGCATCTTTTTTTGTCTCAGATGAAGATTGGGACAAAGGCCAGGAAATAACACTCATCAGGATGGATAAACGGACTGATGACGAAGAACTGATCATGCAGGATGTCAAACTTCTGGATATTATGAAAAACAGAAAAGACAGACTGATTTACCAGTTTGACTTTTTTTCGAACAGAGGTTTTTTTATTGAATTACTCTCTTTAAGCGAGAACCGTACCATAGCACAGCCGGCACTGATTAAATCTGAGGGAGAACCACCTGAACAGATTTTGCTGGATGACATAGGCCTGGACGAAGTATCCTCTTTGCTTGGTCTTACAGAGGATGACGATGAATTTAATGATGAGTTTAACGACATTCGATTTGAGGATCTCGATTCAGATTCATATGATGAATATTTTTAGTTAATGCCCGTAAAACACCTAATTGTACTTGTAGGTCCCACAGCAGTTGGAAAAACAAAGGTAAGTCTGGAACTGGCTCAGACTTTTGGATGCGAAATAATATCAGCTGATTCCAGGCAGTTCTATAAATATATGAAAATTGGAACAGCTGCACCTACAGCAAATGAGCTTCAAACAGCAAAACACCATTTCGTTCATTTTCTTGAACCGGACAGGTATTACAACGCCAGTACATTTGAACATCAGGTGCTGGAACTACTGGAAAATATATTCCAGCCAAATGATACTGCAATTTTATGTGGTGGCAGTATGCTTTATGCTGATGCTGTTGTTAAGGGCATCGATCTGATGCCTGATGTCGATCCTGAAATTCGTAAAAACCTGTATGAGGCACACAAAAACGGTGAGATAGACGCTTTACGTTTACAGCTGAAACAGCTGGATCCTGCTTATTATAACGAGGCAGACCTAAAGAATCCGGTTCGGATTATACATGCTCTGGAGGTTTGTCTGACTACCGGAAAGCCCTTTTCTGAATTCAGAACAAAACAGCAAAAGGACAGGCCATTCAATGTGATAAAAATCGGACTGAATATCCCACGGGAGGACTTGTTTGAAAGAATTAACATAAGAGTGGAACAGATGATAGCAGAAGGATTGGTGGAAGAGGTAAAAGAGCTGGCACATTACAAAGGAGAAAATGCACTGAATACCGTTGGCTACAGGGAGATTTTTGAATACCTGGATGGTAAAATCTCACTTGAACGGGCCATAGAACTGATTCAAAGGAATACCCGTAGATATGCCAAGAAACAGCTGACCTGGTTTAAAAAAGACCCGGACACCGTTTGGTTCTCACCGGAAGACACCAGTATTATAATTGAACATATCCGGCAAAAGATATTAAATTATTAAACAGAATGATGGCTGAGTTGTTCTGGTTTGTGGTTATAAGTAAATATTCATGGGAAATAAACGATGTAAATTATCTGATAAGGAATATTCCAAAAAGGTTCCGGAAAAGCCAAAATACGAGTGTAAAAAATGTGGCAGACTGGCAAAAAAAGAGGATAAAGTGTGTAAACCAATGAAATTTAAAGCAGCCTGATGAGTAACTGGCAGGAGTGGATCGGATATCTGGCATCAGCGTTGGTGGCAGTGAGTCTCTTGATGTCTTCAGTAAAAAAACTGCGCTGGATTAATATGGCAGGTGCGTTCGTTTTTACCGTTTACGGGGCACTTATTGATTCCTGGCCGGTATTGCTGATGAATGCTTTTCTTGTTGTAGTTAACATATATTATCTTGTTAAACTGAATAATAAAAGCCTTAAGCTTCATTTGAAAAGGGAGGACTGGCAAAATCCGTTAACAAAGAAGTTTATGTGCAGATTCAATTCAGAAATTATTAAGCTTTTTCCTGAATTTGATTATAAGCACAATAAATCAGATCTTCATCTCATATACAATAACTTCGAAATAGCAGGATTCCTGGCGGGCAATCTCGTTGAAGATAAAATTCAGGTTGATGTGCTGTTTATTCAAAGTAAGTACAAAGGATATAACTTCGAAGAAAAGTTATTTGAGACCAATAAACTGGTTCAAAAAGCTTACAGTGCTGATGAATATGGTTTTAATCTGGTGGCAGAACCCACTAAAAATTATCTTAAACAGTTTAAAATCAACCTTTAAATATAATTGCCTCATATTTGAAGATTTCCGCTCTTCTCCATCCGTCCCAGCCAATTCCGGCTTTGTCCCTGGCACATCTTCCTAAAAATTCTTCCAGTGTCCAGTTATTTTTTATGGCAACCTGTGGCAGCAATGTTCCAGCTTTGTTATCCTGTCTAATATAAACCCCATGTTTTCCTAGTTTTATTTCTTTTATGTCATGTACCTTGTCCAGAGGAGTGAGAACCGAAATTTCAATTTCGGTATAAGCCAGTTCATCTGCATGAACCGGGGAAAATCTGTTATCTGCTGTTGCTGCTGCTATCGCCATTTTCTGAACAATCCTGTAGAGCGGATAGTCAGGATTAAAACGTCCGATACATCCACGGAGTTTCCCGTTTGTATAAACTGATACAAAGGCACCTACCGGTTTTTGTAAGGCATTGGTCAGCTCAATGTTTTCAAGCGGATCAACATCTTTATTTGCAATATACTTTTGAAGCGTCCGGCGGGCTATACTTAACAAAGCATTTCGTTCATCAGAAGTGATATGAAATACATCTCTGGGTTTGGTCACACCTATACTCCAGTAACCGACGACTCTTGTTTTATCTCCAAAATATACATGATCTCCGGAATTCTTATAATCAAACAGTTTATAGTTATAGTTGCTCTTTTCGGTCATATAAAGCAGTGTTAAAATAGCGCTTGAACCACAAATGCTTGTTACCAGGTTGTCAAAATTCATGCCTTCAACCCTAAGTTTGCTTTGGATAAATGTTTCCGGATCATTGCTTAGGATTGATTTTGCAATCATCCCATCGGATTTGGTAGCATCGTGATAAGACGGGTAGTGGCTGAAATCGCTGCTGACAATGAAAAGGTTTTCTTTTTTAAGAAAATTCTTTAAGGTATGTGCAACGGACTTAATGACCGCTTTGTTATTGGTGCCAATGATTATCGGTATGATCTGCAGATCTTCACCATAAAGCATTTGTAAAAAGGGTAACTGAACTTCAATGGTATGTTCAGTTTTATGTGCTTCAGGAAAGAACGTTATGTTTTCGTTCATTTTGAAAAGCTGATTGGCTAATTCCCTGTTTACTTTCACTTTACCAAGCGGTGTTATGTAGTCCCCTTTATTATAGATGCTGGCGCCGCCAAAGTTCATGCTGTGGCTGCTTCCAATAAGAAATATATTCACCGGGTTGTCGAATTTTTGCAGGGCTTTATAGGCTGATCCTGCTACATGTCCGGAAAAAATATATCCTGCATGTGGAACGATGATGGCCTGTAACGGTTCTTCTACATGGTATGAAGGGCTTTCTGAAAAGATCGATTCCAAATCCTTCTTCAGCTCATTGGCTGATGATGGATAAAACTTGCCGGCAACTACAGGTCTCCTGTCGTTTTCCAGAATTTGCAGATTATTTTTCTTGAAATTATACATAGGCTCAATCTTATGTCATTGTATTGAGTCTGATAAATTTACGAAAATGGTTCAAAGAGAGAAAGTAACAAGTCTGAAAAGGTGTTAAAAAAAATAGGTTTGAAGGAGCCTTGGTTTATATTATCTTTGCGCCATAATTTTCAGTATTTCAAAGAGGTATGCAGGAAAAAATTTTGATTTTGGATTTTGGTTCACAATATACCCAGCTTATTGGTCGCCGGATTCGTGAACTCAATGTGTATTGTGAAATTCATCCATTTCATAAGGCTCAGGAGCTTATGGATGAGACAGTTAAAGGTGTGGTGCTTTCCGGTAGTCCTTATTCCGTAAGAGATGAAAAGGCTCCTTTTCCTGACCTGAACGGCATTAAAGGACATTTACCATTGCTCGGCATTTGTTACGGGGCTCAGTATCTGGCACAGAGTGCAGGTGGGAGCGTGGAAGCGTCGGATTCAAGGGAATATGGAAGAGCCCGGTTATCCTTTATTAGTCAATATTCTGATTTACTGAAAGATATGACCCCGGATACACAGGTGTGGATGTCGCATGGTGATACCATTCAGGCACTTCCGGAGGATTTTGAAGTCATTGCCAGTACACACGATGTGGTGAACGCGGCTTATCATATTAAAGGTGAAGAAACCTATGCCATTCAGTTTCATCCTGAAGTTTATCATACGACTGAAGGTATTAAGCTGCTTAAAAATTATGTTGTGGATATCTGTGGATGTAAACAGGACTGGACACCGGCTTCGTTTATTGAAACAACAGTGAATGAGTTGAAGGAGAAACTCGGAGATGATAAAGTGGTATTGGGCTTATCCGGTGGTGTAGATTCAACTGTTGCAGCAACACTTTTACATAAAGCGATCGGTAAAAACCTGACCTGTATATTTGTTGATAATGGCCTTTTACGTAAGAATGAATTTCACGACGTACTCAACACCTATCAGGGCATGGGATTGAATGTAATTGGCGTGGATGCATCGGCTAAATTTATTGGTGATCTTGCAGGTATAACAGAACCCGAGCAAAAACGTAAGATCATCGGACGTGACTTTATTGAAGTGTTTGATGATGAGGCACATAAGATAAAAGATGTAAAATGGCTGGGACAGGGAACAATCTATCCTGATGTAATTGAGTCTGTTTCTGTCAACGGTCCTTCGGCTACGATAAAGTCGCATCATAATGTGGGTGGATTACCGGATTTTATGAAGCTGAAAGTAGTGGAGCCCTTGAATCTTCTGTTTAAAGATGAAGTACGCCGGGTAGGTAAAGCTCTGGGTATAAAACCTGAATTGCTTGGACGGCATCCGTTCCCCGGGCCGGGACTCGGCATCCGTATCTTAAGTGACGTCACACCTGAAAAAGTGAGAATTTTGCAGGAAGCTGATGCAATTTTCATCAATGGACTGAGAGAATGGAACCTCTATGATGAGGTATGGCAGGCAGGAGTGATGTTGTTACCTGTACAATCCGTAGGTGTGATGGGAGATGAGCGTACCTACGAAAATGTGGTCGCATTACGTGCTGTTTCCTCAACCGACGGAATGACAGCAGACTGGGTTCATCTTCCATATGATTTTCTGGCCAAGGTATCGAACGACATTATTAATAAAGTAAGGGGTATAAACCGCGTTGTTTACGATATCAGTTCCAAACCACCGGCCACAATTGAGTGGGAATAGACGTTTAAAAATACAGATAACGCCTTAATTGTTTTCAAAACGATTAGGGCGTTTTTTATGAATATTACTCAACTGTGGTTGTGTCACTTAACACCTCGCATACAGCAAACCAACCTCTGGAACCGTTTTTAAAGTTGGTCGGTATATTACCCTGTTCAACATCGAAAATACCACCACGCCATTCCGTTTCAATTAACAGTGAGCGGATAAAATTCTGATGCGCTTCAGTAAGGCTGTATTTCCGTCTGATTATTTGGGTTTCAGCCGGAAAAAGGATGTTCTGTCTGGGCGGTCCAAATTCTTTGCTTACATCGTAAGTATTTATAGTATAATACGTTTCCATAGCGCCGCAGGCGCCATACCATGTACAAAAGGTATCCACAGCTGACCAGTTGTAGTAAACCTCCGTCATAGCTGCGGAAGAGCTGCCGGTGTAGTTGAACTTATAAAGTTTGTTTTGAGCCGTAACGTTAAATGCGTTCATCGCAGAAACGGTAGCCATCTGAGCAAACGCACTGTCAGTAAAGGCATTATAGCTTATGGTAAGTTTATACGTTTTACCAGCATCTGCCTTAAAAGGTGATGAGTAATAGATACCCGGTTCAACTTCTGATTCATTAAAAATATAGGTATTTTCATTTTCGCTAACCGTTATGTTAATACCTGATACAACCTCCGGGTCGCCATTTAAGTCTGTATATGGACGTGTTACCCGGATTTTTTGCGTTTTAAACTCATTGGTGATCAATGCATCAATTACCAGAAACTGTCCTGACGATTCCAGGTTCCAGGATGTCTTTTCTTCACACGAAAAAAGAAGGCACATCAATAAAACGATGATCAATTGAGGTGGATATGATTTCTTTCTTACCATTAAAAGCTTAATTTATAAGTTATTGTAGGTATCATAGAATAAATATAGCGGTAACTGGGTACAAGTTCCTGATTATTCTGCTGATCTGTTGGAACCACGAGTTGTCCGTTATCATTCATCATTTTATTGAAATATAAAAATGCATAATTTTTAGAATTCAGCAGGTTATAAACTGCAATAATCAGATGATGTTCTGTCTTATCGACCGGTTTGTTCAGTAAAATATCAGTGCTTAAATCTACCCGGTTATAATCCGGTAAGCGCTGATTATTTAGTTTTGAGTACACAGGTACCTGGTAGCCTTTATATACATAAAATGCAGTGGGAGTGGTGTATCTCATTCCGGAGTTATATAATATATTTAATGCTGTATTCCATCCGGGATTGATCCTGTAATTCAGGTTAAATGTAAAATTGAACGGTTTATCCTGTACAGACGGAAATGGTTCATCGTTGTTCAGTCCATCAATCTGAAGCATACTCCTGATATAGGCATAAGAAATTTCTCCGTTCAGCCTGCCATATTTTTTTGTCAGTTGCATTTCAAATCCATAAGCCAGACCGTTCCCCTGCAACAGTTCACCTTCAATAAGAGGGTTTAATACCGTTTGCGCATGGTTCTTGTAGCCAATCTGGTTATACATTAATTTGTAAAACAGATCGGCATTGAATTCTATCTGCTGTTTTCTAAAGCTTTGTACGAAACCAACATTAAGAATATCAGCTTTTTGTGGCTTAATATTTGGGCCGGCCGGCAACCATACTTCCAGCGAATTAAACGGACTTATGCTATTATTAATCAGATTAATATGCTGTGTTGTTCTGTTGTATGAGGCATTGAGATATCCGTTTTTATTCAGTTTATATGATCCTGATATTCGAGGTTCCAGCATTATATTACTATAAAATACCGTGCCGTTTTCATACCTATTGTATTCTGTTGCATTACCGTTTTCATAGCTGACCACAAATGCTTTACCCAAATTACTCCAGCTTACCATTCTGATGCCATAATTCAGTGTTATCCGGTTAGTTAATTTTCGGAAGCTTCCCGCATAAAGATCCAGTTCTCTCGATCTCACCTTTGATACGGTGTTGGCCGGAGTAATATCCGGTGCAGTGTAATTACCGGGATTAAAGAAATAGTTGCATATTTTGGCCCCGAGAAACAACTTATTCTCAGTATTGCGATAGTAAGTGATGTCACTTTTTAAGTGTACACTCGAAATATGAGAATTCCAGTAAATGTTATTGGCATAATCCGTATGAAGCCTGTAATCGTATTTACTGGTGTAAAAAGTGGTGTTGGCAAAAAGCCTGGGACCGAAGATATGGTTCCACCGGGCAGTGAAAGACTGATTTCCCCATTCCAGCCCGTTAATCAGATTATTGGTGTTGTTCAGAAATTTATCATTTCCGGTATAAGACGTAAGAAATAAACGGTCCTTTTCACCGATCCGGAAATTGAGTTTAAGGGTGAAATCATCAAAATAGAGGTCTTTTACAGAAGGCTGAAATCTTTTTATGAGGGATCCGATATAGGACCGGCGATAACTTACAAAATAAGAGCTTCTTTCCTTTTTAAAAGGACCTTCAAGGTTGAGCATACCGTACAAAATACCAACACTGGCCATTCCGGAAAGCTTTTCCATATTGCCGTCTTTTGTACGGATGTCGATAAGGGATGATAATCTTCCCCCTTGCTGAATGGGAAAATCTGCTTTATAAATGGTGGTTTTCTTAATGACATCTGTCGTGATAGGTGTGAATAAACCAAACACATGAGAAGGATTGTAAATTGGTGCCTCATCCAGAAGTACCAGGTTTTGATCACGGTTTCCACCGCGCACATAAAAATAGCTTGATCCATCACCCTGAAAGTTAACCCCGGGTTGATTTTCAAGGGTCTTGAGGAAATCATCTATGCCTAATCCCGTACTTTTAGCCGCAATTTGTTGCAGTGAAATATTCGTTTCGGCTGCAAAAGGAAGAACCTGGATGCTGTCATGTATCCTTGAATTTACAGTCACCTCAGTCATGAAAGACTGTGATATACTCATTTTAATATTCCAGGATATGTCGGAGTTCAGGTGGACCGCTCTGTTTTTTTCCCGGTAACCCAGGTAGGATGAACGCAGCTGATAATCACCCTCCGGTAGTGTGAGAGAATAAAAACCATAGTTGTTGCTGATCGTACCGATACCAGTTTCAGAATTATAAATGGCTGCACCGATCAGTGCCTCTTCAGTTTTTTCATCCACGATGTAGCCACTTACTGTATACCTTTCTGTTTTAGGCGCTGTTCCGCTTACGGATCGTTTGGAAGAACGTATAAGTACGATATGTTTTCCTACAATCTGGTAATCTATATAAAATGGAAAAAGGATCTCTTTCAGGGCCTGTTTTATTTGGCATGAATCACATCGGTAATCAACCAGGGCGTTTTCAGGTATGATGACAGGACTGTAGGAAAACTCCAGTTGATAGCGTTGTGCAAAATCGACGAGGACTTCTTCCAGTGGAAGAGATTTAAAACGGACAGAACAGGATCTTTCCAGGTCCGTTGATTGTGCATTGAGTGGTATGCTAACCGCGAAAATCAACAGAATTACAGTACAATACGAAAATAGTTTTAATCCTATGGTTTTATTTCCGGACATCCCTCTCCTGAAATTTGTATGTGTTTACCCTGTTGTTGCATCTTAAGGTTCAGTGTAGATTTCAGTACTTTCAGAACCGATCCTAAATCCTGATCCTGAAACTCAACGGTTATGGTACAATCTTTAACCTTTTCGGTTATACTGAAGTCATAGTGATACGTATTGCGCAATACTTTACAAACATTTTCAAGTGTTTCATTTTCAAATTTCATGGTTAGTGTCTTCCATGCAATATCATTCAGGTCAGCATTGGGATGTAAAAGCAACGTGTCGCTTTTACTTTTATAACTTCCGCTCTCACCTGCTTTGATCCTTGTTTTAACCTGTGGCTTTTCTCTGTTGTAAAGTTCTACAACACCCTCAACAACAGTTACTTTTATATCCGGATCATTCTTGTATGCCTTTACGTTGAATTTTGTACCAACCACCTTTACAGATGCTTCGTTAGCAGAAATAATAAAGGGGAGAGCCTTGTTCTTTGTAACCTCAAAGAAGCCTTCACCTTCCATTTTAATATTTCTGTTCTTTGATCCAAACCCTCTGGCATAGGATAGTTTTGATTCGGCATTCAGGCTCACTGTTGAACCATCCGGTAGTTTAATATTTTCCATGCGTGCCAGGCCTGATTCAATTCTGGTTATGCCCAGTTGTGACCATCCAAGATAACCTAATCCCAGGATAACAATTATGGATGCGGCAATCTGTACAAATCGTCTGAACGAAATAACCTTTCCTTGTGAAGAAATACGGTTTCTCAGTATTGACCATTCGGCATCCACATCAATTGATTCTTCAGGATGTGTTTCAGCTGACATATTCCAAACCATTTCAAACGAGGAAAATTCCTTTCGCACCGAATCGGAAGTTTTTAACAAATCCTCCAGTTCACGTTTTTCGTCTGTTGAGGCCTCATTGGTCAGGACTCTGATAAACAGACCGACAGGAATATTATGTTGTTTGTCCTGGTTCATTTATATATTTCTTACACACTTTATATAGGGGTTACCCTATAATAAATTATTGTTTTTGAGTATGATTAGTATTAAAATCGTCAGATATTCCTTCAGATCTTCTCTTAGTACCCTCAGGGCTTTGCTCATGTGAGCTTCCACCGTTTTATTGCTGATCTTCAAAACTTCAGCTATCTCTGCATATGATTTCCCTTCGTACCGGCTCAGATTAAACACGGCTCTGCATTTTTCAGGAAGACTGTTCAGTGACTTTTGGATCAGGCTTTTGAGTTCAGCCATTTCTATGCTTTCATTATCTGATCCGTCATGCGACAGACTTTGTTCCAGCTCATTGTCTTCTGTCCGGTTAAATTTCCTGGCATCCCGTATCTGATTGAGACAGCGGTTATACACCGAAGTGAAGAGATACGATTTGGCCGGTTTTTCAAAGTCAAACTCGTTCCGTTTATCCCAAACTTTTACAAACACCTCATGTACAAGATCTTTGCTGCTATCCATATCGCCCAGGTATTTCTGAGCAAAAAAACAGAGGGCTGTAAAATGCTCCCTGAATAAGTGCTCAAATTTTTCCAGTAATATGGTTTCTGAACTGCTCAATTCCTCCGGTTTATAATTGTCTAAAATACA
The DNA here is from genome assembly GCF_042219855.1 of Quyinboa sediminis. Taxonomy (NCBI): domain Bacteria; kingdom Pseudomonadati; phylum Bacteroidota; class Bacteroidia; order Bacteroidales; family Quyinboaceae; genus Quyinboa; species Quyinboa sediminis. The sequence continues at coordinate 756,281 of NZ_JBHJHP010000001.1, read as the reverse complement.
TATTGTTTTGTAAAGTGACAATTATAAAAAGGAGGGTCCCTAATCAATTTTTTGAAAAGGGACCCTGGCATGCAACATCAAACAGTTTATTTGAATTCAATCACCAAATCGTTCACAGCTTTAGGATTGTAAGGTGCGAGTTGCTCTGTGCGGTCTTTCAGAACATGATAATCTGAAGATGGTGCAGTACCACCCTGAATAAAACCGTGATTGCCAAAATAACCGGGAGCATCTGCATCTTTAAGGTAGCCGGCAAGATCTTCAGCATTTGGCCTTACATGAAAGACTTTCAGAAACCAGGTGTTAATTTCTTCTGTCAGAACATTTTTGATGGAATAATCTTTAAGGATCACATCTCTTGAATCACTGTCTACATTACTGAATGGGAGGCCTAACTCGACAACAGAGATATTCTTTGTTTTATTTCCGGATGCTACAAACGCCCAGTTATAACCTTTGGTTTCTGTGAAGAACTTCGCATTTGGATGGTTTGAGTTACCGTAAACATCAAGGATATCCCCATTTTTACCAACAAACATCTGCAAGGCGTCTATTCCGAAAGTTTCTCTTTCGTTAACGGCTAATCCGGAAATATCGACTTTCATGTAAGTTTCGTAATTTTCATTTCCGGCTTCTGAATATTCCACACTCAACATGGCTTCTGTATTTTTCATGTTCTCCCTGCGATTCAGGTTGTATGGTTTAATCATTGCAATTCCTTCCACCGGCTTGTTATTCCAGAATACCTGGATGGCATTGCCACCATCCGCATTTCCTTCTGAATCCACATCGGAAATGATTAACTGATATTGCCAGGTTCGTCCCTTAAACTCAGTGTTTTCAACAATAACAAGATGTTTCATCCGGTTATCGTCATCGGAAACATAAGTCATATCCACGATATCATAAATCCGGAAAACCCTGATTGAATTGATCACTGCTTCAACAATATCAGCAGCACCTTCGCCAACTGCAATGAAGGTAATCAGGTTGCTGTAAATCAGATTTCCTTTCAGGGTGTCAATCTCAGCACTTTTTGTTGAAATGCCGGATGAACTGTTACTCATTGAAGTTGGCAGGTCAACTTTAAAACGGGTTGGTAAAATTGAGTTTTCATCCTGAATAAACGGATCTTCCAGGTTTTTTTCACACGAAGCAAAGATGATAAGGAACATAAATGCCAACACACTGAAATTTAAAATTTGCTTTTTCATTTTTCTATTTTTAAAAAGTTAATATTCATTTGTTTCACTCTTAGCACACAAAACCAGTAAACCACCCTAATAGAAAAAATGAAAAAAAGTAAAATATATTTTTATATATCTTATTATGAGTAGGATAGAGTTTTAATTTTTTTAGATAAAACATGTTTGATTGAAAAACCTTATCATTTATAACAGAATCTGATGGTAAAAAAATACATATAACACAATAAGATTATCTTTTTTTGAAATACAGATACCTATCAATGCAGTATTAGTTTTTTGCCTCAGGAAATACAATACTTCAAATATGGATGTGTGCTAAAGGATTCAGCTTTCAATTTGTACACATGCTTGTCCGGTTTATTTTAGGTGTGTTTGGGTCAAGGCACATAAAAAAACACTAAATAATCTATTCATATAAAAAATTGAACAGGTGCAAAACATATATAATACATTGATTAATAGTGGAATAAGCCACATTACCCTTGCTTTTAAGCGTCTGAGATTGTCATATTTCATTTCAACCTGCACTCAGATAGGGTATTAATCCTTGATTTGATGTTCAGTTTCAGAAAACCATTAATCTATAAAAATGGGATCTGCATTTAAACAGGTTAACGGAATTGATAAATTTCCATAATCCTGAAAATGGAATTTCAGATATCACATTTGCTGTATCGCTAACATAGGCTGGAGTGAAGTTGAAAGTGCTGAATATAATTTACAAAACTGACAAAATTACAGATGTAAAATGTGAATTATGATTTACAGATGTAACAATATTAATGAGTTCAGATTACAATATGACATAGATATAGTTTGAGTTACAAATGTAATTAAGAGTAGTTACATTTGTAAGCAAGCTTATTATGCAGAAATGTAAACCGTTAACACTAACCCCCATAACATATATAAATAAAATTATATATCATATAATCAGCAGTTTATAATTAATATTTAAAGTAATACTACGGATATATATAATTCAGGTTTAGATTAACGTTAAGATTAATATTTATCAGTCGACTTGAAGTTATATATACTTGTTTTCCATATATTTAGGTAATTTATATAATCTAATACTTAACAATACCTGATTTAATATGCTATATACTAAGCGTTAAACAAAACTGTAAACATTTAATCTGTTCCCCTACGACAACTATTCTATATTGTAAATTGTAAACCAAGGGCTTTATTTAAACCTGCAGCATCAATGAAGGACCTCTCAAAATGCCCCGGAGTGGGAGTCTAAACAGCATGAATAAAATTTTATAATTCCTGAGTGTATACATTTGTAATATGGTAATTATGTAAACTGTGTTTACAAGTGTAATATGCATAAACAGGTTACAAATGTTACATATTGTTTTTTGTGAATTGATTGTTAGTAAATAGAGTTTTAGATATGTAACATGTTTTGTACTTTTGAACAGTGCATTATGTAAACTGCAAAAACCGGTCATATTCACGTACATAATCCCGGTTTAAACCGAATATCGTCAGCATTTAGCGTTAACATGAAGGATAGAATAGCAGAATTAATAGAAAAAGAGGGACTTACACCCTCCAGGTTTGCCGATTTGATAGAGGTGCAACGGTCAAATATATCGCATATCCTGGCAGGCAGGAACAAACCAAGCCTGGATTTTTTACAGAAAATCATAGCCTCCTTCCCTGAAATCAGTGGCGACTGGTTATTGTCGGGTGAAGGCCCAATGTATAAAAGTACATCCACTCAACCGGATCAAACCGCGAGTAAGGCAGAAGGAACTGATCTGTTTACACCGAAGGAACAATCGTCTGTAGTTCAGCAAAAACCGGAGCAAACACATGTTAAGCAGGTTGCGGAACACCGGATTATGGCTGAAAGGTCGTCCGGCAAACGCATTAAAAAAATTGTGGTAATATATGATGATTTCAGCATGGATGAATTTGTGCTGGATACGCATTTAGAATAGTCTCTTGTCTTCATTTTTTCTATATTTGCACTTCAAAAATGCAGGGATTTGAAATGAAGAAGCATATACTCGACCTGGAGGTCGTCAGCAATATAAGGCTCAACAGGGATTATGTCGTTATTTATGTAACGCATAAGGATAAAATACCTGAAATGATGCCGGGACAGTTTGTCCAGATTCTGGTTGAAGATTCACCCAATACCTTTCTCAGACGCCCCATTTCCATTCATGATTACGATCCTGAAACCAATATTATGAGTCTGCTGATTCAGGAGGTTGGTGATGGTTCACGTAAGATGGCTCAGCTAAAGCCCGGTGATACCATGAATACTATATTTCCACTCGGCAACTGGTTCAGCATGCCGGAAAAGGGAGAAAATGTGCTCCTGATCGGTGGTGGTTGCGGCATTGCGCCTTTATTATACCTTGGACGTGAGATGAATAAGCTTGGCATACGTCCACACTTTTTACTGGGAGCCAGAAAAGCGGAAGGTATCTTTCTGATTGATAAATATGAAGCGTTTGGTGAAGTACACATAACCACTGAAGATGGATCTGTGGGTAAAAAAGGGTATGTCGTGCATCATGATATTCTATGGGATGAAAATCAGAAATTCGACAGGATATACACCTGTGGCCCTGATCCGATGATGAAAGTTGTCGCCAAGTATGCACAGAAAAACAATATTTATTGTGAAGCATCTCTTGAAAACCTTATGGCCTGCGGTTTTGGTGTATGTTTATGTTGTGTGGTTGACACCAGTGAAGGACACAAAACCACGTGTGTTGAAGGTCCCATATTCAATGTTAAGGATATAAAAGAATGGCAGATTTAAAGGTAAATATTGGTAAACTGGAACTGGAGAATCCGGTAATGACCGCATCCGGCACTTTCGGATATGGTGAGGAATTTGTGGATTTTATTGATTTAAACGCTCTGGGAGGCTATGTGGTGAAAGGTACTACCCTAGAACACCGGGAAGGTAATAAGTATCCCAGAATGGCTGAAACGGCCTCAGGCATGCTGAATGCTGTAGGTCTTCAGAATAAAGGGGTGGATTATTTTATAAACCATATCTATCCGCGTCTGACCAGATATTCGTCTAAACTCTTTGTTAATGTATCAGGATCCAAAGTGGAAGACTATGCCGAAACTTCCCGAAGACTGGCTGATCTGGAACATGTGGCCGGTATTGAACTGAACATCAGCTGTCCGAATGTGAAAGAAGGAGGTATGACCTTCGGTACATCCTGTCCTTCCGCAGCGGCTGTTACAAAAGCCGTAAGAGCAGTATACCCTAAGCATCTGATGGTGAAGCTGTCACCCAATGTGACAGATGTGACGGAAATTGCACGGGTGCTGGAAGCCGAAGGTGCCGATTCATTGTCACTGATCAATACGCTTTTAGCCATGGCGATTGATGCCAAAACCCGTCGTCCGAAGCTATCCACGGTTACAGGTGGTTTATCGGGACCGGCTGTAAAGCCTGTTGCCCTCAGAATGGTCTGGCAGGTTTACAATGCTGTAAAAATTCCACTGGTTGGGATGGGAGGGATCATGAATGCCACCGATGCCATTGAATTTATGCTGGCTGGATCTACAGCAATACAGATTGGTACAGCTAATTTTATTGATCCCACTGTATCGATTAAAGTCAAGGAAGGTATCAATGCCTATCTCGATGAAAACGGCTTTAAATCAGCGACTGAGTTGGTTGGAGCCCTGGAAGTTTAGAAAATAAGATTTAAAAATATATGTTAGCCGTGGCTTAATTTGCTACGGCTATTTTTTTTTTAAGGAGAGGGTCCGAAAAGTAATAACTTAATAAACTTTACTTACGAAATGTGATTTGCTTTTTAAAAACCATCCCTTAATCCCCTAAAGGGGACTTAAAACCTCCTATTTTACGGGAGGTTTGGAAGGGTAAAAGAGTCAACCAAAATCATGACGCTACAATATGTTTTGCTACTCATCAATCAAAAGGAAGATACTTTATTTAAACAAACCGTTTAAAATACCTTTAGAGGCATCTTTCTGAAGTTGTTTGATTGCTTCTTTTGCATCCAGGGATACCGATGGTTTATTGATGCTGCCTTTTATATTTACAGTAACGGGCAGCTGTTTGTTCGGATCGCTGATCATTTTTACCAGGTTGGCCACATCTTTACCAAGTTCGTTAGCCGCTACTGTCGTTTTAATATGATAATTCATATCATTCTTAAGCGCATGATCACCCCAGATTTCCATAGGTTTATCATCCACAACAACTTTAAACGGTTTAATGACCACCTTGCCGTTTTCAATTATATAATTGGCTTTGAAAGGGCCGGTTTTTAAATCTTTATACTTTGGATTCTGAGTGACACGGGCCAGTTCATCCAGTGCTGCATTGTTTTTCACCAACAGACTGGGAGAGGACAGGTAACCCTGACTGGCCAGCTTGTCAATGTCAATTTCCCCATTCTCCATAAACGGCGAATAGTAGTTTAAATTTAGAGATATACGCCCTTCGGCATAGGTTGCAATGGGAGCAAGTTTCCGGATTGTACTGAATGAAGCCGTGGTCTGAGCCACATCAATATTATCTATAACCATCTGCATATCAGAGAAAACCTTCGTTGTATCTTCTGTATTATATACGCCGGTTAAGGTCACAGAACCATCCAGCATCTGCATGTTCAGGTTGTCAAGAATGGCTTTGCGGTTCACCACAGTAATTTTTCCCGTGGTATTATATATTTTCAGGTTATCAAATAACATTTTCCGGATGTTACTGGTGAATATAAGATCCAGTTTATCCGGAACCAGAAACAATTCACTGCCGCTCGTATCGGTTTCAGCTATGTTATCATCTTCCTGGTCCAGGAATTCGTTGGCATTGATATAATTCGATTTGTGATTGAATTTACCTTTAAGGGTGCCGTCACTGAACACATAGTTGATGTAGTTTGAAAATTTACCATCCAGCGTAAAATCACTTTCGCCCATTCTGGCATTGAAGGATTTCAGATCAATCTCTTTGGGAGAAAAGGCGAGGGTACTTTCGTTGATGGATATGCCTTGTGGTACATCGTTACTTTTGAACCAGAAACCGTTCAGGCTCATATAACCCGAAGCATCAAATTTCTGGTATTCCTCATTCTCAATAGCACTCATACGGCCATTCAACCGGATATCTGCATTGATTTTTCCTTTAATATCATAGTCTTCCATCGGAATAACGTCCTTCAGGGTAGCCAGATCCACGTTTCCCTTAAAAAATCCATTGATGTTGAGATCCGAAACCGGTGTGGTAAAATTCCACTTTGATTCGATGGGATTACCACCAATGTTACAGGCAAAGTTATCCACCCTGATCACCATTGCATCAGTGCTGGTCTGGTCGGGGTGGGTTATAGTTGCACTGATGTTGATGCTGTTAATGGATTTTGGTAAGTCAGGATACTGGAACATACCATCCACCACACTGAATTTGAAATCAAACTCCGGCAGATGATCCATATCCACAAAATCGCCTTTGATGTTACCGTTTATGGCTATTTTGCCATCGGTTTTCATACCGTCCATCATGCTGGCATAACTTTCCGGAAGCATGCCTAAAAGATCGCTCATATCTGTTACAGGTGCATTCAGTGTCAGGTCAATAAAGTAATTCGGTCCGCTTTCCTTTACGTTCCCATCCAGTTCAAGGTTTAACACGCCAAGCTTTAGATTATTATCTTTCAATGTGAAAACCATGTGTTGTAAATCGGCGTCAACCTGAGCCTTTAAACTGGACGGAAAGCCTTTGATTAAGGTTTCCCCTTCCTGTGCGTAAAAGATATTATCTGCCTTAAAATCAATATCCAGTAAGGTTTTAATTTCAGAGAAATCACCGCTTAAATTAAGGTTAATGCCATCTGCAACGGCATGCATCTGTTCAGTGGTATCCAGATAAGCTATTCGTCCGTTAATGACGGAAAGGTTTTGTAGCTTTACAAGAAAAGGTTCCTCTGTAATGGTATCCTGAGTTGATTTTTCCGGCATTTCTTCCCCCAATTCTGCAGAAGAGGCATCCGCAACACCGGTAACATAACTAATTCTGGGTGTATTTAAGACGATCGTTTTAATTTTGAGTTCATTGCCGGTGATGGCACTCCATGCTTCCATGTTCAACAGCATCTGTTTCATGCTGATTAATGTATCTTTTTCTTCCTGAACAACGGACAGGTCATTAAGAGAAAGGGTCAGCTCGGGGAAGTGCTTAAATAGGGAGATGTTAACAGAGCTGTAATCCACTTCGGCCTCCATCTGTTTACTGATCTCCTTCTTTGCCAGCGATGATATCTGCTTTTTAAATATAAACGGCGTTGCAATGATGGCAATGATTAAAACCGTGATGATGATCGCAATGATCCCAAGAACCTTCTTCATATGTTTAAATTATCTTGATTTCAGATTTCTTATCCAAGAGCCTAAAATAATAAAGATTAGTAAATCTGCATAAACCTGTTACACATTATTAACGAAAATCGCCAAAAATAAGTTTATCAATTGTTGGTATAAAAAATCTGTTGGATAGGTTTGCAGTTAAGTAAAATTGTGTATTTTTGCACTCGCAATTCCAAAGCGGAAGGCACCATATAAAAAGGACTTGTAGCTTAATGGATAGAGCATCTGGCTACGGACCAGAAGGTTGGGGGTTCGAGTCCCTCCAAGTTCACTCAAGACGGATCAGCAGAAATGTTGGTCCGTTTTTTTATGTCTGAAATCAGAGGGACGAGAAGTGACTGACGAAGGAAGGTAATCCCGATAGCGAAGCGTATCGGGAAGTCCCTCCAAGTTCACTTAAGACGGATCAGCAGAAATGTTGGTTCGTTTTTTTATGTCTGTAATCAGAGGGACGAGAAGTGACTGACGAAGGAAGGTAATCCCGATAGCGAAGCGTATCGGGAAGTCCCTCCAAGTTCACTTAAGACGGATCAGCAGAAATGTTGGTCCGTTTTTTTATGTCTGTAATCAGAGGGACGAGAAGTGACTGACGTAAGGAAGGTAATCTCCTTATCAAAATCTTAAATTTTAAAAGTGCAATCAATGTGGGATTTAACACTCTCTCCTTCGCTAAGATCAGGATTCTCCCAGTTGTTTCTCTTGAGACATCAATTCCGACATAAAATGTCGGGAGCTGTAAAGAACCGCAATAACTTACCCGAAACTATAGAACTGTAGGTTTTCGGTCCCCAAAATCCACACCCTTTACAGCGGCCTATACACGGTTTATGTGGCTTATTGGTTTTTACATACCTTAACTGAACCTGGAATGGAATTTGTTTTTTAAATAAGTCATATATAATCTCATCCTCCTGTATAACGAGAATGCATTTTGTAAGCATTTGCAATGCCTGATACAAGTACTTTTTTTAGGTATTATACCCCAAAGTATCGATGTGGATTGAGCATTTTGATAGCTAATTATGTTATCTTAGTATATTCTGAATTTTTATATCTACCACAATGGATTACACTGAAGAAAGTTTATACCGCAACAATTATGGTGAAGATGAATTGAGTTTTTTGAATCTGCTTGCTGAAAAGTTTCCAACGGTTCAGGCTGCCTGTACAGAAATTATTAATCTTGAGGCAATTCTTAATCTGCCCAAAGGTACAGAACACTTTCTGACCGATATTCACGGTGAATATGAGACCTTCAGTCATATCCTGAGAAATGCATCCGGCATGGTGCGTAAAAAGATTAATGATGTGTACATGTATACCATCAGTGAAAAGGAAAAGCGACAACTGGCTACCCTTATTTATTACCCCGAAGAACGTTTGGAGCTGATAGTGAAAGACCAGGAAGATCTGGAAAACTGGTATGCAGTTACCCTGCGCCGGTTGATTGAGGTTGCCCGTGTCTCTGCAGATAAATATACACGATCCAAAGTGCGTAAGGCTATGCCGGCTGATTTTGCCTATATCATAGAGGAGTTACTGACAGAGCATAACGTTAAAAAAGAAGAGTATTTTAACAGCATAATCCGGTCCATCATTGATGTGGACAGGGCGGATTCCTTTATCATTGCCCTGAGTAAGTTCATTCAGCGTCTGTTGATTGATCACCTGCATATTATTGGTGATATCTTTGACCGCGGTCCATATGCTGATAAGGTGATGGATGTGATTCAGAATCATCATGCCGTGGATATTCAATGGGGGAATCATGATATTGTGTGGATGGCTGCTGCTACCGGCATACAGGCGAGCATTGCTGCGGTAATCCGAATTAGTGCTCGTTACAGCAACCTTGATACACTCGAAGATGCTTATGGGATAAACCTGGTACCTTTAGCCACATTTGCGATGAAAGCCTATCGCAATGATCCGTGTACTCAATTTATTCCGGTAAACACACCTAAGGAAAATATTGGCTCTACCCATGTACAGCTGATCAGTAAAATGCACAAAGCCATTGCCATTATTGAAATGAAGCTGTCGGGACAAATCATTCAACGCACACCTGAACTGGGCATGGAAGACAGATTGTTGTTGCATAAAATAGATCATGAAAAGGGAACCATTAAACTGGATGGTAAGGATTATGAATTGAACGATAAACTATTTCCAACTATTGATCCGGAGCATCCTTACGAGTTGAGTGATGAAGAAAAAGAGCTGACCCGGAAACTGCGCTTCTCCTTTTTAAACAGTGAAAAACTTCAACGGCATGTGAAGACACTGTTTACCAAGGGCAGCACCTATATGATCTACAATTCCAATCTGCTGTACCATGGCTGTATTCCACTGGATGACAAGGGTAATTTTCAAAAAGTGACCCTGCATGGCCAGGAGTATAGTGGTAAAGCCTTATGTGATCAGTATGACCGCATTTGTCGCCGTGCCTATTTTAACCGCGAGCACCAGGAGCTTGTCAGTAAGGACCGGGATTATATGTGGTCACTCTGGAGTGGCGCTGCTTCCCCGTTATTCGGTAAAAAGAAAATGGCAACTTTTGAGCGCTATTTTATCGATGACAAGGAAACACATCATGAAGAAGGCAATCTCTATTATAAACTCCGGGATGATGAAGAGACCTGTACCCGGATATTAAAGGAGTTTGGCCTTGATCCGGATGTATCGCATATCGTCAACGGCCATGTGCCGGTCAAGGTGACCAAAGGAGAGAGTCCGGTAAAAGCAGGCGGAAAACTGTTTGTGATTGACGGCGGTATGTCAAAACCTTACCAGAAAGTGACCGGGATAGCAGGGTATACGCTTATCTTCGACTCTTATAATCTGATCCTTGCGGAGCATATGCCATTTGAGTCCAGACGTAAAGCCATTGAGGATGAGATAGATATCGTCTCCACACGAAATATGATTGAACATGCCATCACCAGGATAAGGGTAGGAGACACGGACAATGGCGTGCACCTGAAACAGCAAATTCGTGACCTGCACCGTTTGCTTGAAGCCTACCGGAAAGGCGTGGTAAAGGTGAAACAAGTATAGACTCAAGAACCAAGAGTCAAGATGCAAGACCAATATTTAGGGAAAGTGTATCTCATCCTCGTTTGCAACGAGGATTTTTAAGCATGTAGTATTTGAACCTCTAATGCTATTCCAGCTCTTCGGGAACTCTTATATACTGTGCAAAAATCAGTGATGTCACAGCAATGCCTGAGCCGACCAGAAACGGTAGCCGCCAGTTCCATATCCATAAGGCACCACCAACAACCGGCATAAAGACTGCCATAATGTGGTTAATGGTAAATCCGGTTGCCATGGACGGTGCAATATCTTTTGGATCAGCCGTTTTCTGAAAAAATGTTTTAATGCCGATTGAAAATCCAAAAAAGATATGATCCACTACATATAATACTGCCACAATTATGGGTTCTTCAATAAAGGCGTACCCGATGAACACAAAAATCAGGCTTACGTATTCCATGCTGAGTACTTTGCGTTCGCCAAACTTATTGATCCATTTGCCAATATATGGATTAAGCTGCCAGGTTATGAGATTATTCACAGCATAAAGCAGTGCTATCTGTTGAACTGAAAAATGGTATTTCTCCACCAGCATAAACAAAGCAAAAACCACAAAGATTTGTCTTCGGGCTCCGCTCAGAAAGTTAAGCAGGTAAAACAACCAGTACCGCTTGCGTAAAATAATGCGTTTATGCTGTATAACGTCCGGTTCCCGTGCCGGAAATTTAAATATAGTATAGATGACCAGGATGATCACTGAACCACCCAGAACGACGTAAATCCATTTTAACGGTAATATGTAAGCCAGGCCGATTATTGCAGCACCGATCAATACATTGGCGATAGACATAACGCTACGCAGTTTGGCCAGAACAAGTGGTGCGGTCTTTAAATTAAAACTTTGCAGGGTAAGGGACTGGTTCACCGTTTCGTAATAGTGAAAGCCAACAGACATCGCAAAAGTGGTGATCATCAATCCTGTAAATGAGGGGAAGAAACCGGTAATCAGAACACCGAAGGCAAGTAACAGAACAGAAAGATAACCCACCTGGTTTTCCTTTAAAAACAACAGTAAAAACACCACGGTGAATGATAAGAATCCCGGAATTTCACGTACGGCCTGTATCACACCGTTCTGAAACCCGTTTATTCCGATTACATCTACAGCAAAATTGCTGTAAAGTGTACGCCAGCCCTGAAAAGAGACGGCCATGCTGATGACGAGCATCAACAGAAACAGGTACATCGGATCTTTGCGAACCTCTTTACTTATCGTAACCATAAATGGGTATAAAAACGATTGCCACTGAAAAAGTGGCAATCGGTAAATTATATGTTCAGTAACTCTATGGCTTTATCCAAAGCCTGTTCCAGTCCTTTGGGGTTCTTCCCACCGGCTGTGGCAAAGAACGGCTGACCGCCACCGCCACCCTGAATGGATTTAGCGGCTTCCCTGATGATGTTTCCGGCATGCCAGCCTTTCGATTTTACCAGGTCGTCTGAGATCATCACAGACAGGTTGGCTTTTCCATCGTTTTCTGTTCCAAGCACACAAATCAGATCCGCGAATTCACCTTTCAACTGAAATGAGAGATCGCGTAAAGCAGCTGCGTCCATTTTATCTACAACAGATTTGATGATTTTTACACCATTCTGTTCCACAATCTTATGCTTAAGTTCGCCTTTAACAGATTTAAGTGCATCACCTTTAAATGCTTCCAGCTGTTTTTTAAGTTCGCTGTTTTCTGCCAGTAGATTCTCCAGTGTTTTTTCCAGGTTAGGTGGATTATTCAGAATTTCCTTTGCGTTGTTTAACGTATCGGCCAGGTTATCCACAAATTCGTCAGCTTTATCGGCTGTAACAGCTTCAATCCTTCGAACACCGGCAGATATTGAACTTTCGCTTGTAATTTTAAGCAGACCAATTTCACCTGTGGCCGATACATGTGTACCACCGCATAATTCAACGGATGAACCAAACTTAATGGCACGGACCACATCGCCGTATTTTTCACCGAACAGCGCCATGGCACCCATTTCTTTAGCCTTATTGATCGGAATTTCCCTGAATTCTTCCAGTTTGAAATTTTTCCTGATATTCCGGTTCACAATACGCTCAACCTGCTTTATCTCGTCATCGCTTACCTTATGAAAATGCGAAAAGTCAAACCGTAAATAATCCGGGCATACCAGTGAACCTTTCTGTTCTACATGTTCGCCAAGAACCATCCGCAGTGCCTGGTGGAGCAGGTGAGTGGCCGAATGGTTATTGGCAGTAAGCTGCCTGTCTTTATCATTTACGGTGGCTTTAAATCGTGCTTCAATATTTTCGGGAAGTTCCTTTACAATATGAACAATCAGGTTATTCTCCTTTTTAGTATCAATAACACTGTATTTTTTACCTTCAGCTTCTATATATCCCGAATCACCAACCTGTCCACCGCTTTCAGCATAAAACGGTGTGACATTGAACACCAACTGATAAAATGTATTGTTTTTTGATTTTACCTGGCGATAACGGGTGATATAAAGATCAGTCTCCAGGTAATCGTATCCGATAAACTCCTCTCTGTCATCTTCTTTAATGATCACCCAGTCATCTGTTTCAATGGCAGCGGCGTTACGGGCCCTTTCTTTCTGTTTCTGCATTTCCACATCGAAAGCCTTGCGGTCAACCACCAGCCCGTTCTCTTTTAATATTAATTCGGTCAGATCCAAAGGAAATCCGAATGTATCGTATAATTCAAACGCATTTTTACCTGAAACAATCGTTTCATTTTTGACTTTCACCTCTTTTATAACGCTGTCCAGCAGACGAATTCCGGTATCAAGGGTTCTCAGGAAAGATTCTTCCTCTTCGTGCATGACATTCGATATCAGGTCGCTGTTCTTTATCAGTTCAGGATAGGCTTCACCCATGGTTCTGTTCAATACCGTAGTCAGGTTATACATAAAAGGTTCCCTGAAATCAAGAAATGTGTAGCCATAACGCACGGCACGGCGTAATATTCTTCGGATTACATAGCCGGCTTTGTTATTGGATGGCAGCTGTCCGTCAGCTATAGAAAATGCGATGGTTCTTACATGATCGGCAATCACGCGCATGGCAATATCTTTTTTCGGATCATCACCATAAGAGGTGTTACACATCGATCCGATGGATTTGATAATGGACTGGAACACGTCAGTATCGTAATTTGACTGTTTGCCCTGTAAAACCATGCAAAGGCGTTCGAAACCCATGCCGGTGTCCACATGTTTCTCAGGTAATGAAACCAGTTTGCCACTTGCCATCCTGTTGAACTGGATGAACACCAGGTTCCAGATTTCAATAACCTGCGGATGATCCTTGTTGACCAGCTCACGGCCACTTATTTTTTGACGTTCATCGTCGTTTCTTATATCTACATGGATTTCAGAACAAGGTCCGCATGGCCCTGTATCGCCCATTTCCCAGAAATTATCTTTTTTGTTTCCGTTGATGATACGGTTTTCCGGCAGAAATTGATTCCAATAGCCAGCAGCTTCATTATCGCGTTCAAGTCCGTCTTCTTCATCGCCTTCAAATACTGTGGCATATAATCTGTCCGGATCAATTTTCATTCGTTCAACCAGAAATTCCCAGGCCCATTGAATCGCTTCCTTTTTAAAATAATCACCAAACGACCAGTTTCCCAACATTTCAAACATGGTATGGTGGTAGGTATCGTGACCAACCTCTTCAAGATCATTATGTTTTCCTGAAACGCGTAAACACTTTTGAGAATTTGCTACTCTCGGAGATTTCGCTTTGGCATGCCCCAGAAAAATCTCTTTAAACTGATTCATTCCTGCATTGGTAAACATCAGTGTAGGATCGTCTTTAACCACCATTGGAGCAGACGAAACAATTAGATGTTCCTTCTCTTCAAAAAAATCTTTAAAGGCTTGGCGTATCTCTTTAGCTGTCTTCATATGAGCGAAAAAACTAATTTAATGTTAAATGAATGAAAATTTTATTATATTTAAGCACTGATTTGGGGTTGCAATACCCTTTTTTTTCAGCTTTGCAAAGTTAGTCGAAATAATTAATTTTGCACTTAAATTGTTTTAAAAGAGGATACATGGCAAAAGCTCATTATCATTACGATCCGGAGACCCTTAGTTTTAAGAAAGTTAAGAAGGGTATCAAGTATCGTTTAAAACAAGTTCTGGTTTACCTGGTTCCCAGTTTGGTTTTTGGTAGTGTTATGGCATATCTGCTCTGGACTTATGCGGAGTCGCCAAGGTTAAAATCTGAAAAACAGGAAAATTCCCGGCTTATCATGCAGTTGGATCTGATGAATCAGCAGATGGATCAGTTTTCGCAGATACTGGATGAAGTTCAGCAGCGTGATGAAGGAATTTACCGGGTGATTTTTGAAGCTGATCCTATTCCGTCTTCCATTCGCAAAGCAGGTTTTGGTGGTGCCAACCGCTACGAGCATCTTGAAAATATGAAGAATGCAGAGCTCGTTATTTCCACCAGAAAAAAACTCGATATACTCACCAAAGAGTTGTATATTCAGACAAAATCCTTTGATGAGATCGTGGAACTGGCACGTAACAAGGAAAAAATGTTACATTCCATTCCTGCCATCATGCCAATATCAAACCGCGATCTGAAACGAACAGCTTCCGGTTGGGGATACAGGATTCATCCCATTGAAAAAATACGAAAATTCCATTACGGTATGGACTTTACATCACCAATCGGTACCGATGTATACTCCACAGGTGATGGAAGAGTGGTGCGGGTTATCAAGTCAAAACGCGGATTTGGCAATTATATCGTCATTGATCATGGGTTCGGGTATAAAACATTGTACGGACATTTAAGTGGTTTTAATGTTAAAGTGGGACAGAATATTACACGTGGCCATGTTATCGGTTATGTAGGGAATACCGGTGATTCAACAGGTCCACATTTACATTACGAGGTTCATTATAAAAACAGACCGGTTAATCCTAAAGATTTTTACTACCAGGATCTTACACCGGAGCAGTATGACGAAATGATCAGTATTTCAACCAATACAGGTCAAACATTCGATTAACAGCCTGCTGATGCCATACAAAAAGCCGGTTATAGAGAAAATGTTTTACTCCATGCGGGAAACAGCCGAGATGTTTGATATCCCGCAAACGACCATTCGTTTCTGGGAAAATGAATTCGAAATTCTTAAACCCTTTAAAAATGCAAAGGGCACACGTTATTTCAGGCCTGAGGATTTGAAAAATCTTCATCTCATTTATTTTCTACTGAAAGAGCAGGGGATGACCCTGAAGGGCGCAAAGAAGAAACTGGAAGAAAATCCCGAAAAAACCATTCAGACCTTTGAAATTGCAACCCGGCTATCCAATGTCAGAGATCAGCTGAAGCAAATTCTGGAAAACCTGGATTAACTTATTTTTTTTGTGAATCGTTATTTGTGAGACGTTACTTCGGTACATGCCGATTTAGCATCGGTATACTCAGTAACCGATTAGATCAATAAATTATTTAAGACCTCATCTGCGAAGATCTGCTATTAGTTCAGCGAAAATCAGCGAGAATCAGGTTTCACACTCATAAATTTATACTGAATTTTCTCAAATATCACAATCAATCCGGTTACTTCGATACGCAACTTTGTTTCTACTCAGTAACCCGGTATTTTGAAACATTCCAGTTTTACACAGGGACACTAAATAACCGGATTCATTTATTATTGAAACTGTAATTCTTAATTTTTCATTCTTCATTAATAATTGACTACACCATTCCGTACAGCCATTTTTCAATTTCCTCGTGTGCGATGCCAAGCCGGTTTGCATAATCTGAAGCCTGGTCATCATCAATTTTTGTAATTGCGAAATATGACGATTCAGGATGTGCAAAAACAAGACAGCTCACCGATGCATTCGGATACATGGCACCGTTTTCAGTCAGCTCAATTTCTGCTTTTTCCAGTGGTATGAGTTTATCCAGCAGAAAATTATCCGCCTGGTTAGGCATTGACGGATACCCGATGGCTGGTCGTATGCCCTGATATTTTACCCGAAGCATATCTTTTATACTCAGATCTTCATCTTTAACATACCCCCAGTAATTGCGGCGGACCTCCATGTGCAAAAGTTCTGCATAGGCTTCTGCCAGACGGTCAGAAAGCGATTTTAACAGCAAAGCACTGTAATCATCGTTATCCTTTTCATATTTTTCTATCCACGGTTCAATATCAAGTCCGGCAGTTACAGCAAATGCACCAACATAATCACATGTTGGATGAGAGACAGGTGCAATATAATCACTTAAACAGTTATAAACACCGGAATCCTTGGATGCCTGCTGTCGCAGGAATGGAAAGCGCAATTGAATTTCCCTGCGGGATTCATCTGTCCAGAATATAATGTCGTCCTTATCTGAATTTACCGGGAAGAACCCGAGTACCGCTTTAGCCCTTAATTTCTTATTTCCCATGATATCATCCAGCATCTCATTTGCTTCACGGTAAAGTGTAAGTGCTTCTTTGGCTTTAACGCGTTCCAGCCCCTCATTGAAAGTATTCAACCATGCAGTTTCATCTTTTTCACTTTTAAACAGCTGTATGCCTTTATATGAACCTGGCAGTCGCCAAGCTTTAAAAAAGAAGGTCCAGTCGATAAAAGCCCTGAGTTTGCTGATATCCAGTTCTCCCTGTTCTTTAACGCCTAAAAATTCAGGTTTATAAATGGTACTCGCATTGAATTCAAGTTTTACACCTTTTCTTCTGGCGGATTCGATAGGTTCAAAACTGGTTTTATTACCCTTCGCGAATTTGTCACGCAGCAGTCCGTATTCAACGTCAAGCTTTGCTTTAAACTCATCTTTTGTCTTCGGATTAATAATGGCAGCAGCTACCTGAACACTTTGAGATGCATCTTTTACATGTACCGCAATATGGGAATATTTAGGGGCAATTTTAACTGCTGTATGTACTTTTGACGTCGTAGCACCACCCACCATCAATGGAAGTGTCATACCTCTTTTCTCCATCTCTTCAGCTATTTTGGCCATCTCTTCCAGCGAGGGTGTGATAAGGCCGCTAAGTCCAATGGCATCCACTTTTTCTTCCACAGCCGTATCCAGAATTTTTTCTGCAGGAACCATTACCCCTAGGTCGATGACCTCGAAGTTGTTACAGGCCAGGATTACATTCACGATGTTCTTTCCGATATCGTGGACATCACCTTTTACAGTGGCCATCAATATTTTTCCGGCAGAATGTGATCCGCCTTTTTTATCCTGTTCAATATAGGGCTGAAGTATGGCTACGGCTTTTTTCATTACCCGGGCTGTTTTTACCACCTGAGGCAGAAACATTTTACCATCCCCGAACAGATCGCCGACCACATTCATTCCGGCCATTAAAGGCTGTTCTATAATGTCGAGAGCCGCAGGATATTTCTGCAGAGCTTCGTCCAGATCTTCATCCAGATAGCTGTCGATCCCTTTTACCAGGCAGTGACTGAGCCGTTCTTCCAGTGTGCCGTTACGCCATTCATCTTTTGCTTTGGTTTGACCCTGTCCGTCATCATTGCTTTTGATTTTTTCAGCGGCTTCAATCAACCGTTCAGTAGCATCAGGTCTGCGGTTCAAAACCACATCTTCCACCAGTTCAAGCAGATCTTTCGGAATTTCATCGTACACCTGTAACATGGCCGGATTAACAATTCCCATATCCAGACCTTCCTTAATAGCATAATAGAGAAATACGGAATGTATAGCTTCACGAACCACATTGTTTCCTCTGAAAGAGAAGGACAGGTTGCTGATTCCGCCACTGATTTTCGCATGAGGGAGATTTGATTTAATCCATTTTATCGTTTTGATAAAATCAATGGCATAATTGTTATGTTCCTCGATTCCGGTTGCAATAGCCAGAACATTAGGATCAAAAATGATATCCTGGGGTGGAAAACCCACTTTGTCCACCAAAAGATGATATGCCCTGGAACAAATCTCCTGGCGCCTTTCAAAACTATCAGCCTGGCCTTTCTCATCGAAGGCCATTATCACAACTGCAGCGCCGTAGCTTTTAACGAGTGAAGCCTGATACAGGAACTGTTCTTCACCTTCTTTCAGGCTTATGGAATTAACGATGGATTTTCCCTGTAAACATTTCAGACCGGCTTCAATCACCGGCCATTTGGATGAATCTACCATAATGGGCAGTTTGGATATATCCGGTTCAGACATGAGCAGGTTTAAAAACTGAACCATTTCATCCTGCGCTTCAAGGAGTGCATCGTCCATATTGATATCAAGGATTTGTGCTCCGCCTTCTACCTGATCGCGGGCGACTTCCAAGGCTTCATCATACAGTTTGTTTTTTATCAGCCGGACAAACTTCTTCGATCCGGCTACATTACAGCGTTCACCTATATTAACAAAATTGGAGTCAGGTCTGATCTCCAAGGGCTCAAGACCGCTTAAACGCATCAGATGGTCTCCAACAGCCGGCACGTGTGGTTTTGCTGCTTTGGCCCGTTTTGCCAGTTCCGCAATGTGCTCAGGTCGTGTACCGCAACAACCGCCAATAATGTTTACCAGCTCTTCGTCAAAATATGCCTGAACAAGTTCCGCCATGATCCGTGGTGTCTGATCGTAGTCGCCCAGCTGATTTGGTAAGCCGGCATTAGGATGTGCACTGATCAGACATGATGCCATATCACCCAGTTCTTTGATATAAGGCATAAGTGCTTTGGCTCCAAAAGAACAGTTGACACCAACAGAGAATGGTTTTGCATGTGCCACAGAAATCCAGAATGCTTTGACCGTCTGACCGGATAATGTTCTGCCACTCAGATCGGTAATGGTTACCGAAATCATCAACGGCAGATTTACTGAACGCTCTTTCTGTGCCTGTTCGGCTGCAAATATGGCTGCCTTGGCATTCAGGGTGTCAAATATGGTTTCTATCAGCAATAGTTCAGCACCTCCATCGATCAGCCCCAGGGTCTGCTCCTTATATATTTTTACGAGATCGTCGAAAGATACAGCACGATAGGCCGGATTATTTACATCCGGGGACATGGATGCCGTTTTATTTGTGGGTCCTATTGAACCGGCAACATAACGCGGCTGATCCGGTGTTTCCCGGGTCATTTTATCCACTTCCTGACGTGCCAGCTTTGCTGCTTCGAGGTTGATCTCATAAGCCAGATCACCCATGTGATAATCAGCAAGTGAGATGGCATTGGCATTGAATGTGTTGGTAGATAAAATATCGGCACCTGCCACCAGGTAATTCCGGTGAATCTCCGAAATGATATCCGGCCTGGTAATACAGAGCAAATCGTTATTCCCCTGGACAGGAGAGGGGTGGTCTTTGAAGCGATCGCCTCTGAAATCCTCTTCCTGAAGCTTGTAGCGCTGTATGGTTGATCCCATAGCACCATCTAAAATTAATACTCTGTTTTTGGCTATATTATTGATATCCGGCTTTTGTATCATAACTGTAGTTTTGTGCTGCAAAAGTAATAAAATCCACCGATTCTTATCTTTATTTAGAATGATTCAAAAAAATATTTCATTTGAAAAACAATTTAAATACCCTTTTGTTATGTATGTAGGCCGGACTGCATGGGTTTTGCTGTTTAGGGGTATTTCGTTGTGTTTTTATTTTTTGGTTTTTATCAGTCCGGCCTTTTTTATTGAATTAAATATTGAGATAAATAATACCATTATTACAAACAATTTAACTTTTAAAAACAATTATGGCTGTATTAGTAGGAAAAAAAGCTCCAAAATTCTTTCAACCAGCTGTTGTAAACGGCGGTGAAATCGTAGAAAATTTCTCTCTGGAGCAGTATGAGGGTAAAAAATATGTTGTATTCTTTTTCTACCCTGCTGATTTTACATTCGTTTGTCCAACCGAAATCATTGCATTTCAGGACGCGATAAAAGAATTTGAAGATCGTGACGTAGCTGTTGTTGGGTGCTCTACCGATTCAGAATTTTCGCACTGGAAATGGTTACAGACACCGCTAAACGATGGCGGTATTAAAGGTGTGAAATTTCCCCTGGTAGCAGATTCCGCAAAGACGATTGCTGAAAATTACGATGTGCTTGCTGGTGATTATGATATTAATGATGAGGGTGAAAGTGTGTTTGTGGGTGAACCAAGAGCATACCGCGGTCTTTTCTTAATTGATAAGGAAGGTGTTGTCCGTCATCAGCTTGTTAACGACATGCCACTGGGACGTAGTGTTTCTGAAGCCCTGCGTATGGTAGATGCTCTGCAGTTTTTTGAAGAAAACGGTGAGGTTTGTCCGGCTGACTGGCACAAGGGCGAACAAGGTTTGAAAGCGACTCAGGAAGGTATTGCTGAATTCCTGGGAAAACATAAAAATTAATGTTAATAGTTCTTTTTGGTTATTTTTTAGGGTCACCTTCGGGTGACCTTTTTGTTTATATACAGACACAAGAATCAAGACACAAGAATCAAGACACAAGGTTTAAGACATAAGACAAAAGATATATGTATGTCTATAACTCAGGTTTTGGCAATCTTTGTTATCTTTATTAGAAAGCAATATTACTTAAAGATTCTTCGCTTCTTTTTATCTCGTCCCGATAGCTAACTTGAAAAGCGAAGAAAAAGAGAGGTTTATGTTTTTGAATTGTAATATGTTTCACCGGAACTCTTCCGTCCTCACCGGCAAATATGGTGTAAACCGTCCTCCTTATTCCTATGTCATGATTTCGAAGTTAAAAGAACGGTTCGATGTAAGCACCAATCTGATAGTTAGCGAATTGTGAACCTAACCTAAAAATTGTTAATAAAAAGTGTACCTAAAGTACTATCGTTCCTTGGTGAGGATAGCATCATTTGCTATTTTTGTTTGATGCAAAATCTCGCCGGATATATTAAAGACCTGTTACTCGTGCACGATTGTGTGATTATTCCGCAATTCGGTGGCTTTGTATCCAGTTATAAACCGGCCTGTTTTGATGCTGCTCTGAAACGTTTTTTTCCACCTTCCAAAGAGATTACATTCAATTCAAAGCTGACACATAACGATGGTCTGCTGTGCCAGCAGATTATGAAGCACGAAAAGAAGAGTTTTGCAGATTCGGTTGATAGAATTCAGTCGGCCGTTGAAAATGCTGAACAATGGCTTGATAATGATGTACTTGTATTAAGTGGTCTGGGAATTCTGTCGCGCCGGGAAGATGGGATATTGCTGTTTGAACCTGAACAGGAAAACCGATTACTCAAATCTGCTTACGGACTGGCATCATTCAGTATGAATGAGATTGAACAGCAGGAGAGGGGCGCGGATATGAAGCTGGTGAAAAAAAACAAACCGCAATCAGGTCGCTCTATTTCGCATTTTGCTGCTGCCGTGGCTGCATTGTTTTTACTGTTCTTTTTTCTTTTTCCGGCTAAAGTAAAGGATCCAAGACTTGAGACTGCTGATTTTACCAGCATGTTTGATTCGCTGAACAAAAGTGTTACCGATATTCCAGCAAAGGAACATGCTGTATCTCAGAATGATCTGACTCCGGATATGGATCAGACAGCTCAACACCACGGGTCTGAAACAGATGAGTTTGCAAGTGCAAATGTCCCTGAAGACAGTGAAATAGAGCCGGCTGCTTCTGAGGATCAGAATGAGGATCAGACTTCAAATCCTGTTACAGATAAGGTGAAAATGGTTCCCTCGGTAACCTATCATATCATCATTGCCAGCCTGATATCCAAGGAACAGGCCCTGGAATTTGTAGAACAGAACTGTAAAAAGTATTTTCCTGATTACAGCATCATTGAAAGCAACGGCAGATTCAGGGTAAGCATCGGAACCTTTACCAGCAAAAAAGATGCGGTTCCTGTACTGGAAACATTCAGGGAAAAGAACCCTAAATTTAAAGATGCCTGGTTGCTGACCATTAAGGCAACCGTCTGATATTAAATTCAGACTTTATATTTATATAATCATTTAATTTACAGCTAATAGTTCTCGCAGATGTACGCAGAAAAATGACGCAGATTTCCGCTGAATAAACTACTTTCCAGCAGCAAATATTAGTATAAATCAGTTATTGGGTAAAAGGGTGGTAGGCTCGCATCCTTATTAATCTTCGTACTTGAATGATACTTTCACTTTAGCACGGTAGTTTTCAATTTTACCGTCCTTAATGTGCATATCCAGTTGGGAAACTTCGGCAATACGAAGGTCATGCAGACTTTTTGAAGCTTTGCTAATAGCGGCTTCTGCTGCTTTTTCCCATGATTCTGAACTGGTTCCGACCAGTTCAATAATTTTGTAAACACTTTCTGACATAATGTTTTGTTTTTGAGGTTAAAAAATATACTGTCTTTTAAAGTTACGGCAGTTTGACTGGGAAGTCAAAAAATTACATATAATTATCAATTAAAGAGCATTTAAACTAATTTAAAAGAATAATATAATTTTAGTTTTTAACTCATAACAAATTGAAAATTATTACTCAAAGACTTAAAACGAAAAGGAATACTTAAATATAATAGACTTGTTATTACTATATTTAACTTAATTTGCGGAGAATATTTTGTATATTTACCGCAAAATTAAGGCGAATAATGATTTATATTCATCAAAAACCGCAATGGCCGGATTTTAAATGGGATAATGATGCATTATTACCCGCATTAAGCCAGGTAAGAAGTTTACAGGGAAAATTGCTGGGTAAAATGGAACTGGTTGGCTTCCAGTTGCGCGATCAGGCCATGTTAAAGACCTTAACGGCAGATGTGGTTACTTCCAGCGAAATAGAAGGGGAAATGCTTGATTCAGAGCAGGTAAGATCGTCCATTGCCCGTAAGCTGGGGATGGATATAGCAGGCCTGGTACCATCGGACCGTGATGTGGATGGTGTGGTTGAATTGATGCTGGATGCCACGCAACATTATGATACTGCGTTAACCAATGAACGTTTGTTTGGATGGCATGCTGCGCTTTTTCCAAGCGGCAGAAGTGGAATGCATAAAATTACCGTAGGAAGCTGGCGCAAAGGCGAAACCGGCCCGATGCAGGTTGTCTCCGGTCCGTTAGGAAAGGAAAGAGTGCATTTTGAAGCGCCTGAATCAGCCCTGGTGCCAAAGGAAATGCAACAGTTTCTACAGTGGTTTAACGCAAAAAATTCTGTAGAGCCGGTGCTTAAATCCGGGATAGCACATTTGTGGTTCGTAACCATTCATCCCTTTGATGATGGTAATGGAAGAATAGCCCGGGCCATAGCCGATATGCAGTTATCAAGGGCAGATGAGACCAATCTGCGCTTTTACAGTGTCTCCAAACAAATAGAGCAAAACCGCAAAAGTTATTACGAAATCCTGGAGTTAACGCAGAAAGGATCGCTGGATATCACCATATGGTTACAGTGGTACTTGCGAATACTGCAGGATGCCCTGAACGACACAGACGAAATGCTTGAAAATGTGATGTTTAAAGCCAGATTCTGGGAAAAACATGCAGCCACATCTTTTAATAAGCGTCAATATATTATGTTAAATAAGATATTGGATAATTTTTATGGTAAGCTGACAACGGGTAAGTGGGCTAAAATAGCCAAATGTTCACCGGATACGGCACTCAGGGATATACAGGATTTAATGGATAAAGGAATTCTGGAAAAGGAACCAGGTGGTGGCCGCAGTACCAGTTATACTATTAAATCCTCATCATGAAACTTCCGTTGAAAAAGAGCCAACAAATAAAATTGGGAGTTATTCTAATATTACTGTCAGGTGTCGCTTTTGCAATTATGTTACTGATTCCATTTCTGGACCTGGAAAATAAAACCAAGGTCATCGGATCAACAACTGCGTTGATTACCATGGAGGTTTTATTTTATGTCGGAGGATTTTTACTGGGAAAAGAATTGTTTAAAAAATACAAGGACAAACTGAATCCCGTAAACTGGTTTAAGCGCAAGTCAAAATAATTATCTGTGGCTAAAGGCTCTGAGAATTCAATATTTGAAATTATCCGGCTATTTATACAGGAATATTTAAATCTGAGAGATTATTAGTTTAACATAATAAATTACAGTAAAGGATATTTCTATTTATGATATTGTCCGGTAAGGAAAATATATTTTCTCCGGCATTCATAATTTGTTGTTCAAAAAGACCAGACATAAAACTTTAATATAAAATCTATCGTTACAGAACTAAGCATAAAAACTTAACATAAAATCGATAGTTATGGGACTCCGTCAACCATAACAGATTTTATGTTAAACATGACTTTCAGTCCTGTTACGGTTATATTTAAGTGTCTCATAATAGATATTATGTTAAATAGAATATGTAAAAATAAACCGGCCCTATTCAGACCGGTTCATGAATACTATTATTTACCCAGCGCTTTCAGTTTATCCATTACCTGGTTATACTTCTGCTGGTATGTATTGTTGAATTTAATCAAACGATAATACACCGGTTTCAACGCCTGAAGTGCATCTACATTATTAGGATCAACTTCGAGACATTTTTCAAAATAAGGAATACAAACCTCAAATTCTTTAACGGCCTTTTCTTCAGCAGCCTTGAATTTCTTATAATCCTTAATTTCATTCGCATCGTTCATGGCTTCAACCGCTACGTTGTAGTAAATTACACCCAGATTGTAATTGGCATTCGTAATTGAACTTTCAGTAGCGTTATCAACCTCATTTACTTTTTTATATGCTTCAATGGCTTTATCCCTCTGTCCTATCTCATCGTAAAACGTACCCAAAATGAACAGCAGCTGTGCATTATTAGGATCTTTCGCAAGCGATTGCTGAATATAATTGATACCTTCTTCAGCATTTCCCATTTCTACATAGTGATATACCAGCTGATCAAGGAACACTTTTTTGTCCGGATATTTCAGTAATGCTTCTTTAAGAACATCCAGCATTTTGGCTGTATCATTCAGGTTTTTGTAGCTATCATATAAAATAAGATAAGGCTGATCTTCCTGGTAGCCTGTTTTAATGACCTCCGGAGCCAGCTCTACAACTTTATTGTATTTCTGAGCCGAATACGCTGTAGCCAGGGTGTTATACATGATTACGGTATCCATTACGTAAGGTTTGTCCTGCAGGTAGGTCTCATTTTTGTCAAGAGCCAGAACCTTTTCGAATGCACTTAATGTACGCTCATAATCCTTGAGTTCATTATTGGCATACACACCTTCGTTGATCAGTGTATTCCTGAGGCTTACCATCTCTAAAAGAATGTCTTTCTGGTATTTACCTTTCTTCTTCCCTTTTTCATCACCGCGACGATCCAGAAAATCCGCCCGCATTAAAGCATTATAGGCACTGTCAATATAGGCTTGTTTTTTGTCCTTTTTTTCATAAACAGTGCGGTATACACGCTCCTTAACCACATAGGTTTTAGGCCATTCTTTTGTTTTGTCATCTTTCACAGCCTCTTCAATTTTTGAGATGGCTTTTTCATAATCCGGCTTATCTGCAGTCAGTTCGTAATCGGCGTAACTAACAGCACCTTTCTGAGCAAACAATCCGGTACTCATCAAACCAGCTGTGAATATTAAAAATAGTTTTTTCATGTTATTTTTCATTTTTATTTTGAGTTCAATTGAGAATGCAAAACTATGAATTTTTTACAAATAATTAATTCAAAATCTATTCATTATCACCATTTTCAATGTTTTCAGAAGAATTTTCCACATCCGGTGTTTCATCAATTATTTCTTCAATAATTTCTTCATCCTCATGTAACACTTTTGTTACACTTGCAATCTCATCATTCCGTTTGTCAAGATTGATAAGCCGTACACCCTGTGTATTTCTTCCCATCACGCGCATCTCACTGACAGCTAATCTGATGGTAACACCAGACTTATTGATAATCATCAAATCATTATCATCTGTCACATTTTTAATGGCAACCAGATTTCCGGTTTTATCCGTGATGTTAATGGTCTTCACACCTTTTCCTCCTCTGTTGGTGATGCGGTAATCATCGATATCGGAACGTTTTCCGTATCCTTTTTCACTGACTACCAGAACAGATTCGTTGAGGTTATTAACACAAATCATGCCAATCACTTCATCACTTCCTCCATCCAGCGTCATACCGCGGACTCCTGTGGCTGTTCTACCCATCGGGCGCACCGTTTTTTCGTTGAACCGGATTGCACGTCCGTTCTTATTGGCAATAAGAATTTCACTTTCTCCATCCGTCATTCTCACCTGTATTACACGGTCATCATCCCGGAGTGAAATCGCATTAACACCGTTTACCCTCGGGCGCGAATAGGATTCGAGTAATGTTTTCTTAATAACGCCCTGTTTCGTACAGAACATAAGGTAATGGCTGTTGATAAATTCGGCATCATCCAGGTTTTTTACCTTGATAAATGCATTTACCTTATCATCCGGATCAATGTTCAGCAGGTTCTGGATGGCTCTTCCTTTTGAGTTTTTATTGCCTTCAGGTATTTCCCATACTTTTTTCCAGAAACACCGTCCTTTTTGCGTAAAGAACATAATGGTGTTATGCATTGATGCCGGATAAATATCTTCAAGAAAGTCCTCATCGCGCGTATTGCTTCCTTTTGAGCCTACACCACCTCTGGTCTGCGTGCGGAATTCGGCCAGCGGCGTACGCTTGATATATCCCATATGCGAGATCGTGATGATCATCTCCTCATCCGCATAGAAATCTTCCGGGTTGAACTCTTCCGAGGCATATACAATGTCTGTCCGTCTTTCGTCACCATATTTTGCCTTGATCTCAAGCATTTCATCTATGATAATCTGCATTCTCAGTTCTACTTTTTCCAGAATTTCCTTAAGGCGTGCAATTTCTTTAACCAGCTCATCGTATTCTGCTCTTAATTTATCCTGTTCCAGGCCAGTTAACTGGCGTAAACGCATTTCAACAATGGCACGCGCCTGAACTTCAGAAAGGCTGAATGTTTCCATCAACGATTCTCTGGCTTCGTCTGGCGTAGCTGAAGCCCTGATAATACGGATTACTTCATCAATATTATCACTAGCAATAATGAGTCCTTCGAGAATATGGGCTCTTTTTTCAGCCTGGTCAAGTTCATATTGTGTCCGTCTTACGATAATTTCGTGACGGTGATCCACAAAATTTGAAATGAGATCTTTCAGGTTCAGAATTTTCGGTCTTCCGTTTACCAGCGCAATACTGTTCACACTGAATGCATTCTGCAGCTGAGTGTACTTATACAGTTTATTAAGTACCACATTGGCAATGGCATCTTTTTTAATCTCAAAGACAATGCGCATGCCGTTACGGTCCGATTCATCATTCAGATTCGAAATACCTTCAATCTTTTTATCATTGACAAGGTCAGCAACTTTCATAATCAGTTCCGCTTTGTTAACCTGATATGGTATTTCGGTGACGATAATTTTCTCACGGCCGTTATCACTGACTTCAATTTCTGCTTTTGCCCTGACAACCACTCTGCCTCTACCCGTTTCGTACGCTTCTTTTACACCATTATAGCCATAAATGGTTCCGCCTGTCGGAAAGTCAGGTGCTGTAATAAACTGCATCAAACCCTCTATGTCTATTTCGGGGTTTCTTACATATGCTACAACTGCATCTGAAACTTCGCTTAAATTGTGGGGCGGCATGTTTGTAGCCATACCAACAGCAATACCTGAAGCCCCGTTTACCAGGAGATTCGGAATTTTTGTCGGTAACACAGATGGCTCTTTTAAGGTATCATCAAAGTTGTTGTTGAAATCAACCGTGTTTTTATCCAGATCTGCGAGTGTTTCTTCTGCAATTTTCTGTAATCGTGCTTCCGTGTAACGCATAGCTGCCGGACTGTCACCATCTATTGAACCATAGTTACCCTGTCCGTCTACAAGCGGATAGCGAAGTGACCAGGGCTGTGCCATTCTTACCATGGCAAAATATACTGAGCTGTCGCCGTGAGGATGGTACTTACCAAGCACCTCTCCTACGATTCTGGCAGATTTCTTATATGGCCTGTTGGATGCCAGCCCTAAATCATTCATTCCATATAAAACGCGCCTGTGGACCGGTTTCAGTCCATCCCTGACATCTGGTAAAGCACGGGAAACAATAACCGACATCGAATAATCGATGTAAGCCGATTTCATCTCCTCCTCAATATTAATCTTTATAACCTTTTCTCCTTCAGTCATTTAATATGTGTTTTTAGTATCGTTTTTTTAATGATTCCGATGTGTTAAAAATATTATGTTCCATACGTTACAACTAAGCGAAAATAATAGAAAAAAGACAATTAACAGAACGATTGGATAAAAAGTTAATTAAATTATAAACCATTTGATAATCAGTATTTTAACATCTTTCAACATCGAGCTGAAACGCTAAACAACAAATACGGCATACTTCTTGTTAAAGATGTATACAACATTGAGATTATTGTTGTTAATTTATTAAAAAGATGGGTTAAGAAATTTTGTTGTTATGTATTAACTTTTCTATTTTTACCCATATTAAATAACGAATAGATGGATTCCAAATTATCGAAACGAATAAAAGATGTGCTGACTTACAGCAAGGAGGAAGCGGAAAGGCTTGGAAATGAATCCATTGGTCCTGAACACCTTTTTCTTGGCATACTACGTGAAGGAGAAGGAAGAGCGATGGATGTACTGGAAATGTTGAATATTGATATTATTGATATAAAGACATCACTTGAAAATGAGATTCGTGGTGATTATCATCAGAGCTTATCCGGTAATCTTCCACTGACAAGTACCAGTGAGAAAATTTTAAAGCTTATCTACCTTGAAGCCAGATCCTTAAGTAGTGAGGTGGTAGGTACAGGACATTTATTACTTGCACTTTTAAAAGAGAAAAATAACCTTGTGGCCCGTATGCTGCAGGATTTTAATATTACCTACGATTCAGTGAGAAGAATTTTTGAAAACGAGCATGTTCAGACGCGTTCTGAATATCATGACGACGATGATGACCAGGATATTCCGGTATCAGGTTCCTCTCCCTCCGGTGATCAGGGAAAGTCAAATCCGCGTTCCAATTCAGACACACCTGTACTGGATAACTTTGGTGTTGATATGACCCGCGCTGCAGAGGAAAACAGGCTTGATCCGATCATCGGACGTGAAAAAGAGATAGAACGACTGGCGCAGATTCTGAGCCGTCGCAAGAAAAACAACCCTGTGCTTATCGGTGAACCGGGTGTGGGTAAGTCCGCCATTGTGGAAGGTCTGGCTATGCGTATCGTGAGCCGAAAGGTTTCAAGAGTGTTGTTCGACAAGCGTGTTATTGCGCTGGATATGGCATCGATAGTGGCCGGTACAAAATACAGGGGACAGTTCGAGGAGCGTATGAAAGCGATTCTGAATGAGTTGAGTAAAAACTCAGATATCATTCTTTTTATCGATGAGATTCATACCATTGTAGGTGCCGGAAGTGCGGCAGGTTCACTGGATGCTGCCAATATGCTTAAACCTGCCCTGGCCCGAGGTGAAATACAATGTATTGGTGCAACCACGCTTGATGAATACCGTCAGAATATTGAAAAAGATGGTGCACTGGAACGACGTTTCCAGAAGGTTATGGTTGACCCGACCACGGCGGCTGAAACGCTGGCGATCCTTAAAAATATCAAGGACCGTTATGAGGATCATCACAATGTAACGTATACAGAAGAAGCACTGGAAGCCTGTGTTTCTTTGACAGAACGTTATATCAGCGACAGGCATCTTCCGGATAAGGCCATTGACGCACTGGATGAAACAGGTTCAAGGGTTCATATTACCAATATCGTGGTTCCGGAACATATTGTGAAACTGGAAGAACTGATAGAAGAAACCAAGGAACAAAAGCTGAAAGCCGTTAAATCGCAGAATTTTGAACTTGCAGCCAGTTTCAGGGATAAGGAAAAGGAATATATTCTGAACCTGGATGCGGCCAAAGATAAATGGGAAGAAGAGATTCAGCAACACCGCGAAATTGTGGATGAAGAAAAAGTGGCAGAAGTGGTTGCCATGATGTCAGGTATCCCGGTTCAGCGAATTGCACAGGCAGAGAGTAAACGTCTGATGCTGATGTCGGAAGAACTGAAGAACCAGGTTATCGGACAGGATGAGGCTGTGGATAAAATCGTAAAAGCCATTCAGCGAAACCGGGTCGGATTGAAAGATCCGAACAAACCGATTGGTTCATTTATCTTTCTTGGCCCTACCGGTGTTGGTAAAACACACCTGGCTAAAATACTTGCACAGTTTCTGTTTGATACCACAGACGCATTGATCAGAATTGACATGAGTGAATATATGGAGAAATTCTCCGTCTCGCGTCTGGTTGGTGCCCCTCCGGGCTATGTTGGTTATGAAGAAGGAGGTCAGCTGACTGAAAAAGTCAGGAGAAAACCTTACGCTGTCGTGCTGCTTGACGAGATTGAAAAAGCACATCCTGATGTATTTAACATCATGCTACAGGTGCTGGACGAAGGTCGTCTGACGGATAGCCTGGGGCGAAGGATCGACTTTAAAAATACCATCATTATTATGACTTCCAACATAGGTACACGGCAGTTGAAAGATTTCGGTCGTGGTGTTGGATTCCAGACAGCGTCTGCCAGCGATAAGGAACATTCCCGCAGTGTTATTCAGAAAGCATTGAACAGAGCATTTGCACCGGAGTTTCTTAACCGTATTGATGATGTGATTACATTTGAACAGTTGACGGAAGAGTCCATATTCAGAATAATTGATATTGAACTGAAAGGCTTATACAACCGTGTACAGAACCTGGGTTATGAACTTAAGCTGACAGATGAAGCCAAAAAGTTCATTGCATCAAAAGGGTATGATGTTCAGTTTGGTGCAAGACCACTGAAACGGGCTATTCAAAAGTATCTGGAAGATGAAATGGCTGAAATAATTATTAAGGCCACAGTCACGGAAGGAGATGCTATTGTCGTGGACTTTGATAAGGAAGAGCACAAAATAGTCACCAGCATTGACAAGGGTAAGGCAAAACTGCCACCCGGTAAGAAAAGAAAGGCACTTCCCGATCCTCCGAAGGAGATTCCGGAAAAAAACGATTCTGAGAAAGAATAAAGTCTAACATACAGCAAAAAAAGGAGATCAATTGTTTGGTCTCCTTTTTTTATTGTCGTTTTGTAAAGCAGAAAAATGCTTTTTTTGTACCTTGTAGTTTAAATTTCCGGCGTATGAATGAATTGACTCCCTGGTTAAACGATGTGTTAATCCACCTGGTGATGATCACTGTATTTTCCCTGATTATCGGACTTTCGCAGAAACACCTGCGTGATAACGATAAAGATGAGTATGTATTCGGTACAGACCGGACCTTTACGTTTATAGGGATAATGGGTTTTGTGTTGTTTATTCTGGATAAGGAGAACAAACTGTTTTTTATGACAGGAGCCGTTATACTTTCCTTTTTTCTGGGAATACATTATTATCATAAATGGGGTAAACATGATAAACCTGGTCTCACATCGGTAATGGTAGCACTACTCACCTATCTTCAGGCAGCGGTATTGATTACACAACCTGTTTATGTTTATCTGACATATATTGTTATCATCCTCATATTTTCTGAATTAAAGGAAAAACTCAGCTCTGTATCACAGAAATTTGACAAGACGGAATTTATCACAGTGGCTAAGTTTATCCTGATTGCCGGTATCATTCTGCCGCTTTTGCCGGATAAACCGATCGTGTCTTACCTCACCATCACTCCCTATAAAATCTGGTTGGCTGTGGTAGTCATTTCGTCCATATCGTATGTCAGCTATTTACTGCGTAAGTTTGTTTTTAAAAATGCAGGGTTGTTACTGGTTGGTATTCTGGGTGGCTTATATTCAAGCACAGCCACAACAGTTGTCCTGTCCAGAAAAAGCAAAACCATGCCTGAGCAATCCAGCGAAATTACAGCTGGCATACTTCTGGCCCAGGCTATGATGTATGTCCGTATTGTGATACTGGTGTATATTTTTAACACCCGGCTGGCAAATCTGATGGTGCCTTACCTGGTCATTCTGGCCGTTATTGCAGCGGCCTCCGGAATCTTACTCTATTATTTTAAAGGGACGCACAGACAAAAAGATGTTCCCGAAGTGAAAGAGAATAAAAACCCGCTGGAGTTCAATGTGGCTCTTCTTTTTACCGGCCTGTACATCCTTTTTACTTTTGTGAACCATTTTGCGATTAAAACCTGGGGTACAGACGGACTTCATATTCTTGCACTAATCGTAGGTGTGGCTGATATTGATCCATTCCTTTTAAATATGTTTCAGGGGAAATATGATATTGCACTGACAGCTATTGCTTCTTCATCGTTACTGGCTATCGTAAGCAACAATTTTCTTAAAATGTTTTATGCCATCAGTTTTTTTGCTAAAAAACAAACCCGGTGGCTCATCACCGGATTCCTGGTTATTATAGCAGTTAACATATTATTTGTGATCATTATATAAAAAAAGAGAAGCCGTATAAACTTCTCTTTTGGAAACACATTGATTAATCGGGGAATTAATCTGCATCTGATATTTTATCACTATTCCTTATCGGCAGATATTTTTTTTCGTTTAATTTCGATCTTCTCCACGCCATTTTTCTCTTTTTTACTGTAGTCCAGGATTTCATATCCGGGATCGTTTATTACGGCCTCCAGTGGATCAGAATTCTTTTCGATGAACCTGAATTTCGGCACCGGAGGTGGCGGAGGTGGTGGAACTTTGAAATTAAAATCATGATCAAAACCATTAGAAAGTACAATTGTCTTTACCACAGAAGTATCCCCTTCCCCGTCCACAATTGTTTCAATTTTCATTTCCTTTCCGGGTAAGTTTCCTGTTGAGTTGATACGGATGATCTTTTCCTGCTCCTTTCCCTTGCCCTTTTTGATCACAAATACATTGACGTTGCTGTCCGTAGTGAAAGAATAATCCATATCACCGTCAACATCTTTCCAGATTACAGTGTCCATGATGACTTTGCCATCCTTCACAACAACCTGCACATTCTTCTCCACTTTTTTAGTTTTATCCTGGGCGGAGATAGCGAATATTACACCGAACGTTACGACCAGGCTGTTAAATAATAAATTTCGTTTCATTTGATCCATATTTTGTAATTTGATATACCAAAATTAGGGCAACGCGCTCTTTAAGATGGTTAATGACCGGTTAATTCGGGTTAATGGTTGGTTAACGTTTTTAAGGATATGGTTTAAATTTCTAATTTTGAGATATGAAACGCAGCACACTTATCATTCTTATTGTTATCATGTCGCTGGCATTGCCGGGAATTATTATCATTCAGATTATCTGGATCAATAATGCTGTAAAATTGCGTAAAGAGGAATACAGAACCAAGGTTATCAATGCATTAACAAGCAGTTCAGAGCGCATAGAGAATAAGTCGTATATGAATTACTTTGTTAAAAACGAAATTCCGGTACCACCGCCTCCCCCGCCTCCTACGCAGGAAATAGAGGTTAAACTTCCCCGAAATATTACCATCCCGCAACTCGATACAGCTGAGTTGAAAAAGTTTAAAATGAATATTGTTACTTCAGGTCATGCAAAAGGTAAGCAGTTTACATTTAAAAATAATAATGTGGTTATAAGCACCGGGCACGACAGCAGCAGTAACCGGGATTATACCGTAAAGATTGTCAATTCTGATACGACCATCGTTTTTACCGGTAGTGATGATAACAGGGATGTCATAATTCAACGCATACAGGATAAAGAAAAAAGAATTCACTGGATTGGCGAGAAACTTCAGACTGAAGTAACGATCCTTGAAAAAGAGTTACCGCTTGATTTTGATGCCATTAAAGAAGTTGTGGATGATGAACTTAAAAACAGCCATATCGATTTGCCATACAACCTGGCGGTGATAGATTCAGGTAAAATAACCGAGAGCGATAAAGCTGTTACGGACACACTGGATTTCAGGGAAAACAGTTACCAGGCCATGCTATTTCCCAACGATATTATAATAAAGGACCTTTTTGTTGCTATAAAATTTGAAGGAGAGAACCGTTATTTCCTTAAATCTGTAAACTGGCTGATGTTTGCCTCTCTCCTCTTCACTATCCTTATTCTCACTGCGTTTATACTGAGTATCTATTCTATATTACTTCAAAAAAAGATATCGGAGGTAAAAACTGATTTCATTAATAATATGACCCATGAATTTAAAACTCCAATAGCAACGATTGCTGTTGCCGCTGATACTCTGGTCAATAAGAAGGTTTTAGGAAATCCTGAAGCTGTTGCGGAATATGCCGGACTGATTAAACAGGAAAACAAACGTATGAATGGTCATGTAGAAAAGATTCTGAGTGTGGCCAGAATGGAACGAAAGGAAGTTGAATTCAGGTTCAAACCTGTGGATCTGCATGAAGTACTGGAAGATATCTGTACTAAATTTGCACTGAAACTGGAGGGTAGAAACGGAAGTATTGAATGCAGTTTAAAGGCAGCCAATCCTGTTGTACTGGCCGATTATGAGCATATTTACAATAGCATCACCAATCTGGTTGATAATGCTGAGAAATATACGCCCCATCAGCCTGAAATCAGAATAGCCACATCAGGATCTGCTAACGGGGTATATATTTCGGTTACCGATAACGGCATTGGTCTGAGTAAACAGATGCAGCACAGGATTTTCGAGACGTTTTACCGTATCCCAACCGGCAATGTACATAACGTTAAGGGATTCGGTATCGGATTAAGTTACGTTAAAGCGGTTTGCGAAGCTCATAAAGGAACGGTAAGCGTAGAAAGCGAACCGGGGAAAGGAAGTACATTCAGGATGTTTTTACCTTATGCAAAGTAATTATGACTGCTTTAAAACACATCTGTTTTGTCGAAGATGATCTCCCGTTCGGAAACGTGCTAAAAACATTTCTGGAGCTGAATAATTATCAGGTGGAATGGTATTCCGATGGAAACAGTGCCATGTCCGGATTTAAACCCGGTTGTTTTGATATTGCCATTATTGATGTGATGTTGCCTCATGTGGATGGATTTACCCTGGCAAAACACATCCGTGATAAGGAACCGGATTTGCCCTTTGTGTTCCTTACAGCCAGATCCATGAAAGAAGATATATTAAAAGGCTATAAATCTGGTGCGGACGATTATATCACCAAACCTTTTGATACTGAAGTATTGCTTTACAAAATCGATGCGGTTCTGAAACGGAACAAAATGCCGGTCCAGCCGGAAAATAGTGAGTATCAGATCGGGCAATACCGCTTTAATGTGCAGTTACGCAACTTATTCATTCAGGATGAGATTATCCGGATCTCACCACGGGAAGCAGAGCTGCTGGAGCTGCTCATTTCTAGGAAGAACGAGTTGATAACACGGGCTGAAGTGCTCAATAAACTTTGGGGTGAGGATGATTATTTTAATGGCAGAAGCATGGATGTGTTCATCACGAAGCTCCGAAAGCGACTTCAGAAGGATCCGGCGATAAAAATTGATTCCATTCCCAGGAGTGGTTATATCCTGTTGGTGGGTAAAGAATAAAAATTAGCCGATATATAAAAAAAGCCGTAACAAATCTGCTACGGCTTTCTTTTATGTTTTACTTTTCGTAAAGCTAACACGCTGTTTTATAAGTTCTCTTGAATCTTCTCCACCGTTGATTTAAATTCTTCCGGTGTGAATTTGAGTTTTGGACGGCTAAAATTGATGTCATCAGCAGAGTTGATGGGGATCAGATGAATATGCGCATGTGGAACATCAAGCCCAAGGACAACGATGCCAACTCTGTTGCAGGGAATTGCCGCATTTATACCTTTGGATACTTTCTTGGCAAATACCATCATCTCTGACAACAACGCATCTTCAAGATCAAAGATATAGTCAATTTCTTTTTTAGGAATTACCAATGTATGCCCTTCTACAAGAGGATTAATGTCCAGAAAAGCATAAAACTTTTCATCTTCTGCAATTTTATAAGATGGAATTTCACCGGCAACGATTTTTGAAAAAATGGAAGACATAATACCTTAGATTGAAATTTCCAGAATTTCGAACGGAACAATACCTGTCGGTACCTTAACATCGGTAACATCACCCACTTTTTTACCCAGCAGGCCCTGTGCTATTGGCGTGCTGATGGATAGTTTACCGCTTTTGAGATCAGCCTCTGATTCTGAAACCAGGGTATAGGTCATCACAGCTCCCGTTTTAACGTTTTTGATCTTGACCTTGTTCATGAGCTGAACCGTATCGGTGTTAATCATGGATTCATCAATAATCCGGGCATTGACAATGGTATCCTGCAATTTGGCAATACGCATCTCCAGTAATCCCTGAGCTTCTTTTGCAGCATCATACTCTGCATTTTCTGAGAGATCACCCTTATCACGTGCTTCAGCAATCTGATGTGAAATTGATGGTCTTTCAACACTTTCAAGATAATCAAGCTCTTTCTTTAGCTTTTCAAGACCTTCCTTTGAAATATACGAAATTGCCATATCAGTTTCCTCCAATAGTTTTCAATAGTGACATAAAAAAATAAGAACCCTGATACCTTATCAGGATCCTCAAGTACAGGCACAAAAATAATAAGATTTTTCCGAATTTAAAATACTGTACGTTCACAATATTTAGAATGTATCAAAACAATTACATTCAATTAACGTATTTTGCTTTTAATATTTCAGAATAGATAATTGCTTTCTTAATTTCCTCTGGATCCGATAAATCAACATCAATGTTTGATCCCTGCTGTTGTATTTCCCCGGCTTTTATGGGGTCCATATCTTTGATCTTATCGGAAATCTCTGTGTGCGTTATTTTTCGGGAAACGGTTTCATCGTGGATTCTCATCCCTTCGCCGGGCAATGTTGATTTAGTACCGGATGACTTTGATGAAGGAACAGGTTGTGGTTTAATCTCTTTATGGGCGTAAGGTTCATAATCCTCATCGTCCTGATTGCCATAAGTACTTTCCCTGACCATCTCATCATCATCTGACGGGAAAAGGGTATCAAAGATATCTCTCGTTTGCGAAGCAGGCCTGGGACCGTTTACCGGCTTTTTTTTCTTTTTGGCAAAAGCACCGATAACGCCGAATACGACGAGTAATATCAAATAGATAAAATCGCCTATGTTGTTATCAGAATCCATGATTTTTGCTTTAACTTTACATCAAAAGTAAAATATATTCTTCGATGTTCAAAATATGGATCACATCATTTACAGCTGTTTTGCTGTTTTTAAGCAGTTGTAAGGACAAAATAAACTCTAATATACCAACGGTCAACTTTAATGTGACGATTAATCTTACACGACCTGAATATGCCGCATTACTGGGAGACGGACAATCTATAACCCTGCCTACATTTGATAATTACGGGAGAAGAGCCGGTTATGCCGGTTTAGTTATAATTAAGAGTTCATTTGCCAGCTCCGGTTTTTACGCATTTGACAGATGCTGCACATATAATCCCAATGAGGCACACCAGGTAAACGCCGACGGTGCGTTGGCCGTTTGCCCTGTAGACAGTTCTGTTTACGTATTGATTGACGGTTCCGGGATTCCTTCCACAGGTCCGGCAACGCTTCCTCTCCGTCGCTATAATGTCAGTGTTTCCGGAAATGAGCTTTCTGTATATCAGTATGCAAATTAGGGTTTGGTTAAGAAGAAATAGTAAGTGGCAGGTTATAAACTTTGGATAATGATGAACTCTGTTGCTTTAAGCTTGTTTGCACCTTCAGCCACAATGGGTACGGTAAGGCACAAAAAAAAGGCTTTCCGAATCCGAAAAGCCTTATAAATTCATCATATGTTTTTATCCGTAAGACACGTTCTCATCCAGGTCAAAACTCTTTTCATATTGTGTCATTGCACGCAGGCTCATACCCATGCTTGAAAATCCACCATCATGATAAAGATTCTGCATGGTCACTTTTTTAGTCAGGTCACTGAACATAACCACGCAATAGTTGGCACATTCTTCTGCTGTTGCATTTCCAAGTGGTGACATGCGTTCGGAGAAGTCCAGTAATTTATCAATACCTTTAACTCCCTGTCCTGCTGTTGTTATGGTCGGCGACTGAGAGATGGTATTGATCCGGACATTATTTTCGCGGCCGTATATATAACCGAAGCTGCGAGCAATACTTTCCAGCAACGATTTAGCATCGGCCATGTCGTTATAACCATACAGGGTTCTCTGTGCTGCTACATAAGATAATGCTACAATTGATCCCCAGGTATTTATTGCTTTTTTCTTTTTAGCAACCTGTATCATTTTATGAAATGAGATTGCAGATACATCAAGGGTCTGCGACAGATAGGCATAGTTAAGGTCATCGTAAGGTCTCTTTTTACGCACGTTGGGAGACATCCCGATGGAGTGTAAAACAAAATCAATTTTACCACCTAAAACTTCCATGGAGCGGTCGAATACCAGTTCAAGATCTTCCACTTCTGTTGCATTGGCGGGAATAACTTCTGTGTTCAGCTTTTTAGCGAGTTCGTTAACCTCACCCATTCGTACTGCCATGGGTGTGTTGGTCAGTGTTACCGTTGCCCCTTCTTCAACTGCTTGTTCAGCAACTTTCCACGCTATCGACATATCATTCAACGCACCGAAAATAATTCCTCTTTTTCCTTTAAGTAAATTATAAGCCATATTAAAGTTTTAAAGATTACGGGCACAAAAGTAGTCACTTTGATAAAAAGTGAACTGTTTGTGCAGTATAATTTATCACACTATAAACACGGCTTACATTAAAAAAGTTCTAAAACGAATTAAATAACAGGTTTTTACACGAAATAAGTAGGGTTTTATTCTTTTTACCGGGTTTACTAATAAATGAAAACTTTTCTCCTGTTTTGAAATAAAGCGTTAAAATTTGGCATTCCTGTGAAGGATCATGCAACGAAAACTGTATATTTAAAATCTTTAACAGAAAAACATATGAGAAGGATAATTATTTCATTGGCGATCGTTTTAGTCGGTTTAACATCGTGTTTGAAGGAGGGTGATAATTACACAACATTTAATTTTATAGACAGTCCGGGAGCAGTATACGATTTTCCAAAAGGAGATTCATCCCAATACCTTATACAAAGTCTGAACTACAATATTTTTCTTAAACCGGATGTCTTTCCGGACAGCCTGAAAAAAGATGGTTTACAGATTATTTTCACAGGTACCACTTATGATGAATTTGAGGATTTTGAATATACTGACACAACTTCAGATGAGATTAAATCTGTCAGGATAAAAGTTTTACACCTGCAAACAGCTGAACGCTCACAACAAAACATGAAAGTTAAGTACGGCACTTCGTTTGGCGAGTGTTTAGGTTATTGTTCTTCAACAATGACCCTTACCCGTGGTCAGCTCGATTTTTTGTATGAAAGTCTTAATACCGATACACTGCCGGATATTGATTGTTCCATGCGTATTCCTGCTGACAGCACAAATAAGGTTCTTGATTATGTCAGTAAACCACTGTTCTATTACATGGAATCAGTGTATGGTTGTCCTGATTGTGCTGATGGTGGTACTGAGTGGATAAGCATTGAGGATAATTATTTTTATAAAAAGATTAAGTTCGAATATATGAATGAGCCGGAACAGTTAACCGGACTGGTTAATATCCTGCGGCGTTTTGCTTCATATTCTGAATGTAATCCGGCACTACAATAAATAAAGATTCAAAAGCGCGGTTTTTACTGCGCTTTTTTATTTTCGGGTATCAGAACTTTGATGCATTGGGGAAGAATTTCCACGTTTACCTTTTCCTGTTGTCCAATAATTTCCCCATCTATTTGCAGAACACGCTTATTTTTATTGGATATGGTTGCTTTCTTAAAGGAGTATATTTCCACATAATCCAACTGGTCCAGTTCGTGGGTGAAAAACGGAATAATCATCTGTAAAAGATGCACTAATTTATAGGGCCGGATTAAAATAACTTCAAACCAACCATCATCCAGTTTTCCCTTTGGATTTATTACGGCCCCGGTTCCGTATTTTGATGCATTGGCTATGGCAACCATATAGGCTTTTCTGTTTATTTTTTTATCACCGGATTCGATTAAAAAGTGATGAGGTTTTGCTCTGAACAGTTCCAGGAAGAAGTGCCGTGCATAACCCGCAAGCCCCCTGACATTATCTTTTTCAAAGCGATTTACAACTTCAGCATTAACACCGATATCGCTGAGATGAAGCGATATATGGTTATTGATTTTCAAAACATCAATCGTTTTAATCTGGTTTCCTGTCACAATATCCAGACTTTCATCCAGGTCAACCGGCAGTTCCAGTTCCTTTGCCAGTCCGTTGGCTGAACCAAGCGGAATAATTCCCAGCTGAATATCTGAGTGTAGCAATACACGGGCTGTCAGATTACAGGTTCCATCCCCGCCTACTGAAACTACTTTATCAGGATTACAGGTTTTAAGTCTCTCTTTCAACCGTTCTTCATCGTCTTTACCTGTGGTATAAAAAAGGTCACATTTTATGTTTTTTGCTACGGAAAGTCGTTCAATTCTCTCTTCCAGTTCTGCCTTGTCCGTATCACCCGATACCGGATTGATGACAAAAAGTATGGTTGAATGATCCGTGTCATTATTCTTTGGCATAAGCTCTGCATTTATTATTAATATGTATAAAACTCGTGCCAGATTAAATGCTTAGGATCGTTAAGAAATTTCACAGTTTAAAAAAACACACCAGAAACAGTTTCAGGAGTATCTGGCTGGTGATTAAATATATCTTTGGATGGCCGGGGATACCTAAATTAGTTACTTTCAGAGGTTACGGAAATCAGTTCGAAGCTACTGTTACAGGTTATGTAACCGAAGATAACGGACTTTTAAAACCGGACGAAACCCATACCGTTTTAGACAACATTTTATCCATGATTAAACGTTACACCAGTGACGAAGTTCCGGGTGCTGAGGTGATTGTTAAAAGCAGGCAGAAATCATATAATACAATCACATCAGATAATGGAATTTATAAACTGAATATTCCACTGAACACAACAACATCTTCGGAAAACAGAACAAGATGGGAGCAATTTGACATTGTTTTAAGTTCATCATTATCAGATATTAAAAACGATTTAAAAGCATCATGCGAGGTGCTTTTCCCAGGCAGGGACAGTGATTACGGAATTATCTCTGATGTGGATGATACGATCATCGTCAGCCATTCAACACACATTTTGCGGAAATTACGTTTGATGTTGCTGCAAAATTCACGTACCAGAACACCGTTACCCGGCGCTGCAGCTTTTTACAGGGCTTTGCACAAAGGTGTCAATGGGGATAATCAAAATCCGGTATTTTATGTCTCAAGCAGTGAATGGAACCTGTATGATCTGCTGGACGACTTTTGCACATATCATGATTTTCCTAAAGGTGTTTTTCTGCTAAAGGAATTGAAATCAGGCCTTTTGAAGTTGCGTAAAAAAGAAAAACAGGAACATCAACATAAGTATAAAAAAATTACAACCATTCTTGAAACATATCCTGACCTGCCCTTTGTTCTCATTGGGGACAGTGGTCAAAAAGATCCTGAGATCTATGCCCGGATTGCAACAGAATATACCCATAGAATTAAAGCTGTTTATATAAGGCTGATCAGGAAGAAGGATCGTGACGAAAAGAGGCTTGAAAAACGAATGGGGAAATTAGATATTCCGGTTCTGTTTATAACTGATACCCAGGATGCAGCACAACATGCGGCTAAGCTCGGCCTGATCCCGGAGAAATCAAAGGAATTAAACGAGCTGCAACAGATGGAAACTTTAATCTGACGTTGTTTTTACGGATTACAATCCTGCGCCACATAAATCAGGTTTTGAATATTGAATCCTTTGCTCTTGGCATATTCAACATATTCGAGCATTTCGCGGTCAT
The DNA here is from genome assembly GCF_042219855.1 of Quyinboa sediminis. Taxonomy (NCBI): domain Bacteria; kingdom Pseudomonadati; phylum Bacteroidota; class Bacteroidia; order Bacteroidales; family Quyinboaceae; genus Quyinboa; species Quyinboa sediminis. The sequence continues at coordinate 713,708 of NZ_JBHJHP010000001.1, read as the reverse complement.
CCATATCCGGATTTCTGCTTAACAACCACAAATATTTGCCTGAAGGTGTGCCTACCAGTACATGTTTATACTCAGGGTCCAGCTTTAAAACCCAGTATTTACCATAAAAAGGCCACTGAAAGGATACCTTCAGCTTACCCGGCTCAGCTTTATCAGGTACCAGCGCCTTGCCGGTTGATTGTTTTACCTTATCCGGTTCGTCCGTCTTATGACCTTTGTTCACAACCTTTATACTTCCATCATCATTAATACTGTAATTCGCAGTGGTACATTTTAAGCCTTTTTCAAATGAATTCGGTAATCGTGCAATTTCATACCAGGTACCTGTGTACTTTTTCAGATCCAGTTGATTTACTGTTTCCAGTTGCAGTTTTTGTGTTTTACACCCGAATAACATGATTATGATAATTAATGTCAGATATCTCATACTGTTTAGTTTGATTGTCAGTTAATCTAAAAACAAACTAATACGGGATGAGTTTATTATTTACTTGTTTTTATATCGTTAAGCCTGATTTGACACAGTAAATCATATGGAGAATCCGAATGAATGTTATAATGCATTTTAAAAAATCCGGCAGCCTCAGGCCAGACACTTTTCATCTCAAAACATTGCAAATGCGTCTCATTCAGGTACTTCACAATGAAAAAAGCATTAAACAAATCAAAAAAGCGCTTTGTAAATGTTTGAATATTGGCCGTATTTTGTTTAAGATCCATCATTTTTTTCTCTGAATCAATCGCTGATAAAAAGGACCGTAGTGGTTCGGGAACCGAATACATCAACTGCTGCAGCTGTTCTATACGTGCTCTAAACAGCTTCTCTTTTAAACTGAAAAACACCTGAAGTGAATGGAAGGCCTCATGGGAATATGTCAGCATCTCACCGGTTTCAAGGTATTGTCTGATCCTGGGGCCCGTACCAAATGGTACCCTGTCAGAAATTCTGGACGAAGGCATAACTTTGGTCGTTGTGATGGTTCTGTTTGTAATATGCGGGAGTACCTTATGCAGAAAATAAAAGTCCTCCCCTCCCTGTCTCCGGTTCATTCCACCATGTTTTGCATATTCCATCGCCCGAATATAGAAAGCAGATCCTATGGTGTAGTAGTAGTAAGGAAAACCGATTTGTCTGAGTGCATTATGATAATAACGCAAATGGAGTTCATAAAGCAGTATGGCCATGTTTTCAGGCGCTGTGGAATCGGTAACCGGATGTTCAAAATGAATGGTTCCACCCCTTATTTCTGAATTACTGTAAACCGTGAAGAGTTCCTGAAGATAGTTGGATTCAACCAGGGTATCGGCATCCAGTGAAACAATGAGGCCGTTTTCATTGCCTGAGCCATTGAACAGTGACACAGCCAAATCCATTCCCAGTTTTCTTGCGTATCCGGCACCGGTATGTTTCTTGCGGATTCCTTCAACAATCCAAGGTCTGAAATTGAGGTTGGCCTCCGGGGTAAAGGGAAATTCAGACAGGATCATATTGTATGTATTCCTGTTTTGAAGTATAATGTTTTCCTGTGATAACTCCCCTGAATTAATCAGAACAATAACTTCAATATGGGTTTTCGGGGTTTCGCAGTTTTTTAGCGATAGTAATGTATTTTTAATATCCGGTTCATTGTAACACGGTATAACGATGACAATGGATACGTTTTTTTGCCATTCGGTTAACAGCTGTCCCGGAATTTGATGTTTGCTAAGATACTGTTCGTATATGTGCATAAAAAAAGGGCTTTGCAGCCCTTAAAAATAATATTTTATCTGTTTTAATTTTTCTTTTTATACCTTTTATTTAAAGCATCCAGCACTTCACCGGTAATGTTCAGACCGTCTTTGGCATGCAAAATTGTTCCACCGACTGTGGTGCTTAGAATCAGATCATAATCCTTATCAAGATTCATTTCTTTAAGGTACAGCGTAATGGAGTCCAGCAATTGCGCGCTTATTTCCTGTTGTTTTGTCATAAGCTCATTGGATAACTTGGCATTTAAATCCTTGAGCTCCTGTTCGCGGTTGATGAGACGCTGTTGCTCTCTTTCCGCTCTGTCACGTGACAGAAAACCATTGTTTTCAAGTTTACGCTGAAAATCCTGCATTTCACGTTCGAAGGCGCGTGCTTCCTGGTTCAGGTTGGTTCTGGCATCTTCCTGTTTTTTAAGAAGCTCTTCATTTAAATCACGTGATAACTGATAGTTTAACAGTAATGTGTCTGTGTTAATATAAGCAATGGTTAAATTCGTGCCATCTGTCCTGACATTAGTACTGTCCGTTTTACCTGCAGGTGCTGAACATTGCTTTGAAACATTGCACTGCATTACAAATAAAATAATGACAGCTATAAAAAGAATTGCAATTGAGATAGGAATTAATTTCTTCATTATTTACGTTTTAATTGACCAGATACAAAAATAATTTTTTGCATCACGCAATTAATCAGATGGCAGGAAAATAGTGGCTTATTAACAAACATTAACAACTCACGGAATCATCTACTTCCTGTTGAAGTTTAGCAAAATCGAAACGACCGTTTGATCTGCGTTCCAGCTTATCGTTTGTTGTGGCACAGTAAATACCTCTTTTAGACATTTCCTTGTTTCCACCGATATGATAATTCGGAAACTTTCCTTTCTTTTTAAACAGCACATTTATTCCGAGCAGTATAAATGCCACGGCAACCAAACCTATTGAAACTAATACTATCTGTAACATGTTAAAGTCCTCTCTTTATAATTCACAAACATAACAGCAATTATCCTGCCTTAGTTCTGTTTTGGGATAAATTTAACCTTATTTTATCATATTTGTCAGATCGCGAATGACTACGGAGGCCACAAAACAACCGAAAACAGCCGGCATATATGAAATGGTTCCGACGGTTGAGTTTTTGTTTTGTTCCTCACTACTTCCGATAATGGCATGCTCTGCAGCTTCTTCAGTTGAGAAAACCACGGTGATTCCTTTACGTATGCCCATTTTGCCCAGACGTTTTCTGACCGTTCTTGCCAGTCTGCAAACCGATGATTTCGAAATGTCAGAAACCTGAATTTTTGTCGGGTCCGTTTTACCACCGGCACCCATGGATGAAACCACCTTATAACCTTTCTGTAATGCGTGATACAACAGATAAACCTTCGGACTCAGGGTGTCTATGGCATCTACAATATAGTCGTAATGGTCTGCATCCAAAAGTTTAATGGTTTCCTCATCTCTTAGAAAGACATTACGGACATCGAGTTTGAGATCCGGATTAATGTCCATAAGGCGCTTTGCAAGAATGTCAGATTTGGATTGGCCAATCGTAGAGTTTAATGCTATGAGTTGACGGTTCAGATTACTTGGATTAACCACATCTCCATCCACGATTGTCATTTTACCAACACCTGCCCGGCAGACTGATTCTGCAGCATATGCCCCAACACCGCCTAATCCAACCACAAGAACATGAGCGTTTTTAAGCATATCAAGCTTTTCGCTGCCCAGTAAAAGTTCCGTTCGGGATGTCCAGTCGAGATGACTCATTTTTGATCTACTCTTTTTTAGAAGCGCGTTTGCGGTCGTGTTCGTTTAACAGAATTTTACGCAAACGGATGGATTTTGGTGTCACTTCCACATATTCATCATCCTTAATGTATTCCAGTGCTTCTTCAAGACTGAATACTATCGGAGGTGCCAGTTTAACCTTATCGTCTGAACCGGAGGCACGCATGTTGGTCAGTTTTTTACTTTTGGTAATGTTAACCACCACATCGCCTTCCTTGGTATGCTCACCAACTACCTGTCCCATGTAAACTTCAGTCTGAGGAGCAACAAAGAATTTACCTCTGTCCTGTAATTTATCCAGGGCATAAGCGATAGCTGTCCCGGTTTCCATGGCTATCAATGAACCGGCCAAACGTTTGTCAATCGGACCTTTCCATGGTTGATATTCAATGAACCGGTGCGTCATAACGGCTTCTCCGGTTGTGGCAGTCAGTATCTGGTTTCTCAATCCAATGATGCCTCGCGACGGAATATTAAATTCAAGATGCAGGCGGTCTCCCTTGCGTTCCATAACCAGCATCTCTCCTTTTTTTCGCGTAACCAGCTCAATGACCTTTCCTGAAAATTCCTCAGGAACATCCACGGTCAGCTCTTCAACCGGTTCGTTCTTTTCACCTGCAATGGTCTTAATAATCACTTTGGGTTGACCAACCTGTAGTTCATAACCTTCGCGTCGCATGGTCTCTATTAAAACCGATAGATGCAATACACCACGGCCATAAACCGTCCAAGAATCTGCCTCGTTTGATGTTTCAACACGAAGTGCCAGGTTCTTGTCCAGTTCCAGAATCAAGCGGTCATGAATATGACGGGAAGTTACATATTTACCTTCCTTACCAAAAAACGGTGAGTTATTGATTGTGAAGGTCATACTCATTGTCGGTTCATCAATTGAAATGGGATCCAGCGGATCCGGATTATCAATATCGGTGATGGTATCGCCAATCTCAAAATTATCTATTCCAACCAGTGCGCATATCTCACCGCAACTTACTTTTCTTACAGGTGTACGCCCCAGACCACTGAAGACATTCAGCTCTTTTATTTTTGTCCTGACGATGGAGCCGTTTCTCTTAGCTAAAGCTACGGTCTGTCCTTCTTCCAGTTCACCACGGAAAACCCTGCCGATAGCGATACGTCCCACATATGCTGAGTAATCAAGAGAAGTAATCTGCATCTGTGGCGTTCCTTTTTTATACTCCGGTTCAGGAATATATTTAATGATAGCGTCCAGCAAAGGCTCAATATTATCTGATGGATTGTTCAAGTCTTCACTCATCCATCCATTTTTAGCTGAACCGTATACCGTCACAAAATCAAGCTGTTCTTCAGATGCATCCAGATTGAACATCAGGTCAAAGACTTCTTCGTGTACCTCATCCGGACGACAATTCTGCTTATCTACTTTATTGATGACTACAATGGGCTTCAATCCAAGTCCGAGAGCCTTCTGTAAAACAAAACGTGTTTGGGGCATCGGGCCCTCAAAGGCATCGACGAGCAAAAGCACGCCATCAGCCATGTTCAGAACACGTTCTACCTCTCCACCAAAATCGGCATGACCAGGTGTATCTATGATGTTTATTTTTACATCCTTATAAAGAATGGAAACGTTTTTGGATAGGATGGTAATGCCCCTCTCCCGCTCCAGATCATTGCTGTCCATGATCAGATCACCCGGTTTTTCGTGATCCTTAAACAATTGTCCGGCCAGTAACATTTTATCTACCAGCGTGGTTTTGCCATGGTCAACATGGGCAATAATAGCAATATTACGTATTGATTTCAAGTGTCTTAAATTAATCAGTGTTTGTCCAAGATTCTATATTTCTGACTCTTCAAAATATTTTTCCTGAACCTGTTTATTTATAGAATGTATGGCAAAACATTTGGTTCATTCTACCCTTCTGAAAAATCGCTGCAAAGGTAATCTTTTTAATGAAAGCAGATTTATTTTGTCATCCTTTTGTTGGAAGGAGGTGTCGCAATGTGAATTGTGACGCAGAATTTTACTGCTGTTGTTGTAGATATAAGAGCCAAGAAACAAGGCACAGGACTTCATAATTCTTCATTCCATTGTTATCCGTAGCATCAGCGAAATATTAATCATTTTTATTTGATTTTAGGCGGCATTTGCTATGCAAATTTCCCACGGGTTAAAAATCCTGATCGAAGCAAGGGGACGGAGGATTTAGTCAAAATAGTATGTTTCTGCCCTTATTTCATGAGTTCCTTCAAACGTGCGGCCGGGTTTCGCTTCTATTTCAACAGGTGTAATGATGGCCGTCCTTGATTGACATACGTTCTATTACCCGGGGTGGCATTCACTTCATTCATTTACCCCGGGCTGAAATAATGATCTCCCTTCAGGGTATATTAATTTATTAAAGTTTGGAACTGCTAAATTTTATTAAGGGGGACGTGCTATTTTCTTGCTATGGCGCCGGTTGGGCAGGCCTCGGCAACTTCAAGAGCTACATTCATTAAGCCTTCATGCAGTGTTTTGTTGAATGGTATACCAATTTCCACATCAAAGCCTCGACCTATAAATGTAAAACCAAACTTCTCCTGGTATTTGGCTGTCATGCGTACACAGATGCCGCATTTAATGCATTTACCGGTCTCAAATACCACATAGTCATGCTGAACATTTTTTTTGGTCAGGTGCCTGCGATCGCTATCCACCTTTTGTTTAATATCAAATTCATCAGCATATATCCTGAGTTTACAGGTATCCGGCTTTCGGCAATCACAGTGCATACAGCGTGCTGCTTCCACTTTCATTTCCTGAAGTGTAAAACCACTTCTTACGCCGGATTCAGGTTCTATGCGGTTTCCCGGTAATGATTCTTTGAGGTATTCGTCAAATTCCATTTCCCGGAGCTTCCCAAAGCGGGAGTTAAAGCGTTTGGGTTCGCCAACAACCAGCAGACCGGATAAAAACTGGTCAACACTGAATGCCGCTTCCTTCCCCTGTGCCAGCATTTTAACAGCCAGTCGGCCCGGTTTTAAGGCTGTCCCAACAACAAATACCCCGTGAAGATCAGTCGCATAAGTGTTTTTATCGGCATTAAACCCTTTTTCATTAAAGCGAATGCCCCAGGTCTTCTGCTCTTCAGTTATTTCCCCTGAGGCGATTATGACTGCATCAAAATCGTTTTGAATGGTTTTGAATACTTCTTGGTTTATCTCCGTTCCGGGTTTTATGCTAACACCCAATGCTGTAATCTGGCCTATTTCCTTGTCCAGTACATCTTTAGGTAATAACTCATCGTTTGTATCGTATCTGAGTTTACCTCCCGGCAAATCCGCTTTTTCAAAAACAGTGACGGAATGGCCTTTTTCTGCAGTGTGTCTGGCCGCTGCCAGTCCGGCTATACCTGAACCAATAATTGCAACCTTCTTTCCTGTAGGTTTAATACTTTGTATTTCCTGTACTGATCCGAAATCACCGGCATAACGTTTCAACATGCAAATGGATACAGCACCATCAATGGGTTTTCGTTTACATACTCCTTCACATGGTGCCGGGCAAATGCGTCCCAGAACGGATGGCAGAGCAATATCTTTGGTCACCACCTTCCACGCCTCTTCCAGTTTTTCGGCTGCCAGTAAGCGGTTCATCACAGGAATATCCATATAAGCTGGACAGGCTACCCGGCAAGGCGCTTCACAATCTCCGACATGCTCGCTTAAAAGCAGTTCCAAAGCCATTTTACGCGATTCAAGCACCTCTTCATCGTTGGTTATAATATCCATTCCCTGTTCAGCTTTCATCGTACATGAAGGCATCAGTTTACCGGTTCCGGCATCCTTCACAAGGCAAATCATACAGGAGGTAAAATGCTCCAGGTCATCGTTAAAGCACATCACAGGAATATCGATACCATTGGCTTTGGCCACCTCATAAATGGTGTTGCCAGCTTCAAAATTAACTTCTGTATGATTGAGTTTTAGTTTCATATTTTTTAGACATCAGAACCAAGATATAAGATATAAGATATAAGATATAAGATATAAGACTTAAGAATCAAGATTATCGATTTAAATTTTATTCCATCCCTAACCCTTTAATTCCCTAAAGGGACCAATCCACAAATAAGAAGGATTTCTCCTTTAAGGGATAGAGATGTTTAAGGGAATATCAGCCTGACTATAAGGAGTTATATCATACTTTTAATTATCCCTTTTTCCTTTTTCTCTTTTTACTTTTTACTTACAACTTATCACTATTTCACTAAAATCGCATCTTCAGGACACACCAGTCTGCAGGCATCGCATTTTATGCACAATTCCGTGTCGATGCTATGTACTTCATGCGGTTTAAAAGCGATTGCATCCACCGGACAATCCTGGGCACATTTAGTACAGCCGATACAATCATCGGTAATGGAATACGTGATTAAATCCTGACATTTACCTGTTGGACAAACACCGTTAATATGTGCTTCGTATTCTTCTCTGAAGTATTTTAAGGTCGACAGCACCGGATTTGGCGCTGTTTTTCCCAGACCACATAAACTCCCTTTTCCGGTCCATTCGGCTAGTTTTTCCAGTTCATCCAAATCCTCTGGTTTACCCTTCCCTTCCGTTATTTTTTCAAGGATATCCAGCATTCGTCGTGTACCCACTCTACAAAATGTACATTTTCCGCATGATTCCTGTTGAGTAAAAGTAAGGAAGTATTTAGCGATATCCACCATGCAATCGGTGTCATCCAGAACCACCAGACCACCGGATCCCATCATGGCTCCCACTTCCTTAAGTGACTCAAAATCAATTGGTGTGTCAGCCAACCAGTGCGGAACACATCCCCCGGAAGGGCCTCCTATCTGTACCGCTTTAAAGGATCGTCCTTCAGCTACTCCACCACCAATTTCTTCAACCACCTGGCGGATGGTTATACCCATTGGAACTTCTATTAATCCACCACGGGCAACCTTACCTGCCAGTGCAAAAACTTTTGTTCCCTTGCTCTTTCCTTTACCGATCCTGCTGAATGACAGCGAATTATTTTTTATGATGTATGAAACCTGAGCAAAAGTCTCTGTATTGTTAATCAAGGTTGGTTTATCCCAAAGACCTTTTTGTGCGGGGAACGGAGGCCTTAGTCGCGGAAAACCACGATTACCTTCTATTGATGTTATCAATGCAGATTCCTCTCCACATACAAATGCTCCGGCACCTTCGTAAATGTTTATATCAAAACTGAATCCCGAACCCAGAATATCTGAACCCAGAAAGTGACTGCTTCTGCAAATCTCCAGGGCTTCCCGAATACGTTTCAGGGCCAGTGGATATTCTGCCCGGATATAGAAATAACCATGGCTCGCACTAACAGCATAAGCAGCAATCAGCATTCCTTCTATCACGCGGTAGGGATAGGATTCCAGTAACATCCTGTCCATAAAAGCACCGGGATCACCTTCGTCACCGTTACATATGAGATATTTAATATCAGACTCTTCCTTTCTGACCAGTTCCCATTTCAGTCCTGTCGGAAATCCGGCTCCACCTCTACCTCTTAAACCACTTTCTTTTATACTGTCAATAATAGCATCAGGTGTCATGCCGTTCAGTGCCTTCTTCAATGCCTTAAATCCGCCGTTTGATTGATATTCATCCAGATCTGTCGGATTAATAATTCCACGATGTTCGGTTGCAATCGGCACCTGTTTACCTAAAAATGAGGATACATGTTTTTCCCTGATATCTAATTTATACCGCTCCACACCGTTCCAGGATGCATCGCTGCGGACGTTTTCAAGTGAATTGGTTAAGCTGTTTTTCAGACGCTGAAAGAGACCTGCAGACTGAAAATGTGATTCCACAATCTGCTTTACATCTTCCGGCTTGACTTTGGCATACAATGTTGGTTCTTTATTTACCGGAACAACCTCCAGCAGAGGGACCTGATGACACATGCCTACACAGCCAACATGTTTCAGCTTAACATTCATTCCCGAAGATTCCACCACACCGGCAACTGCTTCACGTACCTCTTCACTTCCACTGGCTACACAGCATGAACCGAGACCTACCCTGATCTCTCCCTGTATTTCACTCCCGTCTCCTTTTCGGAATTTCCTGCGTTTTTTATCGTCTCTGTGCTTTTCAAAATCACTGATGACCGATTTGATCTGATTGGTGTTAACATGTCCGTAAGTTACATCATCAATCTGTACCACAGGTGCCAGCGTGCAACATCCCAGACAACTCACCTTTTCAACTGTATAATTGCCTTCTGCATCGGTATCTGCATCTCCATCAAGTTTAAGCTCGCGTTTAAAAGCATCGTAAACCTGAACAGCACCTTTCACGTGGCATGCTGTTCCCACGCAAACCTTAATCATATGCTCCCCTACAGGTTGCAATCTGAACTGGGAATAAAAGCTGGCCACACCCGTAATCTGGGCCGGTGTTATATCGGAATGTTCACAAACATATTCAAGTACCGGTTGAGGCAGGTATTTATAATGGGCCTGAATAGCCTGAAGGACAGGAATAACGGCATTTTTACTACGCCCTTTCTCCTCCAGAATCTGCTCTGTTAATGCCTGATCTTCCGTCATTATTCTATACAATATAAGCTACCTGTCGTTCTTAAAAAAATCTGCCCATCCATGAAAGCCGGTGTTGCCATAAGCCGTTCCCCCATGCTTATATCTGCTATCCCTTCGTGTTGGCGGCTTAATTTCATGATATGAACCACCCCTTCCATATCTGCAATGTATATTTTATGGTCAACAACCATTGCTGATGAATAAAACCCGCTGTTGAATTCTGTTTCCCACTGTTTTTCACCGGTTTTAGCATCATAGCATACAAATACGCCGTAGGATGTTGCGATGAATAAAAGGCCGTCAGCTGATACAGGACTGGACACTTCCGGTAAATACTCGTTATCCTCCCAGACGATCGCTTTTTTTACCGGATCAATTGCTGCTAATGTTGCATATTCGTTCGCTGCAAATACCAATCCTTCCCCTATACCAACTGAAGGTCCAACTTCCCCCATCATACATTCAACGGACCATAATTCTTTGCCATTTTCGATGTCGTATCCAGCCACAATCGGCTCAGATGATAAAATCAATTGCATTTTTCCGTTAAACCCGGCCAACACTGGTGAAGCCCATGAAATATGACTTTCACGGCTTGTATCCCAAAGCACGGAACCATCAAAAACACTTAATGCCAAAACTCTGCCCCCTTTATTGGTGTCATATTGCACAAATAGTTTATCCCCGTAACATATCAGTGATGAGGAGTGGCCATAATGGTTATCAGGTACGCCCAGATTTTTGGCCCAGAGCCTGGTGCCATCCGACTTGAAAGTTAGTATATCGCCGGTACCGAAAATCGCATAAACCCTTTGTCCATCGGTTGCTACTGTTGGGGCTGCTAATCCGGTGTCATCAGTAGTTTTAGGAGGTTTTGACGGGGACCCCGGTATATTATCGGCGTCGTGTTGCCATAGAATCTTCCCGTCATTACGAGAGATACAATAGACGACTCTTTTGCTCTGATCAGCACCGGTCAGGTATATTTTATCATCCCAGATTACAGGTGAATTATAGCCTTTTAACGGAATTTCGGTTTTCCATTTAATGTGATCGCCTGATTCGGGGTTCCAGCTTTCCGGTATATTCTTTGCATATGAAATTCCCTGTCCCAGATAGCCCCTGAAGTAAGCCTGTTGCTTTTTAATGTCATTAAGTGTTGGTAATGCCGCAGCTTCAGGTTTTTCAGCTTTAAGATTATCCTGGGGGGTGTTTTCTTTGTCCATCGTGGCAACCTTAGACTGTACTGCTATATCTTGTATTACACTGTTATTCTTTTGTCTTGTCTCTACCTCAGGTTCATCAGGTGCAGTCTGGTTTTGAGCTGTTTCTTTAATTATTTGCGATGTGTCAGGTTGTTTCGTATCTGAAACAGGATTAACATCAACCACCAGAATGTCGTTTTGCACAACAGAATCCTGAACTGCAGTTTGTTTCATCTGATCGTATTTTGCAAGGTAATTCCGTGATCCAAACGATGAAAGCAGGGCCAGGATAACAATTGCAGCAGAAAGCCCGGCTATCCATTTCGTGCTCATTAAACGAGCAGCAGAAGGCTTTATTTCAGCAGGATCAGGAAGACCAATTTTGCTGGTCAGCGAATAATAAAACCTCAGCGCGATAGTAGTGATGATGGCACCCAGTAACAACAGCCATGAGGCGGTATTAATCTGCCACTGTCCTGTAAAATAAGCCTTTCGTGCCAGAAGATCCAGATTCCGTATTTCAGATATTAATGCGTCATTTCCCGGTTCATCTGCCAGGCGCTGAACCATGGCTTCAAGCGCCTGATTATCTACCGGGTCATTTTGCTTAATGTTGATATAATTAATGAGAAACAACAAGGCTATGACCAGTGTAAAAATCCCGGCAACGAGAGCAACATTAAAGGCTAGTTTTATTTTTTTGTTGTCATCCATGAATTAATCTTTTTTTACCGGACAATAGTCCATACATCTGCCACAACTGAAACAGTTACCTTTATCGGGTTCATAATCTTTCCGGCTTCTGAACATGGTTTGATTTACCAGTGTCAGAGCAACTACGAGCCCCATGAATATACCCAGAATCCAGCTGCCTGTATAAAATTTCGATTGAATATGTTTAGCCGAATCTACCAGCTCATCCATTGTTTTACCGGAAGCCATAAAGGTTTGAATATCCAGATTATCCGGATTATTTTTCAATTCAGGATGTTTAATCAGCAATTCAGCCAGGTAAACATCCGGATGCGCTTTGGCCAGAAAACCATGCGCTTTTGAAAAAGCAAATCCAAACGTTAATGCAATAAGCGGAACCAGAATAATATAGAACAGGAACTGTCTTAAATTTCCTTTGTCATCTTTCCTGTTTTCAGGTTCGTTGATCGCATCAAACGGACAGGAGTCCGAGCATAACTTGCACTGAATACACGCTTTGGGTGTTATGCTCAAATGCCATCTTGAAAAACGGGACATCCAGTTCAGCGGTACACTTAGCGGGCAAAAGAAACGACAATAAGGACGGGCGACGAACATACCGATCAGTAACATTACAATTCCCAGAGCAATCATCAGAAATGGCCCGTCCATTCTGAAAATGCTCACAAAAGGATCATAGCGGCAAATGATGAAATCAGTTCCTGTAGCTGCGTACAGTAAAGCCAAACCCAGGTAAAGAAAAGGTATAAGTCCAAGTGTTTTTCTTAGCCATAAAGGCAATGAAATGGGTTTTATGATAATCAGATCCTGAATGGCACCTAACGGACAGGCGCCTGCACAAAAGGTTCTGCCGAAAAAGAGGGCAAATAATAGCGGTAAGAGGAAAAACAACAGTACGGTTATGGAGATCGCATATCCCGGATCAGCCAGAGTTAGGGATACATTTTGTATTGATCCTATCGCACAGATACATCCATTACGGTAAAAGCCGAAATAAAGCAGGGTAAATACAGACAACCAGAGAATACCACGTCTTGACCGTTTTTTAAGAGCAAACCATGTGGCCAGAATCAGAACGAAAAGGAGTACGGCCACATCGAAGTATTCCAGGGATACCGATCTTGGCTCCGGTGTTGTTGTGTCCGGTTGTTCATAGCCGTTCTCAAACTCAGGCTTGGGAAAACGCTGTTGGGCCTGCGAAAAGGCCGTGGTCTGCATTAACACAAAAGAAAGGAGTAAGGTCAGGATTATTTGTCTCATATCAGCTTTCTTTTGTAAAACTACCTTTAATTAAGTACGGTGCACTGGCCGGAACACGTTTTATGGCATCCGAAGGACATACCCGGGCAATGGAACATTCGTTGCAATTCACACAACGGTCGTGTCTTATCTGAAGGTGTAACGAACCATTTCCAAAAGATGTGCATCCTTTTACGCATTTACCACAGGCAAAACATAATTCTTCGTTTATAACGTATTCAAAATAAGGCTCCTCTATGTATTTTCTTTCAATGGCAGCCGTTGGACACAACTGATTTTCCCCTCCGGTTTCCAGTGCATGGGAATCAGGTTTAAAATAACCGCCACATAAATCACAATACCCACATAAATCAAAGGCATGCACACATTTAACTGCCGAAGGTGACATGATACAATCCGTAGCGCAGCGGCCACACTGTGTACAGGCAAACGGATCAATCTGCCATACCCAATCATCAGTGGTTTTATGTTTAAATGCCAGAGCTCCGACACCTCCAAGTCCTACCAGAAGCGATGCCCGGGCTGTAGTATTGAAGAATTTTCGCCGGTCAATCTTTTTGTTTTCGCTCATCTGCCCTCTGTTTTAATGCCTGATCTTTTGAACAAAAACTGAATTCGTTACACTTTTTACAAAATTCATTTACAGAACAGCTGTAAGCACTTACCTCCCTTTTGGTCAGAATGACACCTGAAACTGCTGCCAGACCTCCCAGTAATGTTAACCGCCCTACCTGTTGTAAAAATGCTTTTCTGTCCATTATTGTATTGGTTCAAAAACCCGTATTGTATTTCTGTCATAATCCAGAGCGTAAATCACGCCGTTTTCATTCACTGCAACATCAGGAGCTGCTCCGTCTTCTTTAAATGCCGAAGGAGGTGCAACTACAGATGCAAATTTACCGGAAGGATCATGTATTTTAATTCTTACGATGCCTTTTTCACTGGTTACAAAGGAATCATTATTCATTATGGTTATGCGGGCAGGATTACAGCACCCGCTGAAACCATCGAGCCTGAATGATGTCGCCTCCCAGAAACTCCTCATCTTACCCGAACTGTCGTAGTTTTCAACTGCATGCAAACCGGGATTGACAACCCATAATTCGCCGGAACCGGAAAATGCCAGGTCGAAATTGGCACTTGGAACAATAAAACCATGTAAGGCTCCTTCCTCCCGCTTTCCTTCAAATGAGTTTATGATATTCAGATGCTGATCCAGTTCATAAATCGTTCTGTTTCCTGCGTCGGCAAATAATATCCGTGACTGATATACGACAATATTTGTAATCACGGAATTTGAATTAACCGGTTTTGTTTGTACCAGAATATTACCCTTTCTGTCGATTTTTAATATGTGATTGCTGAATCCGACAAGCAGATTATGGTCCGGTGCAAATGCCATGGATCTGGCCATCTCTGGAACCGGAATACTATTTTTTAAAACTCCGTTAAAATCAAGTTGCAGGATTTGATGATCAACAGATACAAATATGGACGCAGTGTCTGTAATCAATGCGCCTACCGAATCACCACTCAGCCGAAAATTCTTTACCTCTTTATGGCTTATCAAGGCAGGATCAACATGCATCAGATCATCGTACTCCAGGGCATAGGGATTATCAGGCCTGTTATCCGTACGTGTTTTTATCACATCGGCTACGATGATAGCGATTAATGCCAGCGCCAAAACTGAAATGAATATGATAATCCCTTTTTTTTGCATAACCCAAAATGCCTGTAATCGTGTAAAAATAATAAAGATTAATGATCCCTAAACATGGTTAAGCTCATTTAGAATCAGTCTGAATTTCAATCCAAGTTTCGGTAGTCTGATCAAAGTAAAGCCATTGTTTTCAGAACCTCTGTCTTTGGGATCTGTATATTGTTTTATGCCAGTTTAACTGATATATTGTTGTGCGTGCCATTAATGTTTTTTTACCTTTACACAGATATTCATCACAAACTAATATTGCATGTTCAGATTTCTGCTTAAACCATCTTTTTTGGTTATTTCATTCGTTGTGTGTGTCAATGGACAGGCCTCATTAATAGAACAGTTCCAGGTTTTTGATAATGAGAATAAGGACTACTGGTCTGTGGAAAATAACCTGCGGGTTGGCGATTATCAGTTTGGCGACAGAACCTTTACCTTCAGTAGTATCCCCGATAAATATACAGGATCTGAATGGATAAAAACAGCGAATGCCTCCAAGTCTTTTACAGAAAACCCTTTGCTAAAGTTTTATACTACCGAAAATGTAAAAGTACTGATTGCCCTCGACAACCGTTTGAATAAGCTTTCATGGATGACCGACTGGGAAGATACCGGTGAAGATATTGTGAATGATGAATCAACACCAAGAAGTTTTAGCCTTTATGCCAGAGATTTTGATGCAGATAGCTGGGTTGAACTGGGCTCTGTCAACCAGTCAAGCGGAACAAGTAACTATACGGTTATCCTTTTTAATCCTGATTTTTCTCAGAATACACCCGATCCTATTGTGTTTGAAGATCGGTTTGATGTTGCCCTGGGTAGTCCGGTTACGTCTGCATCTGCAACTGTTACAGGACTAACTTCTGATTTAAATATCAGCATTGAAAACGGAATGTACTCCATCAACAACAGCCCTTTCACCAGTGCTGCAGCAACAGTGAAGAACAATGATAATATAAATATCAGGGTGAACAGTTCTACAGAATTCGCAAGTGTTAGTTCAGCCTTGCTTCATTTAGGCAGTGAAGTTTATGATTTTAATGTACGTACAATTAATGATCCGGATTCCGGTTGGGCTGAACTTCCTGTATTGTTAGCATCAATCACCCCACCAACCTTTCCGGATAACGACTTTAATATTCTTGATTATGGTGCTACAGGCGACGATTTAACGGATTGTACTGCTGCATTCAAATCAGCCATCCAGGCTTGTTCAGATGCAGGAGGCGGCCGTGTGATAGTTCCTGAAGGAATCTACAGGACCGGTGCCATACACTTGCTGAGTAATGTCAATCTGCACGTAACTGTCAATGCTACAATTAAATTCAGCACCAATCCTGAAGATTATCTGCCTGTGGTTTACACCCGTTTTGAAGGCACGGAATGCTACAATTACTCGCCATGTATTTATGCTTTTGAACAAACGAATATTGCGGTTACCGGCAGCGGTACGCTCAACGGTATGGGGAGTAACAACAACTGGTGGTCATGGACAGGCAAAGATGATTCAGATGTATCTGCGCTAAGAACTATGGGTGAAAACAATGTGCCTGTAAGTGAACGGATATTTGGTAGTGGCCATTATATACGGCCGAATATGATACAACCCTACAGATGTAAAAACGTACTTATTGACAGTGTTACGATACTAAACAGCCCAATGTGGCATATTCATCCTGTATTGTCAGAGAATATTACTGTATCAAATGTTCACGTTACGGGACATGGACCGAATAATGATGGATGTAATCCGGAATCCTGTACCGGAGTTCTGATAAAAAACTGCTATTTTGATACAGGCGATGACTGTATTGCCATTAAGTCAGGCCGGAATGCAGATGGTAGAAGAGTTAATGTCCCGTCTTCCAGAATTATTATTCAGAATTGTATCATGAAAGATGGCCATGGCGGTGTTGTAGTCGGAAGTGAAATAAGCGGTGGCGTGAACCATGTTTTTGCAGAGGATTGTATTATGGACAGTCCAAATCTCGAACGTGCACTCCGAATCAAAACCAATTCAATCAGAGGTGGACTGATAGAAAAGATATTCCTGAGAAATATCGAAGTTGGTCAGGTTTCTGATGCCGTAATCCGAATAAATTTCTATTATGGTGAAGGTGATATTTCAACGTTTGATCCTATCGTCCGTGATATAGATATTAAGAACCTTACATGTGATAAAGCGCCTGCTGGCCTGCGCTTTGATGGCTATGAGAGGTCTCTGATTAAAAATATACGCTTATCAAATTGTGAATTCAGGTCAATATCAAGTCCCTTTCTGATTAATAATTATCAGAATCTGTGTTTAGATAGTGTCGTCATAAATGGAACGGAATATCATAAAATAAAGCAACCTTTTGGAGCAACGGTAATACAGCATACTAACAATATTAAAAAGGAACAGGCTCTCAGAATTTATCCAAACCCTCTGAATACCGGACAAAAGTTGTTTGTCAGCAACAATGAAAAAGCACCTTGCTCTGTTGTTGTTACTGATATTTCAGGACATATTATTTACGGAAAGAGCTTCGGTTCAGATAATTCAGACGAAATAATTATTGAACCGGGTCTTTTAAATCTTAATTCTGGCTTATATATTGTGAAAGCCAGGTCCGGCAACGGAGTGAAGTCTGCACCGCTTATCGTCAGATAAAACAGTCCTATTCTTCAGGCTTTTCAATATTACCGTAATACGAAATAGACTGACGGTTGGTGCTGTTGATACTCAATGTGGTGTATCCGGTTTTACCAATGTGAAACACATATTTTACCAAATCATCCTGATTCCTTACCTGAAACTGTAGGAGGTATTCCTTCTTCAAGGTATCCACAGAAAATTTTTCAATGGGCAGGTCGAATGAAAAGGGCCCGTCAAGGCTGTTGTAATCTGCCTTATATGCCCTTCCGTAAAAAGGAAGATACGAATAAATGGAGTCGTTTTGAATTTTGGCTCTGAATGTGCCATCAAGATTTTGTGTGCGCATACCAAGTGGCAGTGCCTGTGACGGAACAAATACAAATCTGGCACTGTCGACCAACGCTTTGGTTTCTTTCAGTGCATTAGCTTCATTCAATGCTTTTCTTTCCTTACGGCTTAATTTCTGCTGCGCCTGAGATTGATATCCGGCTACTAAAAATAAGACTACTGTGATTGCTACTATTTTTTTCATGACACTTGATTTGGATAAATCATATCAATTTCTGTACCAATAGCTTAGTGCCCGGTATATCCTTAAGCAAATTTAACGCTCAACATACATATCCAGGCAAATTAACGTTTTGGAATCCCTGAGAACCAGGTATCCGTCTGCTGTAGCCAGAGGTGCCCAGGCATCCTGTCCGTCAAAAAGTTTAACCTCATCCAGTACTTTGAATTCATTGACACTTGGTTCAATAATGGTCAGGGTAGCGTCATCATTCAACAGAAAAAACTTATCATCAGCCATAAAATAAGGGCCAAGGCCATAGCGTTTATCTTTTCCGCTTGTCCACACCATCTTTCGAAAATCTTTCGGGTCAACACATACAAACTGGTTTCGGTTGGCTCCTCCTTCTTTCGGCATGATCCCGAATACATGGCCTTTCCAGACGACAGGTGTCTGCTGCTCACAGGCCAGACCGTCTTTGGGTTTGAACTCATCCAGAACCTTTACACTAAAGGAGCCATTATTTTCAATGAGTTGCATTACCATACTACCGGCGCCATAGCCTGCTGTCAGAAAAATCTTACCATCCGGTAAACACAGGGCTGAAGGTGCCACGACCGAATGATTCCATTCTGATGACTCCCACAGCAGCTTACCCTCATCATCTCCTTCGGCTGATACGCCGCAAACACCACCAACAGCGCTGTATACATACATTTTTCGGCCTTTAAAAGTAAAAGGCATAACCGAAGCATGCGACATGTCCCAGTTACCGGTATTGGGTACTTCCCACAATTTTTCACCGGAAGCACAATCCACAGCAATCAGTAATGCCTTACCACCCGTAGCAATTATAACTTTACCATTATCAATGAAAGGACATTGACCGGTATACCACAAAGGTTCCTCAGTCTGGTACTCTTTTTCAATATCTATACCCCATCTAAAATCACCTGTTAGCCGGTCTACGCACATCACCTGGCAACGCGGACCAATGGTTACCACATAATCCCCGGTAACTGCAGGTACGGTTCTTGACATGCCATGATTCCGTTTTATTTTAACCTTGTAACCTCTGCGCCATAGTTCTTTCCCTGTTTTAAGATCAAAACACCGCAACATATCTGCACGTTCATCTTCCATATAATCCAATACAAAAACCTGTCCCTTATAAATTGCGGCTCCGGCGTGTCCTTCTCCCAACTCTGTTTTCCAGACGACCGGAAGTTTATCATGATCAAGGTTAGATTTTAAATGAAATTGAGTATCGGAAATATTATCCCTGTCAGCACCACGGAAGCAGGCCCACACTTCTGTCCCCTCAGCTTTTTCATCTGAGAAACTTTCAAAAAGACTCCCGATCTTTACATCTTCCTCAAACACAGAGTCACTGCCACGGTTATCGGTACCCGGCAGACTGAGTGACAGGTCAGAAACCGGATCCTTGGTTAACCACCAAATAATTGCACCACCACCAGTTAAAATTAAAAGAGTGATGATTATGTGTGATGATTTCAGTTTTCCCATGTAGCGTTCTCCCAGGTATTATTCCCAACTCTGACCAAATACACTTAAGCTTCTGATTTTATAAATTCGGATAAACGAATGTATTCTATTTGATTTTATATACGATCAGCGATTTTCCATGCCGTAAATACAGTTTTCCATCTTTTATAACCGGATGTGCCCAATGTTGCATGGTTCCCATATTTACTTTCGTCTGGCTTACAAGGTCAAATTTATCCGGTGTGGCATTAACCAAAGCCAGTTCTCCACGATCTGAATAGCAGATCAGTTTTCCATCAGCAGCAATGACCACGCCGTTTGCCAGCGATTTATCATAGTATTTTGATTCTCCGCTGTTCCAGTCCACACAATGCCATCCACGGTTTTTATCACCTGATCCATAAAGATAGTCGCCCAGCTTTACGAATGCGCCAATCCTGTTATCCAGCTCCTCATTAAACCACGCTTTTGTAACCTGTGATCCATCTTCATTCAGATTAAGTTTTACGGTTCCCTTACCATATCCACTAACACAGGCAATGGCATTATCGGCATATACCGGCGTATTGGCATGAACCGACCACTGGTTAGGTTGCTCATACGACCATAACATTTCGCCGCTTTCTGTATCGTGTCCCTGTATATGACTGGCCATCATGGTCACCAGTATATCTCTTCCTTTTCGTGGAATAATAACTGGCGAACAATAGGCTGACAGATCACCCAGCCCCGGTGATGACCAGATTAGCTTCCCGGTATTTTTATTCACTGCAATAACATTGTATTTCTCACCACCAGGAGAACAGAATAATTTATCTCCATCGATCAGCAGGTTTTCTGTAACACCCCAGGTAATATTTCTTCCGTCAAGTTGATGCTGCGTATCCAGCGTCCATATTTTATCTCCGTTTTCCGCATTCATACAAATAAGGACACCGTATCCTGTGTACATGTAGATTTTATTTTCAGTTACAAGTGGTGTTGTGCGGGTGTTTGGAAATGATCCGGTGTATGCCCTGCCATAAGGTTTTTTCCACAACAGGTTTCCATCCATGCTCAATACATAAATAAAGCCGGTGGTATCTTCGTTACCTGATAAATAAATCCTGTTATTGTAAAATGAAGCCGAAGAATAACCTTCTCCCAGATTATCATAATGCCAGAGTATCTCAGGACCGTTTTCTGGCCACTGATCCAGCAGATCTTTATCGGGATAAACACCGTTCCGGTCCGGCCCTCTCCATGCGTTCTCAATTTGTGCTACACCAGAAACAGAACAGAACAGTAAGAATGTTAAAAAGAATGTACATGCCTTCATATTGCAGTTTTTTTTAGTTGTCTTTTTCAAATATAGTTGTCAAAGTTTATGAATACAATAGCGATTATCAGTTTAAAATAATTCTTTGTAAGCAAAATACTGTGCATTACAATGTTTTTTATTTTACATAAGATGGTGCTGTAGCTGCTTCACCCAATATGACATCAGAAAATACAATATTCTCTGCATCTACCATGCTTAATGCATTAGCCACCGTATCGATGGTAAGATTACTGATATAAATGTCTTTAACTTTTTGGTCGGGATATCCCTGAATCACCACACCGTTTTGTGTCGCCTTTTGACATGTAATGTTATTCATATATACATTGGAGATGTCCGTTACATGGCCCTTCCCTTCATTATGATAAAAAGATGTAATATAAATGCAGTCTTCAACTTCTCCCAACCTGACATTGTCCACATAGATATTATGAATGAATCCACCGCGGTCAGGATTGGATTTAAGATATATGCCACGTTTTAGTTTTCCTGCAAAATCGCAGTCCTTTACCAGCACGTTTTTAACTCCTGCCGACATTTCACTTCCAATCACAATGGCATGGAGACCTTTAAAATGACAATTTCGAACGATGATGTTCTCTGAACCGGTAGCCGAAGCCCGGCCTTCATTGTCGCGTCCGGCTTTTATAGCAACATTATCGTCAGAGTTGTTAAAATACACCTCTTCGATCAGCACATTTTTAGCATATTCCGGATCAATACCATCATTATTATAGTTAAAGGCATTATATCTTACAGCCCTGACAATTGCACCTTCACATTTCAGCAGATGGATACACCAAAACGGACTGTCTTCAATGGTTATCCCTTCAACTTTAACATTCTTACAGTTGTAAAACTGTATCAATTGCGGCCTCAGATAATGCCCTTCACCAAAAATACGTTCATTGACTGGTATATTCTGATGATTCATTTCCCGGCTTAATAACTGATCCTTTTTTTGAAGAGTTTTCCATTTCGACCAGGTATCAGAAGCTTCACCGTCGATAATACCCTCGCCTGTTATAGCTACATCGGTACATTGAAAAGCATAAATAAACGGACTGTAATTGTATAGGAATGTACCCTCCCAACTGGTTTTAACAACCGGCAGGTAGTATTTCGGTTCAGAACTAAAATACAACCTTGCTCCTTTTTCAAGTTTAATTTCCAGATGACTTGTCAGATGCAAAGGGCCTTTTATGAAGTAGTTGCCCGGCGGCACAACCAGTGTACCTCCCCCGAGTTTTTTAAGTTCAGCAATGGCGACATCAAAAGTAGTCTTCCAGTCGTTTAAAGAATCTGTTTCAGACCTGAAACTCTGTACATTCAATTTGTTATCAGGAATCTGTGGCTCAGAAATATTTTGAGTGACATACGTCTCAAAATCAAATTTTGTTATATTGCCTGATTCACAGGACAATAAGATTGCAGTAAGAAAACATAATAATAATTTTCGGGGCATACCTGACAGCTTTATAGTATTGATATCAAACAAAGATAACAGCTTTATGCACAAAAACATGTAAATGAGTTATTGAAATATACAGTTTGAGGAATCACATCTTTTAAATACTTTTGTTACTCATAATTTTGAACCTGATCATTCGTTTATTGGTAAAAACAAAACACATGAAGCATATTATTCTATTTATTATCACTGTTATTTCATTTTCCACATTTGCACAAACCGGACAGAAACAAGTGGAACTTGAGGATTTCACGCTCAGAAATACGTTTTATCAAAGGGATATTAGAGATATCCAAAGTATGAACGATGGTCAGTTTTATACTGTACTAGAAAATGGACAGCAGATTGTTAAATACAGCTATAAGACAGGAGAAAAAGTCGATGTCGTTTTTGATGTTAATGCAGAACTTCTCCAGGATGCAAAGCTTAAAACCATATCAGGATATGCCTTTAGCAGCGATGAACAACTGATACTGGTTTACACTAAAAAACGCCAGATTTACCGAAGAAGTTATACAGCTGAATACTGGGTATATAATATAAGACGTAAACGTATTGAAGCGATCGAGCCCGGAAAACGTCAGCAGATGGCCACTTTCAGTCCTGACGGAAACCGTGTAGCATTTGCCAGGGATAATAATCTGTTTCTGAAAGACCTGAGGTTTGGAACTATACTTCAGATTACCGAAGACGGGGAAAGGAATAAAATTATAAACGGCATTCCGGATTGGGTATATGAAGAAGAGTTTGAGTTCAACAAAGCTTTTGAATGGTCTCCTGACGGACAGTTTCTGGCATATATCAAATTTGATGAATCAGAAGTAAAGGAGTACAGTTTCCCGGTTTATAAAGGTTCTCATCCGTCTCACGATGAATATGAACTCTATCCGGGTCAGTATGTATATAAATACCCCAAAACCGGCGAAAAAAATTCATCCGTTTCGGTTCATGTTTATAACACATCCAACCGGGTAACACATAAAATGAAGGTGACAGAAGAAAAAGACATTTATTTCCCGCGCATTCGTTGGACCGCCACTTCGGAGTCACTTGCCATTCTTAAACTGAACCGACATCAGAACGAACTGGAATTGTATCTTGCTAATCCCAAATCCGGTGTTTGCAGAATGATAATGAAAGATACTAACGACAGGTACATAGATGAAACCAATCTGGATTATCTGAGTTTTTTACCTGATAATGAACATTTTGTATTAGTGAGCGAAAAGGATGGATGGAATCATTTATACTTGTATCGCAACGATGGCACCGAAGTCAGAAAACTGACGAGTGGTAAATGGGACCTGACAAAATATTATGGCTTCGATTCAAAACGCAACCTTTTCTATTATCAGGCTGCGGCTGTTTCTCCTTTACAGCGCGAAGTTTATGCGGTTGACATTAAATCTAAAAAAGTTACGCCTGTAGCGGTTCAGAAAGGAACAAACAGTGCAGATTTCAGTCATGATTACAGCTATTTTATCAGAAAATATAATTCTGCTGAAACACCCAGGATCGTCTCTGTTTGTGATAATAAAGGAAATGAGCTGCGCATTCTGGAGGATAATGGAGCGCTTAAAACCAGACTGTCTGATTATCAGACCTCGGCAAAGGAATTCTTCAGCTTTAAAACATCGGAAGGTGTAACTTTAAATGGATGGATGATGAAACCGCTTAATTTTAATCCTGATGTCAGGTATCCTGTTTTAATGGTTCAGTACAGTGGCCCCGGATCACAGGAAGTTCTGGATCAGTGGGAATTTGGATGGGAACAGTATCTTACTTCTCAGGGATATGTAGTGGCTTGTGTGGATGGACGCGGAACCGGCGCCCGCGGTGAAGAGTTTAAGAAATGTACCTATCTAAACCTGGGCAAACTTGAAAGCATGGATCAGATTGAAGCTGCCGGATATGTTGGATCTCTCCCCTATACTGATCCCGCCAGAATTGGCATCTGGGGCTGGAGTTACGGTGGATTTATGTCAGCATTATGCATGTCTCGCGGTTCCGGTGCTTACCGTATGGGAATCGCTGTTGCTCCTGTGACACACTATAAATTCTACGATTCAATCTATACGGAACGTTTTATGCGCACCTATCACGAAAACCCCAATGGTTATGACGATAATTCGCCAATGATGCTGGCTGACAAGCTGGAGGGTGATTTATTGATTTGTCATGGAACGGCTGATGATA
Source organism: Quyinboa sediminis (assembly GCF_042219855.1). Classification (NCBI taxonomy): domain Bacteria; kingdom Pseudomonadati; phylum Bacteroidota; class Bacteroidia; order Bacteroidales; family Quyinboaceae; genus Quyinboa; species Quyinboa sediminis. The sequence goes on along the minus strand of NZ_JBHJHP010000001.1, from coordinate 689,063 downwards.
ATGTGCACTACCAAAACACCATAGAATATGCAGAAGCCCTGGTTCAGGCTAATAAACAGTTTGAGATGCAGGTTTATAATGACAGGAATCACAGTATATATGGTGGTAATACACGCAATCACCTGTATCACCGGATGTTTAATTTTATGGAACGGACGCTGAAGTAAAACCAAAAAGGACTCTTTAGTCACGCAGGGTGAATATTTTCAGGCTGAAAGTATTCACCCTGTGACTTTTTAATTTTCCTCAAACCTTAGTTGAAATTCCCTTGTCAGGTAGCTTATACGTATCGGATAGCTATTCATGATATCATCCATTTGCCCTGAATCCAGATTATCAAAATTCGATCCGTATTTTAATCTGGATGCTTCATCTCTTTTTGTACCGATGATCTGATAAACAGCGTCATAAATATTCATAAATGAATCAAAATTACTTTGATCTTTAATCTTTATGAAAACTATATAGTCCGGATTCTGCAGTATTTTTTCAGTTAAAATGGTTTTCAGTTCATTTTCAGGAACACTTCTACTGTTTACCTCGTAACTGCCGGATTTTGACATGTCTATAATAATTTGATTTGGTACTGACCTTTTGTAATCCTGCAGACGCTCCCAAAAAGCAGAATCAAGAGGTAACATTTTTAAGGGAAAGAGTGCTTTGAAATAATATGCATCATCATATGTTCTATGAAAAGGGAGCACTCTGAATCCAAACCTGTATATTCCTGCACTGGTTATGGTATCAATGAGCTGGGTAACATAACCCATTGAAATATTCTTGTCAATGCTAAGCTGCAAAAACTGATAATTAAATGCCATGTCAGTTGCTTTTTGGGCAATTAATTTACGATGAAGATCAGTAAAAGATATTTCTTTCTCATTGTAAAACAACCCTGCATGGGAAGGATCTGAATTTCTGACTACACAGATATGGTTTTGATGTAAGCTCTTTTTGTGGGCAATCTCATAATAATGCATCTCAGGTAGTTCCAATTGATAAGCGTATGCGATATTTTGTTTAAGAACGCTTTCGTTTATTGACTTATAATCAATGATATTGATAAATGAGAGACCAAAAGAGAAAAGAGAAATAATCAAAAATGAAAATCCCATCCATTTTAAAGCATTTTTTTTATAATGCCGCCTGATATGCATCCATGAATTAAGAAACAGAACAAAAATGATGAGCACAAACAGAAATTTATATTGTGGTAATAGACTAAATGTAAAATAGTTACATTCTGTTGCAAAATACAAACCATATCCGAATCCAAGCTTTGCAAACCAACTTAAAAAAAATGCATTCAAATTGAGCTGATCATTAATAATGACCATTCTTTTCCTGTTTCGCTTCTTGTTACGGACAGGCTTATAAAACCATATCAAAAAGCTTACTGATTGTCCGAAAATAAAGGAGATATAAGCAAAAAACAGGTTATAAAACCAGACTTCGTGGTCATTCAGTATCCAGATATTTTTATCCCACTCAACTGAATAATAACGTACTGCTTCTCTGCTGACAAACAATAAACCATAGATGCTTACGGCAAATAAGAACCCGATAAAACAGCCAGTAGTTATCCTTTTTCCGGACGGAAGAATCTCTTTAATTTCTGCATGAAGAAAGTGTTTCTTTAAGGCCATTTTGCAACAAAAACAGGTTACTGTAACGAAATTAGTGAAATTATTCTACTATCCAATCCATTACCCTGCTTGTTCTGGCGGCTGACTCCGCGGTACTCGGGCATGTTCTCACACCACGTAATTCATCAACTACCGTTTGAATAAGATACTGCTGTATGTGTTTTGGATATTCGAATTTAAGTATTTGGGTTGGTCCGCTATCAATGTCAATTTTTACGTCCGACGATCCAAATGACTGGTAGGTAATTTTACCTTTTGATCCAACTATCGTTGTCACTTCCTTTTCGGCATTTTTAGCAGCATTAAAGCACCAGATTCCGTTACCCATTACCCCGTTTTCAAATGCAAATGATGCTGTGACAATGTCATCAGCGGGATAAACACCGGCCTGATTGGAAGAGTATCCGTTTGCTGCTTTAACCGGGCCAAACAGGAAGTCCAGAAAATCAAGCTGGTGGGACGCCAGATCATGGAAATAGCCGCCCCCTGCAATTTTCGGATCAACCCGCCAGTTGACATCTGAATTGGCGATCAGATCATTATCCAAAGCTTTAAACATTTCAATGGAAACGGAACGGATATCACCGATATGGCCGGCATCAACCAGCTCTTTAATCTTCACGAAATTCGGCAACGTTCTCCGGTAATAAGCTACAAAGAGAGGTAAATCCGCTGATTTAAATACACTAATCATTGCTTTGCACTCTTCAAAATTACGTGCCATTGGCTTTTCAACATAACAGGGCAATCCTGCCTCTGCCACTTTTTGTGCCAATTCAGCATGCGAACCGGGTGGTGTGGCTATGTAGATGGAATTTACCTCCGGATGATTCAGAAGTTCATCCACATCGTTTGTGTAAAACGAAACATGATGCCGCCTGGCATAATCCTCTGCCTTCGCTTTGTTTCTGCGCATCACAGCTACAATAGAAGAATGCTCTATAAGGTTCATAGCTGGCGCACTTTTTACTTCGCACACATCCCCTACACCGATTATTCCCCATTTTACATTATTCAGTACTGATCTTTTATCCATGATTCAGTATTTTCTGTTAATCTGGTTTAAATATAGCTTAAAGCTTGCTCAGAATGAAATATTTTAAACAAATAACACTGATCAACTAATAATCTCATATTTAATGATATTATATATTTCCATGATACATATTATCCGGATAAAACAGATCTATTTAGAATTAAAATATGTAAGCATTTTTTCTTATGTGCTAAGATTGATTAATTTTGCAGCTTATAAATAAAAACGGGAAAATCTCTCTTTTGGGGTGAATTTGTTTTAAATTTTAAATTAAACATGGAAGAGTATAGTCTGAACCATTTAAAAGAACTGGAATCAGAGTCCATCTATGTGATGCGTGAGGTAGCAGCCCAGTTTGAAAATCCTGCGTTGCTTTTTTCAGGAGGAAAAGATTCCATTGTAATGGCTCATTTGGCAAAGAAAGCATTCTGGCCGGCCAGAATACCATTCCCATTTGTACATATCGATACAGGACATAATTTTGACGAAACTATAGCATTCAGAGATAACCTGGTAAAAGAACTGGGCGTAAAACTGGTTGTTGGTTCAGTTCAGGAATCTATTGACGAGGGGCGCGTTATTGAAGAAAAAGGATTCAATGCATCCAGAAACAAACTGCAGACAGTCACGCTTTTGGATACAATTGAAAAACATAAGTTTGATGCTGCTTTGGGTGGCGGCCGGCGTGACGAAGAGAAAGCAAGGGCTAAAGAACGTTTCTTTTCGCACAGAGATGATTTCGGTCAGTGGGATCCCAAAAACCAACGTCCGGAATTGTGGCATATTTACAATGGCCGGAAAAATGTAGGTGAGCATTTCAGGGTATTCCCTATTTCAAACTGGACGGAAATGGACGTATGGCAATACATCTATCAGGAAAACATTCCGCTTCCATCGCTCTATTATACCCACGAGAGAGATGTTTTTCAACGTGATGGTGTTTGGCTGGCTTACGCATCTTTCATGGAGCTAAAACCAACAGAAAAGGTGGAGCACCTAAAAGTCCGTTGCCGTACGATCGGAGATATTACCTGTACCGGTGTTACCTTATCACAGGCCAATTCCCTGGAAGATATTATTCAGGAAATTGCAGCAACGCGTGTAACTGAACGTGGTGGTCGTGCCGATGATAAGCGCTCCGAAGCAGCAATGGAAGACCGTAAGAAAGAGGGATATTTTTAAAGACAACTATTTTAGCAATCAGCACATTATTATACCATGGCAGGAAAAGAATCAGGTTATCTTGATATGCAACTTCTTAGGTTTACAACAGCCGGAAGTGTAGATGACGGAAAAAGCACCCTAATTGGCCGTTTATTGTATGACAGCAAGGCCATCTTCGAAGATCAGATGGAAGCCATAGAGCGGGCAAGTGTAGGAAAAGGTGAAGAAGAAGTAAATCTGGCTCTGCTAACAGACGGCTTGCGTGCTGAGCGCGAACAGGGTATCACCATTGATGTGGCATATCGTTATTTTGCCACACCCAAAAGAAAATTTATCATTGCCGATACACCGGGGCACATTCAGTATACCCGTAATATGGTGACGGGAGCTTCTACAGCCAATGTGGCTGTTATTTTGATTGATGCACGTAATGGTGTTATTGAACAAACCAGAAGACATTCATTCATTGCCAACCTCCTTCAGATTCCGCACATTATAGTTTGTGTAAATAAGATGGATTTGGTTGATTACAGCCAGGAGGCTTACGAAGCCATAAAAAAGGATTATACAGATAATATTACAAAAAAGCTTGGTCTGGATGATGCCCGATTTGTACCGATCAGTGCGAAAAACGGGGATAATGTGGTGGATCCGTCAAAAAATATGGACTGGTATAAAGGAGATACCTTTCTTAATCTGATGGAAACCATTGAAATTAAAAACGACGAAAATCTTGATGATCCGCGCTTTCCTGTGCAATACGTTATCCGTCCTATGCGTGATGAGTACCATGACTTCAGGGGTTATGCCGGAAAAATAGCCAGTGGAATATTTAAAAAGGGTGATGCGGTAAAGGTTTTGCCATCAGGAATTCAGACCAGTATCAAGCATATTTTTGAGTACAACGAAGAACTTGATCAGGCTTTTCCACCTCAATCTGTTACCATAGAACTGGAGGATGATATTGACATCAGTCGCGGGGACATGATCGTTGATCATGAGAATGTACCTGAAACAGGACAGGAAATAAATCTTATGGTATGCTGGTTTAATGAACGAAAACTGGTCCCGCGTGGCAAATACGTTATTAAACATACCACTAACGAAGTCAGAGCAATTGTTAATTCGGTGAATTATAAAATGGACATCAATTCACTGGAAAAAGATGACTCGGATTTAACAGTAGGATTGAATGACATTGCCAACATAACCATCAAAACTGCCAAACCGCTGTTTTACGATTCCTATAATAAAAACAGAATTACAGGCAGTCTTATAGTTATAGATGAGGCGACTAATGAGACTGTAGCCGCCGGAATGATCAGCTAAAAAGCCCAGAACTGGTTATCGTACCACACACGCTCTCTCAGTTCCTCATTAATTTCATGTAGAAATTTCTGATGGCCTACCTCCCATTTTGCAAGCATATCATATGTTTTTTGCTCATCGGGATCGGTAGCTTCTTTGGCGCGATCAGCATATATCTTAACTGCCCTTGTTTCAAAATCCATTGCAGCAGATATGGCTGCAGCTTCAAAACTTGCCGCACTGATCTCCTTCTTAATTTTATCCGTTAAGATTTGTGCCACAGTGTCATCGTCCGTGTCCATTTCTTTCGGCGCCGTAAATTTGGCGTTCCTGGTGTAGTTGTCATACTGTTCCTTCAAAAAGCGGATGTGTTCACTTTCCTCTTTTGCCATCAGATCAAAAAACTCTTTCGCGGCTTCATTATCGCTCTTTTCTGCAACATTGCTGTAAAATGACTGTCCCCGCATTTCAAGTAAAATAGCTTCTTTTAAAATATCAGTTACCGATTTGCTCATTGTGTTCTTTTTTATCCAATAAAGGTAATAAAAAGTGCGTGCTGAACAAACTGAAAAATCATGATTAATCACAGGGTAAAAGATTGACTTTGGTCATTACTCCGGTTCAAATTTAACCTTACTTTAGTTTGAACCTAATAGACATCATGTTATGAATAAACTGGCAGTTGTGGCCTTAGGCGGAAACGCTCTGCTAAGAGCAGAACAGAAAGGAAGTATTGAAGAGCAGATCGCCAATACAATGGATACCCTGGAGAATCTTATCCATCTTTTAAAGGATGGTTATAATCTTGTGATTACCCACGGTAACGGTCCACAGGTTGGAAATATTCTTATGCGGAATGATGCAGGCGAACAAATCTATGGTATCACACCAATGCCGCTGGATATTTGTGTGGCTGATTCTCAGGGCGGTATCGGATACATGATTGAACGGTGTATCCTGAATATCCTGAAAAAACACAGAATTAATAAAGAAGTTGTTGCTTTAATATCACAGGTTATTGTTGATCCGAAGGATAAAGCATTTGCTGACCCGCAGAAACGCATTGGTAAATCTTTCATGAAAGAGGAAGCCGAGCTCCTGAAAAAAGCCAAAGGCTGGCAGTTTAAAGATTCCAAACAAAATGGTTACGTCCGACGCGTGGTTGCATCGCCTGAACCGGTTTGCATTACCAACGAAAAAGTTATTGAGGCGACGGCCCGGGCGGGACGTATTGTCGTTGCTGCCGGAGGTGGCGGAATCCCGGTTTATAAGGACGACAAAGGCATGCTGCAGGCCGTGGAAGCTGTTGTGGATAAAGACCTCTCCTCCGCTCTGCTGGCCGCTCATATTCATGCAGATGAGCTGTATATTCTGACAGATGTACCGTTTGTATATAAGCACTTTGGAACAAGTCATCAGGAGATAGTCGAGTTTTTAAATTATGCGGATGCAAACGAATTACTGGAAGCAGGTGCTTTCGGAGAAGGAACCATGGCGCCTAAAATTAAAGCAGCGTTACGCTTTATTGAGCATGGCGGCCAAAAAAGTGTGATTACGGAGGCCACAAAGCTTGAGGATAAAACATATGGCACTAAAATTACACTGGAGTATGATCCTGATGACAAACCCCATCACCAGCTTATGCAATCGTAAACATATTGCCGGGAAGCGATTTTATAATACCTTCCAGTTCCATATTCAGCAGTGCCATGGAAACCTGACTGATCATTAATTCACTGTGCAGACTGATATCATTCAACGACAGTGTTCTGTGTTGCTGCAGTAGGAGGTAAATCTTTTCTTCATCAGGTTTCAGTTCAGTAAAGAGTCTTTTTTGCACACTTTTCTTTTTATCTTTCAGATCCCAGTTCATAAGCTTTAAAAGATCATCTGCTGATTCAATGACAGCTGCTTTCTGCGTTTTTATGAGAAAATTACAACCTGCTGAAAAGTAATTCCCGACGTTTCCCGGAACAGCCATAACTTCCCGGTTGTATGAAAAGGCCAGATTTGCAGTAATCATTGCTCCACCTTTAAGACCCGATTCTATGACCAGTGTAACATCAGAAAGTCCGGCAACAATCCTGTTTCGCTTTACAAAATTATGTGATTCAGGAATGGTAGATTGTGTATATTCGGTTATCAGTCCGCCATGCTCCATCATTTTATCAGCTGTGTCTTTATGTTTGGGAGGATAAAGATCGTCAAGACCATGAGCCAGAACAGCGAGGCTATCCAGGTTATGACGCAAGGCAGCTTTGTGTGCCATGATGTCAATGCCATAAGCCAGACCACTGACGACGCAAGTCTCAGAATCAGATTCAGCCAATCCTTTTATGATCTTTTCAACCATGCCGGAACCATAATGAGAACTTTTCCTTGTTCCGACAATGCTTACAATTTTTCGCCTGTTAAAATCAATATTCCCTTTAAAATACAGTAGAACTGGTGCATCATAACATTCATTCAGTCTGACCGGAAAATTCTTATCCTGGTAGAACGTGGTGCTTATATTTTCATTGATAATAAAATCTAATTCCTGCTCCGCGGCACTCCAAAATTCCTTCTTAAAAATGTTATCTACGACATGACGTGGAATCTGGGGTATCTTTAAAAGGTTTTTTTTTGATTCACTGAAAAGAGCTTCCGGTGATCCGGTTATACCAATGAGTTTTCTTACAATAATACTGCCGGCACCCGGTATCATGGATGCGGCTATTTGGTTTAGCAGGTATTTTTCAGACATTTAGGGGTAATATTAATATTTTCTTAGATTTCTTTTACATTCCTTTATCAGCTTTTTTGTTTGCTTTATTTTAACATTCATTAAGTCACTTATCTGCTCATTTTTAACCTTATCCGCCCAGTTTAACTGATTCTGATAACTCTTTAACAACTCCCTGTAGTTACGAAGCATCTCCTCCAGTTCAAAGGAAAGGTCCGCCTCTCCCCACATCGGTTTTTTATTTACTTTTCCAAGTTTATATTCTTTGTCTGTAGCTATCAACTCGCCATCCTGAATAAAATCAAAATAGTCGTTTTTATTGTTTCGGTTTATGTACTTGCGAGATGAGGAATGTGTCTTTTCTTCCCGTGAATAAAAGGATTCCATCTCTTTATTGAGAATTTCTGATGAAGATGTCGATACAGATGCAGAGTCAATTTCTTCAGGTTTTATTCCAAAGGCAGGGTCAGAATCAAAAGCAAAAACACGGACTATATTCAACAGGAAGAATATAATCAATGTACATAAATATCTAATCTGTATTATTTTTTTCACAGAAAAAATCTATCTCAGTTTTTACTATTTGTTGCGTTAATCCGAAATCTTCAGATTTCAACTGAAAATAGCTAATTTTTTCTAGTAAGTAGTTTATTAAATTGTTATGATATCGTATTAAAAAAGCCATGGCCTGTCCCAGGGCTACAGCCAGTTCTTTCCGGTATAAATGGTCATGAAATAAATCGTTTTCCAGTGCTTTTAAGAATAAATCTTTATGCTTAAAGTTTTTAAGCAGGAATTGTTTCGAAAGTGCTTTAAGTGCGGTTATACGTTTCAAATTGTCGCCTGAATTCAGAAGATGCTCAAGTAATTCAGACCGGTCAGTAAATGCTAAAAGGTTATTCCCCATTTGTTCTGAGACTTCCGTTGTCGGAATTTCATCAAACCATTTAGTTAAGGTTTCACCATCCATGGTCTCAGGATCGGCAATTAGTGTAGCCAGAATATATGTTTCACGCCATCCTTTATCCCAAAGGAGTCTGGACAGCACATTATTGCAAATAAATCCCTTTGAGATTTTACGCAGATCAACAATTGAAACACCAAAGTTAACTCTGTAATTCAGACCGGAATCTTTCATCGACTGGCTTACAGGGCCATTCTTACGAAGGTTTATGAGATTCTGTATTTCCTTAAGATCGTTTTCGTTTTCCTGGTTTATATATGTAAAATTCATTTCTTTAATATATCGTTATAAATCCGTTCCTGTTCTATCCCAACCTGCGCTGAAGAAAAGCGCTCTGTAATCTTCTTTTGAATTCCACCCAAGTCATAATTTCTGTACGTATTTACCATTTTATAAATGGCATTTTTCAAAGCCTCCGGTTGATCCGGATCAATAAAAATACCCGCTTCACTGCTTTGAATTTCTTCAGGACAACCTGTAATGGTAGAGATTACCGGTAATCCAGCCAAAAGTGCTTCAAGCGGGACCAGGCCAAATGTTTCGTAGAGGCTGTTTTGAATCAAAAAATCAAATTCTGAAAGTTTACTCAACACCTGATCATTTGACAGTTCTCCGTAGAAATAAACAGAACGGTTGAGCATGCTACCTGCAAGAACCTGAAGGTTTTCCATATCCGGTCCATCTCCAATAATATGGTATTCCACATTTTCAAGATTCAGTTCCCTGATTATTTCAATAACGGATGATACGCGCTTAATCCCATCTTTAAGATCAGCTACTGACACAATTCTAACAGGTCCATCTGCTTTGCTCTGATGTTTTTTTATAATCGCCTCTGCCACATTTGGTATAATCTCCAATTGCTCCTGCTCTACAGAAACGCAGTCTAAAATATCCCTTTTCAAGCGGTTTGAGACCACAAGAATTCTTCCGGCTCTTTTCATTGTGAATCTCAGCAAAAACCGGTAAAATAAACTTTTCTTCCAAAACAGACCATAATGATAACCGGACCAATGCTCTGTTATGATGTATGGCTTCTTAAGTAAAAGATGTATAAAATAAGCGACAACGTAGGTCCTTAACAGAACATGAGCATGAATAACATCTGGTTTTGACTGCTGTTTTAAAACTTCTTTATAACATTTATAAACACCCCGGACATATAAAAAAAGGCTCCAGACTTTATTCCGGGAATTGTAAAAATAAGAATAGGTTGTAATAAGATCAGTCTGTCCGATTAAAACCGTATTAACCGGAATATTTTTCCCTCTTGAACTATTAACATTTATTACGCTATGGCGGAAGTTTATAGAAGCTGCAATGTGCTTGAATATAAAAATTCCTCCCTGGGGACTGTTTAAACCCGGGAACCATCTTGGTATATGTAAAATGTGACCTATCGCAGCGTTCATATCACGTTTCAGGTATTATCATACAAAAGTGTCAAATAAAAACAGATTTTTAAAATATTCCTTACATATATACAGGTTAACGCACCAAAGTTCAGACTTGAACGGTCATTCAAACAAAAAAAGCGGCTACAGGATTCATCAGCGCTAATTTTTGCGTATTTTTAAGCCTGAAAACATTAAGAATAATAAATCCTGAAAATCGAATAAAACAATATAATGAAACAAAAAATTTTAGTCACAGGTGGAACGGGGTATATTGGTTCACACACTGCCGTGGAATTAATAAATTCTGGTTTTGAAGTTGTAATTGTAGATGATCTTTCCAATTCCTCCATAGAAGTTCTGGATAGCATTGAAAAAATCACCGGTACAAAACCTGCATTTTATCAGTTCAATCTGCAGGATATGTCAAAAACACAGTCACTTTTTGCCGAAAACAAAGATATTAAAGCCATCATTCATTTCGCAGCTTCAAAAGCCGTAGGTGAATCGGTGCAGGAACCGTTACTTTATTATAAAAACAACGTACTTTCATTGATTAATCTGGTTGAAGCCATGAGGATCAGTGATGTTAAGAATATTGTATTCAGCTCATCCTGTACGGTTTACGGACAACCGGATGAGTTGCCGGTTACCGAAGAAACACCAAGAAAAGAAGCTGAGAGTCCATATGGGAACACAAAAGCCATTTGTGAGGATATTTTAAGAGATTCTGCAAAAGCTTATGGTAACATCAATGCTATTGCTTTAAGGTATTTTAATCCGATTGGGGCACATGAAAGCGGACTAATTGGCGAACTGCCACAGGGGATCCCAAATAATCTGTTGCCTTATATTACTCAGACTGCAGCAGGATTAAGAGACGAACTTAAAGTATTTGGTGATGATTATAATACGCCTGACGGAAGTTGCATCAGGGATTTTATTAACGTGGTTGACCTCGCGAAGGCTCACGTTTTTGCCATTAACAGATTATTAGATGGTAAAAATAATGGTGCATATGAGTATTTTAATGTGGGTACCGGAAATGGAGCGTCAGTTCTTGAATTGGTTAAAACCTTTAGTGACGTCAATAAAATAGATCTGAAATACAGTATTGTTGGCAGACGTGCCGGTGATATTGAAAAAATATATGCTGATACCACAAAAGCAAATCAGGAGCTTGGATGGACAGCTGAGAAAACTCTGGCAGAAACTCTGGCTTCTGCATGGAACTGGGAGAAACATTATCGTGGACTGAAGTAATAGCTAAGACACAAGATGTTTGGATTTCTGAATTCTAATTAATATTTTACGAAAAACAGTTTAACAAAGAATAAATGAAAAAAATATTAATCACAGGAGGAGCCGGTTTTATCGGTTCACATGTTGTCAGGTTATTCGTTAATAAATATCCCGAGTATAAAATATTTAACCTGGATAAGCTTACATATGCAGGTAATCTTGCGAATCTTAGTGATATTGAGGGCCGTGAAAATTACAGTTTTATTAAAGGTGATATTGTAGATGAAGGTTTTATCACTTCGTTGTTTCGCGAACATCAGTTTGATGGCGTCATTCACCTGGCTGCGGAGTCTCATGTGGACAGGTCAATATCCAATCCAACTGAATTTGTATTTACCAACGTTATCGGAACGGTTAATCTGCTGAATGCAGCCAGATTAATCTGGAAAGATAATTATGATCAGAAACGATTCTACCACATCTCTACAGATGAAGTATATGGTTCACTTGGCATCAGTGGTTTTTTTACAGAGACCACTGCTTACGACCCTCATAGTCCGTACTCTGCATCTAAAGCAAGCTCAGATCACTTTGTCAGGGCTTATCATGATACATTCGGAATCCCGACGGTTGTGTCAAACTGCTCAAATAATTATGGCTCCTATCAGTTTCCTGAAAAGTTAATCCCCCTTTTCATCAATAACATTAAAAATAACAAGCCTTTGCCAGTATATGGTAAAGGAGAAAATGTAAGAGACTGGCTTTGGGTAGAAGATCATGCCAGGGCAATTGATGTCATTTACCACAAGGGTAAAACCGGCGAAACCTATAACATTGGTGGACACAATGAATGGACGAATATTGCACTTATAAAACTCTTATGTCAGATTATGGACAAAAAGCTTGGACGTAATCAGGGACAATCAGAAAAACTAATTACTTACGTTAAAGACCGTGCGGGACATGATTTGCGGTATGCTATTGATTCAACGAAACTGCAAAATGAGTTAAACTGGCAACCTTCATTACAATTTGAAGAGGGGCTCGAAAAAACCGTGGAATGGTATCTAAGCAATGAAGCCTGGTTGAATAATGTTGTATCAGGGGAATACGAAAAGTATTATGAAACACAATATAAAGAAAGGTAGCGTTTAAAACAGACCATAAAAAAAGGCGACCATCGGTCGCCTTTTTTTGTATCTGATACAGAATGATTATTCTTTATCTTCCTTTGCATCTTCATCAGCCTCTTTAGCTTTGGCTTTTTCAGGAGCTTTTGGAGCTTCTTTCTCAGCCTTTGGCTCTTCAGCTTTTTCAGATTTTTCTTCTGCTGCAGGAGTTGCTTTTTCTTCTTTAACTTCCTCCTTTGCCTCAGCTTTTGGTTCTGCCGGTTCAGCTTTTTTAGGCGCAGCCTTTTTTGCTTTTGGCTTAGCAGCAGCCTCAAGCTGATCTTTTAAAGCAGCAAGGTCTGTCACATCACCAAGAGTGGTTTTCTCAAGGTTGTCAACAACTTTCTTCATGCCCTTTTTGTTTGAAGAAGCCTGAGATTTGCGTTTTGCTTTATCTTCAGCACGTTTCTCATCTTCAAAAACCCGGCTGTGAGAGACAATGATTCTTTTTGAATCCTTGTTGAACTCAATAACCTTGAATTCCAGTTTCTCATCCATTTTCGCTGGTGTGCCATCTTCCTTAACCAGATGTTTTGGAGTAGCAAATCCTTCAACACCGTAAGGTAAAGAAACGACAGCTCCTTTATCAAACAATTCAATAATTGTTCCTTCATGGATAGAACCTTCACTGAAGATCGTCTCGAATACATCCCATGGATTTTCCTCAAGCTGCTTGTGGCCAAGACTTAAGCGACGGTTATCCAGATCAATTTCAAGTACTACAACTTCAATATCAGCACCTATCTGAGTGAATTCGGCAGGATGTTTGATTTTTTTGGTCCAGGAAAGATCCGATATGTGAATCAGACCGTCAACACCTTCTTCAATTTCAACAAATACACCGAAGTTGGTGAAATTACGAACAGTTGCCGTATGTTTACTTCCAACACCATATTTTTCGTTGATATTAGCCCATGGATCTTCTTTCAGCTGTTTGATCCCGAGTGACATTTTACGCTCGTCACGATCCAGAGTAAGGATTACTGCTTCCACATCGTCACCAACTTTCAGGAAGTCCTGTGCACTGCGCAAGTGCTGGCTCCATGACATTTCAGATACGTGGATCAGACCTTCAACTCCCGGAGCAATCTCAACAAATGCACCGTAATCTGCCAGTACAACCACTTTACCTTTCACTTTATCACCAACTTTAAGATCTTCATCCAGTGAATCCCATGGGTGTGGTGTAAGCTGCTTTAATCCGAGTGCAATACGTTTCTTGTCATCATCGAAGTCAAGAATAACGACATTCAGTTTCTGATCCAGCTGAACAATTTCTTCCGGATGAGTAACACGTCCCCATGAAAGGTCGGTAATATGGATAAGTCCATCTACACCTCCAAGGTCAATGAATACACCGTAAGAAGTAATGTTTTTAACTGTTCCTTCAAGAACCTGACCTTTTTCAAGTTTCTGAATAATCTGTTTTTTCTGTTCTTCAAGTTCAGCCTCAATAAGAGCTTTGTGAGATACCACGACATTGCGGAATTCCTGGTTAATTTTAACCACTTTGAATTCCATCGTTTTCCCAACGTAAATATCGTAGTCGCGAATTGGTTTAACATCAATCTGTGATCCCGGAAGGAAAGCTTCAATTCCGAATACATCCACGATCATACCACCTTTAGTACGGCATTTGATGTAACCTTTGATAATTTCATCATTATCAAGAGCAGCATTAACACGATCCCATGAACGCATAGCACGCGCTTTTTTATGAGAAAGTACAAGCTGTCCTTTTTTGTCTTCCTGGTTTTCAATGTAAACTTCAACTGTATCACCCACTTTTAGCTCAGGATTGTACCTGAATTCATTTAAGCTGACAATACCGTCTGATTTAAAGCCGATGTTAACAACAACTTCTCTTTTGTTCATTGAAATAACAGTACCTTCAACAACTTCTTTTTCAGCAATAGTTGAAAGTGTACCGTCGTAAATTTTTTCAAGTTCACTGGCATCTTTGTCAGGAACATCATCTCCCCTTTCAAAGGCATCCCAGTCGAAATCATCTGATGCTGCAGCTTTAGCTGTTTTCTTTTCTTCCTTAACAGTTTCTTTTTTAGCTACAGGTTCAGCAACTTCTTCCTTTACCTCAGCAGCAGGTGCTTCTTCAGCTTTTTCTTCTGTTTTTGGGGTTTCTTCGGCAACGGGTGCTGCTTCTGTTTCTTCTTTGGTTTCTTCAACAGGAGCTTCCTGTTTTGTTTCTTCGGCTTGTTCAGCCTGGTTTTTTACCTCTTCCTGAGGCTCCTGGTTTTCCAGTTTTTTTTCTTCGTTTTGTGACATAAATTAATTAACTCTGTAAAAACTAATAAGTTAGACATTATATTTTCTTATCGCGGCGCAAAGATACACTATTTATCAGTAATGCTGAAAGATTTCACACTTTTTTATTGAATTTCATATGGTTAAGTATGCTGTTTATCCTCCATGGCAAATAATAAATAATCATAAGCTTATACGATACATATTCTGTTGTAAATATTTGTTCATAAGATTGATTTTAAATTCTTGGATGCAATGAACTATGTATGCATTTTTAAGGTTGATTATGGAAACAAAAATGATATAATGATATACGATTCTTTAGGAAACACCGGAATAAATGTGAGTAAGATTTGCCTCGGCACTATGACCTGGGGAGAACAGAATACAGAACTTGAAGCCCATGAACAACTCGATTACGCGATCGATCAGAAGATCAATTTTATTGATACAGCTGAGATGTACTCCGTTCCGTCCCGGCCGGAAACTCAGGGACTGACAGAAAAGTATATCGGATCATGGCTCAGAAAAAGACAGGACAGGGATCAGCTTATACTTGCCAGTAAAATTGCGGGGCCCGGGATGGAACATATCAGAAAGTCTCCCTCCTTTTCCAGGTTGCATATAAACGAAGCGATCGAGAAGAGCCTTGAACGTCTGCACACAGATTATATTGATCTCTATCAGCTTCACTGGCCGGAAAGACCAACAAACTTTTTTGGACGTCTGGGCTACAATCATAAATCGAATGGCATAGGCACAGATTTTAAAGTTGTTCTGGAATCGTTGCAGGAACAGGTTGAGTTAAAAAGAATCAGATATATTGGATTATCCAATGAAACACCATGGGGACTTATGTCATTTTTAAAACTGGCTGATCAGTATAATCTTCCCAAAATAGTCAGTATCCAGAATCCGTATAGCCTGCTGAACCGCACTTTTGAAGTGGGACTGGCAGAGATTGCCATCAGAGAAAAAGCCGGATTACTTGCATATTCTCCCCTGGCATTTGGATTGCTCACAGGAAAATATAAATCAGGTGGGATGATGCCTCCGGGAGCCAGACTTACTTTATTCAGTGACAGGCTGCCAAGGTATAGTAAACCAAAAGCATGGGAAGCAATGGAAAAATATGTAAAACTGGCTAAGGATTCGGGCTTAAGTCCTGCTCAAATGGCACTGTCTTTTGTTAGCAGCCGTGATTTTGTAACCAGTACAATAATTGGTGCAACCTCTATGGCTCAGTTAAAAGAAGATATTGAAAGTATTAATTTGACTTTATCCGATGATATTTTACAGGCAATAGAGTTGATCCACAGGGAAATACCTAATCCGGCGCCATAAATGAAAGCAGTATCACATTAGCTGCTTCGCTTCTTTCTGATTTAGTTTCATCATTTTTGCTGCTCTTATTGGTGATGGGCGACTGTATCTGAATAAAAACACGAGAACTGCGGCTACAGCCAGTAAATACATGTTTGCAGTGAGAATATACATGGTTATGGCGTATATAGCAGAAAGTTCCATCAAAGATATTTTGGTAAATACAGCCGACCTGTAGGCTGTTAATTTCTTCTCAAAGTCTTTTTTCATGGCGTTTTTAACGATGGAAGCTGCAATGAACTCACCTGCAATGACAGCTATAAAAGCGGATGCCACAGCAATATATAAATCAGTGTTTACTACAGTTATGCCCTGTTTTTTCCCATAGGTGACAAATAGGGCAATCATGGCATATACAAATAAACCTCCCAACATAGCAGTAAAGATCATTAGGGTTACTTTTACATGATCCTTAGGCACAAAATCAGACATAGCTAAACGTTTAACTTTAGTACAAACATACAAAAAAAGAGGCACATCATACTGATGCACCTCCTTTTAGGGATGATATGATAACATATCTGGTCAATCAACTTTTTTTACTGAACCAATACCCGATGTTTCCAGTTTGGTAACTTCTGCTGGTCCTTTGTATTTCACACTGCCAATGCCATCAGATGATATAGACAGTTCTTTTGAAGCATAAGCCTCAACGCTTCCGATGCCGGAATGCTCAAGTGATAAATAGGCTACATTAAAATCATATGCATTCATGCTTCCAACACCAGTATGTTCTATATTGGCACTTTTTGCTCTTCCTTCCATAACAAGTGAACCGACTGCATTTACTTCAGCATTAAGCTGGTTACAGTCAAGTTTTAAATATGTTTTACCAACACTGTTAATTTCCAGAGATAACCGGTCCAGTTTTAATTCATCCCTGCATTCTGTTTTACCAACAGAATTAACTTCAAGCCGAGTAATGCTTTTTAACGTAATGTAGATATTACTTTTTGTGGAATGCTTGATGTTAAAATCATCTTTTGTTTTGATTTTCAGTGTATTGTCTTTGTTTTTAACAATCACAACATCCTGTAAATTTTCATCCGTTTCCACTTTTACCATCTCCTGGTCGCCCTGAAGCAGATAGATATTGAACACTCCGTCTATTTCAAGCTCAGAAAATGGAGATACAGCACGTGAGGTGGTCAGGACATTGCCGTTTCCTCTTATGTTTATGTCATCTTTCGGAGCATCAAATGCTACCAGGGTAAGCGTTAAAACAACTGCAGAGAGAAGAATTATATTTTTCATAATTTTTTAAGTATTATTGTTGTACTATTTCAAATACGTCTTAAACGTTTAAAAGTTACAAAAACTGTTAATATATTTATACGAACTTAAATTTATTTGTATGAAAAGTATAATGTTAATATCCCTGCTGTTTCTGACAACGGCATTGTTTTCGCAGAATATTACGGGTCACTGGAAAACCATCGATGATAACACCGGTAAGGCCAAGTCTATAGTAAAAATTTATATTAAAGACGGTAAAGCGTATGGCGATATCATAAAATTACTGGATAATGATGAGGAAAATCCGTTGTGTGATAAATGTCCAGGAAACAGACATTTGAAACCTCTTATTGGTTTAACTATAATTACCGGGTTAAAAAATGACGAGGGTTACTGGAAAGGCGATGATGGAATTCTGGATCCGGATAATGGCAAACTTTATGACGTAAAAATATGGAGGGAAGGCAATAAACTGAATGTAAGAGGTTATATTGGTCCCTTTTTCAGAACTCAAACATGGTATCTTGAGGAATCGTATAATTAAAATAAAAATAAAATCATGAAAAAATCATTAGTAATCACTCTGTTTCTGCTATTTTCTGCCATTACACTCAACGCTCAACCTTATCAAACATCTGTTGGTTTACGTATGGGATTTGAAAGCGGTATTACGCTGAAGCATTTTGTCAATGATCATACGGCGCTGGAAGGAATTTTTTCAACACGCTGGAATAATATCGCTGTAACCGGTTTGTATGAGGTACACAATGAAGCTTTTGATATCGAAGGTTTGATGTGGTATTATGGTGGCGGTGCACATGCCGGATTTGGAAATCCCTATACGCGTAGTTTTATAGCCGGGGTTGATGGCATTGTCGGACTGGAATATACCTTCAGGGAATTCCCTGTAGATATAGCTGTGGACTGGAAACCATCATTTGATATTGTGGGCAGGTTTTATGGCTGGTTTGGTGGAACTGCTCTGACAGTGCGGTATAACTTTAAATAAGATCATAACGATATACAAGAAAAGGGCAGCTTCGGCTGCCCTTTTTCATAACACTAATTTATTAAATCAACTCAATAAACTAAACTGAATTTATCTTTACTGCATTCTTTTGATGCTGCAACCTGTGGCACGTGTAACATTTTCCGCAATATCTTTTCCAGCTGCCAGTGATACAAGGGCATCCTTAAGATAAAAATCCTTTACTGCAGATGCATCTTTGTAATTATCATCGATGGCACCAATGTAGACAAGCTTATCATTTTTGTCAAATAAAAAGACATGTGGTGTTGTCATGGCACCGTAAGCATTTGCAAGTTTGCTGTTTTCATCAACTACATAGGGCCATTTGTACTGATGTTCAGCAGCATGTTTTTTCATTGCTTCCATGCTGTCATCGCCATCCCGTTTCATATGGTTTGAATTGACGAGTATCATTCCAACCTTATTCTCTTTTGCAAGCTCTGCAACTTTAGGATACCTGTTTTCCCATGCCAGAACAAACGGACAGGTATTACATGAAAAGATCACCAGGGTTCCGTTTTCTTTTTTCACATCATCAAACGAATACATTTTACCGTTGGTATTTTCCATTTTATAGGTTGTATATGGGGCTTTATCACCTATTTCAAGTGTACTGTACTGGGCCGATGCAATCATTGCAACAGCCATAAACGCTAACATGAACAATCCTTTTTTCCTCATAACTCAATGTTTTTATTGTTATTACAGCCTAGAATTTAATTAACTCAATAGTATAAACCTTAGCATGCATCTGATTGTTTATCTCTAAACTGTTAAAGAATTTGAATAAAACTATGCAACACAACCTTTCTGATATACAAATCGATTACAACGGTGATCCGTTACTGGAAGCCAATCTACCGGATGATCCGTTAGTTTTGTTTCATCACTGGTTTGAACAGATTTCTGCCACTTATAACTCCCAACCCAACGCAATGGTACTATCCACACATGGAAAAAACGGTTTCCCTCAATCCAGGGTTGTTCTTTTAAAGGGGTATTCTGATCAGGGTTTTAGTTTTTACACGAACTACAACAGTCAGAAAGGGAAAGGAATAAAAAAAAATCATAAAGTTTCCCTTACATTTTACTGGCCTGAGCTTGAAAGGCAGGTAAGAATAGAAGGTCTGGCATCTAAAACCACTGAGCAGGAAAGTGATGAATATTTTAACTCCAGACCATTGGACAGCAGGATTAGTGCTATTATTTCTGATCAAAGCCAAAATGTACCATCCAGAGCCTATCTCGACGAAAAAGTTGAGAGATTCAGGTCAGACATGCAAAATAATCCGCCCAAACGCCCTGTAAACTGGGGAGGCTATATTGTTGCACCTGTTTCTGTAGAATTCTGGCAGGGAAGGCCAAACAGACTTCACGATCGTATTTTATATAAATTTAAAGGTGAAAAATGGAAGAAATCCAGGCTTGCACCCTGAATTATTCCGGGAGAACCGTAACATGAAAGCATTTTTCCCTGTTTTCCAGAAGGACATAACACTCCCCTTCTTCCTGAAGTTTTATCAGTTCACGGGCAAGCAGGTTTCTTAATCTGTATGTATAAATTGATTCCCTCGAATCCCACTTGGCAAAACGTGTTTGCGATATATCGAAAGTGATACCGTAAAAGTGGGCTGATTCATTTTTGGTGGCATTGTAATTAAACGATCTGAGCTTCTTCTGATCTTCATTTGTTCTCAGAACGGATGTTAATACAAATCTGTAAGGTATAATTCCATTTTCCTCATAACTGGCTTCCATTCTTTCTCCCAGCAAATTCAGAAAATCAACGGTGTGTTCGGTTAAATATGGTAGTGAATGTGTCAGGACTGAAACAATATACCTGTCATTATCGGTGACCTCTTCCAGTTCGAAACGATCACAAACGTCCTCTTTGTTTTCATCAAACCAGGAGTGACTTTCAATGATCTGTTTTAACGGACTGCGCTCCACAGCTTCCAGATGATCGGCATTTGGATGCTTTTTTAAAGCCCTTAATTCATCACGCGACAAGACAGAAACACTAACATAATCGATAGATTTTCCTTTGGGTTTACGGTTACATGACCACAGTACTGAAAATGATGCCAGGAATAAAAAAATAAAAAAATTATACGTTCTAAAATACATTATGCAAAAGTTGATCCGTTCCACCCCCATTTATGCCTTTCCACATCAGAAAACTCAATGTAAATCCGGGATCTGTCAATATTAAAGTGTTTGGTTATAAAATCACATATTTTCTCAGAAAAATCCTTGGTCTGATCAGCAGGCAGTCCAATGCTCTTCAATTCAATATATGCCAGGGCATCCGTTTTTGATCCGAAAATCATAGAACTGTCCGTATTAAGTTCTATCATGACATACTTTTCTGATTTGTTCAGCAGACCGGCAATAAATGCGGAGCACTCCTTTAGAAAAGTATTCCTGTCCGGCAATTCTTTTGTATTTGTTGCGATCCTGAAATATGGCATAACTATTTCTCTATATTTGAAAATTCAATTAAATCCAATGGTTTAACAACAGGCTTATAATTAAGTTTAACAATATCAAAGTTTCGTTGATAATTCAAAAAATTGATTTTCGTATTTACCATACCGCTCCAGTTATTCACCCGTTGAAAATTAAACCCGGACGTGGTCAGCTTAAGATTCAGATAAGGAAGACAGCGGTCAAATTCCGGACCGAATTCGTGGATTGCCGTCAGAAAATAATATGTGACATCAAAGCCCAGCAATCCGTAATACGGGAAGTAAGCTGTTGGATCAGTATAAAACTTATCCCTGAATAAGCTAATGACAGCTTTTGTATCAGGATCATCAAAATTGACATAAAACGGTGCGTATAATATCGTATTTGACTTAAATATCATCTTAAGATCCGTCCCGCCAAGATTTTGAAAGTCAGGGTAACCAAACAGGGTAATATTTGTCATATTTCGTTTATACACCAGATTTTCTATCGTTGGAACAACATTACTCAGCGGTTCCATCCTTTCACTTTTGGTCGCTTCAGGAGGCAGGACAACCAGGTTATGTTTGCCGGGATCAATTAGCTTTTCGAGTCCCTGAAATCCGTCTTTTTTCACATCCACCTCTTTGAATGATACCGGTTGATAATGGTCAAGACCTACCCTGAATAACTGCCGTTTCAGCATATTTACAAAGATGCGGTTGCTTTCAGTTTTATCACCCGTATAGGCCACAATAATGTTACTGCCCTTGAACTTATCTACAATATAGTTTACGGTAGGTTCAAATAAGGCAGAGAGAAACGGATTGACCTGGTAAACATAGGGATTATTGATGGTTAGTTCATCGGATGGATTATACGGTATAACAAGTTTAATTTCATTTGCTTTACAAAATCCGGATACCAGTCTGACATTATTGGTATAAACCGGACCTATGATCAAATCCATGTATTTCAGTTCTGGTTTGGCCAGAATATTTTTCACCACATTGGTATCATTACCTGTATCGTAGGTGTAAAGGTTAATATTCTGTCCTTTTCTTTTCAGGGAATCCACAGCTATAAGCATACCCTCATAGAATTCCCTGAATCCGTTTTTATCGGTTGCCGGATAAACTTCAAGGGGATCTTTAATCCGGATAAGTGTGTCACCATCTTCCGATACTTCCTTTACTACATTAAAGGTATCGTTGGCTTCAAGAAAGAATGGCCAAAGCACCGCAACATTAACCGGTTCATCGTAGTACTGTGTATCACATCCGGCAATAAAAGCTTCAGCAAGCAGTACACTATCCCTTTCGTACTGGAGATTTCTTTCC
The DNA here is from genome assembly GCF_042219855.1 of Quyinboa sediminis. Lineage (NCBI taxonomy): Bacteria > Pseudomonadati > Bacteroidota > Bacteroidia > Bacteroidales > Quyinboaceae > Quyinboa > Quyinboa sediminis. The sequence goes on along the minus strand of NZ_JBHJHP010000001.1, from coordinate 666,716 downwards.
GGTTTACGCTTCCCCGAGCTTACGACGGACAATGGTGTTTCGTATTTTTGTTCAACCGGGATCCTGACAAGATCACCCCGTCTGTATCTGCCCCATATCGGAATATTATCATTGGCAGCTTTAAGCTGATCCACTGTAACTGAGAACTTGTCAGCAATATCTTCCAAAGATTCCCTGCGTTCCTTAACCTTGTAAACCAAATGATCCTTGTCCTGTAATTTCTTTTGTTCTGTAGAAATTTTACGGATGGCAACCTTGGGAATTTTAATGATATAACCAATCTTCAGGTTTTCAGGGTCCTTTATATTATTGGTTGCCATTACTGCATCACGATCAACATTATACTGACTGATAATGGAGTAAAATGTTTCTTTGGGTTTTATTTTATGATAAAAATAAGTGCTGTCTTCAAATATGTAAACGGTTGAATCTTTTTGTGTATTCTCGTCCGCTACTGTTACAGGCGGTTTGATTTCAACTACTTTTTTTGGTACTCTGACTTCACTTCCTACCGGAATATCGCTGGATTCCAATCCAGGATTGGCCTCCAAAACACTCTTTACCGGTTTATTATACGTTCGGGCAATGGAAAAGAGTGTTTCTCCCGGTTCTACAACATGATATATATATGCGTCATTTTTCTTCGTATCTTCCTTCTCTTCCCTGTGAACCGGAATTTTCAATTCGGTTCCGGTTATCAGAATATTTCTGGCATCAGGATTATATTTAAAAATTTCCTCTTCCGTAACGCCATATTTCCTTGAAATAAAGAACAGGGTTTGCCCTTTTTCAACCGTATGAAAAATAAAGTCCCCGGATTCCCGGAGTTCAGAATCGGTGCTGTTACGTCCTTTTACAACCGGAATTTTAATGATCTGTCCAAGTTTAAGACCGTTCGCAGTTTCCGGGTTGTACTCCACTATTTCAACGCGTGATACACCAAATTTTCGTTCCAGCGTATAAAAACCTTCTCTCTCCTTTACCTTGTACAGGTAAAACTCCTTTCCGTTTTCTATGATTTTATTGCTGGTAATTTTTTCAGCTCCGGGGTTAACCTGTGCTACTGATGCAGCTGCAAAAACAGATGTGAGTATGTATATGATAATAAGTTTCCTCATATTTTCTGAATTAACGCAAAAGTAATAAAATTTAGTGCAAACATGTCCATTCAAATATTCTCAAATATGAACCGGATTTGTCTCTCATTTGTTTTTTGAACTTAAACAGGCAGCATGAAAAACAAGGCAATAAAGCTTATATTGGTCTGTATCCTCTGTATTTCAATAATTTCCGGAGCTACGCTATTCATTCAATATTTATTAAAATAACTATTCATAGCGCAATCCTGCAAGGATATCTTTTTTACGAACCTGTACACCTGCTGCAGTCAGTATTATGATAAGACCACACAATACCAGAACACTTAAAACAATAAATACTGTACGGAATGATACCTGCGTTCCCGCAGAAATTAAACTTGGCAGGGTTGCCACTGTAGCTGTGACAATTCCTGTTATCAATCCTGCAAAAAGCAAAATAAGATATTCAACAGCCAACATACTGCTTATTCGTACTGATTTAAACCCAAGACTTTGCAGCAGCGATATTTCTTTTTTACGTTCAAATACGCTTCTCGCCAGAATAATGCCTAAGCCGATAATGCCAAGAATCAGTCCCAAAACGCCGAGTATAAGAAATATAGCCAGATAGGTATTTTCTATGGAATAGAATTGATTCAGTTTATCCGTGGATGAAATTAATTCAATACCATAGTCCCGGAAGTTTTGTTCCAGTTCCGCTTTTATTCCGGCGGCCTGCTCTTTTTCTCCGTTCACCAGCATAATATTTGAACCGGAAGACGATGGGAAATATTTTAAAAAGTTCTGATTACTGATTATTACGTAACCCTGAAACACTGAATTGGCCAATCCTCCAATAAGTTTTAATTTCAGTCTGTCACCTGTGGCAGTCTGGTATTCCAGTGTATCACCAATCTCTTTCCCAAGACCCCACAGAATAACGGTCTGATCGGCTATGGCTGGTACAATATCATCACCTAAATCCTTATTTAATGAACGCCATGGATTGGTTTGATCCAACAAGGGGTCTTTCGTCACAAAGGTAAAACGTCCGTCCAGTTTATCCGGCTCTACTCCCAGAATGGCGGGATTTGTAATTCGGTTCAGGTTCAGACAGCTGGCATCATCACCTTCTGCTTTTCTGAACTGAATAAATGATGCAGGTGTTGTAAATCCTTCCTCGTGCTGCACTGCGGAAGAATTAAGATTTTTCAGAACAGGAATTGTTGTTTCAGTAAAAAAAAGACTGCCGCCGGTTCCACTGTTTCTGGCATCTGCACTGGCAGACATATCTTTCCGGTTCAGACCGGTTGAAACAACAATAAAGGTTCCCAGGGTAAAAAGTATGATGACCGACATGCTCCGCCCTCTGTTTTGTGTCATATTTTTCAAGCTGAGCCGAAAGTAAGAACGAAGAACGAGATTGCTGTTTTCCATTTTAATAAGCCATGAACGGAATAGTAGAATAACGCCTGCCATTAATGCACCTCCCAGGGAGAACCAGAGTCCTGTATCTGATGTATGACCTGAAATTATCAGTATCACAATCAGAATAATGGTTCCGGCTGAAAGAATCCAGCCGGTGAAAATAAATACTGTGTTAAGGTGTTGGCCTGTCTTTTTAATGGCGCGCTGTTGTTGCGTTATATTTTTCTTAAAGGTGCGTAAAAACGTAAAATATATGGTTAACATGATTGTAAACAGCGAAACCAGTGCTCCCACCAGAAGGGTGGCAGCATCGATATGCGCAACAAGCATTTCAGTCCTTACAATATCATTCCATACCCTGTTTAAAGCCACGAAAATCATCCTGTTGTATCCTACTGAAAACAGCAGGCCAGCCAAAACACCCAGTATGAGAGTAATGCCTGTTTCAAGTACCAGCAGATACTTAATCTGTCCGGGTGGAATACCCATTGCCGAAAGAGTACCGATTTGTTCTTCCCGTTTGCTGAGATGAAACGAAACAAGCAAAATAACCAGAATAAAACCGGAAAGCAGAATAAAAAAGCTTAAGCCAATAAATAACTGTCCGAAATCGACTCCGTTTCTTGCAGCGAAAAGTGCATTTTGCTTTACGGGGGTTACAATCAGCCCAAGGTCCGCAGCATCAATATGCTGTGTAAACTGTTTTGCAATAGCGGTTTTCGGTTCATTAAGATACAGTGCCGTAGCAATACCAAACCTGTTGCTCCACAATTTTACCGCCGTATTGTAACTGATAAAAGCTTTTGGAGCACCTTTATATTCATCCCAGTAATCTTCATCCTTATCCCTTATGGCATCCAGATTAACAGGAACGCCTGTCTCCCAGTCACTACAATTCCCTACGTCGGATAAGCCCGGAATATCCGGCATTAAAGCTGGATCGGCATAAAGGCCATCCATTGCATGAATCTGTCTTACCACCAGAGTTGCAGAATCAGTTGAAAGATCTCTTAACGGCCCTACCACAAAGTATTTTATGGTCAGTGTATCTCCCGGTTTAAGGTTCAGATCATCAGCCAGCCATCGGTTTACATCTATTTCATCATCTCTGAGTGTTAAATTGCTCATAGAACCCACAAAAGAATACGGTGTTGATTTATGACCCGCAGAGATGGCATTTACAAAATAAGTCAGACTCCGGTTTGCATTCGGAAAAGCATCTGCAATCTTCTCTTCAATAAATATACGGTCTGAGGTCATCCTGTAGATTCCTTCTTCATGCGATTTACCAATACGTAAACCGGCATCTCTAAGCGTAATCTTTCCTTTTATATCCTCCCCGGAGAGTTTACTGTCAGTAAACAAGGCCACATTCACCCTTTCTTTTAAATCATTTTGTTTTTGCAGCTCAGACAGATTCACAAAAACATTGTAAGGGGCAGTTTGTGAGTTACGCAGATTAAAAGCACCTGTCTCTTCTTTAGATAAGATACGGGCAACGTTAACCCTTAACGCAATCAGTTGTCCCTCTTCAGCTACAAACGGAGCATTACGCGGTACAGGCGATGCTTTATCCAACCGTAGTAAAAAGCCATCACCTGGTTTTAGATTTAACCGTTCAGCCGTATTAAAACCTATGGCCACATTCAATCCGGATAAGGTCTTGTATATTCCTGCATCTGAAATACGACTGAAACTACTATCTATGCCCAGAACCTGAACTTTATTCAGACGGAATTTACCTCCATCTGATACCGCCGAACCATCCAACCTCAGCACAGGAACACCATTTAACTCTTCAACCAGTTCAGTCGAAAAATAGCGGTCAACCGATGTCAGTGTCTGCGTGGTATGGCCAAGTCGGATCATGGCAATATTTTCCAGACTGTACTTTACAGAATCACCTACAATGAGTGCTCCTGTAATAACCATTGTGCTAATGATAACACCTGACATGAGAGACAGATGTGACCTGAAATAGTATCTGAAACTTTTTATGGCAAGTTTAAGCGTTGTCATTTTATTTCTTCTGTTCCAGTTTACCTTTTGTCAGCCTGTACACTTTTTGCATCCTCCCGGCTAATTCCAATGAGTGGGTGACGACAATAAGTGTTGTGCCGGTTGTTTTATTTATTTCAAGTAAAAGATCTATGAGAGCTGCAGCATTTTCTTCGTCCAGTGCTCCGGTTGGTTCATCTGCCAGGATCAGTGATGGATTATTTATCAGCGCTCTTATAACGGCCGTTCTCTGGCACTCGCCACCGGAAAGTGTAGCGGGTTTATCATTTCTTCTGTCCCATAAACCCATCTCCCGGATAAGCTTTTCAGCCCTCTCTGCTGAACCGGATTTATCCTTTAAGGGTAAGGTTGGAATCATTACATTTTCAAACAAGGTACATTGTGGAAAAAGATGATGCAGCTGAAAAACGAAACCTATATTCGAGTTTCTGAACATCTGTAGCTGGTCCTTTGAGAAATTTTCAAGGTTCCGGTCATTAAAAACAACAGTTCCTTTATCCGGTCTGTCAAGTGATCCAATAATATTAAGCAGCGTTGATTTTCCACTGCCTGAAGGTCCTGTTACCGCTATGGCCTCACCTTTTTCAACCTGTAATGATAAATCGTTCAGAACCTGATGATAATCATGTGCGCCGGGGGTCCCAAAACCTTTCTGAATTTTATCGAGTTTTAACATTTCCTGTGATTTCTAAAACCCTCTAAGGTAAGTAAAAATAACGGCTTTACAAACCACCGGTTTCTAATCTTCATTCCATATTTTCCACGCTGCCTCCGCTTGTCCGTGGAGCATTTCCAGGCCGTTTTTAACACTGGCACCTTTTTCAATTCCCTTGCTCATAAATGTGGTAATTTCCGGATTATAAACCAGATCAAACAGCACATGATCCGGCGTAAGAGCATCATAAGGAATGTCCGGACAGGCTTCAACTTTTGGGAAAGTGCCCAATGGTGTGGCATTGATGATAATCAGACGGTCTTTTATCATGGCTTCATCAATAGCATCATAACTGATTTCGTTTTCCCCGAGCTCTTCAATAGAAGCTGAAACAAAATCTATGTTGTTTTTCTTAAGCACGTGTTTAACAGCCTTTGATGCACCTCCGGTGCCAAGAATAAGAGCCTTTCGGTGTTTTTCCGTCAGCATGGGGATTAGAGAATTTTCAAAACCGATAATATCGGTATTGTAACCGATGAGCTCTATCCGTCCACTTTCTTCCCGTACAAATTTTATGGTATTGACCGCACCAACTTCAAAAGCCTCGTCATCAATATCATCCAGATACTGCATAACCTGCTGTTTGTAGGGTATGGTACAATTCAGACCATATACCTCATTTTTATAATCCAGAATTTCAGGAAAACGGTCGATAGAATCCAGTTCAAAATTTACATATTCATGATCGTTCAGTTCTTCACGTTCGAATTTTTCAGTGAAATATTTTTTTGAAAATGAGTGTCCAAGCGGATATCCCAATAAGCCAAATGTTTTCATCTTTTTTTAATAAATAAGTTCTTTAAAACCGGATCTTATCATCCGGTATATCTCAGTTCTAAGTTCAATTTTCTTTCTGTGCTGCCAGTTTCTCCAGCAACCAGATCACAACAATACCTGTCAATGCAAATGTTATGGCCAGAATAACTTCCTGGTTAAAAGCATGCGGAATGAACCAGTTATATCCTTCCACAATTTTTTCGCCACTGCTTTTCAGTATCAGTTCACCGGATGCATCTGTTCGGAAAATCTCATTCTTCCATGGCCACAGAATCCCAAGAGAGCCCAGAATGAAACCGGTTAATACCGCAATGGTCTGGTTTCTGAACCGCTGGAAAACCCAGGACAAAACATAGGAAAATCCAAGTAAGCCAACACCTGCACCGGCTATAACCGGCAGCAAGACCTTGATATTAAGATTATTAACAGCATCGATCATAACCAGCTGATAGTTTCCCATCAGTATCAGCACAAAAGAACCGGATAAGCCAGGCAGGATCATGCTGCATGCTGCTACAATACCACAAACAAACAAATACAGGACTCCTGCATCTTCCGAGGCCGGAGTCAGTACAGAAATAGCTATGGCAATGCCGGTTCCAACCAGAAAAGCGGAAATAACAGGAAAATTCCATTTATTAATCGTTCTGCCCACAAAATAAACTGAAGCCAGGATTAGGCCAAAGAAAAACGACCATATGTAAACCGGATAGTTCTTAAACAGAAAATCAAGGAGGTGAGCCAGCGACAGAATACTTATAGCAACACCGGCCAGAACAGCAATTAAAAAGTAGAGATCTGTATGTTGAATCAGTTCCCTGAATTTACCTTTCATTAAAAGCCTCAATGCTTTCAGATTAAAAGACTTTATTGCATTAATCAGCCGTTCAAAAATACCTGTAATAAGCGCTATCGTTCCACCTGAAACACCGGGTATCACATTGGCTGCACCCATTCCAAGACCTTTAAAAAATAAAGAAATATACGTTTTCATAAAGTGTATTAATCATCAGGTTATTATCTGTTAACGGTTTTGAAGACCGTACCGTTTTAAAACATTGTAAGCTTTATAAAGTCCCAGTTCTCCGGCCTTACTCAAATCTTTGTTCCCCTGCTCCAGGTTGCCCAGGTAAATATTTGTAAGACCACGGTTGAAATAGGCTTCAGCAAGTTCCGGTTCAAGCCGGATCGCCTCGGTATAATCGTTTAATGCCACCTTGTAATCTTTAAGTATGGTGTGTACATTGCCTCTGTTATACCAGGCAAATGCAAAATTTGGTTCCAGTTCCAGCACCTTATTATAGTCATTTAAAATAAGGTCATAATCCAGTATTTTCTTTTCAGTCTTAAAATCAGCAGTGCCCTGACCGCCTGTCATCAGCTGGCGACCGTTATTTGTAGTTTTAATGCTGGGATCCGGTGCTACCTCGTCTTCAATGGACAGGACAAATTCAACCGTTTTAAAACGCAGAACGGCGCGGTAAAAATAGGCAATCGCCCAGTCGTTTTTCATTTCTATTACCTTATTCAGATCTTTAATGGCAGAACTGAAATCCTTGACCATATCATAGTTCAGTGCACGCTCCATATAGCTAATAGCACTGTTAGGGTACATATCAATGCGTTGCGAAATGGTTTCAATGGTCTGAAAATGCTCATCCACCTGTTTCTCTGTCAGGGTCTGATTATCGTTGGTGAGATATATGGTTTTGTTAATACCTGAATTCCGGTTGAACCGTTCAAGCAACGAAGCATAATAATTCTGCCGGGTTTCAAGTTTTGGATCATCAGGATAAAGTGAGAGCACAAATTCTTTTTCCAGGTCGATAACGATGTTTCTGTTTTGAATCTGGCCGCGGATGTTGCTTGAAAACTTGTTTTTTTCATTTTCACTGCTCTCATCAAAGATTACGATTTTCTTAAAATTCTGTATGTCAGTATCCTTTTCATCCCTTTTATCAGGGGTATCATCTTTTTGAGCCAGACTGACATCCTTCAGCTCTTTCTTACTGTTTTTACGTTTCTCACTGGCCTTTTCTTCTATACCGTAAGCCATATTGATATCCTGTTGCATCCCATTCTGATCACCCAGCATCTGGCGTGCTTTGGCACGTGCATAATAAGCCGGTGCAAATTCAGGATACTTATTAATGACCCGGTTAAAATCATCTATGGCATTAAACGCATTTCCAAGCTGATTATGAATTAAACCACGATTGAATAAGGCAATATAATTGTCCGGTTCAATATTCAGCACCATAGTAAAATCTTCCACTGCCCTGTTATTATCCATGATCTCAGCTCTGATGAGACCCCGGTTAAAGTAGGCCACTGAATTGTTTGGGTCAAGGGAAATAGCCTTATCAAAATCATCCAGCGCATCCATATAATCTTTCTGGAAATACCGGGCAATACCACGATTCATATAAAAGAAGGGTTCATCCGGTGTTAAACGGACTGCCATATCGAAATTATCCTCTGCTTCCCTGTACTTCTTCTGCTCAAAGTCAACATGACCACGATAGGCATAGCCTGCCGGATTATAAGGGTTTAATTCAATCGCTTTATCAAAATCCGGAATTGCTTTTGCTGTATCTGCCGTTTCAAGATAGGCTTCTCCCCTGTTGAGGTAAGCCCTGGCAAAACCTGATTTTAGCTTTATCGCCTGCGAGTAATCTTCTATTGCACCTTTATAATCCTGCAGCGCCATTTTACTTACCCCTTTATTCATAATCAGGGATGTATTGTAAGGATCATATTTCAGGCCCGTCGTAAAATCTGCATTGGCTTTATCATATTCTCCAAGCCATTGATAGCAAATTCCCCTGACGTTATAGGCATCAATTAAAAACGGGTTATTCTCAAGAGCCTTGTCACAGTCCTGCTTGGCTCCCATGTAATCATCAAGATAAAACTTCCCCACAGCACGGTAAAAGTAAGGTTCAGCCAAATAAGGCTTTGCCATAATAACCTGGTTAAAATACTGAATAGAAAGGACATAATCTTCAAAATAGAGTGCATTTCGTCCGATGGTCATTATCCTTTCTGTGTTCAACTGGGCCTGGGCTGGTAAAACAAAACCCAACAACAGCACAAGTAATATCTTCTTTATTCTATTCATCATTTAAACCAGAGCAAAAATAAAAGATTTTTTATGAGTTGCTAATTAAATAGTGTTAATTGAAGCTTTTTCAGGCGTATACAAAAATACCCACCATTTCAGGCGGGTATTTTTTGCTATGTTTAAACAGTCTACTGAATGACTATTCGCTTATTGTATACTTTGTCTCCGGTTTCAACCTTAAGCATATATATGCCTGTAAAAAGGTGCTGAAGGTTGATGGATTGTTTGAATTGTCCATCAGCCAAACCGTCATAAACCATTCTTCCTTTTAAGTCAGTGACCTGAATATGCGATATTTTATCACCGCTTCCGGTTTCAATGGTAAATAAACCATTTCCCGGATTCGGATAAACTTTGAACGAACCGGACGTTGTTTCATCCAAAGCATTGCTTACAGTAACCATAAGGATACCATCTGAACGCATTTTAGATAGATCCCAGGCCAATCCGGTTCCCGGAGTTGACGGAATCACAGCGTCAAAATCACCCGTATTTGCCGTTGATTCAATTATTTTAAAACTATCTCCGGCTTTGTATGCATTACCTTTATTTGTTACATACAGTGTACCACCAAGATATACCACAGATGAAGCAACAAGTTTATCAGGGTTATTGGTGGTATTATTTACAGCTACTGCAAAATATGAGTTGGGTTGAAATCTGACAAAGTTATTTACCGTAAACGATGTGCCGGATGATCCGGAACCGGCTTGCAAATAGCCTCCGGCATTAACCGTAACCGATCCCCTGACAGAACCCGTTCCGGAAAGTAATGCTCCGTTGTTAACCGTTACAGCACCTGATCCGGTAGCACTACCACTGGTGTTTGAAACAATCAGTGCCCCGCCGTTTACATAGGTACTTCCGGTATAGTCGTTGGCATTTGTAAGCGTCCATTTTCCTTTGCCATATTTATAAATAACAGATGATCCTGTGATCAAACCATTGAACACAGCATCACCATCGTTATGACCAACACTCCAGGTATTATTGCTTAGCGTTGATGCAGCCGTCCCACTCAGCGTACCGAATCGGGTGGTTCCGCCTTTCAGGTTATATGTATACAGCTGACCGTTAAGATTAACATCTGCGCTGCCATAACCATAGGTATTATTAATTCTAAAGTCCCCACCGTCTCCATCAGTGGTAATGTTAATAGTACCGGTAAAGCCTGACCAGTTTCCGTTCAGATCATTTCTTACCCATGGGGAATAGAGATTTAAAGTACCTGACCCAAGGAGTTTTCCAGTTAAGGAACTGCGGCTGTCGAGTCTCAGTGAACCGGTTTGTCCTTCTTCAACCAGGATGTTCCAGGCACATCCATCGGTATAGGTATACGAATTATCATTCATTGCCAGAACCCCTCCGTTTCTCAGGATCAGCGTATCCCCCAGTCCATCAATATTTGCCGCGTCTTCGGTCAGACGTATGGTTCCTTTTTCAATAATTGTTGCATTATGATAATTTCTTGTTTTCAGAATTAATGTTCCATTACCACTTTTAATCAGATTTCCGGCACCCGTAAAATAGCCTCCAAATGTAACTGTGCCGTTTAATATGGAGAGTTCGCCGTTGTCAGCACCAAGCAGAACATTACGGTCCGTTGTCATTTCTCCTGATCCCAGAATTTCAAGTGCACCACCGTTTAACTGCAGATTTGAAGCCGCATCAGATGAAGCACCAACCGGACTTGCATATCCGGAATTGGTAATGTCCATTACCCGTATTTTCCCGCCTTCTATTTTTGTAGGTCCGGTATAGCTGTTATCTGTCAGAATAGTTATAAGACCTGATCCACGCTTCGTTAAACCGGCATCTCCGGTCACTGAGCCGTCTCCGGACAACACAAACGGAGTAGCAATATCAATGGTCAGATCGCTGACGGCATAATCACCTTTTATACTGATAGAACGGCTAATTGCATTATCGTTTATCACAACGGAATCCTCTCCGATAAAGTAATCTGCTTCACCGTTATTCGACCAGTTCATCTTATTGAACACATCCCAGTCGTTGTCTACCTCACCGGTCCATTCCACTTTGCCCGGAGCCCGGGTTGCATCTACCGTCAGAAGCAGTTTATTATTTTCGAAACTCAGGCTATGAGGTACACCCGGAATTCCGGTAATGGTAACATTTTCGAGGTCTCCGTTTAAAACCCCTGTTACTGTTGCCAGCACATATGAACCGGCAGAAAGTTTTCCATCCAGACGATTAATGTCAAAAGTTGTTGAGCTGAATGTCATATCTCCGTCCACAACGAGAATATCATTGGTCTTCGTAATGCCGTCAACATCATCAGTTAAATCCCAGAATAAAGTGGTCTCTTTCGCAATATGAATTCCCTGGTTGATAAACAGTGTATCCGTTGTTCCTTTGGCGTCGCTTACCACAAGATTTGTATAGGCTTCCAGCTTTATACCTTTATTGTATACGCCATTTCCGCCAGCTGTCGCAAACCTTTTAACCAGAACCTGACTATTTTCAAGAGAACCGTTTACCATCAGTGCTCCATCCCATACACGGGTGATTCCGCTGTATGTATTTTTTGTATTCACCGTTAAGGTGCTTCTGCCGGCTTTTGTCAAATCGGCATTGCCTGTAATATCTCCGGTTCCGTTAAACAGATAATCATCCGGTGAAATCACGCGAATATCCGAAGGTGCAACATTACCTTCGATAAGCACAGCAGAGGTATGATTTCCTGAAATATCAAACAATACACTGTCACCATCTGCAAAACTTACCGCTGAGGCATTGTAATCCCACGCACTTGTGATTCCGCCATCCCATGTACCGCTTTTCCATACTTTCTGGCCCGGCAGCATAATCGGTGCAGGTGGAACCGAGTCCATATCGTTTCCTATAAAAAACCCAGGATGTGGCGGCTGGTTATATGAATTTGGCTGCCATCCAATAGCTGCACGGTATTGCGGGTCATTCATCAATGTATATATCTTAACCGATGTAGGGTAGGTAGTTGTATAAATCCTCAGGGCTGAATTATCTGCCGTTCTCCAGATCGCTTCTTCCCGCCAGTCACCAAGAATATCGGCGCTTAATGCCGGATTGCCCTTGGTCCAGTTGTCCGATCTTGTACCGTCCGCTCTCAGGAGTTGGGTATTGGCTCCATTGTTATACTTTGTTATCGTTCCAATACCGTAATTGTCGTACCAGGCATGATCCAGCATTTCCCTGGACAAATCACCATCCCACCAAATGAAAAAGTTCATCGATCCGGGAGGTGATAAATTTGTGATGGCATTACCCGTGGAGCTTAAAAACGGGAAACCTGATGGCCCCCACATTTCCATTCCCGGATAATCAGGTGTAATGTCTGCACATCCGGCACGTCCCATATCACGGCCAATGCTTTTGTAAAATAAGATTTCTCCGGTGCCGGCATCTCTGTAGTCACCACCGGTATAGTTTTCAAGGCAACCAAAAAACTCGAGCCCTTTTCTGTACGGATTAATATCACTTAAGTGTTGTGCATCTCCATGGCCCAGTTTTGTTGAGTATAAGCCCTGACCGTTATCATCCATACACATGGAACCGTACATAACTTCATCTTTGCCATCATCATCCACATCACCCTGTGTCAGGTTATGATAGCCCTGACCTGCATAATCAGGATGACTGTTTGAGTCAAAGTACCAGTTTTGAGTCAGAGCTCCATTGCTGAATTTCCACGATGCCATGGCGATACGCTCATATATACCACGGCTGATAACAATGCTTGGTGTTTTACCATCCTGGTAAGCTACAGTGAACATGCATTTGGTGGATCTGTGCCCTCCGTCATCTTTGCCCCAGTCTGTTATCGGACCACGATAAATATATTCTGCTCTTGCCAGCTCCTCTCCTGTCTCTCCGTCCAGTACAGAAAGGTAATCAGGACCTTCCATGCGATAGCCGACAGAGGAAATGGAATAACGATAATTTGTTTTGCCATCACCATCCACATCACCCATCTGATTACCAACACCATCAATAAATCCTTCTGAAGTTCTGAGGGCTACTTCTGCCTTACCATCACCATCCAGGTCCCAAACCAGAAAATTAAATTCAACTGCATTATAAATATTCGGGCCCATATTTACCGCCCATAAAAAAGTACCATCCATTTTATAGGCTTCCAGGTAATGATAATCGGTAGATGAAATATCCATGTTCAGGGCTAACCGTTTGACCACAATCTCATACTCACCATCGCCATCCAGATCACCAACAGATGCATCATTCAGTTCATACGTTCCATATCCACCGTTTATTTTTCTTACCGGGATATCCTTGTAGTTTGTTGCCCATACCGATGCCGATTCACCGGTGGTTTGTTCCACGCCTTTAACGACGGGTCTAACCTCATAAACATTGCTTGTTGTTCCCGAAGCATCAAGATAATTACTTACATCAGATACCGGTTCTGTATTCAGCAACACCCCATCTTTGTAAAGATTGTAGGCAACATCTTTCATTTCGTTTGCCAGAACTCTCCAGCTAATAAAAACTCCGGAATTTGTCTTTACAGCGACTATTCCATGCTTCAGGTTTTCCATTTTTCTTTGAGAAAAGACCTGCCCTGCAAGCAATACAGATATCGTTATCAGGAATGCTACCTTAACCCTTCTTGTAAAATTTAACATGTTGTGGTAAAATTGATTATTATAACTATGACTGTTTGATCCTTAATAAACCTGTCCAAAACAATAAGTTTATATACCTTCTTATTGCGTTTATTCCTGAAAGCAAACAGTGTACCATTTTATTCCAGATGCCAAAAATAGTGAATAAAAAAGTATTGGAAAAAATTAAGTGTTAAAAATACAACCGTTCATATGTTAGGATAATTTCATTATTTAGGTTTTCTTTGGGAATATAAGACTTGACATAAACATCTTGTAAATCCTGTAACAATGAAAATCAAACATATCTTACTTCAGTTTACCGTAGCGGCTTTTATCCTTACCACAACGGTTTCACTTGCTGAAGCCCGACAGAACCAACAATCGGAATATTCAGCTTATCTGTATGTCTATTTCAGTGGTGATGAATCCAGAATAGATGATCAGCAGATCTATTTCGCAATTAGCAGGGATGGGCTAACCTGGGATGACCTCAATGAGAACAATCCTGTACTTACGTCTGTGCTTGGTGACAAATCCGTGCGCGATCCTTACATCCTGCGCACTCCGGACGGCAATCATTTTTACCTTATAGCGACTGATCTGGATATCAGGGCAAGTAAATATAACGGCAACTGGGGATTAATGTCAACTCAGGGCAGTAATTCAATCATGGTCTGGGAGTCAGACGACCTGGTAAACTGGTCAGAACAACGCATGATTGATGTTTCAAGTCCGGTTCTTGCCGGAAATACATGGGCACCTGAAGCCATTTACGACGATAAAGCAGAACAGTATATGGTATTCTGGTCCAGCCGTGTGGCAACCGATAATTATGCCAAACACCGGATCTACGCAGCTTATACACCTGATTTTGTAACATTCTCAGATCCTTTTGTCTATATTGATACGCCGAACGGTACGATTGACGCCTCTATTCATAAAGTTGGGGACACCTATTACCGTTTAATTAAAGATGATAAGGTTTTGAATGTCAGTCTTTCATACAGTCAGGAACTCGTTGATGCCAACAGCACCTACGCTTCAGGAAATTCTTTTGTAAAAATACAGAATACTGAACTGGAAAGTTACACCGGAGGATATGAAGGCCCAACCATGTTTCAGTTTAATAACCAGGAAAAGTGGTGTGTACTTGTAGATGAATATGTCAGTAGCCGAAGGGGTTACATCCCGTTTATATCAGATGATATTTCAGCTGCCAACAGTCTTTCGTTAATGAACGATGGTGAATATCTTATGCCGACCGGGGCCAAACACGGCACTGTGATCCCGGTTACAGAAGAGGAATACACAGCACTGGTTCAAAAATATGCTGTTAAAGCCCCGGAGGAACCGCTTTCTGATTCCCCTGTGCTTAGTTATGATTTTAATGAAACATTGAATACTCCGGTGGTGGCAGATAAATCAGGAAACCATAATGATGCCACGGTCTTTGGAAATGCAACATATGTCACTGATCCGGAAAAAGGACAGGTTCTCTGGCTTGACGGAACAAGCAATACCTATCTGGCTTTTCCTGAAGCCTTTTTCGACGGTCGAAGCAATATGACTGTGAATATGGATATCAGGCCCGAATCTGATGCGTTTTATCATTTCACGTTTACCATTGGACAGAACAACATAAAATACATGTTTTTAAGAACACGGGATAACGAAATCCGGAATGCAATCACAACACAAAGTTATTCGAAGGAAGGCCAGGTTCTGAATTCCGGCTCTTTTAAAGGAAAGTGGATAAATATCAAAATTGTAATGGAGGGACACATTATGTCGCTGTACCTTGATAACGTGCTGGTTGATAAAAACAGTTTTGTCCGTTCTGTCAGCGATCTGGGAACCACACTGAAAGCTTATCTCGGTAAATCGTTTTATTCAGATCCCTATTTTAAGGGCTATTTTGATAATGTAAGGGTTTATAACCGCGCGTTCAGTGCTGAAGAAATTGCTTCGGGCTTATCGACTGGTCTGAAACGGACCCAAAAGCATAATTATAAGGTGCTTAATGTAACTGTATCCGACGACAAGCTTTGCATAGAGTTTTCAGAAAGTGCCGGTTTAACGCCAGAGCTGAAAATCATAAATCTATCAGGGCAAACCGTGCTCGAAAAGCAAATCAGCAACCATAACGGTTCAGCCATTTTGAATATTCCGGATGCTTTTAGTGGTGTATACCTGATAAGCATTACAGATGGTCCGGATGTAATTTCACAGAAAGTTCTCATTCCCTGATGGATATTACATTGTGAATGTCTGACAATAATCAGCCCTGCAACACTTGTTTTAATTGCTTTTGTTGACTTACTTTGTCTGTTTAATTCTAAAAGTGTTGAAAGGTCTCGGAGAACATATTCCCTACGAAAGAAGAAGATTTATTCACAGCCTGATCATTCCTGTGGTGTTTTTACTTTTTTGCTGGCTGGCAAAAACATGGGAAATGGTTACCGGTTCATCCCTGGCCCGTTTAGGTGTTTATCCAAGGGAACTGAAAGGACTATGGGGCATTCTGTTTATGCCCTTTATCCATGGCAGCATCGGACATATTGTAACCAACTCCATCTCTTTTCTTCTGCTATCAACAGGCTTATTCTATTTCTACAGGACCATTGCATTAAAAACATTTATCCTTCTTTTTTTTATTGCCAACACTTTATTATGGATCTCAGGAAGGCCATCCTGGCACATCGGTGCAAGTGGACTTATATATGGCATCGGTGCTTTTTTAATCGTCAGCGGTATCATCCGGCGACATGTTGGCCTGGTTGCCGTAGCCTTTATCATCATCTTTGCCTATGGCAGTATGTTCTGGCATATATTTCCTTTAAAAATAAATGATCCCGTATCATGGGAAGGTCACCTCATGGGAACCTTAACGGGCATTGCTCTGGCCATAATATTCAGAAATGAAGGTCCGCAGCGCAAAGAATGGAAATGGGAAGAAGAAGAGGAACAGGAGGAAAATGATGAGATTGTGGCTGAAAATACAAGTGAATTACGTAAAATAAACTATATAATCAGAGAAGAAGACGATGATAAAACCAATTGAACCCAAACGGGGATTTGCCAGTGACAATAATGCCGGTGTACATCCTCAGATCTTAAAAGCACTGGAAACGGTAAACCAGGGACATGTAGTAGGATATGGTGATGATCCTGTAACTGAAGCCGCAACGGCAAAAATAAGGGAGATATTTAAAACAGACTGTGAGGTGTTTTTTGTGTTTAACGGTACCGGTGCAAATATAGTTTCGTTGCAGTCTGCCACACATTCCTTCGAATCAGTGTATTGTACATCCACTGCTCATATTCATGTTGATGAATGCGGTGCTCCTGAAAAATTCACCGGAAGTAAAATCGTAGCCATAGAAACACCGGATGGCAAACTTACACCCGAGCTGATAAAACCTCACCTGCATGGTTTCGGTTTTGAACATCATTCTCAGCCCCGGGTCATTTCTATAACACAGTCTACCGAAATGGGCACCGTTTACAAGCCGGATGAAATACGTGCCATTACGAAGCTGGCACATGACCATAACATGGTAGTTCACATGGATGGTGCACGGATAGCCAATGCAGCAATAGCGCTCAACATGGATTTTCATGAATTTACAGTTGACTGCGGAATAGACATATTAAGTTTTGGCGGAACCAAAAACGGCATGATGATTGGCGAGGCCATAATCATCTTTAACAAAGAACTGTCCTATTTCACAAAATATTACCGTAAGCAGGGGGCACAACTCTACAGTAAAATGCGTTTTGTTTCCGCACAGTTCCTCGCCTATTTCGAGGATGACTTATGGATAAAAAGTGCTAAACATGCCAACAAAATGGCTCAAAGGCTGTTTGAAAAAGTGAAAGATACAAACGGAGTGAAAATAACCCAGAAGGTTGAATCCAACGGTGTATTTGCCATTATTCCAAA
Source organism: Quyinboa sediminis (assembly GCF_042219855.1). Lineage (NCBI taxonomy): Bacteria > Pseudomonadati > Bacteroidota > Bacteroidia > Bacteroidales > Quyinboaceae > Quyinboa > Quyinboa sediminis. The sequence continues at coordinate 649,003 of NZ_JBHJHP010000001.1, read as the reverse complement.
AGCAGTGACAAAGCCCCTGATGGATGCATACTTCTTTTATTACTGGAATGAAAATACCAACGAGGTACGCTGGATGACAGCTTTTGATACTACAGAAGAAGATATTGACGGTTTTGTAAAAAAATTAAAAGAACTTTGTGATAATGCAGGATACTAATCAGGAACTCATTAAGTTATTGTCCGAGAAACATCCTTACGTTTTGTACCGGTTTCCAAAAGCCAAAACACTGCAATACTTTCGCATTGCAAAAACTACCATACTGGATCACACCTATTCAGGGCTGACCGGTAGTGGTTTTATTTTTGCTCCCTTTAAAGCTACGCCGCAACATCCGGTATGCTTTTTTGAACCGGAATTCGAAAAGACCTTTCCAGCCGACATACCTCTCTCTGTTGACCATAATAACCTGTTCACGATTGATTCCGACTTTGTTTCAACATCAAGAGAAAAATACGGCAGGAAATTTAAGCGAATAATGGAAATATTGAATTCAGATTCAAATATTCGCAAACTGGTTTTGGCACGTAAGTTTTTCCTGGGAACCACTGAAATTGCGGATCCCGGAATCATCATGCACAATCTGAATAAGGCTTTTCCCAATTCTTTCCTGTTTTTTGTTAATCATCCCAATCTTGGCGTATGGTGTGGAGCCACACCTGAAAATTTATTGTCGATTTCACATAAAACGGGTAAAACCGTAGCGCTGGCAGGGACGCAGAAAATCGAGGACATGTCTCCATTGAGCTGGACCGAAAAAGAGTATGAAGAACAACATCTGGTGGAAATTTTTATTGAGAAAAAACTGAAGGAACTGACGAACAATGTTCAGAAGACCGGACCTGATTCAGTGTTTACCGGAAATCTGGCACATTTGTGTTCTAATTATACCTTTGATATTGATCCGGTAAATTCCGTCAGCCTGCTTAAAGCATTACACCCGACTCCGGCTGTTTGCGGTCTCCCTAAAAGGGAAAGCCTTCAGGTATTATCAGAGATTGAAGGATTTGACCGGGAATATTATGCCGGATTTCTTGGTCCGGTAAGCAATAACGGAGAACACCTGACGGATGTATATGTTACGCTACGCTGTTTCAAAATCTGCAAACAGGGCATGGAGTTCTTTATTGGCGGAGGCATAACCAAACAATCTGTTGAACAGTCCGAGTGGGATGAAACAGAGAATAAGCTGGAATCGCTCCTGCCCTTTATAGGCTAGAACGGCTCTGCGTTTAAAATCTAAATAAAAAAATATTGCTATCCGGCTGCTGTTAATGCTTTAAATGCCTCATATACGAGAAATGCAGGCCATACAAGAGCTTTCAAAAATCCAATAACGCCCATACCAAAACTGGTGGCATGAGAAATAAAAAAAACGGCTGCTCCTATAAATCCCAGTCCATATACAGCGCCGGACGAAGCATTACGGGAAGCATTGCGGGAATGACTTTTGGTTTTGGTGGTGTTCATAATGTTTTAGTTTACAATGGTTTGCAATTTAACATATTTATTTTAATTAAAGAATTACAACCTCATTAAGTTTACAGGATATGCGAGAGGCAGATTATTTTATGCTGATTTACTGATAAAATAAAGGTGATAGAGTTGATAAGAATGTTAATTTCTTTATTTTTATATTTTGCATTAGTGATGTAAAACAGCTAAATTTGGCAACTGATTGATTACAGGACACATGGATTATAATTCAACACGCGAAAAATTGAAGTTACCGGAATACGGAAGAAACGTTCAGAATATGGTGAACCATATGATGACAATAAAGGACAGAGATGAAAGAACCCGGTGTGCTTACGCCATAGTATCAGTAATGGGTAATATGTTCCCTCATTTGAGGGATGTATCTGATTTCGATCAGAAATTATGGGATCATCTTTCCATTATGGCAGATTTTAACCTGGACATTGACAGTCCCTGCCCACTCCCTACTGAAGAGACAATTCATAAAAAGCACGAGAAGCTGCCTTATATGGAGCAGGATATCAGGATCAGACATTACGGAAAAAACATTGAGTTGCTGGTAGAACATGCGCTTGAAATGGAAGATCAGAAAGAAAAGGATCAGCTGGTTCTTTTGATCACCAACCATATGAAAAAAATGTTCCTGCAGTGGAACAAAGACGTCGTAACAGATGCCAAGGTTTTTGATGATCTCTATCTGCTGTCCAACGGCAAACTGGCTTATTCAGAAAAAGACTTCAAACTTATCGATCCCAAGGTTATTGTCAATAAACAGCGGAAAAAGAAGAATCCCAATAAAAAGTAACGTTTAAATCGCTCTGAATGTCAACATTCGTAATTGAAGGCGGGAAACAGTTAAAAGGCGAAATTATTCCACAGGGTGCCAAAAATGAGGCACTGCAGATTATTTGCGCTGTTTTACTTACTCCTGAAGAAGTTATCATCCATAACATTCCCGATATTCTGGATGTTAATAACCTGATTCAACTGCTGAGCGATTTTGGAGTTACAGTTAAAAACCTGGGAAACGGATCTTTTTCTTTTAAAGCAGAGCATATTGACCTGCAATACCTTCAATCCGAAAAATTCAGATCAAAAAGTGCGTCACTTCGTGGATCGATCATGATAATAGGTCCTTTGCTGGCGCGGTTTGGTAAGGCCTACATTCCCAAACCCGGTGGTGATAAAATAGGACGCCGCAGACTCGACACGCATTTTATCGGAATTCAGAAACTGGGCGCTAAGTTTAATTTTGAATACAAGGATAATTTCTACAGGGTAAGTGCTGACCGTCTTAAAGGTGCATATATGCTTCTGGATGAAGCTTCGGTAACCGGTACAGCAAATATTCTGATGGCTGCCGTGCTGGCCGAAGGGATTACAACCATCTATAATGCAGCCTGCGAACCTTACATTCAGCAGCTTTGTAAAATGCTTAACAGCATGGGGGCAAAAATATCCGGAGTGGGATCCAATCTGCTAACCATCGAAGGTGTTGATGCACTGGGTGGCTGCACCCATTCCATGTTACCCGATATGATTGAAGTGGGTAGTTTCATTGGCCTGGCAGCGATGACCGCTTCTGAGATCACACTCAAAAATGTGTCGTTCGAAAACCTGGGAATCATACCACAACAGTTTAAAAGACTGGGAATACAGTTCGAACAAAAAGGTGATGATATTTATATCCCGTCACAGACAGGTTATGAAATAGAGACTTTTATCGATGGCTCCATTATGACCATTGCTGATGCACCCTGGCCGGGTTTAACTCCGGACCTGTTGAGTATATTTCTGGTCGTGGCCACTCAGGCCAAGGGAAGCGTACTGATACATCAGAAAATGTTTGAAAGCCGCCTTTTCTTCGTGGATAAACTGATTGATATGGGAGCGCAGATTATATTATGTGATCCGCACAGAGCCACCGTAATCGGTCTTGAAAGCAGAGCCCGTTTAAGATCTGCTGTAATGACAAGTCCGGATATTCGTGCCGGAGTAGCTTTGCTTATTGCCGCACTGTCGGCCGAAGGTACATCAACTATTCATAACGTGGAACAGATTGACCGGGGCTATCAGAACATTGACAAAAGACTCAATGCCATCGGAGCCAGAATCACACGCCTTTCCTGATATTTTACTTTTTCCATTTTAGTGAATCGATACTTGAACAGGACGAAAGGGTACTGCTCACATCTTATTTTCGTATACTACTAGTTATTAGGTCAATAGCCCGCTCCTATGCTTAAAACGCTATAAAAAAAAGAGGTCGCCTTTAGCGACCTCTCAGGTTTTGCTGTGCTCAGCTCCTCTTATATCAGTTCGATGCTTCGTTTTACAAATTTATTCAGATCTTCACCCTTAAGCATGTTGTTGGATAACAATGCTAAATCGATGAGCTGTTTAACGAGTTTGTTCTTCTGTCCGTACTCATTAAGAAGCGTTTCTTTTTTCTTTTTCAGTTCATCCAGCTTATTACTGACGTCGTGTAGTTCTTCTTTTTCAGCGCTGGGCACCTCTTCATCTTTCTTACCCTCTTTTGCTTTTTCAAGTTCTGCCCTGCGTTTGTCAAGAGTTGAAATCTTGCTTTTCATGCCTTTCAGGTCTTTTTCAAGATCCTTTTCCTTATCCTCATTGATACGCATTACCAGTGGATGATTGGCATTGATGACCAGGTTATAGTTATCCGGCATATCACCATAGAAACTCATGCCACCCTGCATTTCAGCCATATCTTTCATGCGGCGCATAAACTCGTTTTGTGTGATAAGAACAGGTGAATCATTTTCTGACATGGCTTCAAACGTTACCAAGAAGTTTGCTTTACCCCTTTGAGGTAACTGGCCATGGAAAACCGGTGTAAGATCAAGTCTGTCACCTTCGGAAAGCTTCATTTCCTGTTTTTCATCCTTGGGAATTAGCTTTTCCACCACATCACCGTCTACCCTAACAAAACGGCTGTCTTTTAATTTGGATTCAAGGTGATTGATGAAATGGGAATCGAGCTGACCATCCATCTGAAGCACGTCATATCCTTTGTTTTTAGCTGCTTCAATAAATGTGAACTGAGCATCCACATCGGTGGCATACAGGTAAACCAGTTGTTTATCTTTATCAGTCTGATTATCCTTGATAATGTTTTTATATTCCTCCAGTGTGAAATATTTGCCCTCCGTATTTTTCAACAGCACAAATTTCTCAGCTCTTTCGTAAAATTTCTCCTCTGTTATCATGCCGTATTCAATGAAGATCTTCAGATCATCCCACTTCTCCTCGAATTGTTTACGGTCATTTTTAAAGATCTCATTTAAACGGTCTGCCACTTTTTTGGTTATGTGGCTGCTGATTTTCTTCACGTTGCTGTCGCTCTGCAGATATGAACGTGAAACATTTAAAGGAATATCCGGCGAGTCAATAACACCGTGCAACAGGGTCAGAAATTCAGGCACAACGCCTTCCACTGAATCGGTAACAAAGACCTGATTGCTGTAAAGCTGTATTTTATTTTTCTGAACCTCAATATTCTTTTTGAGTTTAGGAAAGTAAAGAATTCCGGTCAGGTTAAACGGATAATCCACATTCAGATGAATATTGAATAACGGATCATCAGCCATTGGATACAGCTGCTTGTAAAACTTAAGATAGTCTTCATCCTTCAAATCTGCAGGAGCTTTTGTCCAGGCCGGTTTGGTGTCGTTGATGATGTTATCCTCATCGGTATCCACCTGTTTATCTTCTTTCCACTCTTTTTTCTTACCAAAAGCTATTTCAACCGGAAGGAATTTACAGTATTTCTTCAGTAACTCCTCTACCCTGTAATCTTCCAGAAATTCCTTGTTGTCGTCATCAATATACATGATGATGTCGGTTCCGCGACGCTCTTTTTTAACGTTGGTCAGTTCAAATTCAGGACTGCCGTCACATTCCCATTTTACTCCTTCGGCTTCATCTTTATAAGATCTTGTAATGACTTCCACTTTTTTAGAAACCATAAAGGATGAGTAGAAGCCTAAACCGAAGTGACCAATGATGGCCTGCGCATCGTTCTTATATTTTTCAACAAATTCATTAGCACCGGAGAAGGCAATCTGATTGATGTACTTATCAATCTCTTCAGAAGTCATTCCGACACCGGCATCAGAAACAGTAAGGGTCTTCTTTTTTTTGTCAATGCTGACCCGGATAGTCAAATCACCAAGTTCTCCTTTATATTCACCAACAGAAGCAAGTGTTTTTAACTTCTGTGTTGCATCCACAGCGTTTGATACAATTTCACGCAGAAAAATTTCATGATCGCTGTATAAAAACTTTTTGATAATCGGGAAAAGGTTGTCCGAGCTAACCCCTATTTTTCCTTTTTGCATATTGTGTAATTTTTTTAATTAAACATTCAATTTGCGCTTCATTTATCAAAGAAGGTGCCATTGCAGAAAACTGACAATTAGACACAGATTAAATGACAAATTTTGCATAAGCATTAAATGATTATGACAATAATCTCATTTCACAGGCTGATTTGTTTCACTGTCGTTTTAAAAACATTACCTTAGGTGTATAACTGGTCCAATATGCTTAGACGTACTAAAAATATGAAACAGGTATTCCTTCAAACTTTTGGAACACCTGTACCGGAGGATGTGGAAACTGAACTTGTTGCATCCTATTTTGAAAAAAAAGACAAATCTACAGCCTATCATGTCATATCGGATAAAACCGTGGCGGATCTTGACCTTAACACCTTGTTTGAGTATCTTGACAGAACAACATCACCGGTTGGAAAGCAGGTTCTGTATTACAAGCTGAGGACCATACAAAAACATTCGTCGAATGAGAAAGAGGAAGCGCTGATCCGGAAATTTATAGAGGATCCCGAATTCAGAGTGACGGTTCAGTTGCAGTTGAGCAAGCTCGATCACCGGAACGGCTATTATATTAATACACTTTTCCAGGACGAACATTTAAGCCCGCCCCATTGGTTTAATGTCATCCGGTTTCTCGCCTTTACAAATATGGTCTCCCTGGTGCTGCTCCCGTTCAGCATTAATTTTTTGTTTATTGTACTGGCCGTCTTTGCTGTAAATACGATAATTCATTACTGGAATAAAAATAATCTGTACCAGTACCTCGGCTCTGTTCCGCAACTTCTGAAACTTAGTGCTATAGCCCGGGAACTTTACCGGTTTGAGGACTTAAAATTTATCAGTGCCGATGTGCCTGAATCCCTGAATGTTTTACAAAAGATCAGTAAACGAATGTCGTTTTTCAGGTTGGAATCGGGGCTGCAAAGCGAAATTCAGGCACTGACCTGGGGAATTCTGGAGCTTTTTAAAATCATGTTTCTGATTGAACCATTGCTGCTCTTTGGTGTCCTGCGGCTACTGGATACACGGCGTAAGGAAATTGAAACGCTGTTTTATTTTACCGGTGAAACTGACGCACTGATCTCTATTGCCTCTTTAAGATTTAGTTCAGATCTCACCTGCACTCCCACCATTACACCTGAAGCCGCTATAAAGGCAGATGCTGTGTATCATCCACTGATTGAAAACTGTGTTGGCAATGCCATTGACACAGACCTTAAGTCGGTTTTGCTGACTGGTTCCAACATGTCAGGTAAAACAACATTTATACGTACCATCGGGCTGAATGTAATCACGGCACTCACCCTGAACACCTGTTTTGCAAAATCATTCAGCACAGCCCGTTTTGCCGTTTACAGTGCCATCCGGATCAGCGATGATTTATTAAACGACAGAAGCTACTATTTTGAAGAAGTTCTGACCATAAAATCCATGATCGACGCATCCGCTTCTGATAAACCCGGTCTTTTTTTGCTGGATGAGATATATAAAGGAACCAATACGGTTGAACGCATTTCTGCCGGCAAAGCAGTTCTATCGGAACTATGCCGGCATCAAAACCTGGTTTTTGTTTCCACGCATGACATAGAGCTGACGGATCTATTACAGGACAGTTATGCCTTGTATCACTTCAGTGAAAAGGTGGATCACGCAAATGTTGATTTTGACTATGTACTGAAACCGGGTAAGCTGACACAACGCAATGCCATACGGATCCTTGAAATCAATGGATATCCGGAGGCCGTTATTAAGGAGGCCGTTAACCTTTCACAGAATTTTGATAAAATGCTCAGATCACCCAAAAGCTGAAAAAGCCCCCTTGCTCCTCCGCTATAGCTTCGGTGTCACCAAGAAAGGGGAAAACCATCGCATAATTTCATTTCTAATTCTTCATTTTTCATTGTTCATTCGTTAACCGTAAATCGTAGTTCTATATTAATCAATACTCCAGTGCTACCCCTCGGTCCCCTGAAGGGGAAAACCATCGCACTATTCAATTCCTAATTCTTCATTTTTCATTTTTCAATCGTTAACCGTGAGGCGTGAACCGTAAGGCGTGATTCGTGAACCGTAGTTCAATATTAATCAATACTCCAATGCTACCCCTCGGTCCCCTGAAGGGGAAAACCATCGCACTATTCAATTCCTAATTCTTCATTTTTCATTGTTCATTGTTCATTCGTGAATCGTGAACCGTAAGGCGTAAATCGTAATTCAATAATAATCAATACTCCAATGCTACCCCTCGGTCCCCTGAAGGGGAAAACCATCGCATAATTTCATTTTTAATTCTTCATTTTTCATTGTTCATTCGTGAACCGTAAGGCGTGATTCGTGAACCGTAAATCGTAATTGTAGTTCAATATTAATCAATACTCCAATGCTACCCCTGGTCCCCTTGCTCCTCCGCAATAGCTTCGGCAGCACGCAGAAAGGGGAAAACCATCGCACAATTTCATTTCTAATTCTTCATTTTTCATTGTTCATTAGTGAACCGTAAGGCGTGATTCGTAAATCGTGAACCGTAGTTCAATAATAATCAATATTCCAATCCTACCCCTAGGTCCCCTGAAGGGGAAAACCATCGCACAATTTCATTTCTAAATCTTCATTTTTCATTGTTCCTTCGTGAACCGTGAGGCGTGATTCGTAAGGCGTGAATCGTAGTTCAATATTAATCAATACTCCAATGCTACCCCTCGGTCCCCTGAAGGGGAAAACCATCGCACTATTCAATTCCTAATTCTTCATTTTTCATTGTTCATTCGTGAACCGTGAGGCGTGATTCGTGAACCGTAAATCGTAATTGTAGTTCAATAATAATCAATACTCCAATGCTACCCCTCGGTCCCCTGAAGGGGAAGACCATCGCACAATTTCATTTCTAATTCTTCATTTTTCATTGTTCATTCGTGAACCGTGAATCGTGAATCGTGAACCGTAAGGCGTGAATCGTAGTTCAATAATAATCAATACTCCAGTGCTACCCCTAGTCCCCTTGCTCCTCCGCTATAACTTCGGTGTCACGCGGAAAGGGGAAGACCATCGCACAATTTCATTTCTAATTCTTCATTTTTCATTTTTCATTCATGAACCGTGAGGCGTGATTCGTAAATCATGAACCGTAAATTGTAGTTCAATAATAATCAATACTCCAATCCTACCCCTCGGTCCCCTTGCTCCTCCGCAATAGCTTCGGCAGCACGCAGAAAGGGGAAAACCATCGCACAATTCAATTTCTAATTCTTCATTTTTCATTGTTCATTGTTCATTATTTATTGGTTTTCAAAAATAAACGGTTCTTTTTTACAACCCTCTTCCTGAAATCCTGTCTATTATACTAACTGAAACTGATGAAACACAGTATTGTCAGAATCTTCGTTCTCTGTCATTCAATTCACCCCCTAAAAATAACAGTTCATAAAAAAAGGTTACAGCTTGTCATTTTTGTGTTCCACACCATGCCTGATGAGCTTAATTTTGAAAAAAGCAAGGATGAAACACGTACTGATTATCTCATTTATCATGTGGCTGACGGGTAGTTTGTATGCCGTAGATTTTGAGGTTCTGTCGGACTGGAAAACAGCGAAAGAATCGGACGGCATTGTCATCAGTTACCGCTGGATTAATATCAGTGACACCTTTAAAACCCGTGAAATGAAAACCGTACTCTTTATAGATGCAACACCGGAAACCATAATAAAGCAGTTTAAGTCAGATGAAAAACTGAACTACTGGACGGCTGGCAGTCGTAACTGTTCGGTATTACAGCACAAAGATAATCAGTGGATTACGCACACAACATATGATATGCCATGGCCCTTTACCTCAAATGATCTGATTACCAGGTATCGTGCTGTGATTTCTGATGCTTACACCACGCTGACCATGGAGTGCATTCCGGACTTCATTCCTGTACAACCGGATGTCAGTAGAATCAAGCATTATTCCGCTTACTGGATTTTGAAACCTCAACAGAATGGTGGCACAAAGGTTGAGTTTTGCACCGTTTCCTTCACCCGCCCCCTATTCCCCAGGTTTATTCAGGATCCTGTGTTGCAGGATATAATGATTGATTCCATGAATAAATTCAGAAAACTGTCAGAAGCAGAACAATGATACGCAAAACAATACATAAAATACTGGCCATCAAAGGCGAACCCAAAACCATTGCACGCGGATTTGCTCTTGGCTCATTTATCGGCATGCTGCCCATTCCTGGTTTTCAATTGTTGGTATCCCTTGGTCTTGCTGCACTGATTAAGGTGAATAAAAAAGCGGCCTGCATCGGTGTATTCAATACCAATGTAGCTACCGGAGCATTCGTATTTGCGTTTAATTACTGGTTGGGAAAATCCATTCTGAATCTTACACCGGACTTTGTAATGCCCGAAAAAATTGGGTTTTCGTTCATTTTCACTATTCTGGAATCTGGAAAGGATGTGTTTTACTGTATGCTGGCAGGCGGCATCATCACCGGCCTTGTTGCCCTGTTTTCAGTTTATTTTATCACCATGTATTATTTCAAACTCAAACAATATGAAACCGGGAAATAAATTATATACCATCATAACAGGCGCCAGCAAAGGGCTGGGACTTGAGCTGGCAAGATCAGTTGCTGCACTGAACAGGAATCTTATCCTGGTATCACTGCCCGGAGAAGACATCAGGCAAACCTCAGAAGAGCTGATGGTCCGGTATAAGGTTGATGTCCTGTATTATGAAACGGATCTGACGCAATTGGAAAACATTGACAGGCTCAGTTTATGGATCAGCCGGCATTATGCCATTGACATGTTGATTAACAACGCCGGAACCGGTGGAAGCTGCGACTTTACCCGCAGTGACACAGCATACCTGAATACCATTATGCAGCTTAATATGATGGCCACAGTTATGCTGACCCGAAAACTGATACCGCTCCTTCAGCAACAGAACCGGGCTTACATTCTGAATATCGCCAGCATGGCTTCATTCGGACCCATGCCTTATAAAACGGTCTATCCGGCATCCAAAGCTTTTATATACTCTTTTTCGCGCGGATTGTATGCCGAATTACGTCATACCAATATCTTTGTCAGCGTGGCGCATCCGGGACCAATGGCCACCACGCCAGAAATCACAGCACGTATCCGCAAACACAACAGGCTGATCAGAACCACCGTGTTGTCTCCGGAAAAAACAGCACAAATATGTATCAGGCAACTGTTAAAAGAAGACGCACTGATCTTACCCGGTTTTATGAATAAAGTCAGCTGGCTGGTTATCAAAATGAGTCCGGTCTGGCTACGGCTTCATATTTTCAGACGGTCGTTGTTGAAAGAACTTAGGCCTCAAATTGTATAAAACTGATAAATTTTCCTTATGTTATACACAAAAGACGGTAATTGTTAACTGATCCAACACAGAGCCAATGGAATATGTACTAGTCACAGGCGGAACAGGTTTTTTAGGGTATCATGTTGTAAATGAAGCCCTGAAACAGGGCTATGGGGTCAGGGCCATTGTGCGTAAGCACAGCGATGTCTCCTTTTTGTCGCAGCTTGATTGCAGCATGATATATGGTGATATTACTGTAAAACAGGACATTGAAGAGGCTGTAAAAAATTGTGATTATGTTATTCATTGTGCTGCAAAAACGGGTCAGACCGGTGAAGCAGATGCCTTTGTGCCTGTTAATGTTGACAGCACCAGATACCTTGCAGAAGCTTGCCGGAAGTTTAAGGTAAAACGCATGGTTTATGTCAGCAGTGCCAATAGCTTTAAAAACGGAACCAAAACGAATCCGGGAACAGAAGCATCTGATTTTATGCCCTGGCTGAATAAATCGGGTTATGCCAGCAGTAAATACCTTGCGCAGACTTATATACAGGAAACCTGCAAAAAACATGCTTTGGATGCCGTTATTGTTGCTCCCACCTTTATGTTGGGATCATACGATGTAAAACCCTCCAGCGGCAAACTGCTGTTGCAGGGACTAAAACATATAGTTTTTTACCCACCCGGCGGGAAAAGTTTTGTGGATGTTACCCTGGTGGCTTATGGTACTGTAAACGCACTGAAACGGGGTAAAAACGGTGAAGTGTATCTGCTGGCCGGACAAAACCTTAGCTACAGGGAATTTTTCAGGATCACCGCTCAAATATGTAGTAAAAGACAAGTTCTGATTAAAGTACCCGGTTTTCTGCTGAAGCTGGCAGGCCTTTTGGGAGATCTACTCACTTTTTTCGGTTTGAACGTTTCATTTAACTCCCTCAACATCAAACTTTTAACGCTTTCCAATTATTTTTCAAATCATAAGGCCAAACAGGAGCTGGGATTGAAAGATACAGACATTAAACGTTCAGTGCAGGACGCAATAGACTGGTTCACAGAAAATAACTACATTTGAGTATGCTCAATATCGATTTCACACATATTAATAAGATTTGGCTGCGACTATTTATCATTTACTCCGTATGTCTGTTAATTAAAGCCTTTGATCTTACCTTTGGCGGATTTTTCGATATTACATTTCGTGGCCTGACATTTACAATATTTTTTCTGGGTTACTGGTATCTGGTCTGGCATTTAGCCGACAGGATTGAAAATACATTCCAGCGGGGAAATATGAACGGATTCGTTCAGATTGTATTGCATCTGACTTACGGCTATTTTGCAAGTATCGTATTTAATATGTCTTACCGCATTTGGGATACAGCATTTTATGGGAATGGCGACGAATGGGCAAGGAACCGTTTACTGAATCCTGAGTTAACCGTAAGCCTTACGCTTTTCTATTTTCTCATCTACGTCATTAATCAGTATTTCAGATCGAATATCACGGCCCGGGAAAAACAGATACGCCTTGAATCGCTTGAAAAGGAAGCTGCTGTGGCACAATACAGAGCCTTAAAATCACAAATTGAACCTCATTTTTTATTCAACAGTCTGAGTGTGCTTTCTTCTGTAGTTTACAAGGACGCAGACATGGCCAACAAGTTCATTATTAAGCTGTCGCGCACCCTTCGGTATGTGATAGAAAAGAATGAACACACTTTGGTGAAGCTTCAGGAGGAACTGCAAATTGTAAGCGATTATATTTTTTTGCTGAAGGTGAGATTCGGAGAAAGCATTGTATTTAATTATGGGATCCCTCCGGAACTGATCCGCATCTATTTAGTGCCTCCGGTTTCCGTTCAGCTGCTGGTAGAGAATGCAGTAAACCACAATTCATTTTCTGAAGATAATCCACTGAATATTACCATTAAGATAGATGATGGAAACCTGGTGGTCAGCAATAACATTAACAAACGGAAGGATAAAAAAGATACAACAGGCCTTGGTCTGCTTAACCTGTCAAAACGGTTTAAACTTGTAGCAGGAAAGGACATACAGATCTCAGACGATGGGGTAAGTTATATTGTCTGTCTTCCCTTGCTGACAAGTGACTACAGCACAGCCAGCCTTAAAAAACCTATACAACAATGAATGTTCTGATCCTTGAAGATGAAGTCCATTCAGCCAACATGCTGATAAAATTGCTGGAACAATATGATCCGGAAATCGGGATTGCGGATATTATCGGAAGTGTGGAGAAAGGCATACAATGGTTTAAAACTCATCCGCTTCCCGACCTGATCTTTCAGGACATCCGTTTATCTGACGGCGATTGTTTCAGTATTTATGAGGCCGTTCAGGTGCCAACGCCTGTTATCTTCACGACGGCTTACAGCAGTTACGCCATTCAGTCCTTCAGGGTCAATAATATTGATTATCTCCTGAAACCTTATGATTACAGCGATCTAAAAAAAGCGATTGACAAATTTAAGGCCGTACAGGCCTATCATACGCCTGTTGAAAATAAATTACTGAGGGAAATTGTGAGTGGGAAAAAACCAATACCGAGACAACGGATTTTGGTTAAGACAGGAGATAATTTTAAAACGGTGAGGTGCAGCGACCTGGTTTGTTTTTATTCAGAGGATGGTCTTTCTTTTGCTTTGACCGCTGACAACAAAAGCCTTATTGTAGATGAAAGTCTGTCAACGCTGGAAAATCAGCTGGATGAAGCACAGTTCTTCAGAATAAACCGCAAGTTTATCGTCAATATTGACCATATTATAAAAATTACGCAGTGGTTTAATAACCGGCTTAAACTGCAACTATCAACTCATTCAGATGAGGATATCCTGGTGAGCAGAGAACGGGTTACTTCGTTTAAAACGTGGCTGAACCAATGAACTTATGAATTTCTGTTGTCCGGTTAAAGCTTCAGAGATTCCTCGCTTCACTCGGAATGACAGGCAGTTGCTGGCTGTTGGGCTGGAGGATGGGTTGGTTTTCGAATCTGTAGAAAACCAACCCATCCTCCAGCCCCATATGAACCTAAGAGACTGTCATTCTGAGCGTAATAAAATGAAGCGAAGAATCTTTAAGTAATACTGATTTTTAGACGGACGACAGTAATTATGAAATACGGATTAGTAATGACTGATATACATTATGTCAAATCCCCTGTCCGTCTTTGACGGACACCCCCTTTTACAAAGGGCGACGTATTAACCAGCAGTTGTATTAGCCGTCCTCCTTTCCTGAAAGAAGATGTCCCGACATGTCGGAACGGAGGATTTAACCGGATACTGAACAAGTCGAAGTTCAACATTATTCATTCTTCACTAAAACGAGAATTCGTTTTACAACGTTTTTAGCCCGCTGAAGGATGAGTTCTTTTAGCCAGGGAATAAATGAGGAATGCCAGCGCTGCGGATGAAAGGTAAACATAATCCGGTCAGGCAGCCTGTCCTGCTGAATGGCTTTTATGATATCTTTGGTGGAATGAAATACCAGACCTTCTCTCTCCCATCGTTCCTGGTGTTCCGGGATCTTATCGCGTACACTAACCTTGTAACCATCCCAACGGCGACCGGTATCGGTTAAATATAAGACCTTACTGAAATCCACATCAAAATAGGGCTCTCCGGTAATGCCGTAATCATGGTAGTCATAGGTTTGCCACAACGAGCGGTTGTCGTATTTGCTTAAGGGGGCACCCTCTGCAACAATAGTCTTTACAGGTGCGTTGGTCCTCAGAAGGCTTAGATTTGATTTAAAACGATCGATAGCTTTACTGAAATTACCACCGGATTCCGTAAGATCATCATAATGATAACCAATTTCGTGGTTTAGAGACTTCAGTTTTTCAATGATACCTTTCAGGTTTAACTCCTTTAAAATTCTAATATAAAAAGTACCTCTTATATTGAATTCATGAAGGATTTCAGCTATGTAAAGTGTATTTCTTAAATTTTTCTCTGAATCAAATCTTAGGGTAACTGTTTTAGCTTTTTCTGTCGCAATAAAATCTGAAAACACCTGAAAATCATATCCTGCCTGCACTAATGCATTCAGTAGTTGCTGATATGTTTTGAGGTTGAAATCCATTTTTTTACGTGAGTCGTGAGTCGTTAATCGTTAGGCGTAGGACGTGAGACGTTAACCGTAAGTCGTTGGTCGTGAGACGTAAGTCGGAACTTTATGTAACAGTCAAAATTGATTACAGAATACAATTAACATTTACCAAGATCATGTTTTCACGATTTCACGGTTTACGCTTCACGATTCCCGGTTCACGATTTTACAAATAACAAAAGGTTAACGCATTTTACGAATCATTGCAGTCAACATCATCATTATTCGTTTATTCTTTTCTAGTATTAAATCCGACAATTCATTATCTATGTAACGTAAAGATTGAGCTATCAGTAATTGTGTTTCACTTTCTGCGGCAGAACCACGTGCTATACTTAAAAACTGCTTATATTCTTTAGTATGTTCTCTGACGGCACCTTCGGCGATTTTTGAAGGAATAGATACAGCACTTCGCCTAAGCTGATTCGTTAAACCAAACTGTTCAGAATGCGGAAATTTTTTAGTGAGCTCATAAATATCGACAACAAATTGCATGGACAAATTCCATACATCTAATTCTTTGTGATTCATTTTATTTGGATTTAGGGATTGAATTGGGTCTTTAATCGTAAGTCGTGAGTCATATTTTAATCTGATTACATCAAATTTCATAAACCATTTTAAGATATTACGCTTCACGAATCACGATTTCACGAATCACGATTCCACGATTTCACGGTTCACGGTTTTACGAATCACGTTCATCATATTCCAGAATTGCACGCAAACACCGCTCTGCTGTTTTTCCATCCCAAAGTTCAGGGCGCTGTGGTTTACGGTCTTTGGCAATGGTTTCAAAATACTCTGAACGGATGCGTTCTATGTTGTTTCCCACCAGTACGCTGGCTCCACCATATTCCCTGAGGGTAATCGGACGTTCTGTATTCCAGCGCAGGGTCAGACAAGGTGTTCCCAAAACGGTGCACTCTTCTTGAAGGCCTCCACTGTCGGTCAGCATTATCTCAGCATCCATATTCAGACGCAACAGATCATGATAGCCCAGCGGATGCAGCAGCACCAGGTTTGGCGCCTCACAAACAGCATCCCATAATCCAAAAGACTTTAACTGCTTTTGTGTTCTAGGGTGTATGGGCCAGATCAATGGCAGGTCGGTAATCACTTCCCGTATGAAAAAATTTACGATCGCACCAATGACCGTTTTATCATCCACATTCGAAGGACGATGCAGCGTCACAATGCCAAACTTTGAAAAACCATGATCAGGCAACTCGTTTTCATCCAGAAGGTTTTCTTTCAGAATATTCCGGATCTCCAGCTTCTGTGCCTTTTCCCGCTGTGCTTCAAGCGTATCGATCATGATATTCCCAACAAACCCGATCTTTTTATCTTCAACACCCTCTGCCTTTAAGTTTTCAATGGACAGTTTATCCGGTGTCAGCAGCAGATCGGATAAGCGGTCAGTCACCAAACGGTTGATTTCTTCCGGCATCTGCATATCACCACTGCGCAGGCCGGCTTCAATATGGCAAACCTTAACGTGTTCCTTCTTTGCCGTTACCGAACAGGCAAGCGTTGCATTGACATCTCCCACCACGACTACCCAGTCCGGTTTTTCCTGTTGCAGTACCTTTTCAAATGCGATCATGGTATTTCCGACCTGCTCGGCATGCGTCCCTGATCCGATGCCCAGGTTGATATCGGCATCCGGAATATTCAGCGCCTCAAAAAAAGACCGGCTCATCCGGTCATCGTAGTGCTGCCCGGTATGCACCAGGATATGTTCAACTTTATCGTTGTTCTCATTATTATACGCATCGATAGCTTTAATAAATGGTGCTATCTTCATAAAATTGGGTCTTGCCCCTACTACTGATATGATTTTCATTCTGAATGGTTACTGGTTACACGTTACGGGTGACAGGTTACGTGTAACGATTAAAGATTTCGTTTTAATAAAACAGATTCTGTTTGTTCTATAAGTTTTTTATTCCTGGTTAAACTTTGATTATGTTGCCTGTAATAAAATAAGTGTTCCGGTACCGATAATATTTTCCTCTTTTCTTTTATTTTCAAAAATAAATCCAGTCCATCTCTACAGGTCACATGACTTGAATATCCACCAACCTCTAAAAGTGTTTTCCTCTTTATTAATGAACATGCACCATGTGGTTCTGTATCTTCAAGTGAAATATAAAAAGGTTCCATTCCCCGGTTCTTTTTATCGGTAACTTCGCCGGACTGGTTTGTCAGGTAATAGCCGGGAATAATCCAGTCGGTATCGGGATAATTTTCAGCATAACGACATAATATTTTTAATGCATCAGGATGCAATATATCGTCAGCATCAAGCCTGATTAGATAATACCCGGAACTTATTTCGACCGCTTTATTTGCCGATGCAATTAAGCCATAATTTTCCTGATAAACAATTTTTATCTGAGGATGAGTCTGAGATAAATTTTGGAGTATTTTTCTGCTCTTATCAACTGAACCGTCATCAATTATGATAAATTCAAAATAAGTAAAAGTTTGATCTAATACAGATTGTATGGCCTCTTCAAGAAATAAACCATAATTATGATTTAACAGATAGAGTGAAATTGGAGGCATTTACTTAAACCGGTTCTGATAATCGGGATTTTCCTTCATTATTTTTACACTTTGAGGATAGTTTTCGATGAACCATGTTAAAAACAGATGTAAATCAATTTTATCCTTAAGCATTAACATCCTGCTGTTTTGATTAAAATGTTTTAGTTTATCATCGTTCAGTAAATCTGTTATCCGGTTTAGCAATTGATCACTCTGTGTTGGCAGATAACCAAAACCTAACTGATATGTGTTTTCCAGTTCTTTCAAATAACCTATTCTTCCAACAAAGTCATTAAAACGAATAAAGGGAATACCCAGTACACCCGCTTCAGCAGCCATTGTTTGACTATCCCCGATATATAAGCTCGCAAAAGATATAACGTCATGCATATCCAACGTATCGATATTTATTCTGTATGGTTCAAACTCGGGTGACAATTCTCTTTCAGAAGTAATATAAACCTTGCCATGAGGTTCCAAAATTTTTATTATTTCTTTGGAAAGTTCTGCATTAAGACCTTTTATCCCTTTGTCATGATGTGCAGTTAGTTTAGCAAACCGCATAATAAAATAAGTATCAGTGACCGGAAAATATTTTTCAACTACTTTTTTTTGTGGCGTAAAATGATTGGGATGCAAATATGCCAGTTCCTGATAACCGGAATACTTAATCGCTTTTTCATCCCATTTACCGGAATTACAGCTGGAAGGATTTAATATTACGGATGCCCACGGATAACTTAACTTAGCATAGAGAGGTACCACTTCAGCATCATCTTCATTTACATTTATACTTGGAATTCCCAATATCTTAGTCATAAAGGAATTTTCCACACTTGTTCCGACTAAAAGATCAGGTTTAAGTTTTTTATAAAATCTGAACAGGCGCCATGATCTTTTAATCATCCCTACCAACAATCCTGTTTTACTGTCTTTTCTGCCTTCTGAAAGAATATTGATATATGTAAGGCCTGCTTCCTCCAAAAGCTTTTCCAGAATATCCTTTTTTTTAATCAGTATGGTAGTATCATGCGTCGCAGATAAGGATTTTATGACGTTCTTAAATAAATGAAAATGGGCAGGATGTCCGAGGTAAAAAGCAATTTTCATTTTTTCTCGTATATTTTTGAAAGGGCTGCAAACATCCATGCATCAGACCACCTCATAAACGAATTATGAATTACATAATTCTTAAACATTCTGAATTTAAAGCTCCCGTTACTTTTTTGCATTTTATTGATCGTCCACAGTGCAATATTTTTTGCAATTTCCATATCGCCAAATCGACTTGTAGTCAGTATAATCTGAGATGCCGCGGTACAATCAACAGGATATTGATTATAATCATAAAAAGCAGGAATCTGATCGTCTATGATAAAATGCTGTATGAAATATTCATAACCATTTTTAATGAAGGGATTATACTTATTAACACCTGTCAACTTTTGAAAATCGTCAAGACAATCCAGAACATACCCCGTATGATAGCTATCGGACCAATCTCCTTTATTGGCTAAGGCGTATGGCCAGGAACCATTCTCATTTTGATGCGACACGACAAAATCGACTGCTTTTTCACCAAGGTCTCTTAGGTTTACATTTTGGGTTAGTTTGTAAGCCTGTGCCAGAATTCTAACACCTTTCATTGAAGCATTAAAAACAGTTTGACGATCGAAAGGCGAATACGAAAAACAAATGCCATCTGCGAATGTAGTTCTTTTTAAATCTTTAGTTACAAAGGCCGAAGCACTGACCACCAGATCAGCTGCTTTTTTTATCCCTGTCTTTTCATTAGCAATATATAAAGCATTGGTAATTATTCCGGTTGCAACAACTGTTGGTTCCAAAGAAGGAATCCTTGCATACCTTGCTTCCCAATCAAAATTATATCCCCAACAGGCACCTGAATATCCTTCAGGAATTAGCATTTCTAAATTTTCAATTAAGGCTTCAATTTTATTAAAATGTTGCTGTTTATTTTTCTTATCATGTTCATAAAGATACGCATAGGCCTGAATACATAGCCCAAGGGTAACCGGATTTATGCCTTTTTTAATGAACAGCAGGGGTCTTAAATTCAGCGGAAAACGTTTTACCAGTTGTTGAGAGCCAAAACGTATTAGCTTATTACTTTTTAAAACCGGTAATTTAAATAAGGGCGAGTTTAAGGCATCATATGGATCGTAACCCCTGTAATTCTGTGATTCAATATAGTTTTTAAGTTTTAATAATGCCTCTTCAATCATTCCTCATCAATTTGAATCTTTCTGTTTTCATTAATGCTTTGAACAGCTTTTAATGTAGCCAGAGTGCTTAAATAAGATTCCTCAAAGGAAATAGGACATTTCCCTTCCATAATTGAAGTTAGAAATGTTTGAACGCAATGCCTGTGCCCTTTATCCACACTTTTATATTTTGTATTGATCACCTTTTTACCAAATATTGAGAGTTCCTTAAAATCATCTATTCTCCCGACAACGCCTGCGGAATATACTTCAATATACTCTTTCCTGACTTCTTTGTTTCCATTGGCAAAATAATTTACAGATGCTATACTACCATCTTTCATTTTTAGGTTTATCGCAACTGTATTATTCAAATCATTTGGATCTTTCATGGTCTCGGCAGACACAGAGATAATGGATGAACTGGATAAAAACATAGCTAAATCAATAAAGTGACAGGCTTCTCCAATAATACGTCCTCCTCCAATTTCCGGATCATTAACCCAATGCTCTTTCGGCATAATTCCTGAATTAACCCTGATCACAATTGATTTAGGTACATTATCACTAAAATGCTTTTTTAGTTCCTGAACAGCCGGCGCAAATCTTCTGTTGAATCCAACCATTACATTACCCTGCGACCTGTCAAAGGATTTCTTAATATCCTTCAGCTCCTTGAAATTCATAGCTAAAGGCTTTTCAACAAAGACGTTCTTATTTTTTGTAAGCGCTTCGATGACATATTGTGCATGCAAATTATGCCGGGTTGTAACAAAAACCGTATTAATCGTTTCATCCCCGAGTAATTTATCAGCTGATTCGGCACAATAGTTAAAGCCATACTTGTCTCCCACATATTTTGCAGTATTCCCTCGTGAAGTAGCAACACCAATAAAATTGCATTTGTCCTTCATGGCTGGTAAAAGTGTTCCCTGTGCAAAAGTGCCGGCACCAATAAAACCAACATTTACCTCATCTACCGAAATGGTATCGCTCCTCAGTAATACGTCCTTATTTAAAGTACTCTCTAAATCATAATTAATCAGAATTCCTGAATATGGTTCTGATTTTGAAAGTATTAAATCGTATGCATCAGGCGAATCAGCTAAGTCAAAGGTGTGGGAAATCATAGAACTTATATTTATTCTATTGTTCTCCAGAAGTCTTATGTAACTCTGCATATTACGGTTTTCTGTCCAGCGTACGTAACCAACCGGGTAGTCCTGTCCTTTTTCTTCATAGTTTAAATCAGATCTTCCGGGGCCATAAGAACTTGACATTACCAACTCGAGTTCTTTTTTATAATAATTTTCTCTGCTAAAGCCTGTTGGTACTGCACCTACAACAACTATCCTTCCTTTTTTGCGGGCTACTTTACCGGCAAATTCTACCGGATCAATGGACGAAGTTCCGGCTGTAATGATAACAGCATCAATCCCAATACCACCTGTAAATGCTGAAATAATTTCTTCAAGTCCATCCTGAGAACGATTATATACGCTGTTTAATCCGGCTTTACGGGCTAATGTAAGTTGTGTTTCTGAAACATCTATACCGAGCGGATTTATTCCGGAAGCTTCCATTATTTTGTAGGTCAGCTGCCCAATGATCCCCATTCCAATAATTAAGCAGTTCTCACCAAATCTTAAGTTGGATTGCCTGATCCCCTGTATGGCAATAGACGCAAGTGTGGAAAATGCAGCTTGTTTTAAATCTACAGATTTAGGAACCTTTACAGCCAGGTTTACAGGAACAGATATGACATCGGCATGCGATGCTGTATTTCCACCACAAGCTACCCAATCACCAACCTGATACTCGTTTACCCCTTCACCAACAGCAATAACTTCTCCGGAAGTACTATAGCCCAGGGCAGAAGGTGCTTCCAGCTTATTCATAACAAATTTATATGTTGGCAACAATCCGTTACTTTTTATCATCGAAATAACCTGTTTAACTTCTTTTTGGCGAGATCGTGCTTTGGCGATATATCCTTTTCTTGCATCAGTCACCGTTTTGCCTTCTGTGCCGGAGCTAATTACGGAATAATGGTTTCGTACCATGATATAGCCCTTGTTTAATGCTGGAAACGGCACTTCAACAATTTCCATTTTACCCGATTTAAGTTGTTGTGTGAGTTGTTTCATTTAATTTCCAATATTTTTCTAAAAACAGTTGAATAATTTTCAACCATATTTTTAGCTGTAAACTTATTATTATACAGACTCTTACTATTTTCTCCCCATTTCTTTAATTCCAAAGGATTATCTATAAAAAAGCTTATCTTCCGGGCAATAATATCTGGCTCCGGATCTTTCAAAACAAAACCATTAAATCCATCTTGTACGGATTCACTGATTGCTCCCCGGTCCGTTGTAATAATTGGCAAACCCATTGCCATTGCTTCCAGTATTACAAGTGGATGACCTTCCGGCATTTTTGGTGTAAAAATAAATAAATCACTTGTTGCCAATTCTGCATATTTATGTTCACCATAGAGTGGACCTTTAAAATCTACATCCAAATGATTTTTGTTTACGATATCTAAACAGAATTCTTTAGTTTCATTATCTCTCCATTCTCCAATTACTTTAAAGACAATCCTGTCTGCATCTATTTTTTCCAATGATTTAAAAATCTCTTTAATGCCTTTTGTGGCCTGTAAATTTCCGAGATACGTTAAAACCAATTTGGAATTTGCATTGGATTTACCTTTCGTTTTCTCCGTTATACGAAAATTTATACCGTTTGGAACAGCAAAGATTCTATCTTTTGGCAGATATTTCTCAAAGATAAACTTTAGATTTTCGCCTAATACAACGGCCGAATCAGCACGTCTAATAATATGTTCACTATATCTCTTTACAGGTTTGCTACTATTAGATAGCCAGTTTAACCAGTTTGAACCATGTAAAACGAGAATCGTTTTTGAATAAATAGAACTTATATAAACAAAAACAGAATCCTTTAGAAAACCGACAGTTGCCTGACTTATAGGAACCATTACTAAATCAGGTTTATTTTTTTTCAGGTATTTAAAAAACTGAAAATACAATTGAACATTTAAAAAGATCTTTTTAATGGATAGTTTGCCCAAGGTTGATAATTGTTTGTGAATGTTGTTATTAAACCAACACATTTTAAAATCATCGGGCCACAATTGTTTTTGCAGAGTTTCGTACCAAACGGTTGTTCCATAATACGGGGGTGGCTCCTTACCAACTATCAGCACTTTATATTTAGTCATAATATTTTAAAATACCTTTTGGCAAAGTTAGATATGCAAATGTGGTAAATATAAAATTATTAAACCCAGGATAAAAAGTAGGCACAGTAGAAAGTGAATACAAGATAAAAGTCAATAAGGATGAATAAAACAAAAATTTATCCCTTTCATTCAAGAACCTTATTCGCTTAAATATATTAAATATGAAAGATAGATAAAACAGGAGTCCGAAAATTCCGGTAAGAAATAGAATTCTCAAAAAATCATTATGAGGTGTAATCCCAACCATGTGAAATGAAAACCTTAAATTATATGGATAACCAAAAAAATAAGAAAAAGTGTTTCCATTTTTATATTCATCCCATAACCATATCCATCTTGATCCCCTACCATGAAACAACTGTGCTTCATCTCTCACACCCTCTGCAACTTCTATTTCTTTTTCTACCTTTTCCGACATTACTTCTTCATAGAAGTTTCCACCAAAAGTTAGAATAAATCCAATATAAACGAACAAAGCAATAAATGACAGTTTCTTGTTGGTTCCTGAATTTGTCAATAAAAATACAATTGAGATACCTATAAATACAGCAATGGAAGCAAGATGTTTAATAGCCCAAAGAGCAGAAATTATGGCTAAAACTGATACGATAAGTACTAATGGATTAATGTTGAACTTAAATAATTTTTTTTTGCTTCTGGATTCAATAAAAAAGTATATTAGTAATATAAATGCAAAGTTTGCATAAAACCCATAGTTAACAATATCCGCATAACTGCTACCAAATCTTAAGTTAAACCCAAATTCAAAAATATCATATAAGAACCATCCAACAACAAAGATCATTGAATATAAGAAGCTTGTTAATACCCCTATTAAGTCTACTTTGTTTTTAATTAAAACCCTTAGAAAAAAGAAAATAAGTACAGGGTACGTTAGCTTAATAAAGAAATTTAGAAATACTACCAGACTTGAAGAAAATATTAATGTAAATGATGAAAATATAACAAATATACCCCATATTTTAAATGAATTAAACTTCTTTAGTTTATTGGTTTTATATCTTACTAATGCAAATATTGAAAAAACAAATGTCAATAATCCAATCCAATACAATGGAGATAGTACAACAGATATTTCTTTAAAAAAATAAAAAGGTTCAATGATTGGTCTAATAATTATAAAAAAAACAAACCATTTTTTTAAAAAAGGCATTTTTCGAAACCATCTGTAAAACTCCTTAAATCTCATTATCCAAATAAGAAATTAATTGCTTAAAACCAGATATAAAATTCTCCAAACTTGCTTCTGAGTTTATAGTATCAAAAGCTTCTCTCTGCATTTCACCAAGTTTTTGAGGATTATTTAGTATTTCTAAAATGGTATTCCTGATATCATGGATATTGTTATTTACTATTCTTCCATTCATATCGTTTTTCAAGTATTCAATTTCAGGACTATGATCCGGACCGTAAGTTGTTATTAACGGACAAGAGAATGCAAAAGCATGAATAATAGATAGTCCGACATAACCCAACATTACAAATAAATCAGAACAAAATAGATACTTTGAAAGTAATTCCTCATCGTAGATCTGACCATGGTAGTGAATATTTTCAGATGTAGCAGCTTCATGCTCCACAAAATTTTTCTGTGGTCCATCTCCAATTATATGCAGAGCAATATCAAGGTCTTCATTCAATAGCTTAAAAACTTCAAGCATTAAATCAATTCCCTTGTTTTCCAATAACCTACCAACAAAGATTAGATTATATGTTTTATTAAAGCCATTTTTAATTTTAAAATCTTTAAGATCAGTTTTTTTAAGACGATTATTAATGTCAATTAATTTATTCGTATTCAAAGTGTTACTTGCAACAAATGTCTTTTCACAATTCATAGGGAATTTTCGAATAATTTCTGCTCTATCACGGGAATAAATTAATAATGCATCCGCTTTTTTATGTAAATACTTTATGAGTTTACCTCGAAAGCCTAAATACGGATTTGAAACATTATATTTAACACCGTGCCCCCAAAGAGCCAATTTAAAACTTAAAAAGTATTTTAAAATTATTATTAGCCATAATGTTAAAAAACTTGGAGAAGCTTCACAAACAATAAGTTCCGGTTTTATTTTCCTTATTAATTTAAGTGGCCATTGCAATATTGCTGTATTGCTTTTCCCAAACTTGTATGCAGGAACTTTTATAAACAAATCATCTTTACTTTTTTGTTCATACAGAAAAGATGCATGTTTGAGTTGACTATACATCACATTAATCTTTACCTCCTTATTTAATTCGGTAAAAATATCCTGCCTGTACTTGGGTAATACTCTTTGAACAATAAGTACTTTCATTTTAACTATTTACTATAACAAAAAACAGTTTCTTAAATACTGATATTTTATCAAATTTTTCTGGTATTACTTTATTTGTATTTATGCTTAAACCAATATAAGATTTAAATTCATTTCTCATCAAAGGGGCTCTGTTATGTAATCCTGTTAAAAATGATTTTATGATTTGAGTTGGCCAGAGTTTTAACCAGTTCAATAATACCTTATATTTAAATGCCTGGTAAGGATGTTTAATTATGATTTTTAAAACATACAATGACAAATAGATCCACGGCCAAAATATTGTTTTATTGGTCAGGTTATTTTTTTGCCGGTTAACCAGTTCAACAGCCCTATTTCTGTTTTTTTTCTTTTCATGCCATAAAACAACCGAAGCGTCATGAATAACGTAGTAGTTATTTTTTAGCATATTCATTGATAAATATCCTTCCTCTCCTCCGTAAAAATAAAAAGGAGGATATAATCCGGTTTTAGCATACATACTCATTCTGTGCATGGAAATACCACCATGAAAAAAAGGTAATATCTTTTTATCAGGTTTAATTGAAATGTTATCAGTAATCTCATTCTCACGTGTAAATTCTATAACCTTTCCACTTACAACCCCTATTCTGTCATCAGTTGTAATACTATTATAAGCATTTTCAAGGGCGTATTTATCTAAAACCCCATCATCATCTGCATATAATATGAATTCGCCATTTGCCCACCGGCTACCCAGTGTCCTTCCATAAGGACAGCCATAATTTTCATCTAATTTATATGCATTTATATTTGGATAATTGGCCTTTACATATTCATAAGAGCCATCACTGGAATCATTATCTACAAATAGGATCTCCAAATTTTTATACGTCTGATTTATTATGGATCTTATAACCCTATCAAGGTATTGCTTACGATTCCAGTTTAATATAAAAACAGTTATTAGAGGTTGCTCTGACATTTAACTATTAGCTAATATACTCCTATAATATCCTTCTAATGAATCAACAATTTTATCTGTTGAGAAATGTTTCATACAATGCTTATATCCTTTTTCTGCTAACTGAAAGTTATAATCCTTGTCAATAATTAACTTTTCGATCTTATTTTTTAGTTCTTCATGGTCTTCTGGGTTAACCAATATACCATTTTCACCATCATCAATTAATTCTGGACCAGAAGCCCGTTTTGTGTATATCAATGTCCGTTTTCTTGACAGAACTTCCAAAGCAGCCATGCTAAAGTTTTCAAAATATGATGGTAAAATGCACAAATACGACTTGTCTATTTCATCTACTAATTCTTCATCCGAAACAAATCCTAAAAACTTTACTTGTGACTTAACATGAGGTGTTATTTCATTTTCAACTTGTATTTTTTCACCGGTTCCAATTATGATTAATTCAAATTCTGAATGCTTTAGTGAGATTTCATTAAATGCTTTTATTAAAGTAAATATTCCTTTTGTTTTTGTTAATTTACCAAAATAAAGTAACCTGTTACTTTCTAAATTTAAAGGCTTAACCAGTTTTTTATTAAAACTAATTGGATTATATATCTTATCAATTTTTGATTTAACATTTAAGTGTTTTTTTAAAAATTGGCTGGAAAAATCACTTGTACTTAATATAAAATCCGCGTTACTTAAATAGTTAATATCATTTTCTAAAAGTGTATTATTGATAGAACCATTCTTGAAATAATGTATAAAAGATGCAGAACCGTGGATTCTGAATGTTGTTTTTTGTTTATAAGAAGCATACTTAATTTTAAACTTTAATAACTTATTAAATATATTGTAATCAACAAATTCAATTATATCGGTTTTATTCTTATCGGCTAAATCTTTTATATAACCTTCCTGCTTTCTAATTGCGCCCTTAATAATGAAATGTTCAACATAGATTTTTCTTAAAAAAAGCTGTATAAAACGGGAAAATCTTAGACCAAAATACCTTTTATATCGGTTATAAGTTAGATTATGAATTTCAACATTATTGATTATTGTTTTGATTGGTCGTTTATCCTTATTAAGGTAAGGATAATAATAATCATAAGACCCAATAACAATAACACGGTGTCCCCTTTGAGTTAGCTCTTCTGCAACTATCTTTGTTACTGTACCTACACCACCATTCTTAGATGGTGGATACTCATTACAACAAAATATAAAATTCATGGATTAATGTTGCTGAATGACTTAAATACTGATAATGGTGATAATACATAATAAAACACTTTGAAATATTTGTTTTTAAGGATTAAAGGAATTAAGGTGTAAAAGATAAACCTGTCATATGCGTAATAAGGCCTATATTTCAACAATGGAATGAATCTATATTTAAAAAATATCTTTTTCATATATAAATGCATTCTCGGCAAACTGGAACTATTAATTTCAGACTTTCTGTACATGACGGTTTCCTTATCAAAAAAGTAAAATTTATAACCTTTCTGGGAAGCTTTCAACCAAAACGGATAGTCCTCAATTCCCTTTATTGATTCGTCAAACAAACCAATCTCATAAAATACAGTTGCTTTAAAAAACGATGTTGGTGCAATTAAAAAGTTCCTTACTAATAAAACTTTATATTGTTCTTCATTATCAATATTGTAATATCTGTAATTTTCTTTGAAATAAAGATCTTCAATTATTTGTTTTTCCCCATTTAATGCTTTAAAGTATAGCTGCTTCGAAAACTGGATTTTAATCTTTGCATTTTTTACTGTATTGTCAATATTATTTTTTATACAATCTTTCAGTAATAAATCATCGCCACCAATAAATTTTATCCATTCACCTTTTGCTGCCTTTATTCCACGATTACAATTTGCTGGAACTCCAGTATTTTTCTCGGTGGTAATTAGTCGAGTTTGTATAAACCATTTTTTATTCCTCAATAACCAGGTTTCACATGTACTAACGGTTTTATCAGACGAACCGTCATCCGTTATAATTAATTCAATTTTTTTATATGACTGTTGTTTTACACTCTCTAAAGTTTCCAATACATAATCCAAACTATTATATGTTAAAACAATAACCGATACGAGAGGATCATGAGTTTTATTCATTTTTCTATTTAATCGTTTAATATAAATTTAGTTGTATTAAAGTAAAACAAGCATCTATTTACATTTATGATTAGATTGAATAATCAATTTTATAGTTATCTCTTAAATAATCTGTTTGATCTTTCAATTCAATTCTAATTTGGTCCAAAACTTCAGTGGATACTATATTTACCTTATCTTGTTTTAAAATGATGTTTTTTGTTTTATTTAACAAAATCTTGTATAAACCTTTAAACCGTTTTAAGAATCTTATTTTGTTTAGTTTTAAAACTCTAGTTACAAACATGAATAGTTGACTAATATTTATATTTGAATTTGTAATTATTTTTTCATTTTTAAGGATTTTAGAATTAATATTACTAAAAGTAATTTTGGTTGGGGTGTAACCTATAATCTTAGTAATATCAGTAATATCATTTTTAATAATATCTTCGAACTTAATCAAATTTATACGTGTTTTACTAAATTTATCGATACAGAAACTTAAAAATTCTTTATAATAATAAATTCGCATTGCATCATCCTTTAAAGCAATATCTAAAAAACTTCCACGCTTTTTTAATATTGCATAAAGTTCCAAATAATATGAAAACATTGCTGATGCAGGTTCTCGCACACTAATAATTATGCTAAAATCTAGTCCTTTTAATATTAAAGATAAATTTTGTAATTTTTCTCGCCATGTAATACTAGCACTTGTAACGACAAGCATTTCTTCTGAAATTAATAAATCATATTTATCTAATTTATGTTTCAGCAAAGACTTGGTCTGTTCTATTTCAGTTCCTGTATTAACAGAATTCATAAATTTATAATACAATATATCTTGTTTCTTATCTCTTGGATGTTGAACTCCTAGATATTCTAGTTTTTCAGAAACAATCTTATTGAAAAGCTCAACTTGTAATGTACTTGTTGCAGTTTTAGGTAAACCGATGTGAACATACAATTTACCCATGCTTAAAATTCGTTGATAAGTTTGGAGATTTCAATTACTTCGCTTTCATTTAGGTGTTTACCAATTGGTAAACTCAGGCATTCAGCAGCACATTGTTCTGTTATTGGATAACCACGGTTGTTAAATGTAAAATTGGAATAAGCCTTTTGAATATGCGGTGGTATTGGATAATGGATAAGTGTTTGCACGCCTTTTTCCGTAAGAAATTTTTGTAACCTATCACGATTTGTATTACGAATAACAAAAAGATGCCAAACATGTGTTTGCTCAAGTTCTGCAGGCAAGTATGGCAATATAATTGATGTATTAACAATATTATTCAAATATAATTTTGCGAGGTCACGACGATACTGATTATCTTCATCTAAGCGCTGTAATTTCACACGTAAAATGGCTGCTTGAATTTCGTCCAAACGAGAATTTAATCCCTGATAATCGTTTACATATTTTTTAGTATTCCCGTAATTGCCTAATATCCGTATCATGGAGGCTAACTCCTCATCATCAGTTGTAACTGCTCCTCCATCACCCAAAGCACCTAAGTTTTTCCCTGGATAGAAACTATGTCCTGATGCATGTCCTAATGATCCTGTTCGTTTGTCTCCGTAAAAGCAACCATGAGCTTGTGCATTATCTTCAATGAGCAATAAATTATATTTTTTAACAATTCGTTCTATTTCTTTATGCATAGCATTTCTACCATATAAATGAACTAATAGAATTGCTTTTGTTTTAGAAGTAATTGCATTTTCAATTAAAAAGGGATCTATGTTAAATGTATCTACTGAAGGTTCGACGATAACTGGTTTAAGTCGATTATCTGAAATTGCTAATATTGATGCAATGTATGTATTTGCTGGTACTATTACCTCATCTCCTTCATTTAAATAACCCAATTCTATATAAGCCTTAAAAATAAGCCTTAGGGCATCAAGTCCGTTAGCTACCCCAATGGCATATTTTGTCCCTATAAAATCTGCATATTCATTTTCAAAGGCTTCATTTTCCTTTCCCAATAAATACCACCCTGAATTTATTACACGTTGAACTGCTTCAGATAAATCAGGTTCATAAGTTGCATTAATAGTTTTTAAATCCAGAAATTTAATCATAACATTTTACGCATAAAAAGAGCATCATGATTCTCATTAATTGTCAGAAATCCTTTACGTTCATATAATTTTATTGCCCGTTTGTTATCATTTACTACTTTTAACCATATACTTACGAGTTGTAATTTTTTTGCCTCCACTATCATTCTATCTATTATGGTTTTTCCAATTCCTTTTCCCCAATACTCTTTCTCTCCAATATATCCCCAATACTCACAATCGAGTTCAGTTATGCTCTTTAATCCACAAGAACCTACAGGAATTTTATTATATTCAATACCCCATATCATATAGTCTTTTTTTTCTTTTAGATTTTTATACCATATTAACTGCTCTTCCTTAGTGAAATCAGATGCATCAGTTAGCCTTTTTATTTCAATATCATTTAACCAACGCCAGGAAAGTTCGAGATAATTTAAATCAAAACTTACAAGTTTAACCACTAGATATACTCTTTTATAAATGTCAACTTTTGAGAAATATTTGAACCTATACCTTCTTTAAAATCACATAAACCATAATTGGGGATGGAGTTTTCTGTTGATGGTCCAATATCAACTATTTGAATGTTTTCATTACTGTAATGTTCAAAAACCTTAAAGGATAAATAATTCATCGTCTTTAGGGATGAATACTCCGGATTATCGCCCCAATAAACAACCTGAACAACTTTTTCAGTTACCTTAAACACAATTGCAGCAGCTATATAGCTGCCTTCATATTTACATAAAAAGGTATCAATACAAATTACTTTGGAAGTTTCCAAAATTTGATTCATAGTCATTCGTAATGGAAATCCCCTTTCCCTTCGGTTAAAAGCTATAATATTATATGCGACCTCTAAGTTCTTTGAATCCTGACTATAAACTACATTAAAATCGTTTGAACTAGCTATCTTTAAATTCTTCTTTGCATTTCTCCATAAAACTGAACTATAATCCTTATTAAATAAGGAAGTATTGAAGGAATAATTTAAGTCAATCTGTGTGATTCTAAAATTGGCTCGAAATAAACAATTCACCTGCTTTGAAATAACGTCCTCATTATAAATAGTCGGCGGTAGTGTTATTCTAACTGACTTAAATCTTTTTTTTTTGCCCCACTCTAATAAAGTTCGTAAAGTATCATCTAATATTGATAATTTAATATTATTATTTAAAAATGTAAATCCACCAAATGGAGCGGAAAATGGTGAAATAAGATTATTGTTCTTTTCACCCAAAATAAGACCTGATCTAAATTTAGAATCTTTAAATAATAAGTAATATAGCCTATTTACTTTATTTTTATTTAATTCTGAAAAATCTGGTGAATTAAATACATGATAATTATTACGAAAGATTTCATCGTATTCACTTGAAGTAACTTCTTCAATATTCATTTTTAAAAATTTTGAATGAATTATATTCTCTAATATAATCTTTTTCGTCATATTTTTCTGATGCCAAAACCATACAAGTAGCTCCTGACGAAAATTCAAAAAGCTCTCTCCAGATACCCGATACTATCAATAAGCCATAATCTGGGCGGTTTAATTTTACTACTTTTTTATTAGTACCATCATCCAACAAGACATCAAAAGAACCACCAACAGCAATAATTAACTGATAAAGTTTTTTATGAGCATGCCCTCCTCTTGCTTCTCCACCTGGTACGTCGTATAAATAATAGACACGTTTAACATCAAATGGAACGTTTGTATTGCCTTCTACAACGGTAATGTTACCAGCTCGGTTCTGTACCTTATTAAGGGGTAAAACTACGCAATCATAAACACTACTTTTCATTTTGCCTAAGTTTTAAAAAGTCTTCATAAGCACGTAAATAATCTTTCTCGTCAAATTGTGTCGAACTCAATACAAGAGCTAAAGAATTGGTTGAAAAGTTCTGCATTTGTCTCCAGTATCCTGAAGGAATATACAATCCGTAATAGGAGCGGTTAAGCTGATATACTTTTTTTTCTTTTCCATCATCCACCAAAACATCGAAGCTTCCGGATAACGCCACAATAAATTCCTGTTGCTTTTTAAAAGCATGTCCTCCCCTGGTCTGACCGCCAGGCACATCATAGATCCAATACGATCTCTCTATTTTAAACGGAATATGATTATTCTCTTCTATGAACGACAAATTTCCTCTTGGATCTTCAATTTTAGGTAACTGTATTATTTCGGATTTCTGTTCCATTTTGTAAAATTAAGTAATTTACGCCTTAAGATAAATTTCAAGTTGCGTTCTTTTGAGTTCTTCTTTTATTTGTGAACTGATTGCATTTGGCAACTCATTTTCCCAGTTTAAATCATTATCTTTTATTCTGTAAACTGAATAAGAATTGTCCGAATTATGGATGCTACGACTTGCTGTAATAAAAGAACTGGTTTGTTCTGGCACTTCCAGATCACAGAAATTAAACAACTGTTCCACTGCGTTCTGAGTATTCTGCAGTAAACTGTCATATTTCAGAAGATAAAATCGCTCAGGAAATTCAGCGTTTAATTTATGAAAAAGAAGGGTTACTTCTTTCCATTTTTCAAACCCATTAAATTCTTCCGGTTTATCAGCATTCTTTTTTGGTGCACAGCGCCACTCATCCTTTATTTTCCATCCTTCATTTTTTCTGAATTCCTTTGGTGCTTTTATCCAGGAGTTGATGACCGCACAGGGATTTCGTACAAGACCAATAACTTTAATTTCAGGATCTGTTTTAAGTAAGTTTTCTAAAATATGATGATACCTTACTTCTTTATAGACAATATGGGTAGGTTCATTTTTGGTAAACTCTGGAACCAATTTATTAGAAATTGCTTCTTTTTGAAGTACCAATGAATCTTTCGTGTTCAGTATATCTTCAAAAAATGTGTTTATATCATCAAACGAGGATTTCGGCCTGAGCTGACTTTTATGCGTATAAGAGAACAGCGGCTGAAACCGATAGGCAACGTTCGGATGAGAATCAAAAATACTGCCTAACCAGGATGATCCAGAACGAGGAACACTATGTATGGCTATCCGTTTCACACCAATTTATATTTTTCGAGCATATTAATGATTTCTTTCCGCTTATTGAACATTAGAATATCAATGATTGATAAACCGGGAATAAATCCAGTATCAAACTGCGTATAAACAGGGAAACTTGATTTCAAAAAAAACAAGTCTATACCCTTATGCATAAAATCATGCTTATTATAAAGATTCTGGCCACCAATCGGGTTTACATAAACTGCTGCACCATTCAATCGACATATTTTTTTTAGTCTTTCTGTTTTTTCCATACCTGCTGTATCACCATACATAAGGGAACTGGTTTCAAATTCGCAATCGATACCTAAAAATTCACAAACTTTTATAACTGAATGAATTGCCAATTCCGATATAAAGTTTGTATTATGGCACAAAATAGATTCTATCATTGGAAATATTTTGTTATAAAAAGGCGCTTTAGTATAGCTCTGTTGTATGGTTTTCAACAATTTCTGCCTGTTTTGACCTATTTCTATATCTTTGATCAGCTTATTTGAACTGGCACCGATAAGATTCAGAGTAAGCAGTTTTTTTTCACCCTTCACGAGAATATTATTCCTGTTGATCCATCCCCCCTTGATATAATTTACGTCATCGTAAAAAATGAACTTATCTACAGCATAAATAAGCTGAAAATATGCAAGGTAGGGAAACAAATATGGTTGCATTACAGCTAATTTCATAAGATCATGATTTATTCATTACGGGAAACTTTTCTCTTACCGGTCTTTTTCGTACAAAAGTACACAACCGCCTATAACTGGCTTTTTCTGCTACATTTATAATCAATAAATCATTGGTTCGATCCTTAAAATAAGCGTTTAC
Source organism: Quyinboa sediminis (assembly GCF_042219855.1). NCBI lineage: Bacteria > Pseudomonadati > Bacteroidota > Bacteroidia > Bacteroidales > Quyinboaceae > Quyinboa > Quyinboa sediminis. The sequence goes on along the minus strand of NZ_JBHJHP010000001.1, from coordinate 614,372 downwards.
ATTCGTAACATGATTGGTATAATAATCAATCAGCATCTGATTATTGTAGGGATCAGACTCGGGAGTTTTAAATAATATCCTGTTACTTTCCCATGGCCTTCCCTTGTAGATATAAGTGGCATTCTGCAAGTCTTCCTTAGTTGGTATCCTTCGACCATCTGCCCATATTCGGGAATGAAAACGTGTAATAGATTCGTACCATTGGTCAGGATTATCCCTAACGGTTAAAATAAATTTACTGCCCGGAAATTGCTGATCCAGATATTTATAGGTGTCGGGAAAACTGAATGGTGCATCCTGAAATACCTGTGCTGTTTTACACAGCTTAAACAGTGAACTAAACTCCTGTTTTGCATAATCGTGTAATAATTTTTCACCTTCTCTCTGATCTCCAACGATAAAACCAAGTTCTTTCATCACAAACTCAAAGGATGTTGTCCCGGTTTTGTTTAGTCCAATACAAAATATTTTAGGTTTATTCTTTATTCTTAATTTGTGAAATTGATTTACAAAATATCTTTTGATGAACCTTAAATAGTCATTATAAATACATGCTCTTTTGCGCGGATTCACGTTTTACCTGACTTTAATTTTTTTAAATTAACAAGTAAATCATTAAAACTATCTTTATTAATTAATCGGTTCAATAATATAAACCCTACACCAAAAATCATTATTTGAAGTGTCAACGTATATTCTACTGAAAGTTCTAATTTCAAAGGAATTAATGTTATTAGCACCAGTAAAGAAGTTGAAAGAAATATCCGTTTTAAATCCATCAACTGACTTATAAATCCATAATTAAATATTTTTCGTGAATAGTAGCTATTTATTAAAATGGACAAAAGTGATACAAAAACTTCTCCAACCACTATAAATAACACACTAAAGTTCATCATTACAAATAAATTGAGCAGTCTTAAGCCGTTTTTAATTATTGTAATTCTCAAATTTAAATCAGACCTTCCATATGCAACAAGTGCCTGAACATTCATTAAATTCCATGGATATAACATTCCTATAATGCAAAGTAATTGCAAGTATGGAACAGATGGCAGCCATTTATCAGTAATCATAACAATTATAATTGGCTTTGCCATTACTGCTAATCCGGCCAATACCGGAAAACTTACAAAACTCATTAAAGAAAATGATTTTCGCATTAACTGTAGATATTTCTTACTATCATCTTTAACCTTTGAGTAAATTGGAAAACTAACTCTTCCAATAGTTGAAGTTAACAACGAGACCGGAAGAATTTGGTAACCTTTAGCCCTTCTGTAATATCCAAGATCTGCTGCACTAAAACCTTTACCTATAACCAAAGAATAAATGTTATCGGAAACAGTTGAAAGTAAGCTCGAAGCAAGTAATTTTGAACCATAACCCCATAAAGGTTTAAGCTCCGGTAAACTAAAACTAAGTTTTGGCCGCCATTTATGAAAAATCCATAAACCTGCACTTTGCCAGAATGACTGTACAATTCGCTGAAAAACCAAAGCCCAAACACCAAAACCATACAGTGCAGCACCAATACCAACAATCCCTGAAACAATTTTTGATGTCAGCGTTAAACGAAACTGTGTTTTAAAATCCAGTTCTTTGGTTAAAAGGTTAAGATGTATTGAACCCAGTGCTTGTAAAACAAGCGTTAAGCCAAGTACACGTGTTATATCAGTTAATATTGGTTCTTCATAAAAGTTTGCGATATAGGGTGATAAAAAATAGAGCAATACAAATACCAAAATGCTTACAATCAGATTTAGCCAAAAAACAGAACTTTCTTCAATAATGTTGGTTTCCTTTTTATTTATCAGGGCTAAACCAAATCCGCTATCAATAAATACATTGGAAATGACAATAAAAACAGTGATCATTCCAACTAAACCAAATTCTTCCGGAGTTAGAATTCTTGCTAATACAATTCCAATTATAAACTGCAAACCCTGATTACTGATTCTGTCAAGAGCCGTCCAGAAAATACCTTTATATGCCTGTTGTTTTAAAGTTGACAATTTATTTAAATGAAAAATGAATGGTTAATAATGAACAATTAAAATGTCGTTAATCGTATTTATTTTCAATTGATTAAAGGTTTGGTATAATGAGTCACCTGTAACATGTAACATGTACCCAGTCACCTGTTTGTATGCGAAGCAATAATATCACAAACGAAATCCACAATCTCCAGATCCAGATCCGGATAAATGGGCAGACAAATCACCTGACTTGCAAGCTTCTCGGCTTCAGGCAGATTTGATGCATGTGAAGAAGGCCGGTTCTGGTAAGAATCCAGCCAGGAAATCAGTGGATAAAAATAGCGTCGTCCGTAAATGTTTTGGTCTTTTAACTTTTGATATAATGTATCTCTATCCAGTGGGTAGTTCTTTTCCAAAAAGACAGGGAAGTACGCATTGTTATGGTCCACTCCTGCCATTTCGTACAAAAAACGGAGCCCGCTGATCCCTTTAAGATTTTTCCTGTAACGCTCTGCAATGGTTTGTCTTTTGTGCAAAATCTCTTTAAAATGATTTAACTGGAGCAGGCCCATCACTGCAGAAAATTCATTCATTTTGGCGTTAATGCCTGTGCCGATGATGGTGGTCTCTCCGTCGAATCCAAAATTCTTAAGATGATCAATTTTAGTTTTCATCTCTTCGGTATGACAGGCAATGGCGCCACCTTCGAAGGTATTGAAGAGTTTGGTAGCATGAAAACTCATAACAGAGAGGTCGCCATACTGCATGATACTCTTCTCATTTACTTTAACCCCAAATGCATGGGCTGCATCGTAAATAATTTTTAAGTTATGCTTATCTGCTACCTCTTGCAATCCTTTTACGTCGCAGGGATTGCCATATACATGTACCGGAAGAATGGCAGTTGTATTTGGCGTAATAGCATTTTCAACGGCTTCCGGATCAAGGTTACCATAAACCGGGTCCACATCGGCAAATACAGGTGTCAGGTTGTTCCATAATAGCGTATGAGAGGTAGCTACAAATGTATATGGTGTTGTAATAACTTCACCTTTTATATTAAGCGCTTTTAATGCAATTAATAAAGCCAGTGTTCCATTGCTGAATAACGATATATACTCCACATCCAGATAATCTGCCAGTTTTTGTTCCAGTTCCTGGTGAAATGGCCCCTTATTGGTCAGCCATTTATTTTCCCATATCTGTTTAAGATAAGGCTCCACTTCTTCAAGTGGTGGAAGAAACGGTTGTGTGACAAGTATTTTTTCCATTACTATATTCTAATGCTTTCCTTCCATTAAACTACGTACTATCAATTCCAATCCTTCTCTAAATTTAAGTTTTGGCTCCCAGCTTATTTCACTCTTTATCAATGATATATCAGCTACAACATCATTAATCTCATTGTTTCTTCTTTCACCTGTTTCAATAATCATTTTATTCAACCCAGTAATATCCTGTATAATTTGAATGATTTCTCCGACACTATACGACTTGCCTGATCCAACATTGTATATTTTAAAACCATTCAATCCCAATGTTGACATAATACAGTTAATAAAATCATCGATATATAGATAATCCCTTTTGGGGGTTAAGTTTTGAATTGTTACTTCTTGTAAAGCAGGGTTTAATATTTGACCCAGGATGGTAGGGATTAAAAAATGTTGAGATTGTCCATAACCATATATATTAAAGGGTCGAAGAACTGTAACATTTACTTTAAAATGCTGGTTATAAAACCGACATAATTCCTCACCTAACAACTTACTGTGATTGTAGGGTGTGTTAGGTTTTACAGGGTGTAACTCGTTAATAGGTAATTGCTCAGGTAATCCATAAACATAGGAGCTGATATAGGTCAGGGAACAATTTTTTATTCGGCAAATCTCAAGTATTGCCTCTGTTCCCAGTGTATTTGTCTTATAAAATTCATACGGATTTTTCCAGCTTTCCGGAACAAACGTTCGGGCTGCCAAATGAAAAATATGATCCAGATGACCATTGGGTTCTGGAATCTCAGTTATATCGCCTTGTTCCACGTCAAACTGTAAGACTTCATGCCCCCCTTCTTTAAGGTTTTTACATAAACGTTGTCCCACAAAACCATTTGCGCCAGTAACCAATATCCTCATTCTACTGGAAGAAATTTAGACCTGTTTTCATTAAAAGTTTCCATCGCTATGGCATAATCGTCAGGACGGCCAATATCCAGCCAATATGCATCAACCGGAACAACTTTTACATGCTGATGGGTTTCAAGCATCTTATACATCAAATGATCAAATCCATATGCTGTATCTTTTGGAATCATTTCCAATACGGAGCGATTAATGAAATACATACCTGTACTTACCTGGTAAGTATTGGTGGGTTTTTCTGTAAATGTTTTCAGATAACCAGTTTCATTTGTCTCAAGAATTCCGTATTCCACCCTATCAAATCGTTTTTTCGATAAGATGGTAAATTGTTCTTTGTTATGGCAATGTTGTTCGTAAAATGATGCAAAATCAATATCGGAGAGGATATCTCCATTCATCACGAGGAAGTTTTCAGGCAAATCTTTTATTAGTTTTAATGGCCCCATTGTGCTTAAAGGTTTATCCTCCAGTGAGTAATCAATTTTAAGGTTCCATTTCTCCCCTTTACCGAAAAACGCCTTAATAATTTCCGCCTGATGATTAACTGCCATTGTAATATGATTAAATCCATAATACTTCAACTGTCTAATGATTATTTCCAGTATAGGTAGTTCCCCAACAGGCACCAGGGGTTTTGGCAGGACATATGTAAATGGTTTTAAACGTGTTCCTTTTCCACCAGCTAGTATTACTGCTCTTTTCTCAGCCATTACAAATTATATATTCCGGATTTAAACTTTGCAAGGTTTTCCTTCACACTATACCATCCACAAGTATCTTCTAATCCTTTGCGGATATCGAACTCAGGCTCCCAACCAGTCAGATTCCTTATCAATGTATTATCACCCCATAAGCGAAATACCTCTGATTTAGCCGGGCGAATCCGGTGTTCTTCTGATACAAATTTTACATTTGAATTTAATATCTCCCGTATGGTATCCAAGGTATCCTGCATAGAAATTTCATAGTTTGATGCTATATTTATTTCTTTACCGATGGTTTCATTTGTTTCTGCAAGTGCAATAAACCCCTTGCATGTATCTTTGACAAAATTAAAGTCACGTGTTGGTGTAAGATCACCCAACTTTATTTCATTTGCTCCATTAAGTATCTGCGTAATAATAGTTGGAATAATTGCTCTTGCTGATTGTCTGGGGCCATAGGTATTAAAAGGCCTGGCAATAGTTACCGGCAAATTAAATGCATTGTAAAAACTCATAGCCATGGCATCAGCACCAATTTTAGAAGCAGAATAAGGTGACTGTGGTTGTTTGGGATGCATTTCATCAATGGGTACATATTGTGCGGTGCCGTAAACCTCACTTGTTGAAGTATGTATAACCCTAATGTTACCGTTTCCCTTTGCCGCCTGGCAAATGTTAAGGGTTCCTTTTACATTTGTATCAACATAACTATCTGGTGCATTATATGAATATGGAATTGCAATTAAGGCTGCTAAATGAAATATAACATCCACATCTTTGGTAATTATTTTACAAAAATGAGGATCTCTTATATCACCAGATATTATTTCCAACTTATTATTTGCAGGAATATCTTCCAGCCAGCCCCAGTAATTAAAGGAGTTATACTGACTTAAAGCTTTAACTTTATACCCTTTTTTCAGTAACTCCTCAGTTAAGTGTGATCCAATAAAACCATCTGCACCAGTAACAAGGGCACTTTTTTTCATCTTCATTATATAGTTAAAAGACTTTGATAATATTTTAAAACAGTATTATTCCAAATTAAGAACAATTGTGTAACTAACAGCATCTTCATCGATTACATTATTGAATTACTATATCTATTAAATAAATAACATTAGGACTTTCTCCAATATCCAATTGCATTATCTCTAAAACGATTGAATAGAATATCATAAAATTATTCTATTTTAACGAAATGAAGAGTTTTAAATAAACTTTTACCATCAGTCTGCTGAGTGTGTTTTTAGATCCGAAAACAAATAAAGCATCCAAAAAATTAAATGCTTTCGTTTTTAAAAGTTCCTGTTTTGCCATAAGTGCAGTTTGGGGTTCACTGAATACAAAGGCCAGCTTTAGCTTTTCTCTATGGTAATCTATCTCTACATTTTTTCTGACCACTTGCGAACAACCGTATTTTTTCATATACCATGTTTTTACTTCAAACACGGAATTGAACATGGCCAGTTTTTTACTAAAGTCCTGCTGATTACTCAGCGAGTTCTTCAGCACTCGGTATACGGCTGTATTATCAGGCAGATATTTGATTTTTGAATAGTGAGCGATTCCAAGCCACATGGGGAAGTCACCCATTTTCCAGGTATTGTTTTCGGGGAAATCACTGATAACCTTATGTATCAGGCTGGTCTTAGCTAAAACCGTTAAGGTGGATACCGGATTTTTCAGCAGAATATCTTCAAATGTTGGGTTATCGTTGTATACCGGTGCATCAAAGTTTCGTTTGAGAAACTTATGTTCATGTTCAGAATAAATGGCATGGTTGGTATGGACCATCCCATAATCAGGGTTTGCTTCCAGGAAGTCGACCTGCTTTTGCAGTTTATCCGGATCGGTCCAGTAATCATCTCCCTCGCAAATCGCAATATATTTACCTTCAGCTTTCTGACTTAAAATATCCACGAAGGGTTTGACGCCACGGGAATGTTGATTCTCTTTTTGAAAAATGGCCTTGATCCGTGCATCCTTCTTTTGATATTCTCTGATAATTTTCGCGGTATCATCTATAGAAGCATCATCATGGATGATGATTTCTACCTTAAAGGTGGTCTTTTGAAGCAGAAATCCTTCGATAGTCTGAGCAATATATTTTTCCTGGTTATAGGTTGCACATGCTATGGTTACCAAAGGTTCTGTCATCAAATCCTGCTTTTTAAATTACCTTCAGATCTTTCACAAAGGCTTCATTGGCATAATACCAGTCCACCGTTTGCTTTACGCCCTCTTCCACCGATACCTGAGGTTTCCATTTGAGTAAGCGTTCTGCTTTGGATATATCTGCCCACGTTTCCTTCATGTCAGCCTTATGCATCGGTTTACGGTCAATAACGGCTTTTTTGCCGGTCATCTCTTCAATCATGGCAATAAAACTGTTAATACTTACCGGATTGTTACCACCGCCCAGGTTGATGACCTCATAGCCCACTTTTTTACCTGCGGCAATGGTTCCACGGGCAATGTCATCCACGTAGGTAAAATCCCGGGCCTGTTCACCATCTCCATATAAAGTGATTGGCGTTCCTTCTGCTATCCATTTAACAAAACGCAGTGGTGCCATATCCGGACGTCCGGCCGGACCAAATACGGTGAAGTAGCGCACCACAGAAATATCCAGATCATGCATCTTATGGTAGGAATACGCCATCATTTCAGCAGCTTTTTTTGAGGCTGCATAGGGCGTTAAAGGTGTATTCACCGCCAGATCCTCCGTAAACGGCATGGGTAAACCGGCATACAATGACGATGTTGATGCCAGCACCATTTTATCCACTCCATTTTGTTTCATCAGCTCCAGCAGGTTTAATGTCCCCGTGGAGTTTGTGGAATTATATACAAACGGATTTTCAAGGCTATACCTTACACCGGCTCTTGCCGCCAGATTAAATACAACACTGAATGCAAATTCCTGAAATAATGCTTTAAGCGCATTAAAATCCTCAATATCCAGATATTTCCAGATAAAGTTTGGATGTTGCTTCAGTTTTTCGAGCCTGTGTTCTTTTAAGCGTACGTCATAGTAGTCGTTCATGTTATCCAGACCAACAACAGTATGCCCCTGCTCCAGCAGTATCTCAGCTGTTCGTGAAGCTATAAATCCGGCAGCACCGGTAACGAGATAAGTTGTGAGTTTCATTTTATATATTTACAGTCCATTCCTTTTTCACACCTGAATCCCTTTGTGCCACTGCTATAGCTTTGGCGACACGCGGAAAGGGGGCTTCAGTATTACTTTAGGTTGTTATGATTGATTTCCAACGTAATTTTTATCGATTCTGATAAGACCTCCCCCATTTCCCCCTCCTTACAAGGAGGGGGTTGGGGGTGGTATCTATAAGATTGATTGTAATCTTTTGAGCACGTCGATTATATTTTTATTTACTTCTTCGTTTGTATAACGGACAATTTTAAAACCATTTTCTGTTAAAAACCGGGAACGTTCTTCATCGTATTTTTTATTTCCCTCATTCTGATGAATTAATCCGTCAATTTCAACTATAAGGTTACATTCGGGGCAATAAAAATCTACAACATACGGTCCAATACCATACTGTCTCCTGAACTTCTTTCCATCCAGATTACGCCCTTTTAAATATTGCCATAATCGTTTTTCTTCAGACGTAGGATTGTTTCTGAGATTGCGCCTTGTCTGCTTGGTATACTGAGGATTCTTTAAGAAGTTTCTTTTTATTTCCATAAGAAATAGAAATAGTTATAGGACCTCCCCTTTTATCCCCCTCCTTAATAAGGAGGGGGTTGGGGATGGTACCTATAAGATTGATAGTAATCTTTTGAGCACGTTGATTATATTTTTATTTACTTCTTCGTTTGTATAACGGACAATTTTAAAACCATTTTCTGTTAAAAACCGGGAACGTTCTTCATCGTATTTTTTATTTCCCTCATTCTGATGAATTAATCCGTCAATTTCAACTATAAGGTTACATTCGGGGCAATAAAAATCTACAACATACGGTCCAATACCATACTGTCTCCTGAACTTCTTTCCATCCAGATTACGCCCTTTTAAATATTGCCATAATCGTTTTTCTTCAGACGTAGGATTGTTTCTGAGATTGCGCCTTGTCTGCTTGGTATACTGAGGATTCTTTAAGAAGTTTCTTTTTATTTCCATAAGAAATAGAAATAGTTATAGGACCTCCCCTTTTATCCCCCTCCTTACAAGGAGGGGGCTGGGGGTGGTTCATATCGTAACCCGTCACCTGTACACCTCAAACCACGGATTCAGCAGATTTTCTTTGTTGTATGTCATGGGTTCCTTGTTGTCGTGCCTGATGACCTTACAACCCGAAGCGAGGGCTATGGCATGTCCGGCGGCTGTATCCCATTCCATGGTGGGACCTAAACGGGGATAATAGTCTGCTGAGCCTTCTGCTACAAGACACAGTTTCAATGAGCTGCCTTTCGAAATAATATCAATGTCACCGAACTCTTTTCTTTTTTCTTCAATTATAGCTTCCGTTTCAACACTTAAATGCGAACGGCTTGCAATAATAGTATATTTTACCGCCTTCTCGCAAGGTAACCTATCCACGCTTTTAAATTTAATCTCTTCTCCTACAGGTATTTCCTCAACCTTTGTTTTGAAAGCACCAATCGTTAGATCTCCATAATACAAAGTGGAAGTAACCGGGGTGTATATCACTCCCATCACCGGTTGTCCTTCCTTAATCAATGCAATATTTACGGTAAATTCACCATTACGTTTGATAAATTCTTTTGTTCCGTCCAGCGGATCAACCAGCCAGAAGAATTCCCATTCGTTCCGTTTATCAAATTCAATATGTTTTCCTTCCTCGCTCAGTATAGGAATACCTGTTTTGCTGAGTACCTCAGTAATTTTAAGGTGTGCTTTTTTATCGGCTTTGGTTAAAGGTGAATTATCTGATTTTAATTCCACCTCAAAATCCCTGGAGTCATACACCTTAATGATTTCTTCTCCAGCTAAAATTGCAGCCGTAATGGCATTGTTCAGTAAATTCATTGTTGAGTAATTTGGTTTGGTTATGTGGTAATATTATTTTGATATTTTATCCAAAACATAATTCAGAATCTTACCTGTACATTCTGAAAGCGACAACTGATCGGTTCTGACCTCAACATCAGGATGTTCCGGCACTTCAAACGGGGCATCAATCCCGGTAAAATTCTTTATCTCTCCTGCCCTGGCCTTTTTATAAAGCCCTTTGGTATCGCGCTGCTCACAAACCTCAATTGGTGCATTCACAAAAACCTCGATAAAATTTTCCTTCCCAATTATACCCCTGGCAGAATCACGCATCTCCTTTCGTGGACTGATAAAGGTATTCAGTGTTATGACCCCTGCATTGACAAACAGTTTTGTAACTTCAGAAATTCGCCTGATATTTTCTGCTCTGTCCTCCTTACTGAACGTCAGGTTTTTATTAATTCCGGAACGGATATTATCACCATCCAGAATCTGGGTCAGGAATCCTCTGTTATGTAACTCCTGTTCAAGATTTATGGCCAGGGTGGATTTTCCTGAACCTGAAAAACCTGTAAACCAAACACATACCGAACGCTGATTCAGCAATTTCTCTTTATCTTTACGCTGCAATATTCTGTCGAAAATCGGATGTATCTCATTCATTTCTTAATAATTAATAGTCAGTTTAAAGTAGTTGATTGCTTTTACTTTTATGCATTTTAAAGAAAATTGACACGTGAGCCGTAATTCGTGAGTCGTGAATCGTGAGCCGTGAATCGTGAGTCCTGCTATGATCCGTGAATCGTGAACCGTGAATCGTGAACCATGAATTGTAAATCGTGTGTCGTAAGTCGTAAGTCATATATCTTGGTTCTTGGTTCTTGGTTCTTGATTCTTGGTTCTTGATTCTATTTTATAATCTTCCGTCAACTATTTCTTTTGGTAAAACCCCTTTGATATCAAAAATCACAGCATTTCCATTCTTCAATGCATCAAAGTCCATTTCCAGAAATTCGTTATGAGAAACAGCCAGAACGATTGCATCAAATTTCTTTCCATTAATGGAATCCAGACTATTAACGATATCAACACCGTACTCCTCTCTCACTTCTTCTTTATCCGCCCAGGGATCCAGTACAATCACTTCGTTACTGAATTCGCTGAATTCATGCACCACATCCACCACCTTGGTATTTCTAACATCAGGACAGTTTTCTTTAAATGTCACCCCAAGCACGAGTATCCTTGCATCGGCGATGGCCTTTTGTTTTTTAATCATCAGTTTAAGGACCTTGTTCGCCACAAAAATGCCCATATTGTCATTTACTCTTCTTCCTGAACGGATGACTTCGGGATAATATCCCAGCGATTCTGCTTTAAATGCAAGATAATACGGATCAACGCCAATACAATGACCACCTACAAGGCCCGGTTTGAATTTCAGAAAATTCCATTTTGTTCCGGCAGCCTCGATAACCTCATTGGTATCAATGCCAATACGGTCAAATATCAGCGCCAGTTCATTCACAAATGAGATATTCAAATCGCGTTGTGCATTTTCAATCACCTTGGAGGCTTCGGCCACTTTTATGGAAGACGCTTTATGCGTACCTGCCACTATAACTGATTTATAAAGGTGATCTACTTTTTCAGCCACTTCAGGTGTGGAACCGGATGTGACTTTCAATATTTTTGTCACAGTATGCAGTTTATCACCGGGATTTATACGTTCAGGCGAATAACCTGCAAAGAAATCCACATTGAATTTTAAACCGGAAACTTCCTCCAGTACAGGAATGCACTCCTCTTCTGTAGCTCCGGGATAGACCGTAGATTCATAAATCACAATATCGCCTGTTTTCAGGACCTGTCCAACAGATGCCGATGCTTTTTTCAAAGGTGTCAGATCCGGCACCTTATTTTCATCAATTGGCGTTGGAACCGTTACAATAAAATAGTTGCATGTACGGATGGCGTTAATATCTGTTGTAAAAGAAATACCTTTATTATCATCGGAGTTTTGGATAACTTCAGCCAGGTATTCATCTTCCACTTCCAGTGTCCTGTCTTTTCCCTGGTTTAATTCACTGATTCTTTTCGGATTGATATCAAAACCAATCGTTTTGTATTTTTTACCAAATTCAACTGCCAACGGTAATCCAACATAACCAAGTCCGATGACTGCAATATTAATTTCTTTCATTTCTTTATAATTTTCACGTTCCTGATAAAAATAAATTCTGTTTTATAAATAGTTTTTAAAACTCCCAAAAGTAGGGTATAAAAATGACTGATATAGCCATACTTATGAAGTTCAGTGGTAATCCTATTCTTAAATAATCCGAGAATCTGTAATTACCTATACTTTGAACAATAAGGTTGGTCTGATATCCGATAGGTGTACTGAATGAAGCCGATGCTGCCATTGCAATGGCTACAAAAAATGGTTTCGGATCAACCCCAAGTTGCTGAGCTGCAGCGTAAGCAATCGGGAAACTAAGAGCGGCCGCAGCATTGTTCGTTATTACCTCGGTAAATAACATGGTTATCAGGTAAATTCCAGCAATGACCCCATAAGGACCGTACCGTTTAAAAATATTAATGGTAAACGTTGCCACCACATCGGCAGCTCCGGAATTATTCAGTGCTTTGCTCACTCCGAATGCACATGCAATGGTAATGATCACGTCCCAACTGATAGCCTTGGTATATTTCTGTGCCGGTAAAATACGGGTCCAGACCATGAGCACTGTTGCCATGGCAGCAAAAAAGAACATATCAAGCGGTATTTTATCAAACAGCTTGTAATGCTGAAAAGATGTGGTCCCTGCGACCATACCAATGATGATGATCAGAGAAAGCCACATTTTGTCCTTTTTCTCCGGCTTGCTGACATCTCCCAGGTAAGAGGTTGTATAAAAAACCCTTGAATCCCCCCAGTCATTCAGAAACTTTTCTGTTGCCAGTAATATCAGATTATCCCCTTCTTTCAGAATCAGTTCATCCACATTGGAAGAGATGCGTTCACCATTACGGTGTACGGCCATAACTATGCCACCATAATGAGAAAGAAAGTCGAAATCTCCGATTTTTCTGCCGATTCCTGGGAATCGGGGTGATATCACCGCTTCAATCTGTTTAAGGTTCTGTTTGCGGAATGAATCCCCCACTTTCTGAAGACAGGCCATTTCCAGTCCGTCAATTTCCAGCAACATCTCAATGGCTTCTGATTTTCCTGCCAGGATAAGATGATCCCCTTCTTCTATGATGTAGCGTCCACGCGTGGTTTTAATAATCTGACCGTTACGGTGGATTGATGAGACCAGAAAATCCTTAAACTTAAGATTCTTCCGTTTTTCGATCATCTCTCCGATCAACGGACTTCCGGGTTTGATCACGACATCAAAATAATATTCCCTGAAATTGGTGAATGAATAGGTTTTGGGCACTTTTTTACCCGGCAGCAACCAGTTTCCGAATATAACCATATAAATAAAACCGGCCAGTGCAATTAATCCGCCTACTTTCCCCAGTTCGAAGATTCCAAACCCCTTGAATCCGGCATCCAGCATCAGACCATGAACCACAAGGTTTGTGGAGGTTCCGAATAAGGTGCATACCCCACCCAGAATAGTGGCGTAAGACAGTGGAATCAAAAATTTGGAAGCCGGCAGGTTAACTTTTTCAGCCCATTTTTTAAAGATGGGTGCAAAAATAATAACCACAGGTGTATTGTTCAGAAAGGCAGAAAGTGCCGATACCGGAATCAGAGTCTTAAGATAGAGAATGGGCACGGGTAATGCTTTTTTGGGCAGCATAACCTTTGCCAGGTAATTCAGTGCTCCTGTCTGTCGGATACCTTCACTCACAAGGAAAAGGATGGCAATGGTGATCATCCCCTTATTGGAAAAACCGGCCAGGGCTTCCTGGACATCAATGATGCCAAGCGCCATAAACAGAAACAGTCCTGAAAAAAGAATCAGTCCCGGCCGGAACATTTCCTTAAACAGGGCAATTACCATTAAAATAATGATTGCACTGACTAAATAGGCATCAAAGGTCATACAGATTTTTTAACCCGTAAGTACATTACTCTTTTATTTTTTGCAAAAATACGCCCGCCACTTCTGCCTGCACGGCATACCCCAATGGTTCAAGTCGCACCTGAAAGTGCTGTTTCCCTTTCTTATATACGACCTCTCCTTTTGCGCCTTTCAGCGGACCCGCCGTAATCTCAACCATATCACCTTTTTCAATATCCGTAACAATAAGATTCACATCTCCGGGCAGCTCCCTTAACATCAGTTTAAGCATGTTAATCTCCCGCTCAGGTATTGGAGCCGCTTTTCCGTTAAAAGTTACATACCGGATGGTATACGGTGTATTGAGTGCCTTGTAATATTCTTTCTCCGAAACATGGACAAAGATGTAAGATGGTATTAAAGGCATCTCCACCATTTTTTTACGGTCGCTCCACTGCCGTAAGGTTTTTTTTATGGGAAGATACGTTTCAATGCCATCTTCAAGCAGAAATTCATATGCTTTCTTCTCTGCTCTGGAGCGCGTGTAGATGGCATACCATGCATATTTGTTTTTTTGTTCACTCATGTCTTTACACAGCTTCGCCTCCTCAGTCACAACAGGTGAACCAAGCAGGCCTCATTTACAAAAAAAGGTACTTCATTTCAGGATCAACCCAAAATGAATTACCTTGATAATTATATCGTCCGGTTAAGCCTTATCATCTGAACCGGAATTGTTATCCTCTTCCGATTCAATATATCCCTCGCCATAACCATAACCGTATCCGTAACCATATCCATAGCCATAGCCGTAACCATAACCGTAGCCGTAGCCATAACCGCTACCATATCTACGTCCGTAAACATATCTTCCATACCGGTATGTACTCTTTTTAACCAGTATATCGTTGGCAATAACGGCCAGATTCGGAATGCCGTCTGCCGTTGCCGTTTCAAGATTATCTTTCAGCAACTGTTTGATAGTATAATTATGCCGGACTATAAAGAGGTTTACATCTGTAAAATGCGCCAGCAGATAACCATCTGAAACAATGCCCACAGGACTGGAGTCGATAATGATGTAATCGTAATGCTTCTTTAACTCCTCCAGCAACTCTTTGTTTTTTTCTGACCCTATTAACTCGCCCGGGTTTGGTGGTACCGTACCTGAAACGATCACATCAAAAGGAAGTCCCTCCGGTTTTTGGATGATCTCGTCCAGTGTTACCTTTCCAATGAGATAATTCGAGATACCCGGAGTGGCGTTTATGTCAAGATATTTTGCAATTCTCGGTTTCCTGAGGTCATACCCAAGCAAAACTGTTTTTTTACCCGACAGGCCATAAATACCGGCCATGTTCAGTGAAGTAAAAGTTTTTCCTTCACCCGGCATGGATGACGTGACAAGAATCATCATCTGCCCTTTACCCTGCGTCATAAATTCCAGGCGGGTCCGGATGGTTCTGAACGCCTCAGATACAGCGAGCTTGGGATATTTTACAGTTATAACCCTGGCTTGTTTTTTGGTATGTGGGATCATGCCCAGCACCGGTACACTTGATACTTTTTCAATGTCATCCTTACTCTGAATGCGCATATTGAAATAATCTTTCAGGATGATGTACAAAAACGGAATACCCAATCCAAGAACCAGAGAAATCAAAAAGTTGATCCGTGATTTATTGGCATCCACCCTAGCCAGGACCATGGAATGATCCAGAACCAGATTATCCGGTGTATTCGATGCTTTCTGAATCTGCGCCTCAGATCTTTTCTGTAACAAAAACGTATAGTAGCTGTCATTTACCGTAAATGTACGTTCAATGCCCAATAGCGCGCGTTCCGTTGCCGGTAAGATTTTGGCTTTATTTTTAACTTCTTCCAGGCGTTCATCCACATCTTTTATGGCAATGTTTGTTTTTTCAATCACATTGTCTGTCGTTTCTATCAATGCTTCACGAACGGTATTAATCTGCCTTGTTGTAGATTCGTACAATGGGTTTTTATCCGTTAAAAACAGACGTTTGTTCTGTAATTCAGCAAACTGTTTAACCTGCTCTGTCAGCAGAGGTTCTGTTATTCCCATGGTAGAAGGTGAAACAATATTACCGGCAGTTGTTTCACTTTTCAGATATTCAATCAGATAATCGTAATAGCTGTTCTGAAGCAACAGATTTGCCCGCTGGTCTTCCAGTTTATTGGCCTGGTCAATTAATAATTTAGCCTGAGCCGAAATATCCATTACCAGGTTTTCGGACCGGAAATTCTGCAGCTTTGTTTCCGCTTTAGCCAGAGAATCTGCAATATCGCGCAATTGTTTATCTATAAAGGCAATCGTTCGAATGGCTTCCTGATTTTTTCTGGCCAGGTTATCATCCAGAAATTCAGCCGTCAAACCATCCAGAAATTCCTGATCCCGCCGTGGGTTGGGGCCGGTCAGGGATACTTCCACAATTGTTGCTTCGTCCATGACATAATCAATGGATAAGCGGCTGTTAAATTCTTTTACAATACTTTGTTTCGTTCTGTAACTGAATTTTATCTCGATGGGATCCTTGGCAGAATAGTAAACCGGGTCGCGGGTCACCATGAACTTAATACCTTTGTGTACGACAGGGATACCATACCGGCCTTCCACTGAAAAGCCTTCAAAAAAGTCGTTCCCGTCTGACACAATTTTAAACCGGTTTTCATCAACATTGCGGAAATAATAGATCAGATTAACGGCTGTTACCGGTACGGAATCAAAGTTGATAACAACCGGAGAGTTTTTATACAGCGGCACCTCCCTGAATGCATCTTTAGCATAGTAATCCACTGAAAGATCCAGAGAATCCACTGCCTTTTCAATCAATGAGAAGGTCTGCAGGATAACCACCTGGTTGTTCACGTTGGTGTATCCGCCAAGGCCATACCCCTGCATCACGGATTGGGCACCAATCAGGTTCGATTTTTTGAACTCTTCAATCAGCACAGTGGTTCCCACTTTATAGGAAGGGACAATCTTTTTATTGATAAAATAGGCTATACCGCCGGCTATGACGACACCCAGAACAAACAAATACCAGTTGGCCAGGATTTTTACAATCCACTTTTTGATATTGATACCTTCATCTTCCTGCTCAATCTGCGGATAATAAGGTTTGTTATAATTCTCTTCAACAGAATTCTTTTTCATGCTATTCTATGGCTTCAACTGAACGTTTGTGTAACTCAGTACTAAAATTAAAAACGATAACGATGAGGTTATGGTGGAAAAGAGGTTGCCAAAATTATCAAAACGGAAGAATTGTCCCTGCATTTTCTCCACATAAATCACATCATTGGGTACCACATAGTAATATTCTGAACCGATAATATCTTCAGATCGCAGGTCAAATTCCTTAATTACCGTCTCATCTCCAACTTTTCGTATTATCTTTATCTGTGCCCTGTTACCGTAGGTAGCCACATCACCTGACATGGCAATGGCCTGAAAAATATTCAGCTGTTCTTCATAAATTTCATATCGGCCGGGGGATTTTACATCACCGATTATGCTGATGTACCGGTTAACCAGTTTTACCGTAACTTTTGCCTGTTCCATCAGGTAGTCATCGAGTACATCCATTATTTTCTGTCTGATCTCCCTTGTTGTCAGTCCCTCAACTTTTATAGTTCCCACATAAGGAAAATCAATGGTGCCATCATCGTAAACCAGATAACTTAAAAGCGATAATGTTCTGCCCACCATCGATCCACCCGCTATTTGCCTGGAAGTGGAGAGAAATCCCTGCTCTTCCTCCATCAATGGTTCAACATTGATATACAATTCATCACCGGGTTCTACCTTATAGTTTTCCGGCTTGTAATCTTCATATGACGGAATCTTCTTTGTGGGAGACTGAAGATAAGTAATCTGCTTTTTTGTGACGCAAGAGGTTACGGATAGCATTGCAAACAGGAGCAGAACCAAACTATGGCCTTTTCTTAAAATATTCTTTCCCATTTATACTTTTTTTTCTGATAGCTTTACCTTGCTATATAAGCAACAAAAATAACAAAAATTCACGTTTTACGGTTGAATAACGTAAGGATTGTGCTTATAGTTTTACGATAAGTTAACAACCTTGTTTTGAACACAGGATAAACAACTGACTAACTACTAATTAACAGTGCTCAAACAAGTTTTCAACAAATAATGTTAATAAGTCTCCATTTTCTTTTTTATTTGTTTATTTGTGTTCATCATTCAATTATGAACGTCAGGCTGCATAAATATGAACTTATCTTCCGGTTTCCCGCGGGAACTTCCCGTGGTGTTTTAAAAACCAAGCCTGCATGGCTTTTATTGTTCAGTGATGAAAATAAAACCGGTATCGGTGAAATATCCAGGTTGCCCGGACTCAGCTATGATGATCATCCTGAATTTGAAACAAAGCTGCTTGCATTAATCACTGATTTTAACCGTACCGGATATCAGCCCAATTTAACCCAGCAACTTGCAGCATGGCCCTCTATTCAGTTTGCATTCGAAACTGGTATGGCAGATTTGCATGCAACATCTCATATTTATACAGACAACCGTTTTACCCGTGGCCTGGATGGCATTCCCATTAACGGTTTGATATGGATGGGAGAAAGAGACTGGATGCTTCAACAGATTGATGATAAACTGAACGCAGGATTCCGCTGTCTGAAAATGAAAATCGGCGCCATCGGTATTGAAACAGAACTGGATATTCTCACTTCAATCAGAAAACGCTATAGCGCCGGTAGTCTTGAGCTGCGGGTAGATGCTAACGGTGCATTTAATAAAAACACCGTTATGCCTGTCCTGGACAGACTTGCCGGTTTAAGCATACATTCCATTGAACAACCGGTAAAAGCCGGACAGCCTGAACTGATGCAGAAAATCTGTCAAAACACCCCGGTTCCTGTGGCACTGGATGAAGAGTTAATTGGCGTAACTGATCCCAGCGAAAAAAACGAACTATTGTCTTATGTATCCCCTCAGTATATTATACTGAAACCGGGTCTTCTGGGAGGATTCAGGGCCTGTGAGGACTGGATGAAAAGAGCTGATTGTCAAAACATAAAGTACTGGATAACTTCTTCGCTGGAATCGAATATCGGATTGAATGCCATTGCTCAATGGACCTCCACACTGGGAATTACCATGCACCAGGGACTTGGAACCGGAAGCTTATATGAAAACAACTTCAACTCTCCTCTGCACATACAAGAGGATAAGTTGTGGTTTGATCCTGCCCGTAAGTTCAGTATTAAAATCTGAGAACACCCTCCTTTCAGACTTATATTGTGACATATCAGTCAATTCTTTTAAATCATCTTCAAATTACTATATATTAACAATAAGTGCATTTTAACGCCAATTTATTTTCTTTATTGTAATTTTTACATTAATTTTGTATAAATTGTTTTTAACCAACTTAACATGACCCGTAAAGGTTAAACGTCTAATTTGCACAATATGAAAGCTTCTCTACCTTTTTTGATTGCAGCAATGTTGTTAATTCCGTCACTTCCGGGTATATCTCAGGATTGTGATTCGGTTACAACATTTACCGGGGTGGTACCCTACGTTGTTGAGGGTAATCCAACAGCCTGTACGATCAGTAATAATCCGGGTTTTAAAATTGATGGTTACTATGAAGGAACCTTCGTTTTGCAAAATAGTACAAGTACTTCATTTTATAGTTGTTCAGATGATAACTATCAATTCAATGATGCCTGGATAAAGGTGACAAAAACCGGATATCCGGAACATCAGAGTTTCTCTTTTGAAACTTCTCCGGGACTTTCCATTGAAAAGGTCATTGTGAAAGGTGGTTCGCTGAATAACTTAAAATCAGTGGATTTGAACAGTGCCGCCAATATATATGACTACGACGGTTTAAAGGTGACCTCAGACACCGGACTGCATGCTCCGATGAAATCGGATTGTAAATATTACGATATCAGCCATATTGACTTTGTACTTTCCCAGGCAATTGAAGTCAATCACACTGCCGGCTATAGTTGTAGCAGCGAAAAAACATGGTCTATCGAAGAAACCGCATTGCAGGACACGGTATTTACGTTTCCCGGTGCTACTTACACAACCGGTTTTTCTACCAAACTGATACAAACAGGAATAATACAGAACTCCTGCAAAATAACAGGTGAAATAGTAATCCACAACACTTTGCAACAAGCCCTTACCATTGATTCTTTAAAGCCTGTTGCAGAAGGCATTACACTTACAGACCTGACATTCTCCGGAAACATACCATGTATTCTGAAACCGGATGAAAGTATAAGCTGTTCCTACACAGCCATACTTCAGGGGGACATTCCGGAAACCATTGCACTGGATATATCAGGTTCCGTTCCGGTTAAACCTTCAGAAACAATGGCACCTGTTCATGCAGAAGGCAATGGAATCATCATTAATGATTCGGTCTCAATATTCCGTAATGGTGAATTTCTGGGCAGGGTTTCAGAGAGTGCGGAATGGACCAGTCACGATAGCTACATTTACTCCGGGTCGGAATCGTCACTTTTCAGGTCCTCTGAAGCCATTATCGCTGAAACCGGAAATTCAGATACAGATTCAGTGCTTGTGATGGTCAGCATGCCAGACATAAAAGTGGCCACCAATACATCTTTTGAAAGAACGAACCACTGGTCGATCAGCAAATCAGTATCGGAAGATACACTGAATCTCATTACCGGCGATACTGAGGATGTAAGCTATACCGTTTCCGTAACGAAGGATTCTGCTACGCTGGGATACCTGGTTGAAGGATTAATCACAGTGGTAAATCCATTAAAAGTCAACAATCTGACCGGAACACTTACAGCTACCATTGACGATGTAAATGCCGAAATTACAGGTGTTGCATACAATAATACCTTTATCATTAATCCGGATCAAACCAGGGTTTTTCCTTTTACCTTAAGGCTGAATAAGGAGCCTGAGAGCACAATATTATCCGTCCGATTAATTTCCGGCGGTATAACCTATGGCAAGGAAACTGCGATAAGTCTACCACAAAGTATGCTTATGGTATCTGAAATAAATGACATCATAAACGTAACAGACACCTATGACAACAAAAGCTGGTATAATATTTCTGAAGACAGTGAATGGACCTATACCCGCACCATCAGTGAAGATCTTAAAGGTGATGCGCAAATAACAGAAGGTGTTCTTAATTTTGACGTGGATAATACAGCAATGATTTCGGAAACCGGACAAACAGCAGAAGCCGTTGTAAACGTCACCTGTTTTTATCCGGTTGTGGAACAAACAACGGTCACGTCATTTAACAGGAATTCTGAATGGGACCTGACGGTAACAAGTGATCCTGAAGTCAACCAGTTTCCCTCTGATCAGACGGATGTAACGTATACCGTTAATGCTGAAAAGAAATATACTGACAGTAAATTCCAGGTCACAGGATCGGTTTCCATTACCAATCCTTCCGGAACTGAACCAATGACATTCACCATCTCAGATATGTTCAACGGATCAGAGGTCAGTTTTAATGAGATTGAACCCGGAGAGATCATTGTACTGCAACCCGGGGAAACCCTTGATCTGACCTATGTTTATACGACCGACCAAAAACCGGTGGATCAACAAAACAGTGTTGTGATACAAATCAATGACAAACAGATTTCAGATGTTCTGAATTACACGCTGAATGAAGACGATGCCGTAATAAGCGAAACAAACGGAACAGCAACAATATCTGACACTTTTGGGGTCATTACAGATGAACCTGTAACGGAAAGTACTACGTTAACTGTCACAAGAAGTTTTGAAACACCGGTCCTTAATGAATCGGACTATACGGACGGAAAACAAAGCACTTCTGTTACGAATGCTTTCGTATTAAACGAAGATGCAGTAACAAGCAAAGTTACTACAACCGTAAACTACTACATTCCTACCATGACCAAGGTGATGAAAACGGATAAAGTTCTTGCTTATGACTGGACCATCACTAAAACGGCATCAGTAGAAGAATTAAACCTCATGGCTGGCGAAGAATCGTCAGTTGATTATACGGTTACGGTTGAAAAAACAGGATCGATGACCTGGTATTCAATTAAAGGCAGTGTATTTATATGCAATACAAATCCGGACGATTATCTCTTTTTGACTGTCATGGAACAGGTAAACGGCAGTCAGGTTATGCTGGATGGTGCAAACATGTATGGCTATGCCACCATACCACCAGCCACAACAAGAGAATTTACATATACACTCACATCTGAAGAAAAACCGGCAGATGGCATGGCCATAACCTTTATGGCAAATGAGTATACTGACCAGATTAAAACTGCGACATACAACTTCAGTGATATAAACAACATTACAGCAATTAAAAATGATACGGTAACGGTAACTGATTCATACGGCAGTAAAGTATGGACTGATGTTGACTCTTCAATGGTCTTCACCTACAATCGTCCGGTTTACACCTATGGATTAATTCAACCGGATTTTATTAACGGCGTTTACAGCTTCACCCTACCGAACACGGCAAAAATTGTTGAACTGGATAAGTCGGCGGTGGCTGATGTGGACATCAACTGCTATGCACCTGTCGTTTCACAAAAAACAGAAGGAAGCTTTGACAGACACTGTGCCTGGAACGTTGTCAAAACCAGTGACAGCTCCTCCTATAATGTGGTACAGGGTGAAACACTTGATGTACCGTTTGAAGTAAAAGTTGACGCAAACTTCAGTGATGAGAATTATATCCTGTCCTGTACCATACAGTTGTATAATCCTCATCCGTCCAGGTCGATGGAAGTTGAGCTTACGGACAGGTTCAACAATACAGCCATTACACTGGATAATTCTGTCGTTCAGATTGAACCTGGATCTACCACCGAAGTTGCTATCATATATCATCCGGAACAGGCTCAGAGCGGATACAACAGTGCCATAGCGCAACTGAATGGCATACCGTTCACCTCGCTTCAGAATGTAACATTTTCAACTCCTGCCAATGTTGTCAACGGAACAATAAGGGTAACAGACAATATGCTGGATAACCCCCTGGGCGTTGTCACATTCACGGATCAGTTACCGGTTTATTATAACTATAACATCACCATGGGACCTGATTTCACCGGGGATACCGAAGTTATCCGGAACATTGTTACCATTTCAGGGGATGATGACACATTGATCACAAGCTCTGAGTGTCATGTTATTGTAACGGTTGAACCCAATGACGGCACTGATCCGGATCCTGATCCCGATCCTCAGCCAACCGGTTCGGGCTGCACACTTACACCCGGCTACTGGAAAACGCATTCTGCTGAATCAGGGAAATACGACATTAAATGGACCAATCTGCCGGATATGGATATGGATGGCAGAAAAGAATATGAAAATGAAATGTTCTTTACCAGCGGCATGACCTATCTTGAGATTATCTCCAGTCCTTCTGTAAGCAGCTGCTACATTATCCTTGGAAGAGCATACGGTGCAGCCAATCTGAATATCCTGGCAGGATCTGATCCACATGATGTTCGGGAAGAGATGGAGCAGGCTGAGGAGCTTTTAGCAAACTACAGCGTTGAATCAGCTGAATCAGTCCGTTCTCTTGTTCTGGCTATCGCAGGCACACTCGACAAATATAATAATGGCATTATCGGTCCGGGGCATTGTAACGATACGGACCGAAAAAGTACCACCATGGACGGAACTGAACCAACGGCAGAACAGAATGTTAGTCTTTGCACCTATCCGAATCCATCGGAAGGAGAAGTTTACTTTAACATTGACCTGACAGAAAGTGCACATGTCAGACTGGAAGTTTATGATTCCCTGGGCAACCTGATTGACGTTCTTATGGATGAGTATGTGGAAACAGAAAACATTCGCAACATTGATATTCCGTTTTTCAAAGAATCATCCAGAATCTACTTCTACCGCTTAATTGTAAACGGTGTGATTTATAACGGCTCTCTTTTACCACAATAACATATTGATTTTAAAATTTAGTTACATTAATTCTGAAACCCATCTGCCGGTAGTCCGGCAGGTGGTTTTCTTTTTAAGCGAGTTTTGAGAATTTGCAGGCTTTCACTGATTTAACAATCATTATTTATCAGCGTAAAAAAATCATGTATATTTGCGCCACTTATGGCAGAATATCATTTAGAGACATTACAAAACGGCATAAGGGTGGCTCACCTGCCCTATCAATCGAATGTAGCATACTGCGGCATTGTGATAAACTGTGGCTCCTCAAGTGAAACGGAACACGAACAGGGCATCGTTCATTTTATAGAACATATGTTGTTCAAAGGGACAGCTAAACGAAAAAATTATCAGATCCTCAACCGGCTTGAAAATATTGGCGGCGAAATAAATGCGTATACTACAAAGGAAGAAACCTTTATTTATGCTGCCTTCCCAAAAGCATTTCTGGCGCGGGCCACAGAACTGATGGCGGATATAACCTTTAATTCCACCTTTCCTGAAAATGAAATATACAAGGAAAAGGATGTGGTACTGGATGAAATAAACTCATACAAGGATTCACCTTACGAATCCATTCATGATGATTTTGAAGACCTTATTTTCAAGGATCATCCCCTCGGCCATAATATTCTGGGAACCGAGGAAACGCTTGAAAAATTCAATTCGGATGATCTGAGCCGTTTTATCAGGAAAAACTACCACAGCAACCAGATTGTTTACTTTGTTATGGGCGACTATTCCTTTAACCGGGTACTGACCACTGCACGTAAATACCTGGAAATCTTTCCTGAAAATTATGGTGAACCTCAACGAAACGGTCATTTTACCTACAAACCCACATATAAGACGCTGAGCCAGGAAACATACCAGGTACACTATATTACAGGTAATGTGGCTCCTGGCATTCATGATGATAACAGGCACAGTGTATATCTGCTGAATAATATACTGGGAGGACCGGGTTTAAACTCACGCCTTAATCTTAACCTGAGGGAAAAAAATGGTATTGCGTATAACATCGAATCCAATTACACACCATTTACCTCAAACGGATTAATAACTATCTATTTTGGATCAGACAAGAGGAACCTGAAAAAATCTGAACGCATTATTCAACTTGAACTAAAAAAGCTCAGAGAAACGCCGTTGTCAGTCAACCAGCTTAATATTGCCAAACGTCAGCTGATCGGCCAGTTAGCGATTGGAACAGAGAACAGGGAAAACCATTTTCTGACTTTCGGAAAAAGTATTTTGCATTATAACCGGTTTGATTCATATCAGGAACTGATCGAACGTATTCAATCCATAACTGCACTGCAACTCCAGGAGACGGCCAATTTTGTTTTTAACAAAGATCAGCTGAGCAGCCTTATCATTCTTTGATTACTTGATCTGTTCATCCCTTTGCAACAGGTAAAAAATGGATGTTACAGGCGGGAAGACCAGCATCGTAATGATCCAGAATGCTTTATTCGTAATGTCATTCAATACAATATCCCTGATAATTAGTATGATATTACAAATCAATAATATCAGACCTGTGATCAACAGCATGACAGCATACGGACATTCCAGTATTCTGGCAAAGGTCCCGATTGAAGTGACAAGTATAACGCCAAGCGTCAGCGTCCATAAAAATTTTGAAGGTAGAGGATTTGATAACATTTTCCTTTATGTTTTAAGGTTTACAGGTAAATAAATCATTGTATTACACTTAACTTTTGTTTCAATCAATTATATAAAAAAACAATCCGAAATGTTTTTAATTGATCTACATAATTCTTTTTCAGTAATAAGTTTAAGGCATACTTACTTAACAGGTGTAAATATATGAAATATTTTTTGTGGAACACAAATTTTTTAACACAGAATTAATTTCACAAATAAAACTTTATTCGTGTTAGTAAATAAAAATGTCACGGAATACAAATCAGGGACGGGAAACCGGTTTAAGGTACTGTGTTAACAACGATTCAAAACCCACTACAGATATCTGTAATTCATTCATCGCAATACTCAACGGTGTTTTATAGGCCCGCATGTTCATTTTCATTAATCTCTTTTTCATGCCGTTTCGCTCTCGTTCTATTACAGCCTCAGGATTCTTGAGCATTAAAAGAATAAAATAATTGCCTTTCACCTTTGTTCTTTCAAAAGATCGTATTTCTCTCCAGGGCACGATTCCAGGCTCCGGATCCTTTGGATTATAAACCAGCCCTTCCCCGGTAAAAATATAGGCCGGTGTTCTTTTAATTAATCTTCTGATATTCAAAAACATACCATATCCAAAAAAGAGTACCATAAAACCGCCAATTACCGTGTTCGTCAATTCAGTACCGCCATTTTGTGTGAGGTTTTCGGCATTTAGCATCAGATAAACCCCGGCTGCGGCAAATACCAGCGAACCAAAAGCAAACAACCATGACCGGTTACGGGTATATTCTATGGCTTTTTGAGATACTGTGGCGTCCATATTTTACTTACTTTCTTTGGTTTTTATGATAAATGGGCGAATCATCAGAATAATGCCGGCCAGTACAAAAGGAATACTCAGCCACTGCCCCATATTCAGCGACATGCCTTTTTCGAATCCGACCTGGTTCTCCTTAACAAATTCGATGAGGAAACGCGACAGGAAGGTAATAATAAGATATAATCCAAACAGAAATCCTTTCTTTTCTGCGAGGTTTGTGCGATAATATAAAAACATCAGCAATACAAAACCAAACAAATAGCACAGAGACTCATAAATGTGAGTTGGGTGTTTGGGTATGACAAAAGCCGGAAACGTAGCCTGCCAGTGTCCCCTGAATACCTTAAGTTGTGGCTGCACATCCGGTTCTACATATACATTAGACTCGGCGCCATCCTCCTTGACGTATCTGGACAATGCATCTTTAATGATAAAGCGGGCTATTGCATCAGCCTGTTTTTCATCTGAAATACCTTGCTTTAGTGTTACATTAAACATTACAGGCCATGATTTGCCTCCGTCCGGGGATTCCCCTTTCACCTTTTCCACATGATAATCATCAACAAATTTTGCCAGCTCACTGCCGTCATCAAGCATGTGGGCAAATTTTGTGTCTTTCAGATAAACAAACCCATAATCAGAATCAGTAGGATATCCGTAAATCTCACTGTTCATTAAATTGCCAAATCTTATGAGGGCTGCCGTCAGAGCTACACCAAGGACTATTCGGTCCAGCACCCAGAATACACTGCGTTTGGAAACCTTCCTGGAAAATAAGATGAGGGCTGTTAAAACGCCAATGGCACCGCCATGGCTGGCAAGTCCGCCCTCCCAAATTTTAAGGATTTCAATCGGATGTGCCAGGTAGTACTCCGGCTGATAAAACAAACAATGTCCCAGACGTGCACCTACAACAGTACCTATAATAGTATAAATGAAAAGCTTTTCAACCCATTCCTGGGGTAATCCTTCCCGTTTAACAATGTTCAGCATTATTCTGTAGCCAATATAGAAACCTATACCGAACATGAGTCCGTAATAACGGACGTGCAACGGGCCGAGTGAGAATATTTCAGGATCAGCATTCCATAAAATGTATCCGAGCATAACTAAGCGTCTTTACCGTGACATTGTTTGTATTTCTTACCGCTGCCACATGGACACGGATCATTTCTGCCTACTTTCTTATCCACTCTTACCGGCTGTGCTTTTGGCTTTGGCTGATCCGGATCTTCTCCACCCGATCTGCCACCTGCTGCAACCTCATCCTTACGGGTATTGTATTTACTCATATCACTTCTGCGTTCCACGGCTTCGCGTACCTGCTCGGGTTCTCTTGTGGGAATCTGAGCCCGCATTAAAGTGGTAATGGCATTCCTGTTTACTTCACCTATCATGGTTTTAAACAGGTTAAAAGATTCAAATTTATATATGAGCAATGGATCTTTCTGTTCATACGTTGCATTCTGAACCGATTGTCTCAGATCGTCCAGTTCTCTCAAATGTTCTTTCCACTCCTCGTCGATGTACAACAACAGAATATTTTTCTCCAGGCTTCTGATGATCTCCTTACAATCATTTTTGTAGGCACGTTCCAGGTTTGCACTGATCTGGAACATTCTCTTACCATCGGATATCGGAACCATGATGTTGGTATACTGTTCTCCTTTGGATTCGTATACATTGCGAATGACAGGTGTTGCCGTAGTTGCAATCTTATCCTGCTTGCGCTTATAGGTATCGATTATCTGATTGTATGTTTTATCAAACAGATCTTTTTTAGACATTCCGGTGAATTCATCCTCTGTTACCGGAAGATCCACGGCAAAAATCCTGAAGAGTTCCATCCGGAGACCTTCATAATCCGTGGCATCATGATATTCACCAACCAGTCCCTCGCAGGTATCATAGAGCATATTAGCTATTTCAACACCCATACGTTCACCCAGCAAGGCATGCTTACGTTTGGTATAGATGACCTCACGTTGTGAATTCATGACATCATCATATTCAAGCAAGCGTTTACGGATACCGAAGTTGTTTTCCTCAACTTTTTTCTGTGCACGTTCTATGGATTTGGATATCATAGAGTGCTGTATCACCTCTCCATCTTCCAACCCTAGGCGGTCCATTATTTTAACAATCCTGTCGCTTGAGAACAGACGCATCAGATCATCTTCCAGTGAAACATAGAACTGTGATGAACCCGGATCTCCCTGACGACCGGCACGACCGCGCAGCTGTCTGTCCACACGACGAGATTCATGCCGTTCAGTACCTATAATGGCAAGACCACCGGCTTCCTTAACTTTTGGCGTAAGCTTAATATCCGTACCACGACCTGCCATGTTTGTTGCAATGGTTACCATACCTTCTTTACCGGCATGAGCCACAATGTCGGCTTCTTTCTGGTGCAGTTTGGCATTCAGCACATTATGATTGATGCCCCGGATCTTTAACATCCTGCTCAGCAACTCAGAGATCTCAACAGAGGTTGTACCGACAAGCACCGGTCTTCCGGCTTTAGTCAGTTCTACGATCTCTTCTGCTACAGCATTGTATTTTTCGCGTTTTGTTTTATATACCTTATCTTCACGGTCGTCCCTAATAATTGGTTTGTTGGTTGGGATCACAACGACATCAAGTTTATAGATATCCCACAATTCTCCTGCTTCCGTCTCCGCAGTACCGGTCATACCGGCAAGCTTTTCATACATTCTGAAGTAGTTCTGCAGGGTGATGGTTGCCATGGTTTGCGTTGCAGCTTCCACCTTTACACGTTCCTTGGCTTCAATTGCCTGATGCAGACCATCGGAGTAACGGCGTCCTTCCATAATACGACCCGTCTGTTCATCCACAATTTTCACCTTATTGTCGATCACAACATACTGGTCATCCTTTTCAAACATGGAATAGGCCTTTAAAAGTTGTGTGACCGTATGTACACGTTCCGATTTTACCGCATAATCCTGCAATAACTGATCTTTTTTAGCCACTTTGGCCTCTTCCTTCAGCTCTTTATTCTTTTCAATTTCGGCAATGGTCTCGCCAATATTAGGCAGAATAAAGAATTTAGGATCATCCGAATCGCCGGTCAGAATATCAATACCTTTATCTGTGAGTTCAACAGAATTCAGCTTTTCATCAATTACAAAATACAGGGGATCTGTAACGATATGCATGTTTTTCATGTTTTCCTGCATGTACAGATTCTCTGTTTTTAACATTCGGGCTTTAATTCCCTGCTCACTCAGGTATTTAATCAATGGCTTGTACTTTGGATACCCTTTGTATGCCCTGTAGAGCAGCAGAGCCCCTTCATCCTGAACCTTTGAATCTTCGGAATTGAGTTTCTGTTTCGCTTCGGTCAGCAACTGTGTTACCATATGACGCTGCTGCGATACCAGCTTTTCAACCCTGGGTTTCAGCTCTTCAAACTGCTGATCGTTGCTTTTAGGCACCGGACCCGAAATAATTAACGGAGTTCTGGCATCATCAATTAATACGGAGTCAACCTCATCGACTATGGCATAATGATGCTTTCTCTGCACCAGTTCTGACGGATTAAATGCCATATTGTCACGCAGGTAGTCGAAGCCGAACTCATTGTTGGTTCCAAAAGTGATATCTGCCTTATAGGCTTTTCTTCTGCTCTCAGATCCCGGCTGATGTTTATCAATACAGTCCACACTTAAACCATGAAACTGGTATAGCGGTCCCATCCATTCAGAGTCACGCTTAGCCAGGTAATCGTTTACCGTAACAAGATGTACACCTCTGCCCACCAGCGCATTCAGGAAGACCGGTAAAGTGGCTACAAGAGTTTTACCTTCACCTGTCGCCATCTCCGCTATTTTACCCTGATGCAATACCACACCACCAATCAGCTGAACCTCATAGTGGACCATGTCCCAGGTGATCGTATTACCACCGGCCACCCATGAATTATGCCAGATGGCATAGTCGCCTTCGATATCCACAAAATCAAATTTTGCAGCCAGATCACGGTCGAACTGTGTGGCCAGAACTTTAATGGTTTCATTTTCCTTAAATCTTCTGGCTGTTTCCTTTACAACAGAAAAAACTTCAGGCAGGACATCTTCAAGTAATCCTTTTTCCTTCTCCCAGATTTTTTCTTCCAGTTCATCAATTTCATCGTAAAGCTTTTCGCGTTCTTCGTAAGCAACCGCATCTTCATCGATCTGTTGCCTTATGGATTCAATTTTGCTTCGTTCTTCAGATGAAACATCTTTAATTCTTTGCTTTATTTCTGTTGTCTTATTTCTTAAGGCATCATCGTCAAGTTTTTCTATTTCAGGATATACCTCATGGATTTTTGTAATATAGGGCATAATTTCCCTGATATCCCTGTCGGATTTGTTTCCAAAAAACTTTGAGAGCACTGTATTTATTCCCATTGGTTATTGTGATTTTTTTGAACAGACGCAAATTTAACGGTTTTATTTAAATGAGCGCAGCTCTGCTGTTGTTTAATCCTTTAATATTGGCAACTGTTTTAACAAATACCATTCCATATTTCGTGATCAAAAATCCGGCATCTTAAAACCAGGCCCGTTCAACAAGATTATAACACACATAATCAATGCATTACACTATAACGTGTAAAACAAGTAACAACAGAAAACAGATACTGACAAAAATGTCATTTAACAAATTGTCAGAATTATTAACCTTTGGTATTTATAATGCAAAAGGGAGAATTCCGTTACAGAATTCCCCCTCTTTTCTACATTCAAACAGGCAATATATGTTTGTTACCTTAAAAATTCAATGGATAATCCTTTAGTGCCGCCTCATTAAAAATAGGTTCGAAAACCAAATCAGCACTGGTCTGATATTCCAATCCCCAGTCACCACCTGCATTCTCTCCAGCCGTTTTGGTTTCAGACGCAGCGACTTTCAGATTTGTTAATTCGGAAATTTTATTTATTAAAGCCTTACCCTGTTCCTGACAGGCAAAATTTGAGCCATAAAACAGAAGCGAGATGTTTTTGTTTTTCAGAAGTTTGATATCAAAAACATCACCTATTGTATTCTGATCATAGCTTACATTGTTCAGGACCAGCTTGCCATCTTTTACCGGCAGAAGCAGATGGACCTGCTTAATATTGCTATTGGTATTAATGATCCGGTATATTTCGAACCATACTTCAGACTCTTCATTTACGAGAAGTATTTCTGCATCTCTCAGCGTAGATTCTTTCAGAAGATTAATATCCTGAATACTTTCATCAATTACGACCAGATCTTTTGTTTGCGATTCAGCATTCAGACCCAGTCCGACAAAAAGAAGTAATAAGGTTATAAGACTTTTCATGACAGTAAATTTAAGCTAATTGACTATTTCGTAATATTTAACGAGGTAAATTTACAATATATTCACCTTATTACCTAATATAATTTAACTTTATTTGTCTTTTATTTAACTTTTATTTAATTTACAGACTTGTATCCCGTACCTGAATCAGGCTTAAAACCCTTAATATCTGCACGTATACAAAAAAAGGAGGTGCTCAAAGAACACCTCCTCCACTTTCATTATGATTTATTACTGTTTTATGAGTTTCAAACTGGCTATTATCTCTGAATTCTGAACGACCCTGATCAGATATATTCCACCGGGCTGGTCGCTCACATCAACCTTTTGTTTACCCTGAACACTGTTTATCTGATGTAATAACCGGCCATTCAGACTATAGATATAAATATCATAAATCTGCTTATTATCTACAGACAGCATAGCAAGGCCATGTCCTATTGCCGGATAAAGATTTACATTAACCAACGTTGCAGGCAAAACGGCATCCGGATTACCTAACGGCGTCGGATCTACATCATCAGTAATGCCGTCATTATCATCATCGTCATCATTCAGATCACTGATCTTATCGCCATCATTATCGGCAGGTACAGATTCGGCATCCAGCGGATCAGTATCATTGGCAATCTCATCTGCATCCGAATAACCATCACCGTCATCATCCGTATCGGCGTTGTTTCCGGTTCCATCATTATCAGTGTCCACAGACTCTGAGGCATCTAACGGAAACTGATCATCTGCATCCACAACGCCGTCATTATCGTCGTCGTTGTCGTTCAGGTCACTGATTTTATCACCATCATTATCAGCCGGTACAGATGCTGCATCAAGCGGATCGGTATCATTGGCTGCTTCATCAGCATCGGTGTAACCATCGTTATCATCGTCTGTATCGGCATTGTCTCCTATTCCGTCATTGTCATTATCTGCTGATTCTGCTGCATCCATCGGGAACTTATCCTCTGCATCTGCAACGCCGTCATTATCGTCATCGTTATCATTCAGGTCACTGACTTTGTCACCATCGTTATCAGCCGGTACAGATTCGGCATCCAGAGGATCGGTATCATTGGCAATCTCATCTGCATCAATATAACCATCGTTATCATCGTCCGTATCCGCATTATCACCAATTCCATCGTTGTCGTTGTCTGCTGATTCTGATGCATCCATCGGGAATTTGTCTTCTGTATCTGCAACGCCATCATTATCGTCGTCGTTGTCGTTCAGGTCACTGACTTTGTCACCGTCGTTGTCGGCCGGCACAGATGCTGCATCCATCGGATCTGTTTCATTGGCTGCTTCATCAACATCGGTGTAACCATCATTATCATCGTCTGTATCGGCGTTATCACCAATTCCGTCATTGTCGTTGTCTGCTGATTCTGCTGCATCCATCGGGAACTTATCCTCTGTATCTGCAACGCCATCATTATCGTCGTCGTTGTCGTTCAGGTCACTGACTTTGTCGCCATCGTTATCAGCCGGTACGGATGCTGCATCCATCGGATCGGTATCATTGGCGGCTTCGTCGGCATCGGTGTAACCATCGTTATCATCATCGGTGTCGGCATTGTCACCTATTCCGTCATTGTCATTGTCTGCTGACTCTGCTGCATCCATCGGGAATTTATCCTCTGCATCGGCAACGCCGTCATTATCATCATCATTGTCATTCAGGTCACTGACCTTGTCACCATCGTTATCAGCCGGTACAGATGCTGCATCAAGCGGATCCGTTTCGTTGGCTGCCTCATCAGCATCGGTGTAACCATCGTTATCATCGTCTGTGTCGGCATTGTCTCCAATTCCGTCATTGTCATTGTCCGCTGATTCTGCTGCATCCATCGGGAATTTATCCTCTGCATCGGCAACGCCATCATTATCGTCGTCGTTGTCGTTCAGGTCACTGACTTTGTCACCGTCGTTATCGGCCGGTACAGATGCTGCATCCAGCGGATCGGTATCATTGGCTGCTTCGTCGGCATCGGTGTAACCATCGTTATCATCGTCTGTATCGGCATTGTCTCCAATTCCGTCATTGTCATTATCTGCTGACTCTGCTGCATCCATCGGGAATTTATCCTCTGCATCTGCAACGCCATCATTATCGTCATCATTGTCGTTCAGGTCACTTACCTTATCTCCGTCGTTGTCGGCCGGTACTGATTCTGCATCCAGCGGATCAGTTTCGTTGGCTGCCTCATCAGCATCGGTGTAACCATCATTATCATCATCTGTGTCGGCGTTATTTCCAATGCCATCGTTATCAGTATCCACGGATTCTGCTTCATCTTTCGGAAATGCATCTTCCGCATCACTTACACCGTCGCCATCTGTGTCGGATGAATAGGGATCGGTTCCATTGGCGATTTCCACATCATCGGTAATTCCGTCGTTGTCATCATCAGGATCCACATTATTGGCAATACCATCTCCGTCATTATCAGGAAGTGCATTCATCGTCATCGTATAAGCAGCTGAACTTAATGCATCCGTATTATCCATTAACCTGAACGTAAACTGAGCATAGGTATCACCACTTTCATCCTGCAATGTTTTAAACGCGAGAAGTGACAGGTCTGCACAAAAATCTCCGTTTTCAACGTTGTGACCATCATATGTCAGCGAACCCCTGTCAACTGAGGTCTCAATAACAATACCTTTGCATGCAGAGTTTATATCATCATCCTTAAATGCAAAGTCTGCAGCACTGAAGTGGCGGACAACATCTTCCGTTACATCAATGACTTCATCCTCTCCAACAGGAAGATCATTTATTAGTGAAATGTGTAATGTGGTACTTACAACAGAACTAAACGCATGTGCATCTTCGAATTTATAGGTAAATGCATCGCTTTCCACTTCACTGCCATCATGTATATAACTAAAGGAACCATCTTCGTTTAAACTAAAGGCTGATGCGTAAGATGGTCCACTGACCAGGTGATAAACCCTGTTATCATTATCGACTTCAATATCGTTATCGGCTACATTCTGCGCAATTGTACCATTTTCATCCAGGGCATACTCCTCACCATTTGCAACCGGCGCATCATCAACGTTTCTGATTACAATAGTCAGTTTAGCCTCATCTGTTGTACCATTATCATCCAACTGATAAAACAAACTGTCCGTGCCGAACAGATCTTTTTCCGGTGTATACACAATCCTGCCGTCCTGATTAACGACTGCATGGCCTTTATTTCCCTGGGTCACAATGGTAACCTCAGGATTACCTCCTGTACTGTATTTATCATTATACAGCACATCCACAGGCGAAGTTGCTGTTTCTTCATCTGTCAGAACAAGATCATTTAAAGCACTTACGATCAATGTTACATTATAAGGTCCAAAAGACACGGCATTGACGTTTGACGCTTTATCCTTCACTTCGCAATGAATATACCAGTCAGCACCACCGGCAGGAAACGTAATCAGTCTGGTTTGTGAAGTACTCCACGATCCCCAAATCTGATCATCAGATTCCGGACTTACGGCATCCCTGGTCATCACATACCTTTGGACATCAAAACCGCTTCCTCCGGATTCATCATTGAAACTCAGAGAAATATAATCATCAGTAGTTACGTCTCCGCTTGCCGGACTTGCATTAACGGAAGGTGCTCTTTCGTCATCTATAACGGTTAAAGTACGGAAATAAGGTAATGACCAGATTCCGGTATTTGTTCTGACTTTCAGACTTAAAATGTATTCCGCGCTTTCATCACTGTAAGCTGAAAAGTCCGTGTAAGCCGTATTTCCACTGTATATTTCGGTTTCAACGGGATCTCCGTTTATATCATATTTACGTTGAACAATAGTCCATTCTTCCTGATCCAGCAATCTGTTATACGGATCAACAGAAGTATTATCTATTGCAACCGTCATATTACCACTAAAGGTAGTTAGTACATCCGGTTGAATATTAAACTGTGCAATGGGTATATCATCATCTCCTCCTGTTGTTTCAGATACCTCGACATATTTACAGGATGGCCTGCTCCAGGTATTCTGATGATCCTTAACCGTAAGCATGATAAGGTACTCACCTCCGGGAACAGCTGTTTTATCAAACATTCCATCGGT
The DNA here is from genome assembly GCF_042219855.1 of Quyinboa sediminis. NCBI lineage: Bacteria > Pseudomonadati > Bacteroidota > Bacteroidia > Bacteroidales > Quyinboaceae > Quyinboa > Quyinboa sediminis. The sequence goes on along the minus strand of NZ_JBHJHP010000001.1, from coordinate 578,642 downwards.
CCACTCATCTATTCCTTCTGAATTCACCGCTTTCCATTGCCACAGTGATTCTTCAATACCATTTGCTGTTCCACCATCAAGGTCAAAGGAATTATTTACCAGTTCCCCGGTTCCTGAATTATATGAAAAGCTGGCTACCGGCATCCGGTGAAAATAAATGTCATTCCCTAACGGAACATCTTCGAAATAGTAGGTGTATTTCCCCACTTTATCATAGTATTCCGGCACATCTTCAAGGTAAAGGTCATGCCATGATGCCAGGCCATTGCTATTATCAAATACCGTGTTATCATGTGTAATTTTCCAGCGGCCGCAGGGATAGGCTTCATTTGCAGTGCCCGTTTTCATCTCTGAAGGATCAACGGCAATATCTACTGACGTCCCCACGATAAAATACATCCCTTCAACCGTTTCAAATACATACTGATCATAAATGTATTGTGCAATTTCATCGATCCACAAGGCCCAGTAACCAGAACTTCTGTTGACAAAAGTTCCCTTATTGTTATTTTGCTGAACAAACCATTCAAACTGATCCTTATTGGCATCAACACCCCAACCAAGGTAGTGAATATCTTCATTAATACAGCGCATCAGAATTTCTGCAAGGTCGTCATCCGTTGTAAAATCCTGCACTTCCTGATCATCGAGATTCACATTAAACCGCAGTGCACTGTTTCTCCATTGTGGTTCACGCAATACATCCTTAAATTCACGTAAGGAATATTGTGTTAATTCCAGGTTTTTAAATGTTGCTGCAGGCTGACTGTTAGAGAAAAATCCGTAGCTGCCTTCAACTATTTCCGGAGCTTCATAATTTACAACTTCAACTCCATCCATCCAGATTTTTATTGTCTTTCCGTTGACTTCCAGTTTAAGGTGATACCAGGTGGAGTGATTAGAAGGCGAAAAAATGGTCTGCCTGCAATCAACTAACCCTTTCACATAGTACCGTTCATCTTCCAGTGCTCCGTTATCACCTGTGATTTTATAAAGCCCGGATGCAAAACCATGTCCGGGAATAAAATCTGTTGTTTTTAAGGTACGGACTGCGCCTGAAAAATTAAACAGGTATGCTCCCACTGCTCCGCTTTTCATACCAAAGGTGATACCCATATCATCGTTATCCGATCCTTCTGTACTGAGCATGTCTACCTCAAGAGTGTATTTCGATGAATTGAAGGTCGGATCATAAAATCCTGCCAGATAGTCGTTATTCTGTCTTTTTATATATTTATTAACAGGATCAAATTCCCAGGTATCCTTATTGTAACCATACCTGGTCCACATATCAAATATGGCCTGAGCATCTTCGGAATTGGATGAAGTTGTGATTCGCTCGAAAGCCTCTACCCGGAGTTTATCTTCAGGTATACCTTTATTGTGAAGTGCCGTATTCAGATCTGCTTCAAAATTATCGATATTCAGATCAGACATACCGATGGTCATCATAACGTCAATATTCGGCCCTTGAGAAACCGACATATTCACAGTTTGTGCTGTAAAAAACTGGAAATACATTACAAACAGCACAAACAAAACTAATTTGTACTTATTTTTCATAAGGTTGGTAAAATTTAGAAATTGTAGGGATAATCGGTCAGCAAATCAGCATTAAACAAAGGTTCAATCACGGCTTTGTCATCTGACTGATATTCAAGATTCCAGTCGCCGCCGGCATTTTGTCCGGCTGTTGTGGTTGTAGAAGCTGCAATATGCAGATGCGTAAGTTCTGAAATTTTATTAACGAGGTTCTTTCCTTCATCCACCTCTGCAAGGTTAGATCCGTAAAAAAGAAGGGAAATATCCTTGTCCTTCAGCAGTTTCAAATCGAAAACATCCCCAATAGAATGTTCGTCAAATGCTGCCCCACAGATAAACAACTCGCCCTCTGCAGCAGGCAGTAGTAAGTGTACCTGGGTAATTTCAGGATTAGAAGTAACCAAACGGTAAATCTCAAACCATATTTCAGATTCTTCATTTACAAGCAATACTTCAGCATTGCGGTTCATTGCACCCTTTAAAAGATCAATTTTTTCGACATTTTCGTCAATGACGACAAGATCTTTTGTCTGGGAGAGTAAACTAAACCCTGCACTCAGTAAAAGTACAAAGGTAACGGTAAAGATCTTCATGATGTTGTGTTTTTATTGTTTTAGCTTAACGTATTTGTTAATAATACAACATAAAATTACATAGATTTAATCTTAAAACCTAATTTTGTTAATTTTAATTTAAATATTACTTAAACAATATACGTCAGAACATGCTTTAACAGCGAAAAAACATCATTAATAAATTTTTTATTTTTTTATTGTAAAAATAAAAGATTACACCATACTAACACAAAAAAGAGGTGTCTTTCGGACACCTCTTTCCTTTTTAAAAAACTGCAATGCTGTCTTATTTTTTAATCAATTTTTGATTTGATATCACTGCATTTTCCTGCACGACAGTTACCAGGTAAATACCGGCAGGCTGATCTGTAATATGCAACTGATAAGTACCGGATGTTTTTACTACCTGTTTTATCAATCGTCCACCTAATGTGTACACATTAATCGCATAGCTCCTGTTATTTTCTACAGTAACGGTAGCAGTACCATTTCCAATGGTCGGATAGATCTTAACATTTATTCCACCAGGATTACTCAATGCATCAGTTGTTCCAAATGGTGTCGGGTCTTCGTCATCCAAAATACCGTCATTATCATCATCCGGATCATTCAGGTCACTTATTTTATCACCGTCGTTATCGGCAGGTATTGATTCTATATCCAGAGGATCAGTGCCATTGTCTGCCTCATCAGCATCAGTGTAACCGTCGTTATCATCGTCGGTATCCGCATTATCACCAATTCCATCGTTGTCGTTGTCTGATGATTCTGCGGCATCCATCGGAAATTTATCCTCTGCATCGGCAATGCCATCGTTATCGTCGTCGTCGTCATTCAGGTCACTGATTTTGTCACCGTCGTTATCTGCAGGTATTGATTCTATATCCAGAGGATCAGTGCCATTGTCTGCTTCGTCGGCATCGGTGTAACCGTCGTTATCATCATCGGTATCGGCATTATCACCAATTCCATCGTTGTCGTTGTCTGATGATTCTGCGGCATCCATCGGGAACTTATCCTCTGCATCTGCAACACCGTCATTATCGTCATCATTGTCGTTCAGGTCACTGACTTTGTCACCGTCGTTGTCGGCCGGTACGGATGCTGCATCAAGCGGATCGGTATCATTGGCGGCTTCGTCGGCATCGGTGTAACCATCGTTATCATCGTCTGTATCGGCGTTATCACCAATTCCGTCATTGTCATTGTCCGATGACTCTGCGGCATCCATCGGGAATTTGTCTTCTGCATCTGCAACACCATCATTATCGTCGTCGTTGTCGTTCAGGTCACTGACCTTGTCACCATCGTTATCGGCTGGTACAGATGCTACATCCAGAGGATCGGTATCATTGGCTGCCTCATCAGCATCGGTGTAACCGTCGTTATCATCGTCTCTATCGGCGTTGTCTCCAATTCCGTCATTGTCATTATCTACTGACTCTGCGGCATCCATCGGAAATTTGTCTTCCGCATCTGCAACGCCATCATTATCGTCGTCGTTGTCGTTCAGGTCACTGACCTTGTCACCATCGTTATCGGCTGGTACAGATGCTACATCAAGCGGATCGGTATCATTGGCTGCCTCATCAGCATCGGTATAACCATCGTTATCATCATCTGTGTCGGCATTGTCACCTATTCCGTCATTGTCGTTATCTGCTGATTCTGATGCATCCAGCGGGAATTTATCCTCTGCATCTGCAACGCCGTCATTATCATCGTCATTGTCGTTCAGGTCACTGATGTTGTCACCATCGTTATCAGCCGGTACAGATGCTGCATCCATCGGATCGGTATCATTGGCTGCTTCATCTGCATCAGTATAACCATCGTTATCATCGTCCGTATCCGCATTATCACCAATTCCGTCATTGTCGTTGTCTGCTGATTCTGATGCATCCATCGGAAATTTGTCTTCCGCATCTGCAACGCCATCATTATCGTCGTCATTGTCGTTCAGGTCACTGACCTTGTCGCCATCGTTATCAGCCGGTACAGATGCTGCATCCATCGGATCAGTATCATTGGCTGCTTCATCTGCATCAGTATAACCATCGTTATCATCGTCTGTATCGGCATTGTCTCCAATTCCGTCATTGTCATTATCTGCTGACTCTGCGGCATCCATCGGGAATTTATCCTCTGCATCTGCAACACCGTCATTATCATCATCATTGTCATTCAGATCACTGACCTTGTCTCCATCGTTATCAGCCGGCACAGATGCTGCATCAAGCGGATCGGTATCATTGGCTGCTTCATCAGCATCGGTGTAACCATCGTTATCATCGTCGGTATCGGCATTATTTGCAATGCCATCGGTATCGGTATCGAGACTTTCACCTTCATCTTTCGGGAAAGCATCATCTTTATCATTTATACCATCTCCATCGGTATCAGCAGAAAGCGGATCAGTTCCATTTGCTATTTCCACTTCGTCAGCAACACCATCGTTATCATCATCCGGATCTGTTATATCAGCAATGCCATCACCATCAGTATCAATTAACGCATTTATCTGCATGGCATATGAATCAGCACTCAATGCATCTGCCTTATCCATAATTCTGAAGGTAAATCCTGCATAACTATCACCTGTACCTCCTGTCTCTGTCTGGTACGTCAGGAGCGTTACATCCGGACAAACATCACCATCATTCACTGCATTTCCATCATATTTCAAAGTTCCCTGTGCAACAGAAGTTTCTATTTTGATACCACTCAACTGATCATCTGTATCATCATCATTAAATGTGAAGTTTTGATCTTCAAAGTGATAAACAACATCTTCTGTAACATCAACAGTCTCATTCTGTCCTACGGGAAGATCATTTTGCAGGGCTATATTCAAGGTAACTGCAACTACCGAGCTGAATGATTTAGCATCTTCGAATTTATAAGTAAATGAATCGCTCACATTTTCACTTCCATCATTCGTGTAAGTAAAGGAGCCATCTTCGTTTAAACTGAATGCAGATGCATGTGACGGTCCACTGACCAGATGATAAACTCTTGGATCATTATCCACTTCGATATCATTTTCCGATACATTCCCTAAACATGTTGCATTTTCATTCAACGAGAACTCATCAGCTACGGCTACAGGTGCATCATCCACATTACTGATAGAAATAATCAGTTTGGCTTCATCTGTAGTCCCATTATCGTTGAGCTGGTAAAACAAACTGTCTGATCCGAACTTGTCTTTATCCGGCGTATATACAATTCGTCCGTTTTCATCAACAACAGCACTACCTTTTGTGCCTTGCCTGGTTATAGTAACCACAGGACTTCCTCCCGTACTGTACTTATCGTTGTACAATACATTGACCGGAGATGTTGATGTTTCCTCACTGGTCAGAACCAGATCATTAACCGCGCTTACAATCAGAGTTACATCATACGGCCCGAATGATTGAGTAGCCATGTTTGAGGCATGATCCTTAACCTGGGTATGAATATACCAACCGGTTCCACCATTGATAAAACTCACATTTTTACTTTGACTGTTACTCCATGAACCCCATGCGGCATCGGTAGTTGATGGAGCTGATACACTTTGAGTCATCGCAAAACGCTGGACATCAAATCCACTTCCGCCATTTTCATCCGCAAATATCAGTGTTATTACATCATCAGTAGTCAGTGATCCACTGGCGGGATTCACCTGTGCTACAGGTGCCGTATTGTCATCGATGACTGTAAGTGTACGATAATACGGCAGTGACCAAACACCTGTATTTGCCATCACCCTGAGACTGATTATATAATCTGCTGATAAATTACTGTATGTCGAAAAGTCAGTCAGAGAAGTATTGCTGTTATATATTTCTGCATCGACCGGATCACCGTTTATGTCATATGTTCTTTGAACCACAATCCATTCTTCCTGATTTAGTGTACGGTTATAAGGATCGACAGAAGTATTGTCTATGGATATAGTCATACTTCCACTGTAGGTTGTTAATACATCAGGTTGAATATTAAACTGAGCGATTGGTAACTGATCAGCATTACCAGTTGAACCCGAGACTTCAATATACTTACAGCTTGGACGGCTCCATGTATTCTGATAATCTTTTACTGCCAGCATAATCAGATACTCCCCATCAGGAACGCTGTTTTTATCAAAGATTCCTGAATTCCAGGCATCTGCAGTCATAGCATTTACAGGCTTCCATTGCCATACCGATTCAGATATTCCGTTATTGGCACCTCCATCAAGATCATATGAATTATCTGTTATTGCACCCGTACTGGCAATATAACTGAATCCTGCCACCGGTTTCCTGTGAAAATAAAGTACAGATGGATCCGTCTGCAAATCTTCGAAAGTAAAACTATACTTTCCAACTTTATCATAAAACTCGGGCACATCCTCCAGGTAGAGGCCATTCCACGATGCGGTTCCGTTATTATTGGCAAAGTAGGTATTATCGTGTGTGATATTCCATCTACCGCCCGGATAGTCGGCATTAGCCGTAGCCGTTTTCATTTCAGCCGGATCAACATTGATCTCTACTGATATTCCTGCAATAAAATAATCACCTTCCACAGTTTCCTGAACATACAGGTCGTATATATACTGAGCAATGGACTCAATCCAGGTAGTCCAGGTACCACTACTTCTGTTTATAAAGGTACCCTTATCATTATTCTGCACTACAAAGCGCTCATACTGTGCTTTGTTTGCATCGACACCCCAGCCCAGAAAATGAATATCTTCATTAATACAACGCATCAGAATTTCAGAAAGATCGTCATCGTAATTAAAGTCCTCAACCTCGAGATCATCAAGGTTTACATTAAAACGCAGGGCACTGTTCCGCCACTGTGGTTCGCGTAACACATCTTTGAATTTTCGTAAAGTAAGTTTAGTAACCTCTAAATTCTTGAATGTAGCGGAAGGCTGACTATTGGAGAAAAATCCGTAAGTACCTGTAATATCTGTTGGCGCATTATAGTCCACAACCTTAACTCCATCCATCCATATCTGGACGTTCTTACCGTTAACTTCAAGTTTTAGGTGATACCAGATACTGTGATTAGACGGAGAAAAAATGGTATTTTTACAATCCACCAGACCTTTTACATAATACCTTTCATCTACAGAAGCTCCATTATCTTTCGTTATCAGGTACAATCCTGAAGCGAAACCATCACCTGGTATGAATTCACTGTAATTCATGGATCTTACGGCACCTGAAAAATTGAAGAGGTATGAACCAACAGCACCATCATTCATGCCGAAGGTAATCCCCATATCATCATTATCACCGCCACTGGTGCTCAGCATATCCACTTCGAGTGTATATTTGCTTGAATTAAAAGCCGGATCGTAAAACCCAGCCAGTTTATCATTGTTTAAACGTCTGATATATTTATCTGCATCAACAAATTCCCAGGTTTCACTATTGTAACCATAACGTGTCCATGTATCGAAAATGGCTTTTGCATCTTCTGAATTTGAAGAAGTAGTGGAACGTTCAAAGGCCTCAACCTTTAATTTATCAGATGGAATTCCTTTATTCTGAAGAGCGGCATTTAAGTCGGCTTCAAAATTATCAATATTAAGATCCGAAAATCCTATGGTCATCATCACGTCAATATTAGGTCCCTGCTGAACCGTCATGTTAACAGACTGCGACTGTATTGCCTGAGCCATAAGCACCAACAATACAACAACGATATAATTGTAAATAATTTTCATATGTTACTTGTTTTATATTAGAAATTATAGGGATAGTTCTTTAAGCTTTCATCATTAAAAATGGGATCATATTCTGCAGAATTACCGGTATGATATTCCAAAAGCCAGTCCCCTCCTGCATCTTTACCTGCAGTCGTGGTGGTGGATGCCGAAATATCAAGATTAGTTATCTCTGCAATTTTATTTACAAGAGCTTTACCTTCTTCAATTTCTGCGAGGTTTGATCCATAAAACAGAAGTGAGATTTCCTTGTTTTTCAGAAGTTTCAGATCAAATACTTCACTAATGGTATTAACATCATAGCTTGTGCCACCGATAACAAGCTCCCCTTCGGAAGAAGGCAGCAGAAGATGAACCTGTGTGATGGCGGGTTGATCCGATATGGCCTGGTAAATTTCAAACCAGACTTCAGACTGATTGTTTACTAAAAGGATATCTGCCTGCCTCAGTATTGAGCTTTTAAGCAGGTCAATATCCTGAATACTCTCATCAATTACTACCAAGTCCCTGGTCTGTGATAACACATTAAGACTTATACCCAAAGAGAGCAATAAAAAGACGACTACATTTTTCATGACTTTGAGATTTTATTATTTAATATTTATAACTTAACTTCAATACGTACAAATTAACATATTTTTAATATTAAAAACAAGTATAATTAAACTAAAAATGATACTAATTAATATTTTGTTAATACAAACTAATTCAATCACCATAAAACAGTAATATTATTGATATTTATTTAACACTGAAAGCCTGACTATGCAATTGGATTTTACATGTGTTTTACAGGTCACAATTTCAGATTCAGAGGTATCATTTCAAATAAGCACACCAAAAAATAATGTTGCCATATTTTTAATCATCCGGCCCAAAACGTTCCAGATATAAAAAAGGGAGGCACTTTGCTGTACCTCCCTGCTGATGAGAACTGTTTTAGTTATTGTTTCATAAGCTTCAGATTTGCAACCTGCCTGGAAGTTTGAGTTATTGTTATAATATAAATCCCTGCTGACTGATCACTGATATCCAGCTTTTGCTTACCTGTACAATCATCTATTTGACGAATTATACGTCCATTTAAACCATAAACAGTAACTGTATAGTCCTGACTGTTGTCGACATTAATGGTTGCTATTCCGTGTCCAACAGATGGATATATGTTCACCTTTAGGAGAGAGGCTGACTCAACTGCATCTGCTGTTCCATAAGGAGTTGGATCTTCATCATCCGGAATACCATCATTATCATCATCGGTATCATTCATGTCACTGATTTTATCTCCATCATTATCAAGCGGAACCGACTTCAAATCGAAAGGATTGGTTCCGTTATCAGCTTCATCCTGATCGGTATATCCATCGTTATCATCATCTGTATCGGCATTGTCTCCAATTCCGTCATTGTCATTATCTGCTGATTCTGTTGCATCCATCGGGAACTCATCCTCTTCATCACTCACACCGTCATTGTCATCATCATCGTCATGTAAGTCACTGATTTTATCTCCATCATTATCAAGAGGTGTTTCAGTTGCATCATATGGATTCGAGCGGTTATCTATCTCATCCTGGTCTGTATAACCATCGTTATCATCATCGTTATCTGCATTATCCCCTATTCCGTCATTGTCGTTGTCTGATGATTCTGCGGCATCCATCGGAAATTTGTCATCTGCATCTGCAATGCCGTCATTATCGTCGTCATTGTCATTCAGGTCACTTATTTTGTCACCGTCGTTATCTGCAGGTATTGATTCTATATCCAGAGGATCGGTATCATTGGCTGCTTCATCAGCATCGGTGTAACCATCGTTATCATCGTCTGTATCGGCATTGTCTCCAATTCCGTCATTGTCATTATCTGCTGACTCTGCGGCATCCATCGGGAATTTGTCTTCTGCATCGGCAATGCCATCATTGTCGTCGTCGTCGTCATTCAGGTCACTTATTTTGTCACCGTCGTTATCTGCAGGTATTGATTCTATATCCAGAGGATCAGTGCCATTGTCTGCCTCATCGGCATCAGTGTAACCGTCGTTATCATCGTCTGTATCGGCGTTATCACCAATTCCGTCATTGTCATTATCTGCTGATTCTGCGGCATCCATCGGGAATTTGTCTTCTGCATCGGCAATGCCATCATTGTCGTCGTCGTCGTCATTCAGGTCACTGATCTTATCGCCATCATTATCAGCCGGTACAGATGCTGCATCAAGCGGATCGGTATCATTGGCTGCTTCATCAGCATCGGCGTAACCATCGTTATCATCGTCTGTATCGGCATTGTCTCCAATTCCGTCATTGTCATTATCTGCTGACTCTGCTGCATCCATCGGGAATTTGTCTTCTGCATCTGCAACGCCGTCATTATCATCGTCGCTGTCGTTCAGGTCACTGATCTTGTCGCCATCGTTATCGGCCGGTATGGATTCTGCATCCATCGGATCAGTTTCATTGGCAGCTTCATCGGCATCAGTATAACCATCGTTATCATCGTCGGTATCGGCATTGTCCCCTATTCCGTCATTGTCATTATCTGCTGACTCTGCGGCATCCATCGGGAATTTGTCTTCTGCATCTGCAACACCGTCATTATCATCATCGTTATCATTCAGGTCACTGACTTTGTCTCCGTCGTTATCAGCCGGTACAGATGCTGCATCCATCGGATCGGTATCATTGGCTGCTTCATCAGCATCAGTGTAACCATCGTTATCATCGTCTGTATCGGCATTGTCTCCAATTCCGTCATTGTCATTATCTGCTGATTCTGCGGCATCCATCGGGAATTTATCCTCAGCATCGGCAACACCGTCATTATCGTCATCATTGTCGTTCAGGTCACTGACCTTGTCGCCATCGTTATCTGCAGGTATTGATTCTATATCCAGAGGATCGGTATCATTGGCAGCTTCATCGGCATCAGTATAACCATCGTTATCATCGTCGGTATCGGCATTGTCCCCTATTCCGTCATTGTCATTGTCTGCTGATTCTGCTGCATCCATCGGAAACTTATCCTCTGCATCTGCAACACCGTCATTATCGTCATCATTATCGTTCAGATCACTCACCTTATCTCCGTCGTTATCAGCAGGTACTGATGCTGCATCAAGCGGATCCGTTTCGTTGGCTGCCTCATCAGCATCGGTGTAACCATCGTTATCATCGTCTGTATCGGCATTGTCTCCAATTCCGTCATTGTCATTGTCTGCTGACTCTGCTGCATCCATCGGGAACTTGTCTTCCGCATCTGCAACACCGTCATTATCATCATCGTTATCATTAAGGTCACTGACCTTGTCACCATCGTTATCAGCCGGTACAGATGCTACATCCATCGGATCGGTATCATTGTCTGCTTCATCAGCATCGGTGTAACCATCGTTATCATCGTCGGTATCGGCATTATTTCCTGTTCCATCATTGTCTGAATCAATCCATTCATTAGGATCATTAGGGAAAGCGTCTTCATTATCTGTGATGCCGTCATTGTCACTATCACATATCTCAAGTATGTATTTGAATGTTTTTTGGACTGAAGCTCCATCACCATCTGTTGCTGTAATTGTGATTACAGACTCACCAGTCTGGTTTTCTTCCGGGGTTATTTCCAGTGATCTAGAAGAAGTTAAACCTGATACAATTAACCTGGAATCCTTAACCAGACTCTGATTTGAAGAACTCACTTCAATTGTCATTTTTTCAGGAAGAGATTCATTATCTGTAACCGTAAAATCAACTGAAACACCTGGTTCTGATGTACAATCATTCACATCTGTCAATTCCGAAATTACCGGATTGGTATTTACTATCTTGGTAATACAATACTCAACAATTTCTACCTGCTGCAGATTTGTAGAACCACCTGTTGCACCGGTAAAACCCCAGTAAGCATAGGTGTCACCTGAGAATATACTATTTACAAGATCGATCGTAACATCAAATAATACACTATTTTCAAATGTTACTTTAAATGCCCTTGCGGATGCATTCCATTCAACAACAAAATCATGCCATGCTCCATCTTCCAATTGGCCGGCATCATAAGCTGAGGCATACTCATTATGCGCACTGGCGATTCCGGCCTGACCATTTTTAACAATTGCAATATGATCATTTGACATTGGATCAGCGCTACCATTATTGTACGTATCAAATTCTACAGCTAAAGAAGGATCAATTCCACCATATCCTAAACCACCACCTGTAGAACCGGCATTGGACGATAATTTTTGAATCACAAATGCAATTCCATCAGCACCATTCTCATTATTTCCCAGAAATACTTTTGACGTGATCCTGAAATTCTGAGTTAAATCAATCCTTGAAATTCCCCAGACCGAACCGGTCTGACCTCCGGCATCTTCAGTCAATGTTACTACATTGCCGGAAATGGATGCATCACCACTTAACGTCAGGTCGTTCACATTGAATTCTGAACAATCCAGAGGTGTTTCAACATTAATGGTCATAGTATAGCTAGCATCACTTTCCTCTCCCGAAGAGTCAATAACCTTGAATGTAAATGTGATGGTTGACGAACCTGTAAACGACAGATTTGATATAACATTACAGTTTGCTCCGGCAGATACAGGCAATCCATTATATTTTAAAGCGCCTGAACCCGGCAACGAAACTACCTTGATTCCATTAAAGGTATGTCCGTCAGCATCGCTAAAGGTAAAATCTGCGGCCTTGAAAGAATAGGCTTCGTCAGCAACTGCATTAACAGAGCCATTCCCACCAATTGGTGCATTTTGAGGTACAAAAAGATTAATACTAACACTAACGGTAGATGAAATAGACTTCCCATCAGAAAGATAATAAGAGAAGAAGTCAGACGGTGCAACGGTACCATTTTGTGAATATGTAAATGATCCATCTGAATTTAAAGTAAATGTACCATTATGATAACTGGGTTTCGTTACTATAGTTGCTGATATTGCATCTCCATCATCATCAAAATCATTATCAGTAACTTTACCATATATTGTTGAACCAACCTGACAAGTGTAATTATCAGCAACTGCTGTTGGAGAAGTATTTTGTATGGCAGGTGTCGTAAAATAGATCACGTTACCATAGGCAGTACCATTATCATTTATTGCATAAGACCTAACATAATATGTTGTATTTAGACTTAATCCTGCTACCTGTAAACTGAATGATCCAGTTCCGCCATTTGAATCAGTAACTTTTGAATCGCTTACGGTTGGCGTTGTATTGGATGAACTCCAGCAAATACCTCTTTCCGTAATGGTTGAACCTTTGTCATCAATAATGTTTCCACCAGACATAGCTGAGGAACCAGAAATTGAATATGCTTCAGTTGTAGTAAGCACCGCTTTCTCCAGGTTACTTATTCGATCACCAGCCAATACTAGAGCGTTGTAAAAAAATTTTCCGTTACTTGTAGATGTAGTTAAAGATCCCCAGTTAACATCGGCCCAGGCAATAATGTCACCATTATACAAGTACTCCTGTGCAATAAATATTTTTGAAGGATCTTCTTTAATCTTACAAAGCACTCTGGCATCTCCTCCAATATTGATGGTTGAAGCAGCATTACTGCTTAAGTAATTGACGCCGGATAATAAATCAATGTTTGAATCAAACTCTACCCCTGCTGATAAGGTTACACCACCAGAATTCAACATTTCATTTTTGATTGATAAGTGGCCCCCTAAAGCGCTTACGGCATTTGTAACAAATGTATTCTGTGCAGAAAATCCGGAATGTTCACCTATCCAGATTATTCGTCCTCCTCTTTCAAGAAGTGCCCTTAGTTCACTAATCTCAGCTGTAGTTAAAGCTGAATATGGAGTAACAATCCATGCTAAATCATACCCGTCAAGATTTGTAATTTTTGATTGACTATCATTGATAATCACTGAGCTTACACCGGATATCGAATTATAAAAAGTATGTATTGAGCTGGCAAAATCATAAAGTCCACTACCACCTCTAACGAACACTTTGTAAAGCAAATGCCTATACATTTCTATTCCTTCTTTCAGAATAGAATAATTTTCCTTTTTTCCTGTACCATATTCAAGCTTCCAGTTACCTCCTAATGAAAAACTCCCGGTTTTATCATTTGAGGCAAAGACTGCAAGACCGGTTTTATCATTTAATAAATTTACAAAAGCTTCACCTTTTACACCGTTTGCAACATCACATCCAAATAAATTTATAATACCATTTGAACTAAAATGATTTTTCCATTCAGATACATCATCAGCTTTTGCAACGTTTTCAGTATTTAAAACTGAACTTGTTGTAAAAATCATCCCGGGAGCACCATGTGTAAAGACATTTAAAGATGAAATAGATTCATATTTCATAACAATTTTTGAAATTGAATTCATTACCTCTTCACTATTATCGAGAAATTCTACTAAAATGCCTGATTGCAGACTATTGACCAGCATTTCTTTATCAGGAAGATCCGGATCAATAACAGCAACATCAACCTGTGCTTTCAGGCTTGTTGTAAACAATACCAAAACAAAAAGCATACTTAAAACCATGTATGCTTTAAAACGTAAATCTTTTTTCATAACCTTGAGATTTTATTATTTAACATTTACAAACTTAACTTCAATACGTACAAATTAACATATAATTAATATTAATAACAAGTATTATTAACTTTAAAATTACTTTTCTTAATATATTATTAATATTACCGCTTTAAAACATCGCCCAGGACGCAATTATTAATATTATTTTAACATTTAATATTTAGCCCTGCGGTTTCGTTTTTTACATCTATTTTTTTTGATTGCAATTTTAGACCCACAGGCATCTTTTCAAATAAGCAGAACACTAATAAATAAGACTCACATATTATAAAGCTTTTGGACAGGAAACCATCCAGGCATAAAAAAAGGGAGGCACTTTATTGCACCTCCCTTCTAATGAGAACGTTTTTGTTTATTGTTTCATAAGCTTCAGATTTGCAACCTGCCTGGAATCCTGAGCTATTCTTATGATATACACTCCTGCTGCCTGATCACTTATATCCAGCTTTTGCTTACCCGAACAATCATCAATTTGACAAATTATTCGACCACTTAAGCCATAAACTGTAACTGTATAGCCCTGACCGTTGTCGACATTAATGGTTGCTATTCCATGTCCAACAGATGGATATATATTCGCCTTAAGTAGTGATGCCGACTTAACTGCATCTGCTGTGCCATAAGGAGTCGGATCTTCATCATCAGGAATACCATCATTATCATCATCAGAATCATTTAGGTCACTTACCTTGTCACCATCATTATCCGGCGGTGTTGAATTCGCGTCCAGAGGATCTGTTCCATTATCCAGCTCATCTGTATCAGAATACCCATCGCCGTCATCATCTGTATCAGCATTGTTTCCTACGCTATCATTATCTGTATCCACACTTTCTGATGCATCCAGCGGGAAAGCATCTTCGGCATCATTCACACCATCATTATCGTCGTCAGGATCATTCAGGTCGCTGATCCTATCATCATCATTGTCAGGAGGCACAGAGCCTGCATTTAAAGGATTGGTTTCGTTAGCAACCTCATCGGCATCGCTGTACCCATCGCCGTCATCATCCGGATCAGCATTGTTTCCTACGCCATCATTATCTGTATCCACACTTTCTGATGCATCCAGCGGGAAAGCATCTTCGGCATCATTCACACCATCATTATCATCGTCAGAATCAGCATTATTACCAATCCCATCATTATCAAAATCCTCTGATTCAGTGGCATCCATGGGGAATTTATCATCCACATCACTCACACCATCGTTATCGTCATCCGGATCATTCAGATCACTAACCTTGTCTCCATCATTATCAGGAGGTACAGAGCCTGCATCCAACGGATCGGTATTATTCGCCACCTCATCAGCATCACCGTAACCATCACCATCATCATCCGGATCCGCATTGTTTCCTACCCCGTCATTATCTGTATCCACCGATTCAGACGCATCCATCGGGAATTTATCCTCTGTATCAACAACACCATCGTTATCGTCATCCGTATCATTCAGGTCACTTACCTTGTCCCCATCATTATCCGGCGGTGTTGAATTCGCATTTAATGGATCTGTTCCATTATCCAGCTCATCTGTATCGGCATATTCATCACCATCATCATCCGGATCGGCATTATTTCCTACACCATCATTATCCGTATCCACACTTTCCGCTGCATCTAACGGGAATGCATCTTCAGCATCAATCACACCATCATTATCGTCGTCAGGATCAGCATTATCACCAATTCCATCGTTATCAAAATCCGTTGATTCTGAAGCATCCATCGGAAATTTATCCTCCGCATCACCAACACCGTCGTTATCATCGTCCGGATCGTTCAGATCGCTCACCTTATCACCATCATTATCCGGCGGCACAGAACCTGCATCCAGCGGATTAGTATCGTTTGCCAGCTCATCAGCATCAGTATAACCGTCCCCGTCATCATCAAAATCAGCATTATTGCCGATACCATCGTTATCTGTATCTATACTTTCTGTCGGATCCTTCGGAAATGCATCATCAACATCCAGCACACCGTCATTATCGTCATCCGGATCATCTTTGTCACTTATTCCATCACCATCCATATCATCCGGAACCGATTCTGCATCCAGCGGATCAGTTTCATTTGACAGTTCTACCACGTCGGGATAACCATCATTGTCATCATCAGTATCGGCATTGTTTCCGGTACCGTCATTATCCGTATCGATCCACTCAGACGCATCCATCGGGAATTCATCTTCTGTATCAATAACACCATCGTTATCATCATCTGCATCATTCAGATCACTAACCTTGTCTCCATCATTGTCAGAAGGCACAGAACCGGCATCCAACGGATTGGTGTTATTGGCCGCCTCATCCGCATCAGAATAGCCGTCACCGTCATCATCCGGATCCGCATTATTTCCTACACCATCATTATCTGTATCCACCGATTCAGACGCATCCATCGGGAATTTATCTTCTGTATCAATTACACCATCGTTATCATCATCCGGATCATTCAGATCACTAACCTTGTCTCCATCATTGTCAGAAGGCACAGAACCGGCATCCAACGAATCGGTATTATTAGCCACCTCATCCGCATCAGAATAGCCGTCACCGTCGTCATCGGTATCTGCATTATTTCCAACTCCATCGTTATCTGTGTCCACCGATTCAGACGCATCCATCGGGAATTTGTCTTCTGTATCAATTACACCATCGTTATCATCATCCGGATCATTCAGATCACTAACCTTGTCCCCATCATTATCAGGAGGTACAGAACCGGCATCCAAAGGATCGGTGTTATTGGCCGCCTCATCCGCATCAGAATAGCTGTCACCATCGTCATCAGTATCTGCATTATTTCCCACGCCGTCATGATCAGTATCCAAACTTTCTGAAGCATCAAGCGGGAATTCATCTGCTGTGTCTATCACGCCATCATTATCATCATCAGTATCGTTCAGATCACTAAGCTTATCACCATCATTATCTGGAGGTACAGAACCTGCATCCAGAGAATCGGTGTTATTGGCCGCCTCATCCGTATCCGAATATCCGTCACCGTCATCATCGGAATCCGCATTATTTCCAATGCCATCATTATCCGTATCCACACTTTCTGATGCATCCATCGGGAAATCATCTGCTGTGTCTATAACTCCATCATTGTCATCATCCGGATCATTGAGATCACTTATTTTATCTCCGTCATTATCGGATGGAACCGATCCGGCATTTAAAGGATCCGTTCCATTATCGGTTTCATCACTATCAAGGAATCCATCACCATCATCGTCGGTATCCGCATTATTACCAATACCGTCATTATCCGTGTCCACCGTTTCAGTTGGGTCATACGGGAAGGCATCCAGTTCATTGATCACACCATCGTTATCATAATCACAGTCAATAAGCGTATACGTGAAGGTCCTGCTGACTGATGCACCATCAGCATCATAAGCTGTTACAGAAATATCCACAACTCCGGACTGACCCGGCTCAGGTACAATATGAATTGTTTTTACCGTATCATCCCCGGTAAATGTGATCTGATCTGATCGTACCAGCGTATCGTTTGACGAGGAAGCCTCAAGATATATTTTTGACGGGAGGGTTTCATCATCGCTGGCAGTAAATGTAAATGCCAACTCCGGAACGGACTCACATGTACTGATATCATCTATATCTGACATATAGGGTAAAGAATTATTAATATGAGAAGTAGCAACATTTACCAGTTCAACCTGCTGCAGGTTTGATACAGCACCTGTAGATGCTGTAAACCCGAAATACACATAATTATCACCACCAAAAACATCATTGATCAAATCAATATTAACAGAACTGATCGTCTGCGCATCATATTTTACCTGAAATTCCTTTTGGGTGGCCTTCCATGAAAATTCTACACTGTGCCACATCCCATCTTCCATCTGAGTAACATTAGATACAGCAACCAATTCTTCATGTGCAGAAGCCAGGTTACTTTTTCCGTTTTTTATGATCGCTATGTGATCTCCTGAAACCGGATCATAAGATGAATTATAATCGGTATCAAATTCAACCGCAAGTGAAGGAGTAATCCCGTTGTAACCCAGGCCACCAGCCTGTGTAGCAAAAACACGATTCGACGTTTTCTGAAGCACAAAAGCAGCTCCGTCTCCACCGGAGTCATTGTCACCAAAATAGATCTTTGCATTTATCTTAAAATTGTAATTAAGATTAACACGCGAAGCAGCCCAGGCAGCACCTGAACTATTTTGTAAATTTTCTGTTAACGTTGCAATATCGACATCAGTCAAATAAGCATCGCCGGCAACCCTTAAATCTTCAACCTGTGAAAAACCACTGAATAGTGGAATATTACAGAGTATCAGAAGAAATAAAATCTTGAGTTTGAGTAGTGAGGATGGATTCATTGCTATAAGATTATGTTAAATATTTTATTTAAATTAATACAAATAAGTACAAATTAACATAATTTTAACTTATAAACCAAATAAATAAGCAAAAACATACTAAAATACATTACGTGTAAATATTATATTAATCTAACATGTATCTACAACAGACAGACCAGGCCGGGCCGGATCATTAATTTGTATGGTTCAAAACTTCTATTACAAATGATTCACTTAATTCTTTTTACATTTGTAAAAAATAAGGTATGAGAATTGCGCTATTTGGAAGAGAAATTACAGAAGAGTATAAGGCACACTTTGGAGAGTTTATCAGACAATGTCAGAAAGCGGAGATCCATTTTGAAATTTCAGAACTTCTTATCGAAGACGTCAAACAACATGGTATAGAGCTTCCTTCCAAAATCAATATTCTGGATCAGCATGCCGATCTGAAGTCTTTCGATTTCGTATTCAGCATCGGTGGTGATGGAACATTTCTGCGTTCGGCAAGACTGGTAGGTGATTCAGGGATTCCAATTATAGGGATCAATACCGGCAGACTGGGTTTTCTTGCAGATGTAACTCTTGCAGAAATTAATGAAATTCTTGATGATATCATCAGCGGAGATTACATTCTTGAAAAGAGAGGCCTGATAAAGCTACACTCTGACTGTAATTCATTTGATAATTGCAATTATGCTCTGAATGACATATCTGTTCTGCGGCGCGATACATCATCGTTAATCGTCATCCATGTTTTTATAGACGATCAGTTTCTCAATTCCTACTGGGCCGATGGACTAATCATATCTACACCTACCGGTTCCACGGCTTATAGCATGAGTGCCGGAGGACCAATCGTCCTGCCCCAGTCCAACAGCCTGGTATTAACACCTCTCGCACCACACAGTCTTACCGTCAGACCACTGGTTATACCGGATGCCCAGAAGATTAAAATTAATATCGAATCCAGGTCCTCAAACTATCTTGTATCTGTGGATTCTCATTCCATGGCCTTTGATATCAACAAAGAACTTCTGATTACCAAAGCCGACTTTACCATCAATGTTCTCAAACGCAAAAACAACGACTTTTACGAAACATTGCGTAACAAACTATTATGGGGACAGGATAAACGCAATCAATCTTAAAAAAGACAATTTTATGGACAGGAAAGATTTCAGGATTGTATTTATGGGAACACCTGAATTTGCTACGGGTAGTTTAAAGGCTCTTGTTGAGAACGGGTATAATATAGCTGGTGTTGTAACCGTACCGGATAAACCTGCAGGAAGAGGCCAGAAGTTAATTGAATCTGACGTTAAAAAATATGCTGTGTCAAAGCAGATACCTGTTTTACAGCCGGAAAAGCTGAAATCCGAAGATTTTCTGAATCAGTTAAGAGCCCTCAAACCGGATCTTCAGGTAGTAGTGGCCTTCAGAATGTTGCCGGAAGTAGTATGGTCTTTACCCACACACGGAACCTTTAATCTGCACGCCTCGTTACTTCCACAGTATCGCGGTGCTGCTCCTGTCAACCGTGCGGTAATGAACGGAGAAAAAAAATCGGGCGTGACCACCTTCTTTATTGATGAAAAGATTGATACGGGTGAAATTATTCAACAAAAGGCCGTAAGTATTACAGATGATATGAATGCCGGTGAGCTCCATGATTTGCTGATGGAAACCGGTGCAGAGCTTGTCATCGAAACGGTGCAGAGCATTATTGACGGAACAGTAAAAACACAGCCACAAGGTTCATATTTTTCTGATGAAACAGAATTAAAAAGTGCACCTAAGATTTTCAGGGATGATTGTAAAATTGACTGGGATCAACAGGGGCACAAAATTTATAACCATATCCGGGGCTTAAGCCCGTATCCTGCGGCCTGGACACAGCTTCGTTTTGATGATGAGTCAAAAAACACCAGTGCAAAAATATACAAGTCTGTTTTTCAACCGGATACACAATCTAAACCGGGTCAGCTTGTAACAGATAACAAAACCTATTTGAAAATTGGGTGCAGAGATGGATGGATCAGCATTAAAGAAATTCAACTTGCCGGAAAAAAGCGCATGCCCGTTGAAGATCTGCTGAGAGGATACCATTTTGAACATGCCGTTGCAGAATAACCGAAACCGTTCCAACTTACTAAAGGTATTGAACCCAATTCAGTATCTGCTTTATTAAAAGGTGAATTTTCGCAGTTTCAATTAGTACCCCTCATCGTTCTGGCAATAAGATCAAGGATGTTTTTCTTAATGATGGGTTTTGATATGTAGCCATCCGCCCCGGCGTTTACGAATCGCTGCTTTTCTTCACTCAGTGCATAGGCGGTCTGAACGATGATTTTACTGCTGATCTTTTTACTTTTTAGTTTTATCAGCGCTTCATAACCATCCATTTCAGGCATATTTATATCCAGTAAAATCAAGGCCGGCTCCTCTGTATCAGTTAATTTAAGCAGTTCTTTACCATTTTTGGCCCGTTCTATTGAGGCATTAAAACCGCTCAGTAACTCACGCAAATACAAATAGGAGGCTTCATCATCTTCTGCTATGATTATGGTCATACCTTCCATGTTCAGCGCAGCATTGTCAGAAATTGTCTTTTCTGCCTTTTTTGTATTTCCTGACACAAAGGGAATGGCAAACGAAAAGACGGAACCTGCGTTCACCTTTGAACTTACATAAATATCACCACCCAACAACTCCACAAGGCCCTTACTGATACTTAAACCAAGTCCTGCCCCAACCTGATCCTCAGAATTGCCGGCTCTGTAAAACCTGTTAAATATCTGCTGCAGGTTTTCCGTAGGAATGCCACATCCGGTATCCTTTACATAAAATTCAACGAATGGCTTTTGGTCGTAATGTTTAATATTGAACCCAAAATCAATAAAGCCCCTGTCGGTAAATTTAACCGCATTCGTAAGCAGGTAAATCAGGATTTGTTTAATCCGTTCAGAATCGCTGAACACATTTATGTCACGGTTTTTTTCTGTAAAATTCAGCCTTAGCTCAACATCCTTCTTTTGCAGTTTAACCGGATCATTACTGATAACATTATAACAATAAGAACAGATTTCGATCATGTTGCATTCTGCACGATTAATCTTTAACTGTCCGGCATCCAGCTTGGACAGATCGATGACATCATTTATGGTTTTGAGCAGCTGATTACCTGATTCCTTGATTGTGCCAAGGTAGTTTCTCTTTTGTTCATCTGAAATTCCCCGATCGGCCAGTAAATTTGAAAATCCGATGATCGAATTCATCGAGGTGCGGATTTCATGGCTCATATCCGCCAGAAAGGTAGATTTATGCAAGTCACTCTGACGTGCTTTATCCCTTTCAGAAAGTATTTTAGACTCGTATTCCTTCTGAGAATTAACATCCACTATATTCAACCAGAATTCATTTCCGTCTGTATCATTGTGATTGAATTTCCCCAGAATACGAACAAATAACGCTTTGCCGTCTGCGCTTTTCAGCTTTACTTCACAAAAGCCTAAATCAGACATAGAACGAACCTGTTCCATGTAATAATTAAAGATCTCTTTATAATCAGGAACAATATAGTCAGTAAACAATGCGGACCGTAAATTTTCTTTAGTCTTTCCCAGTAAATCAATCCCTTTATGGTTAACATCGAGAATACGGTATGTTTCATTAAGAACCAGGTAAACAACCGGAGCCTTCTGAAAAAGCGTATAGTAAGTCATGGATTCTACCCTGGAAGATCGACTGTCACCAACCATTTTATTTAAAAGTGTCTCCAGAATGACAATATAATCCTGCGGATCAATCTTAGGCTTTAATCCCAGAATACGCTGATACTCATTTATAATTTCCATATCGAAAATCTATCAAAGTATAAATTACAGTTCATCACTAATGATAAATATTACTTTCAATGCCGGATAATCTGAAATTACACTGCTTAAATATAGCAATTTCTTTTGCTTTCAAAAAGATACCGTTGATCACTTTCTCCTACAGAACAATACGGTCAAAAGTAACACTTACCTATTATATGTTAACACAATTTAAACGTTAAACCGCTTAAAAAGCCTTACCTTAGCAGGTGCGTTATAAAGCAAACAACATTTTTTTATGTCCTTATAATGCAGCATATTACGAAAGAAAGTTTCTAATATTAATAATTTAAAACAAAAAGATCATGAAATTTGAACTCCCACCATTACCCTATGCATTAGATGCTCTGGCTCCTCACATTGACAAAAAAACTCTGGAGTTTCATCACGGAAAGCACCATCAGGCTTACGTTAATAATCTGAACAACCTGATTGAAGGAACAAAATACGCGGATATGAGTCTTGAAAAGATTATTAAATCTTCAGAAGGCGGCGTTTTTAACAATGCAGCTCAAATCTGGAATCACACGTTTTATTTTGCCCAGTTTTCACCTGATGGACCCAAAATTCCGGGCGGTAAATTAGCTGAAGCTATCGATAAGGACTTTGGTTCATTCGAAGCATTTAAAGAAAAATTCAGTAAAGCTGCAGCCACATTGTTTGGATCTGGCTGGGCCTGGCTGGTTGAAAATAGCAACGGAAAACTGGAAATTATCCAAAGCAGCAATGCAGGCAACCCGCTCACAGACAGCATGAAGCCACTTTTAACCTGTGATGTCTGGGAACATGCATATTACCTGGACTATCAGAACAAACGTCCCGATTACATTCAGGCATTCTGGAATGTTATAGACTGGAATATTATTGCAGATCGCTATTAAACGATCTGAAACACCTTAATCAGGCTGTCCGCAGAAAATGAACCGGGCAGCCTTTTTTATTTGTTTTTGGTATATTTGACAGATTTTTATTTTAGTCTATGCGTTACAGGTATTTTACAGAACTGGCATACAACGGAGCTTCTTTTCATGGATGGCAAATACAACCTAATGCAACTTCGGTGCAGGAAACCCTGGAAAAAGCTTTTTCTCTTATAACCCGGCAAAACATTCAGATAACCGGATGCGGAAGAACGGATACCGGCGTACATGCAAGGTATTATGTGGCTCATTTCGATACTGAAGAGGCATTATCTGAACCAACACAACTTATGTATCAGCTCAACCGTTATCTGGGAGCTGACATCGTTATTTATTCCATATCGGCTGTTGATTCTGAGACTCATGCCCGCTTTCATGCAGTTGAAAGAGCGTATGAATATCATATAATTTTACGTAAAGACCCGTTTCTAAAGGACACAACACTTCATTTACCCTATGAACCGGACGTTGAAAGCATGAACAAAAGTGCCAAATTGCTTCTTGATTATACTGATTTCACATCATTCAGCAAACTACATACCGATGTAAAAACGAATGACTGCAAAATACTCAGGGCAGAATGGGTGAACAGGTCATCGCATGACCTGGTATTTCATATCAGAGCAGACCGGTTTCTGAGGAACATGGTAAGAGCCATTGTGGGTACCTTACTTGAGGTAGGAAAAAACAGGATGACACCGGAAGAATTTGAGAATGTCATTGTAAGCCGTAACCGCAGTAAAGCCGGAACATCTGTTCCCGGGCATGCCCTGTTTTTAACTGATGTGGTTTATCCTAAACATTTGTTTCAACGCGTAACGGATTAACTTCAATATTTACTTTTGGAAGTTTAAAGCCAAACCGGCTTCCCTCTCCCGGTTTACTTTCAACAAATACATCGCCGTTCAGGCGTTCCACAATCCGTTTTACGATTGAGAGCCCCAGACCATGGCCGTTCTTGTCATATTTGATCCTGACATATTCCTTAAACAATGCATCCATTTTATCTTCGGGGATCCCAAAACCGTTATCATCAACCCAAAACTGAACATAGGCATCATATTCCCTGTAACCAATTCTGATTTCAGCAGGATCTCCTCCGTATTTAAGCGCATTGGAGATCAGGTTTACCCAAACAACTTCCAGCCAGGGCCCGTGAGATTTGATTTCCGGCATAATTTCCGGTATGTTGATTTTCGCTTTTTGGGAACGGATCATTTCATCAAGACTGGTAACAGATCTGCTTACAACATCTTTCATCCGGCAGTACTCCAGCCTGACCTTTTCCTTTCTTACGCCCGAAAGCAGTAGCAATGTATCAATAATCTGCAACATTTTTTCTGATTGCAAATTGATCCTGCGCAGATATTCGGACTTCTCTTCATCATCAAAAATATGTCCTTCATTCACCAGCAGCTCAGAGAAGCCCATTACAGCATTCAGTGGGTTTTTCAAATCGTGAGCAACGGAATGGGCAAATGCATCAAGTTCTCTGTTTATCTCTTCAAGTCTGACAGACCGCTCCTTTAATTCCCGTTCAGCACATTTTAAAGAGGTAATATCCACAATGGCAAATATTAAGCCATCCGTCAGATCTTTTCGGTTCAGGGGGACTGCCTGAAGAAGCACCTCAAGCACTTTACCATCTTTATTCTTCAGTTTGGTTTCTATGGATCCAAATCCCTTTTGATGCAATTCAGGATACAACTGGCTTCCTATCTTCTTATATTCATTTTTATCTGCATAAAACATCATCGTATCATTGTATATAACCTCAATAGCATCATAGCCTAAAATAGCCGTGGCAGCTTCATTAACCCATACCACCCTTCTGTTCCTTATTAAGGTTATCCCAATGGGTGATGAAGTCAGAATGGTGTTCACCAGGCGATCCTTGTTCTTCAACTCAATTTCAGTGTTTTTTCTGATTTGAATTTCATTTTCAAGATCACTGGTTCTTTGCGCAACAAGCTTTTCGAGGCTTTGCTTATGTTCTTTTAATTCAGTAAATGAAATGCTTGTATAGAATAAAGTTATTGTAGCAATAAATGCAAAGACCATAAATATCATAAATCCTTTATCGGCCATCTCATTAGAAAAAACAGTCATTTGATGGGTTGACAACCACATTACCAGAATCAGAACCACCAAATGAAACGGAATCAGCTTTTTAATATCAATATAATAAGCCGCTATAATCGCTGCGGGGGTAACAATTACAAATAAAAAATTGTTATTAATTGCCTTTGCTGCAACAAACGGGATAAGATAGCTGCCCACCAGTATCACAATTTCCTTTGGTGGGATCATTTTCAACGATTTAATACTGTAAATCAGCGGTCCGAAAAGGAATAACCCCAATGCATCCGCAATGGATATTCTGAGAACGTTGTACATGATCTCCTGCGTACTGACCCGGCCTGCATATAACTCATTGAGCAGTACGTATCCCCAACTGGTCAGGATGGCCGGAATAATAGCTATATACAACAGAAACTGAAATACATCAAAACCCTGCTGAAAAAGTGCCCGCCCTTTTTTCTGCTCCAGTTTATCCCAGATTACCCAGGCCATAAGCGGCTGTGTTGTTTTTATGACAGAACTTAAAGTTACGGCAGTGTAAAACAGATAATTCCCCGGTTGCGGATTGTTTATTCTGAACAATAAAAGCTGCAGGATAATATTGGATAATACCATAAAGGGCAGTGCCGTTTTCCCATAGCGTGCCAGCATAATAAATCCAAAACCTCCGGCTAACCATAGAGAGAAGTAACCATCAACCGGTATATAAATGTTGTTAAAACAGACAATTCCGATAAGAATGTAAAGAAAACTGTATAGTGACAGAAATTTTAAATTCTTCATGAGTAGTAGGATTGATTTGCATACAAAACTACTAATTTAACTTTTATTTAACAAGTATTAATTTAAAATTTACTTATTTAAATAACTATTTAACATGTAATAAACATGAAAACGACTTAGTACTAAGGATATAAATACAACTTACAGGTAAAAAGAAATTTCAACAAGCCCTTTAATTTTATCATTTTCCATCCAGGGAGACTGATGAATGACCTTTCTTCGGCCATCCTTTTTGTCATTTATATAAGTATGTGGTTGACCGGTTTTCATTTGCTCCTTAATCATCTCCCTGGAAACAGCATTATGGCAATCCAGCAGATTCTGACCTATTAGCCCCTCACCCCCGTATTTCTCAAATTCTTTGATTGAGGTTTCATTCATGTATACAATAATGAAATCTCTGTTACAAACCGTTACGGCACCATCGAATTCTTTTATCCAGTCAAACATCAGGCTTTATTTTTCGTATCAATAATTATTGTTACAGGTCCGTCATTTAGTAATTCCACTTTCATATCGGCCCCAAAAATGCCTCTTCCCACCTCCTTACCCAGTTGAGCAGAGAGATTACCGCAAAATGCCTCATACAAAGGTATAGCTTTATCAGGGCCGGCTGCTTTGATGTATGAAGGACGATTTCCTTTTTTGGTCTGGGCATGCAGTGTAAACTGACTTACAACCAAAGCTTCACCTTTTGTTTCCAAAAGCGATCTGTTCATAACGCCTTCATCATCCGGAAATATCCTAAGATTAGTTATCTTCTTTGACAACCATTCTACGTCTTCATGAGAATCTGTATTCTCAATTCCCAAAAGAATCAGGGCACCCTTTTTAATGGAAGAAACAAGATTTTCATCTACTGTTACCGATGCCTTGCTTACCCTTTGAATTACTGCCCTCATATGTTAATTATGAATTTTAAAACAGGTAATAGAAATTTTATCCTGAATCTTATGTCTTACGTCTTACGTCTTATGTCTTACATCCTGTGTCTTACGTCTTACGTCTCATTGACACATACTTACTTTCGACCAAAATCTGCAGGTATTTCGCCCCAGTTCCTGGTGTCCCATTTAAGGATTTTTGTGTCATACGAATTTGATCTGAGCCATATTTCAGCTCTTTTGATCAGTTCAAAAATCCTGGCATTTTTACTGGTCTGAGTCAGTTTTGTATTACACCGTTTTTTTCTGATCCAGGCCAATGCATTTTTACTATCCGTATACACCGGCATGTCAAGCTTTTTTTGTTTGAGCCATGCCAGTGCATGAACCAGAGCCAGAAATTCACCAATATTATTGGTACCTTCCTCATGTGGTCCCTGCCTGAAGATTTCCGTCCCGGAATATGTATATACGCCCCGGTATTCCATTTTACCCGGATTCCCGCTGCAGGCTGCATCAACAGCTATACTGTCGGCAATTGGTCCATCCGGTTTTTCAAATAACTCTATGTTTATTTCACTTACTTCTTTATTACCAACTGTATTTTCCGGTCCTTTTTGATAGGCTATTTCCGCTAGCTCCTTCGTCTTATATCCTTTATACCTGGCACCTTCAAATCCATGAACCTGAGCTTTGCATTTCTCCCATGAATCATAAATACCGGGATTGTTTCCAACCCAGACAACGTAATAGTTGTTTTTGCTTTTTCCCATAATCAACGAGGTAAGGTTTTGGCATCAACCATTTTATACAATTTATCGGATCGTCTTATTTTTTCCGGAACCGAAATCGAAAACCGTTCCCCTTTTCTTGTTATCTGAACCGGTTCCAGATCAACGCGAAGTTCATCTACAGTCATTTCTATTACGCCGGTTGTTGGACCGGTAATTAATATTTCGTCCCCGACAGAAAGATCCATGGCGTCCATCTGGAATTCTGCTACACCCAGCTTTGAAAAATAATTTGTCCCTTTCCCAATATATATTCGTCTCTTTGTAGCCTCTGATCCATAATTGGCACTCCATTCCCCGAGCCGTTGACCAAGATAATAACCGTCCCAGAAGCCGCGATTAAAAACCGTTTTCAGACGTTTATCCCAATCCGCAATTTTGTCTTCTGTAAATGAATCATCCAGCCAGGCTTCCACTGCCTCACGGTAACACGAAACTGTAGTTTTTACATACTCAGCACTACGGGCCCTACCCTCGATCTTAAGTACCCTGACACCTGAATCCAGAATTTTATTTAAAAAATGAATAGTCTTCAGATCCTTGGGCGACATGATGTATTCATTATCAATATCCAGTTCAATACCGGTTTCCTTGTCTGTCACATTATAGCCTTTACGGCAAACCTGCATACAGTTTCCGCGGTTCGCACTGGCATTCATTTCATGAAGACTCAAGTAACATTTTCCTGAAACCGCCATACATAGTGCACCATGCACAAACATTTCAAGCCGGATTGGTTTTCCTCCGGGTCCGCATAAATTATTCTGCGTAATCTGTATGTACATTTGAGCCACCTGTTCAAGGTTTAGTTCCCTTGCTAATACTGCCACATCGGCAAAATGGGCATAAAACTGCAGGGATTCATAGTTCGTAATATTAAGCTGAGTAGATAAATGCACTTCCACACCGGCGCTGTTGGCATATTGCATCACAGCCACATCGGAAGCAATTACAGCAGAGATGCCTGATTCTTTCGCCGCGTTGACATAACTGCGCATCTGATTCAGGTCGTTATCGTACATTACCGTATTTAAGGTGAGATACGTTTTAATGTGATGCTTTTTTGCGATGGAAACAATCTCGTGCAAATCATCAACAGTAAAGTTTAAAGACGATCTTGAACGCATATTCAGACTCCCGATACCAAAGTATACAGAGTCTGCACCTCCCTGTATGGCAGCCATCAGTGACTCAAATGAACCAACCGGCGCCATTATTTCTATATCTTCCCGCTTCATATTCTTTTAAACTGGCACAAAATTACGACTTGTTTTTGCTCTGTGCAACCCTGCAAAGATATTGGGTAAAACCTGTAAAGCTGTTATATTTGCTGTGAAAATACCTTTTATGAACATACTCTTCATAAATTCACTCAGAAAAAACCGCTGGGGTGGCGGTGAAAAATGGATGGTGGAAGCCGCTGCGGGGCTATCAGCTCTGGGGCATCATACCATTGTTGGATGTTTAAAAAATTCCTTCATAGAACATAAAGCAGTTCAAAAGGGTGTTGAAACCATTGAATTTGGAATTCCGTCGGATATCAGTTTTTTATCCATTCCCAAATTAAAAAAAATCCTCATAAACAGTCATATTGACGTATTGGTGTGCTGTCAGAATAAGGATGTCAAAATCGGAGGACGGGCAGCCCGACAGGCAGGAACTAAAGCTGTATTTTCACGACAGGGACTGCAGCTGTTTACAAATAAGCGAAAATATAAATACCCGTTTACCCGACTTATCGATGGAATCATCACCAATACACATTCCATAAAACAGATTTACGAATCGTTTGGCTGGTTTCCAAACGATTTTATACATGTTATATACAATGGAATGTCTATGCCTGAAATCGATAAAACAGTTAACAGGCAAAGGCTTTTTGGCACAACAAAAGATGAAAAAATCATATTCTCAGCCGGACGATTGTCAGAGCAGAAGGGATTCAGTTTCCTGATTGATGCTGCAAAGATGTGTAAAAATAAAAACCCGGATTTCCGGTTTTTCATTGCAGGATCGGGTAAACTGGAGTCGGAATTAAAAACCAGTGTACAGCAACTTGGTCTTGAACGACATGTACATTTTATTGGATTTATTGAAGATCTGTCCGCGTATTATCAGGCTGCTGATGTGTTTGTGCTTCCATCGCTTTACGAGGGTATGCCCAATGTGGTAATGGAAGCAATGGCGCACGGGACACCTGCTATAGCAACACGGGTGAACGGTGCTGAAGAACTTATAAAAAATGAAATAAACGGCTATCTTATAGAACCGGAATCGGCCGGAGAAATTGTCGAAAAACTGGAATTATACTTTTCTGATCACACAAACCGTAAAGAAATGGGAAAAGCTGCAAGAACCCATATATCAAAGCATTTTACCACTGAAGTCATGAGCAGAAAACTGGAATCTTTGTTTTTAAACCAACTTAATACTACAACATGAATATCCTGTTTGTATGTTCGGCAAAATCATGGGGAGGAAATGAAAAATGGACAACCATGGCGATGAAAACACTTTCGGAACAGCATCATATATTTTTCTTTGGACGCAAAAAAAAGCTGGCTGAAAATTTTGGATCAGGATATATAAAAGCCTTTGCGCCTATGATTGCCTACTTTGATCTGTACTCCTTTTTCAAAGCCTGGCATTTTGTAAAAAGGAACAGGATTGACTGCATTGTCAGTACTAAAAAGAAGGAATATTTTATCTTCGGCATCATATCGCGTATAATGAAGATCAGGCATCTGATCCGGCTGGGCATCGTCAGGGATATGAATCGCCCGCTATGGCATAATCTGGTTTACAACAAACTCAATGATGGTATTATTGCCAATGCCCACCGGATTGAAAAAAATCTGAGATCTGCGCCGTTTATGATGAACAAACCGGTTTTTGTCCTTTATAATGCAATTCCAGGCCTCTCGGGTTTATTAAGCATTAAAAAAGAAGTGCCTGATAAGTTTACCATTATCAGCACTGGTATGCTGACCAGAAGAAAAGGATTTCATATTCTTACAGAAGCCGTTGCAGCTCTACCTGATAACATGAAACAAAACATTAAAGTAGTTTACATCGGACAGGGACGTGAAAAAGAGGACCTGGAAACCCAGATTAGTTCATCTGTTTTGAACCAAACGATTAAACTTGCCGGCTTTCAAAAAGAACCTTCATCATTTCTTAGAAAAGCCTCACTGTTTGTATTATTATCAGAAAACGAAGGGATTTCCAATGCTCTGCTTGAAGCCATGGCATGTGGCGTTCCTGTATTGACAACTGATTCAGGGGGTTCTACCGAGTTTATAGACTCCGGTCAAAATGGTTTTATTGTAGAGCGTAATGCTGAAACTGTCGCAAACAAACTAATTG
This sequence comes from Quyinboa sediminis, assembly GCF_042219855.1. Taxonomy (NCBI): domain Bacteria; kingdom Pseudomonadati; phylum Bacteroidota; class Bacteroidia; order Bacteroidales; family Quyinboaceae; genus Quyinboa; species Quyinboa sediminis. The sequence goes on along the minus strand of NZ_JBHJHP010000001.1, from coordinate 547,165 downwards.
AATTGATACAAATGCCAAATAATATTTTAAAGGATATTGGGAAATCAGGACAGAAAACGGTTTCGGGATTGTTCGCCGAAGAAGTCTTTCGTAAAAACCTGTTTGAAATATTCAATTCATGAACAACACCTGATTCTGCTCGTCAGGTAATCCAGCATTCGCGATGCCTGGTTCTCACATGAATAATAGTTTTTCAACCTGCTGATATCCGGATCGCGTTTTTTCAGTTCGTTAATGCAGGCCTCTACATCGTCGTTAAAATCTTCCAGAAAAACGATACCATCGTAATACCCGGCCAGTTTAACATAGGATGGAATTTTATTCGCAATTACCGGAATACCCAGGCTGGCAAATACGAGCGCTTTATGTGAACTGTGACCCGAATTATAGGCCTCATCAATATCACGTGGCAGAAAACCAATATCGCATTTTAATAATGCTTCAGGAAATGAATTGTAGTCCCAGTCAATAAATTCGTATTTAAATTCCAGGGGAACATCTTTGATATAATCCTTTGTAATTAATCTTGTTCTACCGTCAATTACTTCCTTATATTTGTTCAGATATATGGCTTTATGCGGTACCCCTGACCATCCAAAAATCGGATTATCAAAATTTATTTTCTCTTTTACTTTATTAAAGTGTTCAAAATCGACCGGATCATCCATCACAAATACCGATTTTGCATGCGGTGCAGCTTTTTCTGCAATCTTATCTGAAGCACAGATGATACCGTCACAAATAGCAGCAATTTTATGGGCAGCTTCAAGCCGTTTACTGTTGATTTCCTCGTGTTCGTCAAAAATGTTAATGCAGGTATCAAAATAAATATTGCGCGAGATAAATCGCAGGTATTGCATGAACCTGTAGTATTTAGGTTTGGGTTTTCTGAAAAAGATTGCAAAATCGTAGGTTTTAAATGGTTTATTAATATAAACTTCTATTCCCAGTTCTTTATAATACTTTTCCATCTGCAACACTCTTATCCAGTGTGATGCAGCAGCCTTATTAAAATCAGTGGTCTTTTTCGGAAAAAACAGGCCCAGTTTCATATATAATTCGATTTATTTTTCACAAATATACAATTACTGTAAAAAGATCTGAATATTCATAAACCCAGATAGTCAAATACCTTTTCCGAAAAACCGGTGTTGCGTTCACGACATATTTCAAGGGCATCATCATGAATAACAGCTTTACCCAAATGGTTCTGAAATGAACTGAAATCCGTATGTGGTACCGAAAACCTGAAATTGAACATTTTAGTAGAATTTGGCACGACAAGGACTTTCTTTTTCATCAGAATGCTCCAGTACATACCGTGATAGCTGTCAGTTACAATATATTCTGATTCTCCGATGAATTTCGTCACTTTCTCAAAGGAACTATCGTTATATATGACCGGATGATCCGATTCCTGAAGGTTATCAAAACTATGGTGCTTTATAATGCCAATCTCCTGTTTTATTTCATATTTTTTATCCAGATTACTACTCATACAACTGGCACATGGAACCCATTCATGCTTGTTGATATCACGGGCACCAAACAGTTTAATACCGGACATGTCATGAGAGTATTTTTGCTGATAATAATCGTATGAACCCATGTTGGGATCATTATGTCCGATTCCCCAGAACACAACTTTACGGCCTTTTTCAGCCAGGTGAAGGAAGAAGTCTATAGAATGGCGAAATCCTTTTCGCTCCAGGAAACCACCACCACCCACTACTACGTTATTCTGAGCAATTTCGTTGGTCCATTGCAAATAATCTGTCTTTTCACGGTAACCCAGAATATCCATCCGGTTACTGCTTAATTCTGGAAAATAAAGATAGGGTGCAGAAACATTGTCGCCTACATTATTAGTATTGAACCGATGAATATTTATCACACCATCATATTTCACATCACTGTGTTCAATATGACGGAATTTTCTTTTTAATAAGTAATTCCTCAACATTTAACCTCAACAAAAACCAATACCATTTCTGACCCTCTCAAAGGAGATGGTCTATCCTTTTGTAATAATATCAAGTAACTGCCGTGAAATAGCCGGCCAGTTATATGTTTTAATCACCCTTTTTCGTCCGTTTTTCCCCATCTCTAAAGCTTTGTCTTCATTCTGAAGCAGATATAAAATCTTTTCCGAGAGGGCTTCATCATCCTCAGGATCAACCAGAAAGCCACTGTAACCTTCTTCGATGGCATCCGGCACACCACCTGAGTTGCCTCCGATTACAGGTTTTTCACATGCGTTGGCTTCCAGGAATGTAATGCCGAATCCTTCGCTGTCCCCGTTCAGATACCGGCTCTGCATAACATAAATATCACACAGATTATAGTGATCCACCATTTCAGAGTTCTCAACATATCCTGAAAAATAAACATGATCCTCAAGCTCCAGTTCTTCGACCTGTTGCTTTAAATCAGCCATGTAATTCTCATTGTATGGTCCTGAAACAAGATAAACCACCTCTCCCAGATTGTCCTTAATCTTACTAATAGCTTTAATGACAACATCATGGCCTTTTCTTGGATTAACCCTGGCCAGTGTCATAATTATCTTCTTACCATCCAGACCATAGCGTTCACGCAGATAATCCGTATTGCTTTCCGGTTTAAAGTAGTTGTAGTCCACACCATTAGGCAGCACTGCAAGTTTTGATACAGGGGTGTTAAAATTTTCAGTAATTTTAGCTTTGGTAAACTCACTTACGGCAATGATCCTGAAACATTGATTAAATGTATGCTTCAGCCATAATTTTTTCAGAACCGGCATCTTGCGTGTTACCTCAAGTCCATGTGCAATCGTGATTAATTTAATCCCGTTTTTTCTGCAAATACCGGTTAATCCACGTGAAGCATTCCAGGTTGTAGCAATGCAAAAATCAGGAATATGACCTTGCTCTATCTGTTCTGCCAATATTTGTTTCCAGTAAAAAGTCCGTTTACGCTTCCAGTCGTTTCTTTTATGATATGAAACCCGGTAGCCAAAATCCTTGTCAAATTCAGGTGGATAATTATCAAAATGTCTGCAATGTACATTAACTTTTACGTTCTGCTCAACCAAGCCATCGGCAATACCTTTGGCCCACTGGGCTATTCCTCCAACCACCGGTGGAAAATCTTCTGAACAAATCGTTATTTTAAGTTGCTTCATTTTTTCAAATCTCATCCAAAACCAGAAAAAGCCGGGAGTACATTAACTAAAACGGGCGTTTTTCATGTTGATCATTTCACTCCGGTTATTTTGCAGCGCAGTTAAATACACCGGAGTAAATCATTTGATGCATTTTCCTGTAGCCCATTGTAAAATTAAGGCGCAAAGATAATGATTTATTATTACCATTAAAACGGTTATTTTGAGCCAGCTAACGCAAAGAAATCAGACTTAACCAATCTGCAGGGTTTTTTCGATCTCTTTTTTAACCAAACGGGGAGTAATATCAAACAGACATTTCTTTATTTCTGCAATCTTACATTCTGAATTGCCTTCCTTGGAACATGGACGGCAGGGAAGATCAATCTCCAATACTTTTATACTTTCGCCTGTGGTGTGTCCAAAAGCCGTTGGTCCCATAAATGCTATACCGTCTTTACCAAACAGATCTGCAGCATGCAGAAAACCGGTATCTGCCGATACAATAAAGTTAGACTGCTTAACCAGATAAAAACTTTCATTCAGGTTTGTTCGACCAGCAAGGTTTAAAACACGGTCCGGGGCAATATCAGCAATCTCTTTGGTGAATGTGTCATCCGGTCCTGCCACGACAATGAACTTGTATTCCGGCATTATTTCTACCAGTTGCTTCCAATGTTCCAGGGGCCATCTTTTCAGTTCCCAGGCAGCCGAAGGAATTATAGTAATTGTTTTCTCGTCGATACTGAACTGTTCACTGCTCAGCAATGCATCTACACTACTGGTCACCGTTTTGGGAAATAACCAGTTCTTATGCTTACGCGAAGAAAAATCTAAATCCAGTTTTCTCAGTGGCTTCTGAAAAGATATCATGCCTCTGAATGGCTGTGGAATAGCATCTTTTTTACCCAAACTGAAAAATAAAAACCGGTTAAAACGGTGTTTTTTGCGCACAATCACCTTTGGACTGTTTTTGAAAAAACGAAAAATAAGAGGATTTAAAACGAACCTTACCGTGTATGATCTTATATTCAAGTGAGCATCATAAATCAAATCAAACTTCTCTTTTTTCAATGCTCTGGCCATCCTGATCAGACCGAATAAACCATCTTCCCTGTCAAAATCCCAGACACGGTAAATATGCGGATCGGTCTTCAGTATAGACGCCATATCCGTCCTGGTAATCCAGTGGATCTGCGGATTATCATATTTACGATGAAAGCCACTGGTGACAGACATACATTGTATGACGTCACCAATAGAGCTAAACCGGATGATTAATATCTTCAAGTTGAAATGCTTTCAGAAAGGAAATTAAACAGCTTCGTTTATAAGGACAGTAATATTGTTATCTTTCACTTCCACATAGCCACTACTGATGCTATAGGTCTCATAGATGTGGCCACCCTTACTTAGTGCCACCTTCCCGGATGCCAGTACAGACATTAACGGTGCGTGATCCTCCAGAACCTGGAAACTTCCTGATTCACCAGGAAATTCTGCCATATCAGCATCTCCCTTATAAAGGACTTTGGTTGGTGTAATCACCTCTACATACATAGCCATTATTCTTTTAACAGTCTTTCTCCGTTTGCTATTGCTTCTTCTATTGAACCAACAAGATTGAAGGCCTGTTCCGGATACTTATCCAGTTCACCATCCATGATCATGTTAAAACCCTTAATCGTATCTTCAATAGGAACCATGACGCCTTTAATACCGGTAAACTGCTCTGCTACATGGAATGGTTGTGAAAGGAAGCGTTGTACGCGTCTTGCGCGGTGCACCACCATTTTATCTTCTTCAGATAATTCATCCATACCAAGAATAGCAATAATATCCTGCAGTTCCTTGTAACGCTGAAGAATTTCCTTCACACGCTGCGCACAGTTATAATGTTCTTCACCTACAATATCCGGTGTCAGAATTCTTGATGTTGAATCCAGTGGATCCACGGCCGGGTAGATACCCATAGAGGATATTTTACGGCTTAACACGGTTGTTGCATCCAGATGCGAGAAAGTTGTTGCAGGGGCCGGGTCCGTAAGGTCATCGGCTGGCACATAAATAGCCTGAACCGAAGTAATGGAACCGTTTTTGGTTGATGTAATGCGTTCCTGCATATTCCCCATCTCTGTAGCAAGTGTAGGCTGGTAACCTACTGCTGAAGGCATACGCCCAAGAAGAGCAGAAACCTCGGAACCAGCCTGGGTGAAACGGAAAATGTTATCTATAAACAACAGAATATCACGACCTGCTCCTGTTCCGTCACCATCACGAAACTTTTCAGCAACCGTAAGAGCTGATAAAACCACCCTTGCCCTTGCTCCGGGAGGTTCGTTCATCTGTCCAAAAATCATACTTACCTGTGAGTCCTTAATCTGTTCTTCATCCACCTTGGATAAATCCCAGCCGCCCTCTTCCATACTTTTCAGGAATTCGTCGCCGTACTTCACAATTTTGGATTCAATCATCTCACGCAGAAGATCATTACCTTCACGCGTACGTTCACCAACACCGGCAAACACAGATAATCCGGAGTGTCCCTTTGCAATATTATTGATCATCTCCTGTATCAGCACAGTCTTTCCCACACCGGCACCACCGAAAAGACCAATTTTACCCCCTTTTACATAAGGTTCAATGAGATCGATAACTTTAATACCGGTAAATAATACCTCCGTCTTGGTAGAAAGATCTTCGTATGCAGGGGGTGCTTTATGTATGGGTTCACTGTTTTCCTTAGAAATGGCACTCAAACCATCAATGGTTTCACCAACAACATTCAGTAAACGTCCCTTAACCTGGTCTCCGACAGGCACTTTAATCGGTGATCCGGTTATAATAACCTTCATCCCCCGTTTAAGTCCGTCAGTGGAATCCATTGCAATGGTACGAACGGTATTTTCACCTATATGTTGCTGACATTCCACCACAAGTGGAGAACCTGAATCTCTTGGAATTTCGAGTGCTTCGTAAATGGCGGGCAATTCTATGCCTTCACCTTCAAAACTAACATCAACAACAGGACCAATGACCTGGGAAACTTTACCTTCTGCTAATGACATATTTCTGGTTTTTGTGTGCTAAAATATGAATTTATTGTTTGTAATAAAAGAACCCTTTCGAAATTATTTTGTTCGCTTCATTAATGAATCAGCCAGATTTTTTAATTCAACCGCTACATCTTTATTACCCGACACTTTTTCCAACTCGGTAATTGCAGTGTTGTAAAAGGATTCCATCTTTTTTGTTGCCAGAACTTTTACGCCAGTGTTATCGTAGATTTCCCGAACAGCTTTGATTTTTTCATTCCGGTCAAACTCATCGGCACCTAACCATTTATCGAGTTCCGATCTTTCCTGACCTTTGGCTTCGTTTAATGCGGACAGCAGCAGAAAAGTCTTCTTGTTTGAAACGATATCCCCACCGGGTTCCTTCCCGAAATTATCTTTATCGGCATAAACATCCAGAATGTCATCCATTAACTGAAAGGCCAATCCGATATTGATTCCGAAGTTATATAAATGATTTGAATTTTCAGCTGATGCATTTCCGGTTATAGCACCGATCTTAAGGCTTGATCCAAGCAGGACAGCTGTTTTCAGCCTGATCATGTTGAGGTACTCGTCAATGGTAACATCTTCCCGGTTCTCGAAATCCATATCGTATTGTTGCCCTTCACATATTTCGAGTGCCACTTTCGAAAACTCATTCTGTACGTCCTGAAGATACCTGGGTTCGCATCCGGCAACAAACTGATAGGCCATAATGAGCATGGCATCTCCGGACAAAATTGCAGTGTTTTCGTTCCATTTCACGTGAACAGATGGTTTACCACGCCGAATATCAGCCATGTCCATGATATCATCATGCAGTAAGGTAAAATTATGGAATACCTCTATGCCGATCGCAGGCATCAGTGCTTTTTCCGGTTTGGAATCAAACAAAGCATGAGCCATAAGAACAAGGGCCGGACGGATGCGCTTTCCTCCGTTAGCAAGAGTGTAAGCAATGGGGTCGTACAACCCCTGAGGTGGCCTTTTAAAATTTATTTCCCCCAGCTTCTCTTCCACCAGGTTAAGTGCATCGGTAAAATTCATTAGCTATGTAAAGATATGTAACAAGATTTAAGATATAAATTAAGATACTTTCGCAGACATTTAAAGTTGATATTTGTCTATGGTCTATCGTCTTATATCAATCGTCTTTTATTTAAATTAAATTATATGTGCTGAGTGCTTCAGCCATTTCTGCAGCAAGTTCCTTTGCTTTTTGCCCTGCAACCTCAGCGAATTTATCTGATGAATCAGCATAAATGATGCCCCGTGAAGAATTTACAAGCAGACCACACTGCGTGTTGATGCCGTATTTAACCACGTCCTGCAAACTTCCGCCCTGTGCACCAACACCCGGAACCAATAAAAAATGATCCGGAATAATTTTTCTTATATCGGATAACATTTCTGCTTTTGTGGCACCAACAACGTACATCATATTATTGATATCGCCCCATGCCTTAGATGTTTTTATAACCTGTTCGTACAGCTTATCTCCTGTTTCATTGTCTTTTATAAACTGGAAATTGAATGCACCTTTATTCGATGTTAGTGCAAGTAAGATCACCCACTTTTCAAAATATGTCATAAAAGGTTTCACGGAGTCCTCACCCATATATGGTGCCACTGTAACAGCATCAAAATCCATGTGATCGAAAAATGCCCTGGCATACATGGCTGAAGTATTTCCGATATCACCACGTTTTGCATCTGCTATAATAAAAATATTTTCATCTACACTCCGGATATAATTCACCGTCTTCTCCAGGCTTTCCCATCCTTTTACACCCAGCGATTCATAAAAGGCTAGATTTGGCTTATAAGCAACAGTTACCTTATGCGTGGCATCTATAATTTCTTTATTAAATGCAAATATCGGATCGGTTGTATCCTTTAATTGTTTGGGAATTTTGTTAATATCAGTGTCTAGCCCGACACATAAAAATGATTTTTTCAGTTTGATCTGCCCGAAAAGTGCGTTGGAATCCATTTTTTATGTTTTTGTGCAAAAATAATAAACTATCTCTTTTATGCATCCCATTTATTCTAAAAGACAGTTAAAAATAGCAGCAGGGATCAAGACTCAAGTTATAAGATGTAAGATTTAAGACGCGAGGTTTGATTTGCTTAAATGTATAATTGGCATTATAAATGAACATCAATAAAAAACCCCTTGCGGGGAACAAGGGGCATATAATAAATAAAACTAATGTCTTATGTCTGCAATTAATATCCTGCTTCTTTCAGTTTTTCAGTATTCTCAGCTATCATCAGCTTATCAATTATATCCTGAATATCGCCATCCATTATTGCTGATAAGTTATAAAGTGTCAGGTTGATCCTGTGATCGGTTACACGTCCCTGCGGATAATTGTACGTACGGATCTTGGCCGAACGGTCACCCGTTGACACCATTGTTTTACGTTTGGCAGATAACTCTTCCATTCGTTTCTGATATTCCAGATTATATAAACGGGTACGTAACTCAGCCATTGCTTTATCCAGGTTTTTCAGCTTGGATTTCTGATCCTGACAAGTTACCACAATACCAGATGGTATATGAGTCAAGCGAATGGCTGAATATGTTGTATTCACCGACTGTCCACCCGGGCCAGATGAACAGTATTCATCCCGCCGGATATCTTCATTCCGCAATTCCACATCAAACTCCTCAGCTTCTGGAAGAACAGCCACGGTAGAAGCAGACGTATGTACACGTCCCTGTGTTTCTGTCTGAGGAATCCGCTGTACCCGATGTACACCCGATTCATATTTCAGTATACCATAGACGCCCTCTCCAGTTACATTAAAAACGATCTCCTTGTATCCACCCGATGTACCTTCGTTGTAATGCGTAACCTCAACCCGCCAGCCTTTGGTTTCACAATATTTGGTATACATGCGGAACAGATCACCGGCAAAAATACTGGCTTCGTCACCACCGGTTCCTGCACGAATTTCCATCACCGCATTCTTGGCATCTTCCGGATCAGCCGGAACAAGCATAATTTTAATCTGCTCTTCTTTCGGTGCAACCTGTGGTTCCAGTTCTTCCAGTTCCATTTTTGCCATTTCACGCAATTCCTGATCACTCTCCTCTGCAAGAATTTCCTTGGCAGTGGCAATGGTATCCAGCGTTTGCTCGTATGATTTGGCAACCTTAACGAGTTTATCTAAATCTTTATATTCCTTATTCAGTTTTACATAACGGTTCATGTCAGCAATTACTTCAGGATCTGTAATTAACTGCGACACTTCCTCAAACCGGATCTTCACGGTTTCGAGCCGTTGCAAAAGACTATTCTTTTCAGCCATAATTGTTTTAATAAGTAAACTCCCCAAATTCAGATCTGATGGTCAGGGAATTGGCATCAGATGCTTCACAACGTCCAACAATTCTGGAATCCAGATTGAACGATTTTGCAATATCCATCACCTTTTGTGCATGAGTTTCAGGCAGATAAACTTCCATCCTGTGCCCCATATTAAACACCTTATACATCTCCTTCCAGTCCGTCCCCGATTCTTTCTGAATAAGTTCAAAAAGAGGTGGTACAGGAAACAGATTATCTTTTATTACTTTCAGGTTATTTACGAAATGCATCACCTTGGTTTGCGCACCACCGGAGCAATGTACCATTCCGTTAACCTCAGAACCAAGTTCATCCAGAAGCGCTTTAACGACTGGCGCATATGTACGGGTTGGCGACAGCACCAGCTTCCCGGCATCCAGTCCCAGACCTTCAATTTTATCTGTTAAGCGGTATGATCCGGAATATACCAGATCGTCATCTATGGCAGCATCGTAACTCTCAGGATATTTTTCAGCAAGATAATGTGCAAATACATCATGACGTGCTGATGTCAGTCCGTTACTGCCCATACCACCATTGTATGCACTTTCGTAACTTGTCTGACCGGAAGATGACAGCCCAACAATGACATCACCGGCTTTAATATTATCGTTGGAGATTACCCTGGAACGATGCATACGGGCTGTAACTGTTGAATCCACAATGATGGTCCTTACCAGATCGCCCACGTCTGCCGTTTCTCCTCCGGTGCTGTACACCGAAATCCCCATGTCCCGCATTTCCTGCATCAGCTCTTCCGAGCCATTAATGATCGCAGAGATCACTTCACCGGGAATCAGGTTTTTATTCCGTCCGATGGTAGATGAAACCAAAATATTTTCAACGGCTCCAACACATAGCAAATCATCAATATTCATAATCAGGGCATCCTGCGCAATACCTTTCCAGACCGACAAATCGCCTGTTTCTTTCCAGTACATATAAGCCAGCGAAGATTTTGTACCTGCTCCATCTGCATGCATGATATTGCAGTAATCAGGATCGCCACCGAGATAATCGGGCACTATTTTGCAGAAAGCCTTTGGAAAAATTCCCTTATCCACATTTTTTATGGCATTGTGTACATCATCTTTTGAAGCTGAAACACCGCGTTTATCGTACCTTGAACTGCTCTCCATTGTAAGTGTTGAAAAAATTTGTGCAAAAATACCGAACTAACATCAAAGCAGCAAATTTATTTAAGACACAAGATATATGACGTAAGAATCAAGATTTTCCTTTTTTGAAAATGGAGATGTTCAGATACATCGGAATCGAGGATTTTAGAATGAACATTCTTCACCACAAATACAAATCAAGGTTTGATTTTTCGTATACACAATTAGGATTTTTGTAAAAAATCTTGTGTCTTGTGTCTGATTTCTTGGTTCTGAAAGAAAAAATGTATTTTTGCTTAAAACAAAAAAATATGAGTAAGTCCCTTATCGAAGCCCGCGACGTTGTAAAAGCATATTCCAATCATGTAGCGTTGGATAAAGTGTCCATATCCGTTCCTGAAAACCATATTTTTGGGTTACTCGGACCTAACGGAGCCGGAAAGACCACTCTGATCCGCATTATTAATCAGATTACAGCACCCGACAGTGGTGAACTTCTGCTTGACGGACGAAAAATGTCTAACCTGGATGTGGAACAAATCGGCTATCTGCCTGAAGAAAGGGGATTATACCGTAAAATGAAAGTTGGAGAACAAGCTCTTTATCTTGCTCAACTCAAGGGGTTAAGCAGGAATGATGCTATGAAAAAACTGAAGTTCTGGTTTAATAAATTCGATATTCTGCCCTGGTGGGATAAAAAGGTTGAAGAACTATCAAAGGGAATGCAGCAGAAAGTTCAGTTTATTACAACCGTACTGCATGAACCTAAACTGCTCATATTTGATGAACCTTTCAGTGGCTTTGACCCTGTGAATGCTCAACTGTTAAAAGATGAAATTCTGGAATTAAAGAAAAAAGGTGCAACCATTATTTTTTCTACCCATAACATGAGTTCTGTAGAAGAAATCTGCGACGACATTGCGCTCATCAATAAATCAAAAGTCATACTTGAAGGTAATGTTACGGATATTAAAAACACCTATAAATCCAATAAATTCAGGTTTATGATCGAAGGGAAAAACGATTCACTTAACGGCGATCTTCCACAATGGGCTGAATTACTGGATAAAAAAGAGAAGAAAGACAACCTTGAACTGATGATCCAGCTTGAGGAAGATCATAAACCAAACGAAGTATTGAAAATTCTGATGAAAGAGCATTCTATCCTCGGATTTGAAGAACAGATTCCCAGCATGAATGATATTTTTATTAAGGTGGTAAGCTGATCGTCCCTTGAGTTAATACTATAACAAATGCACCATCTTCCCTTATATCATGATAAGAAATGGTATTTGTTTTGCACCAGTCTTTAATCTTTTCCCGGTCGTAATAACTGCATGAACGCAGAATAATGCACTGTTTTATATAGGGTAAGGCACTTATTAAATCCTTGGGAAAGGTTTCGAAAAGCAGATATCTTTGAACCGGTAATCCCATCATCCGTTCGTTTCGATCCGAAACCAGTTGAAACAGTTGTTCTCCTGCATACGTAAATTTTTTCAGGTGTTCTTCATTTACATTTTGAATACCTGTACTATTTACATAATCCTCAACACACTGATCAGGCTCATCCAAATTGGAATGATAAAATGTACATGTTTTTCCACTGCGATCGGCTATAATGGTTGAACCGGAATTAAACAGAACCACCTCTCTCCTCTTTTCTGTCTGGTAGCTGGTGAAACCACTGAGCAAAATCAAAGCGATCCCCAAAACGGCAATGTGTTTTATTAATCCGGGATTCTGACGATACAGCAGCATAATCACAGCAATGAAAAGTCCATACAATAGCAATACCATTATAAAAGTGATATTAATTCCTGAAAAAACAGCACTGTTCAATCCGGAAACAAATTCAGGAACGAGATTAATATAAGTTATAAGCCAATCCAGTGGTTTGGCAATAAACCTAACCGGGATACCAATTGCTCCGAGGATAATGATAACAAAGTTGTAAATCAGCGCAATACCGATAAACGGTATTATAAATATGTTTGTGATCAGAAAATACTTTGGAAACTGCTTAAACCATAATAAGACCAGTGGCAAAGTCCCTGGTTGTGCTGCCAATGTCACAAGTGATATTTCAAAAAATCTTTTTATTAAAACCGGCTTTTCTCTCAGGTAAGGTGCCACAAGATTCATAAAAAGCAAAATAGATAAAACCGCACCATAACTCAACCAGAATCCCGGTTCAAACAAATAATGGGGATCTGCTATAACAATAATAAAAGCGCTGATGGAAATCACATTATAAATAAGATGAGGTTTTCTCAACAACCTGGTCAGATCAATGAGAATAAACATGATGACTGCCCTGGTCACCGATGGACTTAAACCTGTAAAAAAAGCATAAAGAACCAGAACAACAGTAATAATTAAGAATGAAAGCGACCCTCCGTATTTTGTTTTAGAGACAGTTTTTAACAAAGAAAAAATCATCATGTATAAAATTCCCACATGTAAGCCGCTGACTGCCAAAATATGTATAACCCCCGAATTTTGAAAAGCCAGTTTCTGCTCATCGGATATCAGGCTTTTATCACCGGAAGTCAGTGCATACAGTAATGCTTCATTTTCAGGTTTAAAACCTGCATCACGATACAGCCGTTTCAGTTTTTCCTTGAGCATCCAGACAAGGTGGTAATAATCTTTTTTCACCTCTAAAACTTCTGTCGATTCCACAAACCCGCTGGCTGTAATATGCTGCCGCTTCAAATATGATGCAAAATCATATTCACCCGGATTCCCTTTGTTCTGAACTTTAGCGAAAACAGCACGGATAAGTATGATGGCTCCGGGAACCACTTCAGGATCATCTGTGTTAAGAAATAAGCTTGCCTTATATTCCCTTTCTGAATTTTGTGCCTTAATGGTTTTAACCACTATTATAGCTCTTTCTTCAGTTAAAGGACGTTTTTGCTCCACCCGGCCAACAATGATATCCCGACCGTATTGCGGATATACAATATGATTTGCTTCATGAAGATGAAATAAAAGAAACCCGGCTGCGATCAGGAATACATTCAGGCATACAGCAAATACCGCATTTTTCAGACCTTTTTGAATGTGATAATAACAAAGAAAAATACAAAGTAAAACTGTGCTTATACTCAATGGCAAAATAAAACCATCATGTTTTTCCAGGGAGACAAAGAAATATACAAATGTTCCCGTCATGAGCGGTAACAGTAATCTTGAAAAAGATACTAGTGGTATTACAGACTTTGGGTTCAAGGCATTAAATTTGGATAACAACCAAATTTAAGGAAATTATTTCAAACAGGTTCGTTCTTTATTGTAACGCTCAAGGATAAGATCGCTTTTCTTAATGGTTTTCGTCAACCACTCATATTTAAGGGCATTTGATTCAGCCGTTGTAAGTTGCCAGTTTATACCACCGGCTTTTAATCTTTTAACCAGATCATGCAGGCAAATGGCTGCAGATACTGAAATATTGTAACTTTCGGTAAAACCATACATTGGAATACGCAGAAATGCATCCGCATACTCCTCTACGGTATTTGAAATTCCGGATTGCTCTGTTCCGAATACCAGGGCAAACCGGCCCTCTTCAAGGTTAAAATCTTCCAGTAAAATATCGTTTGTATGTGGTGTGGTCGCGATAATCCTGTATCCCTCATTTTTTAACTGTTTCAATGCATTTGCCGTATTTTCAGTCCGGCCGTTATACTTATGCATAGTCAGCCACTTGTCTGATCCAAGTGCCACATCCGGATTCACATCGTATTCGTTATAGTTTTCAATGATGTGTACATCCTGTACCCCAAAACAATCACATGTTCTCAGCACCGCACTGGCGTTTTGTGACTGAAAAATATCTTCCAGAACAACAGTAATATAACGGGTTCGTTCGGCAAGAACCCTGTTTATCACAGCATTACGTTCATCAGTAAGGAATTGTGTAAGGTATTGTATTAAATCCGGATCAAACATTATAAAATAAAAATGGGAGTACGCGTTGTGCACTCCCAAATATCTTTACCAGAAAAACTGATTAATTTACTGCATCACCTAATTCAGCACCTGCTTTAAATTTAACAACTTTTTTGGCAGGGATTTGAATAGTAGCTTTAGTTTGAGGGTTGATACCAGTTCTGGCACCTCTTTCAGATACTGAGAAAGATCCAAAACCTACTAAACCTACACGATCACCAGCTTTAAGTGCATCAGTAACGGAAGCAACAACAGCGTCGAGGGCTTTTTTGGCATCGGCTTTGCTAAGTCCAGCTTTATCAGCAATTGCATCAATTAATTGAGCTTTGTTCATAATAAATTTTTTTTAGAGTTAACAATTAGTTTTTCTTGAAACACTCACAAATTTATATGAAAAAACCAATTAACCAAACGTTTTCAGGGAAAAATCACATTTATTTAATGATTTGTACCTTTATTTAATATTAAGTAGTAAAAATATGCTGTAGAGCACCAAAATTCGCGTATGAAAAGCGTTTTGGAATTTTTATTCGAAAAATGAAAATTTTTGCTTAACACAAATTTAATAATCTAAATCCGTGAATTAAATTCTAAGCATCTATTACACCTGAACCGATCAGCTCATCGTTATGATACCAGGCTGCAAACTGTCCCGGTGTAACAGCCCTTTGAGATTCATCAAAAATAATAAACACACCAGCAGGCCTCATATATAAAGTAGCTTTCTGCAGCGGCTGACGGTATCTTATCCTGACGTCAAACCTACGCTCGTCACCCTGTTGCATCTCTAAATCCGGTCTCACCCAATGGACTTCATCCTTTTTTATAAACAATCCCTTTCTGAACAATCCCGGATGCTCCTGCCCTTCTCCAACATATATTATATTGGTATCCGTATTGGTTCCCAATACAAACAGGGGTTCTTTATACCCACCAATGTTTAAACCTTTTCGTTGCCCTACGGTATAGTAGTGCGCCCCGTTATGTTCCCCTATTTTTTTTCCCCGAACCGCAGTAAAATCATAAGGTGCTGATAAACGGATCAGATCTTCATCCGATAAAATCTTATCATCCTGCTGTTCCTTAAAGATTCGTTGTGTAGAGAACACTTCTATCACATTTCCCTTTTGAGGTTCCAGTTTCTGTTTTAAAAAATCCGGTAAATGCACCTTACCCACGAAGCAAATCCCCTGACTATCTTTCCGGTTGGCGGTAGGCAGTTTCGCTTTTTCCGCAATTTTCCGAACCTCTGGTTTTGTTAATTCACCGATAGGAAACAGAGCTTTTGACAACTGTACCTGGCTAAGCTGACATAAAAAATAACTTTGGTCCTTATTGTCATCCCGACCGGCCAACAGCGCATATGTTCCATTATGTTCAGCTCTGCGGCAATAATGTCCCGTTGCTACAAGATCTGCCCCTTTTTCAAGAGCTACATTCAGAAATTCATCAAATTTTATCTCCCGGTTGCACAATACATCCGGATTAGGCGTACGACCCTTACCATACTCATCAAACATATAGTCCACAACCCGCTGCCTGTATTTTTCAGACAGGTCGACCAGCTCAATGGGAATATCCAGTTTTTTAGCCACCATTTGTGCCAGATCCCAATCATCCTCCCAGGTACAACTGCTGGTTATTGTTCCTGTCCTGTCGTGCCAATTCACCATAAACAGACCGTGTACATCATAACCCTGCTCTTTCAACAGATATGCTGCGACACTGGAATCAACCCCACCCGATAAACCAACAATTATTTTCATCTTTTAAGTATCAGGTATCAGGTATCAGGTATCAGGACTTTTTAATTACGAATTTGAAATATTGAATTACAAATTTTGTTGACTTTTAAATCTTTTCATTTATTTTTTCATTAGCAGTCTTCAACTACCCATAAACTATCTCCAAAATTATCTTGTGTCTTGATTCTTGATACTTGATACTTATTAAGCCACAAAGATAACAAATGAAAATTGAATTACGGAGTCAGCTTAATGGGTTACCAATCAGGTATTTCGTTAAAAGTTCTTATTTGCTGCAGACAATATCTTAAATTTACAGCATATTTAATTCGTGTTCATAAATTTTAATACTGATGTAACTTTTTAAATAGTATTACGTCTTGCATATGGAAATAAGATGAGAAAGTGACGACAAAAGAGTACAATATCATAGTGGATGATTTTAGTGACAGACTTTACCGTTACGTTTTGAAGACCATGAAAGATGCGGATGCATCCATGGACATCGTACAGGACAGTTTTGAAAAGCTTTGGAAAAACCGTGAAAAGGTTGAGGTTGAAAAAGCTGCTCCCTGGCTCTTTAAAACATCGTATAATGCGGTTATAGATGTTAAACGTAAAGGCTACAGGCAGATTTATACAGATACCATGCCTGAACAGGGTGAAGAACGGAACTACAGCGATTTGAAAGAGATCCTGGATGAGGCACTCTCTAAAATCAATGAAAGACAACGCACCGCTATTATATTAAGGGATTACGAAGGTTATTCTTACCAGGAAATTGGCGAAATTATGGAATTGAATGAAGGTCAGGTAAAGATAACCATATATCGTGGCAGAGTCGCTTTAAAAGAGTACATAGGCGCATTGGACGTTGTTATTTAAAAAGATTGAGATGAACATTAACAGAGAAAATTACGAATTATTTATTGTCGATTTGCTGGATGGGACCATCTCAGAAGATGTAAAGAAAGAATTACAGCTCTTCCTGGTGGAAAATCCGGATATATGGAAAGAAGTGCAGGGACTGGATGCAACATTTCTTAAACCTGAAAAGATTTCATACCCGGATAAAGCAGCTCTGAAACAATCGGTATTTGAAGACGAAGTGTTCTTTAATGAAACAGCTGTTGGATATCTGGAGAATGATATCACAGAAGATGAAAAAGCAGATTTTGAGACCTTTATCAATACACACAATTCAGCAAAAAGAGCTTTCGCGTTGTTTTCATTAACCAAACTCAGGCCTGATTTAACGGTGCTGTTTCCTGACAAGGATATGTTATATCATAAAACAAAGGTTATTCCTTTATTTATGCGCTTTGGCAGAATAGCATCAGTTGCGGCTATTTTTCTGTTTGCCATGTTTTATTTTAAACCTTGGCAGATACGGAAAACACAACCTATTGAAATTCAGCAACAACAAAAGATTGCAGAATTGTCAGATATTCAATCAGATTCTTCTGCGGAGAAATTATCGGATACAGACAAAGAATTAAAGGACAATGCAACAGATGCAGCAGGTGTTGTAGCAGTGGTTACGCCAGAAATTGCAAATAATAAGCAGACTAAAAATTCAACCGTTCAAATTTCGGATCAAACCGCTTACAGAACAGAGTCTGTTGAAGAGTTTACCGGAGAACGAACCGAATATCAGGAACTTAAACCCAAAAAAGCAAAGCCGGCTAAATATATTCTGATTGTCAGGCCGACCATTACAGCCAATGATGAATTCATAGCTGCCAACGATCAAAAACCTATGCAGCGTTTTGCTAAAACAGGCGAAAAACTGCTCTCCCAGGGAATAAATATCGAACGGGAACAGGTTGAAAAAGGGGTGTTAAACGTACTGAAAATGGCATCTAACGATAGAATAAATTACGAAACAAGTAAAAATGGCAAGGTGAGTAAAATAAATGTAAACAGCGATTTACTGGCTTTTACTCTACCCATAAGAAAAAACAATAAATAACAAACAACTAACAAATATTAATTATGAAGCGATTAACAGTTTTACTAGGGGGATTATTTGTGTTTATCTGGTCAATAAGCGCACAGGATACTACAAAATTGGATGTAGGTACAAAAGGAGAAGTAACTGTTGTAAATAAAGGAACGTCAACGGTCATTACCATTGATGCGGACAGCCTTAACCAGGTGATTGAAACCGTGGCCTCAGAACTCGTGGAAAGTATGAATCTGATGCTCAAGGAACTTTCAGTAAGCATGGATAAGATGTCAAAGGAACTCGACAAAGCCATTAAAGAGCAGAATGCCATCGATCAAAAAGAGCAACAGCTTATGGCCGATGAACAGCAAAAGATGGCTAAAGAGCAGGTTGAAGCCAGGAAAAAAGAACTGGAGGCCCAAAAAATGGCTATGAAAGAACAGCAGTCAGAACTCAGGGAACAGATGATAGCCAGTGAACAGGAATACAGAAAGCAGCTGGCGCAGATGGAACAGTACAAAAAGGTTAAGGATGCTATTATGGAAAACCGTGATGAACTGGAAAATATCAACGGGAAAGTTACCATTGAAATAGCTGAACCGGTACTGAAATCCACATCCATTACAAAAAAGTCGAATGCAGATACAACGGAAGTCAAAATTGTGGGCAAATCCGTAGTCAAAGTAGTTGATGGCAATGATGCTTCCGAACTGGCAATTGGTGGCTACAACAACATATATATCGCAGATAAAGGCGGTGACACCGTTGAGGTTCGCCTTGGAAAGAAAATGATGCGTGTTACCGATATAAACGGAAAAGCAGATGTTTCATTCGACAGGATTCAAAAAGATGACGATGAGGAAGCTATTGAACATCATGTTAAAAAAGGAAAATTCAAAGGCCACTGGTCAACATTTGATCTTGGGATGAATACATTTACTGCTCCCGATTACAGCATGTACGGTGCTAATCCCGGCTTTACTCCCACCAATGAATTCATGGAACTGAATTATAATAAATCCGTTGAGGTTAATATTAATCCGTTCCATTTTAACCTGGGAATTATTAACGGCAGGACTCAGCATTCGGCTAAAATGGGAATTGTTGCCGGTCTGGGCTTTAATTTTAATAATTATACCTTCGATAATAATCTGACTCTTGCAAAAATGAATAACCGCATTGAACCGGTTGATCTTGGCGTTACAGAAAATATTGAAGCGAAGAAGACAAAACTCACAACAAGTTATCTTACTGTTCCGGTCATGCTTGAAATCACATTGCCAGGTGGCGATGCTTTCATATCTGCCGGTGCCATCGGTGCACTAAAGCTCGGATCACACACAAAGTATAAAACATCCAATGTTAAGGAAAAGAATCATGGTGACTTTTATCTGAATCCGTTCCGTTATGGTTTTACTGCCAGAATCGGTTACAAAGGTCTGAGCCTCTACGGCACTTACTACGTTTCAGAATTATTCCAGGAAAACAAGGGACCGCTTACCACTCCGTTTTCAGTTGGTATCGGTATCATGTAATACTAAATTCGTTTTAATCATTTTTAGGCAGATGTAGGTTCAACATCTGCCTTTTTTTATATCAGCCCCATATTTTTCATTAATATGGTGGCATTCATCGTGGTTGTTACTCCATCCCTGATGGTATAATCGTAAATTACCTTTTCACCCTCAAAATTCAGTTCAAAACATATAAGATGAAAACGTTTATCATTTTCAGATAATACTTTAAGTTCCAGATCGTGAGTTGCTACCAAACCGCAAACAGGCAATTCAATCATTTTTTTCAGCAATAATACTGATCCTTTTCGCTTATCCTCAGAGTTTGTACCTTTTAAAGGCTCATCAATCGCTATCACCACCGGCTCACCCTTGACTGCCTCATCCATCATATGTTTCAACCGGATCAGCTCAGCCTGAAAATAGGAGACGTCATCGATTAAATTATCAAAGGTTCGTATACTTGAAAATATGGATGCCGGCTTATACCGAAACCTGTTGGCACACACTGCGGATCCGGCAGATGCCAGAACAAGATTCACCAGCACAGTACGTAAAAAGGTACTTTTACCGGACATATTAGCCCCGGTAACTATATGCAATTCACCTGTTGATGATATTATAAAATCATTGCATACCCTTTTATCAGAAGGAATTAGAGGATGTCCCAGTTTAACCGCATTTAAGAATTCTTTTCCCTCTGGATCAGGAAATACAAACGCTGGATTATTGTAATTAAAATTTCCGATACTTATTAATGCATCAAATTCCGCAATCTGAACAATCCATACCGCAACCTCTTCCCTGTACCTGTTCAGCCAACGGTTAAACCGAAGAATTAACCACAGGTCCCGCATATAGATACCATTCAATAAAAATGAAGTAAACATATTTAACCGGTTTTCAAATGCATTTAGCAAAAGTTCCGATTGTTTTATGGCATTTAAAGCTGAGTCCGGTTTATCAATCAACTCACGTTTAAGATTTCCCAGCAAGGCGGATTTAAACTTATACCGATCAATCGTTCTAAGTAATCTGGCATCCCGTTTCAGGTTTTTACTTATTATATCAATAATCCGGTGGTAGCCGTTGATGCGTTTTAAAAATGATCCAACAATAAAAAGCTGCAACAGAAAAACAACAACAGGAATAGTAGAAGTTATTGTTCCCAGTGATGCGAGAATAACAGTAAACAAGAATAATAATGGCACAAATAATAACAGTAGTCTGTAAGTAATCTTCTCTGAATGGACGGTATAAAGTTCATCTGACTGAAGCAATTCTTTAATATTATCCTTCGGAACCAATGGATGGAGGTACTTCTCTGCAATAAAATCCTGCCTTAATGCGGTATTTCCACAGAGCTCATTAATAGCTTCCTGACGCAGTTTTATGGTTTCAGTATCCTTCCTGATTTGGTTTAATGCAGCTGCTAAAACGACTTCACCTTTAGGTGTGACGCTACGGTTTATGTGTTTAAAAAGGGATCCTTCTCCAAATATATCAATGTCGTAACTATACGGATGTCTGGGATCAATATAATTTTTTCCATTATCGAATACAGGATGTGAATGTTGCTTCTCCGATTTTAATTCGTCTTCATTTAAAGCCCTGAGAGCCTTTTTATATTTCAATATATCTGATAATCTGCCATCTTTAATTAAAGTGGCTACAAAAAGCGCCACCGCTACTAATGGAACTAAAAATGAATACCCTTTAACAAAAAGGTAGATAGTTGCTGCTGATATGAGAAAAAGAACCAGTCTCAAAACAGAATATATATTATGTTTTTTTGTTAATTTCTGAATTTCAACGTCCAGGTCTGCAATACGTTTATTATATTCTCCTGATGGTAGCATAGTGATACTTGTTTAAACAAAAAAGGGTGCTGTAAAGCACCCTTAAATATAGAATAAATGATTGGATTACATTAAAAAGCTGAGTAAAATACCTGCGCCGACTGCAGAACCAATAACACCGGAAACATTGGGTGCCATGGCATGCATCAGCAGGTGGTTGGTCGGATCGGCCTTTAAACCCTGATGTTGTACAACCCTTGCACTGTCCGGCACTGCTGAAACACCAGCTGCACCGATTAAGGGATTTATTTTGCGGTCGCCTTTCAGAAACAGGTTCATTACTTTTGCAAAGAAAAGTCCACCCATTGTGGCGATACAGAACGATATGGCTCCCAGAAAGAATATTTTAATGGAATCCCAGGTCAGGAAAACATCAGCCTGAGTTGATGCACCTACCGTCACACCAAGTAATATGGTCACAATATCGATCATTGAAGTCCTTGCTGTTTCAGCCAATCGGTTGGTTACACCTGATTCTTTCAGCAGGTTTCCAAAGAACAGCATACCTAAAAGCGGTAAAGCACTAGGGGCGATAAACAAGGTTAGAATTAAGCCGAGAATCGGAAAAACTACTTTTTCTGTTTTTGATACCGCCCTGGGTGGTTTCATTCTGATTTTAGATTCTTTTTCAGTAATCAGCAACCGCATAAAAGGAGGCTGTATTACTGGTACCAATGCCATATATGAGTATGCTGCAATTGCTATTGGTCCGATGAGATGAGGCGCCAGCTTTGACGAAAGAAAGATGGCAGTCGGACCGTCCGCTCCACCAATAATTCCAATGGCACCTGCTTCGGGTAGGGTAAAACCAAGGGCCACAGCTCCAAGAAATGTTCCGAAAATACCAATTTGCGCAGCTGCTCCCAACAGAAATAGCTTAGGATTGGATATTAAAGACGAAAAGTCGGTCATGGCTCCGATACCTAAAAAGATTAACGGTGGGTAAATCCCCTGACGAACACCATAGTATAAATAGTTCATCACAGATCCCTGCTCATAAATACCGATCTTATATCCGGTTAAAAACGGGATATTTCCAATAAGTATACCGGTTCCAATCGGAATTAGTAGCAATGGTTCATAATTTTTAGTTATGGCCAGTGTGATAAAAAAGATACCAACACCAATCATGATAAGATTTCGGATATCAAAATTGGCAAAACCGGTGAACTCCCATAACTTATATAATCCTCGTATAACACCGGATGTGGCTTCGGCTTCAGTTCCGGTTTGTGCATAACCCAAAACATAGTTCAGGGCCAGCAACACACCGACAATACCGATCATCACGATGTTCTTTTTATTCATAAATTTCATAGTAGCCTGCTTATTCAAATTCAATTAAAACATCTCCCTGAAGTACAGCATCACCAACACTAACTTTTACTGTTTTGATTACGCCATCCTTTTCAGCCTGTATCTCGTTCTCCATTTTCATGGCTTCCATAATGAGCAGGTTCTGACCTTTTTTAACCTCATCACCAGCCGAAACCAGAATTTTGAAAATGCTTCCCGGTAACGGAGCTTTTAATGTGCTACCCCCGGCACTTTTCTTAATGGTACCTTCTCCCGGTTTTTTCACTACGTCCTTACGTACCAGCCTGGGAGTCTTTGTTCTTTTTACTTCCTGATGAATCTCAACGGCATATTCAGTACCATTGACTTCAATATGTGCAATATTATCTTCCATGTCTTTGATATGGACACTGTATTTATTGCCTTTTATTGTGAATTCAAGCTTTTTCATTTTATCTTCTTACTTTGGAAAATTTGCATTATTTAAACCATAAATTTTAGAACTCCATGGTGAATAGCGCCGTTCTATCTTTTTAATAGTGATCACATTACTTTCTTCTTCGCGTAAATCGTTGAAGAAAAGTTGTAATGACATCGCTATAGCAGCACTTACCTCACCACTAATCTGAAGATCATCATCTGAAACAACATCTTCAGGATGAAGTTTCCCTTCTTTTTTAAGTCTTCTTCTTGTTTGAAAATTCAAAATTCTTGGAACAAGCAAGAATACATAAACCAAAGCTACTAAGGCAACGAATACAATTACATACCCCAGAAAGGTGATAATCCAAACCTGTGAATTAAATAGAAATATCATATCTGTTCCTCCTATAATGGTATGTTACTGTGTTTTTTCGGTGGATTGCTCACTTTCTTGGTCTGAAGACTCTGGAATGCTCTGATGATTCTGAACCGCGTATTTCTTGGTTCAATAACATCGTCTATATATCCCATGGAAGCAGCCTGATACGGATTAGCAAATTTCTCTTTATATTCATCTGTTTTATCCTGAATATATCTGGCTCTTTCCTCTTCGTTTTCAATTGCTGCAATGTTTCTGCCCTCTAGTACCTCTATGGCTCCCTGAGCTCCCATAACAGCAATTTCAGCCGTAGGCCATGCATAGTTGAAGTCTCCCCTTAACTGTTTACAGCTCATTACATCATGTGCACCACCATAGGATTTTCGAAGGGTTACAGTTACTTTCGGAACGGTAGCTTCACCATAAGCAAACATCAGTTTTGCCCCGTGGGTAATAATGGCATTATATTCCTGTCCTGAACCGGGTAAGAAACCGGGAACATCTACCAGCGTAAGAATTGGTATGTTAAAGGCATCACAGAACCGGACAAATCGGGCAGCCTTACGCGAGGCATCCACATCAAGTACACCGGCAAGGTAGTTTGGCTGATTGGCAATCACACCAACACTCATCCCTTCGAGCCTGCAGAATCCTGTAACAATATTCTTTGCATAATTTCTGTGTATTTCCAGAAATTCACCATCATCCACGATGGCGTGTATGACATCCTTAACATTGTATGGCTGGTTTGGATTATCGGGTACAATTTCATTCAATGCTTCTTCAAGACGGTCTATCGGGTCGGTACATTCAACTAATGGCGGTTCTTCCAGATTGTTTTGGGGCAGATATGAGATCAGCTTGCGGATAAGCATTAATCCTTCTTCTTCGTTTTCTACCATAAAATGCGACACACCTGATTTTGAGGAATGAACTTCTGCACCACCAAGGTTCTGAACTGAGATATCTTCTCCGGTCACTGTTTTAACAACTTTAGGTCCGGTAACAAACATATAACTGTTTTCTTCTGTCATCATAATGAAATCTGTCAGCGCCGGTGAGTATACGGCACCTCCGGCACAAGGACCAAAAATGGCAGAAATCTGCGGAACAACACCTGATGCCAGGATGTTACGCTCAAAGATTTCAGCATAACCAGCCAGCGATGTTACCCCTTCCTGAATACGTGCACCTCCAGAATCATTGATACCTATCACCGGGGCTCCAACTTTCATTGCCATGTCCATCACCTTGCAGATTTTCTGCGCCAGTGTTTCTGAAAGAGAACCACCAAATACCGTAAAGTCCTGTGCATAAACATAAACAACACGACCATCAATTGTACCATGACCGGTTACAACCCCGTCACCCAGGAATTTCTTTTTTTCCATTCCAAAATTTGTACAACGATGTGTGACAAACATATCGAGTTCCTCAAAACTACCATCATCAAGCAGCATCTCAATACGTTCACGGGCAGTCATCTTGCCCTGTTCATGTTGTTTTTCAATTCTTTTTTCACCACCACCCATTTTGGCCTGTTCTCTCAGGTCAATGAGCTTTTTCAAATTATCTTTATTTGACATAAGTTTGAATGTTTAATTTTATTCATTAGGATGTTCACACAGTTCGGTTAAAACACCGAATGTGGATTTAGGATGTAAAAATGCAATATTCAGGCCCTCTGCACCTTTACGAGGAGATTTATCGATAAGCCTTACCCCTTTCTCTTCTGCAGCCTTTAACTTATCAGCAAGCCCCTCTACTGCAAAAGCCATATGGTGAATTCCTTCACCTTTCTTTTCTAAAAACTTACCTATCGGTCCTTCCGGATCGGTAGATTCAAGTAACTCTATTTTGGTTTGACCTACCTTGAAAAATGCAGTCTTCACTTTCTGATCTGCAACTTCCTCAACAGCATAACATTCCAAACCAAATACATTTTCATAAAAAGGAATCGCTTCGTCCAAACTTTTAACAGCAATACCAATGTGTTCAATATAAGAAGGTTTCATATAATTAATTTTATTGTAATAATCCAAATTTATTTGTTGAATACATAACGCTCAATCACCAGAAATTACGAATTTTAATTAAAGAAAAATTTATCCAATTCGAAATTAAGGCACAAAATTATATTAAAAAACACGCAATTGTAAGCGTTTATTCTTTTTAATTTGTAATTTATAATTATTCCTCATAGACAAACTTCTATATATGTATTTATTTAACCAACAAATATTTAATCAACCTACCAGTTCATAACAACCGCAGCATAAAAAAAATCACTATTTTATACCGGCTGATTCCGAAATTAAGCCGTCCTGTCTTATCTTTGCGCGCAAATAAATAGCGGATGTGGTTAGCTTTGGCGCTGGTTTCAGCGGTTTTACTGGGGATTTATGATGTTTTTAAAAAGTATTCTGTCAATGACAATGCAGTATTTCCAGTATTGTTATTTTCGTGTTCAACCTCTGCACTACTTTTTGTTCCTGTATTTATTATGTCTGCTGTGCATCCGGAGTTAATGAAATCCATTGGATTATACTTACCCGCATTAAGCAAACATGAGCATTTTCTTGTCATTCTGAAATCCATACTTGTTGTATCGTCCTGGATCTTTGCATTTTTTGCATTAAAGCATCTTCCACTGACCATTGTTTCACCGATTAGAGCAACAGCACCTGTGTGGACATTAACCGGTGCCTTACTGATTTTTTCAGAGCGGCTTACTCCTGTTCAATGGGCAGGTCTTGGTGTTACAATAATATTTTTCTATCTGTTTTCCACTGCCGGCAAAACGGAAGGCATATCATTCAGAACGAATAAGTGGGTTTGGTTTATCATTTTAGCCACTCTTTTAGGTTCAGCCAGTGCACTATACGATAAACATTTAATGAGGTATTATGACAGGATTGCTGTTCAGGCATGGTTTTCAGTATACCAGGTTGTGCTTTTGTTACCGGCAACACTATTATTCTGGTATCCCAGACGCAAGGCTGTACCATTTAAATGGCGCTGGACTATTCCTTTAATAGGCCTTTTTTTGGTCGTTTCAGATTTCACCTATTTTTATGCCCTGAGCTATGAAGACTCGCTGATTTCAATAATCTCTGTCATCCGGAGAAGTGGCGTAGTTGTAGCGTTCACTTTCGGTGCACTTTTATTCAGGGAAAAAAATATCCGAAGAAAAAGCTTATACCTGGCCGGAATTCTGGCCGGTGTAATTTTGCTGATGATCAGCTGACTTACTCCAGATAGGTATATCCGTACAAACCGGACCGGTAATTGGAAAGAAACTCTTTCCCTTCTTCCATGGAGATTTTACCGGCTTTAATAGAGCTGCCTACCCAGGTTTCAACCGTACGAACAAGTTTTTTAGCATTATACTGCACATAATCAAGCACCTCAGCCACTGTTTCTCCATCAATCACCTGATCAATATAATACCCTTTTTCATCTACCGATACATGGACGGCATTCGTATCTCCGAACAGGTTATGCAGATCTCCCAGTATTTCCTGATATGCTCCAACCAGAAATACGCCGATATAGTACGATTCATTGCTTTTTAATCGGTGAACCGGGAGATAATATGAGATGTTTTTTGTCGCAATAAAATTATCTATTTTCCCATCGGAGTCACAGGTGATATCCTGCAAAGTAGCTACACGGGTTGGTTTTTCATTTAATCTGTGAATGGGTAAAATCGGGAAAATCTGATCTATTGCCCAGGAATCCGGCAGTGACTGAAACAGAGAGAAGTTACAGAAATATTTATCTGCCAGCATTTTGGGCAACTGCCGTAATTCATAAGGTGTATGCTTTAACTCAACAGCCAGATCATAAACATCACGGGCAATGCTCCAGAACAGACGTTCAATCTGCGCACGGGTTTTCAAATCAATCAGCCTCAGACTAAACCGGTCAAGCGACTCTTCCCGTATCTGCTGTGCATCATGCCAGGTTTCCAGTATCTTCGTCTGATTTAATGTATCCCATAGATTATATAACTCCACAACCAGCTCATGAGCATCGTCCTCAAGCTTATCTTTCTCCTCATCCCACGAGGGTAATGTGGCGGTCTCCAGCACTTCAAAAATCAGAACGGAGTGATGTGCAGTCAGTGATCGCCCCGATTCCGTAATAATATTGGGATGTGGCAAATCGTTTTTATCACTGGCATCGACGAATGTACTGACTGAATCATTTACATATTCCTGAATTGTATAATTGATACTGCTCTCACTGTTTGATGATTTAGTACCGTCATAATCCACACCTAATCCACCACCGATATCCACAAATTCAATATTAAAGCCCAGTTTGCAGAGTTCCACATAAAACTGCGAAGCTTCCCTCAGCGCGGTTTTAATACGACGGATTTTTGTAATCTGGCTTCCAATATGAAAATGAATAAAACGAAAGCAATCCTTCAGATTATTTTTAATGATATAATCTGTTGCTTCCAGCAGTTCGCTGGATGTTAATCCGAATTTACTGACATCCCCTCCGGAATCTTCCCATTTACCACTTCCCGTACTGGCCAGTTTTATGCGAATTCCAATATTGGGTTGTATTTTGAGTCGCTTTGATATTTTTGCCACCAACTTAAGCTCATTCAGCTTTTCGATGACAATAAAAATGCTTTTACCCATTTTTTGCGCCAGCAGTGCCAGCTCAATATAATCCTCATCCTTATACCCGTTACATATAATCAGCGATTCGGGATCAGTATTAATAGCCAATACAGCGTGTAATTCCGGCTTTGATCCGGCTTCAAGACCAATATTATATTTTTTACCGTGGCTGACGATTTCCTCTACCACAGGACGCATTTGATTGACCTTAATGGGATATATTAAATGGTTCTGTGCTTTATATTCGTATTCAGCAGAAGCCCTCTGAAAACATTCAGAAATGGTTACAATCTGATTATCAAGTATATCCGGAAAACGAACAAGAATCGGTGTGGTCACATCACGTAATGAAAGTTCATCAATTAACTCCTTCAAATCTACCTGTGCCATTCCCTTTTTAGGATTTACATACACATTACCTTCCTCGTTAATTGAAAAGAGATCGACTCCCCAACCATTTATATTATAAAGTTCAGCAGAGTCTTCAATACGCCATTTTCTCATATGCTATAAATATTCTTTTTAACCTTTAAAACAAGGTTACGAAATTAAATAATTACAAATAGAAAATTTATAAATTTTTTAAGAAAATTCAAAAATTAAAGGCTGATTTAAACAGCAGAATATCAGAAATATGAAAGATTGTACCTTAAGGCTGCCTTTTATTCGAAAATAACTTCACTTATATTAATGAGTTGTACCTCAACCCTGAAATTCATGTATCTGGGAAGATTATCAACAACATATTGATTAAAAGCAAGATTAAAAGGTATAATCATAGTTGCTTTTCCGCCCTCCTTCATATGCGTCAAGCCCTCATGTAATCCAACCATTCCATAGGGAATAGAATAGTTACTGCTTGCCAATTCGTTACTACCGTAAAGTGTAAACTCAAATTTGTTTGCAGAAAGTTCATTATCCTGAATATACATACTGTCGAGGGTATATACGCGGTATTCTATGATAACTTTATCTCCGGATTCCGGCATTTTGCCATCTCCTTCTTCACGTGGAATTAAATAAAGTCCGGATTCCAGTTTATCTGATTCAGGTATGCCAGCGGCTTTAATATATTCATCAAATTGCATTTCTGAATCTGCCTTTTCAGCTGAATAATCAGTTCCACACGAAATCAGGGTTACAACAAGCAATAAGAAGGAGAGTTTTAATAAAAGTTTCATCCGTTTTTAATTAGATTATTGAGTTTACAATAATTTTCAGCAAATATAATAATTGATCACCAAGATATAACGTATTACACGGTAATATGTAACACCATTAACGTTTTTCAACCTTTTCTATTGTTATTTTTACACGTAATGGTTGAAACGGGACAACTTTTCCCGGAATTCCTTTTACACCATAGGCCAGATTAAAAGGGAACAAAAATGATCCGGTTTGATCTTTCCGCATTTGCAAAACCGCATGTTGTATACCAAGCGGAATATCCTGACTCTTACCAACAACAAAAGTTGATACAATGCTATCCACAGGCTCATTCAAAATGGTATTCAGTATAAGGTTTATCGTTACTACATCACCTGACGTGACAACCTGACCATTTTCTGAATCCTGAAGTGTATAGTAATATCCATTATCTGCTTTGGTCCAGCTAAATACCGATGAATCGGCAATTATCTTGAACAGAGAATCCTGTTGCTCAGTCATTCTACGGTTCCACTCCAGCATATATTGCTGTTTTGAAGCTTCTATCAGTTGATTTTCCCTGATGGATTTTCGTGGCGTATTTTTACAGCTGCTGAATACCAGAATAAACAGCGGCAGATATTTTATTAACCTGAACATATTATATTTTATGGCAGGTAAAGGTAATAAACTTTAATACTTTACCAATTTGGATACAAATGATTTTGAATCCTCAGAATGTACAATAATAAGATATGTACCTACAGAAAGATGTTTAATATTATACCCTTCAGCATCATAGAAATTCCAGTTTTCAAGCAACTGACCACTTAAACTGTACAATTCAATCCGATCAACAGCAATACCCTCTTCTGTTTCCACAAAAAACTTTTCTGATACCGGATTGGGATAGCATCTGGATTGAAACAAAGTATTATTCTGCAATGCATCAGAAACCGTAAAGTCAGAATAGCTGAATTCTCCAAGCTGATCATCTTTCCAGGTACTGCTTGCAGCATCCCAGTAGTAAATACGGGTATTCATAATCTGACTGTTAAAGTATAAATCAATTATACTCTGATCTGTAAAAGGGAGTACCAACATTTCGTTCCGAACACCCGTATTGTAGGAATACAATTCACGACTGTGTTCTATCCATGTATTTTTTGTTTCCTGCCTGTCATAATCCACAAATACCGTCAGATTACCATTATCATCATAACTATAGGTTTCCTTATCATAATAGTCCCAGCGCTTTGACATCGCATTCCAGTCATATTCCGCGTAATATACAAGATGGTTCTGTGCATCAAACTCATGAATTTCTTTTGTCAGTTCAATCCATAAACCATTTTCCCAGTACCAGGAAAGGAATCCCTTATTCATCATATCGGCTGTATATTCCGAGTAATCTTTATAATAGGTGTCCCAGGTATTAGAACTTTCATTCCATACATAATAAAAGTATGATTCGCTAACCGGATTCGTTCCGTACATATACTCTTCTTTATCATAGTTCACCCAGTCATCGAAAATAAAGTCCCAAACTTTGCTGGTATAACCGGTTATTCTGTTATCATCATCGTATAACATGTTTTCTATGAGATAAGAAGACCAGCTCTTTTTCAGAATATTCCATTCCTGATAAAGTGCTTCTGTCAGATTACCCTTAGCGTCGTAGGTAAGCAATTCTCGTTCAGATTCGCCCCAGGGTTGATTATTTGCCGAGCGTTCAAAAATGATGACCTCCGTTTTTAAACCATTTGTATAGGAAAAAACTTTTTTTTGTGTATCAATCCAGATTTCATCAGCACCTGGGTAAGATTTAAGCACTTCAGTCAGTAAAGTATCATCATACACATTCCATGTTTTTTCCGTACCGATCCAGTTTTCATTTACCTGGTCCCATACATAACTGGTAATAGTTTCAACCTTTCCATTTTCATCATATGTATATTCTTCTTTTTCGGAGCTTATAAAAGAGCCGGAGCTTGATTTATAATCCTTCCATTCCGTTTTATCCAGTTGTATCAGGCCATCAGTTACTGCCCCAAAAAGCGATTGGAGGTTAACAGCGCAAATGAGCAGGACGACTGTAAACCAGATCAGTATGAAATTACCGGATCTCATCAGGTTTAACTATTTAATTTTAAGAATATAGCCCAACGAAAACTGTACAAACCCAACGCTTTCAAAATAATAAAGCGGGTCCAAAGTTCTGGGAAAATTATGAATATAGGCAATTTCAAAATCGAAATCCTTATATGAGATACTCACCGGCAAAATTAATTGCGTATTCAGCAATCCGAATTTTTCATTATATCCATATTCAGGTTCAAAAAACATGGAATTGTGCTGGTCAGGATTCAATAGTGTTTCAACCAGCTCCGATCCAAAATATGTTGAAATCTCCGGTTTAAACTGAATTCTGTCATATCCTCCCAGATCCAGAAGTTTTATTCTTGTATACAAATCTATTGAGAACTGATGACTGATTGTATCACTTCCGGTCATCATGGCATAATCGAAACGTAACCCTGTATTTTTATGCTTAAGAGAAAAGCCGAGATTGAAATTATTATAAAAGTTTGGTTCATAATCGGCCCCCATGTTCAGATAAATAAATCTGTTGTATGAAGCCCTGTATCTTAAAAAGTCATGTTTTTTAAGTCCTTTAGTATAACCCAGGGTAAAGACTGCTGTCCGAAAAGAAGGATCCATTTGGCTGTACCAGGCACCTGATGTACCAAAATACAGACCATTTGAAATGAAATAGTATAATTGAGCCGAAGTGGAATGAATAGCCCCACCGGTTAGCGGATCAATAATTTCACGGCCTGCATAAAATGTTTTTGAGTTGTATAAGGATCCGAAATAAAGAAAGTGAAAGTTGGTATTACCATCAAAAAGTTCGTACAGGTCCATGTCGTTGTCAAAAAGCATTTCATCCAGGGCTGCATTTAGCAGTGAATCACTTTTTGAAACTTCCTGTGCCTTAACGAAGTGGATGGAAAATATGCAGGCTAGTATAATAATGTATGTTTTCATGATGCTCACTGGTGGATTAAACAAAACCGGAAACTCACAGCCCTTTCAGGCTGTGAGGAGTCCATCAACAATTAACTAATGAACAATCACTATTCACTTCCACCTTGTGAACTGTTGTTACCCTTTCTAAGCATGCGTTTTTTCATAGCTGCTTTCTGGTCTTCGTTTAATGTTTCCCTGAATGCTTCACGTTGTGCTTTCATGGCTGAGCGGTTATTAGCAAGCAATTCTTTCTGTTCTTCAGTTAAAGTTGCCTGCAAAGCTTCCTGTTTTTCTTCACGTGTCATTTCCTGATTTTCAAGAATGGCACATTGTTCTTCTGTTAAAGTTGCCTTAAATGCTTCCCTGTTTTCTACTGCAAGCTGTTTGCGCTCCTGTAACATGGCTTTCTGTTCTTCGGACAGATTCTCATGCAATCTTTCCCTTATCTGAGCCGGTTCTTCAACGGTGGTTGTAGGTTCTTCTGTTACAGGCTCTTCTCCTTCACTCTGTGCGGATACTGCAAAAACAGCTAAGAACATAAATGCAAAAATCGAGATTCTTTTTACTAAAGTTTTCATGACTACAAATTTTTAGTTTTCTAAATTGTTTTCACTTATATACCGACTCCCCCGACTTTTACCCTACTTTTTATTGAAAAAAATTTCACCAAACCATTTTCAGACTGATAATCAGTAAGATATATCAATAAAAAACATCATAAAAAAGGGTTGATGTGCATTACTGACGATTAAACCAGGCTCACCGGGACGTGCTAAACTGGTTTGTGAGAGATAAGGATAGTTTTTTCGGTTCATTAAATTTAAAGCATTCAATCCAAACCGCAGCTTTGTTTTTAAGAATTCCTGTCGGTAATATACAGATGCATCCAGTCTCGAATACGGTCTTTCCCGAGCAATATTCTGAAGCAGTTCTTCATTAAATCCGGTTCCGAAGACATAATTACAGCTAAAGAATACCGGATTGAAATTCATAATTGAAGCCGCTTTGAGTTCATGCCTGAGGCTGTTTCTTGTCACAATGTATTCATCCTCCGGCATGTCGCTGAAATGTTCTTTACTATCATTATATGAATACGATAACCATACGGTATGTTTTCTGAAATCCTTTTTAATGTACAAATCAATCCCCTGAGACTTACTGAGTCCGGTTGATCCTTCAGTATACATTTGGTAAATCTTAAACCGTTCCAGCCCTTCGGTTCTTCGTAAATAAGCTTCAGCATTTACCAGAAAACCATGTCCTGACCATGATAATCCACCCCCCAGAATATCAGATTGCAAAAATGGTGCATCTTTGCTACCATGCACATTCCAGAAGTAGTGGTAATTATCTTCCGCATCAATTAAAGAAATAATGGATATAAACTGGTTATAAACACCCCAGGTAAGATTTAACTTTACATCATCAAACAGTTTTATGGAACTTCTCAAACGGGGCTGAAATAACAATTTGTTGGGCTCAAAAGCATAATCCAGCCTTAATCCGATATCCATTTTAAGCCTTTTGCTGGCCTGAATGTTATTTCGAACATATACTGAAGCTTTATCCAGTTTGTTTGCTTCCT
Organism: Quyinboa sediminis; assembly: GCF_042219855.1. Classification (NCBI taxonomy): domain Bacteria; kingdom Pseudomonadati; phylum Bacteroidota; class Bacteroidia; order Bacteroidales; family Quyinboaceae; genus Quyinboa; species Quyinboa sediminis. Next base: position 512,971 of record NZ_JBHJHP010000001.1, on the reverse strand, counting down.
TAAAATAAATATAATCCTCTCTCGTATAATCAGACACTGTTTCATAATGGTTTAACTCCAGACCTGCTTCAACAAACTGTTGTGTGGTTAAAGAAAACCGGTTATCCAGGGTGAATCCAAATTCATCTATCCGGTTACGATCATCATCCGTTTCAATACTCTGAAATGGATTATTTTCCGGATTTAAGGTTACATCCTTTTGTCCATGACTATTGTAACCGGAATATGTCAGTTTAAAGTTACTGTTTATTCCATTCTTCCAAAGTTTACCGTAAAATGCGGCAAGTCCGGTTTGTCTCATGGTTTGTTCATGATTGTAATGCAGTCCTTCCGGTTCTTCCGCGTGGTAATCAAACGCAAACAGATCGGTAGCGCGACTATTAAAAGCTGAGACAAATAACTGATCACCGTTATTTAAAAATGAAGAAAATTTGACATTCAAATCCTGAAAGGTGTTTTCAGGCAAGACATAAATATCTGAAAAATCATCTGCATAAAAATCGCCGAATCTCCGGCTCAGATCCATATTAAAGGCAGGGAATAACGATCTGCGATGCCCGACAATAAGTGAGCTGCGTTTTAACAAAGGTATATTTACAATACCGTTAAGCGAAATATTATCAGCATAAACCTGAATTCCCGGTTTATTGTAATTTCCGTCTATACCATTTATTTCAATTATTCCTCCAACCCTGTTCCCCTGATTTGAACCATAACCACCTTTAAAAATATTAATATCTTTTATCAGCAAAGGATTTACACTATTAAAATAATCGCTGAAACTGTTGAGGTTATAGATGGTCATGCCATCAAATTTTGTTTGATTCTGACCTCCTGTACTTCCCCATATAGACAGGCTCTGATTGTGATCCCCGCTCCCTTTAATTCCGGGTTGAAGTCTAAGAATATTATAAACAGAATTATTCAGCCCACCGGGTATAAATCCTGCTATTTTCTGATTCAGTCTGACCTCTCCGACATCATTCCCGGCTTGAGCTGCATATTCAACCGGCCGGCCCTCAACCATTACTTCGCCCAATTCAAGATTGGTCGGTTTCAGGCTACAAACAAGCTGCTTTTGTGGTCCGATAACAGTATCATAAACATAATATCCCAGATGTGTTGCTTTAATATGAAGCCGATCACCGGCATAAGCAATATAAGAAAAGCGCCCTCTGAAATCAGTGACGCGTAGTTCATCATTAATTAAGACGGTGCTGTATGGCAATATTTCTCCGGTGAATTTATCTGCTACAAGTCCGTTAATCAGTATGGCTTCCTGGTTAATTTTAAATACGCTTTCAGGTTTTTCAATAATAATATAGATGCCCGCCCTTTTCTCAACCATCCATGGTGAATTCCTGAATAACGCCTTCATTAATTCATCCACCGAACTGAAATCTTCTTTCAGTGTAATTCTGTAAGTTGACAGCTCAGCATCATTAAATGAAGCTCTAACCTGAAAAGAATCCCTTAAACCAACCAGGATCTGGTTTAAGGGAATATTATCATAATCAACTGCTATTCTATCCTGTGCATTAAGGGTTGCAAGACAAAAAGAAAATAGAAATATAAAACGTATGCTAAAGTTAATTTTCATTTGTTATTTCATATTCACCCTGTCCTTTTTCAATTGTTTTAAGGCCAAAAGGTTTGAATACGAAATATAATACATTTTCTGCAGATAAAGAGCGATCAAAACTTCCGGTATACGTTAATGTATCCACCCGCAGTGTTTTGCTGTACGAAATATGAATATTGTACTGCAATTCTAAGTCATTAATGACTTTTGAAAGATTCGTACCGGTATACACAAACTCATTATTTATCCAGGATACTGCATTTTGGGCCGCAACATTATCATACACAACCAGTCCTTTTTGCTTTTCCAGCTCAGCCTTTTGATTTGGTTTGATCACGACGTCAGAGGTATAATCAGACACTTTAACAGAACCCGTAAGACAGTTAACGGCATAAGAATTATCCCTTGTATAAATATTAAAACTGGTACCCAAAACAGTGGTCTCTCCCATATTTGATTTAACAGTAAATGAATTACCTTTTGTAACCTCGAAATAGGCTTCACCTTCCATCTTCACTTCACGGCTGAACTTCCACCAATAGGGATGATACGACAGCCTGGTATCTGCGTTGAGATTGACTTTTGAATCATCAGGGAATAAAACTTCTGCATGTTCACCGTATTCTGAATATATTTTTACAGTGTAAAACCGCATAAACGCAGGCAAACCTATCATTATTGCAATAATAGCAGCTACAGCGTAGCGGAATATGTTTTTACGGTAAGCAGGTCTTAATGTATGTATTTTGGCGTCCTGTTTATCAATAGCTTTTGAAAGCTCTGCCCATACATCATCCTTAGATTTTGTATACGGAGGTTTCAAACCGGAAAACGCTTCCAGTTCAGGATGGTTAAGTCCTTTTTTCATGTCTTTATGTGTAGAATTATCCTGCATGTGTTAATAAATTTTCGCGTAAATAATCGAGCGCTATTTTCATGCGCTTTTCCACGGCTTTAACGCTTAAATCAAGCCTTTCAGCTATTTCGTGGTACTTAAGTCCTTCGTTCCTGCTCATCAGAAAAACAACACGTTGCTTTTCTGATAAATTTGCCAGGGCTGTTTCGTACTTATGCTGCAATTCCCGGTAAGCCAAATCATCTTCAGGCGTGTTATCAACCTGTTCAATGGTAATGGAGTTTCTAAATTTAATCTGCAGGGCGTCGTGTCTGTAGCGGCTGATAAAAAGATCGCTCGCTATTTTATACAACAACCCTACAATCTTACCCGGAATATATTCCAGCTGTTTTTCCCAGATTTTTAAGAACGTGTCCTGTGCTATATCAGTCGCCAGTTCTGCATCACCACATCTGTAATAGATGTAGTTTCTAATGGTATCGAAATACTTATCAAAAATGAATTTAAACTCTTCTCTGCTCAAAACCAGCTCATTTTATAACACTTTAAAAGGCTGAAATCGCTTTTAAACCCTACTTTTTCCAGCGCTTTCACCTATATACCGTAACACATACAGTTTACCCTACCTAAAAATAAAACTTTTTAGGAATATAATGTACAATGATGAAGAGGCTGTTCTATAAAACAGTTGATTCGATGAGCTTTTTGATTTCAGGGAACAGTGATTTGAAGTATTTCACTGTGTCTTCAACTGATAGATCGGTGCTACCACCTGCGGCATTAAGATGTCCGCCACCGGAAAACCATTTGGCAGCAATTTTATTTGCAGGGAATTCTCCTTTGGATCTGAAGGATAATTTTGTTTTATCATCCCGTACAGAAATAAACACAGAAAGTTCAATGCCTTTTATGGATAGCGGCATGTTGACTACGCCTTCACTATCACCTTTTTTAAAATTATACTTGTGCATCTCGCTCCAGTTCAACGAGATAATGGCAGTTTTTATGTCTGGAAATACTTCCATTTTCTGGTTTATCAGGTAGCCAACCAGGCGCATTCTGTCTTCAGAATACTGATTATAAATTTTATCTATAATGAGATCCTTATCGGCACCTTTGTCAATAAGACCGGCAACATTGATAAAAAAGTTATTATTGGAACAATTATAGCTGAATGCACCTGTGTCAGTTATCATTCCGGCCATCAGTACGGTTGCTATATCAGAGGTTATTTTATCCTTATAACCCAGCTGACAAATTATTTCATAGGATAGTTCGCATGTTGAAGAGGCTGTTACACGCGAAAGAATCAAGGCCTCCTCCTCTTTTATTACAGGATCGGGATGGTGATCAATCATTATTTTCTGTCCCTGATGTTTTACAACCGCATCACTCAGATTTCCACTTCGCCTGAAATCGTTGTGATCAAGTAATAAAACAACGCCGGCTTCTGAAATCAGTTTATCTGCCAGATCCTGCTGCTTTTTACCAACCAGAACCTGCTCCATACCAGGTAAAAATGACAAGAATTCAGGTGCTGAATCGGGAACTATAACGGTATAACTGATGCCCATGTCAGCCAGAAGTAAGCCAAAAGCCATAGATGCACCAATGGCATCACCGTCAGGATTAAGATGTGGTATAATAACCCATTTTTCATCCTGTTGAAAAAATTGCTTAAACAAACTTATCCGGTTCTTATCAAACATACACATCACATTATAACAAAGCCGGGAACACCCGGCTTTATTTATTCTTCATTTAATGCTTTCTCCAACTCTTCTGTCATTTCAAGGTTATGGAAGACATTCTGCACATCATCATTATCCTCAAAATCCTCTATCATCCTCAATACCTTTTTCGCATCATCCAGTCCCAACTCTTTTGTGTTATTAGGAATGCGCTGTAATTCTGCTTTTTCAGGTGCAATACCCAGTTCCTCCAGCTTTTTATTTAACTGTCCAAAATCCTCCAGGGCACAGGTAATAATCAGCGTATCTCCTTCAGTTTCGATATCTTCTGCACCGGCATCAATAACTTCCAGTTCCAGGTCATCCATATCAATCGACTCCGGTTTCGGAAATTCAAATACCCCTTTACGATCAAAAATAAAACTCAACGATCCGTTTGTGCCCAAACTTCCGCCACGTTTTGTAAAGATAGCTCTGATAGCCCCAACCGTTCTGTTGTTATTATCTGACAAACACTCCACAAATACAGCTACACCACCCGGTCCATACCCTTCAAAATTCATTTCAACAAGTGAATCACCGTCTTTGGATGCTTTATTAATAGCCCGTTCAATAACATCCTTTGGCATATTCTGAGCTTTAGCATTCTGTACGGCAAGCCTTAACCGAGGATTCATTTCAGGATCTGCCCCACCTCCCTCTCGGGCTGCAATGGTTATCTCTTTTGAAATTCTTGAAAATATCTTGGAACGTTTCGCATCTAATGCGCCCTTCTTCCTTTTAATTGTTGACCACTTACTATGACCTGACATATATTAACTTTTTTAGCACCGCAAAAATAAAAAATCGAATGAATTTTCAAAAATACTCATTATTTAATGTCAATCGACATATTTACGGTTTAAAGCGAAATAAATTAGACCTTAGGTTCATGATTAACAGCGGAGCAGAACGATATTTATAACTACCTGTAAAACCGTCTGTGTGCCCTGTCACATATTTTCTGAGCCTTCTCCTTGTCATTCATTACACGCTGCAGCTCAATCTTACAATCTTCAAAAAGCATTTCATCCCGACTTTCCAGAGCACTGGTCATATTATTCTGTATAATTTCCATTGCTTTAGCATACATAATATCATCCATACTTCTGTTATTCTCCCTGCAACATATGATAGCTGCCAGCGATCGGTTTTTTGACTCCGAAATATAACGATATCCCTTCCCATAAATGCTCTGTTCATTATTCAGGATAGCCCTGATAACAGATATATCCAAATATTCATCCTTCGACAACAGAGCAAGTAAATCATATAAAGCAGTAGTATCACTATCGCCAATTTCATTTTCAACAACAAGCAAATCCCTGAGAAATGTTTTATCTGATCTGTTTGCACTGTACAGTTTCTTTTTTTCTGCAATCTGTAATCTGACAGGTAACATTTGACAGGCCCGGTACGACATCTCGAGAATCTCCTTTTTTGATTTCAATCCAGAATCCTTAAGAAGTACATGACCATCATTATCAAGAAAATAATAAGCGGGAACAACATTTGACTCATCCTGTATTAAATATTCAGCCAGGTAATGCTTATCCAATGAGTCATCATCAACATATATTATTTTATTCAAAAAGTTATAATTTAAGAAAGAAGCAGTTATAGAATCACTGAGTACAGCCCGATTCATTTCTTTGCATATTTCATCACCGGTTTTGACAACATAAACAAAGATTTTTTGTGTTGAGTCCATAGATTCCATAAGAACATTAACCGGCTGGGAAGTAAATATTACTTTTTGACCAAAAATATTCGTAGCAATGAAAAACAGAATAAACGGAAAAAGCAGGGGTAATTGATTTTTCTTCATTCAAAGTAAATTTGGGGTCTGTCTAATATTCCTGCTAAGTTACCAAAAAAGCAACTATTAACCTGAACTATTAATCATAAAAAAAGCAGCCGGAAACCGACTGCTTTTAAAATATTGAGTATTGTTACTTTTATAATGTTTTCTTTGCCAGGTAAAAATCAACCTTTTCAAGAGAATCATCTTTAATCCTTGCATCCATCTCATCCAGTGTTTTAGGGGGCGGAACGATAACCTTCTCACCTGGAGTCCAGTTCAAAGGAAGGGCTACTCCAAATTTATCTGTTGTCTGCAGTGCTTTCAGTACACGGATAATTTCATCCATGTTTCGGCCTACATTCAACGGATAGTACATAATGAGACGAATTTTCTTTTTGGGATCGATAAAGAACACAGCACGCACTGCGGCAGTTTGGCTTTCGTTTGGTTGTAACATTCCGTACAACTTGGACACTTTCATATCCAAATCCGCTATAATTGGAAAATCAAAATATACGCCGGTGTTTTTTCGTACATTATCCACCCAGGCAAGGTGTGCATGAATACTGTCGATGCTTAAACCGATTAATTCAGTATTTAATTCATCAAACTCTGCCTTTCGTGTAGCAAAACCGCTCATTTCGGTTGTACAAACCGGGGTAAAATCTGCCGGATGAGAAAACATCACGACCCACTTGTCTTTTGCAAATTCACTGAATGTCACCTGACCCTTGGTAGTTACTGCTGTAAAGTCAGGAGCATCATCACCGATCCTCGGCATCATAGTTGGATTTAAAATTTGTTCTTCCATGATTTTTAAAATTTAATGTGAGAGTTTATTAATAATATTCATGAGTAATTAATCTTCAAAATAGGAGTGTTCAAATGTATGCCATGTATCATTAAGCTGTTTGATATAGCCAAGATCAGTGGTTTGTTTGGCCTTCATGGCATAAACCTGCATTTTGTGCAGTAATACCAACTGTGCTGTATATTTCTGATAAGCATCATTATCTGACGGGTCTTTAATTTTAATCCGTTGATGAAGAAAATATTGTTCAACAATATCCTGCAGCTTATTGGCATGATCATCTTTATTATTTACCCATCTGACCAGCTGATTATAGTTAATTTCGTCTTCTTTTGACAAACGATCGATTTCACGCATTGATTTTTCAATGGTGGTAATGTGCTCGTAAACTTCTTTGAAACGTAAAGAATCACCATAAATACCACAAGGTATTTCGCAATGCGCATATGTGTTTTGTGTTACAGCTAACCCTGCAAGTATGATTAGCGAGGAAAAAAAGAGTTTTACTTTCATGATACATTTTGATTAATAAGTTCGTTTTAGAAACAATTTAGAATGGTTCTTGTTTAGCCATTTTAAGATTTATTAATACTAATCAGCCTAAGATAAATTCCTTAGCTTTGCTTTTGAATTACAAAAAATGATCAAGATGATAACCCGTTGTGAGTGGCCCGGTAAAGATCCATTATATGTTCAGTATCATGATACAGAATGGGGTGTACCAATATATGATGATCGCAAGATCTTTGAGTTCCTGATTCTTGAAACCTTTCAGGCTGGCTTAAGCTGGATAACGGTACTCCGGAAACGTGATAATTTTCGCCATGCATTCGATAATTTTGATTATAATGTTATTGCAAACTACAACGAGAGTAAATTCAATACATTAATACTAAATGAAGGAATAATACGCAACAAACTTAAAATTAGAGCTGCGATTAGTAATGCACAGGCATACCTAAGGGTTATTGATGAATTCGGATCATTCAGCGCTTATATCTGGGGATTTACAGAAGGGAAAACCATTGTTAACCAATTCAGAACCCTGTCGGAAATTCCTGCGACTTCTGAACTTTCTGACAAAATCAGTAAAGATCTCAAAAAACGTGGTTTTAAATTTGTTGGGTCAACTGTGGTTTATGCACATATGCAAGCCACAGGTATGGTAAATGACCATATTGTGGATTGTTTTCGACACAAAGAGTGCCAGGTTAAACAGACTATTTAAACAGCACTTTTCCTCTATATTTACCATATTGTAAGCTGGTTTGCAATTTTGAATAAAATTCAGGAGTAAAAAAAACAAAATGTTAAAAAAAGAATTATCTTTAATCCTGAATCAATCCTGATGAATTAAGCAGGATGTTAACCCTGTAACTAAAATGGACTTACAAACACTATTACAACCACACATTATCTGGTTCCTTGTTGGTATTGTTTTATTACTTCTGGAATTAGCCATTCCCGGAATTTTTGTGATTTTTTTTGGTGCCGGAGCCATCATAACTGCCGTTGCCAGTTATATTTTTGATATTGACATCAATGTTCAAATCCTTGTATTTGTCATTTCCTCCGTTATTTTACTGTTCGCTCTCCGACGATGGCTTAAACGTAAATTCTTTGATAAAACAGGCGAAAAAGACAACACACTGGAAGATGAATTTATTGGTAAAAGAGCAGTGGCTGAAACAGCATTCAAAAAAGGACAGACGGGTAAAGTAACCTTCAAAGGAACTTCATGGAGCGCGCGTTGTGCTGACAGTGATGTAAAAAAAGATGACATACTCACTATTATCGATAAAGAAAGTATTACCTTAATTGTAAAACAGAATCAATAACATAAGTATTAACCTTAAACTCAATTTATCATGTTTTTAGCTCAAATCTCAGGATCAACTATCATACTTATTGCGTTGGTTGTTCTTGCCATCATTATTTTCTTTTCCACGATTAAGATTGTTCCCCAACGTTCAGCATTCATTATTGAACGGCTTGGAAAATTCAGAACAACGTTACAGGCCGGATTTAATGTTCTGATCCCATTTATTGATAAAGTGGCCTATAAACATACGCTGAAAGAACAGGCTATTGATGTGGCTTCGCAAATTTGTATTACAAAAGATAACATTGCTGTTGAAGTAGATGGTATTCTTTACCTCCAGGTCATTGATCCGTCAAAAGCATCATATGGCATTGATGATTACCGGTTTGCCTCTATACAGATTGCCCAGACAACGATGCGTAGTATCATCGGTCGTATGGAACTGGATAAAACATTTGAAGAACGTGATCTGATTAACACGAATATCGTGGAAGCAGTGGATAAAGCATCGGATCCCTGGGGTGTAAAAGTTACCCGTTATGAACTCAAAAACATTGTTCCGCCGCAAAGCATAAAAGATGCCATGGAGAAACAGATGCGTGCTGAGCGTGAAAAACGTGCTTTAATTGCCGAGTCTGAGGGACAGAAACAAGCTAAAATCAATGTGGCAGAAGGCGATAAGCAGGAATTAATCAAACGTTCCGAAGGTGAAAAACAAAAGCGAATAAATGAAGCTGAAGGTCGGGCTGCTGAAATTGAAAAAGTTGCTGTGGCAACGGCATTGGGACTTCGTCAGATTGCAGATGCCATTTCTGCAGAAAACGGAATTGATGCCGTGAACCTGAGGGTTGCGGAACAGTATCTGGGTGAATTTGGGAAACTCGCAAAAGAAAGCAACACAATCATCTTACCCAATAATCTGACAGATGTTTCCGGCATTGTGGCTACTGCCACCTCTGTCCTGGAAAAGGTTAAAAAGAAATAATACATACACAATAAAAAAGGGCCTGTGAGGCCCTTTTTTATTTCATATAATTCGAATTCTGTTATTCAAAGAAGTTACGTACTTTTCTGAAAAAGTTTTTAGCGGCATTCTCTTCCGGTTTAAAGGCATCCGACTCAGCCAGTTTTTCAACCATTTTACGGTCATCCTTCGACAAATTCTCAGGAATATACACATTGATATTTACCAAAAGATCTCCCCGTCCATAACTGTTTACGTCCGGAAGTCCTTTGCCCCTGAGCCGAAGCACTTTGCCTGGCTGGGTTCCCGGTTCAATTTTAATTTTCACTTTACTGTCTACTGTCGGAATTTCGATGGGAACACCAAGAGCAGCTTCAGGAAAACTAAGCAGAAGGTTATACACGAGGTCATGACCATCACGGATCAGCTCCGGATGTTCCTCCTCTTCAATATAAACGAGAAGATCTCCGTTAATACCTCCCCTGCGGGCTGCATTTCCCTTTCCGCTGACTGACAACTGCATGCCTTCAGCCACACCTGCAGGAATCTTCACGCTGATAACCTCTTCGTCACGAACGATACCCTCTCCGTTACAATGCACACATTTATTGGTTATCATTTTACCCTCTCCGTTACATGTAGGACAAACCGTCTGAGTCTGCATCTGTCCCAGTAAGGTGTTCTGAACCCTGGTCACGTATCCTGAACCATGACAGGTAGAACAAGTTGTATGAGCGTGTCCGCCTTCAGCACCATTACCATCGCAATGGGAACAGGCCACATATTTTTTTACTTTCAGTTTCTTTTCAACACCGTTAGCGATTTCCGGAAGAGTCAGTTTGACTTTAACCCGTAAGTTCTGTCCTTTATTAACCCTTCTGGAGGAACGTCCCCTGGATGAACCAAATCCGCCAAATCCACCACCGAAGTGTCCACCAAAAATGTCACCAAAGGCAGAAAAGATATCTTCAATATCGCTGAAGCCTCCGAATCCACCACCGCCATTAGAGGCACCACCTACTCCGGCGTGTCCGAACTGGTCATAGCGACTCCTCTTCTGAGGATCCCTCAAAACCTCGTACGCCTCAGCAGCCTCCTTAAATTTATCCTCGGCTTCCTTATCACCTGGATTTTTATCCGGATGGAACTGTATAGCTTTTTTGCGATACGCTTTTTTTATCTCTTCGTCTGATGCACCTTTTGATACACCTAAAACTTCGTAGTAATCTCTTTTTGACATACCTTACGTTTTAAATCTTACTCACCTATCACAACCTTGGAATAACGGATAACCTTATCATTTAACAGATATCCTTTCTGAATACAATCCACTACCTTTCCCTTCAACTCTTCTTTAGGTGCCGGAATTTTGGTCACAGCCTCATGGAGATCCGTATCAAATTCCTTTTCTGTTGTTTCAATAGGTTTTACACCATTCTGATTTAAAAAGCTGACAAATTTAGAGTAGATAAGTTCAAATCCCTGACGAACACTTTCAATATCAGCTGCATCATGCAACATCTGTTGTGCCCGTTCAAAATCATCTATCACCGGCAATAAGCTGACAAGGATGCTTTCACCTGCTGATTTTGTCAATTCCATTTTTTCACGTAATGTACGCTTTCTGTAATTGTCAAATTCAGCCTGTAAACGAAGATGCTTATCATTCAGCTCTTCATAAGCTCTTTTTACCAATGTCAGATCATCTGCTTTCTCCTCGCACTCTGCCTTTAATTCTTCTTTTTCAGTATCCACTTCACCGGCAGCCTCCAGTTCAACTTCCTCAACATTTATTTTCACGTTGTCATTTTCCTTTTTATCATTGTTTACATTGCTTTTGGCTGCCTCCTCATGAGCAGCCTTCTGCTGCTCTTTATGAGTGTTTTTCTGTTTTTTGGCCATATTTTATTTCTGTTTTTCTCCTTTTATGCGGCTAAGATGCAATTATCCTGCCATTACAAAAATTAAGTCAAAATGACATTTAATGTATTTCAGGCTGCAAAAAAAATCGAAAAAATGACAATACACAACAATAAAACACGAATATTTGACATAACCGTTTTATTAACGCTGCGGATAGATTAATTTTGCGGTCAGGGCACTCTAAATGGTGTTCCAAATTTAAAGCATCGCAAATATGAAATATATAGGGGCTCATGTTAGTGCTGCAGGAGGTGTAGAAAATGCACCACTGAACGCAAACCGGATTGGAGCCACTGCATTTGCATTATTTACGAAAAACCAACGGCAGTGGCATGCTAAACCGCTGTCGAAGCAGAGCATTGAACTATTTAAACAGCGTTGCAACGAATATGGTTACAAACCACAACATATTTTACCTCATGACAGCTACCTGATCAATCTGGGTCATCCGGAAAAAACAGCTTTACAAAAATCACGGAATGCATTTTTAGATGAAATGCAGCGTTGTGAATTTCTGGGGCTTGACCGTCTGAACTTTCATCCCGGAAGTCATTTAAATAAGATCCCGGAAGAGACCTGTTTAAAGACAATTGCAGAGTCCATCAACCTAACACTTGACAAAACAACCGGCGTAACCGCTGTTATAGAAAATACAGCCGGACAGGGAAGCAACCTTGGTCATACCTTCGATCAGCTTAAATTTATTATAGATCATGTAGAAGATAAAAACCGGATCGGTGTTTGTATTGATACCTGTCATGCATTTACCGCCGGGTATAACCTCAGAGATAAGAAGGAGTTTAACCAAACATTTAACCGGTTCAGTGAGACTGTTGGTTTTACATATTTAAAGGGTATGCATCTTAATGACTCAAAGAAAGATTATGCAAGTATGGTTGACAGGCATGAAAGTCTGGGGGATGGTTTTATTGGTTACGATCCCTTCAAATGGATCATGAAAGATGACCGGTTCAACGGGATACCTTTAATACTGGAAACTCCCGACGACGAACGCTGGCCTGATGAAATTGCACAACTCAGAAAATGGATATAAAATATTTACAACACGAGAGCTATAATGAAAAAAGACATTGAAACATTTGAGGATATTAAAAAGCTTGTGGATACATTTTATGCAAATGCCCGTAAAGACGCACTGATAGGTCCCATATTTGAAAAATACCTAAGCGGTCACTGGGATGAACATCTTGAAAAGCTTTACAGGTTCTGGCAGACCATTATACTTAGAGAAATGGCTTATTACGGGAAACCAATTGAAGTCCATTTTAAAATGATGCTTGCAGACAATCATTTTGGCAATTGGATGGAAATCTGGAACGCCACGGTCACGTCAATGTATGAAGGTCCGCTGGCTGAACGTGCAAAACTCCGTGGAAGAACCATGTCTGAAGCTTTTCTAAAAAAAATTAAAAAAAGCACTGCATAATTATTTAGAAATAGTATATAATTGCCACTATATCAAAAAAAAAAGGGCTTAAGATTTGAATTGTTAAATCTTTTTTAACAAATTTGAATTCATAAATTATCAAATAAGTGTATTATGGAAGGATCAGAAAAGAGAGACCGTGATGAAGTGTTTTCTAAGATCGTAAGGGCCGGTAAACGTACATATTTTTTTGATGTGAAAAAAACCCGCAAAAAAGACGATTTTTACCTCACAATCACCGAAAGTAAGAAACGTTTTGTTTCTGATGGTGAATTTCGCTACGAAAAACATAAGATTTTCCTTTACAAGGAAGATTTTGACAAATTCAGAGAGGCATTTATGGAATCTACTGAATTTGTAAATGAGGCCGTTGAAGGAAAAATTGAAATTGATACCGAAGGCTATGCTGATAACTCAGAATCAGTTAACGAAGAAGAAGTTGAATTATCAGTAAGTTCCGGTTTAACGGATGTTGATTTTGACGATTTAGGAAAATAAAAGAAACAAAAAACCCCGGAAATTCCGGGGTTTTGTTTTTATATCGTTTTAATTATTACCTGATATCTATTTCATCTATATCCTCCACATCATCGCCATTGTCAATAAATTCAAATATTTCATTTTCATTCATCTCCTTTACATTGGTGATAATAAATTTATCACTAATGAATTTGCCAAACTGATTGCAGGCATTAAAAATTTTCACCACAATATCCTTGATCAGTATATCTATCGGAATTAAGGCTATAAAGCTGATATAAGATGTTTTTGTTTCACGCAGTTCAAACTCACAACCTTCCAGATTCAGAACAAATTCAAATTCCTTCCGGACAAAATCCCGTTCAAAATCAGAAAATCCCTTCTCCTTATCATGAGGGAAAAGAACAATAAAGTAGCGTAACATCTGCCCTTTTCCACCAAGTCCGGTTGAAATAAATATCTGTTTTTCATCAGACAGGGCACTCTCCAATCCCATTCTGGCTTCAATTAACGCCAGATAACTCCAGTTCTTAAGGTTTTCATCTGCAATTTTATAAAAAAAGTCCTCGATTAACCTGTAAGCCTTAACATCCTGCATGGATGCCAGCCATATCAGTATCTTCTTGCGTTGCTCATCAGGAACTTCATCATTCCACAAACTCTCGGCCATATCCATGACATTGTCTGGCATAAATTTCTTCAAATGCTTTGACTTGTTGAAATATACCATCTGCTCTTCAAGGTCAATCTTTTTCTCCAGGATATGAAAGTTTCCTTTAAAGTTTGCGATTATATCTTCTATCTTTTTTTCCATTGCTTGTTCTACAAAAATACACAAATAAAATGGCTAATTTTCCTTTTTCATATAATTAACACCTTTAATGCACATTTATATTGGGGTTTTCGAAAAAAAAACGAAATTTGCACTTGTTTTGATTTAAACTAAATAAGACATTAGAAATCAATTTTTTGCGCCTGTTTACAAGGATTAACTTTAGCAAGTATGTTCTTTCTGAATGTCAATTCTTAAAACGGGATAAAATTATTCGAAATTAGTTTGATATGAATCTATCCGAATTGCGGAATAATGAGGAGGCAGTTATTGTCAAGGTCAGAGGGCATGGATCATTCCGCAGACGAATAATTGAAATGGGATTTATTAGGGGCAAGGTGGTCAAGGTAATAAAAAACGCACCACTAAAAGATCCTATTGAATACCAGATAATGGATTACCAGGTTTCTCTTCGGCGAAGCGAAGCAGCCAATATAGAAGTTGTATCGGTAAAAGAAGGGGAACAACTTCTTCAAAACGGATATGAAGGTGTATATGAAGAGAAGAAGCTCCGTGATTTGGCACTGGAAAAACGCAAACACATTAACATTGCATTTGTGGGCAATCCCAATTCAGGGAAAACCACGCTTTATAACAAAATAACAGGTTCATACGAACATGTTGGCAATTTCAGTGGTGTAACGGTTGATGCCAAACTGGGTGTACGGAAATATAAAGGCTATGAATTTAACCTGGTTGATCTTCCCGGAACATACAGTATGACAACGTATTCACCTGAGGAGCGTTATGTCAGGCATCATATTCTGGATCAGAAACCGGATATCGTGGTTAATGTCATTGATGCCTCAAACCTGGAACGTAACCTGTATCTTACCACCCAGCTCATAGACATGGATATACGCGTTGTCGGTGTACTGAACATGTTTGATGAAATGGGATCAAAGGGAATCGAATTCGATTATAAAGCCCTTGGTGAGATGGTTGGAATTCCGTTTGTTCCGACCGTTGCCTCCAAAGGAAGAGGGATTACCGAACTCATGGATGAAATAATTGATGTGTATGAGGAAGTAAACCCCGTGGTGCGACATGTTCATATCAACTATGGTGACAATGCAGAATCTGCCATTCGGAAAATTCGGCGTGAGTTATCCGCGAATAAAGAGATCACAAATAAGGTTTCACCCCGATTTTTGTCGCTTAAACTGCTTGAACGAGATGCTGATGCTGAAGAATTCATCAGGCAGTTTCCTGAATATGTAGCCATTAAAAATGTCACAAAAAAGGAGATTAAACTCCTGGAAAGCATCTATAACAACGACAGCGAAACGATTCTTACCGAAGCAAAATATGCCTTTATAGCCGGAGCCATAAGGGAAACAGTTAAGGTTGATCCCGAAATGGAGACGCTGAATACTTCGCGGATTATTGATACCATTCTAACACACAGGCTATTTGGATTTCCTATATTTTTCCTGTTTTTATACATCATGTTCAGAGCAACCTTCTCTTTGGGGCAGTATCCGATGAACTGGCTTGACAGTGGCATTGTATGGCTCCAGGGAACACTGGACCACCTGATGAATGATGGTCCACTGCATGATCTGCTGATCGATGGTATTCTTGGAGGTGTTGGTGCCGTGCTGGTCTTTCTGCCCAATATACTCATCCTCTATTTCTTTATATCCTTTATGGAAGACAGCGGATACATGGCCAGAGCAGCATTTATAATGGATCGCCTGATGCATAAAATAGGTCTGCACGGCAAATCATTCATTCCCCTTATCATGGGATTCGGATGTAATGTCCCTGCCGTAATGGCTACCAGAACCATTGAAGACAGCAAAAACCGCCTGTTAACCATTTTGCTGATCCCCCTTATGTCATGCAGTGCACGACTTCCCGTTTATATCCTTATCATCGGCAGTTTTTTCCCCGAACATGCGGGATTGTTACTTTTAAGTATTTATGTGCTGGGTATAATTCTGGCCATCATTTTTGCCCGTGTATTTAAGAAAACAATTATTAAAAAAAGTACTGCTCCTTTTGTGATGGAACTGCCACCATACCGGCTTCCTTCAATTCGTACAACAGGAATTCATATGTGGAAACGCGGGGAACAGTATGTGAAGAAAATCGCCGGCGTCGTTTTAATTGCGTCTATCGCCATCTGGATGTTGGGCTATTTTCCTCATAATAACGAGATGATCAGTTCCTATGAAGCAAAAATTGCACATATTTCTGAAAGTAATCTGTCACAAACTGTAAAGCAGGATTCTATACAGGCCACCCAACTTAAGATGAACGCTGATTTGCAGGCACATTCCTATCTGGGTAAGGTAGGCCGTTTTATCGAACCGGCGATTCGTCCATTGGGTTTCAACTGGAAAGTAGGGGTGAGCTTACTGTGTGGCATTCCGGCTAAAGAGATCATTGTCAGCACCATATCAGTGCTGTATCAACAGGAAGATGTGGAAGTTGGAAAATTATCGGAAAAGCTGAGTAAACCCATTATGATAAATGGTGAATTATCACCCGGACTGAACAAAATCAGTGCCTTAGCCCTTGTTGTATTTGTACTGATATATTTCCCCTGTCTGGCCACATTGTCATCCATTAAAGCTGAAACGGGAAGTTGGAAATGGGCTATGTTTACACTGGGTTACACGTCAGTACTGGCCTATCTCCTTGCGTTCATTATTAACGGGGTAGGAAATTTATTGTTTTAATATGCAGGAAATAATTGTATCCATAATAGGATTGATAACCGTTGTGATCATTGCAAGACGGCTGGTCAGGGTTCTTCAAAAACCATCATCGCCCTGTGATACCTGTCCGGGTTGCGATTTGAAAAAAAATTGGGATGCCAATGGTAAACCAAAACAGTGTTAGGCTGTTATAACAACGTTTAACAATAATAATCAGTAAAAGGATAAAAATTACATTATATTTAAGGATCGAAATAAGTTGATATTTTGTTTAAAAACACAGGTGTAATTA
Source organism: Quyinboa sediminis (assembly GCF_042219855.1). Lineage (NCBI taxonomy): Bacteria > Pseudomonadati > Bacteroidota > Bacteroidia > Bacteroidales > Quyinboaceae > Quyinboa > Quyinboa sediminis. Next base: position 495,762 of record NZ_JBHJHP010000001.1, on the reverse strand, counting down.
CCTCATTAAAAAAACAGGTAGACGTATTTTTGTTGTCTGCAAAAGAATTAAAATTATAAAATAATATATCATGGCTATTGAAGTAACTGACAGTAATTTTGAAGAACTGATACTTAATTCAGACAAACCGGCCCTTATTGATTTCTGGGCAGAATGGTGCGGACCTTGTAGAATGATTGGTCCTATTGTGGAAGATATGTCATCTGAATATGATGGCAAAGCCGTAGTTGCAAAACTTAATGTTGATGAAAATCCGGAGGTTTGTTCCAAATACGGCATCAGAAACATACCTACCGTTCTATTCTTTAAAGGTGGTGAAGTTGCCGACAAACAGGTAGGTGCAGTACCTAAAAATATTCTGGTACAGAAACTTGACAATCTTTTATAGAACATAAAAACATTAAATAAACCCCGGTGCTTGCCGGGGTTTTTTGTTTTATTATCTTTAACGAAGAGAAGTAAGTTCAAATACCATTGAAAAATAAACAGCCTCAAATAATCATCGCTGTCATTTCGGATCTCAATACAGATCAGAGAATACAAAAAATTGCCGGCTCTTTACATGAGCATCTTGGTAATGTGACAGTAATCTGCAGAAAACTAAGGAAATCGAATCCTGACTATCCATTCAGGGTAAGACGCATCCGTATGCTGTTAAAAAGTGGGGTTGCTTTTTACGCAACCTTTAATATAAGGCTGTTTTTCAGACTATTGATTTGTCGTTCTGACATTATTGTATCTAACGATGCCGATACACTTCTCCCCTGTTATTATGCGGCAAAACTAAAAGGCAGCAAGTTGGTTTTTGACAGTCATGAGATTATGTCGGAAGTACCGGAGGTTATTCATCGGCCCCGTGTTCAGAAAGTCTGGCAATGGATAGAAAAAACCTATATCCCAAAAATCAGATATAAATATACGGTTTGCAATTCCCTGAAAGATTTTTATAACTCAGGTTTTAAAGTCATAAGGAACGTGCCGTACCGACTGGAATTGAAGGATAGCAAACCGCATGGTGAAGAAAAAATGATTCTGTACCAGGGATCTGTTAACATGGGCAGAGGCATTGAAGATATGATAGCCGCTTTGCCGTTCATTGATAATGCTGTTTTTGTTATCGTAGGTGACGGTTATATGATGCGGGAGCTAAGAATTATGGTTCAGAATTCCAATGTGGCTGAAAAGGTAATATTTAAAGGAAAGATGGACCCGAAAAAACTAAGCGTCTATACGCAACTGGCTGATCTTGGAATATCCATAGAAGAAAACCTCGGGCTGAACTACTTTTATGCGTTGCCCAATAAACTCATGGATTACATCCAGGCGGGAGTACCGGTTCTTGTAAGCGATTTTCCTGAGATGCAAAACATCGTAAAAACATACAACGTCGGGGAAACGCTTAAAAGCCGCGAACCGGAAATGCTGGCTCAACAAATTAACAGAATGTTAAATGATACTATGCAGTTAGAAAAATGGAAAGAGAACCTTAAATCTGCATCCAAAGAGTTATGCTGGGAAAAGGAAGAAACTGAATTGCTGAGATTGTACCGTGAGGTACTATCCTGAACGCTTATACTCTATGGACCAGCTCGATGATAAAGCGTGTAATTGTTCCTCCGAAGACGATAAGAACCACACCCTTAATGACGAGAAATACCAATCCGGCGACACCAAATCTTTTGATGATTTTCTTCAACTTCTCTCTCCTGTCATTCATAATCATCAGATTTAAAATTAAACACCATGTTTAATCTTAAAGTTTACCCCCTTATGTTAAATGAATTAAAAAATATACCGGGCAACTGAATTATAACATCTATTTTTGCAACAGAAAGAAAAACAGTATGATCCAGATAGGGAAATTAAATAATCTGACCTGTGTAAAACAAGTGGATTTCGGGGCTTATTTCGATGGCGAAAGTTTTGGAGAAATTCTTCTTCCCAAACGGTATGAACCGGACAATCTTAATCCGGGCGATTCGCTTGAACTGTTTATATATAACGATTCAGAGGACCGTCTGATTGCAACAACAGAAAAACCACTGGCAATGGTTGGACAGATCGCCCGGATGAAAATTGTTGATGCCAACAATATTGGGGCTTTTGCAGACTGGGGGCTGATGAAAGATCTGCTTATTCCGTTCAGAGAACAGAAAACAAAGCTTAAAAAAGGGCAGGACGTTCTGATAGCTGTAGAATATGACTTCACGACACAACGGATTTTCGGTTCAACAAAAATTGAAAAATACCTTGACAACATTCCTGCTGAGTATGAGGAAGGACAGGAAGTTGACCTGATGGTTTGGATGGAAACCGATTTTGGCTACAAGGTTATTATCAACCAGCAACATTCCGGGCTGCTCTACCGGAACCAGGTATTTCAGCACCTTGAATCGGGTGAAATTATGAAAGGATATATTCAGAAAATTCGCGAGGATGAAAAAATAGACTGTATGCTCACAAAGTCTGGGTTTGCAAAAACAGAAGGTTTATCCGGGCAAATTATCGAAGCCCTGGAAATAAATGGTGGGACTTTGCAAATATCGGATAAAAGTTCACCCGAAGAAATTCAGCAATTGTTTCATTGCAGTAAAAAGGCTTTCAAAATGGCCATTGGACGCCTTTACAAGGAGAAAAAAATCACGATTTATCCGGATAGAATTACATTAACCACCAAATAAAAGATGGACATTATTCATCTCAAAAAACAAGAAAAAAGGTTTGACGAATTGTTTATAAATACCTGTACATATCATTTCCTGTTTTCGCCGGAATAACGAAATTTATATAAATTTTAAAACGCAACATCATGCAAAACATTCAAAACATTATTATTGGTCAGGGACTGGGAGATTTACGCTTTGGTATGTCAATGGACGAGGTCAGGGATATTCTTGGTGACCCGGATGAAATTGAAAAATATACCGACGATGAGGAAGATGATAACCTGACCGAAACATGGCATTACGACGAACAAGAGCTCTCTTTGTCTTTTGATGAGATGACCGGATGGATCCTGGTTACCATAGCTGTAAGTTCCGTGGATTATGCATTTGAAGGTCTGAAACTCATTGGCCTTTCCTACGATAGTGTGATGCAGAAAGTCAAAAAACTGGAACTGGGTGATATGGTTTCTGAAGACATCACCGATGATGAAGGTCTGAAACAAAAACTGGTCAGTTTTGATGATGTAGCTGTAAGTTTCTGGTTTGAGGAAGACCTCTTATCTGAAATTATCTGGGCTCCTGTTTGGGACGACGAAATTTAATTGACTTAAACCTGTTATTCCAGCTACTGTTATTCCGGTTGTTATACAAATTGAGGTCATAATAGATTAGAATGGATTTAAAAAAGGTAAAAATACTGGAGCAGATACAGTTATCGCAACAAGCCTTTCTTCTGAAAACAGAACGGATTTTTGATTTCAAACCCGGACAGTCGGTTGCTGTAACTGTATCTGATGATATCCCACCCCGCCTTTACTCTGTATGTTCCGGCCTGAACCGGAATTACATCGGAATTCTTTACAAGGTAGTTAATAACGGCACCCTTACACCACGACTCTCAGCTCTGAAAACTAACGACATACTGCATATGTCAGAGCCACTTGGTTCATTTGTTCATGGAACAGAAAGTGGATTCTGGATTGCTTCGGGAACCGGTATAGCACCTTTTATATCCATGCTGGAATCAGGCATTACACAACCTGTTAAACTTCTTTATGGCGCAGGAACAGGAGATGAAACCTATTTCGGCTCATTTTTACATGACAAACTTGGAAATCGCTTCGTCCCCTGTATAACCCGTGAAGAAGTAAGCGGTTCTTACCAGGGTAGAATTACACAATGGTTGAAAGAAGCACAAAATCTGCCAATGAATATAAAATATTACCTTTGTGGCAGCCCCGAAATGGTTGTGGATGTGCGGGATATTCTGATTGAGAAAGGGGTGGAATTCAGGAATATCGCCTCCGAAATTTATTTTTAAGGAGATATGGATAAACTATTTGGGAAAACACTGGATGAACTGAAAAGCATTGTTGCCGGATTGGGACTACCAGCATTTACGGCTAAACAGATTGCGGACTGGCTCTACAAAAAAGAGATCAGTGATATGGATGACATGTCAAATCTTTCAAAATCTGCCAGGGAACAGCTGAAAACAAAATTTGAATTTGGATTAACACCATACCATAACGTACAGGAAAGTACTGATGGCACAAAAAAATACCTCTTCCCCACCATAGACAAAAAATTCATAGAAACAGCCATGATTCCTGATGAAGACCGCGTGACGGTTTGTGTGTCATCACAGGTTGGATGTAAAATGGGATGCCTCTTCTGCATGACGGGGAAACAAGGTTTTCAGGGTAATCTGACTGCCGGTGATATCCTGAACCAGTTGAAAAGCATATCTGAATGGCAGAATATCAGTAATATAGTCTATATGGGCATGGGTGAACCCCTTGACAACCTGGATGAGGTACTGAAAAGCCTTGAAATTCTGACTTCAGACTGGGGTTTTGCCATGAGTCCCAGGCGAATAACCGTCTCTACCATCGGACTTGTTCCGGGACTTAAAACCTTTCTTGACAAAAGCGAATGCCATCTTGCTGTGAGTATGCACACGCCGTTCGATGAAGAACGCAGGGAATTAATGCCCATACAGAACGTATATCCGCTGCAAGAGGTTCTGAATGAAATTAAGTCCTTCGATTTTGGCCGGCAACGCCGTGTCTCATTTGAATATATCATGTTTAATGGTGTTAATGACACACCGGCGCATGTAAAAGAACTGACGCGTTTACTGAGTGGATTACGCTGCAGAATTAACCTGATCCGCTTCCATCCTATTCCGGGTACTCCGCTTACGGGGTCACCTGATCACAAAATACAGACTTTTAAGGATGCATTGAATAAAAATGGTATTCTGACGACAATTCGTGCATCCCGGGGACAGGACATTTATGCTGCCTGTGGCCTGCTTTCCACAAAAGCATTAATGAGAAAAGAGTAGAAAAATCTATAGTCAATTACGAATTACGAATGTGGAATTACGAATTATGTTCAGCGGACTGCAGGTAATGTTTTCGGAATATAGATCTAATTCTTTTCATCTGTTTCCCGCGGATTAGCGCAGAGGAAAAACGCAGAGTTTTGCAGATTAATTACGAGTCACCACCGAACACCCAGGATACTTCGATAATCAAATCAGCGCAGGCCCTCCCCTTTAGGGGACCGAGGGGCAGCGATGGAACTTAAATTAATTACGAATTACGAATGTGGAATTAGGAATTATGTTCAACGGACTGCAGGTAATGTTCCCGGAATATGAATCTAAGTTTTATCATCTGTTTCCCGCGGATTAACGCAGTGGAAAAACGCAGAGTTTCACAGATTAATTACGAGTCACCACCGAACACCCACCATACTGCGACAATCAAATCAGCGCAGGCCCTCCCCTTTAGGGGACCGAGGGGCAGCGATGAAACCTAAATTAATTACGAATTACGAATGTGGAATTACGAATTATGTTCAGCGGACTGCAGGTAATGTTCTCAGAATATGAATCTAAGTCTTATCATCTATTTCCCGCGGATTAACGCAGAGGAAAAACGCAGAGTTTCGCAAATTAACTACGAGTCACCACCGAACACCCACCATACTGCGACAACCAAATCAGCGCAGGTCCTCCCCTTTAGGGGACCGAGGGGCAGCGATGGAACTTAATTCAATTACGAATTTGGAATTACGAATTTATTCTCTCTCTGCAACAACCTGCCCGGTTACTGAGTGTACCGATGCTAATCGGGATGTATCGAAGTAACCATATATTCAATTACGAATTACGAATGTGGAATTACGAATTATGTTCAGCGGACTGCAGGTAATGTTCCCGGAATATGAATCTAAGTCTTTTCATCTGTTTCCCGCGGATTAGCGTAGAGGAAAAACGCAGATTTTCGCAGATTAATTACGAGTCATTACCGAACACCCACGATACTGCGATAATCAAATCAGCGCAGGTCCTCCCCTTTTAGGGGACCGAGGGGCAGCGATGGAACTTAAATTAATTACGAATTACGAATGTGGAATTAGGAATTATGTTCAGCGGACTGCAGGTAATGTTCTCAGAATATGAATCTAAGTCTTATCATCTGTTTCCCGCGGATTAGCGCAGAGGAAAAACGCAGACTTTCACAAATTTATTACGAGTCACCACCGAACACCCACGATACTGCGATAATCAAATCAGCGCAGGCCCTCACCTTTTAGGGGACCGAGGGGCAGCGATGGAACTTAAATTAATTACGAATTACGTATGTGGAATTACGAATTTATTCTCTCTCTGCCACAACCTGCACGGTTACTGAGTGTACCGATGCTAATCGGGATGTATCGAAGTAACCATATATTCAATTACGAATTACGAATGTGAAATTTGGAATTATGTTCAGCGGACTGCAGGTACTGTTTTCGGAATATAGATCTAAGTTTTATCATCTATTTCCCGCGGATTAACGTAGTGGAAAAACGCAGATTTTCGCATATTTATTAAGAGTCACCACCGATCACTCACGATACTTCGATAATCAAATCAGCGCAGGCCCTCCCCTTTAGGGGACCGAGGGGCAGCGATGGAACTTAATTCAATTACGAATTTATTCTCTCTCTGCCACAACCTGCACGGTTACTGAGTGTACCGATGATTATCGGGATGTATCGAAGTAACCATATATTTAATTACGAATTTCGAATGTGGAATTACGAATTATGTTCAGCGGACTGCAGGTAATGTTCCCGGAATATGAATCTAAGTTTTATCATCTGTTTCCCGCGGATTAACGCAGTGGAAAAACGCAGAGTTTCACAGATTAATTACGAGTCACCACCGAACACCCACCATACTGCGACAATCAAATCAGCGCAGGCCCTCCCCTTTAGGGGACCGAGGGGCAGCGATGAAACCTAAATTAATTACGAATTACGAATGTGGAATTACGAATTATGTTCAGCGGACTGCAGGTAATGTTCCCGGAATATAGATCTAATTCTTTTCATCTGTTTCCCGCGGATTAGCGCAGAGGAAAAACGCAGAGTTTCGCAAATTAATTACGACACCTTAGCAGGCTCAGTGTACAAGTAAAAATGTGCATCATTCGTTAATGCAAGACCTTAATCGCGAGTCGTAAAACGTAAACGGTGAGATGGCAAAACATGAATCGTGCTTACGTCTTACAATTTATGTCATATGTTTTATGTCTTGATTCCTTTATCCTGATTCTTGATTCTAATTGGCCAAATGTTGTATAGCATCCGTAATAAAAGGGATTAATCTTTTTGTCAGCATAGGTTTTTAAAAAAGAACAATTATATTTGCACGTCAAAATTCAAAGTACTTAGAAATAGTAAAATTTAACCAAATGCAAAACAAAGGATTTGTAAGACTTTTCGCAATTCTTTTAGCTTTAGTGAGTATATATCAGTTATCATTCACATTTATAGCTGCCAATGTAGAGAAAAAAGCTAAGGAATATGCAAATGGCGATCCGCTCAAAGAGTTACATTACCTTGATTCTATGTCAAATGTAACTGTTTTTAATATCGGTCTCGTCGACTATAATTACAAGGAATGTAAAGAGCTGGAGATTAACCTTGGTCTTGACCTTAAAGGTGGTATGAACGTCATACTTGAAGTTTCTGTTCCTGATATTGTAAGAGCACTTTCAAATTACAGTCAGGATCCGACCTTTAACAAAGCCATCGCTATGGCTAAAGACAAGTTAACCAACAGTCAGAAAGATTTTATTACTCTTTTTGGTGAATCATTCGAAGAGATTGATCCGGGAGCCCGTCTGGCTGCTATATTCAATACCATGGAACTTAAGGATAAAATATCTTACAATTCCACTAATCAGCAGGTATTGGATGTTATCAGAGCTGAAGCCCGTAGCGCCATCGACAACTCATTTAACGTATTACGCACCCGTATCGATAAATTCGGTGTGGCTCAGCCAAATATACAGCGCTTAGGTCTTGAATCTTCCGGCCGTATCCTGATTGAGCTTCCCGGTGTGAAAGACCGTGAAAGGGTTCGTAAACTTTTACAGGGAACGGCAAACCTGGAATTCTGGGAAACATTCGACAACTCGCAGGTTTACCAGTATATGCTGGAAGCCAATAATATCATCAAAGAAATTAACGAAGATAACGCTGCACGACAGGAAAAAGAAGCCACTTCTGCTGAAACAGAAACAACGACAGAGGCAACAGAATCCAAAGATCAGACTTCTGATGAATTCAGCGACCTTATCCAGGGTGATACTGAAGCCAAGGATTCTACAGAAATCCAGACAGAAGCTTCTATCCGTAAGAATTACCCTTTGTTTGCTGTATTACAGCCCAACACCAATCAACAGGGTCAGTTAAGAAATGGTCCGGTTGTTGGTATTGCACGTTATGCAGATACCGCACAGGTTGACAGATATCTGAACCTGGCAAAGGTTAAGGAAATTCTTCCGCGCAACCTTAAACTGCTCTGGACTGCCAATCCGATGGATGAAGGCGGACAGTACTATCAGCTGATTGCAATTAAGGTAACAAACCGCGATGGCAGACCCGTTCTTGATGGTGATGCAATTGCTGATGCCCGTGCTGATTTCGGACAGAATAAAGCCAGTGCAGAGGTTGATCTGACCATGACAACTGACGGAGCCAAAGTTTGGGCCCGTATCACCAAAGAAAACGTTGGTAAAAGCATCGCCATCGTTCTGGATAACTATGTCCGTTCATTCCCGAACGTGATCGAGGAAATCAAAGGTGGTCGTACGCAGATTACAGGAATGGAGTCTTTTGAAGAGGCAAAAGACCTTGCAAACGTTCTGAAGTCAGGTAGAATGCCTGCTCCGGCACATATCATTAACGAAAACGTTGTTGGTCCTTCTCTGGGACATGAAGCAATTACCGATGGTCTGATGTCCTTTATTGTGGCATTTATTATCGTACTGCTGTACATGATCTTCTATTATGGTGTAAAAGCCGGTCTTATTGCTGACCTTGCGTTGATTGCCAACCTGTTCTTTATCATGGGTGTTCTCGCATCGTTTGGTGCTGTTCTTACTCTGCCGGGTATTGCGGGTATTGTACTTACCATTGGTACTTCGGTGGATGCCAACGTACTGATTTATGAACGAATTCGAGAGGAGATAAAATCCGGTAAAGCGATTAAAAAAGCTGTTGCTGAGGGTTACAGAAATGCCATTTCTGCCATCATCGATGCCAACGTAACCACATTCCTTACCGGTGTTGTACTTTATACGTTCGGTACAGGTCCTATCAAAGGTTTCGCTACCACATTAATGATTGGTATTGTGACTTCCTTCTTCACTGCAGTATTCATGTCACGTCTGATATTTGAACAACTGCTGAAGAAAGAATCACCACTGAAATTCGATACTAAAATCACACGTAATCTGTTTGCTAATGCACACATTCAGTTCATTAACAAACGTAAGATTGCCTACTTCATTTCCGGTGCACTTATCGTTGCCAGTATAGTTTCGCTTATTACCAGGGGACTGGATCAGGGTATCGATTTTACAGGTGGACGTACATATGTCATTGAATTTGCAAAACCGGTGAGCACCGTGGAAATCCAGGATGCCATTAAAGGCGAATTCGAAGGTGAACTGATGGATGTAAAAACCTACGGTGAAGAAAACCAGGTTAAAATCGGTACAAACTACCAGATTGATAATGACGATCCTGAACTGGATAACATCATTGAAGATAAATTCTATAAGGCGTTGAAACCGTACTTAGCCGAAGGAACCACATTTGAACAGTTTGTGGAAGACGATATCCGTTCATCGCAGAAAGTGGGTCCGACTATTGCGGATGATATCAAGAAAGATGCCGTGTGGGCTATCCTGTTCTCGCTGGTAATCATCTTCCTCTATATCCTGATCAGGTTTAAAAACTGGCAGTTCTCATTTGGTGCTGTTGCTGCTTTGGCGCATGACTCGATGATTACACTCGGTTTGTTCTCGCTCCTGTATGGCTATCTGCCGTTCTCACTCGAGATAGACCAGGCCTTTATTGCGGCCATCCTGACAGTGATCGGTTACTCCATTAACGACACGGTAGTTGTATTCGACCGTATCAGGGAACGCATCACGGAATTCCCGAAACGGAAACGTGAGGATGTGATCAACGAGGCCTTAAACTCTACACTGAGCCGTACATTAAGTACATCATTAAGTACATTCGTGGTACTGTTGACCATCTTTATTTTCGGTGGTGAAGTGATCAGAGGTTTTGTATTTGCACTGATGATTGGTGTTGTTGTGGGTACTTACTCTTCACTTTATGTGGCAACTCCGATTGCATACGATACACAGCAGGCTACCAAAAAGAAAAAGAAATAAGTTTTTCAAGATAAATATGAAAAAGAGGCTTCCGGCGGGAGCCTCTTTTTTTGTGCCTGGCGACGGAATTAAAGCCATTTTTTGACTCACCCCCGATTGTAACTCCGCATCGTCCGTCTCAGGATTCCCCTCTCTCACTCCATTTTATTTCGTGACAAAGAGGGACGGACTCTACGTATAAATCCAGGTGAATTGTTTGTATATAGTAAATTCCATGTCCTGACTGTAATGTCGGGATAGGCATGGCAGTTTATATGTTAACCAGAAGTCAGGGTGGGTTATTTTACACTGAATTCCTCCGTTTGTTCGCAATCATTAACAATTTTCGGTTCAGAGCCAATGTTGGTTTGGACTAAAACTTTGTATATTTGAGCCTGAAAATGAAATACCGTGTCAATTCACGGTGGATGATAATACGATGGGATCAATATCATACATACTTCTCTCCTTCCCTTCCGGTGGTGAACTCATCATTGTGATTCTGGCTATTCTTATCCTTTTTGGTGCGGATAAGATTCCTGAGTTTGCCCGTATGTTCGGTAAAGGGATGCGCGAATTCAGAAAAGCAACTGAAGACATAAAGCGGGAATTTAATGAGGAAACACGGGAATTACGTGACGATATAGAAACTGAAAAGCAGAGTCTGACCGATAAAATCAGGGAATTCCGCGATGAACTGAATACCGATAAAAAGACAACAATAAATCAGGAATCCCCAAAAACCAAAGAACCCAAACCAGATGCTTAAAGCCATTGATATCCATAAAAGTTTTGGTAATGTTGACGTACTCAAAGGGATTAATCTCACCATCAATAAAAGTGAAGTGGTATCTGTTGTGGGTGCAAGCGGTGCTGGAAAAACAACCTTGCTCCAGATTCTGGGCTCTCTTGATAAACCAACACAGGGACAGGTATTTTTTGATAATGTAAATATCCATAAACTGAAACCGGATCAGCTGGCCCACTTCAGAAATACCAGGGTGGGATTTATTTTCCAGTTTCACCAGCTGTTGCCTGAATTCACGGCACTTGAAAACATCATTATTCCGGCTCTGATTGCCAAAAAAACGAGAAAAGAAGCAGAAGACCGGGCTAAAGAACTGATGGATTTTTTAAAGCTGTCCCACCGCTCTACACATAAACCGGCTGAACTTAGCGGAGGTGAAAAGCAACGCGTTGCGGTGGCCAGGGCACTGATCAATAATCCGGATATTATTTTTGGTGATGAACCGACCGGCAACCTCGATTCAAAAAACCGCGATGAACTGCACAGGCTCATCTTTGAACTCCGGGAACACTTTCACCAAACCTTTGTCATCGTATCCCACGATCAGGCCATGGCTAAAATATCTGACAGGGTACTGACCATCAAGGACGGAATTATTTTTAATTAGGAATTACGAATTAAGAATTACGAATTAGGAAAGGGACGTACAATAATCTTGTGTCTTGGTCCTTGGCTCTTGGTTCTAAACATGACTCACCCCAGCTCACAATAATAGCCCGATCTCATCATTATGATCCCTCTCTTTTTCTCCGCGTTTCCCGATAGCTACCGTGATCGCAGATGGACGTGGAATATATACGAAATTGTAATTATTATTCATTGTTGTACGGTAAAAGCCTTAGAGATTCCTCGCTTCACTCGGAATTACAGGCAGTTGCTGGCTGTTGGGCTGGAGGATGGGTTGGTTTGCTACGGATTCGCAAACCAACCCATCCTCCAGCCCCATATGAACCTAAGAAACTGTCATTCTGAGCGCAATAAAATGAAGCGAAGAATCTTTAATTAATATCGGTTTTTTTAACCGTACAACAATGATTATTAATTATGAATCATTATTGTCGGAGGAAATTTCAAATACAAGAGAGATTGCTTCTCCATTCCTGCGTCATTTATCGCAATAACGCCATTATTAGTGATTTATAATTTTGATAATACCATATATAACTTTGTTTGCTAAACTAACCCTGCAATTGAAAAAACAATTTGCATCCAGCGTCATTGCGAGCGAAGCGAAGCAATCTCATTTATTAACAGGACAACAGTAATTACGAATTACGAAAGACGAATTACGATTCACGATTAACGACTAACGATTCACGATTCACGACTTACGACCAACGGCTCACGTTTCACGATTCACGTTTCACAACTCACGGTTTACTTAAATACTTCATAAAAAAAAGCGACTCTATCACATAAAGCCGCTTTTCAATCTTAAAAATCAAATCAGAATTATATTATTGAACCATAAACGATGTGACTACAACAGCCGGATCGTTGTTCGCATCAAATCCGAAGACTTCAGGATTATCACCGTCATCCGGGAAATCATAAATCTGGTTGGCCGGACTGTCAACATGAATCATAGGAAACAGTTTCTGTCCGGGTATATAGGTCTCCTGGTCATACAGATCGACTGTAACATCTGAGTGCTCACCTTTTGTCAGGTATATTTTTCCGAGAATACCAGGTAAGGTGATGTTTCCGGTGCCATCATCGTTGTGCACAACAAGCCATCCGTCAGTTGCCAAAACGACCTTATCAATAGTCACCTTATTATTTGTTACCGGCTGATCACTAACCGTTATGGAAGGTGCAATCAGCTTAATCTTTTTCATCACAATACTGCCATCCATTGCAATTGGTCCGTCAAATCCTGAAATACCGTCAAACTCATAGGTTCCAACTGAACCATTATCGTTATGCAGCATCACATACACGGACTCACCATCTTTAAGATCGGTACCTGCTTTAACCGGTATCAGCACATTATCGGTGGTTCCGGCATTAAGATGAACCGGTTCAGAAATGATATCCGGTACTATCGGCACATTGCCGTCTGCCGTACTTTTATGCACCACCACCCAACCATCGGCGTTCATGGTTATGGATGAGACCATAACCAGGTTCTGTGAAACCATCTGGTTACTCACATCGAGTGATCCGGTCAGATCTTCCACCTCAAAACTCTTCACAATGATATTGGCTTCTGTTCCGTTATAACCAAATACTTCCGGTGCATCTCCGTTTTCCGGAAATTCGTATTCATTGTTGGCGGGATCATCCACATGTAACATCGCGAACAATTTCTGACCCGGGCTAATCTGTACCATGCTGTCCAGCTGAACCATCACATTGGAATTCATCCCTTCTGTCACCCAGGCTTTACCAATGATGCCGGGTAGCGTAATATTGCCATCACCATCGTCATTATGGATCACCAGCCAGCCATCCACGGCAGCATCCACATTATCAATCATCACCATATTGGACGATACAGGCTGATTGCTAACCGAAACGGAAGGAGACGAAACGGTTATTGCCTTCATCACAATATCCCCCATGTCGTTTTTAACGGGTTGATCATCGCTCTGATCCGTACCGTCAAATTCATAGTCGCCACTGGTTCCGGTATCATTATGCAGCATTACCCACACCTTATCTCCGTCATTCAGTTCTGTTCCTTCAACCAGAGGAACTTTAATATTACTGTGTGTGCCACTGGTTACCATCACCGGTTCAGAGATAATACCGGGAACCTTTGGACTTCCGCCGTCATCGGCATGAATTACAATCCATCCATCCTGATCAAAGGTTACAGAACTCACGTTAACTGTATTCTGCGAGATCATCTGATCGCTCACATTCAGGATACCTGAATTCATATCACCACCCGAATCTTTATCCTTGTTACAGGCAGTCAGGGCAAACACGGCGACCACCGCCATGCTCAATATGCGTCGGTTTAATACTTTAAAAGTCTTCATCCTACTTATTTTTAAGGGTTAATAATTTCTACATCTTAAAAAGGCGGCTTATTGCCGCTGCTTTATAAGACTTACGAAGCAGAATGATGTCTGGATTTTTAAAATGCAATTTTTTATATTTCAGGGGCGGTTTTGCCCATCACATACATCTGGTTAAGGGTTGGTGTTTTACTGCCACCAAGGGGTTCAAGGGTGACCGCAAAAGCTGTAGCCCCTTCAATATTTTTCATGGATTGATATGTATTCAGTGATTCGGCCCCATCGATAACTCCGGCATCCACAGGTTGCCCCTCTACAATAGCCCAAAGCTGGTATTGTTTCCCGGCAGTTGGTTCAGGCAGATTTCCACTCTTCAGCCTGACCTGGTGCGTTTTGCGGTTCCAGTATACATGTGCCACAGATTGTGGTGAAATATCCAGCCCTTTCATTTCAATGGTTTCCACACCGGGCTGAGAAAGGAATTTAAGCTGCTTCCCGGATGTCTGCAACTGTTCCCGGGTCAACTCTATCTGTTCAGCCATGTGCATGTTCTGCGCCAGCAAATCCCGGTACTGTGCCTCTGCCCGATGCCACTGCACATAGAAGTAGATGCTGAACAAAATGGCAATGGCAGCTGCCACGCCGGAAGAAATGGAAAAGTAGCGGTGAGGAAACGGTTTGATTCCAGGCATAACCGGATCAACACGTAAATTTGATGTGCTTTCAGGAACAATATCATCCAGGATTGCAGTTTTCAGTCTTGCCGGAGGAACAACAGCCATCCGTTCTGCCAGACGCAGCTGTCCCTCTTCTATCCGGTCAATTTCCGCCCGAACTTCAGGATAAGCCTGTGCCATTTTAAGCACCTCATCCCGTTCCGGTTCAGATAACTGATCCAGGACGAAAGCTTCAAGTATACCTGTTGCTATGTATTCCTGAATGTTCACTCCAAAATCCTTCTTAATTCCAGCAATGCTGCCCGTGTCCGGGTCTTTACAGTACCCAAAGGTATATTATATTCCTTAGAAATCTCTGCTTGTGTGTACCCTTTAAAATATAACAGTTCAACGATGAACCTGTAATCATCTTTTAATTCCTTCACGATATCCTTTACACCGATATGATCCACCGGTACCCTGGCCGATGCAGCACCATCTATAATATGTACGTTATCCTGCACCGTTTCGGTTTTCTTTTCCTGCTTAATTTCTTTGGAACGCGTTTTATCAATGGCCAGATTTCGCGCTATATTTATCATCCAGGTGAATAATTTTCCGCGTTTCGGGTCATACATCTCTATGCTACTCCATATTTTAAGAAAAGCATCGTGTAAAACCTCACTGGCCAGATGTTCGCTGTGCACCACCGACAGTATGGTTCCGTACAAAGCCGCACCGTAATGGTCGTATATATATTCCAATGCTGATTTATCTTTATCCTGCAGTTGCCGGACAAGTGTAAGTTCTGATATGTGTTTCGTATCTGAAATGATTTTTTGTTTAGGCTAGTTTTACAGCCAATAAGCTATATGTAAATCCGTGTTCAATATCAACCAAAGTCCACAGTTTGTTAAACCTTATGGAAACAGAAATGTTCGTTAATAAGCCATAAAGCTGTTTAACAGGTCTTAAACAAAAAAGGAAGTTATGTAATCAAACCCACCCCGATTCTGAGCTAATGACAGATCTTATGTCCTGGCTCCTGGTTCTTGGTTCTTGATTATACAAAAATGACTCACCCCGGTCTGGACGAATAGCCCGCTTACATCAAATTGACCCCTCTCTTTTTCTTCGCTGCTCTACGAAATAAAGAGGGGTAGTTCGTACAAGATCATTTATTCATTTAAAAGAGACTAGAAACCCCGAAGGGGTGATATTACTATAGCCCAGGGTAAGTGAGCGAAGCGAGTGCCACCCTGGGTTATAGTAGAAATGTAAATGAAGGCCGGGGTTAAAATCTTTGGATGAAATGAAATCGTATCAAGGCCGCAATTATGGGCTCTTGTATAAATGACTTACCCCAGCTCAGGACGAATAGCGCGCTTACATCAAATTGACCCCTCTCTTTTTCTTCGCTGCTCTACGAAATAAAAAGGGGAAGTCCGTACAAGTTCATTGATTCATTTAAAAAAGAGACTAGAAACCCTGAAAGGGTGATATTACTATAGCCCAGGGTAAGTGAGCGAAGCGAGTGCCACCCTGGGTTATAGTAGAAATGTAATTGAAGGCCGGGGTTAAAACCTTTGGATGAAATGAAATTGTATCAAGGCCGCAACTATGGGCTCTTGTATAAATGACTCACCCCAGCTCAGGACGAATAGCCCGTTTTCATCATTCTGACCCCTCTCTTTTTCTTCGCTTTACTACGAAATAAAGAGGGGTAGTTCGTACGAGCTGGTTGATATGTTTAAAAGTGGGTAATCAGCATATTTGAAATTATCAAATCTGGGTTACTGATCTGTCTTAAGTCTTATATCTTAAATCTTAAATCTTAAGTCTTGGTTCCTGATTCTAAACATGACTCACCCCAACTCACAGCAATAGTCCGTTTACAGCATATTGACCCCTCTCTTTTTCTTCGCTTTACTACGAAATAAAGAGGGGTAGTCCATACAAGTTCATTGATTCATTTAAAAGAAGGTAACCAGCATGTTAATAATTGTCACACCTCGGTTATTGACATATCTTATGTCTTAAGTCTTATATCTTAAATCTTTCGTCTTATGTCTTGGCTCCTGGTTCTAAAATCTAAAATCTTTTTCATACTTTTGTATTCCTTATTACAACACGGGGCTGACTGGTTTTGACAGCAAGATGAGGTGTTGTGTAAGCATGCCGGGCTTTGTACGCTGGCCCGCAAATCTCAACGTTCAGACTTATAATTGGCGAAAACAATTACGCTCTTGCCGCGTAACCGAATCACAGTAGGTTAGCTTATCCGGTATAAGATACCGGAGCGAGACATCGTCGGAAAAGCCCCTGCCCTGAGGCGGTTCCATCAGACGGTGCAGTAAATTCAGGGATAGGTTAACGGAAGCTCCGGCCGTTAATTGAAATTCAGGAGATAAGGCAGTAGTCGGTGGTCCTGATCCAGCTGCTGCACGAAAATCAAGTCGGGACTAAGCATGTAGAAAGCACATGACTTCCTTGTTTGGACGAGGGTTCGAATCCCTCCAGCTCCACTTTTTAGAAATGCAGAAAATTGAAAGGCCCTGTAAAACGCACGTTTTCAGGGCTTTGTATTTTTAGACCTACGCAGAATAATGCAAAACAATGCATATTTTATGGGGCCAAATCGGGGCCCAAATCATTTTTTAAATTGGGCCCCGATTTAGAGCGTATTTCACTCATTTGCAGCATTTTGCATTTTTCAAAAAAGGACGTTTTTGCTATGTTTAACTAATGTTTTTAACACATTTTAAAGGATTTTTATCATGGCAAAAAACACATTTAATGTACTGATTAGGTGCAGGTTATCAAAAAAAGACAGAATGGGTAAATGCCCGTTACTTGCACGAGTTACAATTCAAAACGAAAGGGCTGATATCGGTTTAGCTCAAAAGGTATTACCCTCAGAATGGGATGAGAAAAACAATCTCCCCAAAGGACCAAATTCAGAAACGCTATTATCTTATATTGAGCAGGTTAGAGCTGATATATTTGAAGCCAGAAAGGAGGTTTACATCCAGGGGAAAGAGGTAACTGCCATTAATGTTAAAAGGCAGTATTTGGGCATAAAAGATGAAATACCTACAGTTTTAAACCTGTATGATAAACACAATGAAAAGCTCAAAGAGCGCATTGGCATTGACATTGCAGAAGCAACCATGACCCGTCATTATACTTCAAGATCACATGTAGCTAAATTTATCCTTTCAAATTATAACAAGTGTGATTACCCCATTGATAAGATAAACCTGCAGTTTTTAGAGGATTATGTTCATTATCTGAAGGTTACAAACAAATGCAACCATAATACGACCAAAAAGTATGTCAATAACCTGGGAAAGGTCATACGCATCGCAATTGCTTCCGGTTTCATAAAAAAAGATCCGTTCCTGGGATTTAAAATGAAGTACGAGAAAGTTTATAAACCTCATTTGACTGAAGAAGAAATTTATATGTTGCTGAATTATAATTTCAGGAATGAACGGTTATCCGGAGTAAGAGATGTGTTTGTGTTTTGCTGCATGACCGGTCTTGCCTTTATTGATGTTAAAGGACTAACCATGGATGCCATTATAAATGGTATGGATGGAAAACATTTTATAGAAAATAACCGGCATAAAACCAATGAACGATATTATGTTCCCGTCTTCCCCATTACCCAGCAATTAATGGATAAATATATTGATCATCCCTTACGACAAAAAGATAATCTGGTATTACCAGTAATCAGCAATCAAAAAATGAATGCCTATTTAAAGGAAATCGCTGATGTATGCAACATTGATAAAAAATTAAGTACCCATGTTGCACGTCATACATTTGCCACCACAGTAACTTTATCCAATGGAGTACCAATAGAGGCTGTTTCAAAAATGCTGGGACATTCCAATATTAAAATAACGCAGCAATATGCCAAAGTGACTGAAAACCTGGTTTCTGAAAGTACTAAGATACTACATGAAAAATTTAGCACAAATGAAGCAAAAAGTGGGCAAAGCAATGCATCCGCCTATAATAATCCCTTTGGAAATTCATTTGTATATGAAATAAAGAAATAGAGCCTATCCTTATTTAAACCTAGAACAATGGAGTTGGTTGGAATCAACTCTATTGTTTTTCTTGAAATAACCTCTGTCCCAACTTTAAATTATTAAAAATGGAATATGTTAATTTCCATTATGGTTAATACTAATTAGACTTTTTAGATATTCAACATCATGACAAAACGGCTCCCCTTTATGTAGCATTCTATGGCAATTACTACAGACTAAAGCAATATCTATAATCCTTGTTGTTTTTGGACCTTTAGCTAAATGAAGGGGGCTCTTATGATGTGCTTCAATAAAGCCTATCCCAATATCTCCATATTGTTCTTTGAAAGAAAATCCACAAACTTCACAATTTAGCATTGGATTATTATTAATTGCCCTTTCTTTGACTTTTTTTATTAAAGTACTATTCCGCTCATAACGCATATGTTTAGCCAGAACAGTGTTTCCTTCAATTGCAGTTGGCTCAAAATCTTCCTGAGTTTTAGGTTTTGGATTCTTTTTGCCTGATGAAGAATGGATTTTTAAAATATTTCTTAATACAAATAAATGGAAGTCTTGAGCTATCCAGACTTTATCAACTTGGTTTAATTCAGTTTTTGTTTCAAATTTTAATTTAGAATTTAAGACTGAATGTTTATTCCACTGATCAATAAAAAGTTGTTCAATAGGAAACTTCATAAGCAATTCTAAAGATTCATCCATGTATTTCTGACAAGCAATAATATATTTTAAGTCTATTTTAGGGAACTTATCATTCAGTCCAAAAAAGTAATTGATTGTTTTATCATATCCTTTTAATGGAGCGGGGAAAATAATTTCCGGGAATAATGACGATAACCATGCAGAAAGTGATGTAAAACTCATTGACCGGTTCGACCAGTCAATGGAATCCAATGTCCTTTTCTCGTTAAAAAGCCTAAATAGTTTAACATCTTCTAATGATATAATATGATTATAATCTATCCTTCCACTTTTTACAATAAACTGAATTCCTTTTATTGGGGATTCTGTGTACCTGTTTTGCTGCGACTGCAACAGTATTTTCAAAATATTATCATCATTTTGCGTATTCCAATCGATATTTGAATAAATATAATTTGCAAATTCAAATTTGTATAATTCTTCTTTAATCCATTCCGTAGATTTTAATGTTCGGAGATACTTGTTAATTGCGGATTGTTGATGACTGGTCATGGTTCAATATAATTTTGATTAGTAAGTACAATATAAAACTCACTATTTAATTAAAGGTAGTTTTATTCCAATTTTCCAAAACTTTTCAAACTGCTCAATTTTTTCTTCGAGGATTTCTCTGTCCATAAAATTATCTGCTTTAGTCAAATCAGGGTAAATTATCAAACATGCTAAAACTTCATCATTTTCTGCGTTCAATTTTTCCCGTACTTTTTTATCTCGTGCATATCCACTTACCTGGCGAATATCACTTACAATTATTTCCCTTTTTTGATCATCATTCTTATTAAATGCTTTATTATAGTAAGGTTTGTATTTGGCATCAATTATTATCTTTTGACTATTCAAAATATAGTCAGGCTGACCATAATTTGCATGGAACTGGTACTCAACTTCATGACCAAATTTATCTTTCAATTTTGCCAAAACATACAATTCATATAGTTTACTCATATCAATCCAGAAGGGAGGTGTTTTTATTTTAATTCTTTCTGTATTTGAAATATTGTACCCGAAACGCTTTAAAATTATTCTGGCTAAACGAACACCTTCTTCGTATTCTCTGTAAAAGACATTTGTTTTGGTGTGTTTGATATCATTTAAGTTGACTTCTTCAGAAACCTGTTCAAAAGCAGGCATAATGTAATTAAAAATTTGTGCAGTGTATTCATAAGAGTTTGGAATCTGTAATGATGGCAGGTAGCGCCTTACAAAATCAAGTGCTTTTTTAATCAACCTGTTTTCCAGGGTATTAATCCCAAATTCGTCATAGCTACAGTATGTATTGAGTAGTCTGTTTTTTGTTAGATTTTGTTTAATCGTTTTACCAACCAATACTTTACCTTTAATCCGACTATTAAGGTTTTGTTCTACCTTGTAATAAGACTTTTTTAATCCCTTTCTTACAATTTGCTGAACCACATTTAAAAACTGAACAACAAGTAGTGGAGTAAGTAAATCCTGCTTTTGATCAATTTCAATAAATGTTTTATCCCATTTAATTTCAAACAGATCTTCAACATACTTATTTGCAATATCATTATGTCTGAGTGCATCAAACAACATTCTCAGGTAATCTGTCTCAATTTCATTAGTATTACTTTCATTCTCTTTTCGCGTTGCATTTAGTTTAGGTTCTATGTAAATTGGGACTTTTATATCTGGAATAATATCTATACCAACAAAATAAGAAGTTATCAGATGGCAATTTACACCTCTTCTTTTTGATAAAGAAAAACAAAGTGAATCCTCTCTCCTTTTTGAAAAGTAAATCTCCTTTTTTCCCTCAAAATTCAGATCAGCGAATTCTAAAATTGTACTATTATATTGCTCCCTATATTGTAACATATTAAAGGGTTAGCTCATTAATCTTTGTTACTGCAGATTCCAACAAAATACCGTCTTTAACATACTCAAATAATATAGGTTTGATTTCATATTCAAGTTTCATTTTTAGTTGGTCCTCTGACTCTGCCAGAAAATAACTGTGACCAAGTTTAACTTCTTTTGGTGAAAAATCAGATGCTAGATAGGTTGATGCATTATCTTTTTTATTGATTTTTTCATGAAATAATTCTCCAACTTTTTCATACAGAGATTTTGCTTTTGTTCGTAAGCCATCCTTTTCTGACACCACTTCTTCGATGACATGTTCAGAAGGGAGAATATCGATAAATGCGAAACGTCTTCTTATGGCATAATCAATGTGTCCAACACTTCGATCTGCAGTATTCATAGTGCCAATTATGTAGAGGTTTGGTGGAATAATAATAGTTCTACCTTGCCCTTCCAATTCATACATACTTTCAACAGTTGAGCCTCGATATTCTAATGCATAAATTAGTTCACCCAAAACTGAAGAAAGGTTTGCCCTATTAATTTCATCGACAATTATAATATACTTTTTTAGTACAGGTCTTTCATTTGAAGGCTTAATAATACTCGATATTACATTCTTTGTTTCTTTATTAATAAAATCAAAATAATATTCCAGTAGAGTCTCAAATAGATTCCATGTTACATGACCTTCTATATCAGCCTCTTGAAATTTACCCAGAATACAGTTTTCAGTACAATCTTTCAAGTTTTTAATACTTACACCTTCGTGTTTATCATTGTTTATATATTTAAGAGTAATAGAATAATCTTTATATATTTCCTTTATTTCAATATTATTAGAAATCTTTAAAGATCCATTTTTCGTATTATTCAGTATATGAGAAACGAACCGTTTTATCCAAAATTCAGACAATTGTATTTTAGTATTCGCGTCACAATCTCTTTTATCAATCCAAGATTTAGTTTTAATAAATAGTTGGTTACTTTCTAATTCGTTTTTGTATGTTTCTTCTTTTTTAAAATATTCTTTCTCACCATCTATAAATGTATTAAGATGATCTAAACTCTTTTGAGTAAATTCAATAAAAAAATTATTTTTCGTTTCATATTTTAATTTACCATCCTCTGAATTAGCTACTATTCCTCTTACAAAATCCTCATATGAGTAAGATGGATGAAACTGAATTAAATTAAATTGTTCAGAACTTTCCAAATTGGTTTTCTGTATTTCTTTGTTTGAGGATATGTCTCCAAAAATTAACTTTTCAGCAATATCCTTCGCTGTATATGTTTTACCAGTTCCTGGAGGTCCCTGAAGTATAATTTGTTTTTTAAACTCTAATAAGTTAATAATATCATCCATGTTGTGTAATTTATTTAAATATATACAATGGTCAATGCCAAGTTCAGCTCCTTTTTTTATAAACAGTCTTCTATATTTATTTGCAAAACTTATAAAATCTTTAGTAACCAATTCAAAATTAGAATTATCACATGGTATTTCCGTCCATGATTCATTACTTGCTTCAATAGAAGGTTTTAAGTCTTTATATTTTTTTATTCCCATTATGTGAAACTGAAGTCCATCTCCTATTCCAATAATCATGGCAAATTTGTTCTTGCAAGATTCATATAAATCAGGAAAGTATATTTGAGCCCAGTGATATTCCTGAAATTTAAATTTACCACGGCCAGCTTGTTTCCTGGGATCTTTTCTAATATGAAATTTGAATCCGTGATTAGAAATTTTATCACACAAAAATTCAAGTTTCTCATATATTATTTTTAATTCTAAGTACCTAGTTGGATTTATTTCAAGTTTAGAATAATTTCTAATTTTATCTATATCCCCTCTATTTATAAATTCAATCATTTAAATGCTATTATAGGTTTTGACAACACAAAACTTCTAATTCAATTGTGTATTTCTCAATTATACTTTTTAAAATTCTCTGCCTGTTCAAAAATTTCTTTATAGACTTCATCTCTATCCACAGGAGGGTAATCATTTTCTGCCAGGAGAATGATCAGGTCGACCTTAAGTTCAGCTTTAATGTCTACCCTTTTTTCCCAGTCTGTATATTTGGCTTTATCATTCACCACTATTTTGACTTTCTCCGAAAGGTGAATCAATTTGTCTTCGGGATATTCAAAATCATATTTATGTGCAAGGGACTTTAGAATATCATAAAAGGCCTTTTCTTCGAAATCAATACCCATATCAAAGAATGACTCCCGTTCTCTTTTGAGTGCATGGTACAGGTCTATAATTTCATTTGTAAAATCCTCCAAAACTTCACCTCGCAACACATCGGCTTCACGTCGTTCATTATATTTTTCTACCAGGGCCTGCATTTTCCGCGAGAAGTCAATTCCCTGAATCCTGTTTACACGTCTGAATTCATCAATAGCCTTGGTTAAAAGTTTCTGTAGCAGTTTTATTTTTGTATTTGGTAACTTTATTTTTTCAATTTTGGCAAGATATTGTTCATCGAAGATGTCAATTTCCTTTGTAGCTTCATCTCCTAAACGGAAAATCTCTTCAACTCCATCACTTAACAAAGCATCTTTGATCATCTCTCTGACCCTCGCATTCATTTGTGCAATATCAGGGGCATTTCCTTTTGTGAGCTTAAAGACAATTGATCTGACAGCCAGGTAAAAATGAATTCTGTCTTTTTCATTCTGATCAAAGGCTTCACTGCCGGAACAAATATCATAAGCAGCTTTCAGTCGTTTAACCAGGTGCATAAATCGTCGTTCAAGCTCCTGGGTAACCTGAACAAATTCTGTGGCCATGTTTAAAGTATGTAACTGTTGCAGTGATGTTCCGGTAAAATATGGTTTGCTGTCAAATGTATGAAAGATTTTATCCAACAAGTCCAAATGATCCCTGACAACTACAATGGACTGCTGAATATCCTCAAAATTATCATGGTCAACTTTGTTATAATGAGCAAGGGCAAGATTCATTTGTCGTTTAATGCCAATATAATCCACTACCAATCCCTTTTCTTTGCCTTCAAACTTCCGGTTCACCCTTGAAATGGTCTGGATCAGATTATGACGTTGAATGGGTTTATCAATATACATCGTATCCAGAAAAGGTACATCAAAACCGGTGAGCCACATATCCACCACAATAGCTATCTTGAAGTTTGATTTTGCATTTTTAAACTGTCTGTCCAGCTCTTTTCGGTAATCCTTTGACCCCAGCATTTTATAAAGATCCTCCGGATCATCCTTTCCCCTGGTCATAATCATTTTGATCATCTCCATGGGTTTTATCTTCTTTTTCTCAATTTCTGACAATATACTTCCCGGTTCACAAACCCTTTTCTTTTTCCATTCAGGTTTAAGATCCACAATATTCTTGTAAAGTTTGTATGCAATCTGCCTGTTGCTGCAAACGATCATGGCCTTCCCTTTGACGGTAGAACCTTCTGCTACGCGATTTTCATAATGTTTTACCAAATCTTCTGCCACTGCCTGCAAACGATCCGGATCTCCGATTATGACATTCATATTTGCTGTGGCTTTTTTGCTTTCCTCTATCTGATACTCATTGGTTCCTTCATCTGCGCACTGGTTGTAATAATTTTCTATTTCTTCCAGCTTTGTATTATCAAGTATAACTTTTGCTGCCCTTCCCTCATACACTATTTTAACGGTGATCTCATCCTTTACAGATTCAGTCATGGTATAGGAATCAACAATTTCACCGAATACATCCAAAGTGGCATCAATAGGCGTGCCTGTAAAGCCAACATATGTCGCATTGGGTAATGAATCGTGCAAATATTTGGCAAAGCCGTAGGTCTTTTTAACCCCTGAAGTTGTTACCCTCACCTTTTGCTCCAGGTTTACCTGGCTTCTGTGGGCTTCATCTGAAATACAGATTACATTGGTTCTGTCCGTGAGCAACTCGGTATCTTCGGTAAACTTATGAATGGTCGTCAGAAATACACCACCACTGGTTCTGTTTTGAACCAGCTCTCTTAAATGTTCCCTGCTTTCAACACTAATAATATTGTTGTCTCCAATATATCCTTTGGCCTCTGTAAACTGCGTTGAAAGCTGGTCATCCAAATCGGTTCGATCTGTAATTAAAACAATCGTCGGACTTTCCAATGCAACACTTTTCATTAATAAGCGGGACAGGAAAAGCATGGTGAAACTTTTACCACATCCGGTTGCGCCGAAATAGGTTCCACCTTTCCCGTCAGCCTTCACTAAATCTTTGGTAGACAATTCTGCATTAGAATTACGCATGTGCAGCAGAATATTGTTGTACAGTTTTCTGGCAGCATAGTACTGTGGGTAGCGACAGACTATTTTTTCTTCTTTTGCTGAATTATCCGGGAAGTAAATAAAATTCTGAATGACATCACGTAACCGGTCACGATTAAACAAACCCTGAATCAGGGAAAACATGGAATCTATTCCATCAACGTCAATTTCGTCACCGGTAATTTTTCGCCAGGCATAAAAATATTCATAGGGTGCAAAAAGTGACCCCACTTTATTATTCACACCATCACTGATGACACAAAATGCATTGTACTTAAACAACTCCGGAATATCCCGTTTATAGCGAACGGTTAGTTGTATAAACGCATCATGAATGGTTGCTTCCTCTCTGATAGCCGATTTAAATTCATACACAACCAATGGAAGTCCGTTGATATAGACAATTAAATCGGGAATGCGTTTTTCGTATCCGGTAATTTCTAACTGGTTGACTATTTTATAAAGGTTATTGTTTGAAGCACTGTAATCAATCAGTTGAATGAACAGATCCTTTTTAGATCGGTCTTCCCGCTTTAAAACAAAACCATCCGAAACCATTTTCAGAATGGATTTATTGCTTTGATATAAATCTGAGGATGGTTTCTTCTTTAGGCCGAGAATGATTGAACTTATTTCATTATCCGTTAAACCTTCTTTTGAATACTGATCCTTTAAATATGCTATCAAATCTTTTTCAATGAGGACATCAGTACTTTCAACCTTACCATAACTTACCTTACTTTCTTTTCCTACCCAATCTGCTCCAGGTTGATAATTAAATTTCTGCTCCTGAAACAGGTCAATAAATGTGTCTTCAAGTTTAGCTTCGGTAAATTTCATATTATATTTCAATTGTCCAATCAATTTTTCCCATTCGTTCTCTAATCAATTGCAACGTTTTAGCTACGTCACTAAATTCTGGTAGCTCCCCATAAACAAGCATTTTAAAGTCGCCTTTAAAAACCGGCTCTAACTCTTTCAATATCTCATCCAGTTTTTCGAATAACAAAGAAGTATTAGGATGATATTGTAACCATTCATTATTGTTCTTGTAACTGGCCACATCATCATTTGCCACTTTCAATAGCATTTTTTCAAATTCAGACGATTTGAAGAATTCTAAAAGTTCTTTTTGCTGCAATAGTTTGTGCAGGTCATAAATATGTCTGATTTTACTTTTCAAATCATCAATGGGATGTTCACCGTAGGAAAAACGGACCAGGCTCATTATTTTTTCACATATCGTCCTTATGGGATCTAGTACTCTTATTTCAAAAGGCATTAATTCATTTTCCTTTGCCAAATCCTCCTGACCGTTACTTAGCATCATATTTCCTACAAAAGATATAATTTGTTTTGTGTTTGAAGGCTCATAATACCCCAACCAGGAAGATTCTAAAATAATTACATCTCTAATCTGACCGAAGTCTCCTTTAAATACTTGTTCATAAGCATGAGCTGTCTTTCGGTTCATCCCCTTTTTATTAGTTACTTCAGGTATGTCCACTTCAGGCAAAACAGATTCAATTGATTTACTAATAGTTTTTAATTTAGTTCTCATTTTACTATCACTTTCACCTTCACTCCGAAGTACAACCAGATCAATATCTTCAGAAAATCTTTCTATCAGATTATAACATTTAGATAGTGCTGTTCCTCCTTTAAAAACAACATCATCACTTAATTCACTATTAAAAATTGTGTATAATGCGTATGTTACCCAGTAATCTTTTTCCACATAGATCGCCTGTATTCCCATTTTATCAGCTGTTGCCTGAATGGCCTGCCGGAATAATTTTTTATCTTCATGTAATTTCATCGTATGTTCCATTTTTCTGTTGAGGACAATACTTTTGCTGTACCAGGAAACTGATATTTAGTTATTGGATTAAGAGACTTCTTTAATGGCATAGCAACATTATCCAAATCAAGTTCATCCAGCATTGCCCCCAATAGTGAGCGCGTAGATGGAGGATACTTTAATGCTAATCTTACCAGAGAGTTGATATCATTTTCAGAATGCTTGCGTAACAAGCTAAGAATACGTTTACAAGATTTTTCTATGCTTGTATCAGGTATTTTTTTTATAAGTTTTATGACATCCAATAACTGAAGTTTGGTAATATTCTCTTTGGTTATTGTGTTTTTTTGCTTAATAAATGAAATTGTATACCGTTCCCTTTTAAAAGTTGACCTTATTTGATTGCTTCCGATCTGGATAGCATTGCTAACCTGTGTTGTTAATCCAAAATTATTATATATACTGTAACCTGTTAAATAGCCTATTACTTTACCATTGTCTTCAAGTAAATCTTTTACAACTTGTTTCTTATCCGGCAATAAATCACCAAAAGGAGTACTCTCCGGTTTATAATACTTCCCTTTTGATAACTTATCTATTTTTCCGCTTTTAACCAATCGATTTAGTGCTTTAATTATAGCTTCTTTTTTATTCACCTCTGTTATAAAATCATTATAGGTGAACACATATCCTTTCGGGAAACGATCAATCTTAAATAGTATATAATCAGATACTTTCATGCATTTTAACCTTTATTCAAATATACAGATTTTGTCCAGTTTTTTCTACTAAAAACTGGACATTTTGATTTTTACGATAGAAGGTGTAACTTCGTAACCGAAGTTACACCTTCTGATATTCCCCAAAATATATTATTTTAATTTTATTTCGTCAAATTTCATTATTCACTAAATGTCAATTAAAAGTATAAACTTTCTAACCTTTTTCTTTCTTCTGATTTTTTATCACCCATAAATTCATAATGAATGTTTGGATATTCAGTTTTGAAATCAGCACCATCAATTTGAATATATTCTTTAGGTATATTTTTTAATAAATTATATTTTGTAATTAATTGCTTATTCTGTTTATCCTTGCCTTTCTCCCAATCCAAACCCATTGATACTAATGAGTTTAAAAATAACAAATATTGCTCTTCAATATTTAATCTGACTCTTATTGACTTAATATATTGTTCTTTCTCTTTATATTTCAATATTGATTTGTTATCAATGTATGTAACAATTTGAAATAATTGTCTAAAATATTTTCCAAAATTTCCAAATGCCCCGTTAAATTCTATTCCTAAAGCTTTTATATATAAATTGAGTTGCGTAATTTCATCGACTTCAACGGAAATTCCTGTCAATCTCTCTGCCGTATATTCCGATGAACCATAAAAAAAATACAAATAACCTAACTTAACTTTTGTCTTACCATCCCAATTTTTAGATTCACTTATGTTGTATTCATCAACGATCTTTACAAAGTTTTTGATGTTTTTGATATAAAAATTAAATATGTCCTTATCGATATTTTTAAGCTCTTCAACATTTTTATCGTGTAGTTTTATTAACTCAAAAAATCTACTTTCAATTTGTTCTTTCTCGTGAAAATCAACTTGATTTTTATATGTGAAATAAACAAAAATAACCCCTGCAATTGCAAACAATGTACCAATAACACCTCCAAAGAAAGCACCATATGTACCGAATGCATCATACTCAATTTGTGCATTTATATTTAAAGGATTTTCCCATGTCCAAATAATGATGAGAGCCGTAGACACCAATAATACAAAAAGTATAGTAGGCAATATAATTAACCAAATATTTATCTTATTCTTCATTCTGATTGATTTTATCGTCAGGGAAGGGGGATTTCATTAATATGCGCAAATGGTTTTTTAAAAACATTAATGGTACCTTACTCAACGGCTTTTCAGTTTCAAGATTTAGGTTGTTATCACTTATTAATAATTCGTATAAAGAATTAATAAAATCTTTTTCCAGGCTTAGCAATTGAGAAATAATACTACCATCATCAGCATATCTTTTTTCAATTGCGTTAAGAAAATTATTAGTTGTAGCTGCATTTGCATGAATTAAAATGTCATAGATTTCCTTTGCATTTTTTTTTATTAATCTTATATCCGATTCTTTATTGAGTAGGTTAAATATTTCATCATGATTGTTTTGAACAATTGCAGTATATAAATCTTTAAATTCTTTTGCTTCATTTAAACTCTCATTTATTTTACTAACATAATCTGCAAACTGATTATATCTTTTAGCATATTCACTTTTATCTTCCTTGCTCCATTGAATTTGAAAATGAAGGTTTTCAATATAATCCAACTCCCCACTTTTAGATGCTTTCTTTACCCCTTCTTTAAATTTTAGAGTAACTTCTTCATTAACTCTTATATCTTTAATTCTGAGTGATTCAAGCCAAATTAGTCTTTGATAAAGTCTTAAATATGTAGTTAAGTTAAACGTTCCTTTTTTTACTTCTTCAGTTATTATTTCTATTTTTTGATTGAGCTCTGAATCAGACAAATCAAACACATTCTCAAGTAAACTCACTATTCGACTTTCATTGTTACGTTTTTCTTTCTTTTTCAAAGCTTTGATCAAACTATAAACTTCATTTTTTAGCATTATGGTATCTAGATAACCACTTTTAATTAATCCAGCAATACTTAGAAAACGTTCAAATTGAATGTAATCGTCATAAAAATAGCTCTGCTGGATGCTTTCCAACTTATCAGAAAAATCACCTGAAGCTTTTTTATCCTCTTGTTCCAAATCTTCATCAATAGATTCAATAATCTCTTTATCATTCATCCAATTAAACAATATGTCTTTATTTAGGGCAATTGTGATTTTATCAAGTAATTCATGAGGAGTTCCTTTTTTTATTTCAATTGTATAAAAACAACAATAAGTAAGTATTAAACTAATAATTCTGTCCTGATATGAATTAAAACTAGGATCTTTATCTAGAACGTTAAGACATTGCTCATAAATTGATATTATAAAGAATAAAGTTCTCAAATTATAAGTATTACCTCTCTTAAACATTTCGACAATAATTGTTTCATCAAAATAACTAAGATGTGCTGAATTTATTTCTGGCAATTTATCTTTTAAAACCTCCCCTAACACTGGACTAAATGAATAAGTAAATCTAATATACTTCTCTTTAACAATCTTATAAGAAGAAAAATTATCATTTTTTTCTAAAACTTTCTCATTGCAAATGAAGAGACATTTTGTTTTATAATGTTCTAAAAATACATTTATAAAGCCCATTGCTGACTCTAAAAATTCTGGCTTAATTCTTTCTAAATCATCAAAACAAAGTACTAAATTCTCGGGGATATTAATATCAGGCCTTTTCGTATTATTAACTATTGATTCTATATAATCTGCTTCCTTCGCAATTGCTGACCTATTGTAGGAACTATAGAAAGGATTTATTTTTTGAAATATTAACTTCTCTAATTGTAAATCATTATTAAGGCCAATTAAACTAATATAAATAGGCCTCAGTTTTAGTAGCTTAAGTTTAGGGAAAAGCTCCTGAGTGAGAAAGTGTGTTTTCCCAATTCCCCATTCTCCCGTGACCATAACAGCAAAATCTGTAAAATCACTCTCAAAATAAGACTTTAGCGATTCAATTATTTTTGATTTTTCCATATTTTAGTTTCACTTTATCAGCAATAGTTTGTTATGTGTAACTGTTTAAAATTGAAATCATCGAATCAATAGAATTTTTCAACTCTTCGGATGAATAATTTAATGGTAACATTGTTGTATTCTCCGGATGATGAATTTTATTTCGGATAAAAGTCATTAAAGTTACATTCGATGTTGTACCTGCGACACCTCTATTTTCCCTAGTCCATGCTTTATTTTTAAGTATACCTTGACTTTCCAAATAATCATCAAAATCTGAGATACTCCAATTACTAGATAATTCTTGAAGCCTTCCATACAACTCATTGTGAAGTTCCACTGTTGGCATATCATAGGCCAGGTAATTTAGTTCACCCCAGGTTGGACTCCATGGGAAAAATCCCGGTGTTGAAATATTAAAAATTTGTGGACCATTGGTGCCCAACCTACAAATGAATATATTCATATTTCTAACAAATTCACTGGATAAAAAATATGGTGAGTGTGTTGCTAGAAATATTTGATTATTTCTTGATAGCTCAAGAAAAGCATTAAACAATTTTTCTTGTGCTTTGGGGTGAAGGCAGATTTCCGGTTCATCTATAAAAAGAAACAAAGGTTTCTCAAGCCCCGTATTTGTTTGATTTCTTAGGATTTCTGCATAAACTTGTAACATTGCCAGTGCAACGGCTCTCTGCATGCCGCTCCCTTTTTCATCCATAGATGTTACTGTACCATCATCAATATAAACCTTTACATTCTTAAAGAAACTTGTAGGAGCAACCGGTTCAAATTGGAATCGAATATTTCCATTTCCAAACTGATCCTGAAAAATACTCTGTGTTCTTTGTTCAATATCTCGAAGTTGTTGTTTCAAATTAGATGTATCATTATTGAAAGTTGTATCATACTGTTCTAAAAAGGTTTGGTATTCCGGATGCTCAGTAAATGAATTTAAAATTTCACCTATTAAATTTCCGGTAATAGTACTTGAACCGAATTTTGCTTCTTCGTTTGGATTAGTGTCGGCCCAAACAAAGTTTGTTTCAAACATACTCTTGATAGGAGCATCTATTCCCGCAACATTATCATAAATTCCTGCATCTGTGTTCCAAATATAAATCGGATTTTTATCTGCTGTAGATCTCATTAGTTTCAAATGTTCAATGTTATCAATTTGATATACTCGATTTCTAAACGCAGCTTTTTTATTATCCGGCGAAAATTGTTCTATCACACCGTCAATATCGCCACTGAAAACTATTTCAACACTTGCATCTTCATCTGGATACAATTTATTTACAATACTCGTTCTTGGCTTTGTCGTTTTATTCCTTAAGAAATCAAATGCTTCGAAAATAGTAGATTTTCCAGTATTATTCTCGCCAATTAAAATATTCAGCCCACTACCGAGATTCCCATTCGGGATTCCAAATCTTAACGGCATTAAGTTATTTCCAATGCTTTTAAAATATCTGGCAGATAATTCTTTTATGAACATATCTTTTAATTTTTTATAGTTGCAAGTTTTGAAAGAAGTAATACTATTAATTCTGATAACTTTTGGTTTTCTTTCTCAAGATTTTCCCTGTGTTCAAATAATTTCATTATTGTATTATTAAAGTCGTTTAAAATATTCTGCCTTGGCAAAATAACATCAATGTCTTTTAGGAAAGCCGTTGTCATACTTGGAACTGCTGAACCTTGATTTAATGCGTCAAAATCAAGTTGTTTAAGAATAAAAAATGCATAATATCCATTTGATTCATTTTTAAAAATTGAATAGAACATTGTATCCACACACCAGAAAGGTTGATTGACAAACATTACATTACTTAGTGTTCCTTTTCTTGGTATTAGAACGCTTGGTTTTGTGTAAAGTGCTTTACTGACTTTTCCCATTAAACCACCTGAACCATAAAGTGGGATATTCCCTTCTTCTAGATGTGAATAAGCCTTTCCATATTTTACTTCTAGTAAATCAGGTAATTTTCCAATGTTCCAATCTACTGGCAAATTCTCCATATTAATTTCATCCACAAACCACTGCTTATAAATAGCCTGTGCCGTTTCTTCCAGTTTTTGGATAAGCTGGTTATTTAGTTCAATTCTGTTTTTAACGGTATTGTATTCTGCAACTATTTGGCGTTGTTTTTCGATGGAGGGGATTGGTAATTGCAAATTACAAAATGCATCCCAGGAAAGGCCACCCCGAACATCTGCATCCGTATAAAACCATGCATTACGATCAAATTCCTTACGGGAAAACCACATCATCAGATATTCAGGAGCAAGAACAGAAGTATTTACAATTTCAAATACATCATACGCAGGTGAAACCATAAATGGTTTAATATTGTCGGATAAGGCAACTGGAATTCTGTAATCCCTACCAACATGCATACGATTACAGGCAAACTGTCCTTGCTTAACAACTTTATAACGGGATAAATCCGTTCCTACGACATTTGCAACCGAAGGCATAAAATACTTATCTATGTTAATACCAAGAAGCTCAGTTGCTTTTAAATCTGAATTCCTTTCTTTTACAAGCTTTATATAATCACCTATTTGTTTATAGTTTGATCTCATATATTAATAACGTAGTTTCAAATAATTATATAATTCTGAATAAGCTGGCAATAAGGATAATAAATTCAATATATTATTCTTATCCACTACCTTAAATTTGTTCTGATCTGCCAAACAAGATCTCCAGGTTGTTTCGAGGTTACTCTGACTGAAAGAATATACATTTTCAAGTAAATCTTCATTTTCCGGGTACACAACAAGTACATGCATGTATTCATCCGCAAGCCCCTCCCTAATCATCTGTTCCACTAAAAGCGTTTGCCGCATTAGTTCATAAAAGGGTTCATAGTAATATACCGAATCAGCAAGGTTTGAAAATGTTTTTAATTGATCTGATACTGTAATTAAATGATTGTAACGTTTTTGTCTCGTCTTTCCCTTTCTATATTCCAATGCTTTATTTACCCCATCCAAATAACTCTCAGAATATTTCCATTCGATTGGGATAAGCACTTTTTTATCCATTCGTTGAGCAATTACAAAGGCATCAATTGAAGTACAGAACTTACCTCTTTTGGAACCTTTGTCATTTTCATTTAAAAGTTTCTCATTTTTATAAGTATATTCAAATGAAATAAAACCTGGTTCCTTATCAATATTGCTGGGAACGATCTTCTTTATTTTGGGATCAAAAATCTGTACCAACTTTAAAACAGCATCATAATCTTCGCGTAATGCAAATAAATAATTCAAACACTGAACTTGTGAAGATACCATATGATCAGTGGGTCCAACAGCATCTTCTTTATATTTCCACCATTCAATATTATTCAGATCAAAGTAATGACAAACGTTTTCAACAATACCAACATAAAAGTTATCAGTTCCATTTAAGAGAAGATGTTTATTCCCTTTTAAACCAACTCTTTTTCTAAAGTTAGTTTGAACTTCGCTTTGATGCAACTGGTAGTCAGTCTTAATATATGTCTTTGAATAATAACTCATTATTTTGTAGGGAATAATACCGCATTTCAAACTTTATTCCTGCTTCATTTTCATTAAGTAACTTCAAACAATCTTTATTAAAAAGGGGATGTATTTCGTCAACCAAGAAATAACCTTCTATTCTTTGGATCTTCTTTGCCGGATCTTCGTATAGTTTATCAGCACTTCTGAATTCTCTTATTTTACCAGGTATCCCAATATTATTTAAAATAAAAACATCATGCATTACTTCGGTGTAAAACAATAATTCAGTTATGATCCCGATTTTCTTATTCTTGTATTTTAATTCAAAAATAAAAAGGTCATTATTTTTGTTTATACCCCAGATATCAATCGCACTGCTTCTACCGGTAAAGAAGTTATTTCCATCCCTTTTTACCCCAACTGGCAACTGATGATCAACCACACTGAGGTTAAACTTTTGTTTTATACAATCCCTATTTTGATTAGCATACTCAATTTTAGCCTCATTTGAACTTTTATCTGTTGTAAAACCAGACTGACTTAGTGGGACATTAATAATTAACTTACTAAGTTGTTCCTTAAAATTCTTTATTTCTGCTTCATAATGGTTCTCAACATGGAACCATTTAAAAAGAGCACTAAATTTAATGACCCTGTATAAAAACCTGTTATAATGTTGTTGTTGATTTTGGGTTATGTTTGCCGGACGATCCCATTTCAAAAAGACCTTATCTATTTTATCTTCAAGATGAAGCTTTAAGCATATACTCCATCCTTCAAATGCGGCTCTGTCTGTTTGCATATTTCCCAGACAGCAATACTGCGTTCCTTCTTTAGTTTTAAAAGAACCAAGTTTTATTACCAGGTTTCCACCAACTAACGAAAACTCAAGATCCCTTGGTAATCTTAGTCCATGGATATTTATCTTTGTTTTTAACAAATCAACAATCCTATTTTTATCATCAGGTTCGGCCATTTAATCTAAATTAATCTCATAACCTAAATCTTTAAATACTTTCAACAGTTCAATTTTTGATTCCTCTTCTTTTTTCAGCAATTCTTTAAATTCACTTTGCAAGGATTTCATTTTATCATCAAAATCAATGTTCTCATCCCTGTTTACAAACTCAATGTATTTGCTTGGCACTAAAGAATAATCCTTTGATCTTATTTCTTCAATGTTGGCAGAATAGCAATATTCAGGTTTATCCTCGTAATCAGAGTCTTCCTGCTGCCATGAATGATAGGTTTTTGCAACCTGTTTAATATGATCCGAGCTGAATTGAATATATTTTTTTTCAAACGGCTCTCCGATTTCTCTCAGATCCATAAATAATACTTCATCTTCCCGTTCCCTGTAATGCCTTTCTAAATCTGGGAAATTTACAATATGTGCTTTCTTGTTGTTATTAAGAATCCAGAGTGTTACACTGATATTGGTGGTATAAAACATATTTTGTGGTAAAACCAGTATAGCTTCAACGAGTTTGTTTTCAATCAACTTTTTTCTGATTTTATATTCGTCACCACCACTACTTAATGAACCATTTGCCAAAATAAAGCCTGCAACTCCGTTTTGAGATAATTTTGAGACCATATTCAGAATCCATCCGTAATTTGCATTTCCGGCTGGGGGAACTTCATAACCGCTCCATC
Organism: Quyinboa sediminis; assembly: GCF_042219855.1. NCBI lineage: Bacteria > Pseudomonadati > Bacteroidota > Bacteroidia > Bacteroidales > Quyinboaceae > Quyinboa > Quyinboa sediminis. The sequence continues at coordinate 459,403 of NZ_JBHJHP010000001.1, read as the reverse complement.
TTGGATCATCAATTAATTCATTAGCTGCCCTCCAGTCTTTTTGATTAAAGGGAGGATTAGCCATAATATAATCTGCCTTAAGGTCCGGATGCTGATCCTTTGCAAAGGTATCGGCAGGAACAGCTCCAAGATTGGCATTAATTCCCCGGATGGCAAGATTCATCTTAGCCAGTTTATAGGTCGTAGCGGTGTATTCCTGTCCGTATATAGAAATCTCCCGTTTATTGCCGTGATGGCTTTCTATAAATTTTATGGATTGCACAAACATACCACCGGAGCCACAGGCGGGATCATAAATAATCCCTTTGTACGGCTCAATCATTTCAGCAATCAGATTTACAATAGTTTTAGGTGTATAGAATTCTCCTTTGCCTTTCCCTTCAGCCAATGCAAATTTTGAAAGAAAATATTCATAAACCCGACCGACAATATCCTGTTCCTTATCTTTTAAAGTGTGAATATCATTTATTGTATCGAGCAAAGCAGCCAGTTTGCTCACATCCATGTTTAACCTGGAAAAATAGTTATCGGGTAAGGCACCTTTTAAGGACGAATTATTCTTCTCAACCGTATGCAAGGCTGTGTCAATTTTCAGGGCAATGTCATCCTGCTTGGCATGTTTGATGATATAACTCCATCGGGATAGTTCGGGAAGAAAAAATACATTTTTCATGGTGTAGAATTCCGTCATATCCAGGTACTTTTCCTTCCCCTCTTTTATAAGTTCAGCACGACGTTCTTCAAACTTATCGCTGGCAAACTTCAGAAAAATCAAGCTTAGCACCACATGCTTATATTCCGACGATTCTACTGTTCCCCTTAATTTGTTCGCAGAGTCCCACAGGACTTCTTCCATACTCTTCTGCTTACCGTTTCCGTTTTTCTTAGCCATTAATTATTGAGAAATTTATACATCAATTATATTAAGTCAGGGTCCTTCAATAAAAACAGGACTACCAAAGATAATAAAAATTGAACCTGATTGTCATTTGTATATGCCATATACAGTAAAGTTTTTGTATGCGAATACTGTGAGATACGTTAACATGATTACCGTATTACTCGTGTATCCGTTTTGCCGTTTTTCTTAATATGGGCGTACTACCGAAGTATATTTTAGCCGAATACAGTATATTGGCGTACTACAGGCATAGTACAAAACCCGAATACTGGAATACCACCGTAATACAGAAACGTATATTTAGCGTATACTGGAATACGAGCGTAGTACGAGCGTAGTACCGGCGTATATTTTTCGCGTATTTCGTAGTACCAACGTAGTAAAGCCGTAGTCAAGGCGTAGTAAGACCGTAGTCAAAATCGGGAATACCGTAGTAAAGGCGTAGTCAAAGCGTAGTAAGAGCGTAGTAAGAGCGAATACGTTTTGCCCTGATTTCCATCATTTAAAAAACTTTTTAAGAATATGGCCGTATATTTTAATAAATACCATAATACGAGGGTATCCGTTTTACTGAATACCAGAATACGGGCGTATTACCAATGTACTACAGGCGTATATTTTTTACTGTATACCGTAATACATGCGTATACATTTCTGCGAATACCGTATTACAAGTGTACTATAACCGTATATTTTAAGCGTATACCGTAATACATACGTATACAACTGTATTACGAACGTATACGGATTGAATCAAAAAAATTTAGACAGTGTCCCTAAAATGGTCATAAACGAAAATTATATATACAGGTTGTATGTGGCAAAGAATTTGTTTGTATGCTGTTTCTGTTATAAATATAAATCGAATACCTTTTTCATAACTATTAAAAAGTTCTACAAAGACAGTGTCAATTTATTTCAGAGTTTACAACTATACTTAATATGTTTTCGGAATAATTCAGAATTCATAAAAAAATTGCAGGAGTTTTCAGAATATAACTGTATTCGTCAAAAAATGACAGATAGATTCAGAATATTTCTAATGGTTACAGTTTTTCAATATATTATTAATGATTACAAAAAATATTATTTCAGTTTAATGACAAATGTTTTCGCAAGTAGACAAATGCATTAAAACTTTTAAATATGAAATAAAGCGGTTTAAAATTCTATAGTCTTGAATAACATTAACCTTTTAATATGATTATTCATTTTGTAATTAATACCACATTATTATTAATTTATTAAGGAATAATGATTGATTAATTAACCACTTATTATGTATTCATTAATGGTTAATGATTGAATAATGATTGGATAATTAACAATTAATAATTTAATGTATATGAACACATTAACTACATTAATACTAACAATATTATAGAAACCGTGTATTTTTAATCAAAATATCAGTTATGATGTTATTACCGGATGGGATAAGAAAGAAGCCTAATCTTGAACCAAATCAAATTTCTGTATCAGATTACTCAGAATAGGATTAATATTAATCATTTCATTTACGTCTGTATCGATTTTATTTTTGGTAATTCTAAATTTAATAATGTAATCTGCTAAATCAAATCCATTTTGTTTATCATGAATAGTTGCATTTTTCTCAAGCAAATCTGAAATCGTGATGTCATATCCAATTTTTTTTAGTTGTTCTTTCTTATATCTCCACTTTTCAAATGCACCAAGATCCGGATATAAAATAATTTTTCTACCCTTAAATGGCAGCATGCGTTTTGTATTAAGGTTTGAAATTCCCCCTGTGGCTACCCACATGCAGGTATTTACCGTTCCAGCCATCATGATAGCCGTTTTTTCGCTTTCCACTATTGAAACCGGTTTTTCAGGGAATATTCGTAGCAAATGTTCGCCAAAAAAATGTAGCTCAGGTTTCTGGTCTTTTTTACCGAGTTCTGAATGAACTGAGGATATATGAGGGAATGGATCTTTGACACGTTTTCCGGTCATAGGATCATGTAAAAGTATTTTGCCCTGTCCAACTATACCTTGTGCGTTAATTTGCCAATAAATGGTTGCTCCGGGCCATTTTTTTGACGTTCCTAACTGATACAATTCAATCAGCTTATTTACATCTTTGGCAGAAAATATTTTATTTAGGAAAATGACCAGGTTATTTTGATTATAAGAGGATAGTGATCTTTTAAAAGTCTCGTCGTCTATATAAAAAAGAGGTTTGGATTTGGATTTAGTTTTTGTACATACGGATATATAATCGGATTGTGGATGATTTTGGTATCCACATTCTATCTCCCTGTCACACCGTCCATATTCACTGGGTAAATATTGCCCTGTATCATTATTCCTATAGCGAACAAAACGCGTCTTCAGGCATGAGGGACATTCAAACTTCTTTGATGATTTATCAAGTGAGTATTTAAACATAACTAAATGTCACGGATGTAACAGCCGTAACACTTAAAATTATGTTACGGCTGTTACGGTTGTTACTTTTTAAAATTTCTATCCTTAACTCTCTTAACTCTCATCCTGTTGGTACCAACCTCATCAGCTATTTTCTGATTAGACCACTCAGGATGTTCTTTTGCTAAAAACAAAATCTGATTCTCCATCTCAACCTTGTCATCCTCAGAAGGTATTTTCAAGTGGTTAGATTCTGAATCAATATTTTGGAAAATAAACTCAAGGAAGTTGTATTCTTTGTCAATGATGAACACTGCAACATTATCAGAACCAAATTGATACTCAGAATTACGGGATTTTATCTGTTTAACGTATCTGAAGTATTCATCCTGGCAACTCTTTCCGACACCAATAATACTGTCTGAGAAATTGCTTAAAAATTTCGAGCCATTAATGTCATTACTGGTCAACGGCTTACTATCATCCCTTTTTGGAGTATGAGCTAAGACCATAATAGATACTCCATATTCTTTATTTATCCATTTTAGTTTTTGCATAATAGGCTGAATATTCTTTGATTTCTCGATCTCTCTGGTTATGTATGTAAGGTTGTCAATAATAACAATATCAATATGGTTAGAAACAATCTGTTGAATTATTGTTTTACTGATCTCTTCTTCTAAAGGCAACTCACTATTTAAAAGAAATTCATCGAGATTGAGTTCTGCGCGGAAAAAATTTTCATTAAACTCATAATGATTAGTATAATCGTAACTGTACCTGTTTTCAAATTGTTTGCTACTCATTTCAAAATCGCAGTACAGAACCTTAAATTTTTCGCATTTCTCCATAAAAGGTATAAATGCTTTCCCCTTAGTCAAAGAATCAGCCATTTGTACTGCGAAAACAGATTTTCCAAGATTAGTATCGGCAAAAAGAATAGCCAGTTCACTCTGATACCACAAACAGCCTAAAAGCTGTTTGGGTATCGGTTGTTTAGAGGCATGGTCCATCCATTCTTTTGCCTTTCTAATATCTAAAATCTTATTTTCACTTTCATCACCAGTATACTTTGCTATGTCCCTTTTTAAATCAGTAAGATTTATTTCTCCTGTTGGCATCTTGACAACTTTACCCATGATAGTTCTGATTTAAAAGGTTTTCAACATCAGAGGCTTTGTAATAAATCTTACCTCCAATTTTTGAGAACTGAATTTCAGATTTATCCCGCATATCCTGCAATTTTCTTCTACTCATATGTAAGAGTTCACATACTTCCTGGTTATCCAACCATTTATCAGTAAGAGGGTTTACGTTCTTCTGTCCCATGCTATCAATGGTTGACTGCAGCTGGTCTATTTTACCGATGATTTTGTTAAGGTCCTTCTCCTCGATTAATTTAAAATCCATAGTTTTAATTTTTATGATTAATACTGATGAATTCAAATCAGCGCTGAATAATGAATTCGAAGGTAAAACTAAGTACAGGGAAATATTTCTAATACTAATTAGTTAGAATTAGTTACATAATTAACTGATATACAAGGTATAAATATATATATACCAAGAAGACTATCTAAGTTTAGGATTATTTCTAAATTTTTCATCAAAAGCATTTTTGAAACCAGAAAACTTCACTTCCTCTGGTTTTTTCTCATTTTCAATATAAAACTTGCTATAAAGATCTTCTAATAATTCTTTTCTTGATTTATAGTCTTTCACATTTATAAATTTATTATCAATTATAGGGAGAAAGCTATTGACAAAATCGGATAAACTACCTTTCCACCTTATCTTGTTTTCCAAACTTGTAATTCCTAATTCGTCGATCTTTCTTTTTAGAATGTGAATTAAATAATCTACTTTAATACTAAGTAAATTATAAATCATAGCGTGTTCAGGATAATCAATTGCATCTTGATTGAATTCTTTTTCTGCAATTATTAATTCAGAATAACCTCTTATTAATTCATTCTTATCACCTGTAGCGATCAAGTCAATAGCACATTTTTCCAAATCGTCATAAATAATATTATATCTATGTTCTTTGAAAACAGAATCCGCCTCCTGTATTTTCGAATGAATTACCCGAATATACATTTTTAAGATTGTTACATCAGAGTCAAATTTATCTTTAAAAATATAATATGACTTATCTTCATGTGCTATCAAACGTCCTTCTTCCCTTTCATTGCGTAAATAATATATTCTTGCGATTTGACTAAACAAATCTAATTTAATCGGTAGATTTTTATTGCCATTTAAAAATTCATCGTAATAAGTTTTAAAGGTATCATTCCATGAATAACTAAGAGTAAATGAACCATTAAATTCATCTTCATTAAAATTTTCAATATCATTAAATTCAAAAATATAAATTGCATTATATGCTCTTGGGTCGTTTTTAATTGCTAATAAATTGTCATATTCATTTTTTAGGGAAGCTGGACCAAGATCTCCATATCGTATTTCAGTCAACATTTTTATTAAATTTCCCATGTGATCTATTTTTAGGTGTTATATTTTATTTCTTAAATAAATTCTTAAAAAATGCAATTTAGTAAAAAATGGGGCCAATTCGGGACCATAAATAAATTATCAACTGCATTTTACTGAGAATAAAAGAAATGTGAGATAGGGTTCGGGATTGAAGGTTAAAAAAACCTCCGGTGTTTGCCGGAGGTTTTTTCTTATTCTAATTATAATGGACTGATACCTTTTGTCGGTCAAATAATATAAAGAAGAGCTCTATCCACTGTTGCATAATATAAACATTAATATTGCAATTTATCTATCCTTACAACTTTCTTGCTTTGATTAAGATAAAACAACTAATGATAAATATAAAAGAGTTCACCTTTTTGTCGTAAATTGCTAAATTAGGATTATACAATAAACATATCAAAGTGAAATATATAGTTTAAATTATCAGCCTGATTAAATTACTCCTTTTATTAGTATATAATTATGATAGCTTTTATGAATACATTACTAACAAACATTATATCAATTTTGGGATTAATTGTAAGTACTATGACTATTTACCAAATAATTCACAATAGAAAGAAGCAAAGAAAGGAAGACTACGATGACAACTTTGTAAAAATAAGAAGAAATGTAGTTTCAAATAGACTAGGAATATATAGATTCAGGCTTAAATCAAAATTTTTGAGCAAAAAGTTTAAAATTGATGATTTACCATTATTATCTTTAAACAACAGCATTCTTAAAGAACCAGTCAATATTGATGAAATTAATCTTTCAATGGCATCAGACATAGAACCAAAATTAGGGAAATACAGAATAAGATTTGGCAGTTATGATAAATACTCTAGTGCTATTATGTCAAAAGACAAACCTAATTCGTTTTTCTCTGGACGGCAATATCGATTATTAGATGTAGACAAAAAGAATCTTATATTTTCTTGCGAGGAATATAAATACTTTGATAAAATAGATTTTGGGGCTTCTTTAGTTTATGAATCATCTAAAGATTTTAAAAAGAATAAAACACCTTTTTTTAGTAAATATAAAAAGATTATAAAAAAAATAGAAAAACCAAGTGACTATATCATTTTAACAGGAATAGACACTTTAACTTTGTTAATTAATAAAAATAACGATGTCCGAATGATAATGCACCTACGGGGTGAAGCTGAAACAGCCTATGCTAGTGGTACTTTTCATGTAATCCCAGCAGGTGAATTTCAGCCTTCTTGCTATCTTCCTTATTCATGGGAAGATGATTTCTCAATCACAAAAAACATAATGAGAGAGTTCTCTGAAGAGATTGAAAACAAGGAGGAATATAATGGAGAATCCGGAGTCCCCTTTAATTATAATCAGGAGCCTTTTATTTCTATGATTAATGCAAAGAGTGAAGGAAAGTTCAAATTGTATTATCTTGGAACTGGATTTGACGCCCTTTCATTGCAAGGTGAAATTTTAACTTGTGCAGTATTTGATGAAGATACATTTCATAAAATATTTCCCAATGTAATAACAAAGAATAAAGAAGGTGAAATTATGACAGATAGAAACAGATGGGGAAGACCTTTTGATAAAGAAGTTGAATCATACCTGAAAACAAATACATTGGCTGCTTGCGAGACAATTTTAAAACTTGTAAAAAGAAACCTTTCTTTTTTTGTAAGTGAGATTGTGCATTAATGTTGATCAACATATAAATGTCAGTTTATCTGTACTTTATGCAATATGAATTGCAATTTTCATGAGGAATTAGACATAAACTGTCCTGTTTAGAAAGGCGATTGTTGGTATTGTGATATGTTAGTTTTTAATCGGTAATTTTGGAATGTATTCCAAGGATATAATTCTTATCTTTGAAAGTGTTTGCATTAAAGTCTGAGCAAGAAATAGAAACCTAGAGTATATGATAATGAACGAAATAGATGACGCGCAAGTCATAGAAACCATTAAAGGAATTCATTTTAAGATTGTTAAGGAAATTAGCAATAAAGTACACTCAAATTATAACCCAAATATAATCTCAGAGGATATAGAAGTTGGTGGAGATATTAGTTATGATATTGACGTTAAAGCTGAAAGTATTATAATTGACACCCTGTCCAATTTAAAAGGAGATTACTCAATAACATTAGTAATGGAAGGTTTAGGAGAAAAAGAAATTCGTTCTGGAAATGGAAAGGGTTATAAAATAATCTTTGATCCGATAGATGGTACAAGAGAGATTATGTACGATAAAAGAAGTGCATGGATATTAACCGGTATTTCCGAAATAAGCTCTACAAGCCTGAAAAATATCAATGTAGCAATTCAGACAGAAATTCCTACAAAAAAACAAGATAGTTTCTCTTTTCTAATTGGAATAAGAAACAAAGGTTCATTTGAAGAAATATACAGTAAAAGTACATTTAATTTAGTTTCATCAAAAAAGAGACTTAAAACTAGCGACAGTGAACAGCTTAAAGATGGATTTGTATGTTTTCCAAATCCATTTCCCGGCACTAAAATACAGATTGCTAAATCTTATGAAACCTTTTATAAAAAGATATTCCCTAAATCAAATGTAAATGATGCGAAAGTTTTCTCCGATGAATATATTTCATCTGGAGGTCAAATATATCTTCTTGCTTCTGGACGTTATAGAATTGTTGCGGATATAAGAGCTTTTGTTCAAAATGATATTAATAGCCTATGTTGTCATCCTTATGACATCTGTACCGGCCTAATTGCAACTGAAGCAGGGGCAATTCTTATTGACCTTAAGAATAATAGAATTGAATATCCACTGGATACAGCAACTAATTGTGATTGGATTGGATTCTCAAATTATGCGATTTATGAAAAGTATTGTAATGAATTATTAGAATCTATCACTAAGGATTAAGTAATTATGTTTGGAAATGGATAAGCTACATTTGACTGCACGATAAGTGAATTACTCTTTTACTAGCTTACAAGAATGTATCTAAACACAACACGATCATTGTTGTAAAACTTTCAATTACATTGACAACATTTTAAATCATATTATCTAAATTCTCTAATAATTCTTAATTGGGTTTTCCAAATAGTTTACTGAATTTAAAGAAATGTTAGGAAGTTTCAATATTGAAGATCTACAAAATTAAAAAAAACGGTAGCATCCTGAAAAGTGTGTAAATGAGAAAAAGTTATCCTGATTTTTTTGAGCCATATCAGGCTCGTTAAAAAAATCGGAGATAACTTTGACAAACAGAGGACACACTATGGATAAAAAAGATTTATTAAACAGTGATTTTTTAAAGCAGTTTAAAACCGGAGATGAGTTAAAAGAGTTTCTCCATGAGCTTCAAAAAAGAGGTGTCGAACAACTGTTAGAAGGCGAACTTGATGCCCATCTGGGGTACGACAAATACCAAAAGTCCGATAATCCCAATTCCCGAAATGGACATAACACAAAAAAAATCAAAACTGATCATGGCACACATGAGATAAAAGTTCCCCGTGATCGGGATTCCAGCTATTCTCCCATGTTGATCCGTAAGCGCCAAAACATGGTAGATGGGATAGAAAATGTCATCATATCACTTTATGCCAAGGGCATGTCAAACAGTGATATTGAGGAACAAATCAGGGAAGTTTATGATATAGAAGTATCCTCCAGCACAATCTCCAGAATTACTGAACGCATTACAGCTGACATCATTGCCTGGCAAAACAGGGCACTGGAACCAGTTTATTTAATTGTTTGGATGGATGGTATTGTTTTCAAGGTCAGAGAAAACTCTAAAGTCATTAATAAAACCATTTATATCGCCATAGGCCTGCGTAAGGATGGTCGTAAAGAAGTTCTTGGTTTATGGCTTGGCAAGAATGAGTCCGCAGCATTTTGGATGTCTGTCCTGACAGATATGAAAGCCCGTGGTGTCAGGGATATCCTGGTTACTGTCACAGATAACCTAAATGGATTTACAGAAACCATTGCAACAGTCTTTCCTGAGTCAACCAAGCAAATTTGTGTTGTCCACCAAATCAGGAACAGTGCAAAATATGTAGTTTGGAAGGACAAGAAAGCATTTGCTGCTGATATGAAGGAAATCTATACTGCTCCCAATAAAGAAGCTGCTGAGGCCGCTCTTGATGTGCTGGAAGATAATTGGAACTCTAAATACTCATATGCCATTAAAAGCTGGCGTAAAAACTGGGAGGAGCTAACTGCATTTTTTGACTTCCCAATGGAGATCCGTAAAATCATTTATACAACGAATATCATAGAAAATCTTAATGGTAAAAATCAGAAAATATACCAAAAACAAGACTTCATTCCCAACTGATGAAGCGGTTATGAAGTCTGTATTTCTTGCTGTTAATGAAGTGACTAAAAAATGGACTATGCCTATCAGAGATTGGGGCATGATCCTGAATCAGTTTTTAATTATATTTGAGGAACGTTTAAATTTATATTAACCAAATCCCATTTACACACTTTGTGGGATACTGTCAAAAAAACCTCCGGAAATTTTCGGAGGTTTTTTTCGCTTTATAATACAGAAACTTTTAGTCGTCGCACTAAGCTACTATAGTTTATATCCACAATTTCTATGAGATACAAACCTCGCTGCTCGTTCATTAAATTAAGTTCTAATTCTCGTAATTCTGATCCGGTTTTCTTAACATCAAACAGCTGGCCTTTCATATCATAAATTTTGAAAAGCAAACCTGATTCATATTTGTAATTCCAGGTAATTGTGAATTGTCCCTTATTTGGGTTCGGAAATATTTGAATTATTTCACTAGAACTAATATCTTGATTTGAATTTATATCTTGTTTGAAATAAGCATATAAATTACCTGATTCATTTGCAAAAACTATAAATATACCATCTGACAATTCTGCAGTCACATTTTCTCCATTATAAATGACAGAATCTATAGAATAACCAGCCTCTGTTGTAATTGTAAAGGTAACATCAACACCATAATAAGCTAATATTTTATCAACTGATGCACTTCCACCGGCTGTCATGGCTTTTGCTTCAAAGCTATAATGGTAAGCTTCAGTAGAATCATAAAGTTCATCTATAACGGTATTTGCTAATGCATAATTATATATCCTTGCTTCATCCATTGATCCTTTATATAAAAGATCAGTAGAGTCTTCATACCAACCACTTCCAACTAACAGGTTATATCCATTGCCAGATGTGATTTTTCCACTAACATTATTGCTTGCAATCACATTTGTATCAAGATAAATTAACTTCTGGCTTCCATCATAAACTGCAGTAAGCAAATGCCAGTTCCCATCCCATAATGCATCCACGCCATCAGTACCTAACCATTCTTCTGTTGTACCACTTGTCTTAAATCCGATTTCTTTACTTTCCGGTTTTAGATAGAGTCCATATGTGTCAACTTCAGGTCCTCCATGCATTATTATGCTTTGCCAACCACCTGTATCAGCAGGTATAACCCATGCACTTAGTGTAAACTGATCCCGAATATTCTCACTAAAGACATGTCCTAAATTAACATAGCCGGATCCATTAAATTCTAGGCCACCACCCCTAATACCTTCTAACCTTGAAACACTGTTTACGATAGTCCCATCGTTGGAATCATGGGAATCAAAAACTGTTGTACCATCTGATTCATCAAATAAATATTCTGAATATGTTGTCTGAAGATTTATAAGATCGTATAATGAATCTATGTTTATTCTCGATAATGCATAATTATATATCCGTGTTTCATCCATTGATCCTTTATATAAAATGTCAGGAGAGTCTTCATACCATCCACTTCCAACTAACAGGTTATATCCATTGCCAGATGTGATTTTTCCACTAACATTATTGCTTGCAATCACATTTGTATCAAGATAAATTAACTTCTGGCTTCCATCATAAACTGCAGTAAGCAAATGCCAGTTCCCATCCCATAATGCATCCACGCCATCAGTACCTAACCATTCTTCTGTTGTACCACTTGTCTTAAATCCGATTTCTTTACTTTCCGGTTTTAGATAGAGTCCATATGTGTCAACTTCAGGTCCTCCATGCATTATTATGCTTTGCCAACCACCTGTATCAGCTGGTAAAACCCATGCACTTAGTGTAAATTGATCCCGAATATTCTCACTAAAGACATGTCCTAAATCGATATAGCTTGATCCATTAAATTCTAGGCCACCACCCCTAATACCATCTAATCTTGAAACACTATTTACAATAGTCCCATCGTTGGAATCATGGGAATCAAAAACTGATGTACCACCTGATTCATCAAATAAATATTCTGAATAGGTAGATGAATTGATCATCAAATCCAGATGTATAATTGAATCACATCCATATTGATTCAATAATGTAACTTTATATATCCCCGTTTCACTATATTCTGAATCTCCTATTTGAACGCTTTCTCCAGGATCAATATTCTTTTTTATGTACATTTCATCTGGAATGTTAACCAATAAATTCAAATATACTATCGAATCACACCCATATTGATTCTCAAATATAACAGTATATGCTCCTGATTCACTAAACTCTGAATCTCCTATTTGGATACTTTCTCCTTGACAGATAGATCTGTTTAAAAATATTTCTTTCTGACCATTTGAAATCAATACTTTTTTAACCGGACCGGATGATGAGAAGTTTTCGCCGTCATATGCGAAAACATCCCAATAAATATCAGAATATTCATCATTTTGCAAGTTAAATAGAGATATATCTATACCTATTAAGGTGTCATTTGTCAAAAATATTGTATCGAATTTATTTGTACTTATGTTTAAAATATAAAAGATGCTATCCCCTTCGACATCTTCACTATTTGTCCAATTAAATAAAATATATCCTTGGCTTTGACAAAGGTTTTCAAAAGGTGATAGTTTACTAAAATCTGTTGGCACATCATTTATTGCCTTAACTTCAATATAAAAGGTATCAATAGCTTCCAGTCCAGAACTATCAGTAACTTTTATATAGGCAAGCGAACTATCACAGAAATAGTTACTAAAAGGCTTAATAATAACTGCATGATTTGTTGTGTCTAGATAGCAGTTAAAATTCAGATCATAAATAACACCAAGTTCAAAGTCTAATGTATTAAATGAATTATCAATATCAGATAATATCATATCAAGTTTTATAAGCAATGAATCATCCTCATTGCACAATAAGTAATCAATATTCTGTAAAACAGGTGCATCGTTAACTGGTGATACATTAATGATTACTTTACTCTCAATAGTATTATAGTCATCTTGAATTCTTATATAGAAAGAACTTGTACCATACCAATTAGTAGCAGGATTAATACTTAGGTTAGTTGTATCAGCATTAAAAGCAACAGTGATGTTTGTATCAATATTGACTAAAGTAAAATTCAAATCTTCAATAGGTGTATCCAAATCTGAAACTAAAGCGGCTAAGTCTAAAGCAGATGAAATTGTAGAATCTTCTTTTGAACTAATAACAATTACTGAATCGCAAATAGGATTATAAGAGTTATTTAATTCAAATTCCGAAGATTCCGCATAAAAAGAGAAGGGATCATAAAATGAAATCTTGTAAATTTCATAATCGCCATTTGTACCATATAAAATACCATCATAATAATACGAATGGACGAGATCACGTGGAAAAGTATATTTAGTAATTGAAGAAAAATCCTCACTATACTTATAAAAATGATCATTGTATCCAAGCCATAAGTTTTTACCATCATAAAAGCTTCCAGTTTGATTATACAGTGTCGTAGCTGAAATATTATTCCCTGTTTCTGCTGCGGTTGAATTTAACTCCTTTAATAGTGCTACATCGTTAAAGTAAAAACCGTAAAGTTTTCCTTCCATTTCGAACATATTATCAATATCAGTAGAAACATTTCGGGATCCTAGATAAGTAAAATTTGAAGAATAATAATAGACTTTATCCAGACCATAGCTATATATATAAAATCTGTTATAACAACTTATTAATTGAACATCATGTGTTGTTGCAACTTGAGAAATAGTATGACTACCCAAATATTCATTTGTTTTAATATCCCATTTTCTAATTAACATTGGTGATTCATCATTATCAACAAGATACATGACATTATCTTTAATTGCAATGCCGCAATAATCGGGATTAGCATCAAAATAATCACTTCCAATATAATTATTATATCCCATATAAGTCAGAAAATCACTACCGTTCTTATTTTTCATCCTGAATTTTGCTGTTTTTGAAAAAAGAATTGGAGCGTCTTGTATATTCCAAATAATGGAATTATCACCCACTTCTTTAGCCCCATTATTCAAAATTTGGTCAGTTGAAATATCAATCCAATCCGTACCGTTTATAGTGTATTGCCAATTAGTAGTTATTGAAGTTTCTGCATATTCAAATTGAGAATTGTAGAAAATTTCTAAAGAATCGTGTTTCGAGTCTTTATCAATATATTTTAAATCTGTTATTGACAGGAAATTCTTTGAATTATCTATCACATTAATATACAAGTTTTGAGCTTTCGATTTTGTTCCTGAAACCATGTCCAATTCTATAATATAATTATCGAATGCGCTAAAATTTTCATCAATATCAATTTTTAACTGAATTGTTTGCGGAATTGATATATTGTTTTCCGAAGGTGTTATTGTAATACCAGTTGGTAAATCCATGAAAGAAAAAACAATATTCTCATTAAAACCATTTAACGGGGTCAGATCCAAAGAAAGCTGTTCTGACATATTGGGGGCTATTGTAATAGAGTTTTTGCTTAAACTATAATTAAAATCAGGTTGTGGATCAATCACTTCAATATTCAATTTTTGATAAAATGCTCCATTGGCTGACATATTTACCCAGAAGTCATACAATCTTCTCTCTGCACTAGAAGGAACTGTTATGTCAAAATACACATTTGTATAAGGCGTTCCTTTTGTATATGCTTTTGTAGTCCAATTTTGCAAAATTGATGCGTCCAAGCCACCTTCTGTTGTCACTGCAATATTGGGTGTCGGGTCTTCTTCGTTTGAAACCACATTAAATGTCCCCGTTTTTCCAGCCTCGATTGTTAATGTTTGGGGAGAAAAAGAAACTTCTGTTGATGGGGTGGCATATCTAAACCAACCTTCCGATGAACTAACGTACGATTTATATATTAGATTTAATCTAAAAGCATCGAAAAAATTAAATTCATTTTTATCTAAGTGCACAGGTGTGGAAGTACCATCTAAATAAACTCTGGCCATTTCTTTGTCAAGTGCGGAGAGCAAAACAGAATGGCCTGCTATTGTTTTAGTTTGACCTGTGTTAATTTGAATATCATTTGAAGCCATTTTATAAGTTAGGTAAGGATTAGCATCTCCAATAAACACTGAAAATTCTTGAGAGTTATCACCTTGAGCATAATCATCAGGAAATACGACGGTTATTTTAAATGTATAAAATCCTTCTGGATAACCAGATGCAATCGATAATGTTCTGTTTGAGTTAGCAGACGAAAGCTGACCAACAGGTATTTCAACACCCTGTTCTGTTTCTTCTTCTAATACTTCTCCATTTTCATTTAAAAGCTGAAATTTTAGCAAATAATCTGATTCATCATGTTCACCAACATTTTTTACATCACAATAAAAGTCTAAATCTTCACCAGATGTCAGCCAGTCTTTTTCAATATGTGGAAGGTATAGTTTTAGGTCATGACCATATACAGGAGCCGTTACGGTTATATATTTTTCTTTGGTTTCTGTATAGTTATTAACTCCATCGCTTATAGTCAACGAAATATCATAAGTACCTACTTCTGCGTAGGTATGAGATGGATTTATTAAATTACTTGTTGTTCCGTCACCAAAATCCCAAATTCTATTCTCTATTATCCCATTGTCAACAACTGAGTTATCATAGAAATTTATTATCAAAGGAATTGAGCCAATAGTATTATTAGAATAAAAATTAGGCAAAAATGAACTAACATTAAAAGAATAATGAACCGTATCGCTGTTAACTATATAAAGCGAAGTCCCATTTTCATCTTCAATATTATTTTTTAATATCAAATTAATATTTTCATTGTCAGGTAAAATTCCAATTGGTTTTACCTCTATGTTTAAATTTGAATTACTGAAATGAAATTCATAATCTATGTTTGGTTGAAAGTATAGATTGGAGTTATTAATAGAAGAAATGTTAACTGGTTTATTAAATTGAATATTTATCACATCCCCATTTGTTATTCCATTCACTTTGTTAGTTGAGGCTTCTAATACTTGAAATGGTAACAAACTATTCATATAGTTGCTTATTGGCATATTTGTAAGTAGTTTATCAACTATATTCCAGTCAGAATAATTCACGAAAGGAATTAAACTTTCTCTTTCTTGAAAACAATAACCTACAGCAAAATTCTCAATATCCACATTCTCTAATAATGAAGGACTAAACTCAATAAAACCAAAAAATCCATTAATGCTAACTAACCCCTGTTTGTTCGATTGTTCATAAAATTGTATCTTTGAAATCTCGCCTGCATCAGATTTAAATATTACATAAGCAATAATTCTTCTAGTTTTTTCATCAAAAACAGTTCCTGTTTGAGAATATAACCCTTCAAAACCAAAAATATCACCCCAAAAAGCAACAAGTACTTTATCTTTTATTTTATTGTGATACATATTATAATAAAGATAATTTTGCTCATCAGGTCTATTACCCCAAGGCATTCGGTGATATCTGACATTTGCCCAATAATCATAAGGCTGAGGCCAAAAAGGGAAGGCTAATCTTTTATAACTTGCGCCTGGTATTAATGTAACAAGTTCTCCTTTGTTATATGGTAATATAATTGCGTCAAAATAATCTTGCATTTCTTTAAAAGCTGCTGATATATCTTCATAAAACGCCCACCCCAATTCCAAAACAGTATTAATTGCTAAAGCAAATACAGCAAAAGGAGGATATAAAGCACCAACTTTTGCAATACCAAGTTTCGACATTGTAATTCCAAAATCAATTGCTTCTTCTTCCGAATTGATACCATCTCTAAATTTATATCCGATACTGATTAATTGAATTATTTCATGAGACTTTGCGAAAGTTTTTCCAATTTCAGGTACCTCTAATTCTAATAATCTTGGGATTTCACTTGAAACTAGTGTTGCTACACTTGTAACATCATCAACCCCTTGAAGTATTGCATTGATATCATCTTCATTTTCTAGAACATTTTTTAAGTTTGTCTGTGCCTCTTTAAATGCCAGTACATCATCAAAATGTATCTCATATAGATCTTCTTGCGCATTTGCATTATTAGAATATAATATAATTATAAAGCTGACAAAAGTTAATATGATTTTCATATGGTTATTTTATTTATAATTAGCAAATTATAGCGTTATGTATTTGTATTCTTATGCAAATTTTGGTTTGAGCATTAGCCCGTACAACGCACAGATGGATGCATTGTAAGTGTGATTCCTCAACTGACTCGAAGTGAAAAAGCAAGTGGGTAAAACAGTTTTTTTATCGCACCAACCTTCAGTCAAAGCTCTTAAATTTTTATTCTTGTTTTTCATTTTTTTTCGAGTCACGACTATATTCTTGTCTGTCCTGTCTTTAAATATTGCTAAAGTTTAATAATTAATATAAACTACTTTTAAACTTTTAATTTAAATAATAGCCTCAAAGTGTGAATAAGTTGAAAAGCTAGCTTTATTCAAAGATCTTACTAAAATATTCTAAAAGCAGATAATGATTATTAAAATAAATATATAACATATATTAACACAACCCTGTCTAATATTTGTAAATTAATCAATATTGATCAATTTATTTATTAAGCTTGCGAAATTATCAATAAAAAGAGCCAAAATTCTTTATTTTTCTTTTAAACAAAACAAATATAAAGAGGCGTTATATTGTATATTTGTAATGCAAAAACGTTCATTTTAGTGTAAAAAATTGAAAGCCTAAATCGGGGCCTACAATTTAAAACATTTCATAATTAACTGTAAATAAATATATTAACAACTGAGTTCATGTACCTCCAGCTCCACAAAACAGTTTTGAGCAAGAGTATTGAGCAAGAGGAAAATACGTTCATAGAAAACTGTTTTGTCCCTCTTGCTGTTGCTCGAACTCAAACAAAAACAGTTTGGAGCAAGAGTCTGGAGCAACAACAGTAGAGAACAAGAGTTTTGAGCAAGAGGAAAATACGTTCATAGAAAACTGTTTTGTCCCTTTTGCTGTTGCTCGAACTCAAACAAAAACAGTTTGGAGCAAGAGTCTGGAGCAACAACAGTAGAGAACAAGAGTATTGAGCAAGAGGAAAATACGTTCATAGAAAACTGTTTTGTCCCTCTTGCTGTTGCTCGAACTCAAACAAAAACAGTTTGGAGCAAGAGTCTGGAGCAACAACAGTAGAGAACAAGAGTATTGAGCAAGAGGAAAATACGTTCATAGAAAACTGTTTTGTCCCTCTTGCTGTTGCTCGAACTCAAACAAAAACAGTTTAGAGCAAGAGTATTGAGCAAGAGGAAAATACGTTCATAGAAAACTGTTTTGTCCCTCTTGCTGTTGCTCGAACTCAAACAAAAACAGTTTGGAGCAAGAGTCAGGAGCAGCAACAGTATTGAGCAAGAGTTTTGAGCAAGAGACGTAAAGACACGTCAGACACTTTCCTCTTGTTCTTGCTAAATACTCAAGACTGTTCTTGCTGTTGTTAATTAATCAAACTGTAACGTATTACCAACCCTAAACAATTATATCATGTTTGATTTTGAGAAACTGGAAGTTTACTCCAAAGCGAAACTATTTAATAAAAGCGTTTACCTATTCCTTTCTGAACATTCATTCGACAAAACCACAAATGATCAACTCCGAAGAGCATCATTTAGCATTATGTTGAATATTGCTGAAGGTTCAGGTCGTTTTTCGAACCGTGACAAACGCAACTTTTACGTTATTTCCAGAGGATCAGTATTTGAATGTGTAGCAATATTTGATTACCTGAAAGATATTGATGGTATTTCTTCTGATAAGTTTTCTTTGTTCTATACACATCTGGAAGAATTATCCAAGATGCTATATTCTCTTATTAAAAACTTAAGCAAATAACAGGACAGAATAACAGTTTTGAGCAAGAGTATTGTGCAAGAGGCTTATTATT
This sequence comes from Quyinboa sediminis, assembly GCF_042219855.1. NCBI lineage: Bacteria > Pseudomonadati > Bacteroidota > Bacteroidia > Bacteroidales > Quyinboaceae > Quyinboa > Quyinboa sediminis. The sequence goes on along the minus strand of NZ_JBHJHP010000001.1, from coordinate 440,478 downwards.
ACGAATGGCTAATTTTTCTCTTGCTCTTGCTGTTGCTCAATACTCCAGACTCATCCCCGTTTCTCCTCTTGCTCTCGCTCACAACTCGATACTGTCTCGCTCTTGCTCAATACTCCAGACTCATCCCTGTTTACCCACCCTATCCATCTAAGTTGCTTTTTTCTCCTATTTTCTTTAAATTTAAAAACTGTTAGGCTTTTAGGCCTTGCAGCCCGAAACCAGGGACGATAGTTGTCTGCTTAAGACAGCGAACATGAAAAAAGTTTAATCAAAGATTTCAACTTGTATGATTTGCGAAGGAAAAGTAGCATCAGATAGTGATCGGGTAAACATGTTTAATCCAATCATATAAAGATATGCCTTAAAAGAAACCGGCAGGTGTTTGCACCACCCGCCGGCTGAGTTAAATAACGCTCCCACTGGGAGCACCATGTAAAACATTTTAAATATACTAAATTATGGCAAATTCGGAAGATTATAATGCCAAACTGGATGCCATTAAGGCCATCCCGAACGATCTTGTTCAAATCCCGTCATTGCCTGTGGATGTATTTCTACAGGAAACTGAAAACCTTTACCATTGGAGTCTCAGAGATGCTGAAAAGCTGATTGGAGTGGGCATTACACAGGACATGATCGACGACCTGCCTGTACGTGCCGGGGCACTGCGTCAGGCGCAATCGTTGTGGTTTAAAGACCGGTACTCCCAGGAAGAAGCCCAGAAAGAATGGGCTGATAAATCGCCTGGTGCATATGAGCTGCGCGATGAACTCTTACACGATTTCCGCTATGCCTACAGGGAAGATGCTGCTCTGCTTGGTCGGATCTCTGAAATAGCTGATGGCAGCGGACATGCGGATATGATACAGGATCTGAGTAACCTTGCCACCCTTGGCAAAGCCAATACCGGACCGCTGGAAGCCATTGGTTATGATATGAGCAAGCTGGATATTGCAGACCAGACTGCAGAAAGCATGGCAGATATCCTGGCAACTGCCAATGGGGACAAAGCCGAGCAGAACGAAACCAAGCTGATCCGGGATAAAGCGTATACGCTTTTAAAAGAGCGCGTGGACGAAATCCGGGAAGCCGGGAAATATCTTTTCTGGAAAAACAAACAGCGCTATAAAGGCTATGTGAGCGCGTACTGGAAGAAAAACAACCGCGCAAAAGACAGCACTGACCTTCAAAGTGCTGAAGTATAGCGTCCAGCTACCTTATGAGGCGTCCTGTAAATCGTTTACCCTTCCAGCAACATATTTACCCTTTCCAGTAAAGCTGGAAACAAAAAAAATTCAGCTGGAAGCACAAAAAAACGCGCAGGACGCCTCATACTTTTTACAGGAAAGCCCAATTTATAAACAGGACGGGTAAAATCTTGGCTGGAAATATTGATTTCATTACTGGACGTCGTTTTTTCCAACAAGTGTGCTGTTTTTCGTTACAAAGTATCAGATTTTAAAATACAGGATTAACTTATGACCGTAACAGGACGCGGTTTCTTATGACTGAGTACTGTTTGATTTAAACTGGAAGTAATTTGATTATAAAACGGCCTATCTTAAAGTAAAAAGAGGAGAGGCTATCTAATGATAACCTCTCAAATATCATTTAGCAGGAAAATATTAATATACTCGCTTTACTGCTAAGTTTTGTCCATCCTTATAAGTACATATTTCAAACTGCGGTATGGACTCAATAAAAGATTTAAGACTTCTATATCCAAGATCCTTAAAATTAAAGTATGGATATAATTTTTTTAAAGTTCGACCGAAATTGCTCATAAGTATCATTTCCCCTTTTCCAGCTTTATCAAGTGTAGTACGAAGTATGGCATGTAACTTTTGACTGTTTAAAGTGAAATCGTAATATTGTTCCGTAAGCCAAAATGAATAGCAAGAATTTCTATAAATCTCTGGAGTCCGCATATTACCCACACCATATGCTTTTTTATTTGCGTTCTTGATTTCATCTGTTAAGAATATAAAATCGCTGTCACTGGTCAAAATAAAGAAAATATCAATGTTTTGAGTATATAGTATTTTAAGCCCATCACTGATTAAACTAAAGTCAGTCGAATTTTTATTTTTAACCACAGATGTACTTTTAATTAATTCCATTGAATACTGCTCACAAATCTTTTCCCAGTTTCTTAATCCTGTTGTTTTTGTGTCGCAATAGACACGCTTAATGACTATTCTACCATGTTCTAAAATATGGCTGTAAATGTTTTCAAAAAGTTTAGGTTCCGCATTATCACCATCCACCAAAATTGCTATTTTAAAATTATTCATTAAAAGAAATATAAGGATAAGAGATATAAGTATCCCAACGGAACATGCCCGTTGGGATTTGATCTGTTATTTACTCTTCGGAGGTTTTACCGTTGGTTTGGGAGGATTATTTCCCCTGCCCTTTCCAGAGATTTTACCATGATGAGTAGAAGGTCCATTATTTGGACGTGGCTTTGAATTAGCCATAAGAAAAATTATTTGGATAAGAGGTAACTGAAAATTTTTCAGTTGTTAAAGAGGATAAGTCATGATATCATCATGAGGATGCAACATTACGAAATAAAATTTTAATGGAAAAGAATCAAACCTAATTTATATTAATTCAAAATTGCAATCTATTTTTAAAGTATGACCTTTATTTCATGCAATTTATTCACTACAATTTATTTATAGTTTCAGTAATATACCTTGGACAGCCATGAAGATCTAATCCGTCAAAGGCTTCTTTCCAGAGTAAGGTATCATGGGTATCAGAAGCTGAAGTTTTTTGAACCAAAAAAATAAATGTCGATTCTATGCCAAGCAGTTGCATTATTTGTGTTTGGATTTCGGTCTGACCTACCTGTTTCAGGCCACGCTTCTTAAACTCATCTCTTTCTGACTGCTTGGAAGGATATTGCCCCTCACCACTTTCATATTTGGCCTCTATGCATATGACATGATCATTTGAGGTGTGTATTACAATATCCGGCTTTGCATTAAAGCACCATTTGAACCTACACACCTTTAAGAATTCGACATTATCGATGATATTCTGTTTAAACCGGCTAATGCTCCAATTACCCGGACTTTGAATGTATTCAGCAGAGGGAACAGGTACTGCGCCAAAATACCGGTTAAAATCCAGGACACTTAGATTAAGTAACCCATCATAATTTACAGGCTGTAGTAAATCTAATATCACTTTTTGTTTTTTCAGGTTTGTTATGCCACGGTGATTGAACCAGATATCTCTTAAATGGGCATATTCAAAGTAAATGCCGGTTTCGGCAGAAACGATGGGAAAATCAACTTTTAGTTTTTGCAAAAATTTTTCCAGGTTATTGTTAATCAGCAATACATGGTAAAAAATGGCTGCAAGGTTGCGTTCTTCTCGGTTTATCCTGAAATACGGCTCTTTGTAATTTAATAATTCCCTGATATTCATGGCTTAGGTTATTTTAGCTGGGTATGTTCTTTCATTATCTGTGTCTTGTTTTTACCAAAATGCGCTTCTTTATGGCAGTTTGGACAAAGAGCGGCAGCATTTTTGACTGTATCTTCACCTCCTTCGGCTAACGGCAACCAGTGATGAACTTCCAGATATGGACTTCCGTCTGAAGCTTTTATAAATGGTGCTGCTTGCTTACAACGTTCACATACACCTTTTGCACGGTATAATACTTCTGCCACAACGTCCGGATTGCGTATAAATCCGGATGAAGCCACTGTTCTTTTTTGTGGAGTTACCTTCGCTATTTTCAAGCGTTCGCGTCTCTTATCAGGATCATCACTTAAAGAACGTTTAACGTTTCGCTGAAATTCACGTTCAAGATCTTCTTCATATACAACGTTATGCAACAATCCTGGATCTAAAGGTTTTACATAGCTCCATCCTCCTGATCTTGTTCGTTCTTTATATGGTGTATCATCACTTATTTTAATTAGTTTTGATACCGGAATAAGCAGTTCAAGTTTTTTGAGGTTTCTGATTGAAATTAGATTGACGCAAGGATGACCTGAGTTCTCGTCAAATTTGTATAATCCATTTTCCCCAGGTTGAAAAGTATTTAAATCTTTAACAATTACTTTTTCTCTTTCAGGATCAAGCTGGTGCTTGTGATCCCAATAGATTATTTCTGCCGTATATACAACATGGTTTAAATCACTGGTTGTTGAAATATACATAGGGATAGGTTTTTCCAGTGATGGCTTTCTCTTTTTTAGTTTTTGAGCAATATAACCTGAATAGGGTTGAATGTAGAAAGTTCTACCAGGTTTTTTACTTTGCGCACTTAGAATTTCATTTAATACATTTTCATAGATGCCATTTTCAAAAAAAGCAAATGCAGGTTCCTGTTTCTTTTTCATAGCAATTAAATTTTAAGTTGATTCAGCCAATGTTTAAAGGGTTCCCAATGACGTTCAAACCATTGAGATGTTAAGTAGTATTCACCGCAAAATAGTTCTTTGGAATAATATCTGGTTCTACCTTTTGCATCTTTAATGCTTTTGATTGTGTGTTTTAAAATCTCAAAATCCTGGTTAAAAATTCGTTTGCAATAGCCTGGATCTTGCAGGTTTTGAATTTCCATTGATGTGATAAGTCCATCCTCCCATGCTTTACGAAAATGGTACTGAACAAACTGACCTATCTTCATGCCGTTTTCTTCATGCTTATCAGTAATTGTACGTTGACTGAATTCATCCTGTGATTTAATTCTCACATTTGCAGTTGGTCTACGCTTATCAAGTTGAATAAGTTTTAAAGCACGGGAAAATAATTCTGATGTATCATTTTCGTCAGAAATTTCTTTACTCAGCGGATCAACTATCCTTTCGTAAAAGTCAGTGTTAGAAATAAAATCAACATGAATAAAATCGTCATTTATCAAATCCTGCATTTCTTTAAGACATGGCTTAATAGCTTCATTAACAACCGGATTAACTTTGGGTGATACAAAATAAGAGTTGAATTTATCGAATTCTTTAAAATAGGTTTGCATGATAAAAACTGTACGGACAACCTTCTTAATAATCCGTGTTACGGTCTCTTCTGTTTTACCATAATTCAGACCGGCTGTATGAAAAGCCACGTCTATACCAAAGATAGCGCTCTCAGTAGTATTTAAACCTAAAACATCTATCTCTGCCTGTTTTATTAGTTGATTAAACGAATTCTTTTTGAAAATTTCAGACAACAATGTGGATTGCTTAATCCGTTCAAACAATTCAACGGCTTTCTCTTTGTCGTATTCGCTTATATTCCACTTTCCACTGGTTTTCCAATTGGTTTGAACGATGCGACAGCCTTCAATATGCTTTAGGTAACTGGCAATCAATATTTCAGCAATTTCAATTTTCATTTCAAATGTTTTATTTTGATGCCTTACTCCTATTTTATAGTATCTATTAATACATTAGGTCAGAACAAGCATATTTTGCGAATATTCGCAACACAGCGTTTTATGAGAAGTTATTATTAACCCATTTCATAAATTCTTTGTAGAATTTTGAATCCAGATTTATTATTTTCCAGGCATCTTTAAAAGCCTTTTTGGAAAATGTAAACTTTATACCTCCTTCCCATTCTTCCCATACTTTTGTATCTATTTTACCTTCCCTATGTAGATAATACTCTTCACTGCACAGATCAAAATAAGCTCTCATATATCTCAGAGTTTTTGCTTTAATTTCTGCATCAAGCACTTCAAAGTTAAAATCTTGTTCATTTATATTTTCCGGGAAGTTCAGGATAATCTCCTGGTACCTTTTTGTATAATCAGCGAAGAAATTTAATTTCATTTGTTCACGGGTGAGACCAGTCTGCCATATAAATGCAATTAAAGTGACAAATACACCAAAACCTGTTATTATTGTTGCCCAAAACTGAATACATTCTGAAGTTGTCATAATACAATTATTGTTTTAATATCAGTATTTTCTAATCTCCTTTTCCGCAACCATGTTCAAACTGTCTTTAATTTCATAAGACTTACCAGATGACTCATTCACCGCCCTCTCCACCACCGCATCAGCCAGTTTTACTTTTATTTCCTGCGAGGCCACAATGCGCTCTTTTAGCCGGTCGCAAAGGGTCAGTAATTCATCCACTTTGGTGACGATTCGATTTTGTTCATTTATTGAACATAACGGAACTAAAATTTCCTCCCATTTTGAACGATTAATTATTGGCGTTGCAGATCCTGTCGCCTTTTCCAATACTGCATTTTGAAAATAGGATGAGTTTAGTGCAAGACTCATATAACTCGAATTGGATAAAATGGGCTTTGTACAGTTAATCTGTTGATTAAATGCAATTTTTGATTTTACTATTGCACTTTTACCTATCGACCCTCCAATACATACCATTACAATGTCTCCATATTCCGCAATAGTACTTTGCTCACATCCAGCTTTAGACAAAGTTTTTTCAGAATCTACGATATCACCACTGTTTGTTATCTGACCTGGACCAATGAAAGGAATATCACCCTTAAAAAAAATAGGATTCCTCGTACTTGGTGTCTTTCCAGTACTTCCAATCCCTATAGTTCCTAACCGACTCCATTCCCACCCTTCCGGCAACTCGAATGGTTTTTCTTCTTCTGTAATTTCAGGCAGTGGCTTTTGTTTTTTGAGTTTGCCTTCTTTGATAAGTTTTAGTTTTTCGGCTTCAATTTTCTTCAATAATTCACTTGTCGGTTCATCATTTTTATACTGTGGCACTAATTTGCCCATCACAGCCAATTGCAGGATGGTTTGTTTAAGCAGATTAACGCTTTCTTCGGTGGTGAACAGGATATCAAAATGCGATTCCAGATGGTTCCAGGCAGCTTTTAAGGACTCGGCATCTTTGGCATCTGTTAATGTCTTTAATAGCACTTTTACCAAAAGCAGATGCGTTTCAATTTGGCCCATTTTCTGCTGCTCCAGCTTGTCGCAAAGTGCCATCAGGTCATTTACTTTGGCTACGATTCGGTGTTGTTCTGCAAGGGGAGCAATTGGAACCAACATATCTGTTACATCAGACATTTTCAAATTAGGTTGTAGTCCTGATTTTCCAAATCTTTCTTTGTAAATATTGAGTACTATATTACTACTTAAGTAGATGAATAAAAAGTTTGTATCAATATACGTTCGAATAGCAGCAACGCGCTGATTCAATAAAGAATTATTATACGAATTTGGGCATTTACTTATTTTGAGTCCTGTAGATATGTAGGGTCGAGTTAAAGCTAATATTAAATCGTTTTCTTTAACAATGAAATTCTGATATTCTTCTAAAAAACCAACAGGTAAAAAGTCTTCTGTTTCTATGAATTCTCCGACACCAGCATTTGTAATTTTTATTGCCCTTACGCTTCCAATCTGTTTAAAATCTTCACTTTTGAAGGAAGCTCCAGAGAACACATAACTGAAATTTCCAAGCCTACCCCAGACCCATCCCTTTGGTAGTTCAAACAACTTTTCAGTCTCAATAATTTCCGGAAATTGCTTATGATTTTTTATCTCACCTTTGTCAATGAGTTTTTGCTTTTCCGCAACAATTTTCTGCAAAAGTTCAAAAGCCGTTTCATCGTTTGAATCTTGTTCAACCAGCTTCCCACGTACAGCTAATTCAAAAATCAATTCCCGCAAACGATTTATACCATGTAAACTGATGTTGTCAATCCCGGCTTTTTTCCCTAAGGATTTTTGCGTTTGTGCCGTTCCCCAAATGTCGAAGCTATCTACCAAAGTATCAATCATCTTAGCTGTCTCCGTTTTTGGTTAAGGCTTCGGTCAGAATTGCTTTCAGTTGCTGGTGTAGGCCGGCAATTTTTTCCTGCTGGTGCTTGTATTTCTGTAACAATTCGTCCGGGTCGTGGCTTTCCTGTTCGGCTTCGTGCGGATTTTTAATATCCAGGTTATAGTTTCGGGCCACAATGTCTTCTTTGCTGACTTTCCAGGCAAATTCGTTTTCAACCCGTGCTGCAAAATTGTCGCTTTCATTGCCCCACCAGCTTATTTCCGGTTTAAACTCTTCAAAGCGCATGGGTTTGGTTTTGTTATAGCTCTTTACGCCATCAGGATAAGGGTGTTCGTAATACCAAACCGTTTCTGTTGGTTTTCCCTTCGTAAAAAACAAAAGGTTTGTTTTAATGCCGGTGTAAGGATTAAACACGCCGTTGGGCAGACGCACAATGGAGTGAAGGTTGCATTCTTCAAACAGCTTTTCCTTTATGCGGGTCTTAATACCTTCGCCAAACAGAAAACCATCGGGCAATACCAGGGCAGCCCTGCCATCGGTTTTCAGCAAATGCATGATGAGCGTTAAAAACAGGTCAGCCGTTTCTCGGGTACGGTAGGCAGAAGGAAAGTTCTGCTCAATACCGTCTTCTTCCATCCCACCAAATGGCGGATTGGTCACTATAACATTTACCCGGTCTTTGGGTTTATAATCGCGCAGAGGCCGGCTGAGCGTATTGTCGTGCTGAATGTTGATGGGTGTATCTATGCCGTGCAAAATCATATTGGTGGTGCACAACATGTGCGGAAGCGTTTTCTTTTCTACCCCGAATATGGTTTTCTGCAATTTCTTTTCATCGGCAGGTGACTTCACAAAGTTATTGCGCTTATAGTCAATCACATTCGTCAGGAAACCACCGGTTCCACAGGCAGGATCCAACACCAGTTCTTCCAGCTGCGGTTTTACCCTGTCCACCATAAACTGAGTCACCGCACGTGGCGTATAAAATTCACCTGCATTCCCGGCACTTTGCAGATCTTTGAGTATTTGCTCATAAATATCCCCAAACAGGTGCCGGTCTTCCGACGCGTTAAAATCTATTTCACAGATTTTATTGATCACCTGTCGCATCAGCGTACCCGACTTCATGTAGTTGTAGGCATCCTCAAATACATTTTTAATCACCTGGGCCCGTTTACCGTCTTCACCCCGTGTATTGAGTTTGGTCTTTAAGGTTGGAAAAAGCTGAAGATTCACAAAATCCGACAGCTCCTCACCTGTCATGCCTTCCGGATCAGCCGCCCAGTAACGCCAACGCAAATGTTTTGGCAGCGGAGATACATAATTGTCGTCCAGTAACTCCAATTCTTCTTCGCGGTCGTCCACGATCTTTAAAAATAACATCCACACCAACTGACTTATGCGTTGTGCATCACCATCCACACCTACATCCTTGCGCATAATATCCTGAATGGATTTTATGATGCCCGAAACATTACTCATGCTGTTCTATCCTGGTTAAATAATTCGTTTTCAATTTCCCTGACGGCCTGTTCGTACTGCTGTTTACCGCCAAAAATATTTTTAATGATCTCCAATGGTGTACCAAAATTACTGAAAGGTTTTAACTGAAGAACCCTTGGATTTTCAATACTTTTTACACCCTTGTCGGCATAGTTGTCAATCAATGCATTAATCACAGCCCTTGCCTGCTCGCCGTATTTGGTAAAATAGTTGCGCTTTTTCACATTGTTGGCACGTTCCTTACGGGTGAGTGGGGGTTGGTCAAATGCCACATGGCAGATGAGGTCAAAGTCGCCATAATCCTTTCCAACCAGTTCCGCCAGATTTTCCAGCACCACGCCATGCTCTTCCAGTTTTTCAACAATTTCCATTTTCTTCTCCGCCGAGTTCCAGCTTTGCAGAAAATCATTCAATGAGGCATACTCAGACTGCACACCCTTTCTTGAAAACTCTTCATACGATTCAGTAATTAAGTTTCCTTCGTTACTAATGTATTCCACACGCTCATTTAGGATCCATACCGGAACGCCATCCACTACGTATCTTCTGGCACCTGATTCATCATCATCTGAACCAATATCCTCATCGTCAACTGGTTCAGGATCCGGTGGCACGGGCGGATCGTCATCATCCGGTTCATAAATCACTACGGCTTCACCATCAAAGTCAGGATCATGAAATAGATCGGTCGCCCGTTTAAAATCCATGATGGTGAAAAAGTATTTATTAAAGTCCTCGTCAATGCGTGTTCCCCTGCCAATAATCTGCTTAAAGGTGGTCATTGAATTGATGGTTTTATCCAGCACAATGAGCTTACAGGTCTTGGCATCCACGCCCGTTGACATCAGATCGGATGTGGTGGCTATGACCGGGAATTTGCTTTCAGGGTCAATAAAATTGTCGAGTTCAGCTTTGCCTTCTTTGCTGTCGCCGGTAATGCGCATCACATACTTTGGATTATCCGTAGCCAACTTTCCGGCAGCGTTTACAATAGCTTTCCGCATGCGTTCAGCATGATCAATGTCCTCACAGAAAATAATCGTTTTATCGAAAGGATTGGTGGCATTCAGAAACTTCATCACACGTTTAGCCACAAGTTTGGTTCGCTGGTTCAGTACCAGAATCCGATCCATATCTGCCTGGTTATATAGCCGAGCTTCTATTTCATTCCCCAGATCATCAGTCATTCCAGAAGGTGGTGTCCATCCATCTATGTCTTTGTCTATGTTTATTTTCACCACTTTATAAGGCGCCAGAAAACCATCCTCAATGCCCTGCTTTAAACTGTAGGTGTAAACCGGATCATTAAAATAGGTGATGTTTGAAACATATTTAGTTTCCTTTGGTGTTGCTGTTAAACCCAACTGTATGGCACTGTCAAAATATTCCAGAATTTCACGCCAGGCCGAATCATCGGCAGCACTTCCACGGTGACACTCATCGATGACGATCAGATCAAAGAAATCCGGGGAAACGCTTTTAAAAATCTTATCAGCCTCGTCAGTTCCGGTAATAGCCTGGTACAATCCAAGGTGAATTTCGTATGATGGATCAATCTTCCGGTTCTTAATTTTCGTCATCACTGAACCAAAAGGTTTAAAGTCGTTCACCAGGGTTTGATCCGCCAGTATATTGCGATCCACCAGAAACAGCACCCGTTTCACCTTTCTGGCCTTCCATAAACGCCAAATAATCTGAAAGGTGGTATAAGTTTTACCGGTACCGGTAGCCATGACCAACAGCAATCGTTTTTCGCCGCTGGCAGCTGCTTCCACTACCCTGTTTATGGCTTCTGTCTGGTAATACCTGGGTTCCTTACCTGAACCATCTGTGTAATAAGGCTCTGTGGCTATCTTTTCATCTTCATCCTCAATCCAGCGGAATTTCTTATACCGTTGCCACAACAATTGAGGAGATGGAAATGCATCCAGAGGAAATTCGGTTTCGATGTCTTCACCATCCGCAGGCATTTTATTGTGCGACGCAAAGGCATCCCCGTTTGAACTAAACGCACTGGGGATTTTCATGATATCAGCATAACCCAATGCCTGCTGCATACCATGACTAACAGAATGATTATTATCCTTAGCTTCAATAACCGCAATGGGAATGCCCGGCTCCCAGGACAAAACATAATCAGCGAATTTCTTTTTCTTTTTGTTGCGGGCAGACATTTCGCCACGCACAATTACAGGTCCCGGAGTAAGCGTCACTTCACGACGAATTTGCAGCATCTGATCCCAACCGGCTTCTTTAATAGCCGGCGTGATGTACAGATCACAAATATCCGATTCGCTAAGTTCTTTTTTGTTTATCTCACTCACAGAAATTCAGGTTAAATGAAACCAAGTTGTGGTTTTAAAACTACTGATAATTCTTAAAAATCCACAGGAGTATCAAAGATAGTAAAAATAGAAGCTTATCATTACTATAAAAGGTATATGCAATGCTATTTTTAAATAATGTAGATATTGATTTATCGGATATTTCAATTAACCCTTCCAGTTTTACTATAAACTAATCGTTATTTGGGTTCTTATGCCCGTTATTTGTTATATTAAACCAAAGATTTCAGACTCATATTTTCGAATTAAACGTGTTTTTCTTACTTTATTATCAACATCATATTTGATGTAATGATAAAGCCATATGTCCTCTTTTCTGATAGGTTCATTTTTGAGTCTTTCAACATCAAAGCTTTTTATTAAAGCATTATAAAAATGTTTACTTTCAATATTTTTGTATTTTAAAATCAGATTATCGAGCTTCTTTTGTTCCGTTTTTTCATTGCAGTATTCTCTAAAAACTGTATACAAAATAAGATTTGGATGATGTTTCATTAAAATCTATAAGTTTTAAATATTGTATAATTTTTAAATCCAATCCTTAAGGATCTAACTAGATATATTTTTTTAACTCTAAATATAAATTCATGGAATAAATTGTATAAGACCAGGTCTTTGCTCATTTATTTCTGTTAGTAAAGTATTCAATACAGAATTTTTATTTTTAATCGTAATAAGTAGTAAATCCACTGGCCGACTAAATACAATTAACGCCCACATAGATGCATATTGGAATGCTTTATCTTCAAACGACTGAACAAACATATCTCCTTGCTTAATCGACTCCTGTCTTTCGTGATAACTATTGAATTTCATATCGAAAAACAAATCCATGTCCAAAGCCACGACAGCAAAACTCTCAAGGCCACGACATGATTCATAGCTTATCACCCGGTACTCACCTGGCGATGGCTGCCTTTGTGATTCTTTATTCACATACGTTAAGTCGTGGATGTCTACATGCATTTTTTTCCATTCCTCTTTAAGGCTAAATGAACGCTCAATTGTTTCATTTACAATTCTTGTTTTTCCTTCATTTTTCAACTCGCTTTTTCGACGTCTTCTTTTTGTCAAATGCGAAGGAGCAAGAAAAAGGATATCATCGTACTTATCCTTAGAGTATCCGTCAGTGTAACTTTTCAGTTGTCCAAACATATGCTTGTTCAACTCCCCATTAAACACCCATATCTTACCTTGATTCAAATTTTCATTTTGCTTCACATCCCAAATTGTCCCAAATTTTAAGGCGAAGATTTTCTGGAACTCACATAAATTGGCTTTTTGTCTTAATGATTTTGGAGGAAAAACAACCTCATGGTTTTTCACACGAATCCCGTTAGAAATTTTCCAATTTAAAGGAGCGTTTGTTCGAACAAGCTGTTCCATACCGTCAGCTATCACAATATTTTCAGATCCAAAAATTTTAAACAAAACATCCCGCTCCTCTTTTCGCCAATCCTGTGCCTCATCGATGAACACATAGTCATATTCTTTCTGAATTTTACGAATTGTATCGTTCTCTTGTAGATTAAAGTTAATAAGATTATTATTGGCAGCAATTAGGTGATCCTCGTAAAACTCAAGATAATTTAATAACACCTGATGGTTTATACTTTTTGCCTGTTCCCTTCCTAAATCACACGATCCCTCTTCAATTTCTTCAATTAGCTGATTTCGCTTTTTAGTTTCCCATTGAGTTATCTCTTCAAGTATCGGACGGATAAATTTATGGATTGTACTGATTTTAATTGTTGGTTCATTAGGCTTGTCGTTTATATCCTGAAGGAGTAACAACCGACTTATATCTTGCACTAAGGCTCTATTGTAAGTCAGTATTAAACAGCGATTTCCACTTTGGAATACTTCATAAGCCAATTGCATTAGTTTCATGGTTTTCCCGGTTCCTGCACCACCTTTTAGAATCAACAGTTCTTTTCCTACTTGACTGTAATATTGTGGAATGTCTTTTCTAGTTTTAGAAAACGCATTTAATTTTTGCTTTGTGAGTGGGCCAACTGCATTTTTAACATATGAGAAATACTTAACTGCATCTTCAATCTTGTCGAAGTTAGTTTTCTTATTATAAAATCCATTTAAAACATAGTGGCTTTCTTGGTAGGTTGGTTTGTTTATGAGAACTAGTGCATTAAGTAATTTATCTAGAGTCATCTCACCTCGAACAAATGTGGCGGTTGCCTCATCTTTGTTGTGCTTAACAAAGTTCAGTTTCTCAAAATTTATAATTGATGCTACAAAAGGATTTGATTCCTCCCCGAGAAACAACGATAAGAACCGTTTCGCGGAGAATGACAGATCTTTAGAATATAAGGACATATTCGCTGATCTATTCCCGCTTGTCACCCAAATATGATCTTTCTTTATATGTATTTGTTCTGGTTGTTCCTTTCGAAAGGTCAATGCTACAGCAAATGAACTAAAATACACACGTTCCTTTATAAGAGTAGCATTTTCGCCAGTATTAGTTGTATGATTCTTTTCATAAAATTCTAGACTTTCTGAAACACCTCTATCAAATCTCGCTACAATCAAAACACTCAAATCTGAAATCTGTTCCCCATACAATCGGAGGTTTGGGATAATCATCACTTCGTCCTGTTTATTTTTTCGGATGCTCAACCATTCTTCAAACATTTCCTTTAAAACAAGCGCCTTTTCATACTCTGGCGTTTCGGTATCTTGTCCTAGAACATTAACTCTCATTTTGGATTTAATTTTTGTTGAATGTTTAAATTCTCTCATTTTTCTAATTTTACATCAATCAAATCAATATCCGTATAATGTGGCCAAAACTTACCCCTTTTATTGTTAATCATTTGGTGTAATATTCTTATTTTCCAGGTATTTTCTTCAATAAAAATATCAACAATTTTTCCTTTGCCTAATTTATCTATTTTATAAGTACCAATATTATTATCAAAGGATCTAATTAATACATCGGACCATACTATATCACCTATTTTGTATTTAACCTCTGCATTATATTGAGCTTTTGCTAACTCATCCATCATATTGAATTTTGCAGCAATTGTAACTTCCTTATGAGGGCCACAATAAACCGGATTAAAATAATTCTCACTTGGATCAAAATCTTTCAATTCTTCTTTTGCGTTAAATAGTTTCTTTTCATTCATAAGTTAATTATAATAAAAATGTTAAAAAATTCATTAGTTCGATTGTTTTGGAAAACAAGTAATGGTTGGATTTCAACTACTAACAGGTCTTCCAAAAATAGGCAAATCAGAATCAGTGCTTCTCAAGCGGATAGGAAAACCTTTAACAAGTTATCCCCAATTTTTTTAAAACTTTACACATTCAATCATGACATCATAACATCTGTTTGTAGCTTTTATTTAAATGTGTTTATAGTTTGAATGTTCTTTACAGAATGGCTGATCCACACTGGTTTCAGCTTCATTTCCACAAATATGACAGTATTTACCATTGACCTGTCTTCCACTGCTCAAATACTCGCTGTATTGTATAGGTTTATCAGGGTTTAGATTAATTGTTTTACGTGTCCGAATGCAAAAACCATATTTAATATCAAAAGAATCAAAAGATACGCTTTCAATAAGATCCGACTTTAGTAAATCCTGTTCGATGTAATTTCTGATATGGCTTCTATAGTATTTATCGTTTAGTTTCACACCTGCCTCAATGGAATTATCAAATGAAGAAGTAAGTAAATTAAGTGATGTGACCAATAAGTTCTTCTCATTCATATAAATCTTAGCATGTAATCTTGGATGACACCACATTTCTCCTCCTACAGCATTTAATCTTTTGAACAACCTGTAAGCATCATAACTCTTTAGCTGATTTTCGTTAACAATAAACAGAATTTTAACCCCTCTCCTTGCCTGTGATATGATGGATTCAGTTACTACATCACCGGGTGCAATAAACGGAGATACAATAATTAAACTTCGTCTGGCACTGTTTATAATATCATTTAATTCTGTTTTAACATCTTCATTGAAAACTGCATCACTTTCTGATCTAAGTTTATGTATTAACATTATGATCATCCATGCCAACACGTAAAGCATTATCAAAAACACAGTATCCGCGATAGGATCTTTTTTAAAATCGTATATCAATGAAGATAAGTCAGTAAAGAAAATTACCGGAATGAATAGCAAAGTGGCCTGAAAGAAGTCATTATTCAGAAAGTCTTTAATATTTCTGCCCACGTGATTGGAATCTGAGGTTGATATTTTAAAAAAGTTCATATAGGTAATTGCTCAATTATGGATGGTTACACAAAGTTTTAATTGGTTCATTGGTTTATTAGCTTATTTGCGTATTTGTCACAATTCCAGCACCTCCAGTACCACATCAGAACTGAATTTGCCGCCGGGAAAGTTATCCATGTAATCCAGGTTCAGCCATACACGGTCGTTGTTATCTTCGTGATAACATAGTTCTGCATTTCTGGACTCCGATCTGAACAGGTAGGTTTTAATCAGTTGTTCAATCTTTTCAAGATCATTCCGGTCACCAATCAACAACTCAGGATAAATATGATTCTCTGTTCTTACCAGACGAACCACGCCTCCAATGGATTTTATAGCTGCAGCCATAAACACAGAATGGTCATCACAGTCACCTGACAGGTATTTTAATGTTTCCGTTGCCGGGGCAATATACTCTCGACTTACCGGATCGTTCACGTATTCCCATCGGCTGTTTATTTCCTTAAATACAGCCAGACACTGTATGGTATTGCGGTAATGTCTGAATTCCCGTTCATCAGATTTTTGGAATTCATGAAAATGTTTTTTTGTTGAGGCTATAGCAAAATCCCGTACACTGGCACTGTCAAATTCGATGGCTGTGATGAATTTTCCTTTTTTGGTAAAAGGTTTGACTTTTGATATCAGTACCTGTTCCGGGTTTTCGGCATTACTCATCTGCACTACCATATCCTTGTAATCACTGAACAGGGAAACAAATCCATACTTATGCTGAATACTGCCGTAGGTAAGAAAGCCAAAAGAGAGTACAAATATTAAAATTGCAATTGATCTGTAGTTCTCAAGTATATAAAGGATGATCCCTAACAGAACTACAAATATCAGAAACCTGTCCACATTCCAGAACCAGTCAGGATCAGGTAAACTTTTATGTAATATGATATACAAGGGAATGATCAGAAGAATGGCTATCGTATTACGGATAATTTTAAAAAATGAAAATCCATCTTTTGGCTCTTCTTCAAATTCCTTCATTGGCTTTTCAGTTGATTTTTCATTCTCAACTTTTTCACTTTGATCATCAATCTCTACTTCTTCATGGCATTCAGGACATTCAAACTTCAGGTGTTTATCAGCTGGTATTCTTACTTTTTTGTTACAGTTAGGGCAGCTGACAATCAGTAATTTTTCAGACATAGTGCGTTTAGTATTAAGTTAAATGTTATAAAACCTACAAATTTATTAATTAAACGTAAATTAAAAAGATTTTAATTGTAAATAATTGGGTTTTAAACCTACAATAGAATCAATATTCTAAGCTAACTTCCACTCTCACTTAGGATAACACTGTACATAACATACAGGATCTCTGAACAAATTTTTCTATCTGCAAAAAGGTACTGAACAGGTCTGCAAATGGATGTGTTTATACCTTTAGTTATGTACTGATTTATTTCAGGCATTCAAAACCAGGTTATTATGGAAAAAAATGTCATGATTTACGGTGCTACGGGATTTGTTGGACAGGAACTGGCTTCCATGGCTGCTAAACAAGGCCTGAAACCGGTCCTGGCAGGACGAAATGCAGACAAGTTGAAACCACTGGCAGAAAAGCTTGGTCTGGAATATCGTGCATTTGATTTAAATGATGCTCAGATTATTACAAAAAATTTGTCCGGTGTTACGGTGTTGCTGAATTGTGCCGGTCCGTTTAAATACACCTGGAAACCACTTGTTGAAGCGTGTGTAGCTAATGGGGTTCATTACCTGGATATCACCGGAGAGATTCCGGTATTTGAAGGCATAGCTAGCTACGATCAGCAAGCAAAGAGAAAGAAAGTAATGTTGCTACCCGGTGCCGGTTTTGATGTGACCCCAACGGATTGTCTGGCAATGTATTTAAAAGAGAAACTACCAACAGGAACCAGACTGGAGCTTGGCTTTTTCAGTGATGGCCCTGCAGGTCTTCCACCCGGCACGAATAATACCATGGTAGAACAGATACCATATGGCAACCGGATTCGTCAAAACGGCGAACTCGTAAAACCGCCAAAGGGAATTAAAACCAGGTTGATCGATTTTGGCAAGGGCATGCAAAAGTCCGTCCGTCTCACCTGGGGTGATGTGTTCACGGCCTACCAAAGTACAGGGACTCCCAATATTGAAGTGTATGCGTCTTTTCCTGAAACGGTCATAAAACAACTCAAAATGATTGAAGCCATCCGGCCCATATTAAGTCTGCCCTTTGTGCTGAATCTGCTCAGAAAAAGAAAAACCCAAGGATCAACAGAAGCAGAACGTCAGCAGACAGTTATGCATGTTTGGGGTGAACTAAGCGATGAAAAAGGAAATAAAGTCAGTGCCCGTCTGCATGGTCCTGAAGGAGGTGTGGTTTGGACATCTGAATGTGCCCTGGCTATTGTCAATAAAATAATATCCGGGAATAGTGTCCCCGGATATCAAACACCGGCAAAAGCTTACGGTGCGGATCTTGTGATGGAATGCGATGGGGTAACCAGAGAAGATTTGTAAATTTCAGGATGGATTATCAGTCCGGGATGAGATATCTCTTCCAATGGTACCGACTTGCGGCCTTGATTTGTTTCCATTTCATTAAAAGAATTCATCACCGGCCTTGATTTTTATGACGTAATTATCCCAGGGTGGCACTCGCTTCGCTCATTTACCCTGGGCTACAATAATAATACCCTTTCAGGGTATTTTTTTAAATCAACAGATGATAAAACTTCAGACAAAACTGACAGAAATGCGGGGAGCCCGCTGCAAATCCGGCGGATATGCGGGTGGTTCTTTTTAATGAAATCAGAAACCTTAATTACAAAGGTCAAACATAACTTAAAGTAAAGACAGGTTATTACAGGGATTGATTTGCAGTAAACATTTTTGGTTTCTTTTGATGTTTCAAAAGAAACAACTGGGTGTGGGTGTTAAACCCCACAACAAAAATGTGATGAGGTAAGCAGGGAAGATTTGTAATTATAAAAGAATTATCCTGTACGGGATGAGGCATCTCTTCTACTCGTCCTGACTTGCGGCCTTGATTTGTTTCCATTTAATCAATAGAATTCATCACCGGCCTTGATTTACATGACGTAATTAACCCAGAGTGTCACTCGCTTCGCTCGCTTACCCTGGGCTAAAATAATGATACCCTTTCAGGGTATTTTTTAAATCAACTGATGATAAAACTACAGACAAAACTCTCAGAATAGCGGGGAGTCCACTGCAAATCCGGCGGATATGCGGGTGGTTCTTTTAATGAAATCAGAAACCTCAATTACAAAGGTCAAACATAACTTAAAGTAAAGGCAGGTTATTACAGGGATTGATTTGCAGCAGGCATTTTTGAATACTTTTGATGCTTCAAAAGTATTAACTGGGTGAATTCCGATTGAAATGAGGAAGAGGGTGTTAAAACCCTTCAATAATTCGCACATCGTATTACCTTTATTTAAAACAAGATATCAAACACCGGCAAAAGCTTACGGTACAGATCTTGTGATGGAATGTGAAGGCGTAACACGTGAAGATATATAAGCTAATGGATATTAATCTATTTATTTGGCGAATCATCTTCTCAGGTCGTCCCGACTTGCGGCCTTGATTTGCTTCCATTTCATCAAAAGAATTCATCACCGGCCTTGATTTTCATGACGTAATTAGCCCAGGGTGGCATTCGCTTCGCTCATTTACCCTGGGCTAAATCCCGATAATTATCGGGAGATACCCTTTCAGGGTATTTTTTTAAATCAACTGATGATAAAACTACAGACAAAACTCTCAGAAATGCGGGGAGCCCGCTGCAAATCCGGCGGATATGCGGGTGGTTCTTTTTAATGAAATCAGAAACCTTTATTACAAAGGTCTAACATAACTTAAAGTAAAGGCAGGTTATTACAGGATTGATTTGCAGTAAACATTTTTGGTTTCTTTTGATGTTTCAAAAGAAACAACTGGGTGAATCCTGAGCTTGCCGAAGGAGAGGGTGTTAAACCCCACAACAAAAATGTGATGAGATAAGAAGAGAAGATTTGTAATTATAAAAGAATTATCCTGTCCGGGATGAGGCATCTCTTCTACTCGTCCTGACTTGCGGCCTTGATTTGTTTCCATTTAATCAATAGAATTCATCACCGGCCTTGATTTACATGACGTAATTAACCCAGAGTGTCACTCGCTTCGCTCGCTTACCCTGGGCTAAAATAATGATACCCTTTCAGGGTATTCTGGCGCGCCTTTAAACTAATCTTCCTGTTTTTTGTAAGAACTACCCCTCTTTATTTCGAAGAGCATCGTAGAAAAAGAGAGGGGTCAGTTTGAAAGTTTCGATCTGTTTATGCAGACCGGGGTGAGTCATCTTTTCAGGTCGTCCCGACTTGCGGCCTTGATTTGCTTCCATTTAATCAATAGAATTCATCACCGGCCTTGATTTACATGACGTAATTAACCCAGAGTGACACTCGCTTCGCTCGCTTACCCTGGGCTAAAATAATGATACCCTTTCAGGGTATTCTGGCGCGCCTTTAAACTAATCTTCCTGTTTTTTGTAAGAACTACCCCTCTTTATTTCGAAGAGCATCGTAGAAAAAGAGAGGGGTCAGTTTGAAAGTTTCGATCTGTTTATGCAGACCGGGGTGAGTCATCTTTTCAGGTCGTCCCGACTTGCGGCCTTGATTTGTTTCCATTTCATCAAAAGAATTCATCTCCGGCCTTGATTTTCATGACGTAATTAACCCAGGGTTTCATTCACTTCGTTCATTTACCCTGGGCTACAATAATGATACCCTTTCAGGGTATTCTGGCTCCCGTTTAAATAAATCTACCAGGTTTGTAAGAACTACCCCTCTTTATTTCGTAGTAAAGCGGAGAAAAAGAGAGGGGTCAGTTTGAAAGATTCGAACTGTTTAACAAAGACTGGGGTGAGTCATCTTCTCAGGTCGTCTCGACTTGCGGCCTTGATCTGCTTCCATTTCATCAAAAGAATTCATAACCGGCCTTGATTTACATGACGTCAACAACCCAGGGTGGCACTCGCTTCGCTCGCTTACCCTGGGCTACAATAATAATACCCTTTCAGGGTATTTTTTTAAATCAACTGATGATAAAACTACAGACAAAACTCTCAGAAATGCGGGGAGCCCGCTGCAAATCCGGCGGATATGCGGGTGGTTCTTTTAATGAAATCAGAAACCTCAATTACAAAGGTCAAACATAACTTAAAGTAAAGACAGGTTATTACAGGATTGATTTGCAGCAGGCATTTTTGAATACTTTTGATGCTTCAAAAGTAATAACTGGGTGTGGGTGTTAAACCCCACAATAAAATATGCTGGTGTAACCAGGGACGATTTATAATCACCCTGAACGCCCTCTGTTCGTATAATTTTCAGACAATAACCGCTCTACGTCAGTACTTTTGTAATAGACCTTCCCTCCCACCTTTGAATACGGAAGCATTTTAGTATCCCGCATATTCTGCAAGGTCCGCTGACTGATTTTCAGTTCAAGCATAACATCCTGGTTATCCAACCACTTCTCAGATAAACCTCCTACTTTTGTTTTCAATTCTGAATCAATTTTCTGATTCAGGTTTTTAATTTCATTAAACAGTTCATTCACTGTTTTTTCTTCTATTAATACAAAACTGTTGCTCATAAGAATGAAATTTTTATGGTTAAAAATTTGTCATCCTGAGCATGGCCATGTCACGTAATGACCCAACAAAGATTGCTTAACTAAAAAACTGAAGTTTGGTTTACGTTGCTTTTCGTTGCTTTTTGTGGCAATAAAGTGCTATAAAGTGGTTTGCTGTGAAGAAACCTTTCAGATTTTAGTATAAAAAAATAAAATCGATTATTTTTATATGTTCCTTTAAATGGGAAACTTACAAACCACAACAATATCACAATTAAAAAAGGTACCATGAAAAACAAAAATCGACTTTTACTCATTCTTTCATTGACTCTTGTTTTACCGGCTACTTTAATGATGATTCTGGCCATGTCCGGAGTCGGAAGTAGTGCGGTTCCCCAAAGACCGGAAGGTCCGTGCGATGTGTATGCCGCGGGAGACTGTCCGTGTGTGGCAGCACACAGTACCACACGCGCCCTGTATGCATCGTATAATGGCCCGTTATATCAGGTCATGCGTATGTCCGATGGGAAAACACTGGACATTGGCGTTGTACAACCCAGCGAAGGTGATCCGGGCGGTTATGCTGATGCAGCTGCACAGGACAAATTCTGTGCAGATACCTATTGCTGGATCACAATTCTGTATGACCAGTCAGGCAAGGGAAATCATCTGATACAGGCTCCACGTGGTGGTACCGGTGCCCCAACAATGATGGGCGGTTTTAACAGCCTTCCTATTGCGGATATGGCACCCGTAACGCTTATGGGACATAAAGTTTATGGTATTTTCATTGAGCCGGGAATGGGCCTTCGTTTAAATGACACGAAAGGAACGGCAGTGGATGATCAGGCCGAAGGTCAGTATTGGGTGATTAATGGTCTTCATTATAACGATGGCTGTTGTTTCGATTATGGTAATGCCGAAACTGACAGCCGGGATGACGGTGACGGAACCATGGAAACCACCTACTACGGTAATGCTCCCTACTGGTATCACGGACAGGATCAGGGACCATGGATCATGACAGATCAGGAAAATAACCTGGTGGGTTGTGTTAATCCTGATCCAAGAGATAAATACTGTGCAGACTTACCCAGCATCAGCTGGCGTTTTGTGACGGCCACAGCCGATGGTGAACCACACCACTGGAGGTCAATGGGAGGAGATGCACAAAAAGGCGATCTTCAGGTGATGTATGATGGACAACGAATCATTAATGACAGAAACAGTTATGACCCGATGCGTAAGCAGGGTGCCATACTTCTGGGTAACGGTGGCGATAACAGCAATGCTTCACAGGGTACTTTCTACGAAGCTGCCATGACGGCTCCCGGAACATTTCCATCCAAAGAGACAAACCAAAAACTTCAGGCTAATATTGTTGCTGCAAAATACGATGTACAACGGGTAAGCATTACACCGGCATCAAAAACAGGTATGCCTCCAGGACTGCAAACCTTTACACCTAATTCATCTCAAAATACTACCGTAACATTTACCAACACTACCGGAGAAGCTATCAAAGATCTTACATTGAGTATATCAGTACCTAAAGGATGGAAGTCTGTGGCATTAAACTCAGAAAAGGATTCGAAGAAATTTAGCGGTAAAATTGCACCGGGAGCCAGTGTAAGTGCAACCTTCACGGTGACTTCAGGTTCAGATGCATTTAATGGTGACCTGGTTGGAAATGCAAAATGGACAGGTTCCACACAAGGAAAATCACAGTCAGAAACTGCTATAGAAAAGGTAAGAAATGTGAGCCCTGTAAAAATTAATGAGTTCCGGATTAGCGACGGATCCAATTCAACAAACACCTTCATTGAACTCTATAACTCAGGGAATGATAATGTTGACATTTCAAACTGGACATTGACGGAACATGCCACACAAATGCCAGTCTTCACAACAGTTCAGATTCCGGAGAAAACAGAACTGGCGCCTCACAGTTTCTACCTGTTGGGACTTTCCAATTCAGGGTTGGCCGTTCCGGTAAAAAAAGGCGAATCAACTATTTATGTTCGAAGCACAGAAGGCATGTCTGTTGGCGATGAAGTGATCATAGGCCAAGGTTCAAATAAAGAGATCAGGAAAATTGCAGGAATATCAACTCCTGCTGAACCCGAAAACGATCCGCGTCGGAGATGGCGTCGGGGTACTCCGGGTCAGACCAACATATGGCAACCGGTGCCCGACGGACCGGTGGTTACCTTCCCTGCCGGTTCAAACAGTATTTCTGTTAACAGCGTAGATGGATTCGAAGTTGGCCAGAAAATGGCGATTGGTTACGGAGCGCAATACCCTGTGGTTGGAACTGCTGTAGAAAAATACGAGGTGGTGACCATTACCAAAGTTGGGAAGCCCGGAACACAGGCCTGGCTCTCGATGGATGCAAAAGCAGGTGACACTAACATAAAAGTATCTTCTGTAGAAAATATTTCTGTTGGCGATAAAATCAGACTGGATATCGATAGTGAAGGCCATGGAATAGAATGGGTCGTTGTTAAAAGTGTGGGAACAGCTTCTTCCCGCAGCACATTTGCCGGACCATTAGGTGAAAATGATAACCCGGGAACCGGTCTTGAACTGGAAAAACCGTTGAAATTCGATCATGCGTCTAACATGCCGTTTAGTGCCTGGGGAACAGGGATCAGCTTTGAACCAAAATCTAAATTCGATCATTCAAGCAATGAACCTGTACAGGCACTGCATACTAACATCAAACTGGATAAAGCTCTGGCGAATGATCATGAAATGGAAGAGGTTGTTCTTGACCCAAAAGTGACAACTGCAGGCTACCAGGGACCCCGCAATCCGGATCAATGGTTCGGAGGACCGGCTCTTTCTTCCCGTTCGGGCAGCATGGTATTGCGTGATGCAGAAAACAATATCGTTGACGGATTAAATTACGGGGCACTTGTAGATCCTTACCTGGCAGAAGGGTACCAGGCTGTTTCAGGGGCTCGTGAATATGGCTGCTTTGCTCCTACTCCTATCGGCAGGGGAAGCTTCCGTTGGTTTGGTGGCGGTTCCGTATCCTTACCGGATATCAGTACAGGTCGTTATCCTGATGGTGCTGATGAAGACAGTAACTGCGGTGATTTCCATACACAAACAAGTACCTCGATCGCAATTGCTTCTGTTAAAGGTGATGAAAACCTTAAAGTCTCTGGTGTAAACGATTTTACTCCGGGCCAGAAGGTTGTTGTCGGAAGTGGCAGCGAAAGTGAAATAGCTACCATAGCTCTTATTGGTACAGCCGGTGGAACAGCCGTAGCTACAGCTACAAAAGAAGGTGATACCGTTGTTCCGGTTGAAAGCGTGGATGGATTCAGTGAAGGTCAGACCATCACAATTGGCAGTGGTGCCAATAGCGAAAAAGCAGTTGTTGCGTCAGTCACCAACAGACGCTTCCGTCGCAACAACAATAATGATAATGGTCCAGGTATCTTTATCACGGTTTCTGCTCCGCTAAAGAGTATACACAACAGTGAAGAACCGGTTTCTGGTACAGGAATCACATTTTCAAAACCTTTGGTTAAAAATCATGAGATTGGAACCATTATTGCCAGCAATATTCCAACTCCGGGAGAACCAAATCAGTATTAATTACAATTATCATT
Organism: Quyinboa sediminis; assembly: GCF_042219855.1. Taxonomy (NCBI): domain Bacteria; kingdom Pseudomonadati; phylum Bacteroidota; class Bacteroidia; order Bacteroidales; family Quyinboaceae; genus Quyinboa; species Quyinboa sediminis. The sequence continues at coordinate 415,389 of NZ_JBHJHP010000001.1, read as the reverse complement.
GATAAGATACTATATTTAAGAACTCCGCTGCAAATCAATCTACCTTATTGCAGCGGGGTTCTGTTTTAAAAGAAGAAGGTGCAATGATCCAATATTCACAGGATAAAAATAACTGGCCGTTCTGGCGACTTTTATTTACCGGGCTTAACGTACTGGCCATTGGTTTAAGTCTTGTTTTAAGCTGGGATTATTTTACTGAAGGAGCAATGCCTGGCTGTGGCAGTGGCAGCTCCTGCGATCAGGTATTAAGCAGTCGCTGGTCAACGCTGGCAGGCCTTATTCCTGTTAGTGGTATGGCACTGGGGGTCTACCTTGCCATACTTGTAGCTGGTTTAAACATAAGTAATTCTGTTGAATTATCGGTTCGACGCCTGTCATGGAGTGTAATGACGTTTCTGGGAGGTGTGATTATTGGCAGCGCAATCTGGTTTACCGTATTACAAAAATGGATCATCGGAAGTTTCTGTATGTATTGTATGACAACTCATTTTACAGGCGTATTATTGTCAGCTTTAATAATCCGGAGAGCATTTAAAGCATATGAAACAACCAAAAAAGAAAAGCAATTACTGAAACCTAAACGCATAATTGTTCTTATTCTGACCGGACTGATTGTGTCAGGACTTATGGCAGTTTACCAGTTCAGGTATACGCCGTCTGCTGATGTTCACGAAAGCAATACGCAGGAATATACCTTAAAAACTGATTATAGAAATGTACCCATAATTGGTTCCCCGGATGCACCGTATATTGTTACATTGCTTTTTGATTATCAGTGCTCACACTGTCAGAAATTACACTTTATGTTGGATGAGGCTGTTCGGCAGTATAACGGTAAACTTGCATTTATACTGCGCCCAACACCCTTAGAACACAGCTGTAATCCTTTTATTCCTGTCAGTACAACAAACTTTAAAAATTCCTGTGAACTGGCAAAAATCGGATTAGCTGTATGGCGCGCGAATCCTGAGGCTTTCTCCACGTTTGAAAACTGGATGTTCACCTTTGATTCAGGTAACTATTGGCGTCCCAGAACACTTGAAGCTGTTAAGTCAAAGGCTGCTGAATTAGTAGGCACTGAAAAATTAGAAACTGCCCTGGCTGATCCATGGATTGAGCGGTATTTACAAAGCAGTGTGCAACTGTTTGGACAAACCCTGCAGAATGGCAGAGGAGCAATACCCAAACTGATTTATGACTCAAAATGGATTATTCCGGAACCATATAATGCAGACGAACTTGTAAGTATTCTTCAGGAAAGTCTGGGGATTCCTAAAAAGTGAATTGAGCCTAAATGCATTGAATAACAGCACTGTATTAAAATTTTTATTAGACCTTCCCTCCTGTTTTTCAATATCAGCATGTTTTATTATATCATATATTCTGAAACATCAGATAACTAATTTCTGTCTATACCAACAGGTCATAATTACACAAGCATTTTTTTAATAAATAATCTTCTATTGATTCTATTATGATTTAATTATAATCTTATCATAAAGTTAGTTTACTATTTCTCCATCATCAAAATAAAATATATGATATTCAATCATTTTCAAGCCTTTACTGCAAAAATGTTTGTTATTTATTCTTAAATTTACATACCCAAAATCCCATTTGGCAATACCGTAACGATGTAATTAAAGCTACCTGCTAGAAACTGAGACCGTGAGATAATGAAAATTATCCATGAAGGATGTTCTCAACGTAATTTATCAACAACAATTACATTCATATGCCATGCCTTAAAAACTCCTTATACGTGCATCATGAATCGAAACAGCCCCATTTATTACATTGCATTTTTGGCTTGTTTGGTGCTGATATCTGCCTGCAGAAAGGATAAATTTTCGCCTGACAATGATTCAGATAATGGGATCGTACCTCCGACCCCCAATGAAATATTATCCAAATATTCAGAATCCCTTGAATTAGAGCTATCTGGATCAGATATTGAAACCATTCAAACATATACTAATCAGTACCCATTATCAGCAACGGGGGGTAATCCGGATATTGTAGTCAATCTTGATAAATCCATGGGGACCGATTTAATGCCTGCCATTCATCAACGTGACTGGGCATATGCTTACCTTGGATTACAATATACCCTTGTTGGCGGTTTGGTTTCAGGAAAAGAAGATTATTTAGACAAAGGCTTGTGGTGCTTTATCCAGGCAGCTCTATTAAACCCGGATGAAGCTGAACATCTTACTAATATTGCTTTTCATCTGAATATGAAAGATGAATATCAGGATGCAAAAGTCCTGCTGATAAAAGCTAAAAGTCTTATTCCTGATGACTCTGTCATAGTAATGTTAAGCAACAATCTTGCCTACAGTTATGCTTATTTAAATGACTATAGTGGAGCCATTTTTGAAATAAATTCTGCTCTTTCTGTCTGGCCCTCCAATGATTTTTTGTTGGATAAATATAAACTGTATGCAAAAGGTCTGGCAAATAACAGCAATGTACCATCAGCACCTATGACTTGTAATGAAATTAATCCGGATATTGAGGATTATTATGTAGAAATTGATATTTCAAAACTCTCTGAGAATGGGCAGTCATTTTATGCGGAAGTTTTATTAGAGTCATTTTTAACCTACGTGTTTGAAATAAGCTATGTCCCTATAGCTTATTTACCAAATAGTTTAAATGATGATATAGACTTGTTACCAGAACTTGGGCAACTACAAAATAAAAGGTTGGAATGTCTGAAAAATACCACATCTCCACAAGATGCGTGCGAAAATTGTGAAACACCTTATGAACAGGGAATGCATATATTAGCCGTCAATTTATGTAATGAAGTAATAAATTCAACTTACTATTATCACTCAAGATGCTTAAAACTAATCGAGTCAAATAAATATCACATTATGGCTCTGATATCAGGCAACTCAGATATCACCAATAACGACAAACAACTTCTTTACCAGTATACCGAAAACTACTTTCTTTATGAAATTTCTAAAATATGGTATATAAGTACAGGCAATCTTTGTGAAGCGAAGGATTTTGAGTTAGAATACCGTCCTCATCTCGACTGCTATGCATTCGTCTTCCCTGAACCGGAATTACCGTTTGGCGGAAATCTTTCGATCTGGTTCGGGATAGGCTCTTTTACAATTGATGCCAACAACGGAAACATTGAACTGCAACTTGGTCAGGGCTGGCAGGGTAGCTTTGCATGGAACTTTAAAACGAATACCCCGACGATTGGTGTGGGGTATGGCCTGAATCTGGATAAGATAATCGAACCTGGGGCATTTATTCGATATACACCCGGTAAGGGTATGGTTGCTTCCATTGATATTAATCCAGGATTCATGTTTGTCCTGCCAAAATACCAGGCACCGTCAATCCCAATTGCAAAACTGGGCTGTTTTATGAACTGATAGATATGTCTTTAATGGTTAGACATATAACTGAATTTTAAATGATTGTGCAGTGAATTCCCATAGAAATAAATAGCGATGATTCGGTTTTCTCTCATTTGTTTTTTGATTGTTATAAACAGTATTTGTAAAGCTAACTCTTCAGGAGAGTATATTAAACTACCAGATTTAGTAACACTCGAAAATGAAGAGCTTTCCGATTATGTTATTAACACTATTAAAATCCAGGAAATTAATCTTTCCTGGCACGAAACTAAGCCGACGATCAATTTAAAAATTAAACCATCTGTTCTTGCATATTATAATGACAGCATTTTATTAGATACATTATTTGCAGTTCAGACTGTAAATGACTATGCGATAAGTTGGTTTGTTGATTCTGTCGGTACCTTAGTTCGTATTAATAATAACACATTTAAAGTGACAACAGATTCTTCCCTTTACTTATCTATATCAGAAGCTAATGGATGCTCATACCTTGAAACTATAAAAATAGCTGTAAAAAATTCAACCGGAAATACACTTTATTCGGAAAGTAATTTTGAAATAAAGCTTTATCCAAATCCAAATCGGGGAAGATTTAAATTGAGTATCAGAAATGCCAAACCAGGTATTTATGATCTTAAAGTAAACGACACATTAGGGAAACAGGTTTATTCCAGAGAATTCAATATTGATAATCTCACTGATTTCTTTGAATGGAATCTTATACCTGGATTTTATATTGTTACGATACACTATAACAAAGCAAAAATTAGTCATTTACCAATGATTGTCTATTAATTACAAATTATGCTCCATGAAAAAGGTAGTTTCTCTCTGTTTTATTATATTCATTACATACAACTTTGCAAGAGCACAATATTATGTAACAATAAAGGATGATAGTACCCACATGGAAATTGATTCAGTTGTACTCAGGGTAGAAAATAACTATGATCTTATTAAATGGCAGGTTAGTACTGATTCAATGAATTGGATTGATGTTGATGAAGGTAACACACATGTGGTCTGGATAGATCGTGTTGCCGGTTACAGAGCTGTTTCAAAAAATGAAGACTGTCCGGTAATATCAGATACCATTTCAACTGGGATAATAAAAGTTAAGGTTGACAATACATTCGCATTAGATAATCAGGGAAAGGTATACGAACTTCCATCCGGATTAAACATTGTAGTACCGCCAAATACAGTTTTAGAACAAAATTTATTATGCATTGAAGAATTTGACTCTGTTCAGGCAAAGCAAATATTACCATTTCCAGTGGATTCAGGTAAATCGTTTATTTATGCCATGAAATTTAATCCTATCGATACTACATCTCTCCTGAAACCAATAAAAGTCAGAATCCCAGCTTCAAAATATAATCGGGGTGATTTACCCAGAATCTTCTTGTTTAATTCAGAAACAGATGAATGGACAAATTATACAAATGACATCATATGTAACCGACCATCCGGTTATATTGAAATAACATTAAACAAATTGCAGCCATTCAGGATTGATGCATATCCGAAAGGACTTCTTATTTCCGAGGAAGAGAACACACAACTTAAAAGTATCAGTGAGCCGAATTTTGCTAAAATTTCACTTGATTCATGTTATGATTTGATAAGGGTAAGAACAACAGAATTTGATATGATATCTATTCACAAAAGTCAACAATGTTATTTTCTTGAGGATGAAGGCACCATTGAGTTTTTAAAAAAAGACTGCCAGAACAGACCAAAAGATTACTGGCATATTCGTGAAATTAGCAACAGTTGCATTCCTGAATTTGAAGTATTAATTGATGATGATCCAAACAAAGATATTATAAAAGTTGGTGATGATGTAGTACTCACATTTTTTACTTATATAATTACTAATGAAGGAGAAAAAATACGTTTACCAGAACAATATGTATACTATAAACTCCCTACAGAATTAATTTCAGAAAGTTTAATTAATATGACAAATAAAGATGGAAAATTTTCTATAAATGTAACAGCAACAGGTAAAAACCTGGATGCATTAATTAATTCGACAGCCCACTTTGAATATTGTCTTGAATTAATAGAGGCAAGATCAGAAAATACCTCTGAAAAAGCATGTCAACAAACGACAAAAAAGCTGGATGTGAGTTTGAATAAAAGGGTTTTTATCTATGATGACTGCACTGGTTCTGATGAAATCGACTGTACCTTATCGAGTGATTCAGTCGCATGTCAAATTATCAAAGATGGTTTACCCGAACCACAATCCCTTATGATTATGCCCAGTTACAGGGTTTTAGATTTTAACGAAACATATCAGGTTCCTGCATATATCGATTTCAAACCTTTTTCATCACATCCTTTAGCTTCTCAGATCAACTGGTCCTCCAGTGATAATAATATTGCAACAATAGATGATCAAGGTGTGGTAACTGCATATTCTACTGAAGGACATACTTATATTACTGCCAGTTTGTGTGACCTGAAAATAACAGATACCATTGAAGTTAAAAACATAATATGTAAGAATTCGGGGCTTTTAAAGGATAGTCGTGATGCAAATGAATACGATTTGGTAGAAATCGGCGATAAAATATGGATGGCTGAAAATCTGAATTATTATACGGGTACTGGTTCTCTGCCAAATACTTATGGAAGGTTATATACATGGACAACAGCATTAACAGTTTGTCCCAGCGGTTGGCACTTGCCTTCACATATGGAATGGGTACAGCTGGTAAATGTCCTTGGAATGAATCCTAAATGCATCCGGCCTCTTCCTGGTGGCTATTATGACTACTGGGGGGGCTTTTCATATGGGGGAGATAATAGTTGCTGGTGGAGTTCAACAGAAACTCCTGATAAAACATATGAACCAATGTTATCCACACTGCCTGGTTACTACCACGCATATGGACGGATATGGAACACTGATAAAAATATCTTCGACTGGATTGGTTTTTATAAGGTTCATGCATTATCTGTTCGCTGTGTCAAAAATTAGCTTTTAATGTGTGCCTTTATCTTAAAAAATGAATATTACATTATATATCGAATCCCAGGTCATGGAACAAGATATTACTAAGTAGTTTATTCTCCCTGAAGAATTTTATTACGGAACTAATTCTGTATTTCGGTTTTTGTACTATTTAAAAGACTAAAGTGACATATAATACAGTCTTTCCAGTCTAAATAAAGAACCCGGATCTGAAACTAATTATTAAATATTATTATAAAAAAAGAGATTGAAATGAAATTCAACCTCTTTTCGTGTGAATGCTTATTTAGTATTACCAATTCTGTTATTCTTTGCACATCACTATTATAATTCACCAGATGATAGTGATAGACTATGCGGTCAGGTTTTGACCTACCCTTCCGGATTCCATTCTGAAAGAATTTGAATTCCTCAGGTAAGCGTATGTATCCATGTAATATGGCATTACATCAGGTTGCATACTCAACAAGCGATAAAGCTCATATTCACTGCTAAATTTTAGTTTCCCTGATAAGATCCCCATTTTCAGTAACAACTCCCTTTTAATAAAGATAGCCGTATACATGGGCATGTCACCAAATGGGACCTGCCATTTTCTGTTCTTCGATATACGAAGGGAAAAGATGGAACTCAGGTTATTACTCCCGTTATACAGCATGTTTTTACCGTATATCAGATTACAGTTCATTTTATGAAAACTTTTTACAATTCGGGATAAACTACCAGTATCATATAATATTTCACCAGGGTTTAAAATACAGAGCAGCTCCCCTTCTGCCTCGTTTATCATTTTCATCAGGCCGTCATAAAAACTATCCCGAACAGAACAAATTTTCAACTTTTCCCTGTCATAAAAATCAGAAGGAAATTCTTCATTGCTTACAGACGATTTATAATAGCCAATCACATGTTCAATGCTATTATAAGTTTGACTGGTTATTGAATCCATTGTAAGATCCAGTAGCCTGTCATATTTAAAGGTTGGCGTAATAATAGATATTTTCATCACGATTCAATTTAAACTTTAACCAGTTTTCATTCATTTCATCAAAAGCCCGTTTACGGACTAAAGATGCTTTCAAATCACATGTTCTTATTACAGTAAACTACAAGCTGATGCAAAAGGAACTCAGGCAGCCTTATGAACAGTTCCGTTTCAATCAGCAGCATAACCAACAGTAGAGAACCAAAGTATAAACCAAAAGTGATCGGTTCAAAACAACTTAATCCTGTTAATAGTGCTGCTATTAATACTGCTGTCATTTTATTCATAATCCACGAATTAAGCATGAGTTATTCAAACTTTTATTTGTTGATTTCAATCATCGAAATCGTAGGCGCTAATTCAAACAGATAATAAATTTACGGTAATAGTGATATTCTTTCAATTGGTATTTGTACGCAAAAGGAATCCTTCGATAAAAGTGGGGTTTTTACCTATAAAACGGAATACTATCTGAGCAGATTTTACATATAGATCATGTTGGCAGTACTAAGTACTTGTCCAAAATGGCTACTGGGTGCATCAATAATTTTTTCTTACGAAGTCCTGGGATTCCAAGATCCTGACAAAGATTAAAATAGATACTGGTGATATCATGTTCGCAGTAAATCCTGTAACAATAGTCTGTTAGTCCCTGATAATTGTGATTGGACTTTTGAAAAAGTGCCACAGACATATCCGATAAGGTGTCGTCATATATTATGAACGATTCCAGTTTTCCGTTCAAATAGATGCAGTAACCTTTTAACAACCCTTCAAGCACCATATCAATACCCTCCACACATTCATGATAGTCCATGATATAACCAGTATCGACCTGCTTCTTCCAGATTTCAAGACAAGCATTAACATCTGATACATTGATTTCGGAAAGTGACTTAAACGTTACATTGTAGTCACGTTGTAACTTATTGACATAGTAGCGTTGTTTCTCGTATTTTTTTCCTGATGCATTCAGGAAATCTTCTTTTCTATAGAGGTAATCAGATTGGTCCCGATGTTGATAAACCTTGAGATTTGCTTCTGAAATATTTTTTAATAAATCTTCAACCTGATATTTACTCAAGGGATACAGACCGAATCCATTATTCAAAATATCATGAGCATATGATGAAATAAAATCCGGATCTAAATTCAGAGGGATAACAAATTTTTGATTGTATCGGGTTACTCCTTCCAAACTATCAGGCCATCTTAATGACAAAACATATTTGTATGTTTTTCTGAACAGGAACAGATTGTATAAAGATGATTCTGAAAATCTGGAACTTTGTATATTATAAAATTCTCTATTAGTAAATGAGAATTCATATCTTCTTTTCAGTATTTCCAGATTGTCAAAAGTCATACCAATATAACCTAATAACTATAAGTAAATTCATCATAAACATATTCAGATAAATCAATTTAAACAAATACTAAATTTAAGATAATGAATACGTTATATCAATAAAAAACAAAGTTTTGGGTGTAATTACGTAAATTAATGGATATTATAATGGATGCTTCCGACTTAATAACCTTTTATTCTCCATCTGATTTTCTTATAAATTCTGAACCAAAGATAATTACCGTATTTTTTTTCTGTATTATAACGTTTTTGTCCAGCTTGCGGTATCCTGTAGCTAAGTCCATCTGCTATAACCGTTTTACAAGGATGACAAATTCCGCAAGGTTTATTATTAATTGGTGTATGGCAAAACCAAGTCATCAACATAACCTCTTCCAGACCCATGGTTTTGTATTCTTTAAGCATATCCTGCTTTGTAATATCAAACATTGGATATGGAAAATGAAAACTTCCCATGACGTTAATTAAATCAGGATCAGATTTATCCTTATCCAGTTCATAATATTGCACTTCACCATTAGAAATCAAATTTATTTCTCCGTAGTTCTTAATACAATTGACTGTTTTACCAAGATCACTTTTTTCAACACTGAGTTCCAGCCCATAATTGTTTTTAGCAAATCTTGCTAACCAATCATATTGAGGTCCAATTGCTGTTTTCTGCCTTAATCTTTCATAGGAATGTGAAATGCTTTCATTCAGCTTTATGGCTTCAACATTTACTTTTACCAAAGGTAAAAATATGCATCTGGTTTTCTGATGATTAACAATAAAATCAGAAATTTTTTCGATTGCGTTCAACTCATTTGCTTCTGACTTTCTTCCACACAATATATAAATTGGTTGAACGGTAATATTTAATCTAGAGAGTTGTACTATTCTGAATGTGGAATCAAAACCTCCTGTCCAGAATACCTTTACTATCTGTTCTGTTTTTTTGACATTACTTATTTTTTCAGAATCAATAATTTTGGTTTCCATAATATCTTTTTTAACCTTTAATACTATTAGATTTCATAAAACTATGATGAAAATCAATATCTTTTTACAAACATTCTAAATATTTAGTATAATTACGTAAAACCGTAAACTTTGGTATACTTTTCTTATTTATCTATACTTATAAGACAATACACTTTATAAAATCCCATCTAACGATTACTAATTTTCTACCCTTACTTTTTAATACAATATTTCATTTTAAGATTGCCTTGCACATAATATTTTCTAAATTTGAACTGCAAATTGAAGCAAACTAAAACGCTGAAATGTTAAAAATGAGGTTTAAATTCGGGAGTTTGGCTTAATTTCAAAAAGTTAATTCACTGATTTTTAGACAAATAAAAATTGACTTACGTTCCCTCCAGCTTAATTAATCCTTAGAATTAATCACTTTCTCTTTCTGCGAAATAACGGTTTTGTAAGATGTTCACCGTCATTAATCACACCATAATTTGAATGATACCAGGCCCGTTCATGGAGGTAGTAAAGCACAATTTTAATCACAACATCAGCAGCACCAATGGCCATTCCAAAGTCCAGGTTTCCGGTTACAATCCACCCTATAATAAATGTAGTTAATGAAGCGACAACTCTCCAGGTAATGGCTTTTGCCAGATGGCGTTTTGGTAATACTGACATACTAATTTAATTTACTTAATATAATTATGATCGCGACAATATAATTAATATTAAGAGAAGAAGCTTAATTCTGATCAATTAAATAAAACAATGCAGAATTTAAAGTTGACTTTCAGCGATTAAAGAAGAGACATTTAATTATCTTTGGCCTGTGAAAACAAAGCATCAGAAATGAAAAAGATAATCCGATTTTTAATGGTATTACTTCTTATAGCCATCATACTTGCAGCCATAAGTAATCCTTCGAAAGATGAATTTACAGATTACTGTAAAACTGAATATGTCAACGATTCGGATTCAGGACTGGAAGGTATTATATCCCGGATTGCCAAAGGTGCAGTAGGAACCATTGCAGCGCAGGCTACAAGGCACAATTATGTTGTTTTTTCTGTTTATGAAATTGCTGATGTTCGTTTTTTAGGTGTCTACGGAAATTTTTACAAAATGGATTAATTGCCGTGATTCCTGCAGGTTCATGTCCTTAAATTTTTAAATTCATGTGTTTGTGGTCTTATTTCATTCTGATTTTATTAATTTACCAGATCAGGCTTTAAATTATAAGGTTCTGTCCTCAAATATTAACATGATTAATAATTCATAATTTTCTTCAGTATCCTACGCAATATCCTAATAACAGTTGTCATTTAATATGTTGGAAAAAAAGATATTATCTACTATTATTTCACAACACATAAAAAACAGATTACCTTTGTATAAATTTTAACTCCAAAAATTATGAAGCACTTAATAGTATTTTTCGCCCTGACCTTAATTGTAACATCCTGTATTAGCAAAGAAAAACACCAGGAGGAACTGACAGCAGTTCGTGATAGTCTGAACACTGTGGTTGCAAACCGGGATGCTGAAATAAACCAGTTTATGTCAGATTTCAATGAGATTCAGACAAATCTGGACTCCATCAAACAAATTGAGAATCTGGTAAAAGTTAAATCAAAGAATAAGGAGATTACCTCCACAACCAAAGATGAAATTATCAATGATCTTATCCAGTTGCAACAATTGCTGGATGAAAATAAAAAGCTGGTTGATAAACTCAAAAACATGCGGGTGGTAGATTCCAGAAAGCTAAACAATTTACAGAAAACCATTGATCTACTTGAAAAACAACTGACAGATAAAGATAATGATCTGGCAGATCTCAATGCTAAAATCGAAACCCTGAATATAGATGTTTCGAGACTAAAATCAACTGTTGAGGAATTGAATGCAGAAAGTGAACGCAAGTCACAGGAGCTTCTAAACCGTGAAAATACCATGAATCAGGCATGGTATATTGTTCAGAGTACCGATTCACTTATTGAAGCTAATATCGTAGAAAAAACAGGTGGTTTTATTGGATTGGGTAAAACACTGAAAGTTGATCAGTCTTTCAATAAGAATGACTTTACAATGGTGGATATCCGTACCTTTAGTTCAGTTCCTGTGAATGCTAAAAAGGCTAAAGTATTAACAGTACATCCTGAAGGCAGTTACCACTTTGAAAATGAGGACAAAATGGTAACATCACTGCAAATTGATGATCCCATGTTATTCTGGAGCGTTTCCAAATTCCTGGTTATAGCCAAAGATTAAAACAACAATTTTAATGTATATTAAAGAGCCGCAAGACTTAGTTTTGCGGCTCTTTTACTTATTGGAAGAGCAAAATGATAAAGTTTTTTATTGATGATTGCAGATGAAATGGTACAATTCTCTTTTGAAACTTTAATACTTCCTGTCCAGAGAAAGGAACTTCTCATGTTTAGAACTCCCTTTTCAGAAATGATATAAGCTGTTATTTAAATACCTGTTTTTTTGAACTCCTTTCGGTGTTTCAGCCAATAAAACCAACGGGATAAAAGAAAACAGCCACAGGAGTGTTGTACCAGAAACAAGCTTAATACAAAAGGCAAATGGAAATTATTAATGATGTTCAACCTACCTATTGCTCTGCTTTCATTTTCTCCCTTCTGGCCTTAACTTCCTCTGCAGACACAGCCTCAGCCTTATTTTCAAAATTACTACGGATATACGTAAGTACTTTGGCAATATCATCATCCGAAAGATGTGCAAAAGGAGGCATAGGATTGGCAAACGTTTCTCCTTCAATTTCAACATCTTCATTAAAACCTTTCAGTACTATATCAATCAGTTTTGATTTATCGCCGTTGACATAAGATGTATTGTGCAGTGTAGGTGCCAGATTAGGTACCCCACTACCATTTACCTGATGACAAGCCAGACAGTTCTGTCTGTACACCTGTTCGCCTGTTTTGGGTGCATCTTTTTTAGTATTCTGAGCACTTGCCATAAAAATAACTGCTCCGGTAATTAAAGCTGCGAGCAATAAAAATGTTTTTGATTTAAATCTCATGTAGTTTATCTTTTAAAGAATTCTTTTGTTTAATCCGTACTTTTCCTTTTAAGGGCTACTTATACATAATCCTGTAAATGGTACCATGGGCATCATCAGACACAAATAACGATCCGTCAGGCCCCTGTGCCAGACCGCATGGACGATGTTTGGCATCACCTGGAGATACAACATTTTGCATTCCGGCAAAATTATCAGCAAAAATCTCCCATTCTCCGGTCGGCTTACCATCCTTAAAAGGCGCAAATGCAACATAAAATCCTTCCTGCAACTCAGGAGCCCTGTTCCAGGAGCCGTGAAATGCTACGAAGGCTCCTTCCCGGTATTTTTCCGGGAACATGGTTCCGGTATAGAATAATAATGCATTTGGTGCAAGGTGTCCGGGGAAAGCCAGTACCGGATCAATTGCCGGCCCGTCGTACTCTGTTTTGCCGTCACCACCATATTCCGGGGCCAGCATTTTTTTGTGTTTTATCTGATCGTAATACATATAGGGCCAACCGCAATCATCTCCTTCATTAAGGGCATACATAGCTTCTGAAGGTAAATCAGCCGATTCCTGGGAAGTGTATAATTCAGGATACAAATCATGTAACTGATCTCTTCCATGCATCATAACAAACAACTGATCAGCCTGCCTGTTCCAGTCCAGGCCTACGACATTACGCAAACCGGTCGCAAATCGAATTCCATCTTCATAAGTTTGATCGATAGCATCAGCTTTAAACCGCCATATACCACCTGCCTGCTCCAGGATAGGGCATGGATCAATTCCTGGTGAGCCTTTAGTACGATCCCTTTCCTGACATGCGTTGGAGTAAGCTCCAATGTTGATATAAATATAACCGTCATTATCCAGTGTAAATGATTTTGAGTTATGCTGACGTCGGTCAATTAGTCCGCTGACTACTATTTCAGGTTGATCCGGATTCAGCACATGCTGCATATTATCCAGTTTGTAGCGGTAAACTGTGCTGTTGGAACTCGCATAGAGATAATCGTTATTCAAATAAATTCCCGTTCCACCATAATCGCCAAATCCTGCCTGTTTATCACTCCGTCCATCTCCATCCTCATCAGTTAAAAGCAGGATACCTTTACCGTCTACGGGCCTGTTCAGTTTAATGTATACCTCTCCCTTGTTCGTAACGGCAATGTGCCTGGCACGTCCCGTGTTGTCTGCTACTTTAAGTGCTGAAAAACCCTCCGGAAGTTTTAACTCCGCATTATCGGGATCCGCAGTAACCGTTGATCCGGGTGTTTTTCCTGTATTTTTTGCATCCATACAATTGGTCATTAATAACATTAAACCAATCATGGATGAATAAATAATAGTACGATTCATAATCATATTTTAAATCTGTTAAAACTTAGCTGTTGTTTATTTTAAAAACAGAATACGTTGCAATATGTTTGGTTTTAGGCCTTTATTATTAATATTTCCATATTTTCACAATGGTGTTCAATGTAAAAAATAAAACCGCATACTGGGTCCAACCTTTATCATCATTAAAAATGCGGTTTAATGAAATCACATCCAGTTACACACTTGATCTTCTGTTTAACGATGTAACGAAGAACGTTGGCATGGAAAGACAAATAAGGTTAACCAAACTGCATTTCCAAATATAAGAGCCATTTTGAACCCTCATAATTTACGATATAGATCACATGAAACTTTTGTATTCTATCGCTGAATCCAAATGAAAATAGGTGTCATCTCACCAGTACAAGTCCGTAATTCTTAAAGAACCTGAAATACGTTAAGCTTTGTGAATTTAATATATTTAACAGTAGCTTATAAAGCCTTGATTTATTGAAAAATAATTGTCAGGTCACCTTGCACCAAAGGCTTTAAGCTGTTATTATCGTTTCTTATTTTAAAACATGCATTTAAATTTGCAGACCATATTATTATGTTTATAAATATGGAGGGTTCTTTATGAAAAATCATACGCATCATTTCGTTCTGATTTCCCTTCTTACCTTTACCTTGTTGACATTACCAAACACATCCATCTTTGCTGCCGGAGTTGAATTACATACTCCTTTTGTCAGAATTTCTGTTCCACCGGGCGAGTCAGTTGACTACACCATCGATGTAAAAAACAGTACGGGCGAAACTCAGAATATTCCGCTTTACGTGACGGGTATTCCTAAAAGCTGGACCTACAGCCTTAAAGGTGGCGGTTTCAATCTGCAGGAACTTTCATTGTTACCGGGTCAGACAAGAACCGTAATGCTTAAGGTGGAAATACCGCAAAAAGTTAATAAGGGTGCCTATAAAATAAGTGTAGTTGCTAAAAGCTACGATGTATTACACCTGCAGATCAATGTCTCCACCCAGGGAACATATAAAACCGAATTCACTACGAATCAGATTAATATGCAGGGTCACGCAAAATCCAAATTCAACTTTACTACGAAACTACGAAATCTCACAGGCGAAAAACAGGAATACTCTTTCCACGCTTCTCCACCGGAAGGCTGGAATGTAATTTTCAAACCAAATTACAAACAGGCTACGGCTGTAGAGGTTGATCCCAAAAGCACTTCCAACGTTTCTGTGGAGATAAACCCGCCTTACAATGTCCGGGAAGGAACTTACAAAATACCAGTTAAAGCATCCAATAAAAGTACTTCAGCAGCACTTGATCTTGAGGTTGTTATAACCGGATCATACAACATGAACCTGTCAACACCAACCGGCAGGCTGAGTGATGAATTGACTGCAGGAAAGGAAAAACGGATAGAATTAACGGTTATCAACACAGGAACAAGCACATTAAAAAATGTGATCTTCAGTGCATCGAAACCACAGAACTGGGATGTTAAGTTTGAGCCGGACACATTAACTGCCGTTGTTGCAGGAGGAAATTCGAATGTTGTAGCGATAGTCAAAGCGTATGACAAATCCATTCCGGGCGATTACGCCGTCAAATTTTCTGCAAGAACCAGGGAAGTCTCGTCGGAAGCAACTTTCCGGTTTATGGTAAAAACCCCGATGTTATGGGGATGGTTAGGCATTCTGATCATTCTGGCCGTTGTTGCAGCCATATTTATGCTGTTCAGAAAATATGGAAGGAGGTGATTATGGATCACATCATTGAAATTTCAGACCTAACGAAAAAATATGGCGAGTATAGTGCTGTTAATCATCTGAGCCTGAATATTGCCAAAGGTGAAATATTCGGACTGCTTGGTCCCAATGGTGCAGGTAAATCCACTACAATCTTAATGCTGATGGGCCTTACCGAACCTTATTCTGGCCAAATCAGCGTGTGTGGGATCAACCCGGTAAAGCAACCAATTCAGGTGAAGAAAAAAGTGGGTTATCTTCCGGAAGATGTAGGTTTTTATGATGACTACAGCGGACTGGAGAATCTCATATATACTGCACGCCTTAATGGGCTGTCAAAATACGAAGCTGAAGAAAAGGCTAACCTTTTGATGGAGAAGGTCGGTCTTGGGCAGGAAAAGAAGAAAAAGACCGGAAAGTATTCCCGTGGAATGCGGCAGCGCCTCGGTTTTGCAGATGTGCTGATCAAAGACCCGGAGGTTATCATTCTGGATGAACCAACCCTGGGAATTGATCCCTCGGGAGTAAAAGAATTTCTGGAGATGATCGTGGAACTGAGCAGAAAAGAAAAGATGACCGTTTTGCTTTCCTCACATCATCTGTATCAGATACAAAAAGTGTGCGACCGTGTGGGCATATTTGTTAAGGGAAATCTTCTGGCAGAAGGTGATATACAAAGCCTTTCTTCTCAGCTTTTCACTAAAGAAAACACCTTTATTGAAGGCGATGTAGATATTTCTGACAACACTCAAAAAGAGTTGCTGCTCAAGGGGCTGAAAAATATTGAGAATATATCTGAGGTAAGGTTTGATCATAACCACTTCAATATTCGAGCACAAAAGGATGTTGCTGCAGAAGTGTCCAGATTTGTCATCAATAGCGGAGCAGGACTGCTTAGCCTGAATAAAAAAGTCCTGGGTCTTGATGACATTTATGAACGCTATTTTCAGGGTGCAGAGGCAACTATATGAATACAGTTAGCATTTTAAGCAGATTTAGTTGAATTTATAATTTTTCAAGCATGAAATTCAGTACAATACAACAAAATCCGGCATCAGATTTAACCTCATTTAAAAATTTATTCTCATCTACAGGAATGATTGAAAATCCGCTATCCTCCACGTTTTGGAACATGGTACGGAAAGAAATTTCGGATCATGTAAGAAGCTGGAGGTTTATTATACTTCTGATAATTATTTCTCTCACCTGCCTGGGCTCTCTTTATGTATCACTTTCAGGTTTTGCCGAGGTGGTAAAAAAAAGTGCTTCAAATGATGCGTTCTTTTTTCTAAAGTTGTTTACACAGTCAGACGGAACCCTTCCCTCATTTTTTGTTTTTGTCAGTTTTCTGGGGCCTTTGTTGGGAATCAGCATTGGTTTCGACGCTATTAATTCAGAGCAAAACAGGGGAACTTTAAGCAGGATTCTGGCTCAACCTGTACCACGCGATTATGTTTTGAATTCAAAATTTATTGCAGGCACTGTAGTGATTGCCATCATGTTTTTCTCGCTTAGTTTCCTGGTTATAGGAACCGGGCTGTTAGCACTGGGAATACCTCCCACACCTGAAGAATTTCTGAGAAT
The DNA here is from genome assembly GCF_042219855.1 of Quyinboa sediminis. Lineage (NCBI taxonomy): Bacteria > Pseudomonadati > Bacteroidota > Bacteroidia > Bacteroidales > Quyinboaceae > Quyinboa > Quyinboa sediminis. The sequence goes on along the minus strand of NZ_JBHJHP010000001.1, from coordinate 397,982 downwards.
AATGGTTTATACGCTTATAAGCGTTATTTATGTTTCCTTTTGGCTGAACCTGTCTATTCTGTTTTCCGTTAGATTTAAGCAAGCGGCCACATCTGCATTGTCAGGCATCGCAGTATGGTTATTTTTCACCGTATTTTATCCGCTTCTGTTGAATCTGGTTTTAAAGGGAATACAACCATCAAGATACGCTTTGCCCAGAACAATCTTCAGATATGAAACACTGAAATACGGACTTACGCAAATTATGCCAAATGAACTGTTCAGTGAGATCACCTCTACTCTTTTGGTACCTTCGGTGCGCAGTCTGGGCCCCTTAACCCAGGGACAGATACAGGGCGCCATCCCGGGCCCTTTACCTCTGGGACAAAGTTTAATGGTGGTCTGGCCTCAACTTACCGGACTGATTGCGCTTACCCTCATCTGTTTTCTCATCTCCTATTACATGTTTATGCGACGTGAAATACGGCCAAGATAAGCATAAATGAGGGCCCCCGCGGCATAGCAGACGGGGTAACAATAAAGAATTATTCGTTTAATCGTCCCAAGCGGCGGGAAATAAAACCCATAGATCATAGATCCCTCGACAAAAGCTCGGGATCGGTTCGACTTTGTAATTTCATTTCACTTCGTTTCTGAAATTACAGTCTCACTGATTTAAAGAGATAAGAAATGCTTTCGTGCTTGCAGGTATGCATTTATTGTTAATTTTATAGCCCGCTAACGAATATAATAATGAAAGAAAAAGCGCTTAAGACGATTTTAATCATATCTCTTTTTTTGATTTCGGCCTTGAACCAAAGTCAGACACCGGACTTCAGCATGATCGGTTTTGCTACGCTCAACGGTGGAACAACCGGTGGAGAGGGTGGTCAGATTATAACGCCAACCACATTTACCGAATTAAAGCAGTATGTTGAAGCGACATCAATACCTTATATTATTCGAATTACCAAAGAATTTAATACCGGTGTTGATACGTGGGTGGATGCAGATGGAAGTATCGTAAGCAGTGATACACCAGGTGCCATAGCAACAACTTTTGGAGCTGTTTTACGGGTAGGATCCAACAAAACACTCATAGGCATCGGTGATCAGGCCTTTTTCAACCGTATCGGACTGGTGGTTCAATGCCAGTCAAACATCATCATCCATAACATCCGGTTCACGATGAAAGATGTTCCTGCAACACGCGACGGTGAATATAAGATTCTGGATACGGACGGTGTCACCACAATCGGAGATCCAGACTGTATCGGTATTCAGGCTGATGCAGAAAGTATTCCTGAAGCGGAACGCATCAGCCAGCACATCTGGATTGACCATTGTGAGTTTTATAATGAGAACATTGATAACAAAGACCGGTACGACGGTTTGTTGGACAATAAGAACAATGTACAAAACTTGACTATTTCGTGGTGCTATTTTCATGATCACTCCAAGGCTATGTTGTCAGGGAAAGGCAGCAGCGATGATTATAACCGGACCATAACCTTTCACCACAACTATTTCTATAGAATCTACGGATCAAGGCTTCCTCTTTTGCGGTTCGGGCAACATCATTATTTTAACAATTTTATGGAGGATTGTGAAGGTGATGGTCTGGATCTGCGCATCAATACCAACTGTTACATCGAAAACAATTACTTTAAAGACTCAAAAAAGCCGGTATTCGGAAAACTTTCAGAAAACGGTCAGGGCCTGCTGGTTAACAATATATTTGAAAATTGTAGCAGACTTCCGGAAGGGATTTCAAATATTAACGGTGCAAAATCTGATCCTCTGAGCAGCAGTGAAGAGTTTGTGCGTGCCTGCATTTTCCTGCCTTCAGACCTCTATGATTATGCAGGAGTATTAACTCAAACTACCGATGTCCCTGCTATTGTGAAATCATATTCCGGTGTTGGTAAGATATCTGATGAATATACAAAAGTAATACAGGTATCGCCTCCTAAAACCTGGATCTGGGCAGGAGAAAACGGTATCCAAATTGAAACGGATCATGAGGGTATTATAACTGTTTTCAAGCTTGACGGGCAGAAAAAGCTGGAAACAGAGATTGCAAAAGGTACAACTGTCATTCCATTGCATGACCACGACATTTATATCATTAAGTTTCAGTCTCAATCATCAAATTATATTCACAAAATTTATTGGTAAAGATTCATTCCTGTTTAAATAAAAAACGGACTGGCACATTAAATGCAACCATTTTTAAGTAAGCTTCCTCTGTTACATGTCTAATAAATAAAAATATGTAACCATGAAACTTTACTTAAACCTTCTTTTCTTTACAATTCTTATTCTAATCATCAGCTCCTGCAGTACCGGGGATTATGAAACCGGCTTTTATGCATATTCTGATTTGCAGGGTATCCCGGGAAATGAACAGTATAAAGATTACGGAGAAAATCCGTTTGTAAATGTAACTGACGATCCTGTTTCCACATTTTCGGTTGATGCCGATGGCGGGTCATATGCCAATATGCGTCGTTTTATTAATTCCGGACAAAATCCACCTGCTGCATCCGTAAGAATTGAAGAATACATCAATTATTTTACATTCGATTATCCTGAGCCAACAGATGGTGAGAATGTGTCCCTGAATTCAGAATTATCTACCTGTCCATGGAACAGTGAACATTACCTTTTACGACTCGGCATGAAAGGAAAGAGCATTCCCGTTAATGAATTACCACCTTCCAATTATGTATTTTTGATTGATGTATCCGGATCCATGAGTTATGACGACAAACTTGAGACTCTCAAAGCCGGGTTTAAAACCATGGTGGATAACCTCGGTCAAAATGACAGAATAGCTATTGTAACCTATGCCGGTCAGGCCGGTGTGTTGCTCCAGTCAACCTCAGGATCAGAAAAAAGCAAGATTAAAAAAGCCATAGATAAACTGGGTGCAGGTGGCTCTACTGCCGGTGCTGAAGGCATTAAAACAGCCTATGTCATTGCAGAAGAAAACTTTATTGAGGGCGGAAACAACCGGGTAATTCTTGGTACAGATGGCGATTTTAATGTTGGTCCCTACTCTACTGAAGACCTTGTTGAATTGATTGAGGAAGAACGTGAGAGTGGTGTATATCTTACTGTTTTGGGAGTTGGAACAGGAAATCTGAACGATTACATGATGGAACAGGTAGCCAATAAGGGCAACGGGAATTATGAATATATAGATAATGCCAACCAGATAAAAAAGGTGTTTACCTATGAACTTGCAAAATTCTATACTGTGGCTAAGGATGCCCGCATACAGCTTACATTTAATCCGGACAAAATTGAAAGCTACAGACTTATAGGTTATGAAAACAGGCAGATGGATGATGAAGATTTTAAAAATGATTCAACCGATGCCGGTGAGATTGGTTCAACACAAACCATAACGGCACTCTATGAAATTGTGATGAACCCACAACATACCGATGGAACCTATGCTCAGTTTGACTTCAGATATAAAAAACCGGATGAGGAACAAAGCCGGTTGATCTCACATGAGGTCACCTCAGAACCGGTAAATATTGGCTCCGCATCTGAAAATATGCGGTTTGTATCAGTTGTAGCCGGATTCGGACTGCTGATGAAAGAATCTGACTACAAAGGTATAGTGAATCAACAGATGCTGATCGATCTGGCTAAAAATGCCAAATCGTTTGATCCACACGGCTATCGTCAGGAATTTGTTGAATTAGTTTCAAAATAGCTTTTCAGAACTAAGCGGAAGCAGGAAAGTACAACTCTCCTCTTCCGCTTTTTTATGTTATTCAAATTTTCCAAAGCTTAAAGCTTTGGAAAAGGTATTTTACGGATAACAGTAAAACCGGCTGCTTTTATCTTTTTTCATGTTTAAGATGTCGGCATTATTGAACCGAACCTCGGAATTATCCTTAATCTGTCCTGTTATTTCCGACATCATACACCTGACATTCACATTACTTCTGTCCGCATCCAGACGCATTTGGTCAAACGATCCGTTATAAGCATGGAACCGTGATTCTGACAGAGCAGCATTGACAACCTGTATTTTAGTGTCGTTGAATCCATTTATTTCACTACCGTTTAACCCTTTGTAATTTAATGTGTCCGCATTAAGGTTTGTGATCCATATCCGACTTCTGTTGGAGATTACATTAACCGTAGAGGGTTCTTTAATGTGAATGGTGAGATTATTATTCAAATCTGAGTGACTGATATACAAGGTGTCATTTTCACAATTGTAGTTTAGTTTTGCAATTATTGTATCAGGCTTAACCATAACGCTTAATTCTGATTTATCACCACCCTTAATTTTTATGGATTCTCCATCAACAGAAATATATTTGAATGACGGTAGTTCCTCAGATATGGTTTTATAATTCATCTGTTCCCTGTGCCTGGTTTCGTGATCAAATTGAGTAAGATATATTACAAAACCCAGAAAAATCAGTGCCAGAAGACTTATATAAGAGAATAGAATTATTTTACTTGTTTTCATTGTTTTATACATTTTTGCAGGTTAATAATTATGGGCTCCATCTCCTCCTTTGAAAGATTCAGCAGATCAACCTTTTTTATAAATTCAGGTAGCTCCTGCTCAAAAAATTCTTTCTTCCTGTTATTCAGGATTATCTTCACGGCATCGTCATTGATAAAAAAGCCGATGCCTCTTTTATTACTGATAATATTATCGTTCTGAAGTTCAGTATAGGTTCGCATTACGGTATTGGGATTAACCCCGATGTCAGCTCCCATCTCCCTTACCGAAGGTAATCGATCTCCGGGATGGAATACTTCATTCAGAATCTTCTCACAAATGGTATCACCAATTTGCTGAAAGATACTTTTGGTATTTTTAAATTCCATATTAAACCTCCTTCTCCTTTAACCTGAAAAATGCAGATGCATGTAAAACAAGAGTTGAAAAAACCAAAACAGACGTAACTATATTCATCCCGGTTTCTTTTGTTATATCAGGATCAAAACCATGTGCATGTGTAAAACCAAATATTTCATCCAGGATCCAGCCATATAACCAGTAGGTACCAATAAGCACTGCAAGAAAAATGATGGTCTTAAACAACGGAGCTTTTGAAAAGAAAGCAGATCCGGTAAACGGAATGGAAATTAAAAACAATACCATGGCATAGATAGTAACCTCTCCTTGTGTAAAGTGCACTTCCTTATGGATCATTTTGAATGGCGTCCAAAGGTTATATCCCAACTCATAATGAGTAGTTGTAAAGCTGTTAAATATGGCTCCTGCAAAATTGGCGGCCAGCCAAAACAGTACCGGAAATACAAGGATATAGATTAAAATCCTGAACAAAACTTCAAATAAATATTTTTCGGTCATTGAATTTGGTACCAGCAGATAATCCATGGTCTTTTTCGAATTTCTGAATGCAGGAAAAGCTGTTCCGGAAAACACAATTCCACAGATTGCAAAAAGAGCCAGAAAAAGAGCAGACTGTTTATTAATATCCCAGCTTCTGTAATTGCGATCAACTCCAAGGATGAAAAGGGTCACCGCTGTAATGGCAATAAATAATCCTGCAGAGGCGATTAATAGAAAAGACCGTTTCATGATCACTTCGCGTTTGATGAGTAAACCGAAACGTTTGATACTAAAAATGGATTGTATACTATTCATAATCATAAGCTTTTTTAGTCGAAACTGATGCCTTTGGTGGCTGCATTAAATAAAATCTCAATATCCAGGTCGGTCTCATCACCGTTTCGTGGTGTGACAATCTTATATCCACCAGGAACCGCCTCCTGATACAGTGGTTGATACTTATCCGGATCTGTTACCGATTTAAAAGAAAACTTTTCTGTAATATCATAGATGCTGTGGCTCAGTATAATAGTGCCCTGATCCACAATGATCACCTTGTCAATTATGGTCTCAATATCCTTAACCTGATGCGTAGATATCAGTACCAGCTGATCTTCAGTTAACGCACCGGAAATCACTTTTCTGAATACGGCCTTTGAAGGAATATCCAGGCCATTGGTAGGTTCATCAAGGATTAAAAGCTTGCTGCCACAGGACAAAGTCACTGCGATCAGAAATTTCTTTTTCTGTCCATAAGAGAGCTTGTTAAGCTTCCGCCCCGGATCCAGTTCAAAATCTGACAGTATTCTGTCCATTTTATCTGAATCAAATCCGGGATAAAACCCACGAATGCCATTGACATAATCCTTCATGGATACTGAAGGTAATTCAAACTCTTCCGGAATAAAGAAAATATCCCGCAGCAATTCAGGGTTTCTGCATCCGGGCTTAAAACCTAAAGTCTCGATGCTACCTTTATCTTGTGTTTGTAACAATCCGGCAATGAGCTTTAATAGCGTCGTCTTGCCGGCACCGTTTTTCCCTAGCAGGCCTACAATACTTCCTCCCTGAATATCAAGGGTAAGCTGATTGTATAAAGCCGGCTGTTTACGGTAAGCAAATGTGAGCTGATCAATTTTTATCATGTTCTATCGTTTTGGTGTATTAGTATATTAATACACTACAAATTAAAATGGTTTATTTGTAAAAAGCAAGTAAACGTTAAAAAATAATCAGATTATGTTGTATTCCGGAGGTTTTCTGGATACTTCATTAAGATATTTTGTCTTCGGGTAACCCACTGTCAGAGCTGCAAATACCTGATGTGTATCCGGAATTCCAAAAGCTGTTCTCATTCCTTTACTACGTTCCATGGCTTTCACAATAAACCCGATGAAGCAACTCCCAAGACCGGCTGAGTGAGCGTAATGCGTTGTGTATGTTGCCCAGATTAAAGCATCGTCTTTGGCAAGACTGTATTTACCTGCAGGGCCATGAAAAAGTAATACCAATGGCGCACCATGACAGATTTGGGATGTATTGATTTCCTGTCTTTTGGCATACTTTTGCTTGTATGCTTCCAGACTTTTTAAGCCGTACTGAGGAGAAATCAGATTTACGAAGGGTGAGATTATTGGGTGTGTCAGAAGTCCTATTGCCTTTAACAGCGTTTTAGCCGTAAGGTCGTTCAGTTCCTGAATTCTCCTTCTGTCCATTACAGCTGTTACCTGAACCGTTCTTTTATTACTGGCAGAAGGATAACGGCTCATATTTGTAATCATATCATCCAACAAATCTGAAGGTACAGCTTTGTCTTTATAAGATCTGCAACTTCGTAAGTCTGCAGTAAAATTACGGTATATCAAGGGATCAATACCTGAATTCATCACTGGCAACACATCACCAAACTCGGGCTTTACAGCCTGTTCAGGGCAAACCGCCACACAGTGGCCACAATGAATACAGGAATCATTAATGTGCCAATGGCCTATTTCAATGGCGTCTGAAGGACAATCCTTCACACACTTCATACATTGGGTACATAAATCAGATGCAATAGCAGGCATATTTTTTATGCGAAAGTATTCATTTTGAGAAAACAGTTTTAGCCAAAACCAATAATAAAGCTATTTCTTCGTACGCTGTTCCCTACTTTTTTCTTCTTTCAAGACGGGAAAGATAACGTTCTTTTGCTTCCTCAGCATCAGCATCCTTATCGATATAAATTCTGGTTTTAAAATCGATGATTACTTCCTTGAGGTTATTGATATCAGGAGAAACAGCTGTGGGCTGATTTTTTTTATACATGTTATTAGCCATAACTAACGTTTTAAATTTAAATATCGAATTCATGGTAAGAGGAAGTATGCAGCGTGATGGTGCAACATAACTCAGGATGGGAAAACGATCTTACGTTTAAATATACGACTAATAAACCTGAGATGTCTCCGGTAAATTCAAATAATGATATCGTTTATAGATAATTAACTAAATCACCCCAAAGAATCATATATATTGCGATACAATAGCGCTTAGTTGATTTTTATCCACAACACCTGACTGACGCCAAAGACTCTGTCCGTTTTTAAAGAGAGCCAGGGTTGGTACCCCACGAATCTGAAAACGTGCTGCGATCTCCTGGTTTTTATCCACATCAATTTTAATCACCTTTACCTTTTCTTCCATTTCGCGAGCAAACTGAGCCAGGATAGGTGACTGAACTTTACACGGGCCACACCACTCTGCAAAAAAATCAATTAATACAGGTACATCTGAATTAATGAGTGCATTAAAATTTCCCTTCATTATAGATAAAAAAATCGGGCAGGCACTTCGTCCTGCCCGGGTTTAAAATATTATGATATTTTGATGGTTTTTGCCGGTTTTGGTTTTACTTCTTCCCTTTTGGGAATACTGATATGCAAAATTCCATCTTCGTACTTTGCGGCAATCCTTTCAGCATCCACCACTTTTTCAGATACACTGAAACTACGCTGGAATGACTGATAACTGAATTCCCTTCGGGTGATTTTCTCACCTTCTTTTTCTTCGTTTTTAAACTCTTTTTCAGATGAAATTATCAAACGTCCATTGTCATAGTCTACTTTGAAATCGTCTTTTTTCATCCCTGGTGCTGCAACTTCAATCGTGAAGTCGTTATCGGTTTCTTTAACATTTACTGCCGGCAGGGTTGAATTCATACCAGCGTAATTGAAATTGTTCCAGTCCATCAGATCTCCTTCAAAAAATCTGTCCAGTAATGAAGGAAAGGATGGAAACATGTTGTTCTGATAGTTATCAGATGATTTTCTTAACAGTGACATAATTAAATCCTCCATTTTTTAGTTAGACTTATGTTTTAATTTCGATACTAATTAATCAAAGGATATGCCACTACTTACATCCCAAACATATAGAAATCACTTTATTTATTGTAAATATCTGGATGTCAGTTTTTTTCAAAAAATCAGGTATCATACATCAATTTATACTTTTTAACTGTCTATGTCAAAATGACTTACATGAACTTTTCAAAAATGAAAATTTGACATTGAAATATATTTTTTTGTAATTTAGACGATGATCACAACAGACAGATTTTCAGAACTGGCCATATCTTTTCCGGGAACTGTACAACAGCCGCATTTTGAAAGAACAGCTTTTAAAGTGGAAGGTAAACGTATTTTTGCATCCGTAGATGATAATTCTCAGAGTAGTAATATAAGGCTATCGCCGGAAGAACAGCACGCATTTTGTCAACTGAACCCTGATGCTATTTATCCGGTTGCAAACAAATACGGATTACAGGGCTGGACAACTTTTGATCTCAGAATTTTACCTGAAAATATCATAGATGCAGCTCTTTATTCAGCATATAATCTGACATTCAGCCAAAAGTAATCCCGGCATTCATGCCTGCGTTACTGAAGACTTTTTTATAAAAGAGTTTAATACTTCGTTTAGTACATTTACCGGATAATAGTGAACAATAATAACATGTTATAGTATTTGTCTGCAAAATTTACAACCCCTTCCCTACTTTTTCCTGACCTATCCAGCCCTGATGTGTATGTTTGAAATCATCACTGTATTTCAAACCATACCCAAATATCCGATCCATTGTACTATGGCCGAACAGAATAATGCCAATAAACAGCAGCCAGGTAAGCCCGGTAAAATAACCGGCAAAGGCAATAATTAAGGCTATGGCACGGTGATGAAACAGATTATAAATGAATGCACCGGGACGTGGTCCTGAGAGATATCCCAGCATACTCACATCAGGTATCAGAAGAAAAACCCAGAATAGCCACCAATTGAAACCCAGCAAAAGAGAAATGACATACACCGAAATCAACAGGGCTGCTTCTTCCAGCCTTATCATCTTCATCATAGTCAAACAATTAAGTTTTCCTGGTCTCTTACCATCTCTTCCATATAAAATTTTGGGCAAATGGCATCATTAAAATAAGCATCCATGGCCTGAACCAGTTTACGTAATCTTGTTTCAGTTTTAAGATCTGTACAATTACCCTTACTATCAAATTTTTCTTTTACATGTGCCACAGAAACCGGCCCCGGCAAAATAATTCCTCCTACGTGGGAACAGACTCCCCGTAAGCTTTCCAGTGATTTAACAGCCCCAATTTCACCACTGGCCACCCCAAGCAGGGCAATGGGTTTTCCCGATAACACGGATGGATAGCCAAGATTTTCTATAATCAGTTTAATCACACTGCTGAATGATCCGTGATACTCAGGTGTAGCCAGTATTACGCCGGTAGAATCAGCAACCAGATGTCGCAGACGACTCACATCTTCAGAATGACTACTGATCCCCGGAAAGGGCAGTTGATAATCCACCGGATTAATTATGTTTACTGTAAGATCCTTTGTTTTTCGTATCTCATCAACAAGCACTTTAACAACCTTGGATGTATAATTTCCGGGTCTCACGCTACCAATTATAATAGATATAACTTTTGTCATAGTGTAAAATATTATTCTCTAGCATAACAATCCATAACCAATAATGATCATTTTGGCCTTACCTAATCCTACAGTCAGCTAATTTTCTGTAGATATGATTCAGTTCAGAAATAAAAATTCATATAAATTTTGTATGATTGTTCAGGAAATTCCTCTTATGCATTAAAAAATGATTCACAAGCACACCACCTTCGCAAACGAGGATAAGAACAGGAAACCAAAAGAACAGATAAACGCACGAAAACCTTACTTTTACCTTTTACCTTTTTACTTTTGCCATTTTCCGTCAAAACTTTCGGTAAATAAAAACATGTATTTCCTTATTGGTTATGGATGATTTAAAATCATCGTAGGATAAAATAACATATTCAGAATCAGCCTCAGCGGAACCATTGCCTAGATTCACCGCATGCACATCAACCCATATTTCGTCCTCTGTATTTCTAAGATTGTATTCAACAATAGTTGATGCACGCATACCACTTTCGTTGGTATTACCGTCAAAATTAAAAAATCCTTTTGCCGGAGCCCCACATGGAATTTTGTAAATATTAAAATAAAGTAATTGGTTTGGAATGGGATTGTTATCTTTATCCAAAACGGTAACTGTGGCCTTCAGCGAAACTGTTATTTCCGGTGCAACCGTATCATCGCATGGGTCCATCTTAGAATCAGAACATGAGAATAAAAGTACCGCAATCGCTGTTACCAACAAACGAACCGGGGAGAATTGTGAATTTTTCATGGTGACTGGTATTTTGCAAGTTATGTAAAGAGATACATAAATTTACATCATTTTCAGTCATGTATGAAAAATATCTTCTTTCCGGAAAGCGGTACTTTCGTTAACTGATTCTACTTATTTTCTTTACTATTCTCCTTTTTTCTGGTTTTTAAGAATGTGACCAGTTCATCCAGTTCATCTTTGCTCAGCGTTCCTCCAAAAGCAGGCATATCTTTCCCACCGTTTACAATTTTCAACGTCAGTTGATCACGATTTAAACGGTTTCCGACATCGGTAAGATCAGGCCCGTGAATTCCTCCGTTTCCTGAAATCTTATGACAATAAATGCAGGCTTTGGAATGAAAAAGTTCTGCCCCTTTCTGCGCTTTAGGACTCACATCTCCGATAACCTCCTGCGTTAAGGGTTTAGCATCAAAACGAGGAGACCAGGGAGCCTGTACACCGATATACCAGAAAACCCCGACAGCTGTCAGTGTGGTCGCAACAATACCAATTGACCAAGGTCTGCGCCAGGGACTTCTTTCACCAGTGTTAAATATGATAGGTAATGCAAACAGCACTAATCCGCCAATTAATGGCAGTAAAATAATAGCATAGGATTCCAGTGATCTCGGGATTAGTGCGAACATGGCAAAAATCCACAACAGATACCAGTCCGGACGAGGATTGGTGTTGATATTTGTCGGATCAGGAGGATTACCAATTTCCGGAGGTCCGACAAAAGTGGCAAAGATAAAGATGATAAACACGATAAAAATACCAAATGCCATATCCCGCCAGGCAGCATTAGGCCAGAATGGCACTCCGTCTTTCTTCATCAGATTTTTATACCAGTTCCGGTATGTTTCGCGCTTTACAAGTCTTCCGGCTTTCGGTGGCTCAGAAATACCGTTCCTGATCACAAGATAAAGATGCAGCCCCAACAGTCCGAATATGAATGCCGGAATCAGGAATACATGTATGGCAAAGAAACGACTCAGTGTAGCGCCACCAAGAGTTTCGCCTCCGAGAAGAAACCGGCCGAGTAAAGTACCCAGAACCGGGACCCGCCCTGCCTGCTGTGCAGCTACAACAACGCCCCAGATCCCTTCACTATCGAATCTCAGCAACTGTCCTGTAAAACCCATACCAATGGTCAGAAATAACAACACAACCCCGGATATCCAGCTCATTTCGCGCGGATACTTAAAAGCCGCAAAAATATAGACCCTGATCATATGAATCCCGACAAGGATAATCATTGCAGATGCTCCAAAGTAATGAAGCCCCCTCAGTATACTTCCCAGCGGAACTTCATTAGTAATATATTTGAGTGAATCATACGCATTATCAGTTGTGGGCTGATACAATAATGCGAGTGCCACACCCGTAATTACCTGGATTAAAAATGCAAAAAGGGTAGCACTTCCAAAAACATAAGCCCATCTGGCATTATGTGGCACCAAATGTCGTTTTAACGGATCAAGGGTTTCCGTTATGCCTGTTCGATCATCAATCCAGCTCCAGAGTTGCTTTAATTTATTCATGATTCAGTTTCTCCAATATTAGTAATAGGTACAGGACTGGTAAGTATTTCCACCTGGTTGTTCCGGATTCTTACCGGATATTTATTTAAACCGTGTGGTGGAGGACCGGCAGCGTATGAACCATCTTTATTGTAAACACCACCGTGGCAGGGACATAAAAAAATCTCTGCATCTGCTTCCCAGCGCACCGGACACCCAAGGTGTGTGCAGTTTATGGCAAAAGCGGTGAATTCCTCCTTTGAATTTCGCTGAAGCCATGAGGCAGATTCAGATGACAGGCCTGACCAGGAAAGCGGCATGGCATTTTCGTATTTTACCAGTACGGTTTTTCCTATTTCAAATTCATCCACCTTCCCTACAGCGCGCCATGCTCTTGGTGTTTTTCGAAATAAGGGTGCAAATAAAGCACCCAGTACCGGTATCATAGTCATCAGGCCCAGTAATCCGCCCAGTCCCCACAAAATCTTCATTATGAAGGTCCGCCTGTTTATGTCAATCTCTTTCATCTTCTTCCGGTTTTAAATCTGATATCCAACCTGCTACACCAATCCCCGTAATTAGAATTCCGGGGATCAGCAAACCCAGGGATGCAATAAGTGCCCATAATAAAAACATCACCCCAAATGCCGTTGTTATCGGCCATATCGTTGGTTTCGGAATTATCTGAGGATCAGCTTCCTGTAGCGGATACTGCTCTGTATCAATCTCTCTATTGGTTGTTATATCTTGCTTTGGATTCATAAACGATTGTATTATTATATTCAGCTTTATCATCAGGATGGTTGAAATAACCACCAAGCATAATCAGTATATTCGTGACATAAATAAAACAGGCCGGCACCCACATGATTAAACCACCTGCCTGCTGATCTGTAGCAGTTGTAATACCCCAGGCATTATGTATTATATCCCATATTGCCACATTGCTGCCTGAAAAGAACGGCTGGTAAATGCCCGCCGGGGCAAACGTGATAAAAATACCCAGCACGGTACAGCCAACACAGGCAGTAAACAAATAGAGGGCACACTGCAGAGGTGACAAACGTTTCCAGTTGACGGGTGCATATACAGGCCAGATAAAGATAAGTCCCGCAAGAATAAGGGACAGAAAGCGAATAACGTGAATTGTTTGATTTTCCATGGCAGCCTTAAAAATGACCGGAATATGCCATAAGTACATCGTTCCAATACCTGTTATCCAGGCCACGGGAGTTGAAAAAAGAATATTACCTACCGACTTAAATCGCGAGTTTTTAAGCTTGAGGAAAACTTTCTCCCCTGTACCGGCCAGCAACAATGGTGGCACAATCAGCAACAGTACGATGTGTACTACCATATGAGCACTGAACAAATAATTCATTCCCAGGTAAGAAACCGGCGAAAATGTGACCAGCAGCATCAGAAAAACGCCGGATAAAAACAGTATTTGTTTTCTCACTGGTGAACCGGTACGGTTATACCACCAGAATGCCAGTAAAACCAGCGCTGTGATCAATGCCAGCCAGTTTATATGCCAGTATGTTCCGATATGTATCAATTCATTCATATTAATGATCCTATATATACCACACTAAAAACCACAACCCATACAGCATCCACAAAATGCCAGTAAACTGTAGCTGTATTCAATGTATCATATTCTACTTTCATGTAAGCTCCCGATCTGATCAGTCCACCGATTATTGTAAGCACTATCAGACCAATCAACACGTGAAAACCATGAAAGCCGGTGAGGGTAAAAAAAGCTGAACCAAACAGGTTTTTGCTGACCGTAATATGTTCACTTATCAGAGTCTCATATTCAAGTCCCTGTCCGATGAGGAAAATAAGGCCCAAAACCACCGAAGCACCCAACCACCAAAGCATGCTTTTGCGCTGGTTCTTTTTTAATTTTCTGTTGGCCACTTCAATTGTCAGACTGCTGGCCAGCAACATAACTGTAAAAACAGCTGTCTTGGGCACATCAAGATATTTAGCACTCGCAGACAGGCGTCCTCCTGCATGACTGTAAAAGACATACGAAATGATGAGCGCAATGAAGAAGAATGCTTCAGAGGCCACAAAAATCGTCATCATCAGTTTATTTTTTGACATCGTTCTTCTTTTTTTCTTTTCGTTTCCAGTCCGGATCCTCCGGATGATTGATATCCCATACCGGGCGCGCACTTCTGACCATCGGGACAGATTCAAAATTCTTAAGCTGTGGCGGTGATGTGGTCAGCCACTCCAGGGTAAACGCATGCCATGGATTGTCACCTGCCTTTTCACCTTTTCTGAGGCTATAAATGATATTCCAGACAAATACAAAAAAGGATCCGCCAAAAATGACAGCACTTAAGGTTGAAAACAGGTTCAAACCACCCAGGTAAGGCAGATCGGGATATGTAAATACGCGCCTTGGCATCCCGAATAACCCTAACAGGTGGAATACAAAGAATGTACAGTTAAATCCTATAAAGAAAAGCCAGAAATGCCACTTTCCTATTTTTTCAGACAGCTTTCGCCCTGTCATTTTAGGAAACCAGTAATAAACGCCGGCCATAGCTCCGTGAATGGCTCCTCCGATAAATACGTAATGAATATGCGCGACTACAAAATAGGTATCCGTTAAACGCAGATCAGCAGGAACCACAGCAAACAGCACACCGCTTAATCCACCTACCGTAAAATCGATGAGAAAAGCCAGTGCAAACAACATAGCAGTCTTTAAGCGCACCGAACCACCCCATATGGTTGCTGACCAGTTGAAAATTTTCACTCCGGTAGGCACGGCAATCAACATGCTGGCTGCCGCAAAAAAAGCGTTGAAGGTGTTTCCCAATCCAACCGCAAACATATGGTGTGCCCACACACCAAAGGATAAAAGGGCAATTGCCACTGTTGACGCAGCTACAAAGGAATACCCGAAAATGGGCTTTCGCGAGAATACGGGTATGACTTCGGAAATTATTCCAAATGCAGGCAGAGCCAGAATATAAACCTCAGGATGTCCGAATGTCCAGAACAGATGCTGATACATGATGGCTGAACCACCGGTATAGGTTGTAAAAAAGTGCGCTCCCAGCAAGCGGTCAATTAAAACCATGACCAAACCGGCATTCAATACCGGGAAAGCGCCAAGAATTAAAAAGGCGTTCACAAAAGACATCCATACAAAAAGTGGCAGCTTATTAAATGACATGCCTTTAACGCGCATGGTCAGCGTAGTGACAATAATATTCAGTGCTGCTCCTACAGAGCCAATCCCCATGAGTAAAATGCTCATAGCCCAGTAGTTGATTCCCGGAGAAGAACTGTAAAAGCCTTCACTTAAAGGCACATAACTGAACCATCCTACATTGGGAGCTCCTCCGGCTAAAAAGCTGAAATGCAATAGCAAAGCGCCAAATAAAAACATCCAGAAACTAAATGCATTCAGTCTTGGGAATGCCATTTCATTGGCTCCGATCATCAACGGTAAAGCGTAGGTTATGAAACCTATGACCATTGGCATCAAAACAAGAAAAATCATGGTCGTCCCATGCATGGAAAATATCTGATTATAAGCTTCCGGCGATAAGACATCATTCTGTGGTTGCATCAGCTGTATTCGCATCAGCATGGCTTCGGTGAATCCTGTAAAAAAGAAGACAAGCGAAGACAGCAGGTATAAAATACCCAGCATTTTATGATCAGTTGTTGACAACCAGCTTAATAATCCCTTGCTGGTAAAAGCATTTGGCAGACGTGTTTCCTGTTCAGGTATATTCAGACTAAGTCGCATGTGGTAAATAAGTTTGTCATATATGATTATTTCAGATGATCCAGAAATTCAGATATTGCATCGACTTCCTGCTTTGAGAGTAACATATTGGGCATATTGGCTCCCTCCTTCACTTTTTGTGGATTTGTAAGCCATTTTTTCAGATTCTCCGGATTGTTTTCCATCATTCCACTCAACAGTGTTTTACGGGATGCCAGATGTGTCAGATCCGGACCAATTACTGCACTTGCAGCCGTACCTTTTATCGAGTGGCAGTTGCCACAGGTCATCTGTTGAAACATATGTGCACCTGCAATGGCCAGACTATCCTCAGGTGGGATAAAAGGTTTACGTTCCTCATTAAGCCACTGATCATATTTCGCTTCCGGCTCAGCTATGACACTGATTCTCATCCAGGCATGTTCCATACCGCAAAACTCACTGCAGGTCCCCTGAAATACTCCGGCACTGTCTGATTCTATCCATCCCTCATTTGTGCGCCCGGGAATAGCATCAATCTTTCGTCCAAGCGCAGGCACCCACCAGCTATGAATCACATCCGCAGATTTAATATGCATTAAAAGCCTTTTGCCTACCGGAATGTGTAACTCATTTGCCGTAACCACATCATGGCCGGGATAGCGCATTTCCCACCACCACTGATGTGCAATGATCACTATATCAGGTTTTTGCCCCTCCTTTACCGGTTCATTAATCTGTTTCATAGCTTTAAGTGACATGAAAAAAAGAACCACTACAATAATGAGAGGAATGACGGTCCAGGTTAATTCCAGACCTTTATTACCTGTAATCTGTTTTGGATTTCCGGGTCTTTTAGCTGACCGATAACGTATAACGCCACCAACAACCATAAATATGACTATGGCAAGAATGACGGCTGCAATCACCATATAAATCAGAAAAAGTCGGTTGATATCATCTGCCTGAGCCGAAGTTGACACAAACATTTCTTGGAAGAATTTCTTTACCGCATCCAGAAAAAGTATCATATACTACATTTTATGATGGCCTGTCGGTCGGTTATTAAATTCAATATTGAATTACCGCATAACATGAAGCGGATATTGAAAGAACAATCATAAAACACTTAATATAAACTTTTTATAATAAATTAACACCATATGGTTCAAATCCTGATATTTTTAGTCAGTCTTTCTCGTTAAGCCTTTTTAATAAATGCTTACAGTACATTAAACATTTTTAAACATTTGAGTTTTCTGTAGACCGTGCTACCCAATGTGAGGAATAATTGCCCGATTTTAGCCATAAACAAATTAAGTACTGCTTTCGTCATAAATACGTAATGATGCACTGTCAGCCGCATTATAAGCGCCTTCACATTATTTAATACTTTTTTCTGATAAGTGGTCCTTTTGTTGGTACATCTTAGAACAGAAACATTTATGTACTGACATAAAACAGAAAAAATGAATGCTGAAAGCAATTACTTACCAATAGAAGATTACGGATTAATAGGCAATCTGCAAACCGGAGCCCTGATATCCAAAACAGGATCCATTGATTACCTGCCTTTCCATCAGTTTGATGCGCCTCTCGTGTTGGGATCTTTACTGGATTCGAAAAATGGCGGTTATTTTTCTGTTGAACCGGAAAGCAAGGATATCAACCATAAACAACTGTATCTTCCTGATACAGCCGTACTACTGACACGATACCTGGCAGAAGATGGTATCGCTGAACTAACCGATTTTATGCCACCGGTATTTATAGAGGATAAAATGATTCTGGTCAGAAAGCTCAAGGTTATAAAAGGTGCCCATACATTTCTGTTCAAATTTAAACCGGGTTTCAACTTCGGACAGACAAGGTTTGATTATCAGGTAAAAAAAGACCGGATTATCATCAGTACAGATCATGGTGAGAAGCTGATTCTGAAAAGCAACCTTGAATTCACCTTTCAGGACGGTGAATTTACAGCTAAAGCTGACCTTAAAACAAAGGATGAAGTGTTTATGGTTCTCATCAGTGGTGATGAAGAAGATTCAGTGATAGAACTGAAGCCAACCTCCTACTTTACCAAAAAACTATTTACAAAAACCATTAATTTCTGGCACAAATGGATAAAAAAATCATCATATAAGGGGAAGTGGCAGGAAGTTGTCAACAGGGCAGCCATCACACTAAAGCTTTTGACTTCATATACTTATGGTTCAACTATTGCTGCAGCAACCCTGGGACTGCCCGAAGTGATTGGAGGGAACCGGAACTGGGACTACAGATACACCTGGATCCGGGATGCTGCCTTTACGATGCGTGCCTTCCTGCAGCTGGGTTACATGAAAGAAGCGAAACACTTTATCGACTGGATTGAGGATCGCTGTAATGAAATAAATGATGCCGGCGATTTGAAGCTGATGTACCAGGTGGATGGCGGAACCAATATTGAAGAGAAATCGCTCGAACATCTTGAAGGCTATAAAAAGTCTTCACCTGTCAGAACAGGAAACGGAGCTTTCAACCAGTTTCAACTGGACATTTACGGTGAACTGATTGATACCATTTATCTATACAATAAACACGGAGGTCCGATCAGTTATGAATTCTGGATGAATCTGAAAAAATTCGTTGACTTTGTCTGCGATAACTGGCAGACTAAAGACCGTGGAATGTGGGAAGTCAGGGATGAAAAACGTGAATTTCTGATATCCAAAGTTATGTCCTGGGTTGCCATAGACAGAGGTATCCGGATAGCAGAACACCGATCCTTTCCTGCTCCACTTGAAGAATGGAGAAAAACCAGAGACCGCATATATGATGATTTTTATAATAACTACTGGAATCCGGAGCTTAAAGCGTTTGTGCAATTCCGTGGATCTAAAAACCTGGATGCCTCTTCACTACTGATTCCGTTGGTCAGAATATTAAGTCCAAAAGAACCCAGATGGATCTCCACCCTGAACGCCATCGAAAAAGACCTGGTCACCGATACGCTGGTATACCGCTACAGACTTGATGAAGGTGCAAGCGATGGCTTTTCAGGACAGGAAGGTACATTTAGCATGTGCTCATTCTGGTATATTGAGTGTCTGGCCAGTTCCGGTGACAGACAAAAAGCCGTACTCGCTTTCGAAAAAATGCTCGGCTATTCCAATCATCTTGGGTTGTATTCTGAACAAATCAGCATGAAAGGAGAACAGCTTGGTAATTTTCCACAGGCATTTACACACCTGGGCCTGATAAGTGCTGCACTCCAATTGAGTAAAACAAAATAGATATAAGACATAAGATATAAGATAAAAGATTTAGGATATATGACAAATCAATGGATAATATGAAACTGAAAGGAAAAGTGGCACTGATTACAGGTGCTTCGAGTGGAATTGGTAAAGCAATTGCACTTCGGTTTGCCGCTGAAGGAGCAACGGTTGTAGTGAATCATTTCAAGCAGGAAGATAAGGCCAGAGAAGTGGTAGAGAAGATTCGTTCAGAGAACGGGAAAGCCATATATATTGAGGCAGATATCAGTAAGGAGGATGATGTCGTGGCCATGTACAGTAAAATAATGGAACGCATCGGGAAACTGGACATCCTGGTTAATAATGCCGGCAGACAGAAAGATGCTCCGGTTTGGAAGATGTCACTGGAGGACTGGAATGCCGTGATAGATGTGGATTTAACAGGCCATTTTTTGTGTACACGTGAAGCAGCTAAAATATTTCTGCAAAAAGATACAAATGAAGAAGTGCCGGGAAATATTGTTTTTATTACCTCGGTTCATCAGAATATTCCCTGGGCTCAGCGAGCAAATTATACCGCAGCCAAAGCGGGTGCATCCATGCTGATGAAGACAGTAGCCATGGAACTGGCGCCCGGGAATATCAGGGTTAATGCTGTCGCTCCGGGAGCCGTAAAAACAGCCATTAACATCGATAATTTCAAAGATCCCGATGAGAAGGAAAAAATCCTGCGAAAAATTCCCTTCGGAAAAGCCGGAAAGACCAACGATATTGCATCAGCTGTGTTGTGGCTTGCATCGAGTGAAGCAGGATACATTACCGGTGAAACCATATTTGTAGACGGCGGCATGGAACTGTATGCTGATTTTGCACATGGAGGGTAGATCAGAAGTCCGGTTCACAAAAACCTTATTTCTACTTCACCACCTTTCTGCGCCATCTCAAACATACCACTGTTCTGTATTGTCGTCATCATATTAAAACAACTTTGCGTCAAATCAGTCAAGATTTTATCTTGTTCATGGGGAATGCAATCTTTATGAAAATAACAGTGCAGATGATTTTCATCTGTTTTATCATACTGAATAATAAATGCTGCATGTTCAGGAAATACCAGATCATCATAAGCGTACATGATATTTAATCCGGTAGACTTCTTTACTATTCCACGCACTTTTTCCAAATCAAAATAAGCCATATTTATAACAGTTTAAACCACATTCGTAACTGATGGTAATATTCCGCATCATCGGCTGACCGGCATTTTACCAATTGCATATTCACGGCATCCTCAAATTCCAGATCATTAAAATCAAGCCATTTCAACAGCTCCTTACGTGTTTTGAATCCCGCACATTTATCTCTTAATTCACTACTGGAGATCGCATCTCCCAAAAACTTGATTGCTTTACTAAGGGCCATAGTTATCTGTTTTATATATCACATGATGTTGAACTGCAGGAACCACAGGAACTGCTGCAGGATGCACTGTTTTCAAATGCCATTTGAGAGGAAAACAACTCCAGATTCTCATCGATAAAGCAGAGGATGTTTTCCTGCAGATCATCACTCTCTGCCTTAAAAACACTTATTCCACTTTCCACAAAGAGTCCAAGTGCCATGGGAGGCATCTGCTGACTGATGACAGCCGCAATTCCCATCCTTTTTAAACCCAGACTGATGTTTCCAACATCTTCACTGATAGATCTTGTTTCAATCCACACCATCATTTTTGATTCCGTATCATAAATTGCTGCAAAAGCAGCGTTATGAAAACTAGCTGCAAGAACATTTCTGGAACGGTCTGCATCAACCACCGGAATTATTACCTTCATATGCATATCTTTTTATAGACTGATTCCTTAAAAACAAGACGAATGCCATAGATTGCATTAATTTGAAAATGTGAAACTTAACATTCAACCTCAAATCCATTTCCTACATTTTTGTAGGGAACCAGAGAATCTGCGACATAATTGTGCGAATTAAACCACAATAAAATTCCATCTAAACGCAGGGACTTCAGAAAATAAAAAACCCGGACGTTAAACATCCGGGTTCTGCTTGTATGAATTATTCCATACACACCTAAGCATGTATGAAAAAGAGAAGTGCTATTTCATAACCTGACCTGCACGCACCTGTTTATATTTTTCCCAGTTGAAATTGCGCAGGAACTGATCAGCAGCTTTTGCCCCACGCACAAACAAGTCAATCTTGGCTTTTTCCGTGATCCCAAAATTCAGCCAGTCGTGATCCCCTATATCTATATTCTGAACCAGCATGCGCAACTCCGGATTTTTAAGAATAAACTCATAATCATGGAGATGTCTTATGGAATTAAAAAGAGCGCCAAACAAACCTAAAGGGCTTTCCACGGTATTGGCTTTATTGCGATCAACACCAAGTTTTACACCAAATGTAGGTAAGCGTGGAATGGTATTGAATTTATGAAAAAGATCGATGGGGAAATTAGACATGATGCCGCCGTCCACAAAATATGCTTTATCCGGAATAACGCCCTTATATTTCGCCAGATCATACCAGTTATTCATAGCATCCGGTCCCACCGGAAGATCATCGATTATAAGTGGTTCAAAAAAATACGGTATCGACATGGAAGCCCTTACATAATAAGCCGGATTTGTTTCGTCCCCGTTTTTCCAGTACAGAGCTCGCATACGCGGGAATTCAACCTTGGTTTCTGTGGTTATATCTGATGCAATTACAGCGAAACGAGGTTTCAATCCATCCAAAGTCCTGTCCACACCATCCCTTATTTTCATACCTTCCGGAAGCGTGCCAAACTGATCCAGTAAATCTTTTGTGGTTACGATCCCATTATCTTTCAGCACATCTGCCAGCCAGCTGTAAAAATCATTTCCGGGGTTCAGTCCCAGGTTATCGAATACATTATCTATAATCTGCATTCCTTTCCATACGAGCTTCACCCTTTTGGCTTTTTCAACAATAGCCTCAATAAAATCTTTTGAATCCTTGTCTCCATCCACAAAATCATAAAGGTTTTTAGAAGCCAGAACATTTAAAAGTTTTTCATACTTGGTCTCATTTATTTTACCCAGCGAAGCCAGCAAGAGCGCGTTTATAGATCCTGCTGATGTTCCGGCAAGGCTGAAAAACCGCACACCCATCTGTTCCATCACATAAGTATACCCTATGAGTGCGACACCAAGTACGCCGCCGCCCTCCTGTACCAGTTCCACATACTGATGGTTTGAACTGTCGACAACATCAGAAAACACTTTTTTATCTATACCGTCCTGTTTCAGGTTTCTAAGCAATAGAAAAACCTCGGGATTCTCAGTAAAATCTTTCGTATCCATACAAATTAAAATTTAAGTTTTATTGCGTAAGTATTGGTTGATCAATATGTAACTGCGGAAGAACCGAATCGGTATGAATAAAATATCCGGGACGTTGTTTTGCCGTTTTTACAGCAACCTGAATCACAGCTTTACCGAAGTTTTGCGATTTGCCATCACTTGCGGACTTCGCCGAAATGGATTCAGCAATGTTTTTGCTTTGTTGCACATTACCATTTTCTATGGCTTCCTTTAATCGTTCCGAATTGCTGGCATAATTAAGTATTTCCATGGCAGTTGAATCCGAGGGTTTCCTGTCCAGTATTTTTTGGGCGTTTCTTTTTGCTTCCACCGTGTTTCCTGTTAAAAGGTAGGCCTCAGCGATTTTCATATCCACATAATTTCCCTTAAAAGAAACATCTTTCAAACGGTCAATATTTACCCTCACATTTTCCTGCGCTTCTTCACTTTCAGGATTGTCAATCAGGCCTTCTATCGCTGCACTACCACGCGCGAGTTTGATAACCTCATCTGCTTTTTGATTTGTTCTATCCTGTTTTAAGGCTTTACCGGCATAAGATATTCCTTCTTCATAATTACCCAGTAAGGTCTTTGCCATCGCCATTTCTGTCAGGTTATCCGATGACCGGATATTTTTGTTTTCCAGTCGGTTAACGATTTTTTCCAGCTCCTGTTTATTTTCTTTTTGATCTGATCCGGTTAATAACTCCCTGTTCTTTTCTCTGAGTATAATAGTCAGGTTTTTATATGATATTTCCTGAATACCTGGAAAAGCAATCATAATAACTGCACCGGCAAAAAATGCGATGAACGACCGCGGGACTTTACGACCTTTAGCAACCAGGATCACAATAGATACAATCAGCAGCAGCAGCACCAGTATACCGAAATAGAGCAGAACACTTTCATAGAGCGACAGGCCATCTATCAGAATTGCATCGGGACTTATTTTCAGAATCATAATTTTACCATTAAAAGAATTTGTTAACAAGGATTGCTCCCTTCACTCCTTTCTGTTTCGGATCATTTTTCCCTCTTTTATGTACTCTTTTTTTATTCCATCAATCAGATCTCTATGCCGAAGTGTTCCGGACTTGCCTTCTATTGTCCGCAAACCCGCATAATGCACCACATTAAGGATATTTGCACCGGTAATATCGTATTTTCGTGCAATTTCTTCCAGTGAAATTTCCGGATCAAGCTTGACTGAACCGGGGATATAGGTTTTCCATAGCTGTATGCGTTCTGCAACTCCCGGATTCTCGAATTCTACGATGGTATTGAACCTGCGGGTAAAGGCAAAATCTATATTGCTTTTCTGGTTCGATGCCAGAATTACCAGTCCCGGATGTGCTTCGATCCGTTGCAACAGATACGATACTTCCTGATTGGCATATTTATCGTGTGCATCCCGGATATTCGTCCGTTTACCAAAAATTGCATCAGCCTCATCAAAAAAGAGGATCCAGTCTTTATTGGCCGCCTTATCAAATAAGCGTGAGAGATTCTTTTCAGTTTCACCAATGTACTTTGACACGACCATGGATAAATCTATACGAAAAACATCATTCCCTGTATACTTACCAAGGAGGCATGCTGTAAGCGTTTTTCCTGTCCCCGGAGGACCGTGAAACAGTGCGCGGAAGCCGGGCTTTATTTTTCCTTCCATCTTCCACTTCTTCAGAAACTCATTGTTATGAGCCAGCCAGGTTTCAATTTCCCGGATCTCATCAAGGGTGCTTTTCTGTAACACCAGATCCTTCCACTCAAGTGTTGTGGTAATATATTCAGCCGGAAAACCGCTGCTGAGTTTTGGCCTTGTAATTCTTCCTTTTGTAAACAAATCAATGTACTCATCCGAAAGTACAATTACCCCACTCATTCCCGGCTCGTTTTCCTCACCCTGATTAACATAAAGAATGTTGTGCCGGATAAGAATGCTTTCCGGTTCAAACAATGATAGTACTGCAATGCGCTTTTCAATATCTCTGCCAGCCAGTATAAACTGAACAGTTTCACCGGTAGGTAATACACCTCTGTGATTTTTCCCTTTTACACCACCGAACTCAGGAAAATCTCCGCCACCCGGAAAGTACTTCTGAACGGTTGCAGCATAAAAATGCGGAGACAAATGAGGTATAAAGGCAATCAGAAGGCATAAAATTTCTTCATCGCTCAGTTTATGCTCTATCATGTACTTCCCGAGAAAACTGTTTTTTGTTTTTAATTCTCCCAGATCAGTTTTCTTAAATGCCTGTTGGCCAAATTCATGTTGCATCCGGTTATCAATGGCCTGTTCAACTGTTTTCAATACTTTATTAAAATATCCGGTTTGCTGCATGAGTTGCGGTTCACTGTGCATTATTGGACAAACTGTTTAAAAAATTCTGAGCTTTTTTACTGAATCCGGAACCAGATGCAGCGATTCGTTCTATTTCAGCCCGCCATCCGGTTTTTCCTTCTTTATAGTGAAGAAGTGCCAGATAGTATTGTGCTTTTTCGTTATCAGGTTCAAGTTGCAAGGCTTTGCGAATTTGAATATCAGCATCTTTCAGATAATTCAATCCCAACAGTGCAATGCCGGAATCAAGCCGTGCTTTTACATTTTCAGGGTGTAGATGTATAACTGTATTCCACTCTTTCAGTGCGCTTTCAGCATCACCTTTTGCCAGGAATACCGCTGCCAGCAACTCCCGGTATACAGCATTACTGTGATTTAATTTCAGAGCTTCCTGCAGGTAATCCGATGCCAGACCAAAGTTTTTCCGGTAAAAGGCAATCAGTCCAAGATAGTACAACACCACATCCTTTAATTTAACCGATTTAAGTGTCGTATACAGAATACGTCTTGCCTCGTCAAGACTTCCGGTACTGATAAGCAGCTTTGCCAGTTCCAATTTGTAAACCGGATCCCGATCCAGAGACACAACACGCTCCAGATACTGAATAGCTTCATTCTTTCGCTCTGCCGCTATACATGTCCGGGCAAGGCTAATCCAGCCTTTCAGTGAAGAGGGTTCAATGGAAACACATGTTTTGTAATCTTCAATTGCGTTGTCAAACTGTTTAAGATGTGCATAGGCATGCCCTCTGTTCAGATAATAAACCGGCTTTTCCGCCTGTTTTAATGCCTTATTAAAACATACCAGAGCTAAACGGTATTCCTTCTGGTATAAGCGCAGCATACCCATATTATTGAGTGTGGTTGAATGGTCGGGATCTGTCTGTAAGGCTTCCATATACATGCTTTCTGCCTCATGAAATTTTCCTTCCATAAACAGTTTTACGCCTTTATTATTTAAATCCTGTAATTCGTCGTTCATGGGTACCTGCTCTCCATTAAAAAATATCATCTTTGATGTCAATAGCCAGTCCTTTTGCCATTTCTATAATATCAAGATCCGCATAGATAACCTGTATATCATCAAATGAAATATCGAATGGTTCATTTTCTGCATAGTGGACCGGGAATACAATTCCAAACTGAATATCCGGGCCCCATGAGAAGGATACAAGGTTATGACGCCAGGTTTCGGATACTGATAGCCAACCGATTCCGAGCGAAGCCCTGGCAAACGCATTAACGTCGAATACAAATTTCGGATTAACTGTAATCCTTCCTTCTGCGTCCAGAGATATGCCTTCCGTTGGTGTCCAGTTGACATCAACAGCAGCTGCCGCTTCACCTTCCAGGCCTAAGGTTCCTGCAAGTTCAATACCTCCCGAAAGACTGGCTATGGCCACACTTACACCCAATCCCATATCGCCTCTAAGGGTCAGACCGGCATCCGCAGGGATGGCAAATTCGCCACGACCATGAACAACTGTATCCTGCTCCCTGTCAGGATTGTAAGTTACTTCGGCATATAATTCCCTCAACTGTCCCGGACCAAACCCGGCAGAAAAATCAAGACCTCCACCAATCTGAGCCACAAGTCCGATGCTACGTGGCCCCAGGGGAATGGCAAACAAGGGTATCTCGATGGTAGGTACAGAAAACAGATTACGGTTAAATTCTTTTCGCGGAAATACATCAACAACATCAGGCAAACCAATTCTTCCTGAAACGACCAGTTCTCCATCAGGTTCAAACTGTACGCCGGCACTGGCTTCCAGCCACGGTGTTAGCTGCAGCGTGAGATCTCCACCTCCGTACACCCGCATTGTGCCATCCGGTTCGCCTGTTGGCTCACCGCTTTCATCTATTGTCCGGTTTGTGGCACCTATATTTACATTTCCACGCAGCATGCCACGTTCATATGCTGCTGATCCTTCAATGGTCAGGGCGCCGTCTTCATAGTTTACCGATAAGGTTGTATCCAGACCCGGAATATCCGGTTGTGCCGTACCGGAGACCATGACATGATAGCCTTCTTCTTCATCAGAATGTGTGACAGTGGCTTCAACTGATCCACTGCGTATGCCCGGGATTTCAGAACTCAGATTAAAACGGCCTCCAACGGAAAATCCCTGATCACCATATTCAACAGATAATGTTCCCTGTTCAATGCCCGGAATATCAAGTTCCGCCTCACCACTGGCCCTAAAATTGTTTTCACTGTATGTTGCTTCTATGGTGGCATTTTTTATTCCCCTTACTTTTCCCTCTGGAATTCCTATTACACCACCAATGGTCCAGATATTTTCTTTATACTCCACGCTGATTTCAGCAGGATCAAAAAGTGCTGAATCGAAATTAAAAGAGCCCTCCAGTTCAAAGCCGTTACCTGTAGAAGCTGAAGCCTGAATGTTTCCTTCTCCAACCTGGTTTATTCCAAAGTTTATTCCGCCCGTCAAACCAAGACCTTGTGTCCCAAATGAAACTTCCAGAGTGGCTTCGCTGATTGCAAATGGTGGTGGAAATGAGAATTCTTCAGCCGAAAAGAGTTTTCGAAGTCTTACCCCGTTTCCGTCAATGACGATATCGATGTCTGCATCGCCGATTAACGGTACTGTCGGTAATACCTTTCCCACACCCACAAAACCTTGTTCTGTCAAATCCAGAGATATGATACGAACCGGACTCATTCCGGGCAATCTGAGGCTCTGGAAAACGCCACCTGTACCACTTTGTGCATTTTCAAGCGTCTGAGCCTTGTTGACATAAAAAATGTAGGTGTCAGGAATCCGGTTCAGATACCAGGTCATATCCGGATAGGATGCATCTACGCTGTTTCCTGCCTCATCTGATGCCTTGTATGCATCCACATTCAGGGTCAGGTTATCAAAATCAGGCCTGTTTTTCAGATCAACACGCGGTAACCAGTTTTGAATGGGATAATTATCACCTGCAGGAACCGGAAGTCTGCTTCCACCTGTGGGAGAAATAAACAGTGCCGGATCATCTTCTGTACCCATTTGCCGCAATTCATCACCGGTGAGCGGCTGTAGTTTATTCAGATGTTCACCCTGCGAAATCTGATTAAATGACCAGTACCGGTCAGGCATCCCGGACTGTGTCTCAAGCGTAAAATCATTGGAAAGAAATGAAATATCAAATCCCAGATTATATTTAAAAGTATTAACATACTGGTTGGCACGCCCCGGCCGTGGTGGCAGGGAAGGCTTTTCTGTACGACTGTCGTTGGTATAATAGTCTGAATTCAGTATATCGTAGGCGTGTTTTAATCTCCGGTTCATTTCCCATGCTATGGATGAACCGGAACTTCCATTGGCCGAAGCCTCCAGAAGCTCGTAATTGCCCACTGTATCGCTTCCTCCTAACTGATGCTCCACAATGTGGTCAACCTGAAAAGTTGTTGGATTATTGTTTTCATCCCATGTTGGAATTCGGGCCAGTTCAAACAGCTGCGGCCGTGTACCAAAAACTTTTAAATCAGGATTCTGCCTGCCCTTAAAAAAGTAAATACGGTTTTCAACCGCCTCTGCTCTGCTGTATCCTCCACTGGCTGTCGCATTGCCTATCATATCATTTACATGTCTGTTTGCCTGTGAAGAAACGCCCTGTTTCCAGTTTTCCACCTGATTGGTATTGCGTCCGGATGGAACATAAAACGGTGGCAGGAATAATCCCGAATTACGCTGTTTGAACGCGGGCAGACTGATATCAGGTAACATGAACTGATTTGACGGTCGTGTTTGAAATGTTGTTGTATAGTTCCCTTCACTGAATGAAAACTCTCCATTTGCTTCTGTAACCGGTGTCACCCCTGCCGGTGGTTGAACAACAGTTTCCTCCGTTTGCATTTGAATCCGTTTCGGCTGAACCGAAGCACCCTGCTGAATGGTATGTGTAAGTTCGTGTGCAAGTAGTTGCTGACCGGTATGCGAGACAGGATTATATTTGCCATTGTTAAAATAGATATCGTTCCCATTGGTAAAGGCCTGAGCACCCAATTTTTGGTTCATCTGCACAGCATTATAGCCCATATGTATTCTCACATTGCTGAAATCGGTTCCAAAACCGGATTCCATTTGTTGCCTTACATCGTCCGGCATTGCTGAACCTCCGCCTTTTGATGCATTCAGGCTGTGCTCAATCCCGGATGTTGTTTGTGTTGCCACATTGTCTCTCCGGGTCTGAACCTCCTCTTCATCCTTTTTTTGTATCAGTTTGGTTTGTAATTCTCCTTCCTCATTATCTGCCTGCATCTGAATCTCCTCTTCATCGGCACCAGACTGTAGCTGCAATTCTTCTTCCTCCTGTTTCTGCACTTTTTCGCGTTCCTCTTCTGCACTCATTTGCAGTTCTTCCTCTTCCTCCTGTCGCTGAATCATTTCCTGTAAACTGTTTTGGACCTCCTCCTCTTCCATTTTATGTATCATGCCCTGTAATGATCCGTGTTCCGACGTCCTGTTACCATTCGACAATGCATTCTGAGTTTCAACACCTGAATTTCGCGTTAATACTGCATCTGCCATCCGATCGGCTTCCTGTTCGTAAATATCACCGGGCTTACCAACGGTCAGCTTCTCCTGGATCCCGAAAAATCCTGATGCATTTCTTCCCTTAAAAAATGGCTGTGAATGATGCTTATCGGTATTTTGTTTTGCTTTATGTTGTACCGGTTTTTTCATATTACCACACTATATGAATCATTTTATCAAGCCATGGTAAACTGAAAAACGAAATATTCCAGTTTAAACGGTCTAAAAGTATATCCTGTGCTTTACGTTCCACAATAAGACTGTAATGATTCTCTTCCTCTTTCATCTTACCTTCTCTACAAAAAAACAGTTGTCTCAACCCGTCCGGTGAAGTTTGTTTTAATGCCGGCCAGTGTCCGATAAGTGCCTCCAGCATATGAACGGCAGCTCGTTTAATATCATCGGACAACGGTTCTTCTGTCTTAACAGGGTACAGTAAGGGAATACCACATAGCACACGTTCCAGAACCATTTCAGCTTCATGTGCAGTTTCTTTACCTGTTGCAAGATAATGGAGAACCTGAACTGCCAGGTTTAATTTTGGCTCCTTAATCCCATTATCCTTAGTTAAAATTCCAGTTTTACGAAAGAAACCTGGTAAAAAAGGATGCATCAGAATCAGGCCAGCATTCTCAACCCAAATCTCATCATTAACGATATCATTGGAAGCTAAATTCTTTTTTTCCGGTTTAACCCAACTGACCTGAGCAAAAACAGATTCCACCTTTGATGGTATTTCCAGGTGAGATGCGGTAATTTGCGATATCAGGTTCTGAATTCTCTTCAGTTCTTGCTTCTCCCTGAATTGTGGAAAAGTGGTCAGAATATCTGAAACCATGGGTTCAATGTCTTTCAAATTCAGGTTTACAGAATTTTGTTTCATCCAATGGATACAGGCAACTGCGTAAATCATTGCAGTAATTAAATCAGGATTGGATTTTTGCTTTATGTCCCTCATGAGGTCCGGAGATAATGGAAGGATATTCTCAAATACATACTTTTGCATCTCCGGTGAAGCTGTAAAAAGAAACCGCCTTGCCGAGAAAATATTAAAAGCTAATGTTTTTGTAAATTCATTGATAAAAGATTTATATTGTACAGTGTCCTTCCATGTTCCGCTTATAAACTGTTGTAAATGAAGCATGGAACCAAACCAGGGCAAGAATCCGGATTTCAGATAATACAAAAACATTTCACCCAGCATTTCCTCCTCAGATTGCTTTGGCATCTGCTCTTTTTCAGCAACTGAATCCTGAAGCGCTGCAATTTGCCTGGATAATTCATCCGGGATTCCCGAAAGTAACAACTCAGAATTATCCCAGTTGCTGATATTCCCGGTTAGTGTGAGTTTTTGTATACGGTAATAAACGGTTGGTGAATCATTCTTTTTCAGAATTTCCTCCAGTTCCGGCAGGAGTCTCTCATTTACAAATACTTCAATATCTGAATTAATCCTGTCCGCTTTTTCTTTTGATGAGGTATTAACCTCAACAAAGAGTTTTTCAATTTTAACAGAATGCTCAAGCAAAAATGATCAGTTTATTTTTTGAAATAAATGTCATATGCTCCTGAAGCAACTGAATAGCCTTTATCTTAACACTATATGCTTTCATGAACACATTCAACGATTTAGGAAGAAGTATCTTTTTATTCTTTAAGCTGCTCAGTAATTCCAGGATAATATCCAGAACAGGCTGAAGGTCATCCGTGGATGCTTTGATTACATCCGGCTTCTGACATCCCAGAATATTATAAAATAACTCAAGCTGTAAGCGGAATAACTCTTTTATTTTATTCTGATTGACCACACTATCATTAATGCTCAGCGCCGTAATCTGTTTTACGGTGGCATTGAACAGCTTACTGAACCGTCCATGCAACTTTGCATTTGATTTACCTGTTAAAAAATCACTGCCATTAGCTGAGACTTCATCATAAAGTTTAGTTGTTTCCTGCCAAATTGAGTGAAGTGCAGCATTACCCGGAACATCAAGTTTTTCAACGGCTTTCTGATCGGTCTGAATAACCTCAATAGTATCTGATATGCATGTATCAGTATCTGTTTCTGTAAATTTTGTTTCTATAGAGACTGTTTTGGTTTTATCAGAGCCACACGTTTCGCTGACTGCTTCCAGACTAACCCGAATTGTACTTATATTCGGTGATACAGGAACAGTAAGATTCTTTTTACTTAATTGTTCCACCGTTTTTCCGTTTACGTTCCATTTATAAGCCTGTGCACCTGTTGAAGTATTTGTAAGAACCAGGGTATTCTCAACCTGTGCATGTGTGAATGATGCTTTTGGTGCTTCATTAACTTTAACAGATACTCCTGAATCCTTACCGTTTATTTTAAAGGTAAATGTTCCTGAACCAGCATTCTTCGGCACAAATGAAAACATACCGGTGCTGTTTTTAACAACTCCCTTACCCTCTATCACGACAGCAGTACCTTCAGGATCAACAGTGAAAGGATACTGTTGATTATCGTTAGCACAGAAGATATCCGGTTCAATATGTAACACAGGATCAGGTATCTTAAACGTCAGTTCGTGTTCAACCGTTGCATGACACACACCATTTGCAGCAGTTACCGTTAAAGAAACGGTCACTTTATTTTCTTCGTTTACGGGCAAGGTATATTGGTGCCCTGGTGCTCTTTCATCATCGGTGCTGCCGTCTCCGAAGTTCCATAAAAAAGATGCTCCAACCAGATCACCATCAGGAATAAAGGTTACCACAGAATTGTCTTTTTCCGAATGTTTGACCGTAAAATCAAAATCCACAGATTTGTAAACTGTAAATATCACATCTGTAACCTGCTCATTAACGGTGAAGCGGATCGGTTTGCCAATATAGGCTTCATCAAAACTTTCAGCATCCACAATCAGTTTATTTTCTTCAACAGAAAGGCCATTCACCTCAGGATCAGCCTTTATGATTCCGTCAGCCGGTGATACATCAAACAAGAGCGGACTTTTATCCTGACCAAGACAGAACTGATCTTTTTCGATACGCAGTGAAACCGGCTGCCTTTGAACTATAAAATTTACCGGAGCACAATCCGAACAACACATGTAAGGCAGGGTGAAATCAGCTACAACGGTATTATTTGCCAGATCCGTCACGCGAACATCTTTGTTCAAAATGTTACGAATAAGTTCTTCTTCTGTCTTATTGGAACCGGCATGTCTGATGTCTGAATAATATCCACCATTTCCGGTGTCTCTTCCTTTAGCCGGATCCAAAATCCTGTTGATGTTATAGTCTTTTCCGGCATTGCCCATAAGACTTACAGTACCGGATTTATCTTTTACCTGATCCTGCTGCTTGTTGATATACAGAATAATAAATGTACCTCCTGGTTTCACACCCGCTTTGTGTTCCACTCCCGGATGCTGTTCCACAAACCTGGCAAATTGCAGGCGCAGCAGTATTTGCTCTTTTCTGCTTGTAATCTCCCTGAGTAAAATCTGCAGTTTTTTGCCCGAACAACAAATAGTTGAAAGCTGATTTATGAGGACACCCATAACAGCCTTCAGGGCGTCAGTCAACTGAACGGTCTGGTATTTTTCTTTCATGATTTCCACCCTGCGGCACAACTGCTTTAGTGTAAGCTGATAAATATCCACGCGCTCGGTATTCACATTAATCAGCAAATCCGGCATTCTTGTGGCAAGAATATGTGCGAATGCCATTATTTCTATAGACTGATCTATCACAAGATCTTTTATTTCAGGAGCATTTTTCCACTCTTCGGTGTTGACTTTGGCATCTATTAGGCGGTGTGCATTCATGATAAAATCATTTGCCGATCCTCCTTTATTGCTTTCAAATACTACTTTTAAATCACTGCCTATCGCATTATCTTCGGTAACCAGATTATCATTTATGGTATTGCTTTTTTCAATGGCATAAGCAGTATAATTACCATTTGTGTTGATCATCATACCGCTCTTCATTCTGTTGGTGAATGCTCTGATATCTGCTTCTTCATTAAAGGTTCTGTTGTTATCCCTTAAGACCAGATCCACCGCTTTATACTTTTCTTCACGGTAATTTCTTCCGGGTTTGTCAGTTCTGAAACCGGACAGAAATTCCGACACTTCCGCCAGGATACAATCCTGTTCAGCAGTCCACGCCTTAAGTAGTACATTCAGGTCCTCAAACTCACATTCATACTCATCTATATTCAGAATATCCGTATTCACATTTACTGATAAGGCTTTCACATCGAAAGCAAGTCCGTACCTCTGTTTTAAAGTATCTATTTCGTCCAGTACATCGATGTAGTTTTTTCCCTGATGCCCTTCAATCCTGAAAAAATCTGTTAAACCCAGATCGAAGCGCAGAGGATCCTGATATTTTGGTGCAGATGATAATAATCCGGTATGATACGACAGGTTGTTCTTTTGTTTAAACCGTATTGTTTTAGCATGATCCCATACATTGAGCAGTGAATGATTCACATTATAATAGAATGGTATAGCCTTCCGGTTCAACGGATGAGACATAACAGAAGGTGTAATTTTTACCTCACCGGTGGACGTTGAAAACTGTCTGATCATTTCAAACAACCGATACACCAGGCTTTGTACAAAGTGTATCCGATCATGTTCGTTCAGAGCAGGTGATTTGTAAAATGCGTGCCGGTAATGTTTTGGCAGCTGTTCAACTTCATCAAGCTGCCCCAGCAGGAGATGTTTTGGAAACGAAGTGATATCGGGAATGCACTCCTGTTTCAGATGCAGTAACTCCGCTTTAATTTCATTATAGGTATCCACTACATCAAGAACCATATCATAACGATACTGTACATTAAAAGGCACGTTGTATGGCCCGAATCCTGTCAGTTGTCTTAACCGGGTCAACACACTGTTCAACTGTGCGGAACTGATTTCAAGATGCAGCAGCGATCCGAAGTGGTTCACAATCCGGGATATCCCTATGCTGAGATTCTCTATAAGGTTATCACTGTTCAATGCCGTATGATAAGCTCTTTTCAGTTCAGTATAAGTGGATGTATTAGCGCCATTCAGAATAACACGTCTGATCTCAACCTCCGGAAGACTGATGACTGTTTCGGCGATATCGTGTTTGGTAAAAACCGGGTCAAGACCGGCAATGAATGCCGCATCTTCTTTTGAGACCATTAATACCCGCAACCGGTTAACCTCTTCTACTCCCTGGTTGTCGCAATCTTTAGCTGTGCACAGGTCTCCTTCCAAAGGATAGGATTCCAGATACAAAAGAACCACCATGCTTTCGGGATTTTCCATATTGTCCAGTGTCTTTGCATTCTCTGCTTCACCGGGTAACAATTCCCACATCTTTAATGGCATTGCAGTAGCACTGTCCTCCACATCCTGTAAACGACTGAAAAACCTGTAGTGAGCAATGTGATCGTCAAACTTTCTGAACCAGTTATATGAAATGGAGTCTGAAACTATTGTTTTGCGAGGGGATTCAGAAATGCTATTTCTGAGCGTCAGCAGATCACCATCCGTAGTTATGCCGGAACCGGCACTAATGGTTACCGTTTTAGATTCCGGATCATAAAATAGCCTGAACCCACAAACGATACCTACGCCACTTAACAGTATGCGCGATAAGCGATCCTGATCTTCGAAATAAGAAATAAATTCGTTTAACTGCGTATGCGTAAGGACCTGGTTCTCTACAAAAGTGTGGTATTGGGTGGTTATTTCATTTAGTTTTGTTGCCATTGCTTTTCAATTAGAGATTTCCAATATTGGTACGCCCAAGTATGATCCGTCCTTCCAGACTGTCATCATCATCATCATCTGTGGTATCATCGTTACAATCCATAAGCTTCCCTTCAGGATAAATTGAATTAAGCTGCATCAGAGCATCTGTTAAAGCCTTCAGGACTGATTCATCCTGTTCCTGCTGATGGTTGGTTTTAAAGAGCAGAAAGTCCCTGTATGCCTTTTCAAACCGGAGCAGGTCATTTTCGACATCCGGAACCTGGTTTTTTCTGTATCCAACCCAGCATATTCCCGACAGCACATGAGCAGGAAGTTCTCTGCGAATCTGCTCTTCCATAAATGTCCGGAATTCCGCATTTGAAAAGCGATAGGTCCATCCCGGCAAAATAACTGAAACCCGGTAGGAATATGGATCTACAGGATCGCAACTTTCACAGTTTTCAGTGCAGACAGGGTAAAACTGATCCTCCGGAATATCGTTTCGGGTCACATCCGGTCGTAGCAGGATATGCTCTACCAGGTAGATTCCTTCCTCAGTAAACTCAGTAATCATAAACCTTATGATATCAGTCATGGCAGTTTTCAGGTTATCCTGTGAAGTATACGACAGCGGGTGGGTAGCCAGAATATAACCGGAATCTGTTTTTTCCAGCTCCGAATTGACAATCTGAAACGAATATTTACCATCACTCAGGCTTATGCTGAAATTTCCGGCAATCTGTCCGTTTGCAACTGGTTTATCAAACGCTGCCTCTATCGCCGAAACAGGTGTTTCCATAATCAGTATTACGACCTTATAGAGCGCCATTTCAGCTTTTCTCCGGGTTTTATATGTTTTACCTGAAGAAAGCAATAAGGTATCATGTGCATCACTTATCTGCCAGTTAAACGTTTCAGTGCTATCTCCTTCATCCGGATCAGATACGACAATAAAAGATTCACTCAGGTTACGCCGTTGTACATTTTTTATTCCGGTGAGTCTGGCAATACGTTTTTGGACACCAGATACATTTTCGGTATTCCAGAGTTCATGTGCTTGTTTGAAATAATAATCAAACCCACTGCCCCGAGAACTGCTGGTTTCAGGATAATGCTTTAAAAACCGTTCTTTTGTCTGTAAGGTAATTTCCCCTGCGTATTGACCATACAGCACTTTCATCAAAAAAGCGTATTCATTGAACCGTTCGGCAAAGCGCGCAGTTAAATGATCCAGAATTCTGTTTTTCCGGTCAACAACATCATCAGCATCCTTAAATAATAACTTTGTCAGTTCTTCTGCACTTGACTTTGGATAATTATCAACCAGCTTTTTAAAGTCCTTTATATCCTGCACTGCCTGAGTAAAGTAGGTTTGTCTAAGCCTGTTGTCTACCGAAAGCAGATCTTTTACTTTTCCAAGGTGAGCAAAATACCCGGCAAGTATCTGATCAAAAAACAAAAGATAGCCTTTGAACTGCAGTGCCTGTGACCTCCTTTTTGTTCCGGCCCTTGATGGCAAGCCGTTTAAACCTATGCCATAAGTATCCGGAAAATCATTCTGAATGGTGGTAGTCTCACCGGCACCGGAGTATTTCGCAGCAGGCAATTTCAGTTCTTTGTCGTTCGAAGCAGGCATCTGCTCCTGCTCTGTTTCTTTTTGCAGCCGGTTCAGAATTGAATCTACCCTTTTTTTATTTATGTTTAGCGGCAGTACACCCTTAAAGTAGCTGAATGTACTGTCTTCGCATAATGCCGGCTTTTTATTTTCATCGATGCAAACGACCCACGTTTCCGAATCATCATTCTTAAGCAGACAATTATTCAGGCTTATCTCTTTAATCACTTTTACACCTTTAACCGCCATTATCAACTGAATAATATCTGAAAGGCGAACTTCGGTTCGTAAACCTGATTTGTCCAGTTCTTCGGGATCTATAAACCCATGTTCCAGTACCGGACCCTCAAAAATCCGGTCTGTTGCATATCCTTTTTCCTGCATCTGTCTAAGACCATAAAACCGCATGGAAGGTGAAAAATACTCCTGCAATGCCAGCTTTATATGTGCATGAACAGATTCTTCATCGGCATCGGCTTCCAATTCAATATCTGCACATACGGATACTGGATGTTCTCCAATCATTTTAACCTCAATCAGATCTTCGCACAGGTTCCTGTTCGCATGATATCTGGCTTTTATTCTCTCTTTTAGAACTTCAAAAGCATCATCGGAATCAAACCCGTTATCCACATCCACGAGAATAGTGTAAAGCCCCTGCAGATCGAAACTGCGTTTAAAGGTGTCATCAATATCACTGAATGCGTCATCATTATATGATAATTTATCATGTTTACAGTCGACAAAAACCGTCTTTTTATATGGCCTCAGCCAACAGTTTTTCACACCATCAATATCAATGAACAATCTACGGTAATCAGCCTCACTGACCGGATCGGATGGCAGAATTTCAGACGCTCTGAAGAACTGATCCGATAATTTCTGATCCGTGAGTTCCTGAGGTGCCAGTATATTCTGTAATGGCATTTTAATCCTGGCTCCAAGATCCGTAATGGCATAACAAAGCATCTCAAGTGTGGTGATACCCGGATCATGTGTATTATAATCAGTCCAGAGTTGTCCCGCCAGGCTTTCTATATATTCCAGTCCTTTTTGTCGCAGAAAGTCATAGTCAAGATCATCACCAGTAGAAACGGGCTTTTGTATCGTTGTTTGTTGCTTCAGGTCTGGCATGTTTCAATATCTTCCGGAACCGATTTGCATGAATTCAGATTGATTCCAAGGTTATGCTGTTTGGCTGAAACGAGAATGGCGGTTGGACTGGACGGTGCTAATTCTGCAGAATAAATTTCCCCATTGCACAGCAACCTGACATCCTCAATATAATCCACATATTGCAGTTTTTCAATCGTGTTGATCAGATGACTTCTGTGAAGGGATACGCCAAATTCAACAGCGCCACCATTCCGAAAAGCCCATGGTGATAAATAGCGGGTGATGTCTTCATTTAACTGTTTGAGATAAAAGTTTTCATCGTAACCTTCTTCAAACTTAACTTTAAGATCCACTTTTACGACTTCATAATCCGGGTTAATCACCCTGGCATCTACATGAAGTGTATTCAGGCGGTTTATGTGCGCTTCAATCCTGTTTAACATGGCCTTGCTGACCCTTGGTTGATACATGTCGAATACATTCTTTTTTACAGTATCAGGGATTACCACCAACAATACATTGCCGGGAGACAGGTACGAATGGACCGTTTTACCACCTTTTTGTTCTGTGCGGCTATGATTTAAACATTTTACCTTATAGATTTCAGGAAAAGCCTGCAAAATAATATGTTCATAATCCCAGAGTGTTACAGCCCTGTTTTTATGACGCAATCGTTCACTGATTCTCCTGTAATAGGCTTCATCCGATTCTTCAGGCACACCACCAAATGAATTGAAGGGTTGAGTGACACCCTTTATCTGGGCCGGCCTTTGTTTCAGTTTTGAAATGGTTCCGGCTTCCAGTCCGTTTATCAGGTGCGACAAATCATTTTCCTGATCCTGAAAAACAGCTTTCACGGCCTGAGCTGTAACAGCAAATGTGCGGCAAACCACATCGAATGACTTGTGCATTCTTGCTCTTAACCAGACCTTGCCTGAAGGAAGTCTTGTGTTCCTGAATGTAACCTCCCCGGGCATTTGAATCTTAACGATTCCTGATCTTAGGAAATTATCTGTTTCATTGGAAATCAGAAAATCTGAATTGAGCTTTTTCCATTCATTGTTACATAAAACAGACCACTCTACCTTTTGCTTCCCCGTGAAGGAATCGGCCAGAGGGTTTTCACTTCCTTCCAGTACCTGAATTAACAGGGCTACCTGCTGACCCGGACTAACCTGATCCAATCCTATGTAGAGTTCTCCGCCAGAACATGCGGTGGGAACCAGATATATATTCTTATCCTGAACCGATAAAAAATTACTTTGCTGCTTCAACCACGGATGTTCCTCTGTCTGTCCAAACGGATGTTCATGATATAACCTGACATCATTATGACGGTACACATCTTCCGATGCCTCAAAATTACAGCTTGCCATAGCTGTATAATTCAGCTCTATTGTATCCACCACAGGGGTATACGGTTCATTTGGGATCAGAACATTTTCTTCATCGCTACGCAGCGCCAGAGTATATATTTTAGGATACAATTCATGAAGAAATGATTGATTTAAGGTCACCCTCAACGGACCATTCCTGTCAGAAACAGGACTGTTTACCATGTTAAAATTTAAAAAATAATCCTCACCATCTGCAGTAAATAACACTTCTCCTGAACTAAGGCTTACCCATTCTCCACGGGTGAACAATTCCAGATCAGCAGTGAAATAGCTGTCATCCTCCACAATCAAATCCGTTTCATTCGCCTCAAAAACCAAATCGGCAGAATCGGCAACAAAGTCTGTCCCTGTCGTTTCTGCAGACAGATAGTTACCCATTATGGTAAGGAATTTAAATGGTGTAACCTCATATTTATAACTTTGACGATAAGCAATATACAGGGTTCGGAAACTAACCGGTGTATTTTTCCACTGAATGTCAACATTCAGATCAGTCCAGTTTTTACGAAACATTTCATCATAACTGATGTAAAAATTTGAATCTTTATCCGGATTGATTCCAAATGCATAAAACGGTTTCTCCACGTTCAAAAGTCCCTGATCATTTTCAACTTTTATGGATGTAATACCTTCCACACATACTTCAAGCTCAATACTAGTTACTTTATTCCCGAGCAGAGACCGATACAGATCAACAGCATCAGGCTCGGTCGTGTCAAATAAAAAGCGGCATACCGGCAAATCCGTTGCGAATGCCTCTTTGTGAATTTCATCATTATTGTCAGTTACGGGTTCCTCGGCCTTTGGCAGCTGTATTACCAGGGTCAGTTGTTTCTTATCGGGGCTAAGTTCTGTTTTGTATGTATTCCCGGAATAGGTTTCGGAAACCTCCTCCACAAGCCTGTACGGACCGAGCCAGTTCTTTTCTCCGGTCAAAACTGTTTGTATTTTGTCGTGCAGTAAATTGAATGGCACGGGCTCTAAACCCTCATCAAAATAAACTTTGAAAACAAGGGTTCTCAGTCCTTCAGAAAGTCTCAGCAATCCCGAAGCGACTGCAAAACCAAATTTAGCATCCCGAAGCTCGGGATAACTTTTTTGGGGATCCCCTTCTTCATGATAATAACCGAATGGCCACCATGTCTTCACATTATCCGGAAAATCTGCCCCTTTACCATCGTAAGAATTTGCGACCGGCGCTGCCTTAATCCTGTGGTGTTCATAATCGGTATAAAGTGTCTTAAGTTCAGACACTGCAATTTTATTGGCCACCAAATCCTCAGAAGTTCTATAAATGAGCTTTTTACCATCTGCGTCTTTGCCGGCATCCAGCTCACTGTCTTTTGATATTAAAGCATCCATAGTGCTTCTGGCCAGTTCAAATATTACATGGACCTTATCGGGAGTTGCCGGCAACTTCTGAATATCCAGTATATCTTTAAAGTAAAAGTTAAGGTGTCGCTTTAACAGGCCGTTAAATCTTTTCTGCGAATACTCTAAAAGTTTTAAAAAGCTAATAAATAGTGCCAAATGAGGTGTGAGCTTACCTTCACGGTTGAATGAAAAACCTGAATCATCTTTAAGTTTTTCCAGTAAATCCTTAAG
Source organism: Quyinboa sediminis (assembly GCF_042219855.1). Classification (NCBI taxonomy): domain Bacteria; kingdom Pseudomonadati; phylum Bacteroidota; class Bacteroidia; order Bacteroidales; family Quyinboaceae; genus Quyinboa; species Quyinboa sediminis. The sequence continues at coordinate 356,769 of NZ_JBHJHP010000001.1, read as the reverse complement.
TGTCTGATCCTGTTCAAAAAAAGCGGTCCAGTCACCTTCAGGCTCTGAATCACTTGAATTATTAAAGTAATTCACATGTTTGGCAAAGCGGTATGCGAATGTCATCCAGTCCTGAATACTCAAATCCACCAGGTTAAATGATTCCGGATTGAGAGCTTCAATAAACCGGTTATCCTGGTCACTTCCAAAACGCTGCTTTAATATGTCTTTTCCACATTTTCCCATAATCTAATTTCAGATTTCAGTCCCTTCTTCCTTGTAAAAGGGATATACCATGTTTTTTCTGGAATTGGTAGTTCGGATAGTGTAATCAATGTTTATCAGTAACAGACCTTCAGAATCAGTTGACTGATCCATCCTGATCCGGTTCACATCAATACGGGGCTCATAATATAATATAGCCGTTTTGATTAAATCCGTTACATAGGTTTTTAAAGTAAGGTCGAGCGGTTTAAACAGCAATTCATCCAGGTTACAACCATAATCCGGAACCATAACGCGCTCACCTGGTCTGGTGGATAATAATATGTGCAGACTGCTTTCAATATCCACCTCATCTTCAGTCAGTAACACCGTATTTCGCTCCCTGTCGAATTCAGGTGGAAAACTCCATCCCCGTCCTAAAAATGATCCCTTATCTGCCATCTATCCTCCAATTATTACTGTTGGACAACCAACTACAATTGTTCCTCCATGAGAAGTTGAATCACCCATCCTTGCAGCAGGTTTACCTCCTATCATCACTGTTGCTGAGCCCATAACAATGGTATCAGGCGGACCTACACAGGTTGCCATATCTCCAACTCTGGCGGCAGGTAAGCCCGCAATTAAAACAGTGGGGTCGCCCGGAGGTAATATCGGCCCTCCCACATGAGGTACAACACCGGTTACCATCGGACAGGTGTGCATATCCGTTATTCTTGCTGCTAAACCCATATTAATTGATTTGAACCAATGAACCTTTTAAAACTGTTGTTGCAGTTGAGGAGACTTCTGCACCGGCTGATCCTTCAGCTTTAACCTGCGCATTTGCCTTTATACTCACATTTGTGCCTTCGATGTTAACATCTCCTGTCGCTTTGATATTGATGTCTGACTGAGAATCCAGGGTAATCCCATCAGAATTCAGGGTAAACTTATTTGAGTTTTCATCCTCTATAACAATTTCACCGGCATCTTCATCCACAATTATTTTTTTTCCGCCGGGTGTTTCCAGTAATACAGACTTTTTATCGTCATTAAAAATAAACTTCATTTCACTCCTGGTCACAAAACCCTTTTCATGATTATCGTCCGAAGCGGTCAGCGGTGCTGGTTTTGCACTGCTGTTCAGCATACCCAGAATTACGGCATCGTTGGGATTATCGTTCAGGAATCCTACAATTACTTCATCTTCAATTTCCGGCCTGAAAAATGAACCACGGTTTTCACCGGCATCCAGTGTGGCAATGCGGGCCCAGATGCCTTCTTCAGCCTTATCAACAATTGGTAAGCGGACCAGAATTCTGTCCTCACCATCCGGGTCATCCTGAAGCTGAGTCACAATACCAATCTGCAACCCACTAACAGCTGCCAAGAGTCCTGCAGCCGGCAAAGCATTGATTTCATAAGTTTCTGAAAACCATTTCGGATTGATCCCAAACTCAGCGTCTACTGTCCAGTTACCCTCTGAAATCTGATGGCGGATTGCTGAGACATAAACCTTACCATTGAATCGATCACCTACACCTTCAAGCAGTATTGTCCGGTCCGGTTTAACTGAAGGTATCCCCTGAAATTTCAATCGTCCCCGTGTTTTTGAAAGCTGATTGAATAATACTTTAGAATCTGACCAGGCCTGCAAAGCTGCTTCGGGCGTGCTGTCTCCTGAACGTAGTTCCTGGTTATCCGGTCCGGCTACTTCTGCAAGTCTGCTTGTTGAAAGATTACCGTTCAGGTTCAATCCCGGATCTGAGCCCTCGGCTTCAGTGATTTCCTGATCCGTTGAATTCCAGCTATATGCTGTTGTTTTAGAAAACTGGTTACGCGCATCAATTTCAGCATCAAAGTCGAGCAATGTAGCACCAAAGACAACGGTTTCAACAGGTTCCTGTTCTGTGTCCGGCTTTTTTATGGTGAATTTACCGTCATCTGCCATGCAAATTTTACCGTTAGCCTGAGCCCTGATTACGCTAAAATCCCAATCAGAAGCATTGTACTGCACCATCTCTTTGTGCTGTACGCCAGTGGATTCGATATCTGTTTCAAGGCCATATGAACTCATTATTTCTTCCAGAATATCGCTGTCGGCAGAATCATAATAATACCTGCTTTTTCTGCCAATCGTGCTTTTTACTGCTTTATCCATGCATTCAATAATGAGATACGACTGTGAACTCCTTATTTTTAAGCTGTGTTTAATGACGATACCTTTAAAAATGGTTTCATCATCATTGTGATAGCCTGCTTTTATCTCAATTTCCCTGCCCGGCGTAAACAGATCCGTATTACTGATTTTAAAATCCTGTGTTGCCGGATCACCATCCAGAAGTACAATTTTAGCCTTAGGAATACGGTTTACTTCTTTTTCAACAGTGACGGCTGTGACCTGGTAAGCGGCAGAAAGTACAGTACCACCAGAAAGAATTTTAAAAGTTACCAGATCAGCTGACCGGGACGTTTCGATCACACGACGTGTTGCCATAGTTATTATGTTTTATTTACCGGTGGAAACATGATTTTCTGACCGACCTGTAGTTTTCTGAAATTGGTTATGCCGTTAACTTCAGCTACCTGAAGGTAAAAACGTGAATCACCATAAATGCGAAAAGCCATTAACGGTAAAGTATCGCCTTCGTGTACGGTTCTGATATGTGTAAGGTCAGGTGAGCTATTGTTTTCACGGGCAACGCGAAGGTTGTCCTCTACAAAACCTCTGAATTTAGCTTTTGCAACGGCACGCAAAGGAGTTCCATCGCCTTTGAACAGCTTATATGTGATGTCCATTTCGGTGAGACTCCCTTTAAACAGTAAGGTTCCCCAGGAAATCAGCAGGTAATTCGGTTTATGTTCATCTCCGTTATAATCAAACACAACTTCCTTAAACTTCTCCACATCGTCAATAATACCGTTGCCTTCATCCTTCATCGTACTGCCTGAATTATCTGGATCAGCAATGACCCCGGTTCTGTCAAATACAAAATCCAGCGTCAGATCCTCCGGCAATGCCTTATTAAAATGTGGAGCTGCACTACTGGTACCCTGAGCCTGATCTTCGTTCTGCTCAATCCTGTACCTGTAGGTGTACTTTTCAGGATTCAACAGTGTTCTGAATTCACCGTCTGCCACTTCGTTACTGAACTGTTCATCGCTATAGGCTTTAATCCGTAGTTTCAAATGCTCACCTCCTTTTTAACGCTCTTTGTTTTTTGCAAGAATATCCATCACCTGTTCAATACATGCCGCTATGATCCGGTCAATATCCTTTTGAGTAACCGGTTTCTGATCCGATTTTCCCGGGCTATCATCCACGTTGATCCTGATGTGCAGCTCTTTAATTTCAATGGGCATTCTACTGCAGTTTAAAATAGTTATACGTCAGTTCGATGGTCTCGATCACAAGTTTGCTTTCCTCTGCATTAAAGTTGCTCACTGACCACTTTACAGGGTAGGCATGTGCCACATTCCAGGTCATCAGTGGTTCATGCTTTTCATTCAGCAGACTGATGGTAATATCCGTCGGTTCAATCACCATATCTTCAAGCGCCTCTCTGCACCATTTAATCAAATCGGAATTGGTGATCAGGCCACGTTTAAGCACAAGATGAGGATATTTGGACCGTACCGGAAGTACATGTTTGAACCTGTTTTCTCCTCCTTCTGCAACCTGCTCAGTCTCCAGTTCAACAGTGAGTCCGTCCACAGACTGAAAAGCTGTTTCACCTTCAACATTATTGAATGTAACCTTAAAATGAAAAGCAAGAGGTGGATAGTAATCCGCCATGTTTATTCATTTTGAATGGTTAAACCCTCATGAACAATTTCCATGGACTCAATGGCCACTTCGTTTCCATCTGCCTTAAGATCTGTGGATTGAATTTTGCTTGGCCACGCATTCTTTACCTTCCATGTCACCACAGGTTCATGTTCTTCATTGAGGAGACTTATCGTGATATTTCTGCGTTCTATGGTATTGAGTTTAACCGTATTCCACCATGTAAAATATTCATTATCTCCGGCAAAAGTGCCACGTTTCAACGTTATATTGCTGAATTTTTGCATTCCAGGCATTTTCAGTTTTGAATACTCCGGATTTGCTCCTGCACGGTACTCCACAACCTCTGTTTCCACGTCGAGTCCTGAAACTTCTGTAAACCCTATTTTAGTTCCCCCCCAATCCACCTGGAAATGAAACTTAACTAATGGATAATCTGTAGGCATAATATTATAATTTAAGTGTTATGTTTAAGCTTCCTGCATTTTATGAGAGAATTTAAGGACAATGAACTCAGCTGGCCGGACAACGGCCATCCCGATTTCCACATTCATGTATCCACGTAAAATATCATCGGCTGTCATGGTCTGTCCCAATCCTACCCTGACGTAAAATGCCTGTTCCTGTTTTGCTCCTGTCAGTGCACCTGCACGCCACTGAAGTATCAGAAAATTCTCGATCATGGCACGAACCTTCACCCATGTGTTGGCATCATTGGGTTCAAAGACAAACTGTGCACTTGCCTTTTTTACGGACTCTTCCACCATATTAAAAAATCTACGGACAGAGATGTATCGCCATTCATTATCGTTGCCGGCCAAAGTCCGGGCCCCCCATACCAATGTCCCTTTTCCGGTGAATGCACGGATCGCATTTACAGATTTACCGGCCACCGTATCCACATTCAGGCTTTCCTGGTCCTCTGATGTGATTTTAACAGATGGCCTCATCACATAGTTAAGACCAACATTTGCCGGTGCTTTCCACACTCCTCTGTCCTCATCCACACGTGCATACACTCCTGCCATGGCTGCTGAGGGCGGTAATGTCATCGGGAGATCGGCAATCTTTGTTTTAATGATACTATAGGCTTCATTATCAAGCTTCTCAATTCCTGCCAGAGACCTGCCGTTAAGTTCTCCATTATTGGTATCTATGGAATCAGAAGCCTGAACAGCTGACTTTATATTATCCAAGATGCCGGCTGCATCGGTCAGCACATCTGTCGGCGCCTCGTATATTTTATTGAGTTCGTCGGATATCGTTGTTACGTTATTCTCAATCTTGGTTTTTGAATTGGCAGAGGTCAGATTTTCAACGGCCAGATTCAGGTTTTCAATAACCTTTTCAATCTTATCAGTTCCTTCAAAGATATTATTGAGGGCTGTAAGTTGTGTGTTAATAGCTTCCGCTGTTGGATTTGTATCCGGTGTTCCAGGATCAGCATCGTGATCCCCCAGATTTTCATCCACAGATGCCATCACAGCCATTCCGGTGTTATTGACCAGTTTTCGGTTAGCATCTGTCTCTTTTAGAGCTTTGATTACCTTCTTCACCTGTTCTGCCAGCTCCGTTGCACCTGATTTCAGATCGGTTAAAGATGTGCCCGGAAAGTCAGCGAAATCAGCAGATATTTTGGCTTTTGCTTCACCAATATATCCTTTGGCAGCATCACCGGTATCCCGCAGATCGTTGCTGATATTTACAAATGCTTCCTTGTATTCATCAAGCAAAACAACTGCACCTGAAACAGCCGTTGGAATTGTTGCGGTATGGGTTATCATGAGCTTGGCAGCATCATATTCAAAGTTCAGGATCGTTTCAAGAAACGGATAATATACTGCTCCGTATTTGAGGTAATCCTTTTCGAGATTGATCCCCTCACGTATTCCGGCAACAGGTGCAGGCACAGCGTTTTCATCATCGCTGTATGTATCAATGATGGCAAAGCGATCCTGTAGTTTATTGCACTGTAAAAGTGCATCGTTATTCACAGCATAAAAATCAGCTTCCCCCAATGATGTTGCATCAGGAAAAACAATCAGAGTCGGTTCATCTTCCAGTTCAACTTTAGCCAGACCAGCCTGCAAATCGGACAGCTGTACCGGACTGGCTGAATTGTCACTTATGGCATCTGCATAACTTTTTACAGATACAATATAACATGGACCACCACCATTTGCAAAATACATCTGCATCGCGTAGAACATAAGAAACGGAGACTTAGATGAAGGTGGAGAAACAATAATCTCTCGTTCATTGGCTCCATCGGTGAAAGTATCTGTAACAGTTATTCCAATCGTTGTTTCTGGTTTTGCTGAACCAAAATAATTCAGGTATTCCACAAGAGATGAAATACGGGTTGGTTTCAGGTTCAAATCTCCGTTAACCAGTTTTGTTGCTTTGACTGTATAGCCTATAAAAGCTGGTATTGCGGTTTCAACTTGCGCTACCGAAGGAGGAAACTTGGATATCTCTTCGATATACACACCCGGTGTTTTGTAGGATGTTGCCATAATATCTGATTTTTAGTTTTACATGTATATTTCTGAATAATACTTATCGTTAGGAATATCAGGAACGAAAGTGAACAAATCAGGGTTTGGAAGTTGTCTGCCGCTTTTTAGAATGTTCACAAATCCGTTAAGCGTTAAGGGGTGTGTTGTTTTGGTGACTAATATTTTGGGATTACCGTTTTCGGGTTCTACATCATCTGAAGGATTAACCGGTTGATCTTTATCAAAACGGTACCGCCAAAAGGTATGCCGGTTTTCAAAATTAAGAACAAAAGATACCGGTGTTGCCGGTAATTCACCTGTGTTACTTAAAAGGTTCAGGGTATTATTTTCTCCTTTGATGCCAATTCGTATAATCCCAAATAAGCCAAGTATCTCTGAGTCATAAAGATTATTTCTTTCGGACATTGTTGTTGCATCCTGTATCACAAAACCAGAATCAATTCTGTCAGTATTCCCTGACAATTTTATGAGTGGAAATGAAGCCGGCTCACTATTTAAACGCGTATTAGAGAAATAATACAGATTACCGGAATTTTCAATTTCAAGTTTGGTATATGAAAAAAAATCAGGATCCTTCAAGTGAATCAGAAACGTAAATTCAAGATTATCTTCCAATGGCAATCCGGGTTTGCTCCCATCCATTGATGTTAATACCATAAAACCTGTCCGAGTATTTTTAAACAAAAGCCGGTGACCCGATAACAACCCTCTTGTTTTAGCATCCGGCCTGATGCTTAAAAAAACATCCGTTGCATATTGTTGCAGCTGTTTCTCCTTGTCGATATCGGACATGGTATCAAAATCAATTCCACCTTTATCTAAATAGTAATGATGAAAAACATTGATTTTAAATAGAATACGATAGTCAATATTGAACCCCATTATGTTTTATCTTTGAATTCACCGGATATGCGAATGACAGGTCTGCCGGCTTTCAGTTTCCTGCGCCGCTCTATTTCAATCAGTTGAATCTTGTAGATTACCGATGGAAGCTGTCTTCCACCCAATGTTCCCCATACGTAATTCAGGGCTTCAAAATCCGGTGTGACGAGTTCCACATTAAACCTGAAAAAACTGATATCCTGAAATGCCACATTATTCCGGTCATAGACCGTATTGGCAGTAGTAAAAATCTTTTTACCCTGGAAAAATTCAATGACCTGTGACAGATGAATTAAAGCCGTATCATACTTTCCGAAATTGGCACTGATGAGCACAAACACATTCAAATGAACCGGGGCATTCCTTGTCTCAGTCTGTTCATTGACCACCCTGGTCGTAGGAATATTCTTCAAAGTGGTCTCCTCCTCCATTTTAAGCAGTGTTATCACTACCCTGTCTTTGAACCGGGTATCATCTTCACTTTCATAGTCCCACATTGCAATATTGTCCAACACCACCACTTTTCCCAGGCCAGCTTCCATGAAATAAGCTTCCAGCTCTTCTTTCAGTATTTGTAACGTTTCATAAATCATGAGCGGACTGTAACAATCTCATTTATACACACAACTGTTTCAATCCGGATCACATATATATCATAATTCAGTCGGTATAATTTAAGAATGTAGCCGGATGAAGACCTGGAAATAGCGAACCAGTAGGGTTCATTAAATTTTACAAACATCTGATGTGGTTAAAGGTTACTTGTTTTCTCAATTTCATAGCACCTGCAACAGCTTCGCCCGGTCACTTACAACAAGGTTGTAAAGGACAATGGTTATGAAAAGCGTGTATTAATACAAAAGGTGTATAAAACATCTTTAAACTTCAATACACAAAACGGATGCATGATTGCAGATCTGATGGGATAAACAGTTGAACAAATGGGTAAATTGCTCTTTTATGTCTGTTAACTAAGAAGGGTAAAGTTTCTTATTTTTAATTAATCTCATCAAATATATAATTTAAAAAACAGAAAGTCAATTTTAAATTTAATTAACGGCATAAGAACCGGAAAAAGAAATAGACAAAACCCTACAAAAGAATATAATCAGTCGTACACTGTTCTCCGTTAAATTTTATTTTCATAACTTAGCCTGATAAACTTAATATCCTTCCGGTAATGAAAAAAATAGTTATTATTGCCATACTTTCAACATTTCTTATTGGTTGTCAGCAGAATATATCAAATAAAACCATAGTTTTAAAAGCCTCAGGTTATGTGTTGGCTGAACCGGACCAGGCATCCATTGATCTTAATCTGAGCTGCGTGGATAAAAACCTGGAAAAAGCCAAATCAAAATTGATAAATAAAGCCAGTACGGTAAACGACATACTCAAAAAACTGGGCATTGAAGAAAAAGATATACTCACAACCAGTTTACGCTTAAATAAAGCATACGAGTGGCGAAATAACTCAAATGTATTCACCGGATATAATGCTTCATCACAGGTTCATGTGGTGATCCGGAATCTGGATATCCTGGGCGACTTTTATACCCGCTTTCTGGTTATGGAGGACCTCTCCATTGGGAATTTAACTTACCAGCACAGTAAAATCGACAGCCTGAGCAACGAAGCTTACCTGAATGCACTTGAAAATGCCAGTATACTGGCAGATAAATTATTGACAAAATTGCCTGAAACCAACAAAACCATAGGCCGGATCAGTAATGAACAATTATCGACATCCGGTCCGGCAAATGAACTTATGTTTGCGCGCGAAGAAAATAATACTGGTATCTCAAAATCAAAAATGCCGGTCAGCACCGGAAATATGGCAGTTGAACAAACATTATTTGTAGAATATGTTATTTACTAAACCTGTTGAATCATGAAAAAAATAACAGCGGTGATACTATTTATTCTTGCAGTATCTGCCTGCAAAACCACCAGTGGCTTACCTGCATCAGAACGGGATGGCAGTTCCTTCGAAAGAGCCATCATAGTGAACAGTGTTCCTGAAGAATACCAGTATGCCAGGGAAAACTGTGAAGATTGCCAGTTTGTTGGACAATCACTGGTATATGAACGTAAAAAACCTTACGACATCCTTGAATTTAAAACCCAAACCGGTGAAACCGTAAAATACTATTTTGATATTTCAAAGTTTTTTGGAAAAGATTTTTAACCTAAATCTCAAGTATACCCATGTACAAATGCCTGTTTATTTTAATCCTGTTCATGAATGTTACACTGCTAAAGTCTGAAAATGAAACTGAGAAGTATATCAGCAAAACACTGGAACGTTTAGACAAACTACTTACCAAAGGGACGTTTAAGGATGGATATGTATTTATGAATAACGATACCATAGCCACAAAACTACTTGCTTTCAAAGGCAGGGCAAAGAGCAACTATTATATGTTTTGTATTTCGAAGGATGCCAATGATTCAGTCACTGTTTACAGGGCAAATGAGATAAAAGGATATCAAATTGACGATAATTTATACTTATCACATTCATCGCAAGGAGATGATTTTTTTATTCAAAAGATTAAATCCGGCAGGGTTGATCTGTATGAGCGGGATTATATTCCTTCGGATAAACACTTTTTATACTACCTGAAATTCCCACAATACAATGATCTACTGGTCATTAGCCCCTATGAAGATAATTTTAAGGTTTGGGAATATGATAGAAACAGCTCATCAGGTGTCAGAGGGCAGCAAACAGCAATTATTGAATCTAAAAAGATTCACCAAAAATTTAAAGTTTTTGTTAATCAATACTTCGGGGATTGTGGTGCCGTGGTTAACCTGGTTCAGGCTGAAATATTTTTTATAGCCGATTTACCGGAAATTGTTGAAACCTTTAACAATTGCGATAAAAACTAATCGGGAACATTGTGCATGACATACAGCTTAAACCAACGACTGAAAAAATCTGCGTTTATCGGCGAAATCTGCGGGAAGTCAAAATTAATCAAAGGCCAGCGAATTAAAGCGGCGTATCCCGATCCGATCAATCGTTCCTTTGCCTTTATAGTTACATAAAAACACAACCAGTTCAGCAATTTCTTCAGGTTGAATGAGGTCTTCTGTATTTTTAACCGATAAATCTAATTTCAAACAAAAAATGTTTGTAACTCGATGTTTGTATAAACAAAAACGCTATTTTTACACTTAAGTCATATTAAGAATTATAATACCTGTTTTAAAAATTACGCAATAAGACTCAAAATATATGAAAGCCTATATTAAATTCCTGTTTATTGCATTATGGTTATGTTCTAGCTTTTATTGTAATGGTCAGGTAAGTTATTACAGAACTGATTCTTTAACCAAATACAACATAAAAGTATACGATGAAAGTGAAACAAGTAATGCTCTTTGCTGCAAAGTAATGCTTAAAGATAAAGTGATGCAAAAATTCTCACCAAATGAAGTAATTGAATATTGTACGAACAATGGTAAAGTTTATAAAGCATTTGATGTTAATTATCACAATAAAAAACAAAGGTTCTTTTTAGAAAAATTGGCAGGAAACTACCTTACCATATATTATTTGAGATCACCTGACAGAAATCAACATTATTATTTGTTTAAAAATGATACTACAGATTTAATAATAATCTCAAACAATACAGACAGTATTAAAAAGGTGTTTTATGATTATGTAAATTATTGTCCCGAAGTAAATTCGGACATAGAGTATTTAACTCCAAATAAATACAGAATTAAGCGTTTAGCTGAGAATCTGAATAAATGCAATTCATCTCATTTAACGAGGATACGCTGGGGAATTAAAACGGGGATACATTTAACAAGTCTTAATGAACCTAAGAGTAATAATTTATTTTCAATTACAGATAAACAATTGAACTGGAATACTCTTCTTGGTGTATTCACTGATATTCCAATCAAAGGAAGCAACTATTCTTTTGCACCAGAAATTAACTACCAATGTATAGGCATTTATTATCAGTTTGAGTATTATAATTATAAACATGATTTACTGTATAATGCATCGCACCTGAATATTCCATTAAATTTTAAATATACATTTTTAACAAAACGCATAAATCCATTTATCATTATTGGTCCATCATTAACAGTGGTCAATGAAAAAAATGGTGTGGTCTTTAAATATGTCACAAATGGAAATTCAGTTTTAATTGACATACCTGCTGAACAAATGACACAAAGTCTTTTGAAAGGGTTTAATATTGGCGGTGGAATTATTCGCGATTACAGAAATAAAGCATCATGGTTTGTTGAATTTCGATTGAACTTTTCTAATAATTTAACTCGTTCTACAGATTATTTTAGTGAATCACAGGTATCCTTAAATACTGGTATATTGTTTTAATCTATGAAAGCAAAACTTCTAGTTCTGATAATAATAGTTTTTATTTTCTACAATTGTAAAGATAAAACTATAAATGAAAATCTTTATCCCGTAGTTCAAACATATGATGCAGAGATTAAAGATCACATTGTCCTTTTAAGAGGACAGGTTTATTCTTTGGGAAAAGATTCAGTTCTATCATACGGTTTTTTAATTGATACCGTTGATAATAGATTTAAAGAGAGTCACATAGTAAAAATAGAAGTTGACAAAGGTCTTAAACTGGGAGAATATGAAAAGGATATATTGAAATCCTGGAATATCTTCTTTTATTGCACCTATATTGATACAAAAAATTACAAAGTAAAAGGTAATTCCAAACTTGTAATTGAATAAGTTAGATTAATTAATCAAAGGCCAGCGAATTAAAGCGGCGTATCCCGATCCGATCAATCGTTCCTTTGCCTTTATAGTTGCATAAAAACACAACCAGGTCTGCAATTTCTTCCGGTTGAATCAGGTCTTCTGTATTGATGTCCGGTCGGACTTTTGAGACCATTTCTGTATTTACACCTCCGGGTGATATCAGATGAACACGGATTCCCAGTTCCTGAACCTCTTTGGCTAACGCACTGGTATAACCCGCCACGGCATGTTTGGATGAGGCATATAAACTCTGATTATGATAGCCTTTATGATCAACCACCGATCCTATATTGATAATTACCGGACGGGATGCTTCTTTCAGGTAAGGCACAGCCTTTTGACAGAGAAAATAAGAAGCCTTAACATTGACGTTAAAAATAGTGCGCCAATCTTCAACCGAACTCTCCGCAAATGGCCGGTTCAAAGCTATACCGGCATTGTTAACCAGCACATCTAAACGGCCAAAATGGCTGATGGTTTGCGTCATAATATATTCCGGGGCAGTGTCGTCTTCCAGATCAACTGCCACCGGTAAAATTTCTACATCTGAATTTTTGAGTTCTTCAGATATGTTTGCCAGACTTTCATGAGAACGTGCCACCAGTGCCAGATTATACCCATCCTGAGCAAGGGCAAGCGCAATATGCCTTCCAATTCCTCTGGATGCTCCGGTTATGATGGCCACTTTTTTCATGCTTGTCAGGCAAAGGTATTTTGTAACAAATAAGTTTCTGCTTCCACACTCCAGAGGCCGTTATGAGCCTTACAGATTTCATCGAGTTTTGCAAACAACGGATCTGTTTTTCCTTTTTCAGCAAAATCCGAAATCGCAGTTAACGGCATATCCAGATGGGTATAAATCAGTTTTTTACCACCCGGAATATGAGGAAGATCCAATGTGGTTTCAGGCACCGCATTCAGTCCGCCGATATGGGTGACCAGACCGGCAGGATCCAGTCCCTGTGCGAACATTTCCAGCGATTCCACCATGTCGTCGTTATTTCCGCCACTGGTTCCAACCACATGTGTGGATGCATAATGGACGTTATAAAAGTTAAAGCTTGCTTTAAAGTTCGGATCAGATGGCCCGGCAAAAAAGTTCAGGCATCCATCCTGTCCCAAAATGGCATCTCCCTGTTCTATCACCGGTGGAACCGGCGCAAATACAAATACATCGTCGTAACCTGTTCCACCTGTCTGATCGCGCAATGCTTTTACCGGATCAGCCACATTACCCGTATTCAGATAAATCAGTTCTATGCCGTTCAGTTTTGCAGTTTCAGGAGGAAAGATTGAGGCAGCCCTGTCCAGACGTGACTGGTCAATATCGGTTACCACCATCAAAGATGGTTTGCGATCCTTACGATTTATCACATAATTGATGGCGGCGAGTCCCATCGGACCTACACCCGCCAAGATGGCCATTTTTCCACCATCCACAATTTCCATTTTATGTTCGTATGAACCGGGCGTTGTATGGTAGTTGGCATGCATGGCACCAATTACACACGATAATGGTTCAGCCAGTGACGCCGGATAATAACCGGGACCGTCATACGCCAGAAGGCAATCCTGAACCAGTACATCTTTCGGAATGATCACATAGGTGGCATCACCACCACAGTAAGGATAAGAGTAGCCTGGTGCACTTAAAATACCTACAGGTCCTTCGGGATAATAAATCGCAGGTTGGATGGAAAACTTCTGACCTGCCTTGAATTTATGCTGCCAGTTTTTACCGATTTCAACCAGTTCACCGGCAAACTCGTGACCAATAATGATTGGATTATCAGCTACATTGTCAGGAATACGCTTATGATCTGTTCCCTGGGTTGCCGCCTTGTAAGACGACATGCAAATGCTGTCGCTGACCACCTTTGCCAGAATTTCATCATCGCTTATAGCCGGTAATTCAAACTCTTCGAGTCTTAAATCTTTTTTACCGTATAATCTTACTGCTTTTGTTTTCATTGTTTCGTGTTTTATAGACTAACGTCTATACTTTTATATTGTTCTGATAGTTAGGCGTAGTCTCCAGACTACGTCGATCTGAATATATTAGCAAATGACGCAGACAAAAGCCTACGCCAAACTATTTATTAATATTTTACCGCAACATTTCCTGGCCACCGCTTACCGGTATAGCCTGTCCTGTTTCGTTTTCCTGATCGATGGCATATAGCACTGCTTTTACCACATCTTTAGGTGAACAGCCTTTTCCGAGTGGCACCTGAGCCAGATAGAATGCTTTCACATCATCAATGGTTTTGGCACCGGGAACCTTGCCAGCGTTCAGATACTGCACAAACAAGCCGTTTTCAGGATCGGACCACAGCGGACCTTCATAAAAGTTACCCGGACATACCGAGTTAACTTTAATTTTGTCAGGTGCGAGTTCCAATGCAAAGGACTGTGTCAGCCCAATGCCACCAAATTTTCCACCGGCATAGGCAAAATTCTTTTTACTGCCTTTCAGCCCTGATTTTGAGTTAATCTGGATGATATCGGTGTAATATCCCGGTTTATATGCATTCTGAAGCTTCATGACTGCTGAAGCAACTTTAGTGCAGTAGAAATAGGCGTTGTAATTGATTTTCGTTACCAGATCGAATGTGGCAGGATCCATTTCATCCAGTCCGCCTGCATGTAAGATACCGGCATTACTGATAAATGCATCCAGTCCCCCAAACTCTGCAACGGTTGTGTCCATCAGGTTATTCAGACTGTCCATATTGGACACATCCGTCTGAACAAAAATGGCGCGGTTCTTTGAAGCGATTTCATTGAAAGCTGCTGCAGTCTTTTGTCCCACTTCGGGATTAATGTCAGCCACCACAATATTGGCGCCTTCAAGGATCAGTTCCCTGGCAATGCCTTCTCCAAAGCCCTGTGCAGCTCCGGTTACAATGATCGTTTTATTTTCTACCCGTCCCGTTTTTGCTGAACCTGCAGCCACCTTACGGCGGTAATTCTCTACCTCCCAGGTATCGATAAACTGTATCTGTTCGGCGGTCATGGCGTGCGGACCTCCAAAAGATTCAGAAATCCAGCCAATTTTCAGCATATCCTCAAACACATCCAGAATAATGTTGGTCTGCGCAGCTGTTTCAGCAATGGCTGCAATGCCATAGTCCTTAATTACAACGACTTTAGGTTCATGCGTCTGCTCTTTCTGAAACACCTCATATTTCTGCTGAAACTCAGCAATCAGCGCTGCTGCTGATTCTGTATTCTCAAGGTAAATGTAGTTGGATTTGCAATAGACAATGATATCCGGTGTAAACGGCTTGCTGATTTTATCAAAGTTTTCAGCGTTTGATGCAAAGTGTTCCGTCAGTTTATTTCGGCGTACTTTTAAGGTTTTAACTTTGTCATCGGAAACCAGCATACGCAAAGCCGGAATAAATTCAGAGACTCCCTCTTTTACCGGCAAAACTTCTTCCGGTAGTGCTTCTTTGATCTGTGCTTTTACTTTACTGAAAATATCATCGTAAATGGATTTGACTTCATCCGTTGTATCTGCAGCAACAAAAACACCGTGGTTCTGAAGGAAAATAACTTTCGGATCAACCCCTTTTTCTTTCACATATTTCTCAACCTGGCTCTCCACTTCCTTAAATAAAATATAGCCAGGATCGGTATATGGAATATAAATGGCAGAGTCACCAAACAGTTCATTTATAACCTGTTCAGCATTCTGACTGCACAACAAACCATTCAAATATGTAGGATGCAGGTGGATCACAAAGCTGTAATTCATCAGGTCGTGCAGTGATGTCTCAACGGAAGGGCGACGCTCTTTGGTGATTGTGGCTGCATACAAATCGTCTTTAATCTGCTGTTCTCTTTCAAACGGATCGCTGCTGTAACTGTTTTGTGCAATCAGCTTCAGTTTAGCGCGATCAAGAACCGCAAATCCTTCCTCGGTTATGGTACTCAGGGCACTTCCGCTGGCTTTCACCCAGATTTTATCGTCTGTCTTTACCGAGGTATTCCCACCACCGGCAATCACCATCTCACTGTTTTTCCCGTAAAACTGCGATATTTCAATCAGATCTTTAACGTGTTGTTCCATATCTGTCTCGTCCCTGTTATTTAATAAATGATTTGATCACTTCATCGCCCATTTTGATGTAGCTCTCCATGTTTTGTTTATCTGCATTGCCTTCCTCATCCACATAACCGGCCTGATCGTTGGCATGGAGATGCTGATGAGCTGCAATCAGACAGGCACCTTCGTATGATACATGCTTCAGATCATCCGGCAATTCCAGTGTACCTTCAATCTTAACTTCCACCGGAAATACACCGGGTGTATTGTGCTCTGATCCTAAAAATACTGCATATCCTTTCGCCCTGAAGTACGCTACAAATTCCCTCAGTTTTTCCACTGAGTTTCTGGACGGAATTAATTCAACGGCATGCACATTCAGTTCCTGCAGAATGGTATCCATGGCTTCCCAGTGCGATTCAAATTCCGTCAGAATATTCCCTTTTTTATCGTCCAGAAGAACCGGATAACATGGAATACCACCGGCATTTATGATAAACTGAATAATGCGTTTCAATGGTGGAAATGCCGCCGGGTCTTCTTCCACAAAAGCTTTTCCGCCGCTCTTCAGAAGATTGCCACGCAATTCATTTTCCACGGAAGCAATATCATTCAGATTGGCTTTTACCGCCTTTCCGTCATACAGCTTTTCAAAAAATGCATTACGATCGGCTTCTTCTACATATTTTTCAAATACAGCAATGCGGATGGCCTTAGCGATATGTCGCTCACGGACCAGCTCTTCAGCGTATGCAGCTTTTACCGACTCGTATGTGAATTCCAGTTCCGGATCGATGGCGTCAACCAACGCACTCGCCTTTTGTGTCATCTCCTTTATCTGGCGCTGGCTTTCACTGATCAGTCCGTCAATAAATGCTTTATTTTCATCGTTGATCACTAATGGATAACTCAGGCCTTTCCCGCTAAAATATATTCGTCCCGGATTATTCGGGTCATTTATACGAATGCCTTTTGCCTGAAGGTCGCTCAGCAAGCCGATAAACTCCACGTTAAACTGAGGATAAACTTTATATTGTTTACTTAGCCTGCTGAATTCAGGGTAACCGTCCATGGTAAAAAAGTCGTTGATACCAAGTACATGTACATCCTCTTCCCTGGCCATTTTGAACATCTGCTCAATGGAATCGAAGGAACAGAATGAGTATGGCGAATGGACATGCCCGTTTACATTCAGGATGTCCAGTTCGCTGTTTATTATCATTGGATTTTTTGTCATATTGTACTGATGATTAAATTCCCAGTTTGTTTCTTCTGATCTGCTCGGCTTTGGTAAAGTTGCTTTTCACGGTATGTCCTTTCAGCGGAACAATTTTTTCGTGAATGGCATCCAGGTACCAGTCCGGCTGTGGGAAGAAATACTCTTCCAGCTCATAAGCTGGTGTGATCCAGTTACGTGACCCAACCACTACCGGAGGTGCATCGAGGTAATCGAAAGCCAGTTCGGCAATGTTATGCGCAAAATCGTTCAGGAAAGATCCACGGGCAGTCGCATCGCCTGTTACAATCACACGGCCAGTCTTTTTAACGGATTCAATCACCGGTTCATAATTAAACGGCACCAAAGAGCGGGCATCAATCACCTCTGCTTTCATGCCATATTCAGCTTCCAGTTTATCAGCAGCTTCCAGTACACGGTATAAGGTGGCACCAACCGACAAAATGGTAATATCAGAACCTTCACGTTTTACATCCGGTTCACCAAACGGAATTTCATAATACCCTTCAGGAACACCTTCCTTGTGGAACTGTTCACCAATATCGTAAATACGCTGACTTTCGAAGAATACCACAGGATCGGTTCCCTGTAAAGAGGCGTTCATCAATCCTTTGGAATCATACGGTGTAGCAGGGAAAGCCACTTTAAGACCGGGTATATGGGCCACCAGCGATGTCCAGTCCTGTGAATGCTGTGCGCCATATTTGGATCCTACCGAAACACGAATAACAACCGGCATTTTAATGAGGTTACCACTCATGGCCTGCCATTTCGGTAACTGGTTAAATACCTCGTCACCACTACGTCCAAGAAAGTCGCAATACATAATTTCCGGCATCACACGGCCACCACACATGGCATAACCGATGGCAGTTCCAACGATAGATGCTTCAGAAATCGGTGAGTTGAAGAGGCGGTTGTAAGGCAGAGCCTCAGTAAGGCCGCGGTAAACGGCAAATGCACCACCCCAGTCACGGTTTTCTTCACCATAAGCAATCAGGGTCGGATCTTTATAAAAACGGTCGGCAATGGCTTCAAACAAGCCATCACGTAACTGGTATTGTTTCATTTTAGAGAACGGCTTACCATCCTTATCGAAGGCATAGCGCTCTTTGCGTTCAATCTGTTTTACGCGTGGGTTTTCTGCCAACGGATGGTTAACTTCCGGTTCGCGGTCTTCCATTTTATCCACTGACTCGTCAGAGAACATCATATTACCAATCAGTTCCGGATATTTTTCCATGTCCATGCGTGGCGATACTTCATCGTCGATAGACAGTTTCAGCATAGCCTGTAATTCAGATTTTATATCTTCCCAAACAGCATCCAGATCATTCTGTGCAGCTACTTTGGCTTTAATCAGATCTTTTCCGTACGATGCAATACAATCCTGCGATTCCCATGCCTCTACTTCTTCTTTTGAACGGTATGAAGATGCATCCGAAGGTGAATGTCCGCTGTAACGGTAGGTCAGTGTATCGAGTAATACCGGACCTCTTTTCTCATCCAGAATCTCACGTTTGCGACGATAAGCATCAATCACAGCTAAAGGATTGTAACCATCAATACGTTCTGCATGCATCTGGTCGCGGTTTACACCGGCACCGATACGGGCTGCAATGTCATATCCCATGGTTTCACCGCTGGTCTGACCACCCATACCATACTGATTGTTCATGATGTTGATGATGACCGGTAGTCCACCTTTCATATCACCTTCCCACAACTGGGTAAACTGATCCATGGATGCGAATGAAAGGCCTTCCCAAACCGGACCGGTTGCCATAGAGGCGTCACCGATATTGGCAACAACGATCCCTTTTTTACGGTTTACCTTTTTGTATAAAGCAGCACCAACAGCAATATCACCACTACCACCTACGATGGCGTTATTCGGATATACACCAAAGGGTGTAAAGAACGCGTGCATACTACCACCCAAACCTTTGTTAAAACCGGTCTCACGTGCAAAGATCTCAGCCAGTGTACCGTAAATCAAAAAGCGGCGTGCCAGTGCTTTGGTATCACCCGAAAAATCTTTTTTAACAATGTTAAGAATGGCACCATCAAAGAAGTTTTCCATGATCTCCATCAGCTCCTTGTCACTCAGTTGACGAATAGCACTTAAACCTTTGGCTAAAATCTCGCCATGGCTACGGTGTGATCCGAAAATAAAGTCATCCACACCAAGGGTGTAGGCCATACCAACGGCAGCTGCTTCCTGACCGATAGAAAGGTGGGCAGGCCCCGGATGGTTATAAGGGATACCACTGTATTCACCTGTGGTTTTTATCAGGTTCAGCATGGTTTCAAATTCCCTGATCACTACCATATCGTGGTAAATGGACTTTAACTCCTCGTTTGTAAAATTAGCTTTTTCTTCTTCAACAGTCTTGTTATACTGGTTAACGGGAATTGGCTTAAATGTCAGTTCTCCTGATTTCCGGACCGCTTTTGGGTCGATAAACTGTGCTTTAGGCATATCTGTTTGTTTTTATTATTTCGTGACAGTTGTTCAATTCGTAATTCCTAATTCGAAATTCCTAATTGAATTATTATAGTTCAAATTCTAAATTTTCAATCTCAATTGCGATCTGCTTCAGGAAGCGGGTTGCTTCTCCTCCATCCAGTGCACGATGGTCATACGTTAAACTCAGACCGATGTGAGGCACAAATCCGTACATGCCGTCTCCCAGATCTTTCGGACGTGGTAGAATTGTGTTGACACCAAGGATGGCAGACTGTGGCAGATTGATGACCGGAGTAAAGATCTCCACACCATAGTTCCCCAGATTGGAAACGGTAAATGATGCAGCTTCAGAAGCCAGCAACGAAGGATCAATGGCGCCCTTACGACATGCTGCAGCTACAGTGCCCATTTGATTGGAAAGTCCCTTTATGGATAAATCATCCGCATTTTTGATGGCCGGAACCATCAGTCCACGTTCTGTATCAACCGCTAAACCAAGATGAACCTTTTTAAATAAGCGCATCTCTTCACCCAGGAAGTGTGAATTGGCCTGAGGAAATTTCTTCAGTGCTTTAACAACGGCATAGCATACCATATCGTTAAGTGTGATGTTGGTATCATAACCGTCTGCCATAGCAGCTTTTACTTTTTTGCGCAGTTCCAGCATTCTGCGTGCATCCGCACTTAAATGGTGCGTCAGCTGAGCTGAATTCTGCAGCGACGCATGCATCGCTTTGGCAATCAGCTTGCGAATCTGAGTCAATGGCTTTATCTCATAATCTTCACCATATACAATATTCGGTGCCGCAGCCAGATCTTTACTGGTAATGCGTCCCCCCAAACCTGAACCTGCCGATGCGGATAGGCCTTCGCTGCTCATCATCTTTTTCGCCAGTGGTGTAGCTTTTGGTCTTGAACTCATGGCATCTTTCACGTCACGTTCAATGACACGGCCTTCAGGTCCTGTTCCTTCAAGCGATTTCGGATCAAGCCCCTCTTTCTTCGCCAGGTTTTTAGCCCTTGGTGAAACACCGGTAAATTCAGAACTCTCTTTCGGTTGAACCGGAGCTTCAGCCTTCTTTTCTACCGGTGCCGCTTTTTCTTCCTTTTCAGGCACAGCCGCAACCTCAGTTTCCGGTTCCGCTTCGGCACCACCTTCCGGTTTAAACTCAGAGACATCTTCACCTTCAGAACCGATTACACATACATTCAGTAAAACCGGAACTTCGTCGCCGGCTTCATAAAAACGTGCCAGTAAAACACCATCACAGGGTGCTTCTTCCTCAAACGAGGCCTTGTCGGTTTCATACGAAAATAAAACGTCTCCCCTGGATACTGTGTCCCCAACATTTTTGAACCAGTCAGAAATGATGCAGACCTCTACAGATTGCCCCTGTTTGGGCATGATAACAGCTTGTGCCATATGATATTATTTCAATTTTTTATCAACTTATATTTACATGTTAACACACATGTAATCATTCTGAAATCTTTATGAATAAACCATTAACAGAGAATTATTCAAAAATCACCACAAACTTATAACAATAAACTTGTATTTACAAGTTGGCCAAACAATTTTTTTTACATACTTTTGAAAGCTGGATTTTGAATCACACTAAAACAGGCAAAAATGGAACAGAATTTACCGCAATACAGAAGGCTTTATGAAATTCTGAGACGGAACATTATTAACGGAATGTATCCGGAGGGTAGCCTGTTGCCATCAGAAAATGACCTGTGCCGCATACATAATATCACCAGACCCACAGTTCGTCAGGCTTT
This sequence comes from Quyinboa sediminis, assembly GCF_042219855.1. NCBI lineage: Bacteria > Pseudomonadati > Bacteroidota > Bacteroidia > Bacteroidales > Quyinboaceae > Quyinboa > Quyinboa sediminis. The sequence continues at coordinate 335,078 of NZ_JBHJHP010000001.1, read as the reverse complement.
AACAGCCCTGGTCAGTGACGGATACATTAAGAAGCAGAAAGGAAAGGGAAGTATTGTAAATGCCTTGCCGAAAAATATCGGCATTCTCTCCATACAAAGTACCACCTCGGCTGTTGGTGATCAGAATTTGAAAACAAAAATTATTGTAAAACCGGAAATCCGCCCCTGGCCGGAAGATTTCATTTTTCCTGTTGATGATGATATTAAAGCGTTGGGGTGTATTTATTTTGAACGCCTGCGGTTTTTAAATAATGATCCTATTTTTTATGATATCAGCTATATGCCAAACATCAATATGCCAAGGTTTACGACTTTAAAGCTTGAAGACCGGTCCTTATTTGATGTGCTGCGATCCAACTATCAGGTAGAAATTAAGGGCGGTGAACAAAACCTGAAAGCGATAATTGCTGACAATAACATCAGTAACTTTCTGAAAATAAAACCCGGCAGTCCGGTTTTAAACCTGGAAAGAAAGATTGAAACCAACCGTGTCGGGTATCACTTCTACTCCATCATTTATTGCAACACTTCTAAATACGCCTTAACGGGGATATTTTAAAAAGATACAGGAATCAGAGCTGTCCCCCTTTCAGAAAAGGGGGTGTCCGTTGTATAACGGACGGGGGATTTAAATTCAAGCATGAAGCTAATGGTCATCTAATATACTGATTCTGATTCGGATATTTCTTTCACCCTTATCGGGCTCCAAAAATTTTATGTTATCATTCTATTACCATACTTGCGCACCGCCGGTGCTTTGTCTAAAAGATTTCTACATAAATTTAAGCCTCGTAGAGGCGGTAGTATGGTAGTAACACAATCAAAATGGAAAATGAGGGCCGTAGGTCCCGAAAGAGTTTACATACACTAATCATAAGAAAAAGAATTTGATTTATTTTGCAGAAACCTGTCATCCTTACCGGGCTATTACAATTCTATCTGTTTATTACGTCTGGGATGAGTCATATTTAATAGGTTAGATTCAACGTATGACCTTTTGATGATATAAAATGGATTTTTAAATTCGCTCAATTACTGTAATTTTGAAAACCGTTAGAAGCAATGCCGCAAACGGACGGAGTTGTAGATGCTTAATGCTTAAAAAGTAAAAACAACTGCCTAACAGCGTGTGATAATGAATGCACGTTTTGAATGCCTTATATTTGAAAGGTGAAAACAACACGCTCGCTCGTGCTTCACTTCGCTAAAGTCGTTGTACATGCCTTATATTTAAAAGGTGAAAGCAACTGTATTTCAATGTTACTTCAGTGGGCACTTGTTGTACTTGCCTTATATTTGATAGGTAAAAACAACAAGGCTATCTAAAGCTTCTTGTCCTGTTTTGTTGTAGATGCCTTATATTTAATAGGTAAAACAACTCCAAGACCTCCAAGAGAAATACTCTCCAGGTTATAGATGCCTTATATTTAATAGGTGAAAACAACTATCTTTAAATTTTATTGTTTTGTTCCGAAGTTGTAAGTGCCTTGTATTTGAAAGGTGAAAACAACTAAGGCCATTGTCGTACAATACAAACAAAAGTTGTAGATGCCTTATATCTGAAAGGTGAAAACAACTGGAGCAACAAAAACAACTGGATTAGTAATGTTGTAAGTGCCTTATATTTGAAAGGTGAAAACAACAATGATATGGTATTGAAAACGCTGTATTAAGTTGTAAGTGCCTTATATTTGAAAGGTGAAAACAACTAAATATCAGAACATAATCTGGCATTGCAGGTTGTAGATGCCTTATATTTGATAGGTGAAAACAACTGTATTGAATAGTTTATATTGATCCGGTGTGTTGTAGATGCCTTATTTTTGAAAGGTGAAAACAACACCAAGAGCATATTCTCTTGCAGCAAGTACGTTGTAGATGCCTTATTTTTGAAAGGTGAAAACAACAGGCATGTTCCAATTTCATCCGCACCAATCGTTGTAGATGCCTTATTTTTGAAAGGTGAAAACAACTCTTCAACACCTCTTATTGCTGTACGTGCCGTTGTAGATGCCTTATTTTTGAAAGGTAAAAACAACATAAAACGCTCTGTTGCTTTTCAATAAAGCGACAGAGCGTTTTTTACATTAAAAAAACTGACGCGAAACAACCCGGATTCTACTGCATTGGACCATTTTTGTAATTGAAATATTAGCAGCCTGTTATTTATATACTTAAGGAATATGTGTATTTTTGATATAAACTAAATTATTTGTACCATGACACACCCCGACCAACCCCAAAAAGAGAACATTACATTATTAACACATCCGTTTTATTTTGCCCATTACCTGAATATGGCAAAGCACAGTGTCTATTTGATTTTATCGGATATAAGTCTGGAACTAACAGGTTCAAACGATGCAGTTCTGGAAGAAAATTTAACCGATATAAAAATTCTGAATCAAAAATTCGGAAAAAACAAACCGGATGAACTGGCATACAGAAACCAGCTTTTGGTAAAACATTTCCCTTTTTTAAGGCAGGGGAAGAACATAGAAGATAAAGAATTATATAAAGACCTGCCGGAAAAATTAAAGGCTGCTGTTAAAACACTAACCGATTTAAGGAATTCATGTAGTCACTATCCTTTTTTAGAAGCTTACAGCGCCATTGATTTAAAACCGTATTTTGACCTAGCCATTACTAAAGCGGAAAACAGAATGAGTGGTTTCTTTACGTCAGAGGATTTTTTTATATTAAAAAATGATGAAAAGGGTTGGTACAAACTAAATTCTGATAATGAAAAATTCACACTCAAGGGATTATGTTTTTTTACCTGTTTCTTTTTGGAGAAAAAATATGCATTTCAGTTTCTAGCAGGAATCAAAGGTTTTAAAGACAGCAGGGACCATAAATTCAGGGCAACCCTGGAAACATTTACTGAACATTGCTGCAGGTTACCGTATCCCAAACTCGAAAGTTCAGATTTTAAACTGGATATTTTAAATGAGCTTTCCAGATGTCCACAGGAACTTTTCAGCATTTTAGGAGAAGAAGACCAAAAACTTTTTATTGCAAAGACTGATGAAGCCGGTACTGAACCTGATGAAGGACAACAGCCAATAATGAAAAGGCATGGTGACCGTTTCCCCTACTTTGCGTTGCGGTATTTTGATGAATCTAAACTTTTAAATGATATTCACTTCCATATTCAGATTGGCAGATGGGTAAAAGACGAATATCAAAAAAACATACTTGTTGAAAGGGAAAGAAAAATCTTAAAGGAAATACGGACATTTGGGGAACTTGAAAATTATTCAGCAGAAAAGATCCCTGATTACTGGACACAACATAATATTTCAGTTGATGACTTTGATCCCTTTTATCCGAAATACAGATTGGTTGGTAACAGAATAGGTATTTCAATCGGTAAAAAATATAATAACTGGCCTTTGCCGGGAAAAAATAATCCTAAACCAACAGCAATTCTGAGTACATATGAACTGCCTAATATTTTTCTATACGGGTATCTTTATCGTAAAGGATTTTTAAAAACGTCTCCTGGTGATTTCATTCAGGAGCATCTCAACAAGATAAATACATTTATTGCAGATGTACAATCAGGCAATATTAAACCGGTAGGCGACTTCACTTTGGAAAAGAAAAGAGATCAGGGAGATAACAAGGAACTGCTTAAAAGAAAGAAAATATTAAATGAAATTCTTTTAAAAAAAAGAATTTCATTTAATGATTTACCTGATTCTGTCAGGTATTATCTGCTAGGTTATAAATGGAAAAGTAACCGGAAACAAACCAAGGAATTCCTTAAAAAGATGCTTAAAGAATCAAACAGGTTAATTGACCGGGCAGAAAAGATTAAGATTGGTGATATGGCTCAGCAACTTGCCAGAGATATCGTGTTTATGTCCCCTCCCTACGATCATAAAGATAAAAGTGGCGAAATGCATAAGTTAAAGCTGAATGATCAGGAGTATGATTTTTTACAAAAAAGTATTGCATATTTCAGATCGAACAAATTTAATATTGATGAATTTTTCAAATCGCATAAGCTTTTTATTTCAAGCAAAAAACATCCATTCCTTTATAAAATAAATGTACTTAAATGTCAGGTCACTTCTGATTTTTTTATAAAGTACTACAGACAAAAAATAAAATGGCTGAATGAAGAACTTGAACAATTTAAAAACAGAAGGTTTAATGTCGATGATTTTCTGGATGATTATGCCTACATGATTCAACTCGACAAAAAGACACATGAAAAGAACTATGAGGATGGCACACCTTTCCTTCCCAGGGGATTTTTTAACCCGCCAGTTATAAAGGCTTTGCAGAATCAGGGCTATGATCTTAAATCATCGGATAATGTTTCGTTTGCCATAAAGAGGATGTTAAATGAACTCTCTCAAACTTTTTATGATAAACCCAGATTTTACGCTGACAAAATTAAATTACAACCACAGGAAATAGTCAGTAATTTAAAAGCAAAACAAAAAACAATTGATGAAGAATCTGATGAAGCAAAGCAACTACATTATCAAATTAAAGACATTTATAAATCTGAGAAATCCATTCTCCATCAGCAATTCACTGACAGGGTGCTTTGGATTATGGTAAAAGAATTATTGCCTGAAGGTATTGCCATAAATGATGGTGATTTATCAAAAGTTGGATTTGACATAAAAGAAAACAATGTCCTTGATATAATGTATCCAATGTCAGAAACACTTTTTAATGAGTATATAGTTACTGATATGTTACCAATAAAACGTTATGGTGAGTTCAGAAGATTTTTAAAAGACAGGCGTTTGGAAAACCTTCTGAAGTATTTTGATAATCATGTACCTATTGAACGTGACCGGCTTGTTAAAGAGTTAGAAGCATATGATTTGGGTAGAAAACAGATCTTCGAAAAGATTTATCTTTTTGAGAAGACAGTTTATTCGAAATTTTCATCAGAACTTGAACCTACAATGCATGAAGGTCATGAATATGTTAAACATTGGGAATACCTTAATTTCATCAAAAACAAGTTCAAAATTGAAATTCCAGGAGAAGAATTGATTGGAGATGGTTTGACTGAATGGCGTAAAAGATTTATGCATAATCAAATCGTGTTTAATGAAAAAATAAAAAATCTCATTGATTTGGATAGTGATATTTTAATCACGAACCAAATTCTTAACTTAGTTGGAAATATTTATGATAAAATGATGGAAACCGTACAAAATACAATTAACTAATGAATACAGAATGTTTACTTAAATGGCTTGATGTGATTCTTGATCCCATTGTAATTATACTAGTGGCTATAACAGGATACATCATAGGTCATAAAATTTGGAGAAAACAAAAACTAACCGAATTAAAGTTTTTAGAGAAGCAGCAAAAATACAGAGATTCTTTAAAGGCTTATAAAGCTGTTTGGGCTTTAATCATATACTTCTCAGAAAATGATAATGCCCGGAACATTCTGGAAAGAGGCGAAACTGATAGTGAAGGAAATAAGATTATGTATTTTAAAAGAAAAAATGCGGAATATTTTTTTAAACAGGTTACAAAAATATTTTACACAAAAGGATATGGCATTTTTCTAAGCAGTGAGATAAAAAGCAACCTTTTCAAACTAAGAGGTCATTTTATAGGATTATATCATAATGCACAGAAAGAAGATTCTGACCAAATGAAAATTAAAAATAAAGAATTGCTGAAAGATATTGTCAAAATAAGGGAAGATTTAATCAAATCCTTAAGAGAATTAGTAACAAATACTGAAAATATTGTGGATTAATCTTTATCACTACTCTTCACTCTCGCTTTTTCTCTTTTTCATCGGGTAAACCCCGAACCGTAAACACAATCCACAAAATCAGGAATATTAAAGCCATTCCAATCAATCCGGATGCCAGCAAATTTTTAGTACTGATCTCAACATAGTGATGGAGAATCACCATTCCCAACCAGAAAATCAACGATGTAAAATAGGAAATGGCAGCTACTTTATGCGCTATTTTCCTTGCCATTTCATCCTCAGGCGTATATCCGTCTTTTATGCCTTTAATCCTGCCGTAACTCAACACAATGCCGGAAATGAAAAACGCAACCAACACAACAATAAAAACAATTTCCATTATCTCTGAATCTGATTCCTTTGTCTGGAACAGAATTATGCCTGATAAGACCAAAACCCACGTCAGGACAAACAGAGGAAGAAACAGCTTTTTCATACTTGTACATTTAAAAAACCGGGTAATAAAGTTATGAATATTCAGGTTCAGTAACAATATTCTGTATTATTCACCGGGTGAATAATAACGATATTTAAATAATCACCCGGTGAATATCTATGCTATTATTTTAATTTGTTCTAAATAAATTAATCAATTATTTTTGCAGACAAATTTTCTGATTATGGATCCGTACGGAGGCAAATTAAAACTCATCAATAAACTCGGGCGTGAACAGTTGCTTAAACGTCTGAACAGCGAAACATTCAAACGTACAACCATTTCGTTTTACCGTTATGTTATTCTGGAAGATCCCATGGAGATGCGTAACCTCCTGTTTAAAACATGGAATGAACTTGGTTGTCTGGGTCGTATATATGTAGCAAAAGAAGGGATCAATGCACAGATGAATATACCGGAACATAATTTTGAAGCCTTTAAGTCACACCTCTACACCATCCCGGAATTCAGGGATGTTCCTTTTAAGTTTGCGATTGAAGATGATGGCAAATCGTTTATTAAATTATCGGTCAAAGTCAGACGACAAATCGTAGCTGATGGTCTGAAACCGGAAGATTATGACGTGACCAACGTTGGAAAACACCTGACTGCTGAAGAGTGGAACCGGAAGATTGAAGAAGGTGCTTTGGTCGTGGATATGCGCAATTACTACGAGAGTGAAATCGGTCATTTTCAGGGTGCAAAGTTACCACAGGCTGAAACGTTCCGTGATGAGTTACCGGAAGTGCTGAGCATGCTGAAAGGTAATGAGGACAAACCTGTACTTCTTTACTGTACCGGTGGTGTACGGTGTGAAAAGACCAGTGCCTACCTGAAACATCACGGATTTAAACATGTCAATCAATTGTATGGTGGTGTCATTGAATACACCCGACAGGTGAATCACAACAACCTGGAGAACAAATTCAAAGGCAAAAACTTTGTATTCGACAAGCGACTTGGAGAACGGATTTCAGATGAGATCATCGCGCATTGCCATCAGTGTGGCAAACCCTGCGATACCCATACCAATTGTAAAAATTCACATTGTAACCTTCTGTTTATTCAATGCGAGGAATGCAAAACCAAACACGACGGATGTTGCTCGGATCGCTGTGAGACCATTTATCACACACCGGAAGAGAAAAAGAAAGACGTTATGAAAGAACTGGGTTTTGTCAAATCACCGCGCTATTACCGTCACGACTGTTCGTTATAGGTTCAGGTAAATACCACGTCGCCATCACCATCCTGAAACGTTAATCCGGCATTTTCATTATCCGTAAATGAAGCATATATATTCATACTAAACAGACGGTGCTTTATAAAAGGAGATTTCAAAGATTTAAGTTTTTCTGCCAATTCCGAATCCAGAACCGTTAATGTTTTGATTTTGTGTTCAGCACAATAATTCATCAGAAACTCTGCCATGGCATCCGGAGCCACACTCCCAAATCGGTATAAAAATTTCAAATTGCCCTTTTGACGGGAAAGAATTAATCTGGTTTCTTCTCCTGATACCTTGTGAACCAATGTGACGAAAAGGTATTCAAAAGAATCAAGACAGGATGTAAACGGATAATTGATTCTATCTGATTTATCCGTTGATACCCATGGATAATTAAAAATCCACTTAAATTCCTTCACCGCTCTTTTTAAGGGTGAAATGGTATCCATACAGTTATTGAGAAATGATATAGTTGGTGAAGAATCCTGATAAACCGAATAAGCACTCAGGTCATATTTGGAAAACAATCGTGCTTTTATTTTTGCATAGGACGTAATAAATGGATCAATAAGAAATGAAAAAGCATGGACAAGCTTATATTCTTCTCTTCCGCTGGTGAATGTTTTTACATCAATATTACCGTAAAAACGAGCTCCGGTTCTTTGACTTAATAACTTAAACTGACCCGTTTTATTGAATAATCTGTGAGCGGCATCAGCATAATTGGTATACATCAGCCGGCCTTCCCAATCTTCATACATTTCCCGAAGCAGCAGATCAGAATATCCATTTCTTCTTTCATCCGGATCCACCCAGTTTCCGCTGCACCAGCCAAAGTTGTAAAGCTTTTTTCCCAGAACCATCTGATCCGCAAAAACGGTCCTAAATGCAATGAGTCGCTTTTCAGAAATTAAAAGATATAAAGAAATATGATCTTTAACGGACCTGGGATTATGAATATAAGATTGTACACGTTGCGGTGAAATTGGCTTAACGTTCAGATCGATATAAAATTCTCCTGAGACAAATTCAGCCAACTCTGAAACATGATACTTTTGAATATGAAGTTTATCAGAAACCTTTTTTTCAATCATAAGCCTTCATGTTTCATTATACGCCGTTTACATTCGTTCAGGTACTTCAATTCCAAGCAGACTTAACGCCGTTTCAACCGTTTCGCCTGTTGTTTTTGAAATCAGTAGGCGAAGCTGCTTTTTCTTTTCATCGTCTTCACCCAGAATGGTACAGTCGTGATAAAACTGGTTGTATTCTTTAACCAGCTCATACGCATAATTGGCAATTAACGCAGGACTGTAATTATCTCCGGCACTTTTCACCACCTGTGGAAAATTGGATAAGCGCTTGATTACGATGCTCTCTTTTTCATTCATTTCAATATCCGGATCTGCTTTACCGGTAACTGTAATTCCGGTATCTGCTGCTTTACGTAATACAGACTGAATCCTGGCATAGGTATATTGTATGAACGGGCCTGTATTCCCATTAAAATCAATGGATTCCTTTGGATTAAAGGTCATGTTTTTGCGCGGATCAACTTTTAAAATAAAGTATTTCAGAGCTCCCAATGCAACAATTCGAAAAATGTTTGCTGCTTCCTCATCAGAAAAACCTTCCAGTTTTCCCAGTTCGAGAGAAACTTCCCTGGCTGTATTGGTCATATCCTTAATCAGATCATCCGCATCAACCACTGTACCTTCACGGGATTTCATTTTTCCTTCAGGCAGTTCCACCATGCCGTAAGAGAAATGAACCAAATCCTTACCCCATTCAAAACCCAGCTTGTCCAACAAAATAGATAAGACCTGGAAATGGTAATTCTGTTCATTACCTACCACGTAAATCATCTTGTCGATGTCGAAGTCCTCATAGCGCAGTTTTGCCGTTCCGATATCCTGGGTCATATAGACTGAGGTGCCATCGCTTCTCAGAAGTATTTTTTCATCCAGTCCGTCTTTCGTAAGATCTGCCCATACGGAGCCGTCATCCCGGCGGTAAAATACACCTTTTTCAAGGCCTTCCAATACTTTCTCTTTGCCTTCAAGGTAGGTATCCGACTCGTAGTAAATTTTATCAAAAGCCACACCCAGCGCCTTATAGGTTTCATCAAAACCGGCATAAACCCAACTGTTCATGGTTTCCCAAAGCGTATATACTTCGTCGTCTTTTGCTTCCCACTTCCGCAGCATCTCACGGGCTTCAGACATCAACACCGAAGCTTTCTCCGCTTCTTCTTTTGTCTTGCCCTGAGCCTGCAGCTCTGCCAGTTCCTTTTTATATTCCTGATCGAACTTCACATAGTATTTACCAATCAGATGGTCGCCTTTCATACCCGTTGATTCCGGTGTTTCACCTTCACCCCATTTTTGCCAGGCCAGCATGGATTTACAAATGTGAATACCCCTGTCGTTAACAATATTGGTTTTAACCACTTTATTACCATTGGCTTCCATGACTTTAGCCAATGAAAATCCCAACAGATTATTGCGGATATGTCCCAGGTGAAGCGGCTTATTGGTATTTGGCGATGAATATTCAATCATCACCAGCGGAGAATCTTCATTTACTGCTTTAAGACCATAGTTCTCAGTAGCTGCAATGGTATTCAATTGTTCAATCAGCTTTTCTTCCCCAAGCAACAGGTTCAAAAAACCATTCACCACATTGAAATCTGAAATAAAACCTTGTTCTTTAAGGTAAGACCCTATTTCTTCTGCAGTATCCTGTGGTTTCTTTTTTGATGCTTTTAAATAGGGAAAAACAACCAGTGTTAAATCACCTTCAAAATCTTTCCGGGTCTGCTGAAATTGAACGGATTCAACCTCCTGTTCCAACTGATATAATGTTGCCAGTGCTTCTGTTACAGCTTTCTTTAACTGAACCTGAACGTTCTCCATCTTTTTACTCTGATCGTTTGAAAATTATCGTAACTGTGCATCCAGCTGATGTTCGTAGGCTTTTATCAGACGGTGCATAATTTTATCTATATCTTTATCTTTCAATGTTTTGTTCTCATCCTGAAGAATAAAACTTACCGCGTACGATTTTTTACCGTTTGGCAAATTCTTTCCTTCATATACATCGAACAGGGACACTTCCTTTAACAAATTTGACTCTGTTTTATAGGCTATCTTTTCAACTTCCTCAAACCGTGTAGTTTTATCCAGTAACAGCGCCAGATCACGTCGTACTTCCTGGTATTTACTGATCTCTTTATAAGCTGTGGTTACCTCCTTTATTTCTTTCAGAACCACGTCCCAGTTGAAGTCGGCATAGTAAACTTCATTATCAATGTCAAACTGTTTCTGTAATTTTTTGGCCACCTTACCAAAATACACCAGCGTATCGCCTTTCCGGGTCAGATATGTCATGCCATAATCAAGCAAATCATCGTCTTCCACCTCGCCTCCAATCAATGAACCGGAATGAATACCCAATTTTTTCAATGCATTAAGCACATACGCTTTCAGGTCGTAGAAATCCATTTCTTTCTGAGCCTGATTCCATGTTTCTCTTGATCCGAAACCCGTAATAGCAAGCGCCAGATGCTGTACCTCGGAATATGCTGCCAAAGCAACGCCATCCTTTAAATCTTCTTTTTTATCAAAATAATAGCAGTTTCCGAATTCATACAGTTTCAGATCACTGTTTCTTCTGTTCTGATTATATACCACAGATTCAAGCACACCAAATAAGAGTGTCTGTCTCATGGCATTCAAATCTATGCTCAAAGGATTCAGTATCTCAACAAGATGCTCCGGCTTAAAGGTTTCCAGACCTTCATAATAAGACGCTTTGGTAAGCGAATTATTCATAATTTCGTAAAAACCCTGGGCTGAAAGTAAATCACCTACCATGTTTTTCACCCGATGATCATCAGGCTTTTTGGCATATGAAATGGTTGAGTGTACCGTATCGGATAATTCAACCTTGTTATAGCCATAGATCCTGAGGATATCCTCCATCACATCAGCTTCCCTCTGAACATCCACCCGATAGGTCGGCACTTCAAGTTTCAGAATATCACCTTTGTCTTCTGCTACCTTTATTTCAAGACTATTGAGGATATTCAGAATAATCTCTTTAGTCAGATTTTTATCTATGATTTTTTGTGTCCTGGACACCGAAAATTCCACCTCAAAAGGTTTTACCGGTTCAGGATAGATATCCACGACCTCAGAACTGATCTCACCACCGGCCACTTCCTTTATCAGCATGGCAGCCCGTTTCAGTGCATACACTGTTCCGGCCGGATCAATTCCCCGCTCAAAACGGAAAGAACTGTCGGTACTAATCTGATGTCGACGTGCGGTCTTACGCACCCAAACCGGATTAAAGTAGGCACTTTCAAGAAATATTTTAGTTGTGCTTTCGGTTACACCTGAATCCAGACCACCAAATACACCACCGATACACATTCCCTCCGTTTCATTACAGATCATCAGGTCCTGATCACTCATCTCACGATCCAGTTCATCGAGTGTTGTAAATTTTGTACCGTCTGCAAGTGTTCTGACCACTATTTTATTACCCGCAATTTTATCCCCGTCAAAGGCATGTAAAGGTTGTCCCAGTTCATGCAATACAAAGTTGGTCACATCAACCACATTGTTGATCGGGTTCATGCCGATAGAAACGAGGCGTTTCTTTAACCAGTCCGGAGATTCTTTAACGGTGAGACCCGAAATAGTTACGCCACTGTATCGAGGACACGCTTCATGATTCGCAACGCTAACATCCAGTGTATAATTTGTATTGTCGACCTTAAATCCATCCACAGATGGCCAGTTGACTTTAATATCTTTGCTTTCCTGTTGCAGATAGGCAGCCAGGTCACGCGCCACACCAATGTGCGAACCGGCATCTATACGGTTTGGCGTCAGATCAACCTCAATCATATAGTCTGATTCCACCTTGAAGTAATCGCTGGCCAAAGTTCCCGGAACCGCTTCGGGATCCAGTACCATGATGCCGTCGTGAGAACTGCCCAAACCGACTTCATCCTCTGCACAGATCATCCCTTCAGATACCTCACCCCGTATTTTTGCTTTCTTAATCGTAAAACTGTCATCACCCATAAAAAGGGTTGTACCAACCGTTGCAACAATCACCTTCTGCCCGGCAGCCACATTCGGTGCACCACATACAATGGGTAAAGGCTCACCTGTACCAACATTCACTGCAGTACGGCTTAATTTATCGGCATTGGGATGTTTTTCACAGGTCAGTACCTCACCAACCACAATACCTTTCAGTCCACCCTTCACAGATTCCACCTCTTCCACACTACCTACCTCCAGTCCGATATCGGTTAAAATACGGGATAATTTGTGAACGTCTAAATCTGTGTTGATGTAGCTTTTAAGCCAGTTATACGAAATATTCATAGTTCTTTTTTGTCCTTGTTTTCAAGATGTGCAAAAGTAATAAATTTAAAATTGATAACAATTCAATATATCTTTATTCTCATTGTAGAGACGCGATTAATCGCGTCTCTACAATGAGATACTGTCAAACCGGACAATGAAACAAACGCCCCTAAAAGATCGTTTTAATATTTCCAGCGAGGGCCTCACTCATAGTGAAACTCTCGTTAAACCCAAATTCTGTCGCTCCGCCGGAGCTCCGTTTAGATTGGGAATTCTTTTTCTACCATACTGTCGCCCGTACCGGGCTATATCTACACATCAGCTGATTTGAAATCGTGCTCATTTATCCACCCCATACCCTTTGGTTCCCTAAAGGGATCTCCCGATTTTTCTTACAAAAACTACATTTAAGAACGTTTAGACCGGATATTTAATTGGAGCCCCATAAGGGCGAAAGAAAAAACAACCGTCTCCAGACCTGCGGGCTGAATCCACCTCCTTTTTGCTTAAGATAAGCCTTCATTAATTCAGGATTCTTTCGCTCCGCCGGAGCTCCGTTTGGGCCGGGAATTCTTTTCTACCATATTGTCGCCCGTACCGGGCTATATCTACACATCAGCTGATTTGAAATCGTGCTCATTTATCCACCCCATACCCTTTGGTTCCCTAAAGGGATCTCCCGATTTTTCTTACAAAAACTACATTATAAGTTGTGCTTTTGAGATTAAATCTACATTTCAGATCGCTTTATTCAAATCTCATCAGGTATGACCCCGGATGGGGTCACATGTTTGTAGCATTCGTCGTTGCTACAAACATAGGACTCCGATGGGAGTCCAACCTTCGCTAAGTGAGCGAGTGACTTTGAGCCAAGCTAACGTTGAATTCAGGATTTCCCCTTTAGGGGCCAGGGGTGAGTGCAGCAAATGATATCTCGCGAAGTGAAAGTGCGATTAATGGATTTTCAACAATAAGAAAAATATTGTAGAGACGCGATTAATCGCGTCTCTACAATATCGACACATTCGTATCGGACAATAAAAAAGCGACCCGGTTGGATCGCTTTTTTATATCTTTAGCGAGGGTTTCGCTTTAAGTGAAGCCCTTGTTAATTCTGTTCTTCCACCCACTTTCTGGCGTTCACAAACGCTTCGAGCCAGGGTGTGTATGCATCGCCTTTTCGGTCAGCAGGATAATGCGCCCACTGCCACGGGAAGATGGCGCGTTCCAGATGTGGCATCATGGCCAGGTGACGGCCATTGTCAGAACAAACTGCTGCTGTGGCAAAATCAGAACCGTTTGGATTACCCGGATAATCATTGTATAAATATTTACCTGCAATGTTATAAGCATTCTCTGGTTTTGGCATGGCAAACTTACCTTCACCGTGTGCGACCCAAACACCAAGCTGACTTCCGGCCAATGTTTTCAGCATCACCGACTCATTGTTTTCTATCTTCATGGTCAGGAAGGAACTCTCAAATTTATGCGATATGTTGTGTTCCATTTTAGGTTTCACATCATGATCAGGATAAACTAATCCAAGCTCCATCATTAGCTGACAGCCATTACAGATTCCGAGACTAAGTGTATCCTTGCGTGCGTAGAATTTATCCAGTGCTTCCTTGGCTTTTGGATTATAAAGGAAAGCGCCGGCCCATCCTTTGGCTGATCCTAACACATCTGAGTTTGAGAATCCGCCGACAAAAACAATGAAGTTCACATCTTCCAGTGTTTCCCTTCCCGTGATGAGGTCTGTCATATGCACATCTTTCACATCAAAGCCTGCCAGATACATGGAATAGGCCATTTCACGGTCACCGTTGACACCTTTTTCCCTGATAATAGCAGCTTTAACACCAGACCGGTTGCGCCGGTTCGGATCAACACCAATGCTTTCAAATTTACCAGTAAATGATGCATCAAAATTAATTTCAAGCGGCTGCGTCTTGTAATTGTTAAAACGATCTGCAGCACACTTATCGCCACTCTGTTTGCGATCCAACAGGTAGGATGATTTATACCAGATATCACGCATATAATCAATGCCAAACTGATAGATTTCTCCATCTTTCTCAACCAGAACATGACGTTCATCTGTTGGTTTAGCAATTTCAGTAAACGCAATGCCGGCTTCATTTAAAATGTCATCTACTTTGTTTTTATCTGTAACCTGAACCAGAATTCCGGGGTTCTCTGCAAATAATATTTTTATCAGATCATCCTCATCTATCTCATCCAGGCTGACTTCAAGGCCACCTTCTGTGTTGGCAAAACACATTTCGAGTAAGGCTGTTATCATACCACCGGCAGAAATATCGTGTCCCGCAACGATCAACTCCTCTTCCACCAGTTTTTGAACTGCATTAAATGCTTTAATAAAATAATCGCTGTCCTTTACCGTCGGAACTTCTTTTCCGATACGGTTCAAAGCCTGAGCAAAAGCAGATCCACCCAGCTTAAATTTATCAAACGAAAAGTCTATGTAATACACCGGCTTTTCAGGATCGTTGCTGATGACAGGACTCACAACCTTTTTCACATCGCTGACCTCTCCTCCTGCTGAAATAATAACCGTTCCCGGTGACAATACTTTTTCGTCCCCGTATTTTTGGGTCATCGACATGGAATCTTTACCGGTTGGGACATTGATGCCCAAATCCACACAAAAGTCGCTGATAGCTTCTACTGCCTTATATAAGCGGGCATCTTCTCCCTCATTCTTACAGGGCCACATCCAGTTGGCACTCAGGCTTACACTCTTCAGATGATCTTTTAACGGAGCCCAAACAATGTTGGTCAACGATTCAGCTACAGCCAGTACAGAACCGGCAGCAGGATCTATCATTGCAGCTTGAGGCGCATGCCCTATCGAAGATGCGATTCCTGATTTACCCTTGTAGTCCAGAGCGACAACACCCAGATCGTTCAATGGCAACTGAATTTCACCGGCAGTCTGCTGTTTGGCAACTTTTCCGGTTACCGACCGGTCAACTTTATTGGTTAGCCAGTCTTTGCAGGCCACGCCTTCCAGCTGCAGCACCTGCTCAAGATATTCGTGTAAGTCCTTAATATTGTATTTTACATCATTGTAGGTCTCGTCAACAGTCACATCTTTCATGTAAGTGCGAGGTGGTTTACCAAACATATATTCCAGCTGAATATCAATTGGTTTTATACCATCGGCCTGTTTGAATATAAACATGTGATCGCCGGTTGCCTCACCAACAACGTACATCGGTGAGCGTTCACGTTCCGCAATTTTATAGACGTAATCAATGTTTTCGGTATTTAGGATCATTCCCATACGTTCCTGCGACTCGTTTCCAATTATTTCCTTGGCAGACAGGGTTGGATCACCAACAGGTAGTTTATCCATATTAATTACACCACCTGTTTCCTCCAGTAATTCCGAGAGGCTGTTCAGGTGTCCGCCGGCACCGTGATCGTGAATTGAAACGATCGGATTTTTTTCATCCTCACATAAGGCACGGATCACATTGGCAGCACGTTTCTGCATTTCAGGGTTAGCCCGTTGCACCGCGTTCAGCTCAACCGCATTGGCATAATGGCCTGTATCAACAGAAGATACAGCACCTCCTCCCATACCGATACGATAGTTGTCGCCGCCCAGCAATACCACTTTATCGCCCTTTTTCGGATGCCCTTTCAACGCATCGGCTTTTTTAGCATAGCCAACACCACCAGCCAGCATGATGACTTTATCGTAACCAAACTTTTTGGCGTTTTCGAAGTGTTCAAAGGTGAGCAATGAACCACAGATCAGTGGTTGCCCGAACTTATTACCAAAATCTGATGCACCGTTGGATGCCTTGATCAGAATTTGCTCCGGCGTTTGATAGAGCCAGGGTCTGGGCTCTGTGGCATCTTCCCAGTTCCGGCCTTCTTCGGTTCTGGCATAAGAAGTCATATAAACCGCAGTACCAGCTATTGGCAAACTACCGATTCCGCCACCTAAACGGTCCCGGATCTCACCTCCAGACCCCGTTGATGCGCCGTTGAATGGTTCAACTGTAGTAGGGAAGTTATGTGTTTCAGCCTTTATGGAAATAACACTTTCATAATCCTTTACGGCAAAAAAGTCAGGCTTATCCTGCGATTCCGGTGCAAACTGCTCGATAACAGGCCCTTCCAGAAAAGCTACATTATCTTTATATGCTGAAATGATAAAATTAGGATTCTCCTTTGATGTTCTCTTTATCAGCTGAAACAGGGAGCTATCCATTTCCTTTCCATCAATAATAAAGGTTCCGTTAAATATTTTATGACGGCAGTGTTCCGAGTTTACCTGCGAAAATCCGAAGACTTCACTGTCCGTCAGTTTTCGTCCGATATTTTTACTTACATCTTCCAGATACTCTATTTCGTCTGCACTCAAAGCCAATCCTTCCTGCTCGTTGTATGAGGTAATATCCTCGATATACACAATGGGATCAGGCTTTTTACTGATGGTAAAAATGGTTTGGTTCAACCCGTTATACATACGCTGCAACATCGGATCGTGTTCTGCATCCTCACTGCTTACCGGAAAGTATTCCTCAATCCGACCAATGCCTTCAATGCCCATGTTTTGGGTTATTTCAACCGCATTGGTACTCCACGGTGTAATCATCTCTTTACGTGGTCCTACATACCATCCGTTCATGGCATCAGTATCAACAAAAACGGCTCCTGAATAGAGCCATGACAATTTACTGATATTTTCCGCTGAGAGGGGATTACTAACTTCTGTAGCAATGATTTTTTTGTCGGGAGACTGAAAAAAGAGTATCATGATGTTCCTGTTTCTGCTTTGTGCCGCAAAAATACAAAAAGCAATCTTAATAACAGAGCTACAAAATTGAATTTATTAACAAACAATGACGAATCTCGGGGTAGCAAAGGTGGCTAAAAACAAAAAGTCCGCTTCAGTTTAAAGCGGACTTTTATCTCTATATGTTTAACTTAGAATTTATAAACTAATCCAATATTAGTCGTTTGATTCCTTGGATTATAATACCCGGTCATCTTCAGCTTTTCGTATCTTTTCTTCTCTGATGGTGTTGCCAGGGTACGAATCATATTTATGCCCCATACGCCAACTGCCGTATATAACATGATATCGGAGTATAATTTATAATCATCCGATTCCTGCATCAACCTGTCATGTTCCGCATAATCATTTTGAAGCATGGCTTCTGCAGCTTCATCCGACAGATCCATGGATTTCTCATTTGTAAAATAGGATCCGGCACCCAAACCATAAAACAGAAATCCTCCTATTGCTGACGATTCCCCACGGGTTAAATAAGATCTCCCGGCACCAGGCCAGATCATCGTAAGCAATACAGCCGTTCCCTTGCTTCTGTAATGCAAAGGTTCCATCAGGTATTCAAATTTCTGATCCGCTTTTTCCACCGTAATTTTATCCTCAATTGTTTTAAAGCCCTTTGCCTTAAGCTTTAGGTCATATGCTCCGCCCATTAATACAGTCTTCTCGTTGGAGTTGAACTTCAAGGTACTGTCGAGCAAAACGGTTCCTTTCTTGGGTTTTGATATAACGGTAATGCTACACATTTTTGAGGGCAGATCGATCTGTTCAACCTGACCGTTTTCTTTCACGGTAATTACTTTTTCAAAATCATTAAAGTATTTACTGTTTTTAAACGCAAGCTTGTGTTCTCCCTGTGCCAGAGGAAGTGACACGCTTCCGTTACCCACCATTTCATCTCCAATCCATATTTCAGCATCCGCCGAGTTTGTTAAAATATTTACCTTACATCCAGGCATTAAATCAACATGATAATTCAGTGTATCTGTTGCTGCAAAATCAATGTCAAATGTTTCATCGGCAAAATCGTCCTTTTTAATAATGAACTGATGCTTTCCTTCCAGTCCTTTTAACAAAAGTGGTGTGCTTCCTGAAAGAGCACCATCCATATACACTTTGGCGTCTTCAGGATTTGAAGAGACAAGAAACCCCTGTTCCAGAACCACATTAATGCTGTCTGCAGTATTCTTTTTAAATACTACCTCTTTTCGGATAACGGGATATTCTTCTTTTTCAATTTGAATTTCATGTTTTCCGGGGTCCATATCTACAAGAAACTTAGGACTCAATCCCACATATTCTCCATCCAGGTAAATTTTTGCTTTTGCCGGTTCCGTTACAACAATAAAACCACTTTTTAATTCCTCCCCAATATAATTTGTTTTATTCTTTACTACCTCAATATTTTTTTCAAGCGTCAGATAGCCATCCTTTACCAGTCTAAGAGTATGGTCTCCAACCCCAACTGAATCCAGTATCATGGATGAAAAACCGACCATCTTTCCATCCAGATAAACTTCAGCCAGTGAAGGATTTGTAGTTATTGAAATCTTTCCGAATACCTGTTGCAGCTGAAAAAACTCACGATAAGCTTTTCCTTCCTCTACCTCAATAACTTTAACCTGCGGGTCAAAACTTTCCTTACGCACTTCAATAACATGTGATCCGGTGGACAAGCGTCCGTTGTACATTTTTGTGCCCTCAAAATTATCATCAATATATATGTCCGCTTCCGGATTTGCCAGGATACTAATGGTTCCGTAACCGGCTGTCAATTCAGCAAAAGCTTTAGCGAGTTCGCTATTCCCGACACTGACATTTACAACAGCATCGTTATAATTTTCTTTTTTTACCACAAATCTGTAATCTCCCGGTGAAATATCCTTTAAAGCCAATGGTGTTTTACCCAGCAACTTTTCTCCGATATACACTGATGATTCAGTTGGCATGCTGCTAATCAAAAGGTTTCCTGATGTCTGTGGCTTATTTTCGAATACTCTTGTCACCTGATTTGCTGTTACCACAACGGTATCTCGGAATGAAAAAAGCGGAGAGAACTTTATTTCAATCGCATATTCTCCCGTTTCCATTTCCTCATTATACGGAGTAAACAATCCTGTTTCCCTGCCGTTTATTATTACCGGCAAATAACTTGAGTCGCTGTCAATTATTAATGTCCCTGTTTCCTGTGCTGACACAAACTGCAATCCACTAAGAATAAAAAGGAATAAACTAATTGTATAAATTCTCATTGTTATTAATTTTTTATTTCCGTTCATACCTTAATAAAACGCGGAAACCTGTTGTCCAGTCTTTTTTATCAGGATCCCAACTCTCGGCATAGTTTAATTCACACTGGTTAGACGGACTCACATAACTTCCGCCTTTTACACTGCCATCCGCGCACATCTCTGCTACGTTTCCCGACATATCGTACAGACCAAAAGCATTCGGATTTTTCTGACCAACAGGCTTGGTAGATGCCATATTGGTATTTCCTTCATACCATCCAAAATCTCCGAGTGTATTGCTGCCACTGTACTTAAATGAACCATTGGCTCTTGCCGCAAAACTCCACTCATCGACTGTAGGCAGCCGAAAATCCATAGAAGTCTGTAATTTTAATTTCGTCAGAAAGTTCAGAATATCGAACTTGCTGACATTTTCCACCGGGTTATCCTGTCCTTTGTTTACGCTTGGATTATTTCCCATAATGCTTTGCCAAAGCTTCTGGGTAACTTCATATTTGCCCACATAATAATTCCCGTTGGGTCCCTTTATCAACACTAGCGGTATTCCCATATTATTGAGCATAGAAAGCTGATCGTTGCTCAATATAGTTCTTTGTTCTGCTTTCCGTCTGGCATCCGCTTCGCTTTTCTGCCGCTCTGTTTCAGCAGCTTCCTGTCTGGCTTTCTCTTCTGCCGCTAGTTTTAAACGGTTCGCTTCTTCGTCTTGTCTTGCCTTCTCCGCCAGTTCATTTCTTATCTTAGCAGCTTCTTCATCTTTAATTTTCTTAATTTCCTCAGCACTCAGAGCCGGTATATTGTCTTTACCTTGCTCTGCAGTTTTATCTGTACCAGCAGGATCTGAATTCTGTACAACAGGTTGTTCTGCTGTTGAAGCAGGTATTACATTGGCAGCTGATACTTCGGTCTGCTTTTCCTTTTCATCCAGAGCCTTTGCGATCAGTTCCTTTTCAGGAGTTTTGGTTTCGTTTTTTTTTGATGTACTCACTGATTCAGGCAGAACTCCGGGTATTCCGGCAAAATACAAATATGCTGCAGCCCCGATTAAAACCGCAACCACAACAGAAACCGGCAAAACCCATTTTCTTCTTTTCCTGTGCGAGAAATCATCTTTATACTCACCACCGCTTATCACCTGACTTTCGTCCCCGGCTATTTTAAGTGTAGCAAAATTCTCAGGGTGAGTTTCTTTCTTTCCTTTTTGTTTCTTCTTAGAACCGGCCGGATTTCCTTTATAGTCTTTGTTTTTAAGCGCCTCAACCAAGACTGAGCAATCCTGAATACGTTCATCAGGATCTTTGATTAAACAATCCAGTATTAGGCGGTTAAGCCACATTGGAATACTTTTCTCATGGTATTTGGGTTCCTTTGGACGCTCATTCAGCAAACTATGAACTGTCGTCAGGGGATTAGAACTATGAAATGGCACCTTCCCCGTCAAACATTCATAAATCATTACCCCCAGGCTGTAAATATCCGCCCTGTGATCCACTTCCACCTTACCGGTTGCCTGTTCAGGACTCATATATTCAGGTGTCCCAACAACTGTTCCCGCCTGACTTAAACGTGTTTCCCCACGAACAAAAACGATTCCGAAATCTGTTAATACGGGCTTTTGTTTGGTGACAATAACGTTTGCGGTTTTAATGTCACGGTGAACCAGATTTTTACTGTGCAAATATCCCAATGCTTCGGCCAGCGGAACTATATACCGTATGGTTTGAGCAACAGAAAGCTTTCCACCTTTTCGAATGATATCCCTTAATGTTTCACCCTCAAGGTATTCCATCGCCATATAATGAACCGTACCGATTGAGCCGACATCATAAATTTTAACGATGTTATCATGATTTAAGGATGCACCAACCCTTGCTTCCCTTAAAAACCGGTCAACAAATTCCTTTTCATGGATTAAATTCTGATGTATAACTTTTAATGCAACAGGACGTTGGAGGTTTTTTTGGTTAGCTTTAAAAACAACAGCCATTCCACCTGATCCGACAACACCACTAATTTCATATGTTTCTCCAAGCACCTGTTTTACAAGCGTATCCGGTTGACTATCTGCGACAAAAGATAGTGTATCCGAAGAAATAATGCTACCACAATGCCGACACTTGATAGCGTTCTTTCGTATCAGCTCATCACAAAACGGACACCGTTTAGTTTCTTCAGTCATTAGCTATTCTTCTTGTTGAAAATCCGTTTTAACAGGCCATTCCTGTTAGCTGCAGATTCATCTGCAGGCAAACTGAATTCTCTTAGTTTCAATTCCTTTATATTCTTTACACCAACTCTGACCAAAACCACCGAAATATTGTCATCGCTCCCCATTTCATAGGCATATGCTACCAGACTTTTCGCAGACTCATCCAGGTTCTTTCTTCCCATTATAAAGTTTTTAAACAGGTTAACATTGGTGTTTATCCTGTCTGTCAGCAACCCGTCTGAGCACAATAAAAAACCTTCGCCCTCATTTAATTTCAGGCAGTTTGCCCCTACAGGAAATAAGTCCGGCTTTTCCATGCCTCCATCAATACACTTTGTCAGAATATGTGAATAGTTATCCAGAATTCCCTTAGGCAACTTTTCACCTTTGGCATTCATATAATCCTGAACATAAGAGTGATCTGTTGTCAGTTGTTTATTCTCGCTGCCATTAAAATAATAGATTCTGCTGTCACCTATAGATGCCCATACATAGTTGTTGTTGTGAACCAGAAGACAAACAATGGTTGTTCCCATGCCATTTAGATTACGGTCACGGGAAATCTCATCATTAATAGCAACATGAGCCTTTTCAATTGCCTTATCCAGATGATCCTTCAGATTTGTTTCATCCAGTATGATGTTTTTATCATCAAAATGATTAATTAAGGCATTAACTGCCACAGAACTGGCTAATTCACCCCCGTTGGCACCACCCATTCCATCAGCCACAGCAAAAATCCAGGTTTGATCATTCAGCCTTTCAGCAGCTATAAAATCCTGATTATACTCTCTGCGACCATGGAAAGTATATGTAGAAAATTCAATATTATACATTCAAACAGTTATAAAATATATTGAAATTCCACTTCGCCGGTTTTAATGGTTGAATTTGGTTTAATTTCAACCTCCTCATCCGGCTGTAACTGCACTCCATCAACAATTGTCAAATTTGTCTTACTTATATTTTTAACCTTTAACGTATTATTTGATTCAATTAATTCAGCCTGCTTTCTTGAAATGGTTTTTTCCATCAGTCTGATATGGGCATATCCCCGTTCTCCTTTTATATCTTCCCGTCCAATGGTTACAATATTGCCTTCCGGTGTAGGATAGCCTGCTATTTTAAACACTTTACCTTCATCGGTTCCCGATATTATTTTCAATTCGCCCGGTATAAACTTTAACGTTTTAGGATCACCGGCAGCTGATAGTTTGATTGTCTGAAAATCTTCATCTATATCAGCAGGTTCTCCTTTGGCTTTGGAACCACCCGGTTTCCGGAATAAGAGGACGAGAATTAAGGCAATAATAATGATCACTCCAACAATCAGAATGATCATAAGCGTATTTCCACCGGACTTCTCATCAGGAACAGTTGCAGCAGCAGGTAAGGTCAGGTTGGTTCTGCCCTGTTCACTGATAAACGGCTCACCTGTATCCGGTTCTATATAAACGATACCTGTAATTTCGTATTTGTAATTCGTTTCAGGGGATACCTGTGCGGTATTGATTTGAATGGTAAATCCATAGTCTCCCTCAACAAGGTAGTGTGAGGTAGTATTTTCCTTACCGGGAACCCAACGTGTAACAAGTCCCTTTATGGTAACCACTTCACCTTTATATTTGGAAGGATTCTCCTTTATGTCTTTTATGGTAGCTATTTCAGCATGCATTATGCTTACAATCATGCTGACTACCATTATAAGTAAAGTACGTTTCATCATTTGGTTTATTAAGTTAATAATTAACGGATTAAATGAATATTTTTATGATTGCCTTAATTTCAAACATTAATTCTTTGAAAACCTGATTATTCAAACAGGAAACATTATTTAAAAACTTACAGTTTTGCAAGGTCGTCACCGACCACCAGTTTCAATAATTTCGATGTGTGGTCCTTGCTGTTATCGTTAACTATGAAGTATAAAGCATTATTAATTTCGCTGTAAGTCATTTTATAGGGACGAAGAATATTTTCCAGCAATACTTCGTTTTCACCTGTAAACATATTGATTCTTCCAAGTAAGTTATAATCGTATTTGGTGTAATAGATAAAATTCTCTGTAACCAGCAATCCGGTAACACCATTAATAAAGCTTACCGACCATGTACTGCGCTCCTGTGTTTTAGCAATTCCTCCGGCATTAGAAAACCAAATAAAATCGTTGCCATAATCAAAGCTCAGCACTTCCCCGTGTCCGTCAAGTTCACGGTCATACTCAAGATAATCGGGAGCCTTGTATTTTATCAGCGGATTACGTTCGTTATCCTTTATGATTGCACCTACATAAATATTTCCATCCTTGTCAGTATCAATATCAAAAGGCTCAGCCAGGCTATCCGTAATAAGACTCAGGCTTTTATCAGCAAAGCAATACCTGAACAATTTCGCATTATCAGGGACTCCTTCTGACTCTATCGCGGAGATGAACATGCAACTGTCGTTTACAATCAGTCCAAATGGTTTAAACGCAGAACTGTACACGAGTCTTGATTCCTTCGTTCCTTCATCAAAAGCCATGATTTTGTAAGCTTCGTTTTCTTCTTTTTCATCACTATTCTTAACAGAATAAAATATTGAGTGCCCTGAAACATAAATATCTTCAGGTTCCAGCAGGTTATTTAATACCGTATCCAATGTAATGCTGAGATCACTGTTAATAACCAGTTCACCAATATTTTGCTCACGCGAATTTGGATTCCCGCAACTTATTAAAAGCACCAGGACAAACAGAAAGTAAGCATATTTATACATATCATTAATTTTGTGTGTTTATAATAAACTGCTTAAATATTTTAAAATTTAACCAATCAGAAATAATCAATTCTCTACCTAATATGTTATAAACTATTCTAAATCAAACAATAACATTCATCTGTTGCCTACAGCACAAAATCATCATCAATACAGGTGAAATTTGTATAAATTTAACAAATTAACATTTATAAACAAATTTTTCTTTTAAATTGAATGAATGCACATCTTCCTGAAATTAAACTGATAGTTTTAAGAATTTCATATCATATTTATTACACACACATAATCAAATACTTATAAAAGACATTATTGTTTAACTGCTAAACCAAAGCTAGGAAAGAATTCGGAAAATACCCCCTGAATATGCAATGCGGTGACCAGGTAATAAAAGATCATATCGGGCCAAGTACCCAGCAATGAACAGTGTTTATTTTATGAACTGAATGAAATGAACAGTTCATCTTAGAAGTGAGTAATAAGCAGAATTAATTCAAAAAAGAAGCGCTCCCCGTCATCCTACCGGTTCGCGCTTCATTAAAATATTCAAACAAAAAACAGATTTTTAAGTGCAGAAACACTTAACTGAATTGAACGAAGTAATATTATTCCAAGTATTTATTTATTAATCTTACCATAAGATGATTGAGATATTCAACCTCGTATTCACCAACCGTAGCTTCCAGATGCTCCCCACCAATACCGCTGTCGTTTGTTATAAATACGTAAGTACCATTAGTAGCAATAGCCATATAACGCATCAGAAACTCCGTCTCTTTATCAATACCACTTGCCGTTATGGGTATTATTTTTATCCCTTTAGCCGCAGCAGCAATAACCAGTTCATTCATTTCTCTCATCACATTTGATTCATGATGCGGAGGAGCATCAAGCAGCAGGAAAAGCAATCTTGATTTCACACCTGAAGACCACTGTAGGTTGCGGACAGCTTTATCCAGTGCTGAATGAACAGCCTCAGGATAATCTCCTCCACCATCGGCGGACTGTGCTTTAATGAAATTGACTGTTGTTAAAACATCCGTAGTAAACGGACTTTGTCTGGTAATATATTCATCTCCTTCGTCACGATAAAATACACTCCCTGTATTAATGACTGCATCAGCATTTGTCTCCCGGACACTATCGATTACATCTACAAGTTCAACTTTAAGGTATTCAAGTTCATCAGACATTGAACCTGTTGCATCAACAACAAAGGCGATATCAATTTTTGATCCCGTAATTGTGTTGGGATAATTGTTCAGCACGATCTCATTTATACCTTCAGAATACTTTATAATATGATTAATGGTAGTGCCGGCAACTTTAATCTTCATTTCTGTTATTGCTGCAGCAGATTCCGAAAGGCCGGGCCAAAGTTCTGCCATTCCCAGGTTATCAGTTTTAGTTTGCCAAATCACATTATCATTTTCATCTAAAAGCTGAACCGTTTCATTAATGACCGGATTACCGGATGCCGTTTTTATTTCTGAACTGATCCTGGTACTGATGTTGTATTCCCAGTATTCCGGCATTCCTTTATAGTCCTCATTCTGTCCCAGGTTGACCCAAAAAGTCCAGTTCGAAAGATCGTTCCATTCACCTGCTGTAATCTGGCCGGCAGCAATATCAACCTGAGATGAATCACCATTACCGGAACCATCAGAAACAGTTCCTCCGGAAATACCATCAGCAAGATATGCAGATTCAGAGCCTGTTTTATCATCCATTAAACCATCCCCGGTCATATCATCGCAGGCATTAAAAGCAAATATTAATACTACAAACAGGCTTAAGACATTGTATTTTCTCATATTGTTAAAATTAATCCATGTTTATATCTAAGAGGTCCTGAAATGAAAAATGGTTGCCTGAGGATGAAAAAATTTTCAGTTTTACTGGTTTTTTATAATCTCAACAACCTAAGCGGAAATTTACACAAGCAAATAAAAAAGCCCCGGAAGGAGATCCGGGGCTCAAGTCCAAAGCTTTTTTGTATTATTCTGTACCTATTAATAATCCAAAAAAATGTCAGTTTTCTGTATTAAACTATATGGTGTATGATTTATCCATATCCTTTTTCCAGTATCATTTTACCGGAACAAAAATAGAGTGAGATCAAACAAAATATTATAATAAAACCAACGTACACTAGTATAAATTTGACTTTGCTGCTATTTTTTCAATTGAGGATTGAAAAACAGGGGTACCATAAAAAAGCAGCTGCACGAATACAGCTGCTTATTCTGGTTCTACTTATACGTATTTTATCGGTTTTTGGTTATACTGTATGGGTTATATCCCAGACGAATGCACGAATACCCACATCCTTATTCACATTATCCAGTCTGACAACATTATCCAAAAGACTGCTCACTTTACTTTCGTCGACAATTGTCAGTACTGAACTGTTTATTTCAGGCCATGTATGGGTTCCCATATGTGGGTTTCCATCTACAGAACCTCTCCCCATAACATTTTCCCATTGGGTATAACCTCTTATTCCCATTCTGTCAAGCATATATTCCACTTTTTCCGTCAATGCCTGGTTGAAAGTTATAAAAACGGCTTTTAAAGCTGGTTTGTCCATTTTATTGTGTTTTAATTTGAACTTTTAATAGGTGTTTCCATGAATTTATAACGCTCCCGTACCTTCTTCAACCGGTCGCGTTCACCGCGTTTAGAAAACAGAGCATACATTACAGGGACCATGATCATCGTAATTATGGTTGAAAACACCAGGCCACCGATAACCGAAATACCCATCGGGCTCCATATTTCAGATCCCTCACCACGGCTTAGTGCCATTGGGGTCATACCGAGTATTGTTGTTAACGCGGTCATCAATACCGGACGCAACCTTGACTTTCCGGAAATGACGATAGCTTCGTATAATTCATATCCGCGATCCCTCATCAGATCAATAAAGTCGACGAGCACGATGGCGTTCTTAACCACAATACCAATTAAGAGCACAGCACCAAGCAAGGCGATTACACTTAAGTTTGTATGGGTCAGAAACAATATCAGAAATACACCGGAGAATGAAAACGGTATGGAAATCATAATGATTACAGGCAGTTTAAACGATTCAAACTGACTGGCCATCACAATATAAACCAATGCTAAACTCAGTAACATCAGAAGAAGCAGATCACTGAATGATTCTTCCTGGTCTTCATATGCACCACCAACTTCTACCATAACTCCCTGTGGAGTATCAACTGTCTTGAGTACCTCCTTGATAGAGTTTGCCAATGCACCCAACGATGTTTTATAAGGAATGGCTGAGACCGTAACGATACGTTCTTTTCTTTTATGCTCGATATTCGGAGGTGTCAGTTCCTCTTTAATACTGGCAATCTCTTCCAGTCGAACAGATTTTCCGGTCGGCGTTGTAATGGATATGTTTTTCACATCAGAAAGTGAATTTCTGTACTCTTCCTTGAACTTAACAATCACATCATATTCGTCACCAAATTCTCTGAATCTTGTTGCTGTCAATCCCTCAATCCTGTTCCTTAAGGCAGCAGATACAGTTGCAGTGGTTAAACCATGCTGTGCCATTTTATCCCTGTCAAGATGAACCTGAAGTTCAGGTTTGAAATCATCCCTGCTGATCTGCACTTCACGTGCACCGGGAATCTGTTCAATTTTATCCTGAATCTTTTTGGCAAAAGCAGTGGTTTTATCCATGTCATAACCATAAACTCCCACTTCAACATTGTTGTTGCCTCCGAATGACATATTATTGCTTGTTGAAACAGAATACTCGACAAGGCCGGGCAGAGTGCCCAGATACTGACGTATAATTTCTGCAATGTCAAATACAGACCGGTTTCTTTCTTCGGGTTTAACAAGACGCAGATTGTAGTTAATGATATTACTTCCGGTAGTCTGAAACAACGCCTGTAATCCGGCTGAAGCATCAGAACCATTTGATCTTGATATCAGCTGAATTTCAGGGAATGTGTCTGACAGATAACTATCAATTTTCTCACCCAGCTTTACAGCTTCATCTGTACGCGTTCCAACCTGCATATGGGCTTCTATGGTAATGCTGCTATTATCTGTTTCCGGTAAAAACTCGCCACCAACCTGGAATACAAGTAATACTGAACTAATAAGAATGACCACGGAAAGAATGACCACCAGTAACTTGTGATGAATGGCCCACTTCAATGTCTTTTCATAAAAGTTATCCATCCAGTCAAGGAAAGGCTCAATAAACCGCTGATGCAAGGTCCGCTTTTTCTTTTTCTGTTCCTCTGAACGCAAACGCAGTAATTTGGACGATAACATTGGCGTTAATGAGATTGCTGCAATGGTAGAGGTTACAACCGTGATGGTTACTATCCATCCCAACTGGCGGAAGAACGTTCCTGTTAATCCTCCCAACATGGTCAACGGGAAGAACACCGCCACAACAGTCAGTGTAGTCACGATTACCGCAAGCCAAACTTCATTTGTTGCATAGATAGCGGCCTCTCTTGGCGTTGCACCACGTTCAATATGCTTGGTTATGTTTTCAAGTACAACAATCGCATCATCCACAACCATACCTATGGCTATGGACAGTGAAGAAAGGGAAATTATGTTGATTGAGTTACCCGTATTTGCCAGGTAAATAAATGCAACAATAAGAGATATCGGTATTGTTAGGACCACAATAAATGTTGCCCGCCATCTTCCCAGGAAGAAAAGAACAACCAGTACCACGAAAAGCAGGGCATACATGAAAGTTTCCGAAAGATTGGATATTGAATCGGATATAAATTCCGATGAATCAAATATTGTTTCAATTTTCACATCCGGAGGTAAATTCTGTTTTGCCTCTTCTATCTGCGCTTTAACCTGGGTCGCAATATTTACAGTGTTGGCTCCACTCTGTTTCATTACAAACATACGTGCTGCCTTGTGCCCGTTAACGGTTTCAGATGCATTGATATCCTTGGATGAGTCACGTACAGCGGCTACATCCTTTAAATATATGGACTGACCGTTAACATTTCCGATAACGATGTTTCTGATATCCTCACTTCGTTCAAACTCACCTTCAACACGGATGGGATAGTCGATCTCCCCCATCTCAATATTACCGGCCGGAGTGTTAACGTTTTCCATCCGAAGCATATTACCAATCTGTTCAACAGAGAGGTTGTATGCATCCAGTTTGTGCGGATCGACCTCGACCGTGATTTCACGACCCGGTAAGCCGGCCAGACCAACGTTACCAATTCCGTCAATCCTGTTTAAGGGATTGATTACTTTTTCATCCATGATCTTCTCCAGTCCATCAAAGCTTTCATCGGCAGTAACAGAATAGAAAAGGATCGGCATCATCGCCGTATTAAACTTATAAATCGTTGGGTCTTCTGCGTCCTCGGGCAGAAAACGCTCTATAAACGACAAAGAGTTACGGATGTCATTTGCAGCTTCATCAAGGTTCTTGCCGAATTCAAACTCAACCATTACAACGGACATATTATCCCTTGATGTTGACGTAATTTCCTTAATATCGCTGATTGAACTCAAAGCATCCTCGATGGGTTTGGTAATATTTGTCTCAATATCCGCAGCATTTGCACCGCTGTAGGTCGTAAAGACCGTTATGGCGGGAAACTCCATCTCCGGATAAAAATCCACCGGCAGCTTGACCAGCGAATAGAGGCCAAAGATGATCACACCTACAAATATCAGTAATGTAGTGATCGGCCTTTTAACTGCACTAGAATATATACTCATGATAAATTTCTTTATTCGGTTTTATTAGTCAACGATATTTACTTTGTACTTGTCCATAAGGTTTCCCTGCCCTGACACGATCAGTTGAACGCCAGGCATAATTTCGTCGGCTATCACTTCAATTTTATCATTAAAGCGTTTTCCTGTTTTTACTTTAATTTTATGTGCCACACCTTTATCTGCAATAAAAACATACTTGTCATTGGTTCCTTCCTGTTGCAACACAGCTATTGATGGTACCACAATTGTGTTGTATGTTCCCAGATCAAGGCTGACTCTGGAAAACATTCCCGGACGAAGTTTTTCTCCTTTATTATTAAGCTTAATCTCTACTTTAAACGTTCTTGACATCGGATCGAGAGTAGGATAAATTCTGAATACCTGTCCTGCAAACTTCTTCTCAGGATAGATGTCAAGTCTGACATCAGCATTCATACCTTCATAAATATCAGGAAAGTATGTCTCTGATACATTAACAATAGCTTTCAACGGATCAATCTGCATCAGAGAAACAATAGCAGCTTTACCGGCCTGGGTATTCGGAGCTCCTGAATACATCTCTCCGTTTTCAAAATACTTTCCGGTAACCACACCGTTAATCGGTGATACCAACCGGGTATTTTCTTCCAGAAATTCAACATTTGATTTGGTAACATCATACTGTGTTTTCACCTGATCAAATTGCTGTTCGCTCACACTGTTCGTTTCTTTCAACGCTTTTAAACGCTCATAATTGACTTTGGCATTTTCAAGCTGAATTCTGGCCTGCATCAATTGCGTTTTATCCATCTCAGCAATCAGATCACCTTTTTTAACATGATCACCAACTTCCACATAAATTTTTTGAATTCTGCCTGGCGATGCTGAAGCAAAATGCACTTCCTCGAATGCTGCGAGTGTAGCGGTGTAATCAATCGTTTTATCAAGTGTATCAACAGCAAGTTTCATTACCCTTACATTATAGGTCTTATCCTTTGGAGCAACAACCTCTGCATTGTCATCATTCTTTTTTATCTCTGTGTTTCCTTCAGATTTCTCCTCTTTCTTTTCACCGGGTTTACATGCCGATGTCACAAAAACACCGCTAAGAAGCAGTAAATAAAGTAGCTTTTTCATTTTATATCTGATTTTTATGTTTTACAAATTATTATTGAGTTTATCCAGAGCCAGTTTTGCCTGTAACATCGACATCACAGACTGGATATAATTACTTTCAGCCTCAAGATAGGTTGAGTTGGATTGTGTGAGTTCCAGACTGGAAATGACACCCTCATTATATTTACGATTGTATGTATCGTAAACACGTTTGGCCACTTCAACATTCTCCTTTTGCAGATTATAATTTTCAATAGCAGTCTTAAGATTATATTTCAGCTGTTCGGATTGCATGTTCAACTGATCTTCCAGCATTGCTTTACTGTTTCTTACCTTATCCAACTGTATTTCAGCTTTCTGCACCTTTGTCTGACGGTTCCAGGAAGTAAACAGTGGCAGATTCAGACTAAATCCAATGGTATGAGGCGGGTTTATATCGAAATCTGTTGTGATTATTTTTGCATTGTAGGTGTAAAATGCTGAAACGGTTGGCAGATAAGCACTTTTCTGCAACATTACCTGTTTCTCCTGAACATCTTCCTGACCTTTAAACAACTGGTAATCAATATTATTTTCAATTACAAAGGGCGAAAGTGTTGCTTTCACAACTTCCTCTCCATTGATGGCATCATCCAGTGTTGTTGTAAGGTTCAATGGTGTTCCCGGTTCAACCCCCAACTGAAATCGCAACATGTTGTAATTCATCTCCAGGTTACGTTCCATGGTCTTTAAGGAATTCTTTAACTGAACACTTGTTATTTTCAACTGATCTGCATCAATCTGTTCAGCCATTCCGGCATCAACCATGGCCTGTGTCTGACTGACTATCTTATCCATGTTGCCAATATTTTCCTTCAAAATACGAATTGATTCCTGTGTTATCAGCGTATTGTAATAAGAACTTATTATCAGATTCGTGACATCACTCTCGGTTTTATTATAACTTTTTTCCATGAGTTCCTTTGCCAGTTTGGCAGACTGAACACCAACCAGAAACTGTCCACTGAATATCAGCTGACTTACCTGTAACTTTGCACTGGCCTGATTTTTCATTGAAATCGTAGAATTCGCCATGCTTTGAATCTGCTGCGTAATATAATTATTGGCATCAATCGTTGAAAAGTTTGCATCAGGATAATTTGTTTGTGCTTGTTCACGTATGCTTTGTAATACTTCCGGCGATGTCGTACTACCTCCAAAAGTGAAAGCAAATTCATAATTAAAAAAGTTGGTGTAATCGAATGATGCACTTACCTGCGGTAATCCGGAAGAAATGGCTTCCCATACGGATTTTTTAGCCAGTTCCTTATCCAGTTCCGCATTCTGAACCGTTTTATTGTGTTCCAGTGCATAAGACTTAGCCTCGTCCAGCGATAAGTCCATTCTATCCTGAGCGGAAAGCCCCAGAACGGGCAACAGACTTAATGCAATTAATAGTTTAAGTGTACTCATCTTGTTAAATCGGATTTTTAGTTGTTATATGCTTTTAATTTCTCTTCTAAAACTTCCAGCCCCTTCGTAGTTGCAAGACTTCTGATATGCAACTCCATGATAGAAAGAAAAAAACCGGGACTGCGGATTTCATCTTCGGTAAAGATTTCTCTGTCGGTTATTGTTATAACCCGACTCAAATACAATTTGGCAACCAGTACCGGATTAACCTTATCCCGGTATAAACCTTCGCCTTTGCCTTTATTAATATTCGATATGATAGATTTGTATATTTCTTCCTTCTGAATTTCATAAAATTTTCTGAAGATTTCAGGATAATACTTTTTCAGATCATATTGCATGGAAGGATTATGATTCTTCATCATGTAATTTACCTTGTCATTAACCATCATAAGTATTTCAATGGCATTTTTGTCAGTCGGGTCACACAATTCATCCTGCTTATCCATCTGATTGTGCAGGTACTGTAAAACCTTTTCAACCAAATCCTCCTTGTTGGTAACATACTGATAAAGGGTTTTTTTAGAAATACCTAATTCACGCGAAACATCATCCATGGTTACACTTTTAATACCGTAACGCATGAAAAGATCCTTCACTTTATCAAGTATTATATTCAACTCGTCTTCGTTCATATGTCAAATTTTTGGCAAAGATAAACTAAAATAAACCCAGGAAACAAATTATACCCTAATAGTTTCCATAGTATTTATAGTTTTTAACATATTTTTTGTATCGTCGGTTTTTACATGAACAAAAGAGCGAAATAATTAACACTGCAACCAATAAATTTCAGCCAACATCCATTTTTTGTAGGTGAATGAGGACAATCATGGTTTGAAAGAAAATTTTCAGTCGTGTAAGAAATTTAATTCAGGATTAGCTGTGCATAGTTATTGAAATAATTCGATTAATCCAAACAAATTTCTTTACAGCCGTACAACCATTTGCATGAAATATAACTCTATGTTAATGTAATGACTGTGAGATAAATTCATAACTTTATAACACATTAAACTTCATGCAGATGAAATCAATCTTTACGTTACTTGCATCTTTGCTTCTGAGTGGTATTTTAAGCGCCCAGGTATTTGACCCTTACACCTATCATGCCTATCGTGAACAACATAAAAACCTTTCAAAAGAAGCATTATTTGAACTGTATCCCCAAAACGGAGAATTTTACTCTTCCGACATCGGACCCTTTGACATTGCCACCTCCTGTTATTTTGATTCGGTCGTTCAAAAATTTAATCTGACTGGCAGTGAGCTAGAATTATTAAAAAAGAATCATTTTGTTGTGACAGAACGTTTATCATATAATTCTGTTTTAGCCGGACTGGATCAGGTATATCATAACGATCTTCCGGTATTTATAACAAGCGATGTTTTGCTACACGCTCTGCACAATTCCTATGATAACATGCTTCAGGATATGGAGATCAATTATCTTGAACCTAAACTGAAAGAAGCACTGCGAAAAATGTATGAACAGTTTCTCTCAGATGCACCAGCGTACAATGCAGATCCCGAACTGAAACATACGGTTGGTGATGCAGAATTATATATTCTGATGGCCAGAGTGTTGCTGGACAGTAATCTTGTAGTTACACCAACATACTGTTCAGAAAATGAGTTTCATATTATTAAAAGATATATTTTTGAAGCAGGCTTTAAGTCCACACCACTGTTTACCTATAACAGCCGGAATATTGACTTCAGTCAGTTTATACCCCGTGGACATTACACCGATGGTCAGGAAGATTATTTCAGAAGTATGATGTGGTTGAGTTTCATCAATATTTTCCTGACTTTACCTCCCCAGGATTTTACCATGGACAGTACGGATGTTCAGCGAATGGCTTTGCTGTCAGCAATGGTTAATGAAGTTTTGTACAAATCCGGTGCCGACGAGCAACTAAATGAAATTGATGATATTATAAAATATTTTGTCGGAGAATCGGATAACCTTACACCACTGGAGTTTAAAAACGTAATGGATGAACTGAGCATTACATCTGTTTCAGATCTGGCGGATGATGCCACTCTTAAATCACTTCAGCAAAAACTCCTTTCCGAAGAGCAGTACGGACAAAAAATTCTTTCGGATATAATTATGACAAATCCGTTTACCTCAGAAACGGCAAAATTACCGGTGTCTTATAAATTATTCGGGCAGCGTTTTGTGATTGACTCCTATGTTCTGCATAATGTAACGTATGACCGTATCGTATATAACAACCAGAAGGTTTTACGTATGATGCCCGATCCGCTTGACGTATCTTTTTGCCTTGGTAACAACAACGCGATACATCTTCTGGGGAGTAATCTTGACAAATATCCCTACGGATCAGCCATTGACGCCATGCGGTATCTTTTTGATGCCTACGATGATACTTACTGGAGTGAATCTTTATATAACATCTGGCTCAAGTCAATAAAGGACCTGAGTGTGGCTGAAAACAACGATTATACACCGTTCTTTATGAAGACGGTAGCTTGGCAACATGAGAAACTTAACAGTCAGCTGGCTTCATGGTCGCAGCTCAGACACGACAACATTTTATATGCCAAGCAGTCATACACCGGTGGAATTACATGTTCATATCCATATGGTTATATCGAACCCTATCCGGCTTTTTATTTATCTCTGAAACAATTTGCATACGACGCTGCTCTTTTTCTGAGTGCCGATCGTTTAGGCACAGATAAGTATGAAACCTTCTGGACGGGCTTCGCGACAGTGGCCGATGAGCTCCTTAATATATCCCTGAAGGAAGTTAATGGAGAAGCCTTTTCAGAAGAGCAGGTACAATTTCTGCAACAGGCGCTCAGAGTTGTACAGTATGGTGTTTGCGGCGAACCTCCCACATATGATGGCTGGATGTTGAATTTATTCTGGAACGTGGACGAAGCTTCCCAGGAGGATTTTACCGTTGCAGATGTTCACACACAACCGACGGATGAATTGGGGAATATGGTAGGAAAAGTATTGCATACCGGTGTAGGAAGATTTAATATGGGCGTTTTCATTGCTCCGGCTCCGGCCAATGAATATAAGCCAACACTGTTTTGCGGTCCGGTAATATCGTATTACCAGTTTATCACGGATAATTTTGTACGTAAAAACGATAATGAATGGTCAGACATGATCTGGAGAAGCCAGGCGCCTGAAAGACCCGGATGGACCAATATTTATCTGGCTGACAGCGAAGGTAAAACCAAAGCATCGACGATGGAATTAAAAGGTACACAATTTACCGACACGGCCTATACTGTTGGAGGAACATCAGGATTTAATCCTTCAAACGAGGTAAAACCTGTTGTCTGGATAAATGGAAGCAATTTACACATAACGGGGTTCAATAATAATACCAATACTTCGGTCTCATTATTTGATACCGGCGGCAGGCTGGTTTTTAAAACGGTAACTGATAAAGGTATAATAAGTACTGATGGTTTTAACCGTTCTGTTCTGTTTTACAGAATTACCAACAACAATAAAACCTACAGTGGTAAGATAATACCGGTTAGCAATTAAACAGAGCCTTAAAATCGTTTAAGGATCATTTTGAAAAACTATTGGCATAACTTCATTCAATTGATTCCATAAGGTCACGGGGTGAATATTTATCCGGCATTCATCCTGTGCCTTTTTGTTTTAGGTTACAGGTGACGGGTTATGGGTTACAGGTTACGAATTACGGGTGACGGGTTTATATGTAAAATAGTGAGCCATTAGTCTTTATTAATGAGCCGTGAAGTGTAAAACGCGACGCATAATTATGTATTGTTCATTAATAACTAAGGTCCACTAAAGTAATCCCAACACCACCAAGCTGCACATGTTCATCCCGGGCACTATCCACAAATTCAACAGTGTTCAGGTATTCACGAATCATCTGGCGTAAAGCCCCGGTTCCTGTTCCGTGCAGTATCCTTAAATGCGTGGCACCTACCATAACGGCATCGTCCACAAAATTCATCACAGCTCTCACCGCTTCTTCTCCACGCATACCCCGTACATCAATATCACTTCTGAAGTTCAGTTTACGATTCTGAATATCTGTATTTCGGAAAGTTTCAGATGTCTTATAATTATCTTTTTTACTGCGTTTAGCCTCGCGGTTGCTTACTTTTTCAAGCTCATTTAATTTAACCGTGATCCTAAGGTGCCCCAATGCCAGATCAACCTGCGTACCCTTAATATCCAATACCTCAGCAAACGTGTTTCTTGAAATAATCCGTACCGTATCGCCTTTATTAATTTTTTCTTTTTCAGGTCCCTGTTTTTTCTTTTCCGCTTTAGGAGAGGGCTTTTTATTCATTTTTCGCTCCTGCCTCCTCAATAGCTTTTCCATTTCCTTTATTACTGAATCATCCGACGCATTTCCTGAAATTTGTTCTTTCTGTTCCTCAAATTCATGGCGGGCATCTTTTGTTTTCAGTTTATCGGCCTCAGACTCTCTTATTTTGCGTATGGTATTTTCAATCGTTGCATTGGCATTATCCATTAACCGGGCAGCTTCCCTTTTTGCTTCGTCGAGAATTTTTGAACGTTCACCTTTTATTTTCTGAAGCTGTTCCTTATAGGTGTTTTCCAGATCTTCTACCTGTTTATTTTTCTTTCTGATATTATCCCTTTTCCTCTCCCAATATGTTTTATCCCGTAGGATCTCCCGAAGGTGTTTATCAAAATCCATTGTTTCCTGCCCCACTTTCTCTGATGCCAGTTCAATCACCGATTCCGGAATTCCTATTTTTCGTGCCATTTCAATGGCATAAGAACTCCCGGGCTTCCCCACCTGCAGCTGAAACAAGGGCTGTAAATGCTGCTGATCGAACATCATGGCACCGTTTATGATTCCCTGGGTCTGGGATGCATAATGTTTCAGGTTTGAATAGTGTGTCGTTAAAACACCATATGCACCTGTGTTATTAATATGTTGCAAAATGGATTCAGCGATGGCGCCACCGATCTGTGGTTCCGTTCCGGTTCCGAACTCATCAACAAGTAAAAGACTTCCTGGTCCTGCATTTTTCAGAAAATGCTTCATGTTCAAAAGATGAGAACTGTAGGTACTCAGATCATTATCCAGGGACTGCTCATCCCCTATATCAATAAAGATATCTTCAAAAATACCCATTTCAGAACTTTCGTGTACCGGAACCGGGATACCGCACTGCAACATATACTGGATCAGACCAACTGTTTTCAAACACACCGATTTACCACCAGCGTTCGGTCCGGAAATCAGAAGTATCCTGTTGGCTGAATTCAATCTCAGAGAAAGCGGTACAACCTGCTTTCCTTCCCGTTTAAATGAAAGATACAATAATGGATGAACAGCCTCCTTCCAGTCAAATGCCTGCTGATCTTTAACAACCGGCAGGATGGCGTTCAGCTGTCCTGTCAGAATTGATTTGGACCTTAAGAAGTCAATTAGTCCCAAAAAATGAAACGACTCCCCGATTTCATCAAAATGCGGTCGGATATGAGCCGTTAGTTCAATGAGTATTTTTACGATTTCGCGCCTTTCTTCAATTTCAAGCTCCCGTATACGGTTATTGGCTTCCACTACTTCTGCCGGTTCAATAAATGCAGTTTTTCCCGTGGCTGATTCGTCATGAATGATTCCACCGATCTTTCTTTTATTCCTGGCTTCTACCGGTATTACAAGTCTTCCGTCGCGAACCGAAGGTGACACATCACTATCAATAAGACCGTCTGTTTTAGCTTTAACCAGAACACGCTGTATTCTTCTTGAAAGGGTTTGTTGTTCCTGCCGTAAGGTCTGTCTTATTTTTAACAGTTCGGGTGATGCATTGTCCTTCATCCGGCCTTCATCATCAAATACCCGCTTTATTTTTTGGATCACATCGGGAAACTGCAATACTTCTGAAGCCACAGCAGATAGGTACGGATATTTCTCTTTGCGATCTCCTTTGAAGAAACCGGAAATATGACTTAAAGTTTCAAGTGTTTTTCTGAGTTCATGCAGTACTTTTTCACTGAGCCATGTTCCCTGTGGCCGGGCAGACTTCAGGGGTTCCCGCAGATCGGTGAAAAAGCCAATCTCAAAACTATCCTCTTCCCTTCTGATGATCACAAATTCCCAGGTCAGTCCAAGATTAAACCGGATAGTTTCTATTTCTGTCAGGTATGATACATCATCTACAAGCTGTTCTCCAAGTGTAGTCATACACTCAGCCTTCAGCATCCTGCGGATCCTGTCAAAACCAATTTTATCTTCTAGTGTTGCCGGATAAATCATAGTTTATGTAATGGATTACAAAAGTAATATGTATTGTTTAAAAACAACCTGAATTAAAGTTTGATTTACGGTGTGCTGAATTTATGAAAATCTTTAAAAGGCTATAATTATGTTTTAATACATCGGTTCAACCTAAAATCTGCGATGTAATGCGCCTTACAGGATACCAGGAGGCAAGAAATCCTAGTGTGATAACTGATACAAAAACAATTACAAAATCACTAATCAGAACACTGACCGGATAGGCATCAACAATTGAATTTCCACCGTTAGCCAGTTTTAGTAAACCATACTGCATCTGTAGCCAGACCAATACGCCACCGAGTATCACACCAACAATCGTTCCTACCAGAGATATTATCCAACCTTCAAAAACAAAAATCATCCGGATCAACCTGCTGTTGGCCCCCAGATTTCTTAGTGTGTCAATGTCATCCTTTTTATCCATCATTAACATTGAAAGCGATCCAATGAGATTGAATGTAGCAATAAACAGAATAAACATAAGTATAAGGTACCCAATCCATTTTTCAATGTTCATCATATTATAGAATCCTTCCTGCTGCTGAAAACGGTTCAACACTTTAAAATCAGAACCTAAATGCTTTTTCAGATATGACTGTACATCGCTCACATCTTTTTTCTCAGAAACCTTTATCTCTAACTGGGTAAGTTGATTGGTATAATCAAATAGCTTTTGTGCTTCTTCAATTGGCAATAGGATATAATTCATATCATATTCTGGTTGATACACTACAAAAAAACCGCTTGGATAAAGGTAGTCGCTTATAAAATTACTTTCAGGATTAATCATTGAGACCTGACTCTCACGCTTTGGCGCATGGATCACAATCGGAGCAACAAACTTCAGACCTATTCTCAGGGTCCTTGCCAGTCCGTATCCGACTATTGCCGTAGGCTTTTCCCCGTTCCAAAGTGTAAAAGCCCCTTCTACCAACATGGTATCCAGACCGGAGACCCTGGAAAAATTTTCATCTACGCCTTTTATAATAACCGGACTCTGCTTATCATCGTACGACACGAATGCCTGATCTTCTATTACTC
Source organism: Quyinboa sediminis (assembly GCF_042219855.1). Classification (NCBI taxonomy): domain Bacteria; kingdom Pseudomonadati; phylum Bacteroidota; class Bacteroidia; order Bacteroidales; family Quyinboaceae; genus Quyinboa; species Quyinboa sediminis. Next base: position 294,597 of record NZ_JBHJHP010000001.1, on the reverse strand, counting down.
TAGACCACCATTCTGCACCGGAATTCACAAGAACAGAATCTATATGGGCATTATAATTAAACACCTTTCCTGCAGCCGGTTGAACTTTGACATCCGGGTTAAAAGCACTGTAAGTTTTTCCGATAAGATCCTCGAAACCATTAAAAACAGAAAGAACCACAATAAGGGCCATGGTTCCGATAGTTACACCGGCTACTGATATCATCGAAATGACATTAATAACGGTATGTGATTTTTTTGCAAATAAATACCGGCGTGCTATTTGGAGTGCCAGTCGCATTACTTCCAGGCTTTCACAATCAGCCCAGTTCCTGTTTTATGGTTTGTTTTAACGTCAGCGTAATTCAATATCAATGCAAACGGATACAATATGAGATAATAGAACGGAATAACAATAAAGAATATTTTACTCACATTCAGCAGTTTGATTGGATATTTCATTGAAATTTTCCATGACAAAGAACCGGGTTTTCCATAACTGTAGCGGGCATCAACTTTAGAAAATCCAGCCGATTTTAATTTTTCTTCTATCTCTGTGATACCATATCCGTCGCGCACATGTTCGTCGATAAACCCGGACACTTCATCGTGATCGTGATCATGATGTGTATCGCTTCCTCCCTGATCAGATGGAGTACTTATCAACAACATCCCACCTTTTTTCATGGCCGCATGAAAATTCCTGAACACCTCAACATCCTCCAGAATATGCTCCATCACGTCCACGGAAAGAATAAAATCAAAGGTTTCAGGTTTACTGAATTGAGTCAGGTCAGCATATTCAAATTTCACCCTTTCTGAGCGGTTAATTTGCTTAAAAAACCGGTTGCAGTCATCAATTTGTTCCTGTTTTACATCTACACCCAATACGTTCCATTTTGGGTTCACCCCTGAAAGATAGTAAGTGTACTGGCCAAATCCTGATCCGGCATCCAATAACATGGCCTCACCCGGATAATTTTTCTTCCACAAACATAACTCCTTTTTTACATGCCAGGTCCGTAACAAAAGAATATCCAGTAACCTGTAAAAGAGTTTTCGTAAAAACGGGGTTTTATTAAAGACATTTCCAAGCGAACGTTTGATAGGATCGTACTGCATGCTTATTCGTTTAACAGTGAATCAATATTTCTTACATAATCTTCAGAATCATCCATGTAAAACTGCAGGTCAGGAATTACCCTTAGTTGATGTCTTACTTTTTTAGCCAAAAGGTTTCTGTAATGCCCTTTATGGATGTTAATTGTTTCAACAACAGAGGCTGCATCTGAAGAAGGGAAAATGCTGAGATAAACCTTAGCTATACCCAAATCCGGTGATACCCTTACAATAGTTACGGTAATGAGTTTACCCGGTGCATGCAGTTGTGTCTCTCTCTGGAATATCTCTCCCAAATCCTTCTGCAAAAGTTTTGCAATCTTTTCCTGTCGTGTTGATTCCATATCTGAAAATTTATGCAAAAAAAGCAAAAATAAGCGGTAAACGGTAATTATTGAATGATAAAACCTAGCAGTAGGGACATAAATATATTCAGACCGGAATAATTAACCCTTATACTGTGAAAATAAATGAAGCATTAGCTTCAGGATATTATGAATTCAATATTTTTAAACACCTGTTCAATAACTATTATTCTTTTATCAATTTACCACATTGTTTTTCGCCATCCGAAATAAAATTATAAATATATATGCCTGCCGGGAGGTACTTTAGAGATAGTTTCTCAGAATGACAAACTGCTTTTGTTAATATAATTCTCCCCTGCATATCATATATTTCTAACGATACATCATCATTACAGTTCTTTTCAATTTCAACATAGTCTTTGGCCGGATTTGGAAAGATCCTGTATTTTGTATTTCCGGAATATCGAATAGATGTTGCATTATTCTCCGAATAAAAAAAAGTTTCTTTAGTTGAATAACCATTATACGTATAGTCTAAAATCAATATTTCAGTCAGTTTATTGGTAAATTTATAATGCGTATTCATTTCATACATCTCCAAGTATCCTGGCGGCAATAATAATTTATGAATTGAATACATTGTATTGTAGGTAAAATTTATCAGACGTAATAAGCGCCAATCTATTTCATTGCTTTTAGACCATTCTGAATATTCCAATAAATTGCCATTTATGTCATAAGAAAAATCTCCTTCTACCGAAAATACCCCTGTCCCCCGTTTGTAAAGAAGAGTATATCCTAAAGAATCATAATAGTACTCTTCCGAAGGAAGTGTAAACCAATTATTTAAATTTTCATTCCATGTAAAACTTTTCTCATTTATTAAATTGCCTTCATCATTAAGAGTATATTCGGTTTTGTGTGAAGGTTGCCAGGTGCTATCAGTCGCATCCCAAATATTTACATATTCTGCTGCAAGCTGTGTATTTTCATATAAAAAAACTTGTTTTCCATACAAACGCCATTCACTTAAAACATAATTATTTAACCACTTATAAGTTATTTTTTCTGATAGTTTATTATTAACATCATAAATATAATCTACCTTTTGGTTTTCTAACCATTTGTGGGCAGTTTCCCAGCGTTTATATTCAACTATATGCGATAAATTCCCATTTTCATCCTGCGTGTATACAATTTTAATATCTCTCACCCATGATCTATCATAACTATTCCATGTAGATCCGATAAAATATATAATTCCACTATCCTTTTCATAAATGAATTCTTTCTTTTTATATATATTCCAATAACCGGTTGCAGTATCCAGAATCTGAACATATGAACTATCAAGTCTTTGATAATCAATTAGTATTTCTGGATCACTTGTCGTTTGTCCAAATGAATTCATTACTAAAAAAATGATAAAACCTGTTATGGTAACTACTTTTTTCTTTCTTATCATTTTTAGTATCCTTTCTGCGTTCACAATCTAAAACTGTCCTGAATGCTTCGGCTTTAATGAAATCATTTAGAACTGAATACCTATCACTTACTAATTTATCAATATTTTCTTATAGAAAGAATTATCCCCAATTGATAAATGAACGAGGTATATTCCTTTGCTTAAATGATCAACATTTATTATTGTGTTTTTTTCTGTTATTTGTTCATCCATCACCTTTGTACCATTCATATCAAATAATTCAAAATCAATTTTGCAATTCTTTACAATGGACCTGAGCACTAACCCATTTAATTTTTTATTGAAATAAACATTAAATCGATCTGAATTAATCATTTGTTTGCTTACTGATGTTGAATTCTTTGTTATGATATCAATTATAAATGCTTTTGAAAAATTGTATCCCTGTTGATCCTTTACATGAATATTAAGAACATATTCATTTTTAATTGATGCATCAAAAATATATTTTGTTTTTAAGCTGTCATTTTCGATATAAAAAGCTGTTTCTTTTACTCCTGACAGAAAGTCGAGACCTCCATCAAGCTGATATATAAAAGTGTCAACTGCTGAATTATCTTTAACCTCAACCTTACCAACAAAACTCCCAGCCGGTATTTTTTCATAGACTTCTTCGGATGATAACGTAATATCGGTGGGACCAAAATATGTATCAGCAATACCGACTATAACACTTTGATTATTGTCAAAACGGTAGCCTGACGGATTTAAATTATCTATTGAATAATACCCGTTATATTTCCCATTCCAACCCCAGTTAACATGAAAATAGTCGTTATTATCGTATCCATCTATATTGAAACTATGGCCGATTTCATCTGTCCCAGAATAAACCAGCACATTTCCTTTATCCAGATCTGACTTTATAAGATTTTTCCAGTCTTGATCTTCAAAATCATAGCGTTCATAATATTTTAGGTCAGCTGAATATCCAAAGTACTCTTTCAGAGCACCAATAATATTAACCGGAGATGCAGCTGAACCTTTTGCACCAAAATCAGTGCTTATCGCTACGGCACAATAATACAGCAAGCGTTGGTTTTCAATATTTGGCTTATTCTTTGCCATTGCGCCCCAATCAAAGGGTTCTTTAGATTCAAAAACAATAGAGATTGCTCCATAAATATCGTGAACATAGCGATGTGCACCAGATAATGGAGCTTCCAGCTTTACATTATACATAGCCTGAGCCATGGCTAAAGCAACACAACCAATCCGGGTATGTCCTCCAGGACCATCGTCATCTACCGGACATAAATTATTCCAACCAGCTACCTGATCCCATTCTATGTCGAGAATAGGGGCAACTGAATTTTGTCCTGATGTTAGCGATCCTTGTCCATCATGTTGTAATTTATCCCACTCCGAACTCTTGCTTTTAAGATTGTCATTTATAACCGATGATATCTGATCACTATATCCATTTATCCACCTTTTTACGTCCTCAGATATATTACTATCCAGTGTAAAGTTTCCTTTCTTCGAATATGCTATAACAGGTTTTATGTTGTCATCTGCGGCAATGATGACCCATCCTTCAGGAGACAGATTAATAATATACTGAGTTGGATAATTTTCATTGTTGATTTCAGTGATATCTTTAAACACGAAATGTTTGTTTCCCAAACCTGAAAGATAGCTTACAGCTATTTTTGAAGCCAATTCCCTTGTCACCTTCGCTGAAAAAGCGGAGAAAACAAATATCAATCCCGCTATTACTAAAGAACTCCGCTTCATATCAGACAGATAACCTATTAAATCAGCAATTTACGAAAAGTTAATTAGTTTAGTGATACTGAGATGCACCCGGGATTCATTAGATCGTAGTATTAAATAAATCAAATCTTAAACCACTCTTCAACTTTTATATCTGAATCCGGTTCATTTTTGTGATAAAATACATTTTTGCGGGGCACATATGTATAGTCCTGTTCCAGTTCCTTGGCATGCTCAGAAATAAATTGGACAGCTTCAATAAACAGATCCACTTCGTCTGTTTTCATTGTCGGATGAAGTGACCATCGAATCCAACCTGGTTTTTCTGTCAGGTCTCCCTGGTTGATTTTCTCTGTAATTAAATCAGAACGTTCATGCGAAACCTCCAGAAGCAGATGGCCATAGGTACCCGCACAGGCACAACCACCACGCACCTGAATACCATACAAATCATTGAGAAGCTTAACGCCAAGGTTATAATGAATATTTTCCATAAAAAACGAAATAATTCCTAACCTTTTACGCTCATTATCAGCAAGAATGTGAACACCTTTAATTTTATCCAGTCCCGCGAATGCCATTTGAAGCAGTTCTTCCTCCCTTTTCATCATTTTATCAGGATCCATCCTCTCCTTCAGTTCAAAGCAGAGCGCTGTTCTTATGGACTGCAAGAATCCCGGAGTGCCACCATCTTCACGGGCTTCAATATCATCCACGTATTTATATTTACCCCATGGATTGGTCCAGTCAACGGTGCCTCCACCCGGATTATCCGGAACTTCGTTTTTATACATGGATTTATCGAAAATAAGCACACCGGATGAACCGGGACCACCAAGAAATTTGTGCGGTGAAAACATGATGGCATCAAGTTTCTGCATTGGATCAGACGGATGCATATCTATCGGATCATATGGAGCTGAAGCCGCAAAATCGATGAAACAGACACCTCCGTATTCATGCATTATAGCTGCCATTTCATAATAAGGTGTATGAATTCCTGTCACATTTGAACATGCAGTAAACGATCCAATCTTAAATTCACGGTCTTTGTACTCCTCAAGTTTAGCTCTCAGATTATCCGTACTGATCAGCAGGTTTTCGTCCGGCTCAATTATAACCACATCCGCATTCGTTTCATACCAGGATGTATGATTAGAGTGATGTTCCATATGAGTAATAAAGACCACAGGGCGTTCACGTTCTTTAATGCATTTTTTACCGCTGTTCAGGGAACAGTATTTTAGTCCCAGTATCCTTTGAAATTTATTGATGACGGCCGTCATTCCAAATCCTGCAGTTATGATTACATCGTTTTCATTAGCATTGACATATTTTTTAATCATCTGATGCGATAAGCGATATGCCTTGGTCATTAAAATACCTGTCTCACTGGTTTCGGAGTGTGTGTTTGCAACAAAAGGTCCGAAATCATGACAAAGTTTTTCTTCAATAGGTTTATAAAGTCTTCCACTGGCGACCCAATCCGCATATATAATCTTCTTTTCACCAAATGGCGTTACAAAATTTGCATCAACTCCGATAATATTTTTTCTGAACGTTTCAAAATACCTCTCCAGATCCATGGCAGGAAAATATTAAGTTTTGCGCTAAGATATCTGGTTATTTTCTAATATTTAATGACTTATGTAATAATTTAATTCATGTTTACCTCAAATCACATCTAAATATCTATATTTTTTAATTTTTATGGTAGGGTTTTTAAGAACCCGTTCGGTTATAAGGCAAATATGTCACACTAAAATTGATTTAATTATGAAAAAGGTAGTATTATTTCAGCTTATAATGGTGTTTGTAGCTTTTGGATGTACACAGGCTGAAATACCGGGCGATGTGGAAGCTGAAGATTATAAAAGCTATTTACTGGATGCCTATCTGGACTCATTAATTGCTGATTCTGCAGTTGTAGCAGCGGACACCGCTGAAATAAACAATCTGTTATTCATGCGCGAAGAAGAGAAGCTTGCTCATGATGTTTACATTACTCTTTATGATAAATGGGGATTCCGGGTATTTAACAATATATCCAACAGTGAACAACGCCATACCGAAGCCGTCCTGACCTTACTGGACTACTATGGTATTGAGGATGTGGTTAATGATAATCCGCTTGGTGTATTTGTAAATGGAGATTTACAGGCCTTATATGATACCTTGGTTGATAAAGGAAGTATATCTGAAATTGAGGCTTTGAAAGTCGGAGCCTTGATAGAGGAAGTTGATATTGCAGACCTGGAAAAAGAGCTGGCACTAACGGATAAGGATCCAATCATTACAGTATATTCAAATCTGCTGATGGGTTCGGAAAATCACCTTAGAGCTTTTGTAAGAAATTTAAACCGATGGGGCGTGGTTTATGAGCCTCAGGTTCTTGATACAGATGCATATAATTCTATTATTTTCGGGGATTAATTATTATTCAGTACAGAAAATGGCAGCTGCCTGGCTGCCATTTTTTTATCTATAACTTCAATCGCCATGAATCCTGTCTCTACTAACTTAAATAAAATTCCCCGCGGGCCACTTTCTCCTGGGGTAATAAAGCATTCAGCACCAACCGGCAATGATCCACTTTAACATGTAATTTATCGGCAAGCCTTACTACTGTTCCCATCTGTGCCTCCAGTTCCGATGGCTTCCCTTCCATGATATCACGTTGCAGCGAAGTTGTTGCATCCGAAGGCATTTTATCAGCAAAAGCCATAGTCTCTTCCACCATTGATTTTGTAACCTTTACCCCTTTTGCCAAACCGACATCAATCATTTCGCTGAGTATATCTTTCAGGAGTTGCCTGGTTTCCGGTAGTTTCATAAAAACACCGAATGGAACACGCGTAAGAGCGCCCAAAGCGCTTGTTGAAGTAATAAATAAAAACTTACGCCACATTTCAAGATCAATATCTTCGGCAATGTGGAATTTAATTTTACTTTTTTCAAATATGGCTGCTATTTCTTTCACACGGTATGTAACCCTGTTATCGAGCTCTCCAAACGTAATTGAAGGGTCATAGGCATCATGCCTGATGACACCAGGAGAATCTATCCAGCTGAATATTCTGCAAAGTCCTCCGAGAACCTGGGAAGGACTCATCCATTGCTGTAAAATTGAAGGGGCATCAATGCCGTTTTCAATGGGTAACAGAATCGAATCTGTCGTGGTTATTTTTTTTATCATCGGCTCAAGGGCATATATCTGCCATACCTTTACTGCAATGATAATCAGATCAAACGTTGTATCCGGGTCATCTGTTGCCTTTGCCGGGTGGATTTTGAAATCCCCGTTGACACTCTTAACTTCAAGGCCGTCGTTCTGAATGGCTTGCAGATGTTCACCACGCGCTATAAAGGTTACATCATAACCTGCTTCAGCCAGTCGCCCGCCAAAATAGCCACCTACGCCTCCGGTTCCAATTACACATATTTTCATCGTTATCGTTTTTTTTTTGAAAGAATGCAAAGTTAATCAATATGCTTTTTCCGAGTATGTGATAAAAATCAAGATAATTTCTTCATCCTGTCTTTTATATTTATGTTATAACAATAGATTTGGTATTGTGTTTATCTCTATTTTTGTTGCATGAATGACAAGCGTATCAAACGATTCATTCCACCGGAATGGCACCCGACCGGAGCTGTGCAGCTTACATGGCCGGATGAAAAAACAGACTGGAATTACATGCTGAAAGATGTCACAAAATGTTATCAGAATGTAGCAAAAGTTATTAGTGATCACGTTAAACTTCTCGTAGTTTGTCGTGATCCGGTAAAAACAGCATCGTTCCTTTCTCATTGCGATCCGAACCAACTCATTTTCGTCAGGGCGGAGCTCAATGACACCTGGGCCCGTGATCATGCCTTTATCACTGTTCTGGAAAACGACACCCCGGTGTTCCTCGATTTCGGGTTCAACGGCTGGGGGGATAAATTTAATGCTACCGATGATAATCTGATCAATCAAACTGTTTTTGAAGGACATGTCTTTGCAAATGGAACCTATGAGGATCATAATCACTTCATCCTGGAAGGAGGCAGCATAGAATCTGATGGAAAAGGTACGATCCTGACCACATCAGAATGTTTACTGGCTAAAACAAGAAATGCAACGTATCCGAAGGAAAAAATAGAAGAATATCTGAAAAATTCACTGGGAGCAGAGCGTGTTTTATGGCTCAATTATGGCTGGCTTCGGGGAGATGATACAGACAGCCATATAGATACTCTGGCCAGATTTTGTGCGCCGGATACCATAGCCTACATAGAGTGTTCCGATCCCTCAGACGAACATTTTGAGGCACTTGCCGGCATGAAGGCCCAATTGCAATCCTTCCGGCAAACGAATGGTAAACCGTATAGGCTTATTCCGCTTCCGATGGCAACACCGGTATTTGATTCTGAAGATGGTCACAGATTACCAGCAACTTATGCAAATTTTTTAATCGTTAATACCAGTGTACTCATGCCTGTATATAATCAATCCACAGATACAGAAGCCAGGAAAGCTTTGCAGGAAGCCTTTCCTGAACATACCATAATACCTGTGGATTGTTCCCCTTTAATACGTCAACATGGATCACTGCACTGCATCACAATGCAGTATCCTGCTGAAGTTTCATTTATTTAAACATAAAGATTTTCCTGCTCTGACCATCAGGAACACCGATTATAAAATTGATATATCCACTTTTAGGTTGTAAATCACCTTTTTGAACATATCCCTCTCCTTTTGGCATACAGGTTCCCCATGCACCCGAAGCCTGACAGTCATCAAGATCGGTTATTTTAACAATAGTATGATTACCGACAGTGATAAAAACTGAAGTATAGTCTTTCGCTTCTTTTAATAATTCAGGCAGAGATTCTTTTGTAATATCCGCGGTTTTAACAGCTTTCTGAGCCGCCAAATCATTTATGCTTTCAATAGGCAACTGATCATCCAAATTGGCATCAGCCATCACCATCACGCCTGAAAAAAGTTTGGCAATGGTTTCTTTTTTTGATGTCTGTGCATTTAATACAGCAAATGAGAATACTGCAACGGCAATAAATAAGATCTTTTTCATCTGTTAAATTTTAAAGTTAATATTAGTTTTTCGTAATCGTAGTTGATCCAAACAGAGTTTAAAGATAGAAAATTTGTCTGTTCAAACCTTAAAAACATACTAAAAGTGTTTCTAAATAATCGCCGCGTTTTTGAATATCCTCATCTTACCCTTATCTTCGCAGTTGCTAACAAACTTGCCATGTTCAGGAGAAATACGTTATATGCAACACTCGTGGGATTAGTTTTGGTTCTGGCAAATTCTGCCGCTGCTGACAAGTACGAAATGGTGGTGGCGCAGGATGGTTCCGGCGATTTTACAACTATCCAGGAAGCAATTGATGCCACCAAGGCATTTCCACCCCAACGCATTACAATCTTTGTTAAAAATGGTACCTATCACGAAAAGGTCCGCATTCCATCATGGAATAATAAACTCTCTCTGATCGGTGAAAGTGCTGAAAACACGATTATTACCTACGGGGACTACTTTAGTAAAATAGACAGAGGCAGAAACAGTACCTTCATGACTTATACCCTTCTGGTAGAAGCGGATGATTTTTATGCCGAAAACCTTACGATTATCAATTCAGCAGGACGTGTGGGACAGGCGGTGGCCCTTCATGTGGAAGGCAATCGTTGTACATTCAAAAACTGCCGCATCAAAGGAAATCAGGACACTTTATACGCAGCGGGTCAAAACAGCAAACAATATTACGATTCCTGCTATATTGAAGGCACTACAGATTTTATTTTTGGTGCTGCCACAGCGGTGTTCAATTATTGCACCATTCATAATTTAACGAATTCATATATCACAGCTGCAAGTACACCTAAAAGCAGACCTTTCGGTTATGTCTTTTTGAACTGCTCGCTCACCGCCGAACCAAATGTATCAAAGGCATACCTTGGCCGGCCTTGGCGTCCATATGCCAAGGTAGTTTTCATGCATTGTAATTTGGGGAAACATATCGCTCCTGAAGGATGGAAAGAATGGTCTAATAAGGGAAACCTCACAACGACGTACTATGCAGAGTACAATAATTCCGGATCTGGTTCTCGCATGAATAGCAGGGTCTCATGGAGTCATGAACTAAGCAAAAAAGAAGCTAAAAAATACACATTAAGCCGGATATTCTCCTCCGATATGGTTAATGATCCGGAGGATTTATCATGGCTATGTAAATCAACATTAAAGAATTAAACGTCACACATTCAATGCATCAGAAAATATTTATTCCGTTTATTTTATTATTTTTCAGGTTATCACTGATTTCAGCTCAGCCTACCGTAACTGCCACCATCAGTGAAAGCAGTCGTACAGCTACCATGTCAAATGGTACTGTATCGCTTTCAATTAACAGCAAAGGACAGGTAAGCAGCATAACATTAAATGGTCATGAGTTTGTTTCAAACGGTGGAAAGTTTTATTTCAGCTATAATGATCAGGATGCCTATTATGAGCTTAATCCCGATGGTATTCGCATTCAGAAACAAACGGATGATTATGCCGAAGTTGTCTATTCCAATACGACCGGAAACATTAAGGTTGAACAGGGATTTATTCTAAAATCAGGTGTTAACGGTTTATATTCTTATGTCATTGTCAGAGGAACATCAAAGACTACCAGATTAAGGGAAATGCGCGTGGTTTACAGGGTTGATCCCAACCAGTTTGATTATGGTTATGTGGATGATTCCATGCAGGGATATTTGCCATCTGTAGATGTGATGAAAGCAGTTGATGGAAATGCTATAATGGATGCAACCTACCCCCTTCCCGACGGTTCAATCTACACAAAGTATAACTGGGCAAATTACATTGTGCGTGACAGTGTACACGGCATCATGTCAGATGCCTATGGCCTCTGGGCTATTCCTGTGAGTACAGAATATATGAACGGTGGACCGATGAAGCAGGAACTCACCGTACATACAACCACAAAAACACCCCTGGTATTACAAATGTTGCAGGGGGAACACTTTGGTGCTTCAGCGCAGACCTATGAAACAGGAGATGAAAAAATATATGGTCCGTTTTTTATTTATCTCAATTCAGGTGACTCTCACGAAGGGATGGTGGCTGATGCCAGATCACAGGTCGCAGTTCAGAAAGCCCAATGGCCATTTTCATGGTTGGAAAATGATCTGTATCCCCTGAATCGCTGCACAGTGAATGGACGCATTAAAGTGCCCTGGGGAGTTTCAGCGAAAGGTATTCAGGTGGTTCTGGCACAACCCGGATCAGACATATATGAACAGGGCATGGACTATATGTTCTGGGATAAAACTGATGCAAGCGGAAACTTCAGTATTAAAAATGTACGGTCCGGTGAATATTCGGTTTATGCTTATGCAACATTGGGCGATGTGACCGATGAATACTATCTTTGGAAAGTAAGGTTATCAGGATCAACCGTAAATCTTGGCGAACTGGATTGGGATACAGAAAAACGTGAAAATCTTTTATGGACTATCGGAGAAAACGATCGCCTTTCTGACGGCTATAAATACAGTGATACAATCCGTCAGTATGGTTTATATGAATTGCCACCGGCAAACCTGACATATACAATTGGTTCAAGCACACCGGATAAAAACTGGTATTATGCACAAACAAAAGAGGGAAACTGGGATATTAAATTCAATCTGGATCGTACTTACAGTGGCACAGCCTACCTGACAGCTTCAGTTGCAGGTGCGGCCAATAATCCGGAAATTGATGTATATATAAACGGTTCAAGAAAAGAAACCTGGACCTTCAGCAACGATGCCAGCATTTACAGAAGTGCTGTGCTGGGTGGCAAACATACAGTAAGAACACTCACATTTCCTGCCTCTAACCTCCATACCGGATCCAATACTATCCGGCTCAAAATGAGTAATGTTGGAAACCGGGGCGGCGTAATGTATGATTGTATTAAACTTGAAACAGGCGGTCTTATAACTTCAGTTCAGAATCCGGACATTGAAAATCCTGATAAGCTGGCATGTATATCCAATGTACAAACCGGACAGGTTAAAATAGCCTATTATGCCAAGGAGACTGAACACATAAAGATTAATATTTTCGACCTGAAGGGCACATGTGTAAAAAGTATATATCAGGGACCTGTGGTTAATGGCAAGCATATCTTTACCTGGTCTGATGACAAAAAGCAACCCGGAATTTATATCTGCACTGTCGTTACAGGTGATAAAACCTTCACAAAAAAACTTATTATAACTAAGTAATATACAGCCTGTTCTCTCACCCATTTATGCATGTTTAGATTTTAATTTGTCACATTTTTCAAATACGGAAATATTTCCGTATTAAACAACTCATATTCAATATTTTATATATTATTTTTTTCGTTTAAAAAATTGCAATTGTCACTAAAAATTGTCATATATTTGGGTGGCAAAAGGATTTAATTTTACCCATATTGGACCCTAATTGATGTGTTTTATGATTCCACATAAAGCTAATCATTCCTCTAATAACTGTGCTTAGAACAGAATGTATTAACATACTTTATAAATGTGTTTTTTTGTGACCTTATGAAATTCATTTCTACAATTCTGCCTGGCAGTCTGACTGCTTTGTTTATAAACGCTGAATTGTTGCCTATACTTCATCTACAGGAACAAATCATTTAATAATTTTCCCTTGAAACAAATAAAAAAAAACAGGAGGACATGTCATGTTTCGTATCCAATTAGTACTAATCTTTTTTCTGCTTTTTTCAACGAGTAAACTATCAGCTCAGCTTTCCGGAACCTATACAATTGGCTCCGGTGGTGATTATTCAACTTTTTCAGCAGCCGTTAGTGCGCTGACCAACGATGGTGTCAGCAGTGCCGTAACTTTTGAAGTTTTAACCGGAAATTACAGCGAACAGGTTGTGATACCGGCTATATCCGGAGCAAGTGCTTCAAATACCATAACCTTTCAGGCTCAGTCAGGTAATGCAGGTGATGTCATACTTTCATATACGGCTACCGGATCCGGGGACAACTATGTTGTACGAATGGACGCCTCATCATATATTACGGTTAACAACCTTACCCTTTCGGCTTTTGGTGCTGCTTATGCACGTGTCGTGGAAATTCTGAATGCGTCTCATCATATAACAATGAGCAATGTGGTGTTAAACGGGAATGCGTCTGCGACATCTTCAGGCAGTCAGTATCTTGTTACCGCAAATAATACAGTTATCACAAATCTGCTTTTCGATAATTGTACCTTCAACGAAGGATCTATTGGCGTATATCTGCAAGGGTTTAATGGAAGTAATTTAAGTGGATCCAATATCATTCAGAATTCCACTTTTAACAGTGTCGGTTATTATTCTGTATATGCTCAGTATCAAAATAATATTCAACTCACTGACAACGAAGTCATAGCAGGTGACAATGGGTTTTATTTGCAAACCTGTCAGGGTGAGCAGAAGATCCTCAGAAATATTATAAACTGTAAGGATTATGGTCTGAATATTTACAGCTGTACCGGTGGTAGTAATTTAGTTACTGACCCTGGTCTAATTGCCAATAATATGATTACTGCATCCAATAATTACGGAGCATATATCTATAACAGTAATTACCAGAACTTCTACCACAACAGTATTAACATGACCTCCGGAAATGCAAATACCGTAGGATTTTACATCTATAGTGGTGGCAACAACAATGTAGTTAATAACAGTTTTGCACACATGGGATATGGTGTGGCTGCGCAGGTTCAATCTGCTTCATCGGTGAATGAACTGGATTATAATAACTATTTCAGCAACGGCAATTATCTTGTGGAATGGGGAACCGACGGCATTTATAACCTTGCTGATTTCCAGTCAGCCAGCGGAAAAGATGTACATTCTGTATCGGTATATCCCGGTTATACTTCAAACAGTGATTTACATACAATGACTCCCTGGCTGGACGGTAAGGGAACCTTCCTTGGCGATGTGGCACAGGATTATGATGGTGAGAACCGTGATGGTTCCACGCCTGACATTGGTGCTGATGAATTTACACCCGATGCAGCCAATACCACTCCGCTGGCCGGTCACTATACTGTTGGAGGAAGCAGTCCTGATTACGCAACACTTGCCGATGCATTGTCAGATCTGCTCGTAAAGGGTGTTTCAGATTCCGTATTTCTGGATTTCAGAAATGGAAATTACAGTATACGACAGACCATTTATACCATCCCTGGCAGCAGTATGGATGCACCTGTCGTTATGCAGTCAGAATCAGGTAACCACGATAATGTCATCCTGTACAACTATGCAACAGATGCCAATGACAATTATATTCTACATCTGCATGGAGCTGACTTTATTCATTTCCGAAATCTGGGGTTTTCAGGGAACACTGATAATTCCGCATACAGCAGAAATATTGCTCTTACCGGCGGTGTGAACCATTTTAAGATGGAAGGTTGTAAACTTAACGGATCTCAAAACTCCAGTACATATGCAGCCTTGTTATCGGGTCAGACGGCACTTTACAATTCAAGGCTTATTGAAGGCAATATTTTTAACGGTGGTGGCTTTGGTATTTATACATCCGGTATTAACAGCAATACCCGGAGCATGAATGCCGTAATTAAAAATAATGAATTTAACGATCAGCGAAATTATGCGTTACAGGTTCAGTATGAAGATGATATCAATGTTACCGATAATATGGTCAGTGCACCATCCGGAAACGGAATTTACCTGCATACATGTAATGGTGAAATAAGGGTATTGCGAAACATGGTACAAACCTCCAGTTATGGCTTAAACATTTACAGCTGTACGGGAGGAAGCAATCTTGCAAACGGACCCGGCCTCATCGCAAATAACATGGTCTATTCCTCAAATAACTATGGTCTTTATAGCTATAACAACAGTAATCAGAATTTTTATCACAACAGTGTAAACATGACCTCCTCAAATACGAACACGGTGGGTTTCTATATTTACAGTGGAGGTAATAACAACGTTGTCAATAACAGTTTTGTGCATATGGGATATGGTGTTGCTGCACAGATTCAATCAGCATCAGCCCTTAATGAACTGGATTATAACAACTATTTCAGTAACGGGAATTATCTGGTGGAATGGGGAACCAGTGGTGTTTATGATCTGGCAGAATTCCAGTCAAACAGTAGCAAAGATGCCCATTCTGTTTCAGTTTATCCGGGGTATTCATCAAACACCGACTTACATTCCATGTCACCATGGCTGGATGGAAAGGGGACATATGTCAGTGATGTAACCCAGGATTTCGATGGTGAAAACAGGGACGGATCAACACCGGATATCGGAGCTGATGAGTTTACACCGGATGCAGCCAATACAACACCCATGGCTGGTCATTATACGGTGGGTGGAAGCAATCCTGACTATGCAACGTTGGCTGATGCCGTTTCAGATTTGCTTATTAAAGGTGTGTCTGATTCCGTTTTTCTGGATTTCAGAAACGGGAACTACAATGTGCGCCAAACATTTTATTCGATACCAGGAACCGGTACGGAAGCTCCTGTAATTCTTCAGGCAGAATCCGGCAACAGAGAAAATGTGACCCTTTATTATTACGCCACAGATGCCAACGACAATTATGTAATTCATGTACATGGTGCAGACTATATCCATTTCCGGCATATTGGTTTCTCCGGGAATACCGATAATTCTGCATACAGCAGAAATATAGCGCTTACCGGAGGAGTCAACCATTTTAAGGTTGAAGATTGTGTGCTGAACGGATCCCAGAATTCCAGCACATATGCAGCTTTAATATCTGCACAGTCGGTTCTTTATACTTCCAGGCTCATTGAAGGCAATGCGTTTAACGGCGGTGGTTTTGGCATTTACTCATCAGGTATCAATAATAATTTCCGGAGTATGAATGCGGTTATAACGAATAATGAGTTCAATGATCAGAGAAATTATGCTCTTCAGATACAGTATGAAGATGATGTAATGGTTACCGATAACATGGTCAGTGCACCTTCAGGAAACGGCGTTTATCTGCATACCTGCCAGGGAGAGATCAGGGTATTGAGAAACGAAATTCAGTCGTCAGGTTATGGCATGAATTTATATAGTTGTGCCGGTGGAAATGATTTGGAAACCGGACCGGGACTTATTGCAAATAACATGATTAATGCAACAAATAATTACGGTGCTTATCTCTATAATTGCAGTTTCCAGAATTTCTATCATAACAGTATTAATATGACATCCGGTAATGCCAATACTGTAGGTTTTTATATCTACAGCGGAAGCGGTAATAATATTGTTAACAATAGTTTTGTTCATATGGGTTATGGCGTTGCTGCTCAGATACAGACAGCATCAGCCGTCAATGAAATGGACTATAATAACTACTTCAGCAATGGCAACTACCTGGTTGAATGGGGAACAGACGGCGTTTATGATTTGGCAGATTTCCAGTCTAACAGTGGTAAGGATGTTCATTCAGTTTCAGTTTATCCGGGCTACAATTCAAGCAGTGATTTACACACCATGTCGCCATGGCTGGATGGCAAGGGAATAAACCTCAGTGAAGTAACTCAGGATTTCGATGGTGAAAGCAGAGACGGATCTACGCCTGATATTGGTGCGGATGAGTTTACTCCGGATGCTGCAACTACGACTCCAATGGCAGGCCATTATACTGTTGGCGGTAGCACCCCTGATTATGCAACGCTGACCGATGCTGTTTCAGATCTGCAGGTAAAGGGTGTCTCCGATACAGTCTTCCTTGATTTCAGAAACGGAAATTATAACATTAGGGAAACGTTATACTCTTTCCCCGGAACAGGCATGGAAGCACCGGTCATCCTACAGTCAGAAACAGGAAACAGAGATAACGTAACGCTTTACTATTATGCCACCGATGCTAATGACAATTATATTTTACATTTACATGGTGCCGATTTTATTCATTTCCGCGATCTTGGATTCGCAGGAAATACAGATAATTCAGCATATAGCAGAAATATAGCACTTACCGGAGGTGTTAACCATTTTAAACTGGAGAATTGTAAACTTACCGGATCTCAAAACTCAAGCACTTATGCTGCATTAATTTCGGGACAAACAGTGCTTTATAAATCCAGACTTATTGATGGAAATGTTTTTAACGGTGGTGGATTTGGAATTTATACTTCCGGAATAAATGGAAATTACCGAAGTATGAATGCTGTTATATCCAATAATGAATTCCAGAATCAACGCAACTATGCTGTTCAGGTTCAGTATGAAGATGACATTTCAATTATGGATAACATGGTCAATGCACCATCGGGAAACGGAATGTATTTGCACACGTGTAACGGTGAAATCGAAGTGCTTAAAAACAAAATTTATTCAAACAGCTATGGCCTGAATTTGTATAGCTGTAACGGAGGCAGTGATCTGGAATCTGTTCCCGGTCTGGTTGCCAATAATTTTGTGACATCAAACAATAACTACAGTGCTTATCTGTATTCCAGCAGTAATCAGAATTTTTACAATAACAGTGTTAATCTGACCGGCGGTAATGCAAATTCTACTGCATTCTACATCAACGCGGGTGGTAACAATAACATCGTTAACAACATTTTGGTAAACAGCAACGTCGGATATGCATATTATGTCATTTCGGCGGCATCAATTGGAGTAAGTGATTACAATGATATCTTTACAAATGGAACAAATGTAGGATATTGGGGTGCAAACAAAGCAACACTGGCCGATTTTCAGGCTGCAAGCAGTAAAGATGCAAATTCAATTTCAGTTGATCCGCAATTCGTATCTGCAACTGATTTACATGTAACCGCTGAAGAGATAGACAGTGTAGCTACACCATTGACTGAAGTAACAACCGATATAGATGGAGAGATGCGTGATGCAACATTTCCGGATATTGGCGCAGATGAATTTATTTTTGGATACAACTATGCACCTGAGATAACATCTGAACCGGATACTTCGGCCGTCATAACACACAAATATGAGTACCAGGTTGTTGCATCCGATAAAAATGGGGATGAATTATCATATAATCTGACTACTGCCCCAACATTCCTCAGTGTAGATGCCATGGGCATGATATCAGGAACACCTTCATCCGGTGATATAGGTGAACATACCGTTGTTGTAGAAGTTACAGATGGAAACGGAGGAAGCGTTACCCAGACGTTTACTTTACATGTTGAGATGAATGTGGGACTTGATGATGTAAATTCAGGCTCACCATCAACATTCATGCTTTACCAAAACTATCCGAATCCTTTCAGTAATCTGACTTTCATAAAATATGATTTGCCAACAGCCGGTCATGTTAAACTGGAGGTTTATGATATTAACGGACGTATGATAGAACAACTGGTGAATAACAGACAGGATGCCGGTTCTTATGCGATTCCATTCAACGCTGAAGATCTGACTGAAGGCCTGTATTTTTACCGGATCAGTGCCGGGACTTTCAGTGCTGTACAGAAAATGGTTTTAAACAGATAGCATTAGATTAATAACAAAAAAAACAGCTCCCGACGGGAGCTGTTTTTTTTTCACTATCACTTATAAATCTAAACTTTATCCTTATACCATTCGTGTTTACCTCCCTGAGCATGTTCGAAGGTTTTATCAAGTAAAGTACTTATCTCTTCTTCGGTCATGGGTTTAAAATTACGGGCTATTTCCATGTTATGCCTGAGATGTTTCAAGTTATTCATTCCTGAAACAAGTGTGGAAACAGGAATGGTCATGCTAAACCGTAAACACTCCTCAATGCTCGCAATGCCTTCTTTGACTATGGAACCGGAAGCAACTGATTTCATACCTATTATACCAATATTTTTCTCCTGCAACAAAGGTATTATCTCTTTTGTAAAGCTCAGATAATGATGATCCAGCACATTTACAGGCATTTGCACAGTTTCCCATTCAAATCCTTTCTCTAACATTGCACGGTGAATTTCAGGTCTGGAATGCCCGGTAAATCCAATATGCCGGATAACGCCTTCATCTTTCTTTTTCTGAACAAAGTCAAGCACACCTGAGGAATAGATTTTCTCAACTGAATCCATGCTTTCTATTTCATGAAACTGCCATAGATCAAGGTACTCCGTTTGTAACCTTTTCAGACTTGTTTCCAGATGTTCCCTGGCCGTTTCAGGGTCACGTCCATGATGCTTTGTCATCAGAATTGCCTTTTCCCTGTATCCGTCCAAAAGAGCTTTCCCCATCAATTCCTCGCTTCTACCATTATTGTAATGCCAGGCATTATCAAGGAAATTAACCCCATTATCTAAAGCTTCACGGATAAGCTTAACCGATGTTTCATCAGTAATGAAGCGATCACCAATATGATGTCCCCCTACTCCAATCAGTGAAACACTCAGACCGGTTTTTCCTAGTGTTCGGTATGGAATCCCGTTTTTTACAAAAGCAGTTGTTCCCAGTCCAACCAATGACATTCCGGCCATGGCTGCTGCAGTTGTTTTTACAAATTCACGTCTTTTCACAGCTATTGTTTTTAATTACAACAAGTTAAAAATCAGAAATGTTCTTTATTCTTCTGCAAGAATGGTGCTAATGGAATAATTACCAACAGGCTTTTGTTGTTATCCAGAATTTCAAAATGATTAATTTGTATAATACTGGAACTCAAATGTACCGTTTTCAACCTTTACAACATCACCATTAGGTTCATCCGTATTACTGTTAATTCCAATTGCTGTGAATTCAAAACTCCCTTTCACTTCTGTTTCTGTAAGTGCAGAAATTTGTAACTGACCTGAACCTTCCCCTGATTCGCTGTCAACAATGTAGTATTCCGATTCATCATCCGTACTGTATTGCGCCTGAGAAAGATCAACGGTTCCTTTCTGTGCATTCAGCACTTCAAGATCAATGGATGCCGCAGGATTACTTTCTGAAAATAATCCATTCATATTTAATCTGTTATCATCATCCTTAAACAATAATGCCGCGCCTATATCCGTACAAATATGAACACCATTGACATCCGCTGTCATTAAATTACCCGTTCGACTTTTACAATTGCCACTATCAATATTAGCCGGATCTGTTTTTGTACATGCCGAAACAAATGCAACAGTTGCTACAAGAAATAAAAACCGAAAAGTTACATTCGGTGCTTTTTTTAAACTAAATGTAAGATTCATATTATTGCTTTTTTATTATTTAAACTAACATTATTAATAAATATCTCTATCGTATTAATTGAATTAAACTAATTATCAGAATATTACGATCATCCGTCTTTATCCTTAAAGAAATTTTGAACCCCTATGCTCTCATCAAACTCGGTATCCGGGTCCCCAAAATTATCCAACCTAAAAAGGAAAACGACTAAAACACATCACGACCATATTTAAGCTTAACCCCTGGCTTATCATATACATCGTTTTTGATTTTACATCATGTTTATCACACTGCTTTACAGGTGACCACTGAAACAACTTAGATCAACTGTTAAATACAAATGAACCAGATAGTATTAAAACGTTTTATTTCAGGCGAATAGCCTGTGGGATAAACTAAGGTTAATAAATGAAGTGTCATTTATAAAAACCTGTCCAAATCGAATTAAACTTAACGTTCAGGTTCAGTAAAGTTATAAAAAACAGAGCGGAAATTAAAACTTCCAAAAGGGATCTAATTTATTTCGGGATGCTATAAAGCTCATTTTCAAACAAAAGCAGTAAAAGATAGGTTGTAACTTCAAAATCAAATTATAAAGAAACTACCTTAAATTCTCAATATAATCTTGAAATTCTGAGATCAGCGATGACAGAGGATATCCATGTTGATCAAAAGCTTTTTCAATATTTTCAGAGGCATAAATTTCCTTAAACAAATCTATTCCTGTTTTTTCAATAGTATACCGTGTAAAAACACCGGATATCTGGTACATTCCGGGCAAGGCATAAAACCGGTGATCAGGACCTGTAATATTTTCAACTGTAAGCAAATCAAGATGTTCTTTGGCCGATGCCACATCGTTTTCGTACCCATCATTTTCCAAACAATAACCGGTATACACAGCAAAACCTTCAGAAAAGAAACTATTGGACTGGAATCCTATTTTCTTTCCTATTATAGTATGTGCCGTTTCATGTTGAAATACTGCCATATCAAAAGTTGAAAGATGATTGATTTCTCCAATTGATTTCCCATAAACAGTCATATGAGGTGAAATAGATAAAAAGTTCTGCAGATCAGTCATATTCCTGTAAATGTAGGTCTTTATCCTCTCCTGAAGGCTTGTATCTGTTTTTAGAATTCTGCATAAATTTTCAAGAAATTGATCCGCATTTTCAATATTCATATCTATCAGCGAATCAGAGCAGATATCGTTAGCCAATCCAAAACTGAAATACTTTGTCTGAATTATACGAAAGTAAGACTGTCTCATTTTCATGATATCATTTATTCTCGATTTTCCCGAAACAGATTCTCCATATCCACTAAAATACAATTCTGTTCCTCTGAAAATATAAAGGGGGAAATAGCCTGCAGCCAGATTCGCATACTGGTGAGGAACCTCAGTTGAATTGCGACAGGTAAACAGACGTGTAGCGTCATCGTTCAGATAAAAGAATGAATCGTTTGGTCTGCTAAAAGTTTCGTCATTAAAGGCAAATCCACCAGGGATCGGTTTAAATGGAATAGTACGAATATCAGGATCTTTAAACTCACAGAATGGTCCGTAAAACTGCAGATGTCTCTTGAAATCATCCGGCTGTAACTCATTTTCGGACTTGTATATATAAACAGGCCTTTTCTGATACTGTTCCCAGAAAACATAGCTTTCTATATCTGTTTTGTCCTGATCAGAAACCAGATAATCCTGTGGAGTCACAACCACCAAAGTATCCGTATTGTGAAAAGCCAATGTAAGCGTATAGTTCTCATCTCCCTGAATAAAACCTGATATCTGAGCTTGTAAACCGGTTATACCACTTAATATGCTAATCCAAATTAGTTTATTTTTAAGTGCTTTCATGTTGTTTTAAAAAATGAATGGTTATTCCTTTAAATCACTTGTATAAAATTATACGTACAGAAAGTATTCATGAAAAAAAAGGTTATGAAGGTGTTTAATTGAAGTATGAACGTGCTAAATAAGAAAGCTGATATGAATAAAAGATTTTTTACACTTTTCTTACTATTTCATTTCATCTGGTTTAAGAATTAGTTGATGCCTTACACAGTGAAATTAGTTTCAGAAACAGATTGATTTTTCCTGATAAAAGCATTCATTTTACAACCGTTCATGCATTCAGCCATTTTTTAAAATCCCCGGAACGATCAATACTGACAATTGTATCCCGTTCATCATCGGCTACCGGGATCAATTCCAGTTTAACACGCGATCTGGAATAAGCTACCATATTATTTATCGATTCTATACTGACAATATACTTTCGGTTAATTCTGAAAAATTTCTCAGGATTAATCAGACTTTCCAGTTTATCCAATGTATAATCGACAGGATAGGATTTACCCTGAAAAGTTCTCAGATAAACCGCTTTCTCAAGCACAAAAAAATAGGCAATCTCTCCTATTTCAACTTTTCGTATTTTTTCACCAAGCTGGATAAGAAACCGCTTTTTGTAATCTGGCTCCCTGCCTTGAATATTTGCCAGCAACGTTTCAAAATCGATGGAGAAAGCAGATTTCAGTGTTTGATATTTTTGCAGACTCTCCTCTAATTCAATTCTCCTTATCGGTTTTAGAAGGTAAGCAATACTGTTGAGTTGAAATGCTTTAATGGCATACTGATCATAAGCCGTTGTAAAAATTACCGGCGTATTTATCATTACCTGCTCAAATATACTGAAGCTGATACCATCGGATAGCTGGATGTCCAGAAAAATGAGATCAACAGAATTATTCATTAACCATTTGACGGACTCTTTTATAGAACCTGTTTTTGCAGCAACACTTATGGATGGATTAATTTCCAATACCATTTGTTCCAGTTTTTCGGCTGCGAAATGTTCATCTTCAATGATAAGTACCTTCATGGAGTTCAGTTTTTATTAATGGTAGTCTGGCAATATAGTGGTTACTATCCAATTTAAATTCAGGTTCAAGATTACTGATTAAGGCATACCGTTTTACCAGATTTTTTAAACCCAGTCCGGTTGAAACACCTTTCGAAATCTTTGGTTGCAAATTATTTTTTACTATCAAGGTTAAGGCATCATCTGTTATTTCAATATGTAGCGGTTTTGATTCATTAATAATGTTATGTTTCATGGCATTTTCCAAAACAACCTGTAGCGAAAGGGGTGGAAGAAACAAGTCCATAAGTCCGGCACTTATATCTACAGAATAGGTTAAATTCTCTCCATACCTGATTTGTTGTAAAAAAAGATAAGATCGCATAAACTCGAGTTCTTTCCCTAATGTAGCAACCGGCTGTTCAATAGTCTCCAGTACATAACGATAAATCATAGAGAATTCATCAATAAACTGCTGTGCTTTTGTCACATCCCTGTTCATTAATCCTGATAGTACATTCAGACTGTTAAACATAAAATGTGGATTAATCTGGCTTTTCAACACTTCGAATTTAATCTGGGAAAGCTCGGTCTGCAGGTTGTCTGCCATTTGTTTTGCCTTCGTTCGTTCAATATACAGTATCCATCCTTCAAAAATTGCCATAACAACAATATTGACCACGGCGTAGATCAGTATATTAGTAAAAACAATACTTACAATTGCATGATCAGTGTAAGGCTTAATCCAGTGTGCAAACAAAGTCACCGATATTGCTACAACCGCCGAGGTACATAACGACAGTATCAACTGCAATGGAATCCGTTTAAATATATTCTTTCCCCATGGCGCGACTCTGTTCAGGTATTCAATCACGAATAGATCGGGATATGCAATTAAGAAACCGGCAAGCAGACTTAACGACGTTCCTCTCAAAAGTCTTCGGACAAAATGCCAATAACCATCCAGAATAAAATAACCACTCATATGATTATACAGAATCACAATAAGCTGAATGACAACAGCAATGCCTAATAAGAACTTTAAAAGGCGCTTAAAGGGGAATATACTGTTTACCTGTTTAAAAAGCATGTGAGTCTTTTCAACTGTGCGTTATTTTCAAAAGTATAAAATGTATTGCAGAATATAATGCTATGATAAATTAAACTGCCCCTGAATAATTTTTATCCTAATTCAGTATTTCCACAAGTGTAAATCTATTTCACCAATCCCATTATGGCTTTTATACTTCAGCTTCCAGTACCCTGGTCGGGCAGCAAAAGCTTCTTCCACCGACCATTGTTCCGGTGCCTTTATGATGGATGAATAAACGATGTCTCCATAACTGTTTAAAAGCGTAACTTCAGCTTCTCCTTCTGAAAGATTTAAAATACCTTTAAGCATAATATGATCAACACCGTCAGAAATGTCGGCTATTACCAAACCTTCTGATGACTTGTCAATGCGGGAATCAAATCCAAATCGTATATTAGTCTCCTTCTCACAAGAGATGAGCAGAATAATGCATATAATCGAAATAAAACTATATTTTTTCATAACTGTACTTTTATTGGTTAATCCGTGAATAAATATGAGAGGACAATTTGCCGGTTATATCAAACTGTCCTCACACTTCAAAAATTAAAACTGTTTAATTACACCAACCCGAACTGAAACATATTGATAAAAAAGTGTTTTGGGATCGCCCTCAAACTCCGTATCTCTTACGAGAGAGTTAAATTTAAGTCCGGGTGTAAAACTCCAGTTGTTTCCAAAAGGAATGGCTATGCCACCAGCCAACTGATAACCCCATCCATGTTTGGTGTCATTAATAATATCCCCGGCGTTATTCTCAGTTTCAATATGATTATACAGAGCACCAGCCCGTAAATAATAATCCATCTTTGACTTTCCCAATGGATGTTTAAAGTTCAGCCCCATCACATATCCCGTTTCTTCAAAGCACACATCGTTTCCTGCAAATGACATTTCTGAGCCAAAACGGTTCCATCCCCATCCTGCATAAACACCCAGATGAGACAAAAACCTGTAATGCAGTATTCCCTCAAAACCAAATCCCGGATTGAATGTTACATCATCCGTTTTTTTGATGGACACAGATGCGCCACTGTTCAGTTCAATACCAAATCTTTTTTCCGATTCCTGAGCAAAACAACTTAATGATAATACGATAAGCATTATTAATACTGTTCCTTTTGTTTTCATGTTTTTAAATTTTAAGTGTTGTGATTTCATGAAACAAAAGTATATCGCCCGAAAAGAGGCGTAAAACTTAAGATGCCGGAAGTGTGATATGA
This sequence comes from Quyinboa sediminis, assembly GCF_042219855.1. Lineage (NCBI taxonomy): Bacteria > Pseudomonadati > Bacteroidota > Bacteroidia > Bacteroidales > Quyinboaceae > Quyinboa > Quyinboa sediminis. Next base: position 268,618 of record NZ_JBHJHP010000001.1, on the reverse strand, counting down.
TAAGATGAAGGTGTGAATTTACAGGTTGAAGGTGTTTTAAAATATTCACTTTTTAGTCTGAACCAAGGTGATCAGACCTTTCAACGCTGTATGATTAAGATAAAAGCTGGTCAAACATCGAGAACCACAACATAAATTCAGTGTCTTGTGGAAATCACTTATTCAGACGATATCAATTACAGGACCAAAAATATGTAACGACTGAAAAATAATTCTGATACTTATATGCAAAGAGTCTTGTATAAAAAAAGCAGGACCTTGCTCGTCCTGCTTTTTAAATTATATAAAAAGTTGAATTTATCTTTTTTCGTATGCCGGTCGTTCCGGTGCTTTAAAATTATCAGTGCTGTTGAGCCGCTTCATCACTTCCTTAATGGCAACATCGAGTTGTTCATCGTCACCTTTTGCCAGTTTCTGATAATCCTGTGGTACTTTTATGTCCGGATCAACACCATGCCCCTCTTTAAACCATTTACCATCCGGATCATACATACGGAATGTTGGTACGGTAATGCTTCCGTTATCGATTAAGGCAGGTGCACCACTGATACCGATTAAACCACCCCATGTTCTTGTTCCGATAACCGGACCTAAACCACTTTTTCGGAAATAATCAGGGAAGGCATCCCCACCGGAACCGCTGAAGCCATTAATCAGCATCACTTTGGGTCCGAAATTGGCGGCAGGTGGCCACTGCCAGTCTTTACCATCTCTTACAGCAAAAAATGCAAGGGGTTTACGGTTCAGCAGTTCAACAAAACGATCCGGGATCTGGCCTCCACTATTGAAACGTTCATCAATAATAAAGCCTTCTTTTGCTATTTGTCCGTAATACTGACGAATCAGCTCATTTTGTCCATCCACACCAGTGCTGCGTACATAAACATACCCGATTTTACCATCCGTTGCTTTATCTACTTTTTCGCGGTTACTCTCAATCCATGCCAGATGACGCAAACGTGTTTCATCACTTAACAGTTTCACCAGCACTTTTTTCGCATCTTTCATATTTGGTTCACTGTTAACAGTAAGTTGAACGGTTGAACCAGCCATGCCCTGAAATGCTGCCGATATTGGTTTATTGACATCTGTTTTCTGACCATTTACTGCCAGAATATAATCGCCCTCATTAACTTTTACACCAGGTTGATCCAGAGGAGAACGGACCTCAATATCCCATGGCGCACCGGTTATGATCTTCTTAATGCGAAATGCACCGTTTTCAACTTTCAGATCAGCCCCAAGATAACCAACGTTCATCTGAGATGCTCTTTCTATATCACCACCCCCATTATATGTATGTGATGCATTGAGTTCTGCAATCAGATCTCCGATTATGATGTTAACATCATTCCTGGAATTGGCCTGCTCAATCAACTGCCCATACCGGCTTTTCATGGCATTCCAATCCACCCCATGCATGTTCGGATCATAAAAGAAATCACGTTCAATGCGCCAAACATCCGTAAATATCTGTCTCCACTCTTCTTTAGGTACTACTTCCATGGCCATATCCTGGGTCGGTACAGTCTTTTCAATCTTCTGATCAGGACCAACATTAATAACGGCCATTTTTCCATTCTGCGAAACCAGCATTTTTTTACCATCTGCCGTTAAGCTGTATTGAGATACCTGTGGAGCTATAGTTTTAACTTCCCGTTCCTTGATGTCGTAATACTTCAGCTGTGGTTTTTCGCCTTCAGGAGCTCCGGCATTAGGATATCGTACATAAATAAGTTTACCATCCACAGCAGACAAATTTCCTATGTTTCCCGGTTTAATATCCAGAACCTCGACACGATCTTCGAAACCTTCGGTATCTATTTTTACTGGTTCAGGTTTGTCTTCTTTTGCCTCTTCCTTTTCACCTTTTTTGTCCTTTTTAGATTTATCCGCTTTCTCTTCACTTTCCTTTTTCTTCTCTTCTATTTTGGTTTCATCATTTTTAGGAGCCAGAATTGATTCCCCATCGGCTGTTAATGTACCAACAACCACCTGAGTCGAATTTGGATAGATGAAGGTATTATCCAAATCGGAATAGACCGGATCAAATGAACGGTTGGTACTGTAAAACAAATACTTGCCATCAGCACTAAATACCGGATTGGCATCAGCATAATAACCTGAGGTCAGTTGAGTAAGCTTACTGTTTTCGGTATCATACAGAAAAACAGCCGTAAGTAAGCGGTTATTCACGCTATGTGAATAGGTCATCAATTTGCTGTCGGGTGACCACGAGACCCTGAAGCTGCGCAAACCTCCTTCATACATGTATTTACCTCTATCAAATTTTACTACCTTACCAGATTCAACATCGTAGTAACATATGTTCATGGCCTGGTCTATAAACGCCAGCTTTTTACTGTCGGGTGACCAGAAAATATCATACCGGAAACCATTTGAGAAACTGGTTACTGTTTTGGCTTCATTATTTCCGGTCATATCACGTAATACCAGCTGATATTCACCTGAAGCATCACTCCAGTAGGCCAGTGTTTTTCCATCCGGCGACCATGAAGGATTACGTTCGGCTGCTCCCGGTGTTTGCGTCAGGTCGGATACGAAGCCCTCCGTAGCAGGCAGGTCGAATAATTCTCCCCTGGCCTGTACAATTACCCTGTTTCCATCGGGAGATACAGTCGCGGACTGCGTATATTTATCCACTTTTTTGAGTTGTGATATCAATTCCCGCTGATCAGAAACCAGGTTTATTTTTAGTTCATTGGTTTTTTCTGATGCCATATTATAAAGATAGAGCTGCCCTCCGGCTTCAAAAATAATGTCGGAATTGCTGTTACCCGGAAAAGTGATGTCATAATCTTTAAAATGTGTCATCTGTGTATTCTTTTTTGAGGCCAGATCGTATTTCCAGATATTATTCTTTTTGTTTGGCCCTGCATCTGACATATAATAAATGGCATTACCTACCCACATGGGCAATTCATCGTTTGCGTCATTATTTGTTATATTTTCAGAAGCATAAGTGCTAAGATCAAATACAGTAATGTCTGGTGCCATACCTCCACGATAACGTTTCCAGTTTCGGTTCACGCGTGAAATATCTGTAAACGCTATTTTCTTTCCATCCGGTGAAAACGAAGCATAGAATCCATAAGGAACGGGCAGTTTTATTGGCGATCCACCGGCAACAGGGATGGTGTAAAATTGTGCATATCTTTGTCTGCCGCTCTCACGTGAAGAAGCAAACAAAACAGATTTTCCGTCCGGTGTCCAGCCCAGCACAACATCTGCCATACCATGATAAGTCAAACGATTGGGTATTCCACCTTTAACCGGAATGACATAGACATCGCTGTTTCCCTGATAATTAGCTGTATAGGCAATCATACTACCATCGGGTGAAAAACGGGGATAGCTCTCTGCACCTTCGGGAGAACTCAGACGCGTAGCTGTACCGCCTGTCTTTGGTGCGATCCAGACATCATCTCCATAAACAAAACAAACCTGATTGTCTGAGACATCAGGATGTTGCATTAAACTTGCACTGATTTGTGCCTGAGCCATACCATAAACGGATAGCAGAAAAAGAAATGTGATTAGTTTTCTCATGTTATTTGTGTTTGTGATGATTACATGTAAAGTTACGGGAATTATGCATTAAAGTTACATGATATAACATAGCTGGAAGATGAATTGTTGAGGAAGGTTGAAGAAAGGTAAACAATTGAATTCTACAACACCCGATCTGTTTAACCTTATAAAACCGGTCCGGATCAGAAAATAGTTTAAATACTATCGGTTATTTCGTTAATACGGTGAATATTTACAGACCGGTGTAAATCAATTCAACAAACGGATCAGAATAACACGTATATAATTTATTATCAGTAAGTTATAATTTTAAATTCAACATAAAAAAATCCTTTTCCGCTTAGGAAAAGAATTTTTATTCTTACCTGTTTATATTATTTATTTTCTTCGAGAGCATCATTAACAGCCTGCGACAAAGAAGTGGTCGGTCTGCCTAATACAGTAGACAGCTGATGCGTGTCATCATACAGGTCACCCTGAGATGCACTGGTATCCCAGTTGGCAATGGCGTCGGAAATACCCTGCGGAATACCGGACTGATTCAGCACCTGTGCATATTCATCTTCAGGTAAATTACTGTAAGGAATTTCTCTCCCTGTCTGACCGGATACTTCAGCTGCCAGATCTGAGAGCGTATATGCCTCATCACCTGCAAATTCAAATACTCTGCCTTTATTCTTTTCATCTAACATAACCAACGCGGCAGCTTCAGCAAAATCCTCACGTGTAGCGGATGATATTTTACCATCTCCTGCACTGCCAATTAAAGTACCGGAAGCGAGGGCATTGCCAAGTGCCCCTGTATAATTCTCGGTGTACCAGCCATGACGTAAAATGGTATAATCAATCCCGGATTCCATGATTGCTTTTTCTGTTGCTACATGCTCTCCGGCGAGATTAATCCCTGATGTATCAGCCCTTAAAAGACTGGTATATACAATCCACTTAATTCCTGCTTCTTTAGCCGCTTTTAACACATTAGTGTGTTGTTTGACCCTTTTACCTATCTCGCTGGCAGATATCATCAGAAGTGTATCTATATCATTTAATGCTGCTTTCAAAATATCCGGCTTGTCGTAATCAAACAAACGGACCTGTACGCCCAGATCAGAGGCTTTTTCGGTATTTCTGGCAAGAGCCACAATATTCTCCGTATCTATTCTTTTTTTTAGTTGGTTGATAACTTTCCGTCCCAACTGACCTGTTGATCCTGTAATTGCTATTTTCATGATATCATTTTCTTATCAATACAATTATTTAATGTGTTTAGATCATGGAGTTAATTACTTTTAGTAATGATTAACACACTAAGTAATATGATATATCACATTAATGGAATGATAATGATATTATAGACCGACTGCATTCTGCCTTTCCCTTTTATCTCTGATCAGCCATTCAACTATAGCGACCTGGTTTTAATTGAACGGTAATTTTCTAAGATAATGTCGTTCCTGGAGAGATGGTTCTGTGGAAGCAGTGGGAATAATATCCCTGACTCACCCGGCTTAGACAACTGGATATCAGAATTTTGAAATTATAGATAAATTACGCAAAGGTTTCCTGTGGATAGTGAAAGAATATTAGACAAAATGAATTAATTATTTGATATCCTGCAGTCTTAACTTTTTCAATCCCATTTTCCATATATTATGTTTCGTCACATAGGAGTACCAAATTACCATAACATCATTCCTGATAATTCCTGTTGACCGATATACGTAATTCATATCATTGTCTGGAATTTTTTTACTGTTCAGAACCTGTCCCATAATATTCCAATTCTCTAAATCTGAACTTTCAGCTAAATAAACAACTAAATCATTGTTGTTTCGCTCACCAAATATCCCGTTTATAAAAAGATAATATTTGCCCTGGTCACTGGTAATGTCAATATGCCAGGGTCTGAAGTTATCAGGATAAGCCATATTTACCGTTACCGGATCATTTTTATTCCATTGATGCAAGGAATCAGAAGTCAGATACTCTATTTTAAATATTGGTTTAGCACTAAGGTTCACATAAAATAAATGATACGTATCCTGATAAAGATCTCTTATAAACGCTGGAGAAACAATAAATGACTCCCTTGCTCTGAAATCATACTTAATTAAAACCTTTTTTATAAAATCATCGTGATTTCGCTTTTTAAAAAGAAGAACCAAATTATTGTATTCCGGTTTCAGGGTTTCAATATAATAAATGCACAGGTTTCCTGATGCATCTGTAAAAATATCCGGATCACAATTATGATCGTAAGGTGGTTTGTCAACAATGGGATTTTTAGCGTAGGGAATAAAATTTATACCGTCATCGCTCGTATATAAACAAGGATTTTCAAATTTGTCATTGCCATTGGGATACGGCGTTAAAACCATGTAAATACTAAACGTATCAATTAAAATATCAGGATGTACAACCTGATTACTATTGTCGTATGTTGGTATGGTTAAAATTAAATCATCCGGTAAATCAGAAATTATTCTATCAATATCCAGCAAAACAGGCCCTGAATAATATTTTGTAGGAGTGGTATCGGCGATGGGTCCAACCTTTTCACAGCAATAAAGAGATAACACCAACGCAAAAAGGATGATTTTATCAAAGCTTTTCATAAAAGTCAGCATTAAAACCAACAGTTAAATATCAGAACTAAAATTATGAAAAAGAATAATAACTATTGATACATAACTGTTACATTTTGAATGCTTCACAACAAAAATTGCAGATATGAATGAGGGCCTGATTTAATAAAATTATCCTTTGATACGTTACCGTTTAAACTTGATTATATTCTTAAAAATCAATCTATAAAAACTTACATAAAAATAAAGAGTAATAAAATATACTATTTAGTAACCACTACCCTTCTGTAACTAACCCGGTTTTCTGTTGTGGCTATTTTCAGCACATACATGCCTGACGAAAAACTATTTAAATCACATTTTACCGAATGCGGATTGGTGACCGGAAATGATGATATTATCTGACCATTCAGCGTACAAATTTCTACCTGTTGTATGGTCTGATCCGATTCCACATAAACCCGGTCATATGCCGGATTCGGGGATATACTAAGAATATTATTTCCTTTCAAATTGCTTGTATTTGTTGGTGTATTTTCTGTCGATTCCAACACATATAAACTATCAACTTCATCCTGGCTTAAAACCCTGTTATACAGCCTTACATCGTCAACCGAACCAAAAATTCTTCCTTTTAAAGCATCATCATTGTAAATACTTGATATCATTAAATCTGAATTTTCATATGAATCGGAGAAACCGGAAGATGATGCAACTTTAAACTCTCCATTGATATAAATAGATAACAGTGATTGTGAATAAGTAATAATTATTTGATACCATTTGTCTTTTTCGATAATTGCATTTGTTGAAACTTTCTCATTACCATCATTTAAAAACGCTTTAACTTTATTGTCCAAATTATCTACATACAAATGCACATCCTCCCCATACCCTATTGATTTATAGCTCAATAAAAAAGCATCATCTACAACAGTTGGTAATACGTCCAGTTTGATCCAAATGGAATACGTCCAATCAGCTTCCCATAAATTAATAGAATTTCCAAATGAAATATTGTCACCATCCCCTATTAATTGATAACATGAGTTTTTATTGCCGAATCTGTCTGTAGCCAACTGAGCACCTTCAACTTTAGCATTATTCCCATGCCCGCTTTGGTCAAGCCCATTACCATTAAATGGATAATAAACATATAAGGATTTATCCGTTATATCCTGTGCATAAACTACAGATAACCACACCATAAAAATCAATACCAGATAATTTTTCATAGTTAGATATTTTAACATTCAACAATTCAAACAAATTTTAACAACATGCGATAAACCCATATTTTAATGTAGCTCATCAGGTAACACGATACGAATTTAGTAAAAATCTTGCATCATCAAATTAACTAATAATAAACTTTTTATATAAAATTCCGGATTCTTCTGTTACCATTCTAATTAAATATATCCCTGTCGAATAACCTTCTAAGTTACATTTTACAGAATAAGGATTACTTACAGAAAATGCTCCTATAACTGCACCATTCATGCTACAAATCTCAATCTTTTGAATGGCTTTATCCGATTCCACATAGATCCAATCCGTAGCAGGGTTGGGAAAAACACGTATAACGAAATCATTTACAACAAGCCCCTCATTTAAAGTATTGGTTGCTTCCGGCATGTTATTATCCAGCCATGCAATACGGGTAGCAATCCAGTTTTTAAATTTGACAATTTCACCGGCAAATGTCGTTGGTTGTTCATCCTGTTCAGGTGCTCCCACATTAATACCAAGTATTGGCCAGCGATTGTAATGCCTTTGCTGCGCCTCATTTAAAACCAATGCAACTGAATCGATGTAGTGGTACAAATAATCTATGCTCAGAATATTTTGCCGGAGATACCAATAGCGGTTAGCGGCTTCCTGTTCAAATAAGGGATCCTGCATCAATCGTTCTATCCAGCCGGCAGGTGTTGGTCTGGGGTGACAGATGCTGCCAATCTTATACGCCCATCCTGATCCATCCGTTGCATTAAACATGGTACAGCCATCAATCAGGTTTTTCCAGGCCCAGTCGTAATCCCACACCGGTCCGGAATGGATCAGGCCATCCTTGCTGTCTTTATCTTTATAATAATACTTGCTTTTTTTATAGGCATCCACATTCCTGGTGAGTTCTCCCATGATAAAATAATCAATGAAGGAATTGACATCCAGATAATCCGAATATCCTGTCCGAGGATCAGCAAAATCATTACCGTATAAAACAGATTCCATTGAACTGATGTAAGCATGAATATAGGCTTTCTGTTCTGCTGTAATTTCATCGTATTCCGGATCATGATAAACATAATGCACAGTAGCACCTTCATTGCCTACAGGAGCATAATCACCCGCCCAACTGTCCAGATCCGAGAAGTAATCTATCTTAAAAATATATCCCCCTGTGATGCTGTCGCCGGCATTATCATCCTCATCCAGCCTGGCAATGTCCACCCGGCCATCATCACGCTTTATGCGTTCAGTAAAGATGTAAATGCCCTCATACTTACCGTTCAGTGATAGTTCACAGAACTGTGTGCGGGGTGCATAATGCCCCATTTCATTAAACAGTTTAAACGCAAGTGTATTCCGCATGAAGACTTTGTCGTTATAGTTTGCCAGCATAATCCAGTCATTCTCCTTTGGCATTCCAAAAATCTTTACATTATTGTTTGAACCATCACCAAGGCGGGTTTCAATGCCATACGGTTTTTGGGGATAACCGGAAGAAGCGGCACCACGGATTTCAATACCCACATATCCCTCATAATCCGTTCCTGTATCACTTACATTGTTACGCGAACCATCAGCATGACGGATAATTTTCATGTTGGCGCTTATTTTGGGTTCATCCGGAATTGTTATCCCGTCTTCAGTATCAATAACCACAACGGGTAAGTCCGACGAGGTAAATACAGTAGGTTCAGTAAACCATTCCGGTGTTTCTGTCCAGGTTCTGAACGATACATTCACACCGACTGAAAGAAAAGGAATAGCCGACATATCTGAAGACGCAGAAGAGGTATTATGAACCTGAATGGCCAGTACATTGTTTCCATTTGTTATCACAGATTTGATAAGATCCGGATCAATCACAAATTCTTCCGGAAGATTACCATCTTTCATCAGAGCCTCATGACTGATACCTGTCTGGTTATATGCCGGTGGAAGACCATCAATACCTGAACGGGCGATTTCTGTTCCATTCAGATAAGCCACAAAAGCATCATCATAATCTATATTTAATACTGCTGTCTCAATAATGGAATTATCATCAACATTAAACATTCTACGCATATACAGTGATACCACAGCCGGGATTACCGTTTGGTCATCCCCGTCTCCATATCCGATACCACCATTTCCCTGTGTCCATCCAGAAGCATCAAATCCGGCTGTATTCCAGCTTGCATCCGGTTCTGAGTTTCCAATAAAATAATGCCAGTTATCTTCAGCTTTTATAATTGTTTCATAATGATCGACCTGAGAAAATAGAGGAATAGCAAATAAAATGATAGCAAGCAGTACTAAATAGTAAGGTTTCATACCTGCAAATATATAAAACAGAATGAGGAACAGGCGGTATTGGACAAAATTAAAAAGCTGAGAATTAGTTTCAACTTATAAAATCAAAGGACAAAAGGCTTAAATAAACTGCTGCCAAAATCTATCTATTTCAGATAATATCTGACCCCTACGTTCAGACCAATGTGACTAAAATCCGTTCTGCCTTCTTCTTCCGACAATTCTATATCTGTTTCTTCAACCAATCTCAGGAAATCCTCATTTTCTATTTCATATCTTTTCAGCTCAGAATTTCTAAAGACATACTCTGTATTTACAAACATTAACTCTGAATAGATCGAAAAATGTTTGTTAACTATATATTCAATACCAAAATTAACAATTAATCCGGCGTTCCACTTTCCTGACTTTTCCCATTCAACTTCCTTAAAATCGTGTGAGCTCAAATCAGTTTCAGTATGTATTACATTCGATTTTAAATTCACTATCTCCATCCCGGCCTTAAAATACGGTACAAATTTTGATCCGTTAAACCTGTATACTATCTGTGGCATTATTTCAAGAGATTGGTTTTGTGTTTCAAGAGTTCCATACAAACCCGATAGTATATATTTCTCTTTATTCTCTATTAATGCGAGCCAGTCATTATTGGCATAACTGTTCTTCTGTTGAATGGTTTTTACTCCAACGACAAAAGAAATATTATCATTTACAGTATATCCCACCCCTATTCCAAAATTGACACCTGTACTGTAAGTTGTCACGTCATAAAACGCCTGTTCATAATCGTTAATACTGTAATAGTTAGGTACCTTAACCGGATTTGTATCAAATGAATATCCGGTGTAGCCTTCAAAATAAATTTGCGAATGCAACTTAAACGAAAATAAAATTACCAGAAGAATGATATGTAAAGGCCTTGACATTATGCATTTTTTTAACATGCTGTAAATTATTAATGGAAAAACTTAGACTTTTCAGAGTTCGCTTAGCTTAAATACAAGTCCGAAACCAACATATAAGCTGTTTAATTTGACATGTTCTTTCAACTGGTAATACACGTCATAATATACCGGATCATTGTATCGGTAATATTCTTTTTGGTATTCAATAATATCAACCATGGCCAATTGATAGCTGGCCTGACTAAGTGAGGCTGAGGTAGGACTGTAAAACTGGTTTTCAATACCCAGTTCTGCAAATACTGCAATTCTGTCCAGTAACTCATACCTGTATTCAAATCCCAGGTTATAGCCATAACCGATGCCTCCGTTAACATCATAAGCATTTGAAACACCTCTGCCATAAATCTTTTTGTATATTGAGTTTATTCCAATTAGAACGCCTGCCCTGGCCAGAAACTCATGCTTTAAACCATAGCTCCTTCTGAACACCACAGAAGTTATAAGTTTGTTTGAAGTAAACTTCCAGTCAGATTTTCCGACAATATATGGTTCTTCAATATCAGGATAATCAGACTGGTACGTCTCTGATATTCCAAAACGATCATACATCATTTCAATTCCTAAAAGATCATTGAAAAAGCACCCGACAGACATTCCGTAACTTAAGCCGTGCGCCAGTGAAAACTTCCGGTTGATGTCTACAACTGTCCACGGTGTAGCCAAGGTATAAACGGGTACAAATACCTGTGCCGAGAAATATCCGGGCATAGATTGATAGGTTAATGGTGTGTGATACCGGAGGTTAGGTTTCAGATACCATTCTGAACCTCTGACCTGAGAATAAAAAATCAGAAGAAAGATAACAAACAATAACTTTTTCATATTAAAAATTCCGGTTAAATGAATTTACAAAATCTTAGAACCCGATTACAAATTCCAGAGCATTACAAACAGGTTTAAAATTCGATCTTAAAAATAATAAATATATTTCACAGGCACCAGTGTATTGTATAATATGTTGGAATGACCATGTGCGTGTAAGTTAAAAACTGAAAACGGTACCCCTGTTAAAACATTAAACCGTATCTGATAACATTTTCATGTTTGGTCTGTAAAATAATTACTTCCCACCGTTTTTTAACTACATATACTTTGTTTCGTCTAATTCTTTATCTTTATCCCAAATTTATTCTCTTTATGTCCTGTTTACGAATTTATTTTGTTGAAGTTCTACTTTTACTACTGATGACACTTAATCTTAGTGGACAGACAATCAATTCTGGTACGGATGGCAAACCACGTGTCTCGACAAATTATGAAAAGGTTCTCACCTATTCGAAACTTTGCTGGCAAAACCGGGAGAAAGATACGGACAAAGCCATAGAATATGGAAATCAGGGAATTGAAATTGCCCAAAAATACGGTTACAAAAAAGAGTTAGGCAAACTTTATAACTATGTAGGCGTCATTTACCAGCACTATAAATTCGACGTTCAAAAGGCTATATCATATTACGATTTAGGTTTACCCTATTGTCTTGAAGTAAAGGATTCTGTTGAAATAGCTTTTTTATACAACAACCTGGGTGATGCCTTTTATTCCATAGGCAATGTTCCGTATGCATTTGAATACACAGAAAAGTCAATGCTGCTTTTCCAGAATCTTAAAAACAAGCGGGGAATGGCATACAGTTATATCAATATGGGTGAGCTGAACCGCATGAAGGAAGACTATACAACGGCACTTGGTTATTTCAACAAAGCTATCAGTTTACGCAGAGAACTAAAGGATTCTGTTGGAATTGCATCGGCATATCTGGAACTTGCACACACTTTGTTTCTCATGGATAAAACAGATGAGGCACTATCATATTACCGGTATGCTCTGCAAAAGAATCAGGCAATTAACAATGTCAACTTTATGGCCTACTCCATGCAGGGCATGGGCAATGTGTTTTTAAAAAAGGAGCTTGCTGATTCGGCCGGCAGCTATTTTAGTCAGGCACTTGAACTTTGCAAATCCAGACAAAACCTTTCGGGTGAGATAGACAGCCAGTTAGGAATGGCTAAGACAATGGCTCTGGAAGGAAAAACAAAAGAAGGAGAAAGATATTTGAATGACGCATTGAAAAATGCGCGAAAGTCAAAAATTGCCAAAGACATTCTCAACGTTTATAAAGCCCGGGGCAATTATTTTGAACAACAAAAAAAGTATCGTGAATCAGCACAGAATTACCAGAATTATGTTGAAGTATATGATTCTGTATTTAATGCCCTTCAGTTTACGAATCTGAAAGACATCAAGGACCGGTTCATGATTACTGAACAGCTAAATGCGGCAAAGGAAAATATAAAAATGAAGAAAAAGATACAGATTTATGCGGCTCTTTTCATAATAATTCTGGTTGTACTCTCCATAATCCTTTACATGAGAAGTAAAAAAATCAGCCGCTTAAGCTCAGAACTTCTTAAATCGAATCAGACAAAGGATAAAATATTTTCCATCATTTCCCACGATCTAATAAGTCCCTTTAATGTTCTGATTGGTTCCAGTGAACTTTTAATGCAAAATCTCAACAACAACAGACCAGAACGGGCGAAAATCACTGGGCAGATAATACAGCAAACATCGGAAAGTGCGTTTCAGCTGGTATCAAACCTACTTAACTGGTCGCGTTCACAACAAAAAAGGATAAAGCTTTTCAGAGAAGAATTTGATTTAACATTGTTGATGAAGGAAGTAAAAAACATGTCTGAAAACCATGCAGCATATAAGAATATCAGCGTTTATGTAGAACCTGAAGAACGTATGATTATTAATGCAGATAAAAATCTGTTGCAGATTGTATTGATAAATCTGCTGAACAATGCATTAAAGTTTACCGGGAAAAACGGTGTTGTAAATATTAAGGCTGAACGCAAAGAAAGGCAGGTCATCGTATATGTTAAAGATAACGGAACGGGTATTGAACCGGAAAAACTGACCCGGATATTTAACAGTCAGGAAATTGAGAGCACTGAAGGAACAAAGAACGAAAAAGGTACCGGACTTGGACTCATGTTGTGCAAAGAGTTTATAGCGTTGCATGATGGCAGTATACATATGAAAAGTACCGTTGGCGAAGGATCTGAATTTAGGTTCAATATACCTCTGTCCTGATCCAAATCATATATTCTCACTCAGGTTTACTTAATGTATACCCTTACGCCGACTTCAAGTACCTGGTTGTAGGGAATTTTAAAAAACGAGACCGGATTAGCTGCATTTCTGGCCATATATGAGTACAGTTTTGCGATAAATTTCTTGCGGTTCCATTTACCACCGTATTCCATACGAGGATACTCAATGTAATAAACAATCTGATCCAGTTCTATCTTTTTTCCTGAAATTTCAAGGTTTTTCAAGATATTCGGAATATTCGGGTTTTCCATAAATCCAAAATGTACCACCAGTTTTGTAATGCCACTACCAAGATCCTCAACTTCCACCCTTTTCTCAGGAGGCACCTTGGGTTCATCCATAATTTCAGGATTCAGAAGAATGACCTTTTCATTCAACACTTTAAAAAATTCCAGGTAACGCATCATAAGCAGTGAAACCTGTTCTATTTCACTGGTCATGAAAACAGCAGTACCGGGAAATCGGTCTGGTTTGTTTCGTTTAATATTCTCAATAAATGTTTTAAGTGAACGTTGCTTCTTTCCTCCTACCGGAACCATCCTGGCTGTTCCTGTATGCCAAACCATCATAAGCGTGAATACTGTTATCCCTATAATGATAGGGAAATATCCTCCTCTGGCAATTTTAAACATATTAGAGGTTAAAAATGATATATCGATCAATATAAAAAACAGGGTAACAGGAATTACATAAGCCAGTGACCACTTCCACTTTTCAGTGGCAACCTTGAACATCAGAATCGTCGTTATCAGCATTGTCATGCTGACGGCTACACCATAGGCACCAGCCAGATTAACAGATTTACGGAATCCGATAACAAGACCTATTGCTGCAATCATCAGCATAAAATTTATACCCGGGATATATATCTGACCGGATTGTTTTGATGAGGTCTGAAGCAGTTTTAACTGTGGCAGATATCCCAATATAACTGCCTGTCGTGTCAGTGAAAAAGATGCCGATATAATAGCCTGTGATGCAATGACTGTGGCTATGGTTGACAGGATAACCATCGGATAAATGGACCAGTCAGGTAACATATAGTAAAATACCTGCTTCCCGGCCAGATCCGGATTATTCAGCAACACAGCACCCTGGCCGAAATAATTAATGACCAAAGCAGGCATAACCAGTAGAAACCACCCGAGCCGGATTGGCTTCTTGCCAAAATGCCCGATGTCAGCATAAAGCGCTTCCCCTCCTGTAACCACCAGGAAAATGGCACCTAATACCAGAAAACTCTCAGAACCTGCAGTAAGAAAAAAGCGTACTGCGTAAACCGGATTAAGAGCTCTGATCACAGAAAAGTCTTTTGTCATCCCTACGATACCGGATCCCAGCAAGACAAGGAACCAAATCATCATGACCGGTCCAAACAGAGATCCTACCTTTGCTGTTCCCTGCTTCTGAAAAAGGAACAACAAAACGAGGATAATAACGGCTACCGGAATTACATACGATTCAAAACCCGGATTGATCACTTTTAAACCTTCCACCGCTGACAATACAGATATAGCCGGAGTTATCATACCGTCACCATACAAAAGTGCGGCACCAAAAACACCCAATACAATCAGCCAGGTTCTCTTTCTTCTGTCTTTGGGATGCGCTGGTTCAATCAGAGCCATCAGAGCCAGAATACCGCCTTCCCGTTCGTTGGAAGCCCGCATGACATAGGCAATATATTTCACTGTAATAATAATAACCAGCGACCAGAAAATAAGCGATAACAATCCAAGAATATTTTCAGGTGCGTATGCAACGGAACCATGGCCACTAAAACATTTCTGAAGCGCATACAAGGGACTCGTACCAATATCACCAAAGACAACGCCAAGTACGGTTAACGCAGCCAGCCATAAAGCCTTGCCGCCGGGTTCTTCACCAGAAAAGGATTTACCTCTGAGTTTATCCGGTTCTTCCGTACTGATCTGTGTCGTCTGCTTTTTATCGCTCATGAAGGATATATTTGTAAGGGTATGGGGTAATGCGTGATATGTTGCCGTAAAGTCGTCTGACCCGACATTCTTAAAAAAAAACAAACAGTTTACCGCGAATGTTTATCCTTATTGGTTTATAAAAGGTTATTTAACCTTATCCATTTAAAAGCAATTGTGGGAGTTTCGCTTTATGCATAAATGATGTTTCTCGAATAAGTCTATTACTTTCAAAACAGATCCGACGATCTGCGATGGTTATTAGATAGAACTTGTATGAAGTATATACCTCCCTAAAACATGTTACTGTATTTCTTTATAATATAATCCTGTACCTGAACTCACCCATCAGTTCGGAAAATGAACGGTTTTGTCCAAGGTTCTGAAGAAAATAAAAGTTAAGGGACAGGTTTTGCTTTTTAAATGTTTGCATGGAAGCTGAAACACTGTTGCTGATACCAAAATTACCGGTTCCATTTTTAACGCTTGTCAGCACCAGTGAAAGATTGTACCCAGCATGCAGCTTATTATTCATGAAATTTCTCCTTGCACCAATCCCGGGAATTATACGCGTCGTAGTAAAAAAAGGCAATACATATCGATTCATGCTAATACCTGCATTTAAAGTTAGTTCCTGCCAATCAATATCGAACTGATCCGACAGGCAGAATGTGACACTGGATAGTGTTTTGGTTTTTGTCAGCTCATTGATATTCATTCCAGACATATAATTTAGCATGACTGTAGATGTATGTTCCTTTTCGTTATACATGAATTTATACATAGTTCTTAACCCCAGCTGTCTGTTAACCTGGTTAACCAGCAAGGTATCCAATGTTGGTGCTACATCGCGGGTAAGTTTTGTGCTGAAATTTGAAAAACTAAAGTTAAAGATCATATCTTTTGAATGGATATAATTCATATATAGTCCGCTTATGATACGGCGGTTATTGGTTTGTTTGGTATTCAGCACATTGTTCCATTCAAATCCAAGGGGAAAGCGGACCGATAATTTTTGGTTCAGCACTTTAAATGCAGCAGATAACTTTAACTGTTGTACATCGTTTTTGAAAAAGTACGTCCCCATGCTCATGTAATCCGGTTCTATGCGGTCGAATGACAACTTCAGTAAAACATTAGTTACATCAATTTCTTTTTCTCGTATGCTGAATTTAAAATCATTGAGCTTGTATGCCATATTGGTTTGCAGAGCCATCAGATACTGTGTGGTTGTTCTTTCTTTCAGTAAAAGCCCGGGAATTTTTACCGGGGAAAAAACCCCGCCCGAATATGTACTGGCTGTAATATCATTGGTATAGGCACTGAACCCAAGATCAAAATGGAATAATAACCGCTCTGTCAAGGTTTGTTTTACGGATACTGCAACCACCGCATTTTCAGCTGGTGTAGTTCGTAATGCAGGATTCAACCTGTTGATGGAATTGCTATCGTCTTTGGCTTTAAAAATGATCAGATCCACATAACTCCTGTCTGTGCCATACCCCAGTTTTATACCAAAACCTTTTCGGGTATATTGCGGAATAACTGTTGCATTACCCTGAAAATCCGAAGGATCAATTTTGCGGTTAAACCGTCCCCAGTTAAAGCCGAATCTTAATTTACCGGGCGTCAGTTCTACTCCCATTCCCAGGAATCGGTGCCCTGAGAGGGCCAGCGGTGAATAATTAACACTTGTATTTCCAAAATGCAGCTTTACCCATTTATATTCAGGACTGATACCCAGCCGGTTGAAATTCTGCCGCAAACGGCTCTGATAGGTTCCAAGAGAAAAATCTACTGGGATGTATAGTCCATTCACACTGAATGTCGGTCTCCCATACACGTTAAAATTAAATCCGGGACGTCTTGCGAAATTCTGACTGGCCGAATAGAAGGTCAGCCTGGAATTGATGCTTCCCGATATCTCAACGCTTTCCTTTAACCCCCTCCATGTTGTAGGAATTTCAGGCCAGTCCAGCTCAAACTGAGCAAATGTCCCCCATGGTATTAACAGTAATGTCAAAACCAGAAGGTTCATTTTATGGACAAAACGGCCTTTCATTCTTCTTCTCTAACAATTTCAATTTCTACATATTCCGGTGTACTGAAATACCATCTGGAGTTGTATGTTTTCAGCATGTACCGGTATGCATTGCCCTTCTTAACAGAGCGATCCGTAAATTCCATGCTCTCAGCAGAAAGTTGTCCTATATCCCGTACATTTCCTGTTGCAGAATCAGTCCGCATAAGGTAGAATCCTTTTATATCTTTATAATCAGGTCGTTGCCAGGATATAATCACATGATTATCGTCATTCAATACCGCGCTCAAGCCAACCGGTGCCGGCGGAAATTCATCAGTATTATACGTCAGTGTGAAAACTTCAGACATCGGACTTTGGTTACCGGCTTCATCCACAGCCCTGACAGCAAACCTGTATTTACCGGAATTTTGTATTTCAGTTTTAAATGGGGATTCCACTGTTTCTCCGGCCTGCGCCATCTCATTATCATCCATCGCCATAAAGATTCGATAAGTAGCCAGGTCATCCTCAACAGCTTTGGTCCAGCTTAATTGTACCTGATTACCGTTTCGGGTCAGTCCTGTTATGATGGGAACCTGAGGAGCCACAATATCAGGCATCCGTGCTTTCACCATTTCAGAAGGTAAGGAACGGTTATCCAGGGAATCCACCGCATAAACCACATAGCCATAGGTTGTTTGAGAAAGCTGTGACACGTTATCCAGATAAAACGTATCGGCTATTGCAAATGTATTCAGTAACATTCGCGAAGTAAATGCATCATCGGCTGCACGCTCTATCTCATAGCCTTTTATATCAGATTCATTGTTCGGTGTCCATCTAATAGTTATTCCGTTTGAATCGGATTCAGCCACAACATTCATTGGTGCTGAAGGTGGACTTAAATCATAAAACGTAAATACGAGCGTATCAGAGGGTTCACTTCTACTGTTCTGATTCAGGCTGACCACATAATAGAAATAAGTGTTTTCCCGATCAATGTCCGTATCAATCCAGAATGGATTTTCTGCAGCCGGCGATTCAAATACTGCTTCGTATGAAGATTTCTTTTGCAATGATCGGTATATGGCATACCCTGTTATATCCTTTCTACCGTCCCATGCCAGCTTCAGGTTCATGCCCATTAAACCGGCCCGTAAATTAAGTGGCGGATCCGGTAACACATCTGCGCCGGTGGTAACACGGACAGTTACTCCGGGTTCACTCTCTATACCAAATGCATTTACACCTTTAACGTAGTAAAAGTAACTTTGACCATACGTGAGGAATTTATCCAGATACTCCTCCGTTTCTGCCACAATTCCTTCCACATCTGTATTGACCCGAACCGGCAAAATGCCATAAAAATTCACCTGTTGATAGCTTCCAAGCAACTGGTCTGATCTGAACAACCGGTACGTTACCAGGTTCCCTGAAGAAAGCAATTCCCTGTTGCGATCCCACTGTAACCGGTTCATACCGTCCAGTCCCTTCCCTTCCAGACCACTTACTTCCGGTACAACATCATACTTATCAGGGTTAATCGCAGGTGTTAAGCCTATTTCCTTTTCAAAACCATTGATGACCGAAGTGATCCTGTAATTGTATCTTTCACCTGAGACAACCGTTGAATCCACGTATATTTCACCCAAGAGATATCCCAGCTTCGGGTTAACCAGGCACATGACTTCCATAAATGATACAGCCTTTGGGTCAGACAGCAGATTCTGATAAGCTTCCTGGGTGATACCGCCGTTAATATCATTTATTCCGAACAGCTGCAGAAACATACCGGTTTTAAATCCGGCTATTTCACGTATAGTTGCATTATCAGTTATCAGCTGCAATGGTGTTTCTGTTAGTAACTCCCATTCAGTGCTGCTTCCAGACTGCCGGTAAACATTATACCCTTCCAGCCCCACGGAGGGTTGTCCCTGCCATCTCAGGTATATACCATCTTCATTTACAAATGATATAACTGGAGGAGATTGTGCAGACACCATTCCCGTCAACAAAACAGTAACGGTCAACATCAAAAGTCGGATATGCCACTTAATTTCTGTCATATTCTATAAATTAACTCTGTAAGTAACATCTACATCCACATCACCATCGTACACCCAAACATCGTAACTGAAACCGGCATTACCTTTTACTTCAAGGAAAGAAGGATTCGCTTTCAGGCTCAGTCCCAAATCCACACGACCGGAAATAATATCAGCCGTTCCCATGGGTGTATCCAGATCCACATTCCAATGTCCGTGAAATTCAGCGCTGGCATCAAGCGATTTGGTATCAACCACATAAAGAACATCCATGTTAGCTTTCACTGCCAAATCAACGATGGCTGAAACAACGGCAAGATCAATTGTTTTATTAAATTCATAACCGAGCTCACCTTTAAGTTTAAAGTGCTCTTTCGTAACGTCGATTAAACCTTCAGCCTTGATAACCTGTAAAACAGAACCCTCCAGCTTGTCGCTCCAGATATGTGGATCATTTGCAGCAAAAAGGAAGTTGATTTTACCATTGAATAACAATATCTTTCCTTCGGCATTTGGAATGCCTATAAACATACGTGAATAGCCATCTACCTGTACTCTCGGATCCCACATCAGGTTCATCTGGCCGTCACCATACAAGGCATCCTCCTGGCTCAGCAACCAAACCTTTCCATACAAAGAGAATTTACCCGGAACCAACACCATTTCAAGATTACTGTTAAAGACTTCACCGCCCGGAATGTTTCCCAGTCCCATGATCGCTTTAAAAGAGAAACCATCATTGTGCGAAGGCGATCCTTCCTGCTCTCCGATTGGCGGATTATAGTTGTATCCCAGTCCTCCTCCAAGTTTCAGAACTGAAAAACCATATTGCGGAACCTGAATTTTGGTTCCAATAGTGAGTTGTGTGTACCAGTAACTGTAATCAATGTCCTTATCATCTTTGGTATTTCCAACCACAATCATTCCCTCAATACCATTCTCAATAACTTTTTTAATACCAATCGTAAAGTCACCTTTAAATTCACTGGCAGAATAATGGAACTCACCGTCGAATGAAACAGGACCTTTATCGAAATGTATCTTAGCTTCCTCGAAATTGACGCTTACGGTTGGCCCCGGAGCCAATTCAACACTACCTTTTAGCTGATCAATACCGATTCTCGGAAAACTGAACCCTCCACCAAACATGAAACTGTATTCTTTTTTGGCCAGTTTAAAGCCCAGTTTTTCCACATACAGGTCAAAGCCTGATCCAAATTTTATAGCCTTTTCTATGGTTATTTCGTCAGCCTTGATCAGGCCCTCTGAATTGATCTCAAAACCTGAGAGATCAACTTCACCGAATTTCTGCGATACCATAAAGGCGTTCAGTCGCAATGAACCAACTTTTTTCTTTGTATCCCAGCTTAGGCCGCAACCGTTTTTCAGGGTCATCGTTACACCAAGGCGCGGAATGGCTACCGGATTCTCGGTGGCCAGGGTAGCAGCGAATTTATCCTCAGCCCATCCAATGGATGTTTCAATTTTTCCTTCCATCGGAATCGGTAAAGCCAGTTCCCCGTTAATCTCTGCTTTAACAAGTGAACTATGATCGAATCCAAGCACAAATTTATTGGCTGTCAGATCATAGCCTGCAAAACCTGTTTTTAATAGCGTACCTTCGTAACTGATTTCGCCACCAAAACCCATAGCTGTATTTCCTCCTTTGGCCAAATCAGTTCCAATATAAAACTCGGATACACTGAGCGTGGATTTATCCTCCCCTTTAGAGAACTGTTCCGGCAATTCAAGTGAAGCTGTATGAATCACAACTCCTTTAAAGGTTTTGGCAAATGTTCCGGGACTCTTATTGCTGTGCCAGTCGAGGGTAAATGATGAACCTTCTTTCAACTTAAATCCTTTCACTTCAAATGACGGGATATTGCTTATGGTTCCCATGAAATCACCGCTGGGTTCTGCTTCGGCATAAAACTTCACGGGATTTTTGATCAATGAATCTTTTTTCACATCGCCGCCCAGACCGGCACCGGATGTAGCCGTAATGACCAGTGAGTCAATGGAGAAATCAAAGCCAAGTATTCTGCGCTTGATCGGATTACCCGATGCCCCCCACGATACTTTACCTGCTACTGCAGTAAAGTCATCGTCTGACCCTTGCAATTCTACATCAGTTGCAGTAAGCCTGACCTCCTTCAGGGCGCTTAAAATATCCACGTTGCCCTGACCAATATCTACTTCCAGTTTTCCGCTTCCGTTCACCGGTTCATTGGGATTAAACGGTTCATCCATGGCAATAACAAACAGGCTGGAAGCTGATCCGATCTTAAATTTCTGCGATTTCTTAGTGGAATAATCCTTGTCATCTTTTGCCGGATCACCAACATCTTTATACTTATCCTCCACTTCAGCTGTTAGAGTGACAGAGGTATCTTCCGGCAATTCTTTAATGGTTGTTCTGGCAATGCCATACAATTCGGTCTTATCCTGTTCCGGCTCAACTTTAATATTAGCCAGAGAAACAGAGAATTCTACATTCTTATCATTAACAAAATCTTTCTCTGCATCCTGTAATCCGGCAATGCCATGAACAGGTGCAGCATAAGCTTTTTCACCTTCATCACCTGTTTTTTCGGGGAATTCTTTAATGGCATCATCGGCCGATCCTCCATCTTTGAAAAGCTTTTTCGTTGCTTCCCATGCAAACTCAGGCACACTGGAAGAAAAGCGTTGAATAGCAATGCTTATCGGGGCTTTCGCAATGCATTTCTCAGTCTGTCCTCCCCGCTTCCATGTCACTTCAATTTCAAATTCAGCAAAACCATTTCCAAAATTAAACTGTGTTTTTGCGTAACCTTCAGGATCTGTCGTAACTGTTGTTGAAGTATTTCCACCTTCAAAACCATAGTTTTCCGATGCACCTTTTTTCAGTACTGCCTTAAATTCTATTTCCTCATCGTTAAGCCCTTTATGGTTTCCTTTTACAACACGGGCTTTAACCTCCAGAGAAGTATCAGGTACACCGGTCAGTTCTTTGGTGACCTCTATCATTATACCTGGTCTGACTTCTGTAATTTTTTTATTGCTTACAACATCGTCTGTTTCTACTTCTGAAGGATTATATGCAATGATCAAATCAAAATTTTCCTTATCCTTCGGTTTTTCAACATCAGGCGTTTCCCAGAACATTTCGGTGAAATACCTGTGACTGCTATGTACCTCTTTAGCTGCCCATGAATACGTTCCAAGATCCCGTATCTTTTCAGGTCCCTCCGGCGGGAATACGTCACAATTGTCCTCAGTTTCGCAGCCATATTGTATTAAGTCAAAATCATTTTCAAATTTTGCAATCATACGTACAACGTCCCTGGATAACAACGGTGCATCATCAGGTATCACAGGCCACTCTTTCCAAAGCGGTTCCCCATCCTTATACATCAATGCAATGGTTCTGGGTTCTGCTTTATCAATCTGAAAAATATCTTTCTTTTTCGGCGATTCATCTTTATCGAATAAAAGTGTAGCCACACAGCTGGCTTTAAAATCCTTGTCATCCGGTTTTTCGTCTGAGGCTTCTGTATTTCCACCCACAAGAATCGGCGTCCTGTCCAACGGATATTTTAAAGTTTTAAATAAAATAGCCGGTTCCTTATCATTTTTACGCCAATCGTCTGATACCTCATCGTTTGCGGTTAGTTTTAGTTTTACTTCAAAATCAACCGAATCAAATTCTCCCTTCAGATAATCCTGTAAATCTTTTTTATTCTTATCAAGCCGTTCTTTGGCCTGCTTCAATGCCTCTTTCGACTCTTTTATCAGTTTATCTTTTAGATTTAGTGCTTCCTGTATGGCATTGCTAAGTTTTGTTTTTTCATCTTTTGCATCTTTCAGCTTGCTCGTTAGTTCATCCAGAGACTTTGCTTTTGATTTGATATCTTCTTCATTATTGATCTTATCGTTAACCTCGCCCTGTTTCTTTTCACGTTCTTCTTTGGCTTTTTCCAGTTCCTTTTCTGAATTCTTTTTCAGTTTCCGCTGTCGTTCAATGGAAGAAAGGATTTTCTCCAGGCGTTCATTTTTAGCATTTAAACTGTCCCTGAGTGTCCCATCAAGATTTTTTGCTACGTCGTTCCATTCTTTCCAGGCCGCATCCTTTTGCTCCTTCACAGTGTTCACCCTGCGTTGAGCTGATCCCAAACTGGATGAAGCAGATGATATTTTTTGTTCCTGTGCCGGGATTTTAGTGTCCTTACTTAGTTTAATATCTGCATTTAGTTGATCTATTTTCTTTTTCGTTTCATTTACATCCGATTCATCGTCCTTAGCATTGGCACGGGTCAGGTCATTTCTTGCTCTGGCCAGATCCTCCTGTAAACCATCAAGCCTGATCCTTTCCTCTGCCAGTTCGTTCTGCCTTGTAGTAAGTGTGTTTTGAGCATTCCGTAGAATTTTTTCTTCGTTTTCAAGCTCTGTCATTTTTTCCAACAAAGCATTTCGCTTAGCAGTCAGCAGAGAGTCCTCCTTCTCAATTTTATCTTTAACTTCTTTAATTTCATCTGCTACTTTAGTGCTGTCCTGAATCAGACCGTCAATCACCTTTTTCAGGGAATCCACATTGGCAGTTTTATGTGTTATCTTATCCTGAACCTTTTGCTGTTCATCCAGGTAATCCTGTGCCTTTTTAGTTTTTTCTGTTTTTATGTCATCATCAAGTTTCTTTATTTCATCTTCCAGACCCGGAATAAGATCTGATACGTCTTTATATTTAATCAAATCTTTACTTACCTGATCCATCAGATTAACCAACTTACCCTGTACAGCAGCTTTTTGGGCATAGGCTTTATCCAATGCTGCTTCAGCGGCTTTTACAGAATCTTTTCTTTCCTCAAATTTTGACGGATTTTTTAAGATTTCCTCCAATGGTGGCGGTATATAATACACATGGAGCCCTTCAGCGTTTTTACCATCCGGAGGATTTTTTAATTTGTTTAATTCATCATTCAGACTGTCAATTTCATGCTGAATATCTGTGCTGTCACGCCTTAAGGACCTGGCTCTTCCCCTTAATTTCTCAGTCTTTTTCTCAGCTTCCTCAAGCAACTGATTAAACCTTTCAATCGCTTTTTTAATGGCTGTTATCTGTTCTTCAAGTTGTTTTATTTCCTTGCTCAACAGCTCAATCTCTATTCTGTATCGGGTTGTATCATTCATATACCGGTTCAGAGAATCTGCAAATGCTTCCAGTTTTTCGTATCCACCGGTATTTTCAAGCCTCAACTTATGCAACCGGTTCAGATATTCTTCGCGGTTTCGTTCCAGATCATTGATGCGTTTTTCAATCAATTTATTCAGCTTTTCCTCAGCCTTAAGTAAGCGTTCATTAATTTCAGCCAGTTCATCAAGCAACGTATTCTTTTCTTTCTGTAAAGCCTCCATCGCAGAGTTGTATGCACTAAGCGCTTCCTGATATGCTTTCTGTGCCTGATCCATCTGCCGTTTAACAGGAACAAGATTAACCTCAAGAATTTCAAGGTAACTTCTCAGGCTGTCAATGGTACGCTGAGTTTTTAAATCAAACAGGTAATTTGTCTGACTTAAACCATCTACTGTTGATTTAAATCTTTCTCCCGACGACAACACAATGCTTAATGCATTTTGGCAGGCCTGGTTGTCGTTTTTACAAAACCCTGTTAGTTTATTGTTGAACCGGTTCAGCTGATCACTGAATGCATTAAAATGTTGCTTCCTGTCATTAGCATCTGAACCAACAAGTGCGAGCCTTGCCTCTACCTCTGCTTCTTTCTGTTGGTCGTAATATTTATCCTTATTGGCTGATCCATAATACTGCCATATAAACTGAATGGCTTTCTGACGCCAGTCTTTTTGTCTTTTCATAAATTCACGCGTGTCTTTATCACGCATCATCAAAGTTTCCAGGTTGACAATGTTTCCTGAAACGGCTTCAATTTCAATATTCAGTATGTTGTAAGCATCCCGATATTTTTTTAATTCATCCCAGGCTTCAGCTAAAATTTTTCCCAGACGTTCTGATTCATCCAGAATCTGCTGATCTTTTGCCGCCAACTCCTGCATTTTACGTTCCTTCTCTTCCAAAATACCGGCAACGACGGCTTGCTGAGTTTTTTCTTCTGCTGTCGGTTCACCTTTTAATACGTTTTCAAGGCTATCTGTTTTACCAAGATTTTCCTCTATCACAGCATTTACACTGTCTATTTTATGTTGGAACCTGTTGATCTTCTGAATGGCAAGTTTCATTACCAGGTTTAGAGAATCAAGTCGTTTATTTTTGACAACCAATAGAGAATCCTTTTCCTTCAAAATACGCTCAGATTCTTTGATTTTGTTTTTTAGCTCTTCAATCCTGTCTGGGATGGTTACTGTAGTATCGGTATGAATCTGTTTCAGGCTATCATTTATACCGTTCAGTTTATTTTGTAAATCATTTATTTTTTGTTGAATGGAATCAATTTTTTCAACTTTCGGTGGTTTATTTAATGTTCCCGGACCACTGACAATCTGCCATTGAAATTTCTGTACATTATCCCTGACCACATAATTTGTCACGGATGTATCTTCACTGCTGCAACCGAAACATTTGAATTTAACCAAATCGTAATCAATGCCTTCTGCACGCAACGGAACAGCCCTTGGATAATTAAATTTAGAATTATCCTTCAGGATCATACCCAACGAGATAGGTGTACCCTCTGTTACCACTGTATCCACCTGCGAACAGTGATTGTCAAGTTCCTCACCATATACTGTTGGAGGTGGCGCATCCCTTGGATCATCCCCTTCATCACCAGGCCTTGTCCGGGTTGAGTCTCTTCTTTCTCTGGTTATTGTATGCCCGACTGTAAACGTTGAGATTTCCGAATAATCTGATAAAATATACTGACCACAATATTCCACAATGCGCACCGACCAGGCATACAATCCGGGAATCAGCGAAATCATATCTTCCGGCCAGAGAAACTGGGTGGTATTTCCAGGATAACATTCTTCAATTATCGGATCATTTACATAAATTGCCTCTGCCGGAGACTGGTTTTCGAGTACTTCAACAATGATCAGTTGATAGTCAAAATATCCCCTTGAGGGATCCAGAAACGAAGGCGTCCATTGAAATACAGTGTTGGCCAGTTCATCCGGTTCAAACAACATGGCATTGTTGGGATAAATAAGATAGGTTGAACCTATACCGGAAATATAAAAATCGCTGCAGAAAGGGGTTTCCGATATTGGCGTTCCATCGGCATCAACAACAGAAATACAAAGACGATAATTATCTTCAGGAAGTACATGCAACCGATTCTGAACTTGCATATATGCATCCGAAAACATAAGCTGATCTACAGGTAAAACCTGCATGACAGACAACTCATTGTATCCCGGGAATAGTGAAACTGATTCAGCCGATTCCATATCCGTAATGGCCACTTTTTCCTGAAAACTGTTCTGAAGTTCAACCGAAAGCTTTACATCTACGGAAGAAGTTGAATTGTTATACGCGCTAACATGGAGCAGATCAGGTTCCTGATTCCAGTTTAAAATAAAGGGAGAAGGATTAGGATTCATGTACACTTCTAACTGTACATTCTGTGCATAAAAAGGGAAAACACAAAATATAAAGATAAGCAACGTCAAAGACGAGACCCGAAAACATGAAATATTGATACCGGTCATATTAACGGTTAACAGAGGTTTTTAATCATCTATTAATGAGGAGAATTACGGGGAGTAAATTGCAAATAACAGTATCCTTATTTAAACTGATTATAAAGTTACAAAAAATAGAAGCCGGTGTCAATAACAAATTTTAACAACTACTAAAAATTCAATTTTACAAATTGACCCATTAAGTAAATCCAGTAATGAAATAATAAAAAAGCCTGTGATTCCGGTGCCCACGGTATATAAAAATTGTTGAAATAAATCCATGAGCAGTATGTTCCTTTTATAATAACTAAAACCTGCAGATTAATGCAGACATCTATATCTGCTGTTTATAGGTTTAGAACATTTTTTAAATGGTAAATTTGAGGACATTTATACCGGTACCTTTTGTATATTGCACAAAAATGGTTCGTCCGAACATGAATCACAAAAAATTATATCAGATGAAAAAATTAATTCTATTTCTGACCGTCTTGATGCCACTAACTGTTTTATCACAGGATAAACTGATCCAGAATGTTTATGCAAGGAACTGTCAGTCGCTTAATGGAAGCTGGCACTACATTGTAGATCCCTTCGATAATGGGTTCTATGATTACCGGCTGAATGAAAATCCCAATGGATTTTTTAAGAATAAAAAGGCGCAGAGCAAAACAGACCTTGTGGAATACAATTTTGATACTTCCCCGCTCATGGTTATTCCGTCGGACTGGAATACCAGAGATCCTAAACTGTTTTTTTATGAAGGAAGTGTATGGTTTAAAAAAGATTTCAATTACCACCCTAAAGATGGATATAAGACCTATGTATATTTTGGTGCGGTAAACTATGATGCCAAAATTTATCTGAATGGCGAGAAAGTGGGTGAACACATTGGAGGGTTTACGCCTTTCAATATTGACATTTCAGGAAAAGTGAAGGAGGGGAAAAACTTTATTGTGGTCCGGGTTAATAACGAGCGCCATCCCGAGGGTGTTCCGACCATTAATGCGGACTGGTGGAACTATGGAGGGATGACCAGGGAAGTGATGTTGATTGATGTTCCTGAGGTTTTCATTCGCGATTACACTATTCAGCTTGAAAAAGGCAAATACAACAGAATTACAGCTAAGGTAAAGTTAAACAAAGCCACTCCCGGACAAAGCATCGCGATTAACATTCCTGAGTTGAATATTTCGCTGGCGAATTCAACGGATGAGAACGGGTTCGCTACCTTCTCTATTGCTGCCAGGCCGGAATTATGGAGTCCGGAAAATCCGAAGCTGTATAGCGTGGTTATTAGTTACAACGGTGAAGAAATCAATGATCAGATCGGATTCAGGCAGATTGAAACAAAAGGTAAAGAGATTCTGCTCAATGGCAAGAAAGTATTTTTACGCGGCATCAGTATCCACGAAGAGGCCCCTTTCAGACAGGGACGCGCATGGTCAACGGATGATGCCAAAGTGCTGTTGGGTTGGGCAAAGGAACTGGGGTGTAACTTTGTACGACTGGCACATTATCCGCATAATGAACATATGGTTCGTGAAGCTGAAAAAATGGGGCTTATGGTATGGTCGGAGATCCCTGTTTACTGGACGATACACTGGGAAAATCCGGCAACATACGCCAACGCTCAGGCACAGCTTGATGACATGATCAACCGTGATAAGAACCGCTGCGCCATCACCGTCTGGTCCATCGCTAATGAAACACCGCATAGTGATGCACGCGATCAGTTCCTGGCAAGGCTTGCAGAATTTGCCCGCATAAAAGACGATACAAGGCTGATTAGTATGGCCATGGAAGTGACAGGCCAGTCAAAAAACCTGAGTAAGGTGGAAGACAATATGAATAAGTACGTCGACATCATCAGCTTTAACAGTTACCTGGGTTGGTATGGCGGTTCAATAGACGATATCAAGACCCGCAACTGGGAAATCCCATATGATAAGCCATTTTTTGTAAGCGAATTCGGAGCCGGTGCATTACAGGGGAAGCACAGTGACGGCACCGAAATCTGGAGTGAAGAATACCAGGCGAGGCTTTACGAGGAAACCCTGAAAATGTTTGACAAGGTGGATGGATTTTCAGGTACCAGTCCATGGATTCTGGTGGACTTCTACTCTCCCCGACGCCTTCTCAATAATATTCAGGATTACTATAACCGCAAAGGGATAATCTCGGATAACGGGATTAAGAAAGAGGCGTTTTATGTGTTGCAGAAGTTTTATCAGCAGAAGGCGGAAGAATAATACTAAAACCATTCTTTTTCCCTTCTAACTTTTCCAATCTTTTCCAAAGTTTGAAACTTTGGAAAAGGTTATATAAAAAAAGAGACATCCAAAATTTGAATGTCTCTTTAAGTGTTGTGACTCAGCTGGGGCTCGAACCCAGGACCCCATCCTTAAAAGGGATGTGCTCTACCAGCTGAGCTACTGAGTCTACACATTTTTTTTACCTTTCACTTTTTGCTTTCCTTAGCCACAAAGGCTTTTGAGAGGAATGCCCTTTTTGTGTTAGGCGGTGCAAAGATATATTAATTCATATTACTCACAAATAAAATACTGCAATTTTTCAGAAAATATTTACTAACCCAAAACTAAATTCCTGCTTTTCAGCATCTTGTTAATTCAATTTTTTTGCAAGAAATTTTGCCGTATATGAGATTTCGTCCGTACTTACTTTTTCCGGTGTTCCGCAGACCACCAGATTGCCTCCCATATCCCCTCCTTCCGGACCGAGGTCAATAATATGATCCGCACATTTGATAATCTCCATATTGTGCTCTATAATCAGGACCGAATGTCCTCTCCTGATCAGGGCATTAAATGCTTCCAGCAACTTGCTGATATCATGAAAATGCAAGCCTGTAGTCGGTTCATCAAATACAAACATGGTGGGCTCAGGCTTTTCTTTGGATAAGAAGAAAGCGAGTTTAACCCGTTGGCTCTCACCACCGGATAAGGTACTTGATGACTGTCCCAGTTTGATATACCCAAGCCCGACTTCCTGCAGGGGCAACAGTTTCTTTACGATCTTTTTTTCGGTAGAACCTTTGCCGGAACGAAAGAAAGTAATCGCATCATCTACTGTTAATTCAAGTACATCGTATATGGAGTGATCCTGGTATTTTACTTCCAGAATCTCCTCTTTAAAACGTTTTCCACCACAGGACTCACACGGAAGATTAATATCGGCCATGAACTGCATTTCAATGGTTATCTCACCTTCACCCTGACATTCATCGCAACGACCACCATCTACATTAAATGAAAAATGAGAGGGTTTAAAACCATTTACCTTCGAAGCTTTCTGTGCAGCATACAATGCCCTGATCTCATCGTAGGCTTTCAGATAGGTAACCGGGTTTGAACGCGATGATTTTCCGATAGGATTCTGATCCACAAACTCAATATCCTTTAGCATGTGCATATCACCTTCCAGGGATGCATGTTCTCCTGTTTTATCTGCAGATCCTCCATACCGTTTTTTCAGCGCAGGATATAAAATGTTTTTAACCAACGATGATTTCCCTGAACCACTCACACCGGTAACCACAGTCATTACCCCCAATGGAAACTTCACATCAATACCATTCAGGTTATTCTCCAAAGCCCCTTTTACTTCAATAAAGTTATTCCACCGCCTTCTGTGTACCGGGACTGGTATGGCCTCTGCACCGGTCATATATTTTGCCGTATAGGAATCCACTCCGGTCAGTTTTTCCGGTTCACCCTGAAAAATGATGTTACCACCCAAACGTCCGGCATCGGGACCAATATCAATAATGTAATCTGCGGCTTCAATAATCTCTTCATCATGTTCCACAACAATTACCGTATTTCCAAGTTCCTTAAGCTTCTCAAGCACGCCAATCAACAGTTTGGTATCACGTGAATGCAGGCCGATGGACGGTTCATCCAGAATATACATGGAACCAACCAGGCTGCTACCCAGCGACGTTGCCAGGTTAATGCGCTGAGATTCTCCACCGGATAAGGTATTGGACAGGCGGTTTAGGGTCAGATAACCCAGACCAACGTCCAGCAGAAACTGCAGACGATTCTGAATTTCCGGTAACAGTCGTTTGGCAACTTTTCGGTCCCGCTCATCAATCTCCATACTGTTGAATACCTCATGAAGATCCCGTATGGACAGATTCACCAGGTCGTTCATCGCATATCCACCAACCTTAACATACGAAGCCTCTGTTCTTAGTCGTGTACCGTTACAGGATGGACACGTTGTTTTACCGCGATACCGTGCAAGCATTACCCTGTACTGTATTTTATATTGTTTCGATTCCAGGTATTTGAAGAACCTGTGCAGCCCGTGAAAATATTTATTACCGGTCCACAGCAGTTTACGCTGTTCTGCAGTAAGTTTAAATACAGGTGTATGTACCGGAAAATCGAATTTGGATGCGTTGTAAACCAGCTCATCCTTCCATTCGCTCATTTTTTCTCCTTTCCAGCATACCACCGCATCGTCATATACCGATAGGTTCTTATTTGGAATAACCAGGTCCTCGTCTATTCCGATAACTTTACCGAAACCTTCACATTCCGGACAGGCACCCAACGGATTGTTAAAGCTGAACATCTCTTCCGTCGGCTCAATAAATTCCATGCCATCGGCTTCAAACTTATGTGAAAATGCCTTTTCAATCACCTTATCGTCCAGGTAAACCTTCACAATACAGTTTTTACGTCCTTCAAAAAAAGCGGTCTCCACAGAATCCCGGATACGGCTCAGGGAATCCTGATCATCGCTTACAGCCATACGGTCAATAAGGATCAGACATTCGGAACATTTTATCTTTTTGTGGTTTTCGCTCTCCAGTTCTTCTGTAATGCTGTAAAGTTCTCCACCCCTCTCAATTCTACTGTATCCCTGCTTGTTCAGAATATCGAGCTGCTCGGCATACGAACGGCCTTTAGGTATGATAAGGGGAGAATAGACGGCAAAACGTGTACCTTTTTCAAAGGTCATCACATAATCCACCACATCTTCCACATTATCCTTTTTCACCTCTGATCCTGATACCGGAGAATAGGTTTTACCAATGCGGGCGAACAGGAGTTTCATAAAATCATAAATCTCGGTAGAGGTACCAACCGTTGAACGTGGATTACGGGTATTCACTTTTTGCTCGATGGCAATAGCCGGCGGTATCCCTTTTATGAAATCCACCTCCGGTTTATTCATCCTGCCCAAAAACTGTCTCGCATATGACGACAGACTCTCCACATAGCGCCGCTGCCCTTCCGCATACAGGGTATCAAACGCCAGAGATGACTTACCCGACCCGGATAATCCTGTGATGACCACCAGATTCCGTCGTGGTATTTTAACCTCTACGTTTTTCAGGTTATGAACCCGTGCTCCTTTAATATGAATGTATTGATTTTCGTTTTCTGACATCGTCCTGAAATAAACCACAAATATAACTAAGATCGGATATGATAACGAACAAAGGCCGTGAAGGGTTTAAATTAATTAAAAATGATGAATTAGGAATTTATTCACTCTCTGCCACAATATGGCCGGTTACTGAGTGTACCGATGCTAATTGGTATGTATCGAAGTAACCATTTATTCAATTTGGAATGACAATAAATGAATGAACAATGAAAAATGAAGAAAATTCGCCCTGATCTTCCCCTTTCAGCGTGCCGCCAAGCTATAACGGAGAAGCAAAAGGGACTGAGTGGTAGCGTTGGAACGAAATTGATTATGAATAACTGTTGTCCCGTAAAAGACTAAATAAAGGGTTGAAACCCTTTTGTACGCAGTCTCCAGTAACCCCGGCATTACCGCGTGTCGCCTTAGTATTAGAGGTGGCACAATGCCAGCGTTACTTGTCAGGTCCATACTGCAGGACTTTAGTCCTTATGTTCAAGTTTTTAATAATCAATACGTTGTGTTTTAATGCCAATCACTGTAATCAAAAGATCTAATTTACACTGGCACTGTTAATTACAAATCAGGAATGATGAATTAGGAATTTATTCACTCTCTGCCACAACATGGCCGGTTATTGAGTGTACCGATGCTAATCGGTATGTATCGAAGGAACACGATAGGAATGAGGAATGACGATGAACGTCTCACGATTGACCTCTCACCTGAATCAGAACCACATCATATCCTACGCTTTAACAACAATGATCTCTTTCAAACGAGTGGTGTAGCGCGGTGAGAGTTTTTCCTGCCGCATCTTCCATAAACGATCCGGATCCTGACTTCCAAGTTTCACCTTTTGCTGGCCCATGGTCAGGTTGATTTTATCGATGGCTTCCATCAGAGGTTTGTGTTTAATATTGGGTGGTTCAAACAGATTAAGCTGACAGGTGTCATCCTTTACCAGATCCATCACCAACACACCAGCCCGTTTATATTCAAAGCCTTCACGAAACATTATCCGTAAAGCCCGCGTTGCCTGTTTGGATAATTCGATAGCGGAATTGGTAGGATTTGTGAGTTTAACCATTACGCTGGGATCATACTGCGGTAAATCACTTCTGAACCGGTTCGTTCCCAGGAATACCATCAAACGGGTACAGGTACTGTGTTGCTTTCTCAGTTTTTCGGCACAACTGACCGCAAAAGAAGAGACCCGTTCCCGTAACTGCTCAAATGTGGTATAATTCTGATCGAACGATCGTGTGGTAGCAATGTTTTTTTTATTTACGGTATGTTCCAGATCAAGTGTAGGCTGTCCCTCCAGATCTTTTTTAAGCCGCAAACCAACCACCGTGAGGTTTTTACGCACCCAGCCGTCATTCAACAGCGTAAAATCGTACGCTGTGTTCACATCCATCTTATTAAGTCGTTGTGTATGACTTTTACCGATTCCCCAGATATGCTTCACCTTCAACCACTTTATGGCCTTCAGTCGCTTTTCTTCAGAATCTATAATGTAAATGCCACCCGTCAGTTCGCTGAACTTCTTGGCTATCCTATTGGCTGCCTTGGCCAGTGTTTTGGTTTCAGCCATTCCTACACTAATGGGAATTCCGGTAGATCTCGTCACGGCCTCCTTAATTTTCCGGCTCAGCGCTGGAAAATCAGTATTACGATCCACTTTAAACCTCAAAAAAGCCTCATCAATACTGTAAACCTCAACATCGGGTGTAAACGTTGCCAGGATAGCCATCACCCGTCGGCTCATATCACCGTATAAGGCATAATTTGAAGAGAACACATTGACTTTGTGCGCATCGAATATATGCTGATATTTGAATGCGGGTGCCCCCATGGGTATTCCAGCCTTTTTGGCTTCATCACTCCGGGCTATCACACAACCATCGTTGTTGGAGAGTACCACCACCGGTTTTCCTATCAGATCCGGACGAAAAACCCGTTCACAGGAAGCATAGAAATTATTGCAGTCAACCAGTGCAAACATCACAGTGATTTTATGACATAGGTTACAATACCCCAGACGATGAAATCATTTTCAGCGGTTACTTTTATCGGCTTAAAATCTTCATTGGCCGGAATAAGCCAGCAACAGTCTTTTTCAATTTTTATTCTTTTCAGCGTAAACTCGCCATCAAGGTAGCAGACTGCCACCTTGTTGTTTTCAGGCTGCAGGCTTTTGTCCACAATCAGTAAATCACCGTCATTTATACCCATATCCTGCATGGAGTTTCCGCTTACCCGACTGAAAAAAGTAGACACCGGATTCCTGATCAGTTCCACATTCAGATCAATGGCAATATCCAGAAAATCTTCTGCGGGTGAGGGAAATCCTGCTTTTATGCCGCCCGCTGCCAATTGACGCTCGAGATGTGTATCCACGGCAGCAGAAAACATCTCCAGCTCCTTGCCTCTTCCAAACTTTCTCACTTTCATATTAATCTGAATTTCAAAGCTTAATACACCTCAGATCTACAGGGTGTTTTTGTACAGTTTCCGAGATTTCTGAAAAATAAAATTACAAAAAACAATCCTTTTTGTAAGGAAATGATTTTGTGTTCGTCTATTATTTAAAAAGAATCTAAATTACAGACAAATGAAGATACTCATCCCGTTAATTTTCATCCTGATAACCTACCGGTTGAGCGCTCAGAATATGGATTTAGAATTAAAATCCGTGGACAACCGCTGGGTGAACCTGGAAGATCTGCAGGGTGAACAACTAACCATTATCGACTTCTGGGCAACCTGGTGTAAGCCATGTCTGAATGCAATGCCAAAGATCAACAGTATCTATGAAATGTATAAAGATAAAGGTGTGAATGTAATCGGAATAAATGTGGACAGTCCCAGGAACCATTCAAAAGTAAAACCATTGCTCAGTTCTCTGAAAATTACATATCCTGTATTATATGACATGGACGAGGATGTGAAAAATGAATTGAACGTAAGTGTGTTGCCGACACTCTGCATCCTGGATTCAGAAGGGAAACTGGTTTACACCCACGAAGGATTTACACCGGGTGACGAAGAAAAAATAAAGGAAGAAATTGAAAAACGATTGTAAAATGGCCCGCTTCGTTATTCCCATATTACTGTTATCTTTTCCCCTGAAAACCCTTGGGCAGCTGTCGCTGTATCATTTGGCAGAATACCAGCATGGCAATATTCCCGGAACAGAACCTGAAAACCTCAACACCCTGTATGATCAGTTTAACCTTCAGTATCGCTGGAAACCATTAAAAGCCAGTCTGCGCATTGAACAGTTTTACTCGCCTGACTCCTTAAGTGGTGATTACCAAAAGATATCGCAGTTTTTACTGAACTACAGAAAGCGTGGTCTTGACATAAAGCTGGGCAACTTTTACGAAACATTGGGAAAAGGACTGCTTTTCAGAGGATATGAAATAAGCAATGCCGTTTATGAGGATCAGGTTTACCGGGTGAAACAAGGGTTTTACAAAGATTTTCTGGGTGCTTATGCAGGCTATACCAATCAGTGGTTTTCAGTTAAAGCCCTGTCCGGGAAAATGCTGAATAACCAGTTGCCTATTACCAGCAATAAGCGAAGGGAAAATTATATAAATGCCGGCGAGGCACAGGGATATTACAATTCGTTTTATTTCGGATCTGTCATAATGAATTCCATGTTCAATAATAGAACCCAAAATTTCCTGAGCCTGTATACCGGTGGTTCCATCGTACAAAATATCAGTTATTACGGGGAATATGCCTCTGCCGTTGGTTCGGGTCAATCGTATGTTAACACATCCATGGACAGCCGATACGGCGCTTATTTTAACGTGACCTATTCCATTCCCGGATTCGGTATCAGTGCTGAGGTGAAGGATTATCACAACTTTTTCATCGGTTCCGGTTTTTCGGATCCGCCAACATTGGTTAAGGAACATTCTTATCGTTTGCTGAACCGGAGCACCCATGTACCGGATCTGAATAATGAAAGCGGCTACCAGGTGGAGCTGTTTTTTGCACCGACCGACCAGCAGCTAATTACAGTGAACCACTCCAGGACTGTCAATAAACTCTACGACAACTTTAGCTCCTTCGAATATTTTGTGGAATGGTATGCTACAATTTGCAGATCGAACCAACTGAAACTATTTGCAGATTTTTCCGGAGATGAAATCAGGTTTGAACCGGAACGCTATACCACAGGAATATACTACACACATTATCTTGGCAAAGAATGGAGCCTGACCCTCGAATCGGAAGCGCAATGGTTGAAGCGGCAATTCCCAAACAGTGCTGCCAGTAAGTACCATAACCTGTTTGGCAGTCTGGCGGTAAATTTGTCAACCACGCTTTCTGCAACATTTGTCCTTGAATTTACGGATGATCCGGTTGCTGCAGACCTTTCCAACACAGCAAAAATAGAAACCAGTCAATTTTTCCCGGGTCTGAGCCTATCCTACCGGCCAGACCGCAGAAACGCCCTTCAGCTTTTTGCGGGAGAACGACGTGGCGGGCCTGCATGCAGCGCAGGAATCTGTTACGAAGTACTGGATTTTAAAGGCATTGAATTAAGATGGATATTAAAAATATAACATTTAAATGGATACATTATGAAACGTTTCGCTTTACTTTTTACAGTCATCTTTGGGGTTAGTTTAGCACTACCGGCAAAAGATATCGGATCAACCGCGCCGAACTTCACACTGGATAAGCTTACCGGTGGTAACGGCATGTTAACGGATTACAACGGGAAGGTTGTTTTTGTATTTATGTTTGGTTATGCCTGTCCGTATTGTATTGGTGCGGCACCCCAGGTGAAATCACAAATTCTTGAAACATTTAAGGACAATCCGGATTTTGTCGCCATCGGTATAGATACCTGGAATGGGAGCACATCTCAGGTACAGAATTTTAAAAATTCCACTTCACTGGACATGACCATGTATCTGAAAGGCGGCACTGTGGCCACAAGCTGGGAAACCACGTATGACCGTCTTATTGTTATCGGCGCTGACGGCAAATTTAAATATATCGGAACGTCCGGTGCCAGCAGCACCATAACCCAAACCAAAAGTGCCATACAGGAAGCTTTAAATGATGTTACAACACCGATTGAAGAGGTAAACTCAGAAGCACTGAAACAGAACTATCCAAATCCGTTCAGGGAAAGTACAACGATTCCTTTTCAGCTGGAAACCGGAAATGACGTCAGAATTGAGGTGCTTGATTTATCGGGCAAAAATATAAAAACGTTAACAGAGGGGTTTTATCCGGCAGGAGACCACAAAGTCATTTTCAAAAATGAAGGGTTGAAATCCGGCATTTATTTTTACCGGATTCAAACCGGTGACAGATCGGAATCGAGACTGATGACGGTGCGTTAAAAACAGATATTTCCCTCCTCTTCCTTTGCTACGAGGGGTTATTGTTTACCGTTTGAAATAATAAAAAGGGTGCAACATTAAGTCGCACCCTGAATTTATAATTTTAATCAATAACTACTTTCGTTGCTTTAGCACCCAGTTTTACGATAACCAGTGCGGGAAATCCGGTCGTTGGTATATCAGCTTTTTTTCCTGCAGCAACACTGGAATTATATATCTGTTTTCCTGCCGGATTGAACACCTGTAACGATTTGGATTCAATGCTGTTGTTTTCACAAACCACATTTCCTTTGGAATAATATACACGGTCAGAAGATTTGTCTTTTGCATCAATTGCGGCATTTTTGCCCCAAATGGCGTTTACAAATTCAGGATGATCGATGAACGGATTGCGGTTATTCTGGTAACTGTAAATCACGTCGTTCCTGTGGCGTTCAAAATCGTCCGGAGGGTCCTGCTCATTCCATTTTAACAGGGTACTAAGCTTGCCATGATAAGGCTGATAAAACGTAATAGAAGTAATAGATGGCACTTTATCCACAACCTGCAGATCAGGAAAACCGTCTCCGCCATCATAGCGTACATCCATATACAGAATGATCCTGGCTATATCACCTTTCACTTCATCACGGGGCTCCCAGGAATCATCATCTGTATAGCAACCTGTTTTATAAGGCGAGGAATAACCCGAAGGCGGGGAGTAATCACTCTCCTGCCATCCTCCTTCGTCAAAATCCTTATTGGAACGGTCGGCATTAACCGACTCATCGGCTGGTTTCAGATTATGCAAATCAGATCCGGGACCATCATCTGTACCAAAATCGCCATGCGACTTTGCCCAGACGTGTTCACGGTTCCATGTTTTACCGTAATCCCAGGTACTGCTTACGCTGTAACCACCGTAAACCAGTATAATATTACTGCTCTTATTCGGGTCCCGGTCTGTTTCATCCAGAATATAGCGGGCATCACCATAAGTGAAAACCTTGTTTCCTTTAATTATCTGATGCAGTTTACTGTGTAAGGCCTCACGGTACAGGCCTTCTGTTCCATCATAATATCCGGCGGGTATCTGTGCCTGAATCCAACTTAATCCTACCAGCAATACCCCCAGTAAAACGATTCTTCGCATGTTAATTCGATCCATTTATGGAAACTGTGCTCACTTCCCAGGTCACAGCTTCAGAAGCAGTAGACAAATATTTTAATGCTACATAGATATTTCCACCTGAATACGAAGTAATATCAACATTCTCCGAATCCACAAAATTCCAGTCGTTACCTGCAGGTTTTGTATTGAATTCTATCAAATTCCATGTTCCCTGCTGATCCGGACTTGATGTCCCATCGTAATCATTCGACACTAAAACCTGACAATCGCCCCATCCATTCGTTTTAATATAATTCATAGCCTGACGTACCTGAATACTTACTGTGGAATAACCCGCTGTATTAATGGCTGGCGAAACAAGCCAATCCTCATTAGCTCCCTGCTGATAAGCATTAGCAACAGCACAACCACCGTCAAATGTACCATAATTCCATTCTGCTGAACCCGATACATTAAACGCCGTAAACGCGTCTATATTACCGGAAAATGTCTGACTGTAGATTTGTCCTGCGGGTACATAATCCGGATCAATACCGGCACCGTCCATCCAGTAACCGTTTACATTTTTAATGCCAGGTATCCCAAAGTATGCTGTCAACTCACCTTTAACAATCACTTGTTTCTTATGAATTCCAGCATTATCGGCAAGATTCAGTGCTGTACGAATATCACCAAAAGGCAACTGAACCGGCACACAATTGTTGACATCAGTTTCTTCCGGATCATCTGCAAGTAAGATATTTGTAGATGCAGTGAACGGAGAAGTAAATGTTGCAGTGCTGAGGCTTATATCGTTAATACACCCAACGATATAACCTTCTACCCAAACCGTACTACCCTGATTGTTGATGGCTTTCTGCACATTATACGGATCATCTTTTGTTCCGGTTCCCTGTTCTTCACCTCCACCGGTAGATCCGGTATAGCGAGGCTGATCAAACTGCACATCTTTGGTATCTCTGATGAATAACTGCTGATCTGCATTAAATACACCATATACAGCAACCAGAACGCCGCTTCCTTCAGGTAAAGTATCTCCGGCGAAAGAAGAAAAATCACTGTTTCGCAGTAAAATAGTACTGCCGGTTTTATTTTCAACCACGCTGCGATTTCTTGATGTTGTTGGATCACCTGCATTTGCATATGTTGCATTTCCTGCCTGACCATCAATAAACTGCATATCCTTCAATGCAATTAAAGTATTGACATTCTCATCAGATAACTGACTTAAGGTTAAGGTATCAGGAACCGGCGTGGAATATGTACCGGTCAGGTAAAATACATCAGGAAGCATAACGGGAGGCATTCTTACAATATTTGTAAAGTTACCGGAAGTTTCAACAGAACTCCCCATCTGGATTACACCGGCATAATTACCAATATACAATCCTTTACACTTTACAAGCACCTCTGCACCCAGCGGATATTCTACATAAAGATCATACTGATCTATCTGGAATTCTATTCCACCGGTTGAATCCTGCAGAATAAGTTTTTTGTATATATTTCCGGATTCGTCGCTGGAAATAACTGTTGCCTTTAAGATGACATCTGTTTCAATCTGATTCGTATCCTTATCGGTATCATACATTGCCTTTAATTCAGCAATAGTTGTATTGGCCTCAAAATCATATTCTTTTGCTACCGGTGGCTCAT
This sequence comes from Quyinboa sediminis, assembly GCF_042219855.1. Taxonomy (NCBI): domain Bacteria; kingdom Pseudomonadati; phylum Bacteroidota; class Bacteroidia; order Bacteroidales; family Quyinboaceae; genus Quyinboa; species Quyinboa sediminis. The sequence goes on along the minus strand of NZ_JBHJHP010000001.1, from coordinate 227,680 downwards.
CAAAATTTTCGTGAATACACGACCATGACAGTAAAGCCAGCAATGTCATGAAGATAACCTGTTTCATTTGTGTTTTATAGTTTTTCATTGTTCTTATATTTTCAGCTTCTTAAATCTTTTGTCTTATGTCTTAAATCTTTTGTCTTATATCTTACTTAAAAGCTCAGGCTGACATTTAAAAAATAATTACGCCCGTAGGCATAATAGTATTTATTCGGATATTTATTCGGATCTTTTCCTGTATAGTCAAACCTGTACTGCTCATAACCTCCGGTCACAATATCCTGATTATTAAACACATTTGAGATATTAAGTGATGCAATCAGGTAATATTTACCCAGATACCATGATTTACCCACAAATACATTCGTATAGTAAGCATCGCTAATTCTCTCCTGATCAATAATCTTATGGTAAAGTGCAAAGTCATCTGCATTATTAAGGTTTAGCCCCTGAACCGCATTTGTTGTTCTTCTGGCCGGATTAAAATCAAGGTAACGATCTGCCAGATAATTGACATTGAAACCTGCCCACCAGTTTTTGGATCCACGGTAATCCATACCCCATGAAGCTGCGGTCTGCGGTGTCCCGGGAACATAAAATCCTTTGGCATAAACTACACCGGACTCCTCTTCCACCAGCGCAGCCTGGTTATCAACATAGGCCTGAATGGTTGGTCTGGAGGTATATACATACTCTCCCAAAGACACCACAGCACTGGTCTTTAATCCATCCATGATGGTATACTCAAAGCCAAATTCCATTCCCCGATGACGGGTATCTATTCCGGTTAAAATATAGTTCAGCAGGTTCTGATACGCATCATGATAAAAGGATACGACCTCTGTGTTGTCTTCAAATTTATTATAGTAACCTGTAATACGTCCGGTCAGTGAGGGCAGGCGGAAGATATACGATGCTTCACCACCATAAACCACTTCACTTTTTAAGCCGTCAACAATCTGATTCCTGGTTCTGGGTGAAACAAAAGCATTTCTTACATACGGGGCCTGTGTCATATACATGGCATTGGCTCTCAATATATGACGACCACTGATCTTATAATCCAATCCGCCATGAATACCATAATTCAGAAAGCTGGAGTGCTCACTCTCACCATAAGAATTATCAGGGAATAATCCTTTTTTGGTGTATCCTGTTCGCCAGAATTCTGTTCCGGAAAGTTTTGCGGAGAGGAAAGCATCAAAATCCACGGTGTTAAATGCCAGTTCGGCCCAGGTTTCCCAGGTCCTTACATTGGCAGCATAATCATGTGAATACTTATCACCTTCCTTCAGTAAACGTCCCGGATTATTCAGGTCGTTGTACGCAATTTGCGGATCAGGAAAATCACGTTCCGCAAACTTGTCTATATCGTAAAAATATTCTCCACCCAGCAGGTCCTCCACCACATTGTAGTGACGACCATCATAATATCTGTAACTGGCACCAGCATTCAGATTCAAACGTTCTGACAATTCATGGTTAAATATCATGTTTGCCGAAGCGCTGTTTTTTTCTGTTACCCTGTTCTCAATAATATAACTTGAAACCAGTCCTGTAAACTCCGCATCAGGATTACCATCAACACCTGTAACGGTCATAGGCCTTCTGTTAATATCATACAGGTTTTGCCAGTTGACCTGTCCTGTAACGTCCGGTTGTGTTAACCAATAGGAGCGTACTATGTTATAGTTGATTTCGTTATCCTTGTAATAACTTGGGAAATAACGGTAATAATCCGGTCTGGGATCCTTACCCCGTAACCAGTTCAGTGCGGTATAACCGTTTTTTGCCCGCGAATAGGACAATACGGTTGTCAGTTTTGTTTTATCACTGATCTGCCATTTGTAGTTCAGAATGCCTGTCGGTTCAAAATAAGACGACACCCTGGAATTTCTTTTTTCACCATTCTGATATCCCCAGTAAGGATTATAATAGTTTGTGCCTGTCAGTTCAGCGGCTTCTTTTGTAATGGCAGAATTACGTCCGCTGCGGGATGGTGCGGCAAAGGCTGTGAACGTTAAATCATGTTTGGTTCCAAAACGTTTTCCCACACTCAGGAAGCCTGCATAAGCATCATAAAATGTTCCGGGGACATAACCTTCTTCAGCCCACCGTTTAGACAGCGATGCTGTGACTGCCCAGTTACCTTTCAACATGCCTGTTGAATACGTCATCATCACCCTGTTACGATAGTTTCTGTTGGCTGATGAAAGGGTGGTTTTAAGTCCTGTCCGGTACAAAAAAGGTGAGGTATAGATATAACCGGAACCACCAAGCTGCCCGAAATCAAAATCAGAATTCGCCATACCTCCAATAACCTCCTGGTTGCGTACAGCATCGTTCAGACCGCCGAATATACCATAAGTGGCTCGCCCGGTTTCCATGTCGTTTACGGGGGCGCCGTTAAACCACAGATTATAATACCTGGAGTCCAGACCGCGTTCATTAAAACGCATCACTCCGAATTCATAAGAGCTGACCTTATCAAAAACATCCTTTGAAGATGTCAGCATACCTGTTGCCGACTGCTGGTTATCCAGGTCATCCTCGTCATCGGTTACAACGACCTGCGACAAATCGATCTTGGTTACATCAGCAAACTCATCCTTGGTGAGTTCAATCAACAAAAAATTCTCATCTGCCGGCAATACCAATGTATTTTTGGTATATCCCCTGGCTTCTGCATAAATGATCAACTGTCCTGTCTGATCCGTTTTCATTTTCCAGGTGCCATCCTCAGATGATACAATATCTCCCACACCATCAATGGTAATCATAGCATAAGCAATAGGGAGCCTGCTTTCGTTGTCAATCACTTTTCCGGAGATTTCCCTGTTTTGGGCTGATAATACCGACAGTGTGAGTAACGAAAGAAATAAAAAATAAAACCTCATACCTGTGTTTATATTAAATGTGTGTTCTTAAAGAAGAGAACGAAATTATACAATAACAACCTTTTTTCAAATTGTTTGTTTGATTCTTTAAAAATCCATGCGAAATTAATTATTTTTATCGCACACAAAACGAATAAAAGTCATGTTTAAGTTTTTAGCTTCAGTCCTGATATCAGGACTTCTCTTTTCTGTTCAGTCAGCCAGTGCCCAAAAAAAGATTGAACGTGTGTCCATTGGTTTCTATAACCTTGAAAACCTGTTTGATACAGAAAATGACACCACCATCAACGATGAAGAATTTCTGCCTGAAGGTGGTATGAAGTGGACACAACAGAAATACGAAAACAAATTACAGCATATGGCCTATGCCATCTCAAAGATAGGTGACAATGTTAAAAACGGACATCCTGTGATTATGGGTGTAAGTGAAATTGAAAACCGGCGGGTGCTTGAGGATCTGATCAATACAAAGCCTCTGAGTGAACAAAACTGGAAAATTATTCATTTCAATTCGCCCGACAGACGAGGAATTGACGTTGCTCTACTCTATCGTTCAGGTTATTTTATACCAACAAACATCCATCCATATCCTTACCACCTGGTGAGCAAACCCAATTTCAGAACGCGTGACCAACTGCTGATCAGTGGTCTTTTGCTGGATGAAAAAATTAATATTATTGTGAACCACTGGCCTTCACGTTATGGTGGTGAATTATCCAGTCGTCCGCTTAGGGACAGTGCTGCCGTTTTAACACGTCACATTACTGACAGCATCATGCAGGATGATCCTGAAGCTAAAATCATCATAATGGGTGACCTGAATGATGATCCTATCAACGAAAGCGTTCAAAAATACCTGAATACAACTGACAATAAAAAACTGGAAGACGGCCAGTTATACAATCCTATGCTGACATTATTCAATAAAGGCCTTGGTTCACTTGCCTACAGAGACCAGTGGAACCTTTTTGATCAGATCATCATCTCTCCGGGATTATATAAACCCAAAGATAACTCGTTCGAATTTCAGAAAGCCTTCATATACAACGAAGAATTTCTGAGACAACAGGAAGGGCGGTATAAAGGTTATCCGCTGCGTACCCATGCAGGCGGTGCATATCTGAACGGCTACAGTGACCACTTCCCGGTATTTATTTTGTTGAAGCGATATATAAGGTAAGATTCCATGCAACGTTTAAGGGTATATGATCCTCATTCGTTAAAACACTTTATGAAAATTTATGGTTTGCTGCTCCTCTGCCTGGCAAGTCTGATGGCATGCGAAAAATCATCTGAAGGTGAATATTGTTATATTGATCCGAATCAATACGATATTGTAATCAAAACCGGTACCTTTTGTGGCTGGTGTGCCGGAGCCGATTCCCTGCTTATAACAAGCGAGATTATAAATTATGGCTGGAAGGATCCGTGTGACAATAATGATATTTTTAAATCCTTCACAACTGACTCTGCTGATTTTGAAGAGCTTATAAATCTTCTTAACTATGACGAATTTAAATTGTTGGATCTTAATTCCTGTAATGTTTGTGCAGACGGTTGTGATACATGGATTGAAATATTAATGGATAATAAATCACATTACATCCGCTTTGGTTATCGTGATACAACAGCCATTGCTCCAATTTTACCACTGGTAAACAAACTTTCTGAAATAAAAGCTTCACTGCATTCTCAGTTGTAGTGCTTTTTAACCAGTGTATTGTAGTCTATATAATACAGCACTTTCAGTGAGATACTGTTGGTTTGAGAAAGGCTCAGCGTATGATCAAGATTTGAAAAATAGTTTTTCATAAGATCATCACATACATCCAGCGAATTCAGTTTCCATGCCAGAGACATTTCACTTCCGGGGGCAAATACCCAGCGAAGCGACATATCTATATTAAAGACATTAAAATTAACATCTTCGTTTTCGGAATAGGATGGATCGGCGGACAGAGAACCGTCGGTATTGAGCAGATAGTAATCGAGATAATTTGCACATGACCAGTAATGCCGGGCTCTGAAACGCATGGACAGTTCATTATTAAACGCATAGGAAGCTGACAGCGTATTTGTAATTTCAGCTACATCCCGCCGCCCGAACCAGACAGTGCTCTCATCTTCGCTTTGACCAACATATCCTCTGTCGTTCCATATCTTGTTCTCCTCCAGCTCATATTCCAGGTTCAGCCGTTTACCGGCTTTCATATTGACACCCGCATCATACCCCATCTCTTTTTTATCACTTTTTACATACCTGCTGCTACCGATATGGCCCCAGAAGGTAAATATTTTCCGGTTATCTGTTCTTAAAAAAAGGTTGATCCAGGTATGTCCCGCTTCGGTAAAATAGCGACCATCAACCCTGGGTTCATAATAATCGTTGTGCTTAAAATTATAACCGGTATTCCATTCCATGTAGTAGTAATTCTTAAACTGCTCAGAATTGTAAATGCCCCATTCATTTCCTGCGGCCACAAAAGGGTCATAAATTCTGGAATGAAAATACCAGGTTTGGGTAAACATTTCGCGAAAAATCCAGAATGGCTCAATAATGTTACGTTGTAGCATGAGCTCGGTGTGCACTTCATTGTTGCGCCGCAGATAGCCCAAATCATTGGGATTAAATGTATCATCAATCACCTTCTGCAACAGGGTATACTGCCATTTTCCACTGTTTTTCTCAAGCTGTAGCTTAGCCTTGAAACCGGTTTGAGTTTTTCCATCTTCAAGTCGGTTGCTTACCGCTGCTGATCCCTGAACAGCATAGGTTTTACTTTTGTCGCGGATCAGGAACTGTGTGCCGCTGACATTGGCATAAAACGGATTTCCCCACATGGAAACATTGGTATTGATAAAACTGACATACGAATTGTTTTTTAGCGACTGATCCAAAACCAGTACATTGTAATTCGTGAAAGGCTGAACTCGGGTTTTTCTTGTATCTCCTGTTAACGTATCCCGGATTTCAGCATCAGATGGCAACGACATGGCATTCAGAACACCTATTGCCAGACCTTTGGGCGAACGTCCGGTTATTTTCGTGGCATTCACCAGTTGTGTTTCGGTGGGTAAAGAATTTACAACTTCATTTTCTTTTAATGCATCGCCTGCCTTATCACCAAAAACAGGAGCTGCTCCTATCCTGCGGGAATAAAAAATATCAGCCCGCTGAAACAGTTCGGTTCCTTCGTTAAAAAACTGACGTCGTTCATCAAAATACAACTCATACGGGGACAGATTCAGTTCCTGATCATCAGACTGTACCTGACCGAAATCCGGAATGACCATCATATCCAGCGTATGGCTTTCACTTAAGCCATATTTCAGATCAAGGCCACCTTTGTACAAAAAATGCGGTTTTTCTGATCCTGAAAATTCAAGATAGGTTGCCGCATACGGAGAAAAAGATAATCTCACAGGAGGCTTAATATCTTTTATACCACCTAACCTGCCCTGCTGATGGATAAACCCACTGACATTTCTGTCCACAAAATTCCATGAGTTATTGGAGTCGAATCGCCGGATTCGCCTGAACATGTTCATCCCCCAGTCGGCCGTATTATGTTCAGGAAACCGTAAAGCCGAATATGGTATTTTCATTTCCACAATCCATCCCTTATCCGTAATCCTTGTTTTACTCTCCCATACGGCATCCCAGCTTCCATCCTCATTGTCATGTTCTTTTTTAATGGCTTTAATATCTGTTTGGACACCGGCTGGATTTATAAAAAATCCATAAGCCAGTTGTCCCTGGTTATACGGATCAAGATATACACCAAAATAATCCGACATACCAATGTTATCGCGTTCCGTCACGTAATTGTAAATACTGTCCGGTGCTGAATCGTATAACATGGCTCCAAGGTAAACCGCAGTCTGATCGTAAAAGAACCAGACTTTTGATGGTTGCATGGCAGGCTTGCCGTTAAACGGCATGAGTTGAAGAAAATCTGTTGCAGGCACGGCTTGTTTGTAACAATTCTCATCCAGAACCGCATCAATTTTTAAAGGCTTTTCAATTAAAAGCGCCTCAACTCTTTTAGTCGTATCAACCGGATGTGCAGCATAGGTCAATGCTGACAGTAATAGTAAGGCAAATGTAAGTAGTTTCATCGTAGTGTGTTCATAATTTATTACGAACACAAGCTGAAAATGTTACAAAAACAAAGGAATTTATATTTGCTATCCGTATTGTACAGGAAAACAAATAATTATTAATACAAGCCTTTATTTATCACGTCCCCAAAGGGACTTAAATAACAGCAGGTATAATATTTACCAATATTAAGTCCCTCCGGGACTACTTAGTTTGTGACATTTGATTGGTAATTCAGTGATTTATTCCATTTAGCGGTTTGTTATATTCATTATTTCTCCAGAAGCACCTTTTTAATTGTATGCTGTCCGCTTTTATCCTTAATATTCACAAAGTATATCCCGCTCTCAAGATTCTTTAAATCAATGGTTTTATCTTTTGTTGTTAGTAAACGAACACCCATCATGTTGTAAACTTCACAATAATCAAATTGATTAACGTCAATATAAATCATTCTGTTTGTTGGATTTGGAAATAAATTAATTTCTTTAATTCTATTTCCATTTATTGATGTTTCATCATCCTGATAATAACAGGTATTATAAACGGTATCCTGATATATTTGTAAATCACTTTTATAGGCACATAACAACCTGAAACCAGGATCTTCCATTTCATAATATGAATACAATAATCCATGCAAACTTCCGATTCCCTCAATCCAATATTTATCAGGAATGTCATTTATTTCATGACCTAAAATATATTCTATTCCAATCCTTTTACGGGGAATATCTTGTATTATAACTGTATCAACAGAAATTACAATCGAGGGCTGCTCATACTTAAATAAATACGACAACTCTGATACCGTATCGCCAATTTCAACGTTAAAATTATACATAGAACCTCCCTTCCCAAGAGTATCTTTATAAAAAACTTCCTGGTCAATTTCCCATATTACACCAAATAGTTTCCATGTTCCTAGTGAATCTTCACTCAGTAATACCACTTTACCCTTAACCGTGTCAATAAGGGTATCTTGCCCTAATTTCATTATATGCATCTTATTATAAAATTCTCCGTCATACCCGTATTCTAATATATTCCATTGTTTATTTGAAGTAACAATAGAATCATATGGCATAGAATTAAAAGGAAAAACATTGACAGACATTAGCATGAGAACCGAGAGAATAAAGTAAACCTTTGAGGATTTCATAAGAGATTGATTTAATGCTTATTTTGGAATATTGAATATAAATTTAAACCAAATTACTCAAAACTAAATCACGGAAAACCGTGAAACTATATATCACATAAAACTGTTAGTTTTCTTCTGCATTATGTATATATAAAGGATTTATGTACATACAATTATATGGAACAGATCTAAATTAACAAGATGTATTACAAGAGTGTTTATTTTGAAAATATGCACTGTTATAATTCGAATTATTACAAAAATGGTATAATGATTTTTCTGACTTCATCCGGTTCATTGCAAACCATCAGTTGTGCGCGCAAATCAGAAGCATTTTCAAAGCCGTTGGCGTAAATCTTAAAAAAACGCTTCAGAATATTAAAGTTACGTTTCTCCTGCCAGGCCGCTTCATACAGGTCAACATGCTTAAGCAAGACCTCCAGTTTTTCAGTTTTGGAAATATCAGTTTTGGATGGATTGAAAAACCACGGATTCTGAAAAATACCACGGCCAATCATAATACCATCAGTGCCATATGTTTTGCAGAATTCCACGCCTTGTTCGTAACTCCAGACATCACCGTTTCCCAGGAAAGGAATTTCAGGCGCCAACTGATTTCTAACCTCCACGCCTTTTGCCACTTCGTTCCAGTCCGCCGGTTTTTCCGACATCATTTTTTGTGTGCGGCCATGCAAGGTTATGGCTGCCGGATTCACCTCGCAAAGTTGCGTGATCCAGCGCTCCGTTTCATGCTGCCGGATTCCGGTTCTTGTTTTCACGCTCACCGGAAGATTGGTGGCTTCTTTTGCAGCCAAAACTATCTCCTGAGCTCTTGTCGGTTGATCAATAAGCGCTGAACAGGCACCATTCTTAACCACATTTTTTACAGGACACCCCATATTGATATCAATCCCGTCAAAGTTATAATGCTCGGTAATATATTTTGTGACCCGGTTAAATAATTCCGGTTCCTTGCCCCAAATCTGTGCCACGAGTTTTACGCCACTTTTTTTCAACCACTGCCGTTCACTTTCAGTGACCACCAGTCGTTCGGCTACCCTCTCCCGTCCAACAGGATGGTTCATTCCGTCAACAGATGTAAATTCTGTAAAAAGTATGTTTAGTTTCCCCGGTTCAGAAATGCGCATGACCAGCTCGCGAAAAGCTGTATCGGTTACGTCTTCCATTGGGGCCAGTGCAAAAACCGGTTTTGTTATGTCGTTCCAGAAATTCTTCACGGGATGCAAAAATACAGTTTCAGGTCATTATCAACAACTAAAACACGGAATGGTTTGAACAGTTAAAAGGATCAGCGCTTTTGGTCATGAAACAATTTGACCAGTTGCGTCCGGTTTTTAACACCAAGCTTCAGATAAATCCTTGAATTATGATCCTTTACTGTTTGAAGGGTAACAAACAATTTATCGGCTATCTGCTGATTGGTTAAACCGTTTTGTATTTCGCTGATCACTTCCCTTTCACGCAGCGTTATGCCATAGGTTTTATAAATCCGGTCTGCAGAACTTTCATTAACTTCTGGTTCTGCCGTTGTGACAAAGCCATAATATACGGCAACCGTAAATCCGGTCATCACAAGAAAGTATACAAGGTTTAATGCGGAGATGAATAAAAGAACATGCTCAAAAAATAATAGAGCAAGGTTACCCAATGCCACAACACCAAATCCTGTAGCCAGTATCATTCGCGTTCTGAAATCAATGCACTTACAATAAAATAAAACGGAAAAAGCCACCCACAAAGAAAAAAGTGAGATGAGAATCTGATTTATCTGCACCGTATTTTTAAAGAAGTTGTAGTTATACAGGTAAATATAAATACCTGTTAGAACCAGAACCAGTATGGTTCCTGATAAAAGTTTAGTTATAAGCCTTTTTATCTCCGAGTTATGATATATCCAGTAAACAAGCAAGATAAAACCGGCAAACATAAATGGAATTCCCAGGGCCTGATTCACATTTTGAATCATATCATTGTTGTTTGCATAGCTTGTTTCCGGTAGAATGATCCGGATGAACAACTTTCCCCACAACACATAAAATCCGAAAGTATATAACAGAACCATCGCATAATGTATCTGCCTGAAGTCGGTTCCCTTATGTTTTTGTTTCAGCCGGAATAATAAAAGTACTCCTGTAACTGATAGTGCAGCACAGAAAACAAAGAATAACCATATAATCAATAGCCCGTAATTCATTGGTGAGCTAAAAGTATGTAAGATATTACAATTGAGTACACTACTAAAGTAGTTTTTTTACAAAACACTACTTTGGTCGTTAAAAACGTAAAGTTAATTACCCTACGTTTGAAATAAAAAAATCATGGAAATTATAGATTATCAATCGTACTATCCGTCTGTTTCCTTTAGTTTATCCAAAGGGTGGGAAAAAATGCTGAAGTATTTTCTTCCCTTGTTTCTGGTAGCCATCATAGTTGCCCTAATTGACGGGCCGTTTAATGCAACGGCAAAACATGGAAACTGGAACATCCCATTTATCATTGAGTTTTTTGGGGTAATAGTCGGAACCGCTTACTTTTTCCTATTGCGACCTTTATTTCACTATAGCTCCGATTATATCTATATTCAGGCTATAAGAGATGGTGAAGTTGAAATCAGAGATATCGTAATAGCCTTCAACAGGTACTGGAACGTTGTATTGGCAAATCTTCTGAAAACCATGTTGGTGGGAATGGCTACTGTATTGTTAATAGTACCCGGCATTGTTGTTGCCTGCCGTCTGGCTTTTGTGTCTTACCTTGTGATGGATAAAGAGATGGATGCCATAGAAGCTGTTGAAACCAGCTGGAAACTGACCAGAGGATTCGGATGGCGCATTTTTGGACTGGGATTCCTGTCTGTTTTTATCGTCATTTTTGGATTCATTCTGCTGATTGTAGGTGTATTTCCTGCCTCAATGTGGGTTAGTGGTGCATTTGCAACCATGTACCAGGGTGCACTCAATCAGCATCCCGAACTGTTTCCGGAAGAATACGATGTTGAACCTCAGCTTATCGTGTAGATAACACCCGGTTCAGGCAGACATATTTTTACCCAGGCGTCTCAGCATAAGAAAATGACTGTAGACGGCTTTAATAAAGCTGGACTGAACGTGATAGGGTAACTGATATTTCCGGGTTGTTCGTTTCACAATTTCTGACAGGTTTTTATAGTGTACATGGCTGACAGTAGGAAAAAGGTGATGAACCACCTGAAAATTCAATCCACCTATTAACCATGTAAATATCTTACTGTCCGGTGCATAATCAGTAGTGGTCATTAACTGGTGGATTGCCCAGCTGTTTTCCATGTTCCCTCCTACATCAGGTGTAGGAAATGTAGATGTGGGCATTACATGAGCGGTCTGAAAAATGATGGTCAATGAAAAACCGGCTACCACATGCATGATCACAAATCCTGAAAGAACCCAATACCATGCAAAAGGCATAAGAATCACCGGGAGTACGAATACAACGCCATAGTATAGTAATTTTGAAACAATAAGGTCCCTGTAAAGTTTTGCATACGGTTTGTTACTTTTTATGAAAAGCTGATTATCCCGCCAGTTCCAGAGTTGCCTGAAATCTTTAATCGTGATCCATGAAATCGTCATAAGTGTATAAAAAAACCAGGCATACCAGTGCTGAACTCTGTGAAACTTATGATGCGGCTGATTGGGAGAAAAACGAAGATATCCTGAAGTCTGAATATCCTCATCAAAACCGTCAATATTTGTAAATCCATGGTGCAGTGTATTATGCTGGAATTTCCAGGTAGCCGGGAAGCCACCCAACAGATAAAGAGAGTTCCCTAAAAACGCATTGATTCTCTGATTGCTGGAATAGGTTCTGTGATTGGCATCATGCATTAAAACCATACCGAGACCTGCCATTCCTACACCCATTACCCCCCAAAGGATTAACATAACAGGTATTGAAGTAATCAGTCCTGCCATCATTAAAACGAAAGGCAGAATGTACAAAACAAGCATTAATGCTGATTTTATCTTAATGCCTGTATTGCCATATTTTGATATATTTCTATTTTTAAAATAGTCGTTAACCTGTGTACGTAAATCATCAATAAAATCCGACTTAATATGATTGGCGTAATTAATTCTCTTAGTGCTCATAAAAAAACATGTTAGTTAAAAACCCAACAAAAACTATCTACTTAGAATTTAAATAAAGGAAATCTTTGCTTTGCTCGTAGCTATAACATATAAAATGCCTTCATGTTTTTAAAATTGAAAATATTTTTGAATTAATAACGCATATTAGACTTATTAAGCTTTGTTTAACCGGCTTTTCAACTCATACTTTCTTTAAAACAATATTTTCATTCGCTTTCTCAAGAATAAGCTCATAATATGACTTTAACTTTTCATAATCCTGTGCAGGATACTCTTTATCCTTAAACTTATAAGACAGTAAAACGATAAGTTCGTTTTGATTATTACCTTCCTCAATACGGTATTCAAGCTCAAACAAATCATTATCCACCTTTTTATTCAAAGGTTTAAAATCGACAACATAGCCATCCGGAATTTTCATCGTTGTATGAAACTCATTTTTACTGATTTTCACCATATCAATCGGCAGTTTGCGTTCTTTCTGTTTAAAGGGATTATCAGAACCTGCAAACGATAGAAATGGCGCCACATAAAGTTTATCATTTAGCCGGGTAAGTTCTATTTCGCTTTTAAAAGCTGCAAGATAAGGCTTGTTTCTGTCCTTTGCATTTTTTATAAATACAACGGAATCAATTTCGTCCCCCAGTAAATCTTTATAATACGATTTTAATTTATCTTCGTTTCCTCCGATTATTCTTCTCAGATTCAGTGCTTCATATTCTGATGCAATAACCATTATCTCAGCCGTTGCCTTTTCAGGTTCAACATTCAGTGTGATATTTCTGCGGTAGTCTGACTCAATTTTTGTATTCAGGTTGATCCATTCAACTGGTCCACGTTTTACAATTAACCCTCTGTCGTTCAGACAGCGTTCAGGAATCCGCCTGTCATCACAGAGATAATCGGCTCCATCAGTCAGGTACGAGTGTTCGCCATCTTTTACATAAACAATCTGATAGTTAAAGAAATCTGCAAACGGGTATTTATGTTGTATTTTACCATGCTCCCTTGTGCTTAATAAAACCGGATATGCCTCAAATCCGGCAGCCCTGAGCAATCCGGTCAGGAACAGGTTTATTTCAGCGATGGTTCCTCTTTTTTCCTTAGTCAAATCCTTTACTGATTTTGAAACCCCGTCACTGGTAAAACCATCCCAGCTGTAACCTGATTTTACGTAATCAACGATGTACTCAAACTTTTCTTCATTTGGCATGGCCAGCACCTTATCCATGTCCAGAATTTTTGGTGCTGATTTCTCACATTTCTTAATGAACTTACCAAAATTCGGACTTTTTTCATACTCCTCTACCATAGATTCCCAGGTGGTCATGATATCCTGCGTTCCTCCCTGTAGCTGATGTATTTTGGCCAGCTGAAAATCAAGTGATAGAATATAATCATTTTTGGATGTAATAAATGATTCATCGCGGAATGCAGGGACATTTTTCATTCCGACCCGAAAAATATTATCCTTAAACTTAAGACCGGCAAAATAACGTTCTGAAGAAGATACCTTATTTTCATACACATCAAAAGAAGATGCACCTTTTAAAATATACACATATTCATAAAAAGGGATCATCCGTGTAACATATTCACTGTAAATGGTTGGTATCTCAGACTGAAATTCCCAGTCTCTTAAATAAAATATACGCGGTGAATAAATATCATATGAATATTCTATGACCGATCCTTTTCTGACGTCCGGAATAACAAATTTGTACTTAACATAGTATTCGTTAACCTTTTCAATCTGTACATCCTTTTTATCCAGTTCGGTTTTAACCAGCTGGTCTCCATCCAACCGGAATGAAGCAGCTTTTATCTGTTCTACTGTTTCATAAATATCCCGTGTCCGATATATGAGTATTTCCACCTCTGCATAATCCAGGCCGGCATCATCAAGAATCTTAATTCTGGTTTGCCGCGAGAAACGAATGATAAACCCCTGACCGTCTTCATGGATAAACGCAGACTCCCCAAGATCAAAAATTGTTACAGCCTCAGCATCCGGGTCGTTATCGTATGTTGTCATTTTTAATTCAGACATACTGACACCATCACGTAAAACCTTTTGTGCGTTAAGTCCAAACAGGCAGGAAGATAAAACGATTAACAGGACAATCTTTTTCATTGTATAATTATTTAAGTGTGAATACCAAAAAATTCTTCTTTTCAAACTGTTGGATCGAATCCATAAAGGCATAAAATTCAGGATAGTTTTCTACAGGGTAATTCCCTGCATTTAACCTGTAATTCCGGATAACAAGTACCTGGTCACCTGAGGGTATAAAACGATAAAGGAACTCTCCGAAAGGCGACTTAATTTGAAAATCCTTATTCTCCATTCCTAGCCTGTATCCATTTGGAATAGTATAATAAACTGAATCAATTTTATAGTATGGATAATCAATCTGCAGGTCATATTTTCTTTTATCCGGAGTTTCCATTTCGGGAACATATATTTTAAACTGTCTGACCAATAACTCATTATTGCTCTTAATGACAGCCTTATTAGAAGTACTCTTATACTTCACAACAACTTCCTTTTTTTCTTTATCCGGACTTTCAAGCTTATAGTCCTCCAACATAAAGCCCTCATCTGCAAGGTTGTCAAAAATCAACTCTTCAACATCCTTGTCTGTAAGATTCGTTGTCATATTATCAAACATCTCAAACATTCTTCCTTTTAATTTAGATGTAAAATCTGCTTTAACAGTTGTAGAAGATATATCAACAGTACCGGTTCTGGATTCAAGAACATCTTCAGGTTTTAAGGCAGGTGTTTTAACAAAACGGCTGTTTTCACCATCCACAACAAATGCCCAGCGGTTTTGGGTAAATGAACCAAGATAATTGTAGGGCCCCTTACTGGTACAGTCAAGCCACACGGTATCGTGCTGCATTGGAATAAAAAGTATAATATGGTTAAACTGCTGGGCTACAAAGTTAAGGTCTACCGGCCTTACTTTACTTCCTGCATATACCTTGGTATAAAAGGATTTGATACCGGCAAATTCCAATGCACTTTTAAAATAGTTGGTCAGGGCTTTACAATCGCCGTAACCGTTTTCACAAACATAAGAGGCACTGTTTGGTAAAAGTCCGCCAGTAGCCAGAGAGATGTTCACATAACGTTTTGTCTTCTGCATATCAGCATATAAAACTCTTATTTTTTCTTCATCACTACTGCACTTATCTGTCAAACGCTTAATCTTCATCTGTTCTTCATAAGTGAGTTTATTCAATCCATCAAGCAGACTGCTCTGCCATTCTCCATAGGCTTCCCAACTGGTACTTTTTCCATCTTCAACAAAATGAAAGGCATCCGGCACAATGCGAACACTCGGAAAAATACTGAACTGATGCGGTGTAAAGTATTCATAACTGACCGGCAGATAACTGGCTTCCCATCTTAAGTGTTTCTGTTTTCCATCCGATTCAAATAGTGAGTCAGAAACATGCTGAGCCTTATAATGTACGGGAAAATCCGCCGGGATATATACATCCAGACTGGCCGATAATGTGGCAACCTCATCGTCCATTACCGGCGACCACCACTCCAGATAGACATATGATTTACTATCCGTTTCATACTCATATTCAATAATATATGGATAATTATTATGCTTTATCGGACACAATTTGAGATAGTCATCCTCAAAAAAAGAAAAATCAGAAATATCGCTTTGCACATAAAAATCCTTGTTTGAAAACTTTTTCAGAACATTTCCATTGCTATCTTTCAGATATGCATAATTAATTGAAGCTCTGTTGGTTTCTGAATAGGGTATGCCGATTACGCTGTAGTCATCACCGGAGCGGTTCATAATCATTATTTTAATATGATTTGTAACTTTTTTCCTGCTCCCTTTCACTTCCACTTTTGTGGAATAATTCAATAATACGGCGTTCGATTCTGAAGCAGTCAATTCTATTGATAGCAACAAACAAACAGTGAGTAATATATATTTCATTCAACAGACAATTAAAACTGAACTAAAATAGTTATTCTATCAGAAATTAAAAAATTTTAACATAATACCTGCAACCAAATTCATGAATATAGAATCATTATAAACGACTGACGTTTAAACTTCATACTTTTATTGATTATGGACCTCTCAAGCTGATATTTTATCAAAGTGAAAATTTAAAGAACCCCAAAATTCTTAACATGAAATACGTATACTCTCTTCTCGCTGCTCTGTTTTTTCAACTGACGCTTATATGCGCTCAGGTTCAGCTTACCGAACATTCGGACTTTACAGCTGGATGTATTGAAACATCCTTTGATTATACTAACCAGGGTATTGCTTATACCCATAATGATTCAGTTATACTCGACCTGTATTGGTCGGAACAATGTTGTGCGAATTTTTCGCTTAAAATTAATGCTGAACCTAACGATACCATTTTCATGGAGTTAACTGATACTGCCGAAGCGCAATGTGATTGCATGTGCCGGTTTGAAATCAGAATAAATGCCGGACAGAAAGTGATTGGTACAGAAACAGTAAATCTAAACGGGAAAAACTATCGAATTCTTGACGAAGATTATAAACCACTGGTTCAGATTGGAAAGTCGTGGAATGTGATGAAACTCATTCCGGGACTTGAGCACACATATTTTAACACCCTAAAATATACAATCAAAACCGGTGAAGGACATTTCTTTTGCTGGAACGGGATAAGCTACGTCAAAGTTACAACGACACTGGTATCTGTATCGGATTCCGGTTTTAATGATACCATACCGCATTATATCAGGGAAGAAAACGGTAAAGTTTATCTTCTGGATTCCACCGATCTGGCTTTTGATGGTTGTAATGAATGCCTGTTGTACGATTTCACCGCAAAACAGGGTGAAATAGTCTACCTTGGCTACGATAGCATACCTTTTGAGGTTAACGAAAAGGGGATAGATGAGATAACCGGCAGAAGGTTCTGGATTCTGAGTGACCTGTCCAATCCATATCCTTCTGAATCAGCAACATCAATACTGCCTCCACCTACAACCAAATGGATTGAAGGCATTGGAGATGTACGCGGATTACTTGAAAGTAAAAAAAGTCTTTTTATCGATGGTGCATATACCAGGCTTGCCTGCTGTAAACTTCAGGATAATGTTCTGTACCAAAACCCGGAATTTCCGGATTGTGGTGAACGACCACCATATAATTTCCTTTTGGAGATGAATAAAAAATGGACTTTTGTATCAACCTGTACCAATTATCCGGATACGATCTATCAGCTGTTTAACACGATAATTGATGCATCAAACCTGACCGTTAATCCCTATGCGATGCGGTTCAGTCCTGAGCCGGATAACAATGAAATTTATTACCAGGAGGAGAATGGCAGAGTATACTACAACGATGAAAACGGTAAAATCCTGATTTACGATTTCACACTGAATCAGGGCGACTCAGTAATTGTTGCTCCCATCACCCATGCCTATCTTTATGTTGATTCTGTTACCTATATACAATATGCAGATGACGCCGTACGGAAAACTCTTTACCTTAGTGGATATACCGGAATGAATGGTTCTGAAAACAGAATCTGGATAGAGGGAATTGGTGATCCTTATGCCCCGCTTTCTTACTGGATGCCATTAGCTACTGCAGGTAACTGTACAACTGAATTTACCTGCTGCTCGCGGAATGATATGTTGATTTACTCCAATCCTGCATATCCGGATTGTGGATTGCATCTGGCAACCAGGCAGGTACAACAACAGTCCATCACTGTATTTCCGAATCCGACCAATGGTAAGGTTATATTGGAATACGCGGCGGACGTTGAAAATGCAGATTATGCAGTGTACACAGCTTCCGGTAAATTGGTTCAGACAGGAAAAATTCAAAAAACGTTGCAATTTTATCTGGAAGATGGCGTATATCTTCTCACTGTTTCTCTAAGCACAAACTATATGTATAGAAATATAATACTCATCAATACCCGGTATTAGTCCCTGGGCTAATACCGGGTATTCTGCTGGTTATCTGATTGTTAATCATTTGACTCCAAACTTTGACTATTCATTTCCTAACAGATAAACCAACAGGCCTATTTTAGATTCATTTTAAAATGAACTTAACACTTTGGTTTACGCTGACAATCGCCAGTATTGTTAAATAATATCATTACATTGGACCTTACATTTATCAGTGTTATAAGCATTGGTTATGGGCTTGTATTTGATGTCCAGATTCAATAAAGAACCTGTTAAGTATATACATACGTTTTTTGTAATCAGAATTGCAATGATATGGGAGAAGACTATATTGTAAATGCCAGAACAACTGAAATAATATCAGAATTACAAATAAAACTTTTACAAACAACGGATCGTTATGAGATTTACCGGATCATACCTGAGAAGATAAGAGAAATACTGGGATTTGGTATCGTATTTACATCAATTCTCTATGAAGAAAGTCAGACATTCAAAATTGAAGCCTATGCAGGAATGGAGATGTCATTTGATAAATTTATAAAGGCAATTGGTTTTGATCCGTTAAATATAATCACTCCTATCTCAGCAATTACACCGGAAGAACTTAAACTTTTCAGAAGTGGTCATCTGGAAAAACTGGAAGGAGGTATATATGCTTTAGGTGCCAGAAGGATACCGAAGCCCATTTGCAAAATCATTGAAAAAACGCTTAAAGTCAAAGATGTATACACAATGGGCTTTGTTTCCAAAAACATACATTATGGCGGACTGATTATTTTTTCGAATCGCGATCTCACACCTTACAAACCTCTTCTTGAACCTATTATTAATCAGGCAGCAATTTTGGTTCAACGTTTATGGACCGAAGATGAGCTGATAAAAGCCAAGGAAAAAGCTGAAGAGAACGATAAGCTTAAAACAGCCTTCCTGCAAAACATGTCTCATGAAATCAGAACACCAATTAATGCCATCTGTGGCTTTGCGGAACTGATTAATGATAAGAATACTCCTGTGGAAACTGTAAGGGAATATACCGATATTATTTACAGCAGTTCACTTCAGCTTCTGGATTTAATTAATGATGTTCTTTCTATTTCTTTTATTGAAACCAACCAGGTAACACTAAATTATTCCTTCATTAACCTTAATAAAATGATGGAAGACCTTCTTGAAGTCTACCAGGCAAAACTGATCGGTTCCGGTGTTCTGTTAAAACTTTTACATGAAAATATTAATAAAGATATTGTCATAAAATCTGACGAACTGAAGCTTCGGCAAATCCTGACCAACCTCTTAAACAATGCACTGAAATTTACGAGTAAGGGTGAAATTAGTTTTGGATACACCATAAAAGATGAACTTGTTGAATTCTACGTTAAAGACAGTGGTGTAGGCATAAAAAAAGAAGCTATGGATAAAATTTTTGAACGGTTTCAGCAGGAAGATACAACGACCAGTTCACAATACGGAGGCACCGGTCTGGGTCTGACAATTTCAAAATCGTATGTGGAATTTCTTGGTGGTAGAATTTGGCTTGAGAGCAAAAAGAATAAAGGCACAATTTTCAGATTTACCATTAAGAAAGGGAATTGACCGCAAAATTATATCAATCCTTTATCCATTAAAGTTTTCTTCAGTTCCTTATGTTTTTTTCTGAACTTGGTTTTTATTTCACCCATCACCTGCTCAAATTCGGACTTTCTCGCAAATTTCTCAAAGAGTGGATCCATTTCTGTAAACTCCACTATCCAGTAGTGGTAATTCTCCTGACCTGAAAATAATCTGAGATATTTGAATACATTTTCATTATCATTCTGATAAGCATAATACAACGCTTCCATAAGATTGCGGTATATGGAATGATCTGACTGCACACGGGCATGATATGCTTCAAACAGCGAATCAGCTTCAGCTTTATTCCCGGTTTCCTCCAGTACCTTCGCAATTTTTGGATCTTCGTACCAGAAGAGATCCATTTTATACATTGATCTAACATCCAGTAACAACTGGTAATATTGTAATGCAGTTTCGTAATCCTTTTTGTAATAATATATCTTTCCTACCTCCTGGAGCACATCCATCCGTGTTGTGTCCTTCTGATAGACTTCCAGCAATAAATTCAGCGTTTGATCCAGGTTTTTATTTTCTGCAAACAGAATATAAGCTCTTACATACTGTGAGTATAGATTATCAGGATTATAACGTAGTGAAGTATTGATATAATACAAAGCTTCCTTTATAAATCCATTCTGAATCAGAGCATTACTTAAATGCAGATAAATAAAACTTGCTGTAGCTGAATCGTTGGATGCAATATCAAGTTGCACTCCCTTTAACGCATACTCAAGATATTTGGCTGCATTGGGAATATATGTTGTGTAAAAGTCAGACATAAAATTGATAACAAACGCAGAGTTTGGATTGTACGCCAGTGCTTTTTCAAGATAAGGCTCCGCTTTTACAAATGCTCCCGAAGAAATATAACAAAGCGCTTTAGCGACCAGACTTTGAGCAAGTTCCGGATCATAAAGCAGAGCGTTATCCGAATAAAAATTAACGGAATCGGTAAATTGCTTTTCGGCCTGTAAAAGATCCATATAATAATACGAGATGGCAATATCTGCATAAGCTCTTGCAAATTCAGGATCATGCTGTAATGCAATTTTGAACTGTTCTACCGCTTTAATCAATCCATTCCTGTTCCCCTGATGAAAATAATCGAGACCTTTAAGGAAATAGTCATATGCAACAAGGTTTGAAGTCGGAACTTTATTAATGCGCTCTTCCTCTTCAGGTGTAATAATAGCTTTTATGGTCTGTGCAATATTCTTTGAAACATCCTGTTGCAATTTAAAAATGTCAGACGTGTTTTTCTCATATTGCTCGGCCCAGAGATGAGTATCATGGGTGGCATTAATTAACTGTACATTGAGAAGGATCCGGTTTCCAATCTTTTGTCCGCTACCTTCCACAAAATATTTCACATTCAGTTCTTTTGCTATCTCAGGGATGGTTTTACCGCTGTTTCTGTACTTTTCAACAGAGGTCCGGCTAATTACTCGCAGATCTTCTATCTTCTGCAAATTATTAAGGATAGATTCCATTAAACCATTAATGATATAGAGATTGGTGGAATCGTTGCTGTCATTTTTAAAGGGTAAAACCGCAATGGATTTATCGGAATGCTGCTCACTTCCCTCCGGGTTCCACAACCCAAAAACAGACAGCAAAAGGATTGTAAAAAGAAAAACAGGAAGCGCTATCAACAGATATCTGTTTCTCTTGTTATGCTGTTCTGCTTTTTTTTCCGGAGTACGAACCGGAATATGTTTTGCAGTTTCACCCGGCGGATAACCATAAGCTTCCCTGAAACATTTAATAAAATAGGACGTACTGTTAAAACCAACCTGCCAGGCAACTTCAGACACGTTTGAATCAGAATTCCTAAGTAGTTCCATGGCATGTTCAAGCCTTACCTCCCTGATAAACTGACTGACAGATATTCCTGCCTGCCTTGTGACTTTTCGTAACAGGTTTGACCTGCTCATGCCAACCTTTTCAGCAAGCTCACTTACCCCGAACTGTTCGTTACGGATATTATCAGATATAATATTCCTTAAATCATTCAGGAACTCGTTGTTTGTAAAATCCTGCATTGGCGGGTTATAATTTCTATGCCTGAAGTATGTTGCAAAATACAAATTTAAATTAAGATTCAGGCGTACGGATTATGGTGAATCACTTGTTGTTGCAACATTATTTACAGGCTTGCGTCATAATTTATATTTCTGCACGCTATTTTATATTATTCGGTTTATGTGTATTAATACCTGCATCAGGGATTTCAGGATCTTTGAACTGAATTTTTAAAACAATCTATCATGAAAACAACAAACATTTTCTATGTCGTGATGCTCCTTGCAGCATCCCTGTTATTAGCATCGTGCCATTACAGCCCCACTAAGAAAGATGCTACAGCTTCCAGACCATCTGCACCGGTTACGACCATACATGCAGCTGCATTTATGGGAGATATTGGAGCCACCCGTCAGCACATAGCCGCAGGATCTGATCTGAATGAAAAGGATCAGTACGGTTCAACACCACTAACCATTGCAGCAACATTCGGAAAAAAAGAAATTGCAAAACTGCTTATTCAGGGCGGTGCAGATTTGAACCAGAAAAACAATGAAGGATCAACTCCATTACATGTTTCAGCTTTTTTCTGCAGGACAGAAATTGTGCAGCTCCTTTTGGATCACGGTGCAGATAAAACGATAAAAAACAATACCGGTTCAACTGCACTCGAAGTTGTTGCTGCACCATTTGAAGATGTTAAACTAGTCTACGATTATATCGGTAAAGAACTAGGCCCTCTTGGCTTGAAGCTGGATTATAATTACCTGCAAAAAACCAGACCATTAATAGCTGATATGTTACGGTAAACAGAATAAATTATGACAGAGAGAAGATACGATATTGACTGGTTGCGTGTGATAGCCATTGGTTTGTTACTGATATACCACATCGCAATTGTATTTCAGCCATGGGGTGTACTGATTGGATTTATGCAAAGTTCCGAATCTTTAACCTCGGTCTGGACACCGATGACCCTGTTAAACATCTGGCGAATCCCGTTACTGTTTTTTGTTTCGGGAATGGGTGTGGCTTTTGCAATCAGGAAACGAAATATGAAAGCTTTACTGAAAGAACGCACAATCAGAATTTTAATCCCATTTTTGGCAGGTATCGTATTCATAACACCACTGCATGTTTTTGTTTGGCAACAGTATTATAATCAGGAACTTTCATACAACATTAGCCAGTCCCATTTATGGTTCTTACTGAATATCTTTATCTATATCATTCTGCTTGCTCCTCTGTTCTACTTTATTAAAAAAAAGAGTGAAGGAAGATTTATGAACAGAGTTAAACGCATATTGGGTAACCCGTTTGGTCCGGGGCTTATTATGATCCCATTTGCATTGGAAGCTGTCCTGGCCCAACCTGAATTGTTTGAATTATATGCACAAACCTTACATGGATATTTTCTGGGGTTTCTTGCCTTTTTCTTCGGCTTTATTTTGGTTGAAACAGGAAATGCTTTCTGGGAAACAACAAGGAAAATACGATGGATACTGTTAGGCCTGGCTTTTTTGTTTTATTTGCTTCGATGGTATTATTATGATTTAAGATCTCCTTCATATCTGATGAGCATAGAATCCAATCTATGGATTTTTTCAGTTTTTGGTTTTGCATATAAGCACCTGAACCACCCCGGCAAAATCCTCAGATATCTCAGTGATGCTGCATATCCTGTATACATTCTTCATATGCTCTTTCTGTTTATGGCCTCTTCACTAATTCTGCCATTACATTTTCCAACCTGGATAAAACTGCTGCTAATCATTGCTTTAACATTTTCAGGTTGCATGTTGACATATGAATTGCTCATCCGGCGTGTAAATTTGCTCAGGCCTTTATTCGGTCTTAAACTCAAATCATTTAAAAGACCACAAATATGATCTTTGGGGTTCAACACCCGTTTTCACATTCTTAAATTGGGTTAAGACAGGCAACAAAATGCTGTTTAACATGGTTTAAAAACATAAATCATTGTTATGGATCTGATAGAAAAACTGAACTGGCGTTATGCTGTAAAGAAAATGTCGGGCGAAAACCCGGATGAAACCAGGATCAGAACGCTACTTGAGGCGGTAAGGCTTTCTGCCTCATCCTATGGTTTCCAGCCTTATAAACTGATCGTAGTCAAAGATTTGGAACTCATGACCAGGTTAAAAGCGGCTTCATACGATCAGGAAAAAGTTACAGAAGCTTCACATATTCTGGTATTTGCAACAAAAACCAACCTTGGTGAGAACGAGGTGGAGAAATTTATTCAGTTGAATGCAGAAATCAGAAATGAACCGGAGAAATCTTTTGAAAGATTACGACGCAATATTATCAGAAAACTGGACAAAAATAAACGACAGGGAACACTAGATTGCTGGACAGCGAATCAGGCTTATATCGCATTGGGAAATGTTTTAACTTCAGCTGCAGTTCTGGGCATTGACGCCTGTCCAATGGAAGGATTCAAAGCGGACCAGTATGATGAAATTCTTGGATTAGGGGAGCTGAATCTGACCGCAGCTGTGGTCTGCGCTCTTGGAGTTCGTTCAGATGAAGATGAACATCAAATGAAAGAAAAAGTGAGATGGAAGCCTGAAGATTTTTTCGTAACTATGTAAACTTTTTTAATACGGTGAAATGATAAAAAACGAAAATACATTTAACGACCTTACGAGGGATGAGGAATACGTTATTCTTCATAAAGGAACAGAGAGACCCTTTACAGGAAAATTTTATGACTTTTATGAAACCGGCACTTATGTTTGTAAACGTTGTGATGCACCTCTGTACCGGTCAGCGGCAAAGTTTGACTCAGGTTGCGGATGGCCCAGCTTTGATGACGAAATTGAGGGAGCTGTTAAAAGACAGACAGACCGTGATGGCAGAAGAACTGAAATTTTATGTGCCAACTGTGGAGCTCATTTAGGTCATGTTTTTACAGGTGAGGGATTTACAGATAAGAACACCAGACATTGTGTCAATTCAATATCGTTAAAATTCATACCAGATAATAAAAAATAATATGAAACAGGAAACCGCAATTTTTGCAGCCGGATGTTTTTGGGGAGTTGAATATTACCTTCAGAAAGCTGATGGTGTAATCGCAACCACCGTTGGATATACAGGTGGACATGTTGAAAACCCGACGTATAAGCAGGTATGTACCGGCAACACCGGTCATGCTGAAGCAGTTAAGGTTTTATTTGACCCGGAGAAAACGAATTTTGAAACACTGTGCAGGCTATTCTTTGAAACCCATGATCCGACACAGGTTAACCGTCAGGGACCGGATATCGGCATACAATACCGATCCGAAATATTTTATACCAATGAAACACAAAAAGAAGTAGCAGAGAAGCTGATAAAAATGCTGAAAGACAAAGGACATAACGTGGCCACTGAATTAACACCAGCCTCAACATTCTGGGAAGCAGAAGGTTACCATCAGGACTACTATGAACACAAGGGGACACTTCCTTATTGTCATGGTTATCACAAAATGTTTTAAACTTTTTTCATCTCATCATGTTTTTAATTTACATAAACTAAAAAATACAATACGATGGCAGAACTTAAAGAAGGAATGAAAGCTCCTGAATTCAAAGGTATTAATCAGGATGGAAATGAAATAACATTGGCAGATTATAAAGGGAAAAAGCTGATACTCTATTTTTACCCTAAGGACAATACATCCGGTTGTACTGCTGAAGCCTGTAATCTTAACGATAACCTTGCGGATTTAACAGGTAAAGGTTTCGAAGTTGTCGGTGTAAGTCCGGACAGCACAAAATCGCATCTTAACTTTATTGCAAAGTATGATCTTAAGTTTCAGCTGATATCCGATACCGATAAAGAGATTTTACAGGCATACAATGCATGGGGAGAGAAAAAAATGTATGGCAAAAGCTACATGGGAGTTCTCAGGAAAACCTATGTAATTGATGAAAATGGGACTATTGTTAAAATCTTTGATAAAGTAAAAACGAAAGAACATACAGAACAGATATATGCAGAACTGGGGATTTCATAATCCCCTTTTTTGTTGATAATTCTTTAATAAATACCCTTTACACACCTTTAATTTCTTTCCTTAAAAACCAAAAAAATAGTAACTTGCACCCATTCGGCTCATTCAGGCCCTGAATTGATAATCAGCATATTAAAACTCATAATTTTATGACAGAACCAAATAAGGAAAAACTAAAAGCATTGCAGCTTACCATGTCCAAAATTGAAAAAGATTTTGGAAAAGGTACGATTATGAAAATGGGTGAACAGGCCATTATGGATGTGCCCAGCATTTCATCAGGTTCCCTAAGCCTGGACATTGCACTGGGTGTTGGAGGATACCCTAAAGGAAGAATTGTGGAAATTTATGGTCCTGAATCTTCAGGTAAAACAACCCTGGCCATCCATGCCATTGCAGAAGCCCAAAAGAAAGGAGGAATAGCTGCTTTTATTGATGCAGAACATGCATTTGACCGGTTTTACGCAGAAAAGCTTGGTGTGGATATTGAGAACCTGTTGATTTCACAACCTGACAATGGTGAACAGGCCCTCGAAATTGCAGACCAGTTGATTCGTTCATCAGCAATCGACATTATCGTAATTGATTCCGTTGCAGCACTGACGCCCAAAGCCGAAATTGAAGGCGATATGGGTGACAGTAAAATGGGACTTCAGGCCAGGTTGATGTCTCAGGCATTGAGAAAGCTAACTGCCAGCATAAATAAAACGAATACGGTGTGTGTTTTCATCAACCAGCTGCGTGAGAAAATCGGTGTAATGTTTGGGAACCCGGAAACAACAACCGGCGGTAATGCCCTTAAATTTTACGCTTCGGTCCGTCTGGATATTCGCCGTATAGGACAAATAAAAGATGGCGAGGAAGTTTCAGGTAACCACATCAGAGTTAAAGTAGTTAAAAATAAAGTCGCTCCTCCATTCCGGAAAGCAGAGTTTGATATGATGTATGGTGGTGGCATTTCCAAAAACGGTGAAGTACTGGATCTGGCCGTTGAAAAAGAGATCATAAAGAAAAGCGGTTCATGGTTCAGTTATGGTGAAACCAAACTCGGACAGGGACGTGAAGCAGTTAAACAGGTTCTGGCTGATAATCCTGAACTATGCGATGAACTTGAAGCCAAAATTCTTGAATTAATCAAGCCTTAATACACAGGAAACTGTCTTATTTTTACAAACGTTTGTTAAGTATCAGGAATAAAACGAACTTTGTATATATAAGACAGTTTCTTTTTATATGAATAACCTGGTAAAACCGATAATACTGTTTATTCTTCTTTTTCTGACTGGCCCCCTGTCTGCTAAGAAGTATAACCTGGAATACAAATTTAAACCGGGAACAGAGGTATTATATCACCTGGAAATTAAAAATGACAATACCTATGTTTTTCAGGGTATTGGTGAAAAAAACAAGATCGTCCTTACATTTGATCTGAACGTAAAAGTTTATGACAAAACAAAGAATGGTGATTACCTGCTGCATATCAGTGTTCCTGATTTAGTGTGTGAGTTCTTTTCCCGGGAACAGTCTGTATCAAGAATCAACTCCTCAGACAATACCGCTGATGCCGCAATGCTCAGAAGAATGATAAATCAGGATATTATAATCGAAATTTCTCCCAAAGGAGCTGTAAAAATTATTAAAGGTTTGGAAGAATTCATAGGGACTATGGATATCAGCCATTCCATGAAAGGTGCGCTGTTAAGCACTTTTTCCAGGCAGGGTTTTTCAGAGATAACCCACTATCTGTTTCCTGAATATCCTGAAATCAAGGTCCGGATTGATGAAAGCTGGCAAACAAAATCGAAAAAATTTGGCACAAAAAAACAGACGATATCCACCAACTATATCCTAACAGAAACAGGAGAAACTTTAAAGATTAAAAGTGCTGATTACATTGAAAATCAGAAAACTCAACTAAAAATATCTGACACCGAAGTATCCTGTAACCTAATGGGATCATCAGATAATACGTTTGAAACAGATGCAGATAGTGGCTGGGTGAGACGAACAACATCGGAGACCAAACAAATATCAGAGGATAAAACTATTGAACTCATAACTAATCTTAAAATCAGCCGGTAAATCCCATTACATTTAAAGCAGATTTTATGAAAATATCAGATTTAGACATATTATATATAGCAATTGGCGGTGCAGCAATAGGTTTAATTGTCTCTTTATTGGTTAGAAATCGGTTATCCGTTATAGCAAAAAAAGCCAAAAATGATTATTGGGAACATATTGTCAGGCTCATAAAAGATCCTGTATTATTTTTAGGTTTTGTAATTGGAATATATTTTACAAAACCCCTTTGGAACGATATCGATCTTCCCTTTAATCAATCAAGGATAATGTTCTTTTTGACCCTTATATCTGTAAGCTGGCTTGTAATAAGCAGCGTTAAGGGAATAAAATTTGTTGTGCTATCCAAGTATGACATATCTACAAAAGATAACCTGAAAGCAAGAAAAATACATACACAATTCAGGTATTTTGAAAACCTGCTGATTTTTATTGTCGTTATAATTGCCGTTTCAATTGCCCTTATGAGCATTGAAAAAATCCGGGAGTTCGGCTACAGCCTTCTTGCATCTGCCGGTGTTGCAGGTATTATTGTCGGTTTCGCGGCACAACGATCCATTTCACTGGTACTGGCAGGTTTTCAGATCGCCATAACACAACCCATAAGATTGGACGATGTTGTGATAGTAGAAGGTGAATGGGGCTGGATTGAAGAAATAACGATGACCTATGTGGTTGTCAGGATTTGGGATAAAAGGCGTTTAATAGTCCCCATCAATTATTTCATTGAAAAACCGTTTCAGAACTGGACCCGGACAGAAGCTGACATTCTTGGAACTGTATTTGTATATGTGGATTATGGATTTCCCGTTGATAAGCTGAGGAATAAAATATCAGAACTTCTTAAAGAAACAGACAAATGGGATGGAAATGTCAATGTTATCCAGGTAACAGACGCTACAGAAAAAACCATGGAACTCAGAATTCTTGTCAGCGCTTCTGATTCACCTTCAGCATGGGACCTCAGGGTATATCTGCGGGAAAAAATCATTGCATATATTGCCAGCGATCTTCCGGATTTTCTCCCTAATTTCAGAATCAGAAATAAAGAAGTAGATGCTCTTGAAAAAAAATAAAAATGCTATAGAATTGTAGTAATTTATATTTAAAATATATTTAAATTAGCCGGACCTGAATTTTAGCATTGTCTATTTAATGAAATTAGCCAAAAGAATATTACCCAAGGTATATCACCCTGAAATTTTTCAATTCTGCAAAAATCATCGCAGATATTTTGAAAACTGGTTATTTAAGCTGGTTTCAGAGGATAGAAACTCGGTTATGGTTATCATTCCGGTTATGGAACTCGGCTCAAATCAGCGTTGCTATGTTCAGTTTATGAACGGTATTTCCGGAGAAACATGTGTTGCTTATTATGATCTGAAAGAACTCACTGCATCTAAATACGATATGGATTTCAGCTTTGGCGGGAATAATTTCTCTGAGAAAGGCATTGACATTAGTGTGGATCAAAAAGGGTTTACAGGATCCGGCAGAATTGATTTCGGAGAACTGATGAGATATCCTTCTAAAGGATTAAGGCGAAACCTGATGGGCTACTTCAGTTATTTGCCTTTTCAGCATATTTATTACGCTGTTATATCCATGCAGCATAAAATAAACGGTTCCATTACCATGAATAATCAAACTTTTAACTTTGATAACGGAACCGGTTTTATCGAAAAAACATGGGGTAAATATTACCCTGAAAGCTGGCTTTATATCGGATGCAACACATTTACCATTCCCGATACCTATTTTGTCGTTACAGCATCAACAATTAATCTCGGATTCACTAAAATTCTTGGGAATATTGGTTATTTCTATCACAAGGGAAAGCTGCTGAACATTTCGTTTTATACGAAAACCAGGTTTACAAAATTCGACCATCAGGGCAAAGTTCTTTTACTTGAACTGACAAAAGACGAACACCGTATTGAAATAACCTTAATACCCAGAAACAAAGGAAAAATTAAAATACCGTCGGCAACAGAAAACAGGTACGTGTTTGAAAGTGCAGATTCTACCTTACACCTGAATTACTTTGTAAATAATCAACTGGTACTATCTACAGAGGGTGAACATGCGGAATACGATTTTGTAGAAGATTTGAATAATTTGATCAGTCACAAATTCTGATTCATCTGAACTTGTCTGTTTTCAATACTTTTAACGATCTGGGTTTAATCGCAATATGGACGGGGCTTTCTATTTCTACTGCCTCTCCATCGATATGAAACTGATTAAATTCAGTTTTGATTTCCGCATATTCAAGCCCCTGAAGGTATTCAACATATTTTGATTGCCTTAAAGATCCCAGGAAAACCTGGATCGCAAAATAAGGAAATAAAATCTTAGGAAAAGGACGAAATAACAGCAACTCAAACTTACCATCAAACAGACTGGCTTTGGGAGAGATTATTGCATTATTACCATATTGTTTATTGTTTGCGGCAGATATCAGTAAATAACTTCCTGAGCAATTCTTTCTGTTAGTGATGATCTCTGCATCTATGGATTTAATAAAAAGAATAGTTTTTAAAGTAGAATAAAAATAGCTCCAGAACCCTCTCTTTTTCATGCGATGAAACACATGAGCAATTTTGGAATCAAAGCCGGTACCGGTCACATTGACCGATATTCTTCCGTTCACATCAAGCGAATCCACTTCAAGGTATTCGCCTTTTTCAATGGTTCTCAGCAATTTTTTAAGACTTTTACCAAAACCGAACTCACGAGCAAATCCGTTTCCTGAACCATATGGTAAAACAGCCACAAGTTTGTCACTGTGAATAGCTGAACTGACGAGTTCATTAAAGGTACCATCTCCTCCAACTGCTACAAAAAGATCATATTCATTTCTTTTTTCGTCAAATATTTCCCTGATATGCCCGGGATATTTCGTAATTATATAGTCCGTATTATTACATGCTGTCCTGAGTTGATGAAGAACTTTTTTCTTCCGGCTTATGCCCGCAACAGGATTAATCAGAAGCAAGGTTTTTAATGTAACGGTTTTTTCAAGCATATCATTTATATCCACAGAATTACAAATGTATCTGAAATAATGAGCAAAAAAAAGTGTGATTATTATAATCACACTTTTATCCTGTTTTATTTTGTCTTTTACGTTGTCTGATTTTCTGTGGTCTGTTGCTGTTTAAGAGCAGCGCTCTCAGCTGCTGTTCCTATAAGAGTCAGTAACACTATAAATGCAACAATGACCAGAACCCATAAAGGTAATGAAACATACAGCAGGAATAAAAAGAAAACCAGCATTATTCCAACCATATAAAGAGGTTCCCAGTATTTTTCTTTTCTAAAAACTCTGGCAAGAAATATAAACATTGCCAACAATGGAAAAAGCAATAAGACCGCCCGCGCAATTTCGGTTGACATATTGATTTGCCCCAAAGCTTCTGACCGGTTAAGAATTCCTTTTAAAGATGCCCGGTTTAACGGCATATCTACAATTTCATATCCCCAGTTAATGATGGTAAGCGGATTTGCATAATTATATTTCATCCGCATTCTGCACACCAGTTTTGTCTCCCGTTTGCCCGAAGGTAAAAGCATCCAGGTAACTGATGCATCAGAAGAACTGCTTATTCCTTTCCATACAATAAATGTATCCTTTTCAAAATCTGCAATTTCCATTCTTAACCCGGTTCGAACCCGAATAGTGTCGCCTTTCTCCAGTTTCTGGTAAGCCGGAATAATATTGTATGAACTTTGCTTAAATCCGTTATTAAACCAGTCCCAACCGTACATACCGGCTTTCTTTTTGCCCATCTGTACCAGCCAGGGATATATTTCCCTTGGCTTAGCGTCAATTGTTATTGTACGGGTAGCTATATAAGAGGGTGAACTTACGATTGAATCTCCAGGTAAAGCCATTTCTGTTATGTCGTCAGAAGATCCCCAGGTAGACAAAAACGGTCTGATGGCAAATCTGAATATCAGCCCTATGAATATAAAAAAAAGTAAAACAACTAAAAATCTAATAGTTTTGGCTTTAGAATTCATAACACATCATTTACAAGTAAAAGAATAATTACAAAATGTAAATACTCTGAATATAAAAGTAGGCTTTTTTAACAAATTTACATAATTTAAACTCTAAATATTTAAACAGCTGAATATTGGTTTTCACGTACTATTCGCAGGAAAATATTTTCTGTTTTGTCCTTAATTTCCATCTTAACCTATCTGTGTTTTTGTCATGTCACAGGCTAAATACCCTATTTAACTAAGGACATATTTAATAACGCCGGTAAAATGAATCTTATTGCCTGACAAATTTTATCATTTGATTTCCAGCCAATACCAAGTACACGCCCGGCTCAAACCCACTAACACTAATAGCGTTTCCTGACCAGTAAAATTCCTGACGCAGCGTTCCACTCAAATCCATAATTTTTAGCTTTTCACCATAAGATATACCGCTTAAATAAAACGTTGATTTTACAGGATTGGGGTAAATAGACGGCACCATATTTTTGGGTAAAATTACGGATGTTGTTTCCGAGATCATGATCCCCACTTTCAGATTCAGTAACGCATAGTTTACAGTATCATCAGGAATAAATATTACATCCACAAATTCACCGGCACTATCAGGTATATAGGAAGGATCAATAAATTCATATCCTCCCTTAATAGAAGAAACGCCACCGCATAGTTCTGCATGCAGTAAAGCTTCACCTTCAGTTAACGGAGATGTTTCCGGTAATTCTAAAACTTCAGGTATTGCCTTCATAATGGTAAGTTGTCCTTTCCGATATTGCAGATTATAGTTTAACGCCTCTCCTTCTGAGACAAATATATAATATTCTCCCACCTGACTAAATTGAATGGCATCAGTTGTCAACAGAGGTTGTTGAATTAAAACAGGATTTGGATCTGCCGCAATTTGTCCAACCACATAGTAAGAAAATTCTGGCATAGCCTCACCAAAAGCGCACACTGTATCCAGAGCACAAATCATTAGTTCTGCTTTTTCTATTTTCAATGTTCCACCGGAATATTCAAACCGGTAATTCTTTGATTCGCCACCGCTAACATATATTGGATACAATCCTGCATTGCTGAATCGCACAGCTTCCGTTTTGGCTTTTGGGGAAACTTCAGGAACATACAAACTGTCTTTCTCCAAATAGCCTGCTATTGTAAAATTCAGTTCAGGAATGCTATCTCCATAGGTAATGCTTCGATTTTCCGCCTCAACAATCAGGATTGATTTTTCAACACTTAAAACACCATTCCTGCGCTCTATGTTATAATTATTGGCTATTCCGCCATAGGCATCAATTTCATACGTTCCGGCATCTGGAATCAAATCCGCTGTTTCACATCGTAGTTCAGGCATTTCAGACAGGACTGTAGAATCTTCTCCATTTACAAATCCGGATATATCATAATCCGGCTCCGGCAAAGTGTCACCATAGGTTATATGCTGATCCAAAACATGAACTGTAAGGAGTGCCTTTTCAATATTCAATGAACCGTTTATATATTCAAATGTGTAATGGTCATCATCTCCTCCGCTTACATTTATGGTATAGTATCCTGCATTTGAATATCTTTCAGCATCAGTAGTAATCACGGGTTGAAGATTCAGCACCCCGGTATCTTCATTCAATACAAAACCGCTGATTTCATAAGTCAGTTCGGGTATTGAATCACCGTAGAGTATGACTTTATTCTGTGCTTCTACGCAGAGATGTGCTTTTTCAACTGTAAGGGTCATCTTTTTATATGACGACGGACTGTAATTTACATTACCGGGTTGATATGCCCATATGGTCGAAGAACCGACACCTTTCACATGCAGCTTTCCACTAATAATGTCAGCTACATTGCTGTTTGATGAAGTATAGGTCACAGGCAAACCTGAAGATGCAAAAGCACACGGATCAAAATCCGGAGCGCCATAGGTTTTTACGGGTATTTCAGGAAAAATGATGCTCTGGTACATCTTATCAGTCTGAAAAACCAATTCATCACCATAAGCTGTTCCTTCAGAATTAGTGGCATACGATCTCACGTAATAAACAATTCCCGGCTCCAGAGAGTCAAGGTTTGAAATGAACTCCCCTGTTCCTGTTCCATCGATGGTATAATTATCGCTTATGGTAGCATTTCCGGTTCTATTCCAGCATGCTCCAAAAGCTGTCACCTCAGCGCCCCCATCACAGCCAACAATGCCCCCGAATTGTGCTGTAGTTGTTGTAATATTTAAGACCTCCTCTACGGAACTGACCGTTGGTACGTCATTATCCCTGCCAATGCTGTAGTATCCGCTTTTAACATCCGTATTTTTAAAAAATACCAGGTTTCCTTCCATGTTATCAGCTACCTCAATTATTCTAAAAGTATCCGTAGCTTCAGCTTTATACAGCAGTTTATAGTTGTTAACCGGAATACAATCATAGTAAAGAGCGCCGGCACCGGCTTCAAAAATCTGAAACCGGAGAGATGGCTGTTCATCATCATGATTTGTAACAATCTTCCATACCCTTTGCGCCTGGAGATCTACACCGTCACTTGTGCCTGTACTGATGATTCCGGTTTTACCATTGTGCCCAAACAAATCAAATTCAGAAAGATCAATTTCATTGTAATCACTTATGCCAAGATTAAGCCCACCCGATGGCTCTGAATATGTGCCTTGTGTAAAGGCACTCCACAAGGCACGTGGATTTTGTTGTTCAGTATCCGGCAAAAGAAGGGGTGCTGTACCTGATTCCGAAGCTTCGTTTTGATGATATATAAGATCCTGACCTGATACCGAATCAATAATGCTGCATTCATCTCTGTAAATTTCAGGAAGATTGAATGTATAATACAAAATCAGGTTCTGGATATACAACGGATTAACTTCTTTCGTAATCTCGCGATGCAGCCAATCGCGAAGCTCAGATGAACTCAAAGACCTACTCCATATTCGCACTTCATCCAAAACACCTGTAAAGCACTGACCTTCTGCGCTGTTAACCCCTGCTTCAGCTCCAATGGTCAACCACGTTCCGGGGGATGGATTTGAAATCCCAGATTTAAAATCAAAAACATAACCGCGTTGATATCCGTCAACATAAAAGCGCAGATAATTTCCGTCAAAGGTCATGGCAAAATGATGCCAGCCAGCAGACATACCGGAAACAGGAAATGATATGGTCTGCTCTACATTATCAAGAAAAACTTTTAAAAATACAGCTGTCTGATTAACCGAAAACTGCCATCCTCCATTTTCAAAGTTTGAAAGTAAAACTTCTGATGTTGAACCCTGCCATGAGTCCCTGAACGCCCAGAATTCAACAGTACATGCAATGGATGGTGTCATAAAGGAACCCGGTGATAAAAAGCCATTGCCGGAAAAGCGAACTGAGTTTTGATATTGTTGTGCGTGCAATAAGTTCAAACTGCAAAAGCACCACACAATCAAGGTAATATAAAATCTTTTTAATATCACTTCAGGTTAAGTAAAATTAAATCAATAACAAATATATATTAATTTTATGTTATCTACAAGTTATTTTAAAAAGAATCATTCCTCAGAAAAACTGGTAATTTTATTGTTTTATGAACATATGTTCATTATATTTGCAAAAAAAATTAGATGTCCAGACCAAAACGGTTGCGTAAAATCAGTAATCCCCCAAGAATAAAAGGAATGAATCCTTTTGGGTATTACGGTATTCTAAAGGATCCTGTGCAGCTTTTTCATGAAGAATATGAATGCATCCGTTTGCTGGACTATGAAGGGATGACACAGTCTGATGCATCAGAATTAATGGAAGTGTCCCGCCCAACTCTAACACGAATCTATGATAGTGCGCGCAGAAAAATTGCAACGGCCTTTACTGAAGCCCGGCAACTAAAGATTGAAGGAGGCCAGGCCATTTTTGCTGATCATTGGTATGAATGTATTGATTGTAAATCAAGATTTAATCAGCCAGTTAATTTGACCACAGTATCATGTCCGGTTTGTAATGCAGACAATGTGTATAATCTTTCAATTGAGTAAAAATGAAAACAGCAATATCGGTTTCAGATAAAGACGAGAACAAGGTTTGTGATCATTTTGTAAGATGCAAAAAATTTATGGTTATTGACAGTGAGAATAAAACACGGGAGTTGATTTCAAATCCATACCAAATGACCATTGAAGATGCCGGAATACATGCAGTGAACTACCTGAAGGCACTTGGCATATCAAAGCTGATAGCCGGTGATTTTGGGGTTCATGTACAGGAAGCAGCACGGAAACAATATATTCAGTTAATTATTGTAGACACAAATAAAATAAACATTGACAAATTAAAATTATAACGTTTAAAGAGATGAAAATAGCTATTCCTACAAGAGGTGAAAAAGTGGATGATCACTTTGGACACTGTAAATTCTTTACTGTTTACGTTGTAAATAACGGTAAAATAGAAGCAAAATCCATGATGGATTCACCTCAGGGATGTGGGTGTAAATCCAACCTGACTGAATTATTGAAAGAGCAGGGTGTAACTAAAATGCTTGCCGGCAATATGGGAGATGGTGCCTTAAATAAGCTTTCAGCTGCGGGTATTGAAGTTATTCGCGGATGTCATGGTAATCCCGATGAAGTTATTAAAGCATATACATCCGGTTACCTGATGGATTCCGGCATTGGATGCGAGAGTCACCATAACCACCACGAACATGGCCATCATGAACATTCTTGTAACCATTAAAATAATCGATATCCAACACCCGCCTCAGGGTGAATGCCTTACGTTTAAGCAGTCTGTTCAGAAAGACAAATAAAAATACTAGAAACGTATAAATTGAAAGTAATCTTTATTTTACCCCTCCTACCTCTAAAGCTATCGGGACTCCGCTAAAGTGGAAGGTCATTGGTCCCTTTTCCGCGTCTCGCCAAAGCTATGGCGAAGGCGCAAAGGGATTTAGAGGTAGTTATTAAAAAGCTGGCTACAATTCGTAAGGAAAGTTTATACCTAATATTTCTTTTTAGCCAGCCACTTTATTTTATGAACCGTATAACGTTACTTTCCATTTGAAGTCCACTGAAATTGTAAGTATGTTTTATATACTCCAATGCCTCTGAAGTATAAAAAAATACATGCGTTATATCATTTTTATACCACCACGCTGGAAAATCAACATCTGCGGTGAACAGATGAGTTTTAATGAAAAGTGATCCACCCCTTTTGAGCATTTTGCTCAGCTTGAAAAACTCTGATGCCGGATCATGAAAATGCTCAGCTACTTCACAACAAATAATAAAATCATATTCTTCAGTAAGCAATACAGAATCATTCTTAAAAATGGGATCGTAAGCTTCGACTGCGTAGCCTTCATGTTGCAGCAACTCCGTCAATACAGGTTCCGGTCCTGAACCAAAATCCAGTCCTGTATCATTTTTACTATGGTATTTCATAGCAACATCAATTAACGGACGTAAGAAACTTACATAGCCTGAATCTGAGGAAGAGTTTTGGTGCAGGCCGTATCTTTCCTTTTCCTGTGATGCAGATGGAAGCATTTGATGATGGACCTGGATGGATCTGCACCTAACACACTGGTAAAAAATACGTTCCCCCTGAACATAGTATTTATTACTCTCTGCATGGCATAATCTGCATTTCATAAATCTAAATAACTGCTAAAATAAGGCTTGCTGGCCTAAAAATTATTTAAAAACCGGCTTATTGCCTTAAAGTAGTTAATTTTAGTTAAACCAAAAATTATACGTTTCAATTTTTAATAATTTCGGTCGCATTTTGTTTAAACAACCTTTAGATATTATGGACATTACTGTTGAAAATGTTACCAAGGTATATGGTAGCCAAAAAGCAGTTGACAACATCTCATTTAAGGTTCACACAGGTGAGGTTCTTGGTTTTCTTGGTCCAAACGGTGCTGGTAAAACCACAACGATGAAAGCCATCACCTGTTATCTCACGCCGAACCAGGGTACGATTAAAGTCGGAGGGTATTCAGTGAATGACCAGGCAGACGAAGTAAAGAAACGGATTGGCTATCTGCCTGAAAATAATCCACTCTACCTCGAAATGGGCGTTATTGACTATCTTAAATTTGTTGCCGAACTGCAGGGAGTGGAAAAACCGGGTATCAACGACCGGGTCAGGGAAATGATCCGGGTTTGTGGCCTGAGTCATGAGAAACACAAAAAGATTGGTGAACTTTCCAAAGGATACCGTCAACGTGTAGGACTTGCACAGGCGCTTATTCATGATCCGGATGTTCTTATTCTTGATGAGCCAACCACAGGCCTCGACCCGAACCAGATTGTGGAGATCCGTGAACTGATCAGACAGATCGGGAAAGAAAAAACTGTCATTCTCAGTTCTCATATTCTTGCTGAAGTAGAAGCCACCTGCGACAGAATCCTGATCATCAACAACGGTAAAATTGTTGCGGACGGAACTGCTGAGTCGCTGCGTAAACAGGCACAGGGAAATGAAGTGATTAAAGTCTGCATAGATGAGGGTAAGAAAAACGAGGTATTTAAAGCGCTGAAAGAACTTCCTTCCGTTCAGGTATGCGATTATTATCCAAATGATGAACATGCATTTGAAATTCAGAGTAAACCGGACATGTCTTCAAGAAAAGCCATTTTTAATTTATGTGTGGAAAATGGTTGGATTCTTACTGAAATGACTCCAATTGAAACTAAACTTGAAGATGTTTTCCGTGAAGTAACCATGAATTAAAAATTAAAAACACTTTTGATATGAACAAGATATGGATCATTGCCAAAAGGGAATTGAGATCGTTTTTCGATTCACTCATGGCCTATATTATGATCATACTTTTTTTAGGTTTTACAGGTTTTTTCACCTGGATCAGCGGTTCTGATGTATTTTTTATAAATCAGGCAAGTCTGGGTGCATTTTTTAATATAGCCTACTGGTCACTGTTCTTTTTTATACCAATGCTAACCATGCGTTTGCTGGCAGAAGAACAAAAAACCGGTACCATAGAGTTATTGCTAACCAAAGCAGTCAGTGACTGGCAGGTTGTGGCTGGTAAATTTTTATCTACTTTTTTACTCATTGCCATCACACTTGTGCTCACTATTCCCTACTATATCACTGTAGCCAACCTTGGTCAGGTTGATCACGGAGAGGTATGGAGCGGTTATCTGGGCTTACTGCTTATGTCGGCTTCATATATCAGTATCGGCCTCTTTGCAAGCAGTCTTACCAACAATCAGATAGTTGCCATACTGATTGCACTGGCTATTGGAATTCTGTTTCATATAATTTTTGGTTTTCTCACCCGTGCAACATCCGGCATGACAGCTGAAATTTTTAACTATCTGGATTTAAACACCCATTATGAATCCATTACAAGGGGTGTGATCGACTCCAAGGATATCGTTTATTTCCTTACGATAATATTCGGTGGTCTGATAGCAGCTGAATCCATGCTGGCAAAACGAAGCACTAATTAAAAAGAGAAGCATCATGAATAAAAAAAGTAAAACGATATACGCATTGCTGATCATACTGGGTGTACTCATCCTTATAAACATCCTGGCAAGCCGGTTCTTTGTCCGAATGGACCTGACTGCCGATAAACGCTACACCCTGAGTGATGCCACAAAAACGATATTAAAGGAGATACCGGAACCGATTACAATTACTGCATATTTTTCCGAGGACCTTCCTCCTGAAGTTGGAAAGGTTAGAAAGGAATTTAAAGACATGCTGATTGAATATGTAAACCGCTCCGGTGGGAACATTGCCTACGAATTTAAAAATCCCGGGAAAGATGATGCCACGGAACGTGAAGCCATGCAGAAGGGCATTCAGCCGATTTTAATCCAGCAACGAGAAAAAGACCAGACTGTACAAAAGAAAGCCTACCTTGGAGCTGTAGTATCATACCAGGATCAAACAGAAGTGATACCTGTTATTCAATCGGGCTCAGCAATGGAATACTCACTCTCAACGTCCATCAAAAAGCTTATAGCCACAGATAAACCGGTTATTGGTTTTTTACAGGGACACGGTGAAGCATCCATATCCTCTATGAGTCAGGCAGTAAAACAACTGGATGTTTTATATAAAATTGAACCGGTTAATATGACCGACTCTACGGACCTATCCGTTTACAAAACACTGGTCATGGTTCGCCCGGAAGATTCCATCAAACAAACACAGCTGGATATGCTTGACAACTATCTTGCAAACGGGGGGCATCTCCTTTTAGCATTCGACCGTGTGGAGGGCGATTTTCAATCTGTTATGGGAAAAGCAAAAACAACAGGACTTGAAACCTGGCTGGCCGGCAAAGGGATTCAGGTACCTGCAGAAATGATTACGGATGCTACCTGCGGTAATATTTCCGTTCAGCAGAACAACGGTTTTATGACCTACAGCTCACAAATCAAATTTCCGTATTTCCCCATCGTAAATAAATTTGCGGATAATCCCATCACATCCGGTCTGGAAGCTGTAATATTTCAGTTTGTAAGTCCACTGAATTATAATGGGGATTCGACGGTGAGCTTTACTCCTCTCGTTATGACCGGAAACAAGAGTAACGCCGTTCCCACTCCTGTATACTTTAATATTGAGAAAAAATGGAATGAGAAGGATTTTCCGGAGTCCAATATACCGGTTGGAGGTATTTTTTCTGGAAAACTCGCGGGAAATACAGCCTCCAAAATGGTTGTTTTCACAGATGGAGAATTTCCGATTAATGGCGATGGTCAGCGTCAGAGACAAATCAATGCTGATAATGTAAACCTGCTGGTTAATTCGGTGGACTGGCTCAGCGATGATACAGGTCTGATTGATTTGCGCACAAAAGGCATCACTGCCAGATTACTTGACCAGGTTGAAGACAGCACGAAGTCGTTGCTGAAGTGGCTGAACTTCCTGCTCCCGATTCTGCTTATTGTGATTTATGGTATTTTCAGATCTCAACGTAACCGGATCCGCCGGATAAAAAGAATGGAGGAAGATTATGTTTAGTAAATTTAATCTGAAGCAACTGCTTGGAATTTTTGTGATCCTGCTTATAATTGTTGTAGCGGTTGAAGTTTTTGACAGTAAGGACAAAACAAACAGTTCATTTAACAGTAATATTGTTGCTGTTGATCAGGACAATATCGGATCATTTGTTTTATACACTAAAAATAAGCCGGAAGTCCCGGTCACATTTACAAAAAATGATGATCGATGGAATTTTGAAAGCGAAGGGATTACCTACAATGTGGCACCGGATGCCATAAACGCTATTTTGAATCAGATCAGCACGGTTAAAGCCGAACGTATCGTAGCAAACAGCAAAGATAAATGGAATGAATACAAAGTATCAGATTCCCTGGCAACCCGCATCATTATTAATGACACGAATGGTAAGGAACTGGCTGATCTCTATATCGGTAAGTTCAGTTATAGCCAACCGAAAAATCAGGGACAGAACCAATACCGGCAACAGCAGGGAACAATGACCTCCTTTGTAAGATCAGGAAATAACAGGGAAATTTATGCTGTGGACGGTTATTTATCCATGTTGTTTGACCGTGATATTAAATTCATGCGCGATCCTGTAGTAATTAAGGGAAATATGAATGAGTGGAACAAAATAACGGTAACAGCTCCGATGGATAGCTCATTCACACTTGAAAAACAAGGGAATTTATGGTTGATGAACGGCCAGGAAGCAGATTCTGCCTCCGTAGCAACTTATCTCAATTCACTTCAACATTTAAATTCGCGCAACTTCTATGATAATGCCGTGGTTACACAACCAACCTACAGCATGACCATCGAAGGCGATGGGTTGACTCATCCTATAGAAATTAAAGGCTATACAGCAGACTCAAAACATATCATCAGCTCATCAGAAAATAAAAACACATACTTTGAATCCGGCACGGATAAACTGTTTCATAAATTGTTTCAGTCCAGACCGGAAATTAAATGATTAAAAAAGGCTGCCCTATGGCAGCCTTTTTTCTGTTTTTATATTTAATCAGCGAAGTGCTTAGCTACAATATTTTAAAACAGGTAATCAAGCCCAATATATAAGCCGGTATTTCCATCCTGCTTGTTTACGGCCTTACCAAAATCCACAGCAATCACAAAGTTCTGGTTCATTGCTATTCGTAATCCAAGACCGTAACTCACGTGTAATGATTCAGCCCCAAAATCGAAGTATCCCTGAGGCAATGGCATACTCCATGTATCAAAATTACGTTTCACGTCTACTTTCTGTACTACCTGACCAAAATCGGTAAAGGCATTCAGTCCGATGTAAAACTTCTGGTTGATCCAGTTGAAATGGACCGGCTTCCATCGCAATTCCACGTTACCATAAACAAATCCATCACCAATAACCCTGGCACGCTGTATGCCACGTAATGTTTTACTTCCTCCGAGACCTACCTGATCTTTCATTTTGGATGTTTCTATCTGCGGTTGGTAGTAAAACGGAACTTTACCCGAGAGTGTTCCCTGGTAACTTAGGCGGTAAGCCAGTGACAGATCACGTTCAATAAGCGTAAAATATTGCCGGTGGGTGATATTAAACTTGACAAAACCGGATTCAGCACCCAAAAATTTTGGCGCTCCGAAGATGAAGGCTTCCGTCCAGATTCCATGCATCGGATTCGGTTCATTATCCCGTGTATCATACACCAGTCCTGCCTTTAATAATGGAATAAAACCACCATTTTTCTCATTACTTCCAATTATACCCCAATTCACATACTGATCGTACAAGGTAGCAGTATCAGGAAGTAAATTTGTTGATTTCCCTCTGTTCAGCCGGTCTATATCCACCGTCGATATTGTATATTGTTGCAGGTTAAAACCAACAAGTCCCAGTAACTTTTCCCCGGCCAGCGGAAACTGAAAATCTGTTTTAAACCGGAATGTATTATTCTGCATTTTGTAGAACATCCTGGTTTTATAATCCGGGCTCTGGTCATCAATCCACGACTGATTATATAAGGCCTCATAGCCATTAAACCCAAAGAAATTAAATGCCATATCAGGAAGATAGGCAAGATCGGAGGTAACCCTCATCCCCGGAATTAAGTATTCAGAATCGTACGACAATCTGTAAATCCCACTCCCCTTTGTATAACGGGAAACTTCGAGGTAAATATTATGCAGATAGTCCGGATATGTTGTTCCATCACCATAGTTAAAGAAATTGACCAGACCGCCGTACTGAAACCCAAGATCAGTATTATACGTTACTGCGGGAAGAGCGCCAAAATTCCATCCGGTTTTCACCCTGGAATCTGATTTTTTTTCATCCTGAGCATTCAGAGTTAAAAAACTCATTGACAATGCAATAAACAGAAAACAAAGTAGACCTTTTCTCATTTTGTTAAAATTTTTAGCATTTCAAAGATAATTAATTTAACAAAATGACAATATCGTTGTTTTAAATGACAAAAGTATAATCTGTAATTAAACCAGGTATAATCAGGGAGAATTGCATTACTGAAAAATTTATGTTTTTAATTTTTTATTAACTGAATTTTTTAGCACTTTTGCTCAGTCAATTTTTAGAAACTTTTATAGCATTGAACAGATTTAAAGTCACTTTTATCATCTTATTTTCACTGCTTTTCGGAAGCGTGATATATGCCTCTGATCAGGAAGAATTTTCTATTGGCGATGAGGAAGTTGAATTTAATGTCAATGAGCTGATCATGCATCACATCAAAGACGCTCACAGCTGGCATATTCTTTCCTACAAAGATAAGAAAGGTGTTGAACACGA
The DNA here is from genome assembly GCF_042219855.1 of Quyinboa sediminis. NCBI lineage: Bacteria > Pseudomonadati > Bacteroidota > Bacteroidia > Bacteroidales > Quyinboaceae > Quyinboa > Quyinboa sediminis. Next base: position 183,911 of record NZ_JBHJHP010000001.1, on the reverse strand, counting down.
TGTTGCAATACCTTTACCTGTAATCCTTCTTTATAATGGCCATCTGGATATTTTTATGTCCTCCGCATTTCATCACGGTGAAGAAGAAGTAATTAAAGGTGACAGAACATATGTGTTACATCATGAAACTATATATGTTTTACATGGTGGGCGTGCCGATCATGGAGAACTGGATGAAAAGCCACTCGATTTTTCTATCACCAGAAATGTGGCTGCCATACTGATCAGTTCCCTGTTGCTGTTATGGATTTTTATTTCTGTAGCACGGTTTTACAAGAAAAATCCAAACACTGCCCCCAGAGGTCTTGCAGGATTTATGGAACCTGTCATTCTGTTTGTACGCGATGAAATCGTATTACCCAATATGGGTAAAAAGGATGCAGATAAATATATCGTCTATCTGTTAACCGTTTTCTTTTTTATCCTTATAAACAATTTGTTGGGATTAATCCCCATCTTCCCGGGAGCATCAAATGTTACGGGAAACATTGCTGTAACCATGACATTGGCACTGTTTACGTTAATCATCACCAATATAAATGGTTCGAAGGATTACTGGAAACATATATTTGCGACACCTGATGTGCCGGTATTTGTTTTACCGATCCTGATTATTGTTGAAGTTATAGGTATATTTACAAAGCCTTTTGCCCTGATGGTTCGTTTATTTGCGAATATCACAGCAGGACATATCATTATTTTAAGTTTAATATCGATAATATTTATTTTCAGGTCCGCAGGATTTGCATCGGTATCTGTTCCGTTTGGCTTATTTATGAGCCTTCTGGAAATTCTGGTTGCATTTTTACAGGCCTTTATTTTTACAATGCTATCCGCATTGTTCATAGGAATGGCAGTACAAAAACATCATTAATATAAATAACGTATAAAATTTAAATTTTTTATTATGGACGGAATTAGTTTAGCAGCAATTGGAGCCGGACTGGCAGCGATAGGAGCCGGTTATGGAATTGGTAAAATTGGTTCTTCCGCAATGGAAGGTATTGCACGCCAGCCGGAAGCCAGTGGTAAAATCCAGACAGCGATGATTATTTCTGCGGCCCTGATCGAAGGTGTTGCCTTATTTGCTGTAGTTGTAGCTCTATTGAACTCATAAACCATGGATCTGATAACACCTGGCATAGGGTTAATTTTTTGGACTACCATTGTATTCCTTCTGTTGATGACACTTCTTGGGAAGTTCGCATGGAAGCCTATTCTGAAAGCAGTTCATCTGCGTGAAGCCAATATAAACGACAGTTTAAAGGCAGCAGAGCAGGCTCGTATCGAACTCGCATCGCTGGAACAGGATAAGGAAATGATTGTACGTGATGCAAAAAGTGAAAAACTCAGACTCATCGATGAGGGCAAAGCAACCCAGGTAGAAATAATCAGAGAAGCTAAGGTAAAAGCAAAACAAGAAGCAGAAAAAATTGTTGAATCAGCGAAAAAAGATTTTGAAGCTGAAAAACAAAAGGCTGTGGAAAGCCTGAAACAGCAACTTGCAGTCATCTCTATTGATATGGCATCAAAAATTCTGGAATCAGAAATTGATACCACAAAGAAACATGAAGAGATTATCAACAAGATGCTGGATAAAGCTAATTTTAATTAAGCATGGATAACAGCAGAGTAAGAGTACGGTATTGTAAAGCCCTGAGGGAACTGGCCGCCGAAAAAAAACTGGAAGACCAGGTTCTGGAAGATATGAAGCAACTGCTTCGTGTAATTCAGGAATCCGAAGACTTTAAAAAGTTTCTGAAAAATACCACCCTTACCCCTTCCAAGAAAAAAACCGTTATTCATGCACTCTTTAAAGGCAAACTGAACGCTTTAACACTTAGTTTTCTCGACCTTGTCTTCGATTATGAAAGGGAAAGCATGTTACTGAACATCGTGTACCATTATATCGAATCGGTAAGGTTGGCCAAGGGAATTCATAAAGCTACTGTTACTACAGCAATTGAAACAGATCCGGCCTTTAAGAAAAAACTATATCAGAAACTGGAAAAGAGCATGGGATCCAAACTGGAATTCGAAGAGAAAATCAACCCCGAACTTATAGGAGGTTTTATTCTCCGTGTGGATGATCTTCAGCTGGATGCCAGTATTCGGGGTAAATTAGCAAAAATTAAAAAGTCGCTGATCAACAGCTGATAAAAATTGTGCAGAAATGGCAGAAATCAGACCATCAGAAATATCTGAATTACTAAAAAAGCAACTGGAAGGATTCACGAATGAATCGGATCTGGAAGAAGTCGGTACCGTATTAGAGGTCGGTGATGGAATTGCCCGTATTTACGGGTTAAACAACGCCGGGGCAAATGAACTCGTTGATTTTGGCTCCATGATGGGTATTGTACTGAACCTTGAATCCGACAATGTAGGTGTTGTACTTCTTGGTTCGGCCGAACATGTTAAGGAAGGTGACACTGTAAAAAGAACAGGTAAAATTGCCTCCATCAATGTTACAGAATCCATGTTGGGTCGTGTGGTCAATCCTTTGGGTGAACCTATTGACGGTAAAGGTGCCCTTGATGGTCCTTTTTATAATCTTCCACTGGAACGTAAAGCACCGGGCGTTATTTTTCGCCAACCGGTAATAGAACCTTTGCAGACAGGAATAAAAGCTGTAGATGCTATGACACCTATAGGCCGTGGTCAGCGGGAGCTTATTATTGGTGACCGTCAGACCGGTAAGACAGCTGTAGCCATCGATACCATTATCAACCAGAAAGAGTTTTATCAGAAAGGTAATCCGGTTTACTGTATATATGTAGCTGTAGGACAGAAAGGTTCTACTGTAGCCAATATTGCCAAAACACTGGAAGAAAACGGAGCACTTGATTATACCGTTATTGTTTCTGCAACCGCATCAGATTCTGCTGCACTACAATACTATGCACCTTTTGCCGGTGCAACAATTGGCGAATTTTTCAGGGATACCGGACGGAGTGCACTGGTTATCTATGATGATCTATCAAAACAGGCGGTTTCATACCGTGAAGTCTCCCTCCTGCTCCGTCGCCCACCGGGACGTGAAGCCTATCCGGGTGACGTGTTTTATCTGCATTCCAGACTTCTGGAGCGCGCCGCAAAAATCATTGATTCCGATGACATTGCCAGGCAGATGAATGACCTGCCTGAAGCCTTAAAGCCATTAGTTAAAGGCGGTGGATCACTGACAGCACTTCCTATTATTGAAACTCAGGCCGGCGACGTATCCGGTTATATTCCGACTAACGTGATTTCAATCACGGATGGTCAGATTTTCCTGGAGGCCGACCTTTTCAATGCAGGTATCCGTCCTGCCATTAATGTTGGTATCTCAGTGTCAAGGGTTGGTGGTAATGCACAGATCAAACCAATGAAGAAGATCGCCGGTACACTGAAAATTGATCAGGCTCAGTACCGGGAGCTGGAAGCTTTTGCAAAATTCGGTTCAGACCTTGACCCGGCAACCATGCGTATTCTGGATAAAGGTGCCAAAAACGTTGAAATTCTGAAACAGCTTCAGTATCACCCACTCCGCATTGAGCAGCAGGTAGCGATTATTTATTGTGGTGTAAATGCCTTGCTTAAAGATGTTCCGGTAAAAGATATCAAAGCACTTGAAGCCGATTTTCTGGATACAATGGAAAGGGAACATAAAGACATTCTCGACCGTATTGCAGGTGGTGAATGGCCTTCAGAAAAGGACAATGATATTGTTAAAACCATAGAAACTGTTGCACAGGAAGTTGCACAGGGCTATAAAAAATAATTCATGGCTGGTTTAAAGGAGATACGGGGAAGGATAAACACGGTTAAAACAACCATGCAGGTGACCAGTGCCATGAAAATGGTATCTGCCGCCAAACTGAAAAAAGCACAGAATGTTTTGCTTAGCTCCCGTCCCTACGCAAACAAACTAGAAGAGATTCTGGCACATCTTTTAAGCGATGAAGAAACCAGAACAAAATTCCCGTATCTCGTTCATGAACCAAAGTCAGATAATATACTTATGGTTGTTATAACCTCAAACAGAGGTTTATGCGGTGCATTTAACTCGGGATTGGTAAAGGCAAGCCTTGAACACGTCCGGACAGAATTTGCAGGCAGCCATACAGATTTTATTTCTATTGGAAAGCAAGGTTCAAAATTACTTAAAACCAGAGGCATAAAAGCAGTGTCATCTCACGATGAGCTTTTTGAAGAACTGTCATTTGAATCGTTAAAAGTTTTATCAGAGACGATGACGGCTGATTTTCTCAGTGGCAAGTACGATCAGATTATTTTTGCTTACACCAAATTTGTAACTGCAGGTCGTCTGGATGTAACCTTTGAAAACTTTTTACCGGTTGAACCGGAAGAGATAAACGGGGATAAACTTAACCACGATTATATCTACGAGCCCAACAAAGAAAACATCCTCTACGATATTATACCCAAAGCGTTACAAATGCATGCCTATATGGTATTGCTGAACTCGTTTACTTCAGAACATGCGGCTAGAATGCAGGCCATGCAACAGGCTACCGATAACGCACAAACCTTACTACGTGATCTTACATTAACTTACAACAAGGCACGTCAGGCTTCCATCACCAACGAAATACTCGAAATTACCGGTGGTGCCGAAGCGCTGAAGCATTCGTAAGTGAGAATCAAGATACAAGAACCAGGACACAAGATTCAATTACGAATTCACTGTTCATTTTTCATTGTCAGCTATTCATTTTTCATCCGTTCCGCTGTAACTTCATATATTTTTTAGGTATCTTACCAATAAATTTAATTCTTTTATACCCAAACAGATATTTGGATGATTGAATGCAAAAACATAAATGTACAGTTTGACGGGAAACCAGTCTTAAACGATCTATCCTTCCAAACCGGGCAAAACGAACATTTGTGCATCAGTGGTATTTCAGGTAAAGGAAAGTCAACACTGTTGAAACTTCTACAGGGATATGTTATCCCAGATTCAGGTACAATAATTATTAATGGTATATCTCTGGAAGCATCCAATATCAAACAAATCAGAAACCTGATTACATGGATACCTCAAAATATAAATATGCCGGTTGATAATGGGTTTGAGCTGGTTAAAATGATGGGAGAAGAGGAACGGCGCACCAGTATTTTAGATTTTATGCATCAGCTTGGTCTTGAACCTGAAATGCTGGATAAAGATTTCAACAAAATAAGCATCGGACAAAAGCAACGCGTAGTGATTGCCATTTGTTTTGCACTGGGCAAACCGATTATCCTTATGGATGAACCAACGGCAGCATTAGATGAAACATCTATACAACAGCTGATCGATACAGTCAACAAACTTAAGGACACAACTGTAGTTTCAGCCTCGCATCATCCTTTATGGATCAAATCCGCAGATAAAACCTATGCCTTATGAAATCAGCGATGGACATCAATATATTTCGCTTACTTGCCGGATTCCTGATCCTGATTCTCCCTATTGCATTTCTGCTCTATTACCGGATCAAACTGGTAAAAAGCACTCTGATTGCCGCTTTAAGAATGGTTATACAACTTTCGCTTGTGGCGGTATATCTGGAATGGGTTTTCGATAAAAACAGCGCCTGGTTAAATTCACTATGGGTGTTTATTATGATATTTGTTGGCGTTTTCACCACCATAAAAAGGGCGTCACTGAACTGGAAACGATTTGTTGTCCCCTTATTCATTTCGGCACTTACCTCCCTCATAATTATTGATACGTTTTTCCTGGGTTTTGTAATTAAACTGGATTACGTGTTTGATGCCCAGTATTTTATTCCTATAACCGGCATGGTGATTGGGAACGCCTTACGCCACAATATTGTTGGTTTACGAACCTATTTTAAAGAACTTTCAGAAAAAGCCGGTTTATATCAGTTCCTGCTAACCAATACAGGTAATATTCAGCTCTCCCTTCGTCCGTTTGTAGCTGAAGCTGTTAAACAGGCTTTGAATCCATTGGTTGCGACCATGTCCGTTATCGGATTAATATCTTTACCAGGTATGATGACCGGTCAGATTCTTGGAGGAAGCTCTCCTGCGGTAGCGATAAAATACCAAATCATGATTATGCTGGCTATTTTTACCGGCTGCTCCATCAACCTGTTTTTAGGTATAATGTTTTCCAAACGTTTTGTATTTGATGAGTACAATAATCTGAAATCGGATGAAGTTTTTTCAAAACGTTCATCGAAAAATCATTCAGACTAAAACAGATTATCAATGTGTTAAGAATATAGCAACCCTGTTTAACACCTCCTTTTGCAACAAGGCTCATCAGCATATATTTGTGATTCACCCCAGTCTATAGTATTTCACCGTCAAATTCAAGATAACCCTCTCTCTCATTTCGCTTCACTACATGACAAAGAGGGACTGTATAGACCAGCAAATATGATTCAAGTGCATCCCAACGAAAATCGCTTTTCTGATCACCCTCCCTGGGCACGATCGAAGAGCGTGTTTAGGGAGAGCAGTAAATCCAAAGCTTGCAGATTTGAAATCAACCAGGGCGGGTCAAATAACCAGCCTTCTAAAAATATAAGTTAACTGACCACTCGTTACACACGAATGGCAGCAAGCATCTTACAACGCCTTGCAAACTGAGGTATAACTATGATAAACGGGATTTAAAATCCTGGTAGTTGAACGTCCGGATCAGTTCAAAGTTATCGTTGTTGTGAATAATGCCAATGGATGGATGTGGTACACCGTTAAACATGGTTGTTTTAACCATCGTATAATGAATCATGTCCTCAAAAATCAGGGTATCCCCTATCGTTAATGGTTTATCAAATGACCAGTCGCCCATGAAATCGCCGGCAAGGCAGCTGTTTCCTCCAATTCTGTAAGTTGGCTTGCCTTTTACCGGTTCATGATACGCACCGCGAATTTTGGGTTTATAGGGCATTTCGAGGCAATCCGGCATATGGCAGGTAAAAGAGGCATCAATAATGGCGGTTTTGATACCTTTGTTTTCAACGATATCCTCAACTGTGGTTTTCAAAAAACCGGTTTCCCAGGCAAAAGCACTGCCCGGTTCCATAATAACTTTCAAACCTGTACGGGCGTTAAAATCCTTCAGGGTTTCTATCAGGTGATTGGTATCATAATCCTTATGAGACACCAGATGTCCTCCTCCCATGTTGATCCATTTGATTTGGCCAAACAAATGACCGAATCGCATCTCCAACGCATTCAGTGTGTTTTTAAGATCAAATGAATTGGATTCACAAAGCGCATGAAAATGCAGGCCTTCTATTTCATCCGGTAAACCATTCTTTAACTGATCTGCTGTAACACCAAGCCGCGAACCTGGAGAACAGGGATTATAAAGCGCTGTTTCCACCTCAGAATATTCAGGGTTTACACGCAGTCCACAGGATATTTTGTGATCGGCAGAGTTAACCTTTGGCATAAAACGTTTAGCCTGTTCCACAGAATTAAATGTGATGTGACTGCTGTATTCAAGAATTTTATCCATATCCTTTTCGGAATAAACCGGTGAGTAGGTGTGCGCCAATGATTTCATCTCCTCAAAGCAGAGCTGCGCTTCAAACACGGAACTGGCTGTAGCACCTTTTACATATTCCCTGACAATTGGAAAAGCGCTCCACATAGAAAAAGCCTTGAATGCCAGGATAAACTCCACATCTGCAGCTTTGGAAATGTCCGCAATCAATTGCAGGTTTTTCCTGAATCTGGTTTCTTCAAGTACAAAACACGGTGAAGGAATGGAAGAATAGTCAGCCATAATAAAGGATATAAGAAAAAATCAGTGGTGTTTAGGGCACCACTGATTAATTATATTTTAAAGTTCTAAATCAACATCGTGCAACTCATGCCAGGGCAATCCCTGTTTATTAAGTTGATCCATAAACGGATCGGGATCAAATTCCTCAACATTGAATACGCCCGGTTTTTTCCATTTACCCTGCAGGAACATCATAGCTCCTATCATGGCAGGTACGCCGGTTGTATAGCTTACTCCCTGTGCGCCGGTTTCTTCGTAAGCGGCCTGGTGGCTACAGTTATTATATACATAATAGGTCTTTTCATTTCCACCTTTCAAACCTTTTATCCTACAGCCAATAGATGTTTCACCGGTATAGTTTTCTCCCAGTTCACCCGGATCAGGAAGAACCGCTTTTAAAAACTCCAAAGGAACAATATCTATCCCTTTAAATTTAATGGGTTCAATACCGGCCATGCCAATATTCTGAATTACACGTAAATGTGTCAGATATTCCTGTCCAAAAGTCATCCAGAACCTAGCCTGTTTTATGGTAGGAAAATTTTTTACGAGCGATTCCAGTTCTTCATGATAGATGAGATAAGACTCCTTAGGTCCGATATTGGGATAATTTACCGGCTGGTGAATTTCATGAGGCTCTGTCAATACCCACTTTCCGTCTTTCCAGAATTTTCCTTTCTGGGTTACTTCACGAATATTGATTTCCGGATTAAAGTTGGTGGCAAAAGCCTTACCATGATCACCTGCATTGCAATCCACAATATCCAGATATTCAATGGTATCGAAATGATGTTTGGCAGCATATGCTGTAAAAATACTGGTAACTCCCGGATCAAATCCGCAGCCCAGAATGGCTGTCAGACCTTTTTCCTTAAATTTATCCTGATATGCCCATTGCCATGAATACTCAAATTTTGCTTCATCCTTGGGTTCATAGTTGGCTGTATCAAGATAGTTAACACCTGCTTCAAGACATGCATCCATAATTGGAAGATCCTGGTATGGCAAAGCCACATTAATAACCAGATCCGGCTTGAAATTATTCATCAGGTTTACCAGTTCGCCTACATTGTCAGCGTCCACCTGAGCAGTTTTAAATGTACCACCGCATGCCTCGTTAATAGCATCACATTTAGAAACGGTTCGTGAAGCGAGCATTACCTCCGTAAATACTTCAGGATTCTGAGCAACCTTGTGAGCCACTACAGTTCCTACTCCACCTGCACCAATAATTAATACTTTACCCATTTTTAAATTTAAGATGTTGTTTTTGTGATTATTACACCAATTTACCTGTAAGTTATTTTACAAGTGCAAATATTAAAAATAAAAATTTACTTTTTCCACCCCATATCTCAGTTTTTTAGAGATAAAAAGGCATTTACCAATACACAGCTGTCTACATATATTTCAAAAAACAGGTATATCCGCAAATGCCTAATATGGAAAATATCAAATGCTCTTAATTAGCCTTGAACCAACCATCCACTAGTTCTTTGTGGTCGTGATACCAGGCTTTGGCAGCTTCTACCTCTTTGCCTGGATTTTCTTCCATGGCAACCATTAATGTACCCAGATTTGCATCGTTCATTTTGAAGTTACTGAAAAAAGTAGCCAACTCAGGATGCTTCGCAGACCATCCCTTTGTTGCATAAATAGAAATGGTCTCTGCCTGTCCGTAAACACCTTTAGGATCATCCAGAAATTTAAGATCCCACTTAGCAAATTTTGTGTGAGGTTTCCAACCTGTAACGGCAATCCATTCCTTTTTATCGTATGCCTTTTTCAATGATGCCAGCATACCTGCTTCTGATGAAGCGACAAGTTCAAAATCAAGGTTATAATCATTAATTGCTTTCTCCGTTGTTTTCATGATACCAGCTCCGGGATTAATACCGATAATTTTACCGTCGAATTTTCCTTTGTTGGCATTTAACTCGTCAATCGAGTTTATGGTAACATATGTTGGCACAACCAATCCAACTTTACCTTCTTCATATATGGTACCGACTTTTTCCAGTTTATCACCGAATTTCTCCATATAAGGTTTATGGGTTGAAGGCAGCCAAACCTCCATAAAAAGGTCAGCATCCCCTTTTGCAACAGCGGCAAACACAGGTGCTACATCAGCTGTTATCACTTCAACGTCATACCCTTTCTCCTCGAGTACAGCTTCTGCCAGGTGGGTATCTGCGATACATTCAATCCAGTTTACCATGGCAATTTTAACTTTTCCTTTTGATTCGCTGGCGGAATCCTTCTTCTTGTTTCCGCACGAAAAGAGCATCAAAGATGCTACAAAAACACTGATAATCTTAAACGTTTTCATAATTTTCAATTTATTTCTGTTTTCCAAAATTTTGTGTAATTCTATCCAGGATGATGGCCAGGAGCACCACGGCAAGACCACTTTCAAATCCAAGACCTATTCTTAGCTGGCTGATTCCCTGTAATACAATCTCACCAAGACCTTTGGCTCCGATCATACTGGCAATTACAACCATTGACAGGGCCATCATTATCGTTTGATTAACACCTGCCAGTATGGTTGGCATTGCCAATGGCAACTGAACCTTAAACATCAGCTGTCCCGATGTGGCTCCAAAAGCCCTTGTTGCTTCCACGATGTCACCCGGAACCTGTTTTATACCGAGCGAGGTCAGTCTTACAACCGGAGGCATTGCAAATATGATGGTTGCAAATGCTCCGGGTACGGTTCCCAGGCCAAAAAACAATACAGCGGGTATTAGATATACAAATGCCGGCATGGTCTGCATAAAGTCCAGAATCGGCCGTATAATACTGTTTGCGGTATTACTTTTTGCACTCCATATTCCCAGGGGAATCCCTATAACCAATGCAACAATGGCAGATGCCAGCACCAGAGAGAATGTCTCCATCGTCTCATCCCAGAATCCCATATAGTAAATAAGAAGAAAGCCCAGCAATGTTAAAGCGCCTGTTCCCTTATTCACTTTCCAGAATGCATATCCTGCAAACAGGATGATGGTCACCCAGAAAGGCACCCATAACCAAAACGACTCTATACCGCTGATGATGGAGGACATTCCGGAATTAATACCGTCAAAAAGTCCCGAGAAGTTTTCCGTCATCCAGTTAATTACTTTTTCTATGTAGTCTCCTATATGAATCATAAGTCAATTGCGTTTTGAATGATTTCCTCTATTTCCTTTTTATCCTTACCGGTTACTTCAACCAGAATTGAAGTGTGGGTCACCACACCAAGCAGATGATTCTCTGTATCCACCACAGGAATGGAGTGGACCGACTCTGTAACCAGAGGCAGCATATCCTCTACTGTTGCATCCTCATATACTGATGGCACATCCGCATTCACAACCGATTCAATCGTTTTTAAACCCTCTTTTTTACATTTGAGTGCATCCTTTATGGTCACAACACCAACAAATGTTCTGTTTGTTCTGACCACCGGAATAGATTCCAGGCCTTTGTCACGCATCTTTTTAATAACAACCTCAGGACCATCCCTGCGTAGACTGGCAACCGTTGGTTTACGGAACATAACAGATCCTGCCGTGATAATTTTACCGCGATCCACATTTTCAACGAAATCACGCACATAGTCGTTTGCCGGATCAGTCAGAATCTCTTCAGATGTACCTACCTGAACAATTTCTCCATCCTTCATAATGGCAATCCGGTCTCCCAGTTTAATTGCTTCATCAAGGTCGTGTGTAATGAAAATGATGGTCTTTTTCATTTTCTCCTGCAGAATAAGCAGCTCATCCTGCATCTGAGCTCTGATCAGGGGATCCAGTGCAGAAAACGCCTCATCCATTAAAAGAACCTCCGGATCATTGGCAAGGCCTCTTGCAAGGCCTACGCGCTGTTGCATACCACCCGATAATTCACTGACCTTCATGTCTTCATAACCTTCAAGGCCAACAAGTTTAATCGTCTCCAAAGCTTTGTTATTGCGTTCCTGCTTATCTACTCCCTGTAATTCAAGTCCGAAAGCCACATTACTTAACACTGTACGATGCGGCAGTAAACCAAAATGTTGAAACACCATGGCAAATTCCTTCCTGCGAATATCAAGCAGTTCCTTATCTGTAAAGCGTGTGATGTTATCATCGTTTACCCAGATATTTCCTGCTGTAGGATTAATAAGGCGGTTTATGCAACGTAGTAGTGTTGATTTACCACTCCCCGATAAGCCCATGATCACAAATACCTCTGCTTCCTTGATTTCAAGATTAGCATTTTTTACGGCCATTGTACAGCCTGTTTTTTCAAGGATTTCCGGTTTCGAAGCGCCCTTTTTCAGCAAAGCCAAGGCTTCTTTTTTACGTTTACCGAAAATCAGTGAAAGATCTTCTATTTTTACTTTTATCATTTTAACAGATTAAAAATAATATCCAATATTAATGTTGAAACGAAGTTCCCAATCAAGCTTATCCATTGGTACAGGTGTTCCCTGTATCGCCGGATCACTGCTATAGTATTTTGATGCAGGGTCGTCGCTGTAGGTCTGGCCCTCACCAAATCCGGTTCCGAAGTTTGAGGTCAGCCATGGTTGGTTTTTTCCAAGGGCAAAATCCACATAGGTATAAATATTTCCGGCTGTAACCAGAAAACCAGGTATCAGGTGATGTGCATCAGTAAAATTTTCATTTGCCTTATCCACGAAGGTATAATCCACGTACGCCTGAATATTGCTTATTGGACCAAATTCAACCGGGATTGAATATGCCAGGCCTGCAACATACATACTGGCTTTGGTCGCCACCTGATACGGAAAGCCATATGCACCCATGGTAATTGTTTCCAGCTCTGAACCATCATCAGCAAAAGCGTTATAGTTATAGTTAATGTATTCGCCCTTAAAATTGAAACCACCTGCATTGGCTACAACATGAGCTGCAAATGCAGTAGACATTTTGCGTTTATTCAAAACACTGTTGTATATACCGCCTGTCTGACCTGAGACGCCTATTTCAAGCCCATCGGTAAGATGATATGCAGCCCTCAGGTTAAACTGATCCAGTTCACGGTTTGATGATCCTTCGGAAGGCACAAAATCATATGAATATCTTCCGGCTCCTGAGTTACCAAATGTTACATCACCACCATAAACCGGCCCTTCCGGTTCTGACTGGCGAAAATAGCCAACGGTGAGATCCAGATTTTCAATACCGGAAATATCAAATTTCACACCCATATCATAATCATCTTCAAGACCTACATAATATGGTGCCTGAAACCACCAGGAGTGAGACGCATAGGTTGTAATACCAAACGGGACCTGGGTGACACCCAGCTGCATGTACACATCATCAGAAAAACCGTAACCCAGCCATCCCTGCTTAAGAAAATGGGTTCCGAAGGTTGGATAAAAGCGGTATTCAAAATTCAGATCCACGCCTGCTGTTCTGGCCTTTACGTTTAATCTCCAGGTATCAATAGTTGCTTCTGGTTGTGTCTGATTTGACACCCAGCTTTTACTGAAAATGTTAAACCGCAAGGCTCCTCCAAACTTGACATAGTTTTCTTTTTCTTCCTGCGCTCTTGCTGAACTGAACGCCGTAAATACAATTAAAAAAATTAAAAAATAAGTTCTACCAGTAGAATTTTGCATAATGTATATATTAAATTAAAAGTGAATTGATCCGTTGAAAATTGGGTCAATGGAATGCATACCGGATCGCAGATTTGTATCTACAAACCAGATTTACACTAGAAAATAAATTCATGGTATCCACCTGCCAGCGAATGCAGCAGCATGATCTTCACAGTATTTTGTCTCTCAGCCTGTCCGATATCACAAAACGTTTTTCAAAGACTACAAAGGTACAAATTGTATAACTAGTATGCAAAGTTCTTTTCTTCCCTTCCATTAAGCGTCTCCGGGCAAATGTAAAAAGGGATATTTCACACTGAGAAGAGTATGATTATTGTCATGCAGATTGTGTGTACAAAATGATAATTTGACCGGAAAATAAGATACTATGAATACAAAGTTTTATATCGATCGCGAAGATACTTATGGCGCACATAACTACCACCCGCTACCGGTGGTGTTGGAGAGAGGCGAAGGCGTCTACGTCTGGGATGTGGAAGGCAAACGGTATTTTGATTTTCTGTCTGCTTATTCCGCAGTGAACCAGGGCCACTGTCATCCTAAAATCGTAAATGCACTGATTGAACAGTCAAAAAAACTGGCCTTAACTTCCAGGGCATTTTATAATAATGTACTGGGTGAGTTTGAAGAATATGTTACAAAACTGTTTGGTTATGACAAGGTACTTCCTATGAATTCGGGAGCGGAAGCCGATGAAACGGCCTTAAAGCTATGCAGGAAATGGGCGTACAATGTAAAGAATATTCCGGAAAATGAAGCTGTAATCGTTGTTTGTGAAGGTAATTTTCATGGCCGGACGATCACCATAATTTCCATGTCTACCGATCCTGATTCCTATAAAGGATTCGGACCTTATACACCAGGATTCAAGGTAGTTAAATACAATGATATTAACGCACTTAAAGAAGCATTATCACAACCTAATGTAGCTGGCTTTCTGGTTGAACCTATTCAGGGTGAAGCAGGTGTGTATGTTCCTGATGAAGGCTATCTTAAAACCGCTTACGAGCTTTGCAAAGCCAATAATGTACTCTTTATTGCCGACGAAGTTCAGACAGGTCTTGCCCGTACCGGCAAGATGCTTGCCTGCGATCATGAAGGTGTAAGGCCGGATATTCTTATCCTGGGCAAAGCACTGTCCGGTGGTACTTATCCGGTATCGTGTGTACTGGCTGATGACGACATCATGCTGACCATCAAACCCGGGGAACATGGTTCAACCTATGGCGGTAACCCGGTTGCTGCAAAAGTTGCAATCGCCGCGCTCGAAGTTATTCAGAACGAAAAGCTGGCAGAAAATGCAGATAAACTCGGTGCATATTTCAGAGCAGAACTGAAAAAGATTGATTCTCCGATGATTGAACTGGTAAGAGGAAAAGGTTTGCTTAATGCTATCGTAATCAAACCAACAAACGGTAAAACAGCCTGGGACGTTTGTCTGGCTCTGAAAGAAAACGGACTGATTGCCAAACCAACACATGAGCACATCATACGTTTTGCTCCACCGCTGATAATAACCAAAGATCAGATTGACGAAGCAGTTACGGTCATTAAAAACACATTGGAACAAATGTAATTCAGACGGTTGTCCGGATAGCATGTATATAGTAGCGGATATCCATAATTATCCGGACAACCGATTTTTATTTTTAAGACATAAGATGTAAGAATCAAGACTTAAGAATAAAGAGAAAATTATCCGAACAGGTAACTTCCTCCGCGGAATAAGCAGTCTTTAAACAGTGAGCTTTACAGCAGCAGGTTTCGTTCTATCGGAACAATTTTGGAATGTGCAGATATAGCATAAGTTTCAGGATCAAGACCACGAAGATTCACAATTCTGATTCGGTTTCCGGGATTAATGGCATAATCCTCACTGTTTCGCAGGGCAGCATTCACAGAGATCTTGTTCCAGAAGTTAAGAAAGTCCTTACCAAAAAGATTATAATTTACCTGAAGTTGTTGTACTACCTGTAAAAGTTTGGTATATCCTAAACCGGATGCATCAAGCACATCAAATTCGTTTGGATCCACATTCTGATGAAGAATATCCGTCAGCTTAACGGCATCAAAAGGCTTGTTGTATATTTCAGGCACTATTATTCCGCTGTAGAACTGAGTTCTTGCACTTTCAGCATGCTTAAGCTCAGTCTGTTTTACATCCCTGATGATTTTATCCGGCATGTAAGTGATTATACCGTTTTTAATAAGTTCTTTTCCTGTAAATATTATATGTGAAACGATGCGATGTTCCAGATCCATAACCTTTAGGGTAAAAATTTATCAGGAAGCTGTTTAGCAGGATCATCGGGATCTGTTAACTCGTACAGACGGATATTCTTTATAATAGCGCTTTTACGGACAATTGTCGAATCCTGATCCAAAAACATGATGTTTAGCTTTTGAGGTGGCAGAGAATCTGATAAATTCAGGTATAAATTACAGGAGACGACTGAATCCTTATATAAGAAGCAGGTATCCGATAATATGGAATCTCCCATTACAGAATCGGTGAGGTATTCCACCTGAAAAACGGTTCTGGGATTGAGTGAAGAATCGTTCTGGAATAATCTTATATCAGCTTTAAGCAAGAACCCCTTGTGTGGCACAGAGTCGGCATATACTCTATCATAGTCACCCTTCCAGTTTGTCACCTCGCTAACGGTAATCTCGCGATCACCCCACCAGAACTCTTTCAGTAAGGAATCTCTTAATATCGTATCTTCCGGAAACTCTTTAAGAACATTCATGGTCTTATACAGGTAACTTTTATTGTACTGTCCTGCCTTAACCATGGATTCCCGCATCATCAGTTCCTGTATCACCTTGTCGTAAAGAATTTCATACTGACGGGTATGCTTTGAATAGTAGTGCATGGTTGAATCAAACCTGGCCCTTTCTATACCGCTGGCCTCTATAACAACCTCTATGGCTTTATTCCGTTCACCACTGGTAGCAAATTGTCTTAAACTGGTATTGGTAATACCTTCGGCATAGTGTATATCGGCAAGAAGCTCCACAAGTTTGTCCTGCGGAATGATATATGTATTTCTTTTACATCCCGGAATTAAAATTAAAAGCAGCAGTATGTGCAGAAATACACGGATCATTAAAGTTTATTTTCCTTAAAGAAACGCCTTTGAAAAATTAACATATATCCAATTCCAATCGTAATGGATGAGTCCGCCACATTGAAAATCGGTGCAAAAAATTCAAAATACTTACCACCGATAAAAGGAATCCATTTAGGCCAGAAGAAATGAAACAGATTAAAGTGAAACATATCCACAACCCTGCCGTGAAGTATTGGGGCATAATCAAAAATAACCCCGTAAAAAACACTGTCAATGATATTTCCCAGTGCACCGGCAAGAATCATGGAAAAACCAACAATAACGCCGGTTTTCACATCTTTTCTTATCATTTTGACCAGAAAAACAGCAATCACCACACTGGCAATTAAACGGAAGATTGTAAGAAAATACTTCCCTCCTTTTCCCGGAAGTTCAATTCCAAAAGCCATACCGTTATTTTCGGTATAATCAATAAATGGTAAAGTATGAATCCAGGACAGCGGTTGTGTTTTAACGACGATTTTAATAATCTGATCGAAAATAAGGATAAGCAGAATAAGAGAAAGTGAAATCCACCCTTTTTTTGACATTGTTTCTTTTTTAACAAAAATGAAGGGTCATAATGACCCTCCAAAAATCAATTAATACTATTTCATTGTGTATTTACTGTCCCTGTTTGGCTTCGATAGACAGCGTAGCATGCGGAACAGCACGTAATCTTTCTTTCGGTATGAGCTTGCCTGTTACACGGCAAATTCCATATGTTTTATTTTCTATTCTAACCAATGCACCTTCAAGATGCTGAATGAATTTCAACTGGCGCTGTGCAAGTCTTCCTGACTCTTCCTTACTTAAAACAGCAGCACCTTCTTCCAGCACTTTAAACGTTGGAGAAGTATCCTGGGTATCATTATCATCACTGTGAGTAATGTTGGCCTTTAAAAGATCATAATCTCTTTTAGCTTTCTCCAGTTTTTCAAGGATAATTTGCTTAAATTCAGCAAGTTCCTCGTCCGAGTATCTAGTTTTTTCAGCCATAAGATTAAATTTTCACCAAAGTATAATTTATTTTGTTAATATCAAAGTTGTTTCACAATTTTAATCACTGTCTCCACTCCTTTATCTATCTCTACTTCCCGCGCATCTTCAAGGGTTTCAACAGGAACCAATTCTATACTGGTAGCCAGTGTCTGGGAGGCAATATATTGTTTATGAGCCATAACCGCTGAATCTATTTCCATATGACTTCCAATAAAAAGGTTGATCTTATCTGTCACCTCAAGACCGGATTCTTTCCGGATATTCTGTATGCGGTTCACAAATTCCCTGGCTATACCTTCCTGCTTCAGCTCATCTGTAACTGTAACGTCAAGAGCAACGGTATATTTTCCTTCTGTTGCAACCAACCATCCCGGTATATCCTCACTCAGGATTTCAACATCATCCATGGATAGCTCAACAGGCTGACGGTCAATTTCAATGTGTTTCCCCTCATTTTTTTCAAACTCTGCAATGTCTTCCTGGCTCATTGCATTAATAACGGCAGAAATCTGCTTCATCTGTTTTCCGTACTTCGGACCAAGTGTTTTAAAATTCGGTTTAATCTTTTTTACCAGTATTCCTGCAGTTTCATGAAGATATTCAACTTCCTTTACATTCACCTCATTAAGTACAAGATCCTTAATTTTTTCAAACTGATCCACAAATGAACTGTCTAATACAGGAAGCATCAGTTTGTTCAAAGGTTGACGCACTTTGATATTCACTTTACGCCTTAAACCAAGAACCATTGACGAAACAGTCTGTGCAATTGCCATACGTTCTTCCAGTGCTTTGTCAATCAATGCCTCATTATAATCAGGAAATATTGTAAGATGAACCGATTGCGACCGGTCAATTCCGGTTACCTTATTTAAATCCAGGAATAAGCGGTCCATAAAGAACGGTGCTATTGGTGCCGAGATTTTTGCTATTGTATCCAGACACATAAATAGGGTCTGATATGCTGCCACTTTATCGGTATCATAATCACCGCCCCAATACCGCTTACGGTTCAGACGCACATACCAGTTACTCAGATTTTCAGTCACAAACTCCTGAATAGCACGTCCGGCACGGGTTGGCTCATAATTTTCATAATGATCACGAACTTCTTTGACCAATGAATTTAAAAGCGAAATGATCCAGCGGTCAATTTCAGGTCGTTCGTTTACAGGAATCAGTTCTTCCTGGTGCGAAAAACCATCAACATTAGCATATAAAGAAAAGAATGAGTAGGTGTTATACAATGTTCCGAAGAACTTACGCTTCACCTCTTCCACCCCGTCTAAATCAAATTTCAGGTTGTCCCATGGCTGTGCGTTGGTAACCATATACCAGCGCAAAGGATCGGCTCCCTGTCCTTCGAGAACTTCAAACGGATCCACACCATTACCCAGACGTTTCGACATTTTATTGCCGTTTTTGTCAAGTACCAGTCCATTGGATATGATATTTTTATAAGCCACTGAATCGAACAGCATGGTAGCTATTGCATGCAGAGTAAAAAACCATCCGCGGGTCTGATCCACACCTTCGGCAATAAAATCTGCCGGATAAAGCTGACTGAATTCGTCTTTGTGTTCAAAGGGATAGTGCTGCTGTGCATAAGGCATGGCACCTGAATCGAACCATACATCGATAAGATCGGACTCACGACGCATTGGCTTTCCGCCAGGTGATACCAGTACAATATCATCCACAATGTGCCGGTGCAAATCTATTTTTTCGTAATTGTCTTTTGCGTTATTGCCAACTTCAAAACCGGCGAATGGATTGGCCGGCATCAGACCTGCCTTCACAGACTTTTCGATTTCATTGTACAATTCTTCCACGGAGCCGATACACAGCTCTTCCGAAGCATCTTCCGTCCGCCAGATCGGCAATGGAGTTCCCCAGTAACGCGAACGTGACAGGTTCCAGTCTACCAGGTTTTCAAGCCATTTTCCGAAACGGCCTGTCCCGGTTGATTCCGGCTTCCAGTTGATGGTCTTATTCAGTTCAATCATCCGCTCACGAACTGCCGTTGTTTTTATAAACCAGCTATCCAGAGGATAATACAATACCGGTTTATCGGTTCGCCAGCAATGCGGATAATTATGCACGTGTTTCTCAATCTTGAAAGCTTTATTATTCAGCTTCAGCATCACAGCCAGATCCACATCCAGCGATGCTGCATCTTCAGGAATGGATTCATCGTATGCATTTTTCACGAACCGACCGGCATATTCACCATAGAAGGCTTTATCCACATATTGATCCACAAACGCAGGATCCAGATCTTCCAGTTTATAGAATTTACCGGTCTTATCCACCATAGGCTGACGCATACCGTCTTTGTCTATCAGGATAAGGGGCGGAATACCGGCCTGTTTGGCCACCCGGTCGTCATCCGCACCAAAGGTTGGCGCAATGTGTACGATACCTGTACCATCTTCGGTGGTTACATAATCGCCCGGAATAACTTTAAATGCTTCCTTTTCAGGCTTTACAAACGGAATAAGTTGTTCGTAAGATACGCCGGTCAGTTCTGTTCCTTTGTAATGATCCAGAATAACATATGGTATCTTCTTATCCCCTTCTTTGTACGCATTAAAATCAAGTTCCGCACCTTCCGGTGAGAAATAAGCCTTTACCAGATCTTTAGCCAGGATTACCGTAATCGGTTCACTGCTGTAAGGATTATATGTTTTTACTTTAACATATTCAATTTTGGGTCCGACAGCCAATGCTGTATTCGACGGAAGCGTCCAGGGTGTAGTCGTCCATGCCAGGAAAAATAAATCGCCATCCACATCTTTAAAGAGAAAGTCGGATGCTTCATTCCGGGTCACCTTAAACTGAGCTGTACAGGTTGTATCCTTCACATCGCGGTAACATCCCGGCTGGTTCAGCTCGTGTGTGCTTAAACCGGTTCCGGCAGCCGGAGAATAGGGCTGAATGGTATATCCCTTGTACAGCAGACCTTTCTTATACATCTCTTTCAGCAACCACCATAATGTTTCAATGTAACGGTTGTCGTAAGTAATGTACGGATCATCCATATTGACCCAATACCCCATTTTAAGGGTAAGATCCTCCCACATGTTGGTGTATTTCATCACCTCTTTGCGACAGGTATTATTGTATTCTTCAACGGTAATGGTTTTACCTATATCTTCTTTGGTGATGCCAAGGCTTTTTTCCACACTCAACTCCACCGGAAGACCGTGTGTATCCCAACCAGCCTTACGTTTTACCAGAAATCCCTGCTGTGTTTTATAACGACAGAATATATCTTTAATGGTCCGTGAAATAACGTGGTGAATGCCCGGCATACCATTAGCAGACGGCGGCCCTTCATAAAAAACAAAGGTAGGCCTGCCTTCCCGGGTTGACATACTTTTATGAAAAATATCTTTTTCATCCCACTCTTTCAGGACTTCCCTGTTAACCTCTGACAAATTAAGTCCCTTATATTCAGCAAATTTCCTGCTCATACGTCAGTAACTACTCCTTTTATCGGTTCTAAAAAAATTGAGTGCGAATATAGTAAAAAACTTTGGTGAAGAAAAGCAGTTGTGCAGCGCTAAGAGAAGAAATGCACTGCAACCATCTACCCAACACCAGAAATACGCATAAACAACTAAATATCTTGTACTTACAACAAATTTATCAAGCCTTAAAATATGTGAATTAATATCACGCTTTAACCGATCATCATTCAAAGTGCTTAAAGTACTGTTCTGTGTTATAATATTTGGCTTAAGTTTTGTATTTTGGCTCACAATATTAACAACAGATAAAGATTAATTATGAATAACCTTAAGTATTCCGGCACACTGATCCTGTTCGTGCTGTTTTCAATTCACACGTTTTCACAAGGTGTAAAATATGATAATCCTATTGCTGAACAAAGGGCAGATCCATGGGTCATTAAGTCCGACGACGGCACCTATTTTATGACTGCCACCGTACCGGAGTATGACCGGATCATCATTCGTAAAGCAAGCACCATAAACGGACTTAAAACTGCCGAAGAAAAAGAGATTTGGCACAAACATGAAACCGGAGTAATGGGGCATCATATCTGGGCACCCGAACTGCACCGGATCGATGGGAAATGGTATATCTACTTTGCTGCAGGCGAAGCTGAAAACATCTGGAACATACGAATGTGGGTGTTATCAAATGCTTCAGATGATCCAACAACAGGCGAATGGAAGGAAGAAGGCCGGATTAAAACTGAAAGGGAATCATTTTCACTGGATGCCACAACATTTGAGCATAAAGGTAAAAACTATCTGATATGGGCACAAAGTGTGAGGCGTGGTGACAACACCGGCTTACTGATTTCAGAAATGAAAAATCCTACAACCCTGACCGGTCCTGAAGTTGTGATTACCGAACCGGAGTTTGACTGGGAAAGAGTAAAATACCATGTAAACGAAGGACCAGCAGTGATTAAAAGAAACGGAAAAATTTTTGTCAGCTATTCTGCCAGTGCTACCAACGATAATTACTGCATGGGTCTTTTATGGATTGATGAAAATGATGACCTTTTGGTAGAATCCAATTGGCATAAGTCACCAGGACCTGTGTTTTTTACCAATGAGGATCTGAAACGCTACGGTCCCGGACATAACTGTTTTACTGTTGCCGAAGACGGAAAGACCGATGTCATGATCTACCACGCACGTGATTATAAGGAAATACAGGGACATGAACTATCTGACCCGAACCGTGCCATGCGTGCAAGACCTATTCGCTGGACAAGAAGCGGATTTCCTGATTTTATGCAGAAAACGGGGGATTAATTTAAACCGGATCAGTTTGAAAGGTTGTAAGATCATATGAGGGTTTTTAACACCCTACTTCGATAAACTCAGTAACCCTCTCCTTTCGCAAGCTTAGGATTCATCCAGTTGATACTTTTGGACGCATCAATCCCGACATTTTATGTCGGGACTTCACCCTTCACAGCGGCTTACGCACGATTTAAAAATAATTGATTATAAGGGTCAAAGATTAATAACTCCAGGTAGATCAACAAAGTGAGTGCCATCCGTAATTACTGAAGAATTATAAATGAACTTTCCTGATATAGGTCAACCTAAATAATAAGTAATTAACGTCTGATTTCAAAGTAAGTCTTACACATTGGTTCTTGAATCTTGTGTCTAAAAAACAAGGCGGTACGTTTAAACGGATTTAAATACTATAATACCCGGACATCAAATCTTCTTATGACAGGAATCCTGCTGCCTGATCCATTATTATATGAAAGGTTTTATTTATTCTCCCGGAGAATTCATTATTCACCACCGGAAAAGGATTTTCATGCGAATAATGATAATCAGGATTCAGAAACGAAACTCTGCATCCCTTCAATGTCCTTTTAATTGAATCTGCTGGAATAACTTTGTCCTTTAACAATCCTAACACCTGAATCTGATCCTTTATCCTGGAAAACACATCTTTCTTTATCCGGTTCAGTCTGTCCAGACTGGTCATACTATAAAAGCTTTCACCCAGTTGCGTATCCTTTAAAATCTGCCGGACAGTTTTATTTTCACTTCTGTTTTCATCTATGGCTTCTCCGTAATAATTTATAACCCGGTCGAATGCCACACTGTCCATAATATATTTTGAAACGCCATCCATCCGGTTAAACACAGAACCACCACAAAACATAAACAGTTTTGATGCATCGAATATACCATTCGGATTGGTCAGAAATAAAATCTGGGACAGGAAAGCTCCAATACTGTAACTAAAGAAATCGATACTTGTTTCAGGATGAAATAATGGATCATTGCCTGATTTTATATCGGTTATCAGCTTCATGATGTCCATGGCACTCTGATATCCGGATAACATAAACCGCTCAGGATGTGTGGTTAGACGTTCACTTAATGCCAGGTTTGCAAAAGAAGCCATTTTCACATCACTGAACTTCTGCTTTCTGGATTCCAGCTTTTCCATGAGGCTTCTGGGGTTGATCCACTCTTTTGGCGATCGCCCCATATGAAAACTGATCGGAAACAGGATTACATCCTTTCCTGTTTTTTCTGCCAGGACAAAAGCCCAGGAAAGATACTTATCCCAGTCGCGTTCATTCAATCCATGCAGTAATACGATAACACCACCGGATCGATCACTATGTTTAAAAACCGGATAGGTAAAATGATCATTTTCAGGGATCTGCCCGTCAGAAATGTTATAAAAACTGTCAGATTGGTCGATACTGAATAGTTCCCGACGGGCAGATATAAAGTCGCGTTCTGTAATGGAAAGAGAAGATCCGGAGAAGGGCTTTGCCGCTGCATTGCTCATCCGGGCAGAACGCATCATATGTTGCATTTCGTTGTAGTCCACTTCCTGGTTTTTGTGCAAAGCAAAATAAGATTTCCGGCATCAGAAAGTAAATGTTACAGCTGGCTTAAAGCAGGGGCAGAATGCCATATTCAGGGGTGAAAATTGAAATATTGGGGTGAAATTTTCAGGCTGAAAATAAAGAAAAATTGATAATCGGCAGGGATTCTCTATTTTTGTATATCAATTTACAAGCATGGCAGATTTAAATCAACCCATACCACGTTATTTAGTCCTGAAACAAAATATTGTTAAGCTGATCCTTTTCACCGCTCTATTTGCCCTGGTATTTATCAATATTTATGCTCCTTTTGGCGTGGAGTACTGGTTTAAGATTGGTAAATGGGGCCTTCTAGCCTATTCAAGTCTTGTTATTCTTACCGGCGTACTGGTTGTGGTCGTAAGCCGGATTATCATGTATCACTATGCTAAAAGACATCCGGTAAAACTTTGGAGTTACCTGGCCTGGGTTGCAGTTGAAGTCTTCTGTATGGCTCTTTTTTACACTTTGTTTGAAAGCCTTATCCTGAATGACGACCGTTTTTTTATGGATATGTTGAAACTTTCCATACAAAATACAGCCCTGGTCCTTCTGCTCCCTTATTCTGTACTATGGCTCTATTTTTCCTGGCACGATAAAAAACATAAACTGGAGCAACTGGAAAGTGGCAGTTTTAATATGGACCCGGGCAACCTTATCTCTTTTATGGATGAACGCGAAACACTCAGATTATCTGTAAAACAAAGTGATTTACTTTACATTGAATCTGCTGACAATTATGTAAAAGTCTATTACAATGAACACAACAAACCAACTAGTTACCTTCTGCGCAATACATTAAAAAAACTTGAAACAGAACTGCCGGCAGATATTTTCATCAGGTGCCACCGCTCCTACCTGATTAATATGAAACTGATTAACACTATAAAACGTGAAAAGGAAGGTGTTTTTCTGGAACTGGACACAGAGCCTCTGATTCGTATTCCGGTTTCAAGAACCTATATTGATAATGTGATCAGAAGATTTACGAATTAGACACAAGACACAAGAATCAAGATTTTTGTTAAACTTTCTTTCAGTGTGAATAAATTTCGTTTACTAACAAGACAATTTTTATACAAACTACTTACAACAAGATCTATGAATTAATGTCAACTATCATG
This sequence comes from Quyinboa sediminis, assembly GCF_042219855.1. NCBI lineage: Bacteria > Pseudomonadati > Bacteroidota > Bacteroidia > Bacteroidales > Quyinboaceae > Quyinboa > Quyinboa sediminis. Next base: position 158,902 of record NZ_JBHJHP010000001.1, on the reverse strand, counting down.
TTAAAAGAGATTAAGACAGACCCCATATTACGCCCTTGAATTCTATGATAGAATAATCAGACTTCCTATTTGCAATTTTCATTGTAAAATCTTACAATTTCCTCTAAATCTCTTTTTTTAAGTTCTTTATTATCAATTTTCTCACACAATTCAGGACAATCATTTAAAAACTCCTTCAATTCTTTTTTATACCTGTAAAAGTTAGGTTGCATCAAATCGCCATCACCTTTTTGCAAGATATTATCAACAGTGTTCATGGATACACCTCCGTACATACCTCCTGAGGAAGCACCAAATGATCCAGAACTGTTTTGGGATCCATAATATTTAAACAGTTTCAGTTTACCGTCAACTTCCAGCTTTAAAAATAATCTTGGACGAATCGAGAAAGCACCACCCAAATAAAGGTTATTTCTCCTTGATAAAAACCTGATTTCTTTACCTTTATACATAAATCTAAATTCCTCAGCATTTTCAGGTCTCAGTATTTTTTTTGTGCCATCAACATCAAAATACTTCACTTTTTTCTGTAGTTTCTCGTAACTAATTTGAGTGGACAGGAATCCTTTTGGAATTTTAAACATTACAGTGGATGTATCACTTCCTGTAATAATCTTTCCTTTTAAATTTTTAGCATTAATCTGAATCGCAAATACAACAATCAGCGTAAGTAACAAGTAAATCTTTTTCATAACAAGGTAATTAATTCAATTCAACAACTAATAAAGTTCAAACCTTAAAGATAATAATTAAAGTTTTCATTTGATACCAGGTAAATTTTTAAATACTGCTATCCGGTTAAAAATAAATATAACCTATAGTTACTTTGCCTCATTTTATTGTGTTTTGAGTCTTATATCTTGCGTCTTGCGTCTTATATCTATTCTACGCTGTTTTCTTAAAGCTTTTCACTGCCACAGACAACATTACAATGCCATATCCGGTAAGGATTACCAGATCCTGCCACAAATCCATAATGCCGGATCCCTTTAATACCACATGCCGCATAATCTTGACAAAATAGAACAAGGGATTAAGGTAGTTGATGTCCTGTGCCCAGTGCGGCATGCTTTCTGCCGGAGTAAAGAGTCCGCTCATCAGAATGAAGACAATAAGGAAGAAAAAACCCATTAAGGCTACCTGCTGCTGTGTTTTACTTATGGTTGAGACCAGTAGTCCCAGGGATAGAATCAGCAACAAATAGGCACTGGCAAAAAGCAACAACACCGGTATGCTTCCGCGAATAGGGATTCTGAATGCCACCCAGGCCACAAACAGACCGAGCAGTAGATCAAAGAGACCGATAATCCAGAACGGTATAAGTTTACCTGCCAGAAACTGCCATTTTTTTATTGGTGTGACATTAATCTGCTCAATGGTCCCGATTTCCCTTTCACGCACAAGGTTAACCCCGGCCAGAAACATACCGATAATGGTGACAAGAACCACCAGAATTCCAGGTGCCATATAATATTTATAATCCAGGACCTCATTGTACCAGAAACGCGGTTTGATTGTTATGGGCATGGTACGCTGAACATCAGCCTGTAAAACCTTAGCCGCTATCTTAGTATTATACCGTTGCAGTATATTTCCGGAGTAAGCATATGTCAGCTCCGCTGCCGTGCCGTTAATGGCATCCACAAGCAACTGTACCTCGCCGTTCATCGAATTATAATAATCCTTTTCAAAATTATTCGGGATCACTAATACAGCATTTGCCTGGTTTTTTAATAGCATGGTTTCCGGGTCCTCCACATCCGGATCAAGCGCCACAATTTTAAAAAACGGGGATCCGGAAAAATCAGAAATCAGTTCGCGGGATAACGTGGAATTATCCCTGTCTACTATCTGCAACTTAATCTCCTTCATCTCGAATGTTGCCGCAAACACAAGGATCATCATCTGTACCACCGGAAGCATAAAAATGATAGGCAACATGGATTTGTTTCTCAATATCTGAAGAAACTCCTTCTGAATAATATATAAGACCGTACGCATTATTCTAACCGTGTTTTAAATTTCTTTACGCTGATCCCAAGTATTACAGCAATCATAAACAAAAGAATGGCTGTCTGTTTCCATACAATCAACAAACCTGCATCCTTTAGCATAACTGCCCTTATAATTTCTATAAACCAGCGGGGCGGGAAAATTTTACTGAGCTGCTGTAGGAAAAACGGCATATTTTCTATTGGAAAAATAAAACCTGATAATAACATGGTTGGCAACATCAATGCGAAAGCAGACAACATCATGGCCAGCAGCTGTTTATCCACAATAGTTGAGATTAACACTCCAAGGCTGAGCGCCACAAGAATATACAATACAACTTCCAGCATCATGAACAGTACACTACCTCGTATCGGGACGCCAAAAATCAGGTTACCCAATAACAATATCATGCCGGCATTCAGAATAGACAAAATCAGATATGGTGTTACTTTCCCCAGAATGATTTGTGATGGTTTTAGGGGTGATGCCAGCAGAATTTCCATGGTCCCCAGTTCTTTCTCTCGTGCTATGGTCACAGAGGTCATCATAGCTGATATCAGCATCAGGATCACAGCAATTATACCAGGAACAAACATATAAGAGCTACTCAGTTCTTCGTTGTAGAACATACGGACTTCAGATTTAATGCCCGGGAGTGATTTTCCCTGCATCAGTTCCGATGACATGTACTCATTAACAATTGCAGTGATATAATTCGTGATGAGGGTCGCCGTATTAGGCTCTGAAGCGTCTGAGATGATTTGCATTTCTGCGTTGCCGTCATGCACTATTTTTTTCCCAAAATCGGGTTCAAATACAATCACAGCTTTTACTATTCCTTTTCTGAACAACTCGTCAAAACCGCTGTCATTTTCCGGTTCTGCCGCAATAGCAAAAAATCCGCTTGAAGCTATTTTATTGGTGATCGCCGTACTGACTTCATCGTGAGCCTGATCCAATACGGCAATTTTCGCATCTTTAATTTCTGTTGTAAGAACAAATCCAAACAGAATCAATTGCACCACCGGAATCCCGAACAGAATGATCATGGTTCGTGGATCACGAAAAATATGCAGAAATTCCTTTTTTACAAATCCTATAAAACGTTTCATCTATTTAAGACTTAAGATATAAGAACCAAGACATAAGACTTAAGATTTTTTGTAATGAATAATGAATAGTGAATAATTATTTTTTGTTAATTGTTAATCATTGTTATCCGGCTAAAAATCAATATTACATACAGATTCTTCGCTTCATTTTACTACGCTCAGAATGACGAGGAATCTTTGAAGCTTTAACCGGACAACAGTAATTCTAAATTCTTCATCATTCATTGTTCATTATTCATCATTCATTGTTCATTCTTCATTGTTCATTCTCCATTGTTCATTATTCATTGTTCATTATTCATTATTCATTATTCATTGTTCATTATTACTCATCATTGTTTTTTCTTAATCGGGCCAGTTTTAAAAATACTTCATCCATATTGGCCGCACTATATTGCTTCATCAGATTCAGTGGTGTATCCAGAGCCACTATCTTCCCATCGACCATTATAGACAGCCGGTCACAGTACTCCGCTTCATCCATATAATGTGTAGTAACAAATACAGTTATGCCACGCGAAGCCGACTCATAAATCATTTCCCAGAACTGCCTCCTTGTAACGGGATCAACTCCTCCGGTTGGCTCATCCAGAAAAACCACCCTGGGTTTATGGAAGATAGCCAGTGAAAAAGCGAGTTTCTGCTTCCATCCCAATGGCAGGTCGGCTATTTTCCGGTCCTTCACTTCCTCCAGGTTCAAGCGTTTTATCAGCTCCGCCTCCCGTTGTTTTCGTTCTTTGACCCGAATACCGTATATGCTGGCGTAAAACCGTATATTTTCGCGAATAGTCATATCTTCATACAAAGAAAACTTCTGACTCATATAACCAATATTCTGCTTTACCTTTTCGGGTTTACGGCTTACATCCACCCCGGCTACCATTACCTCTCCGGATGTGGGTTTTGACAGGCCCGAAAGAATACGAATAGCGGTGGTTTTACCTGCACCATTGGCACCAAGAAAACCAAACACCTCCCCCTGTTTCACTGTAAATGTCAGATTATCGTTGGCTACAAATGATCCAAACTTTTTAACCAGGTTTTTAACCTCGATCACATATTCATCATTCATGTTCAGCCATTTTTTGCATGAATATATCCTCTATTCCGGGCTCCATCTCTTTTAACTCAAAGCCATCATTAATTTTGGATGACAAAGCTGCTGTCAGATCTTCTTCACTCATATGCACTCCGGTTGTCAGATGCAGAAACTGACCAAATGTGTGGACTGATTCAACCTGCTCTATCTCACGGATAAGTTTAAGAGACTGATATAACTTTTGTGTACTGTACTGCCATAACCTGCCATTAAAGCTCTGTTTAAGTCCGGCCGGAGTATCTGTTCCCAAAATAATGCCGTTGTCTATAAGCGCTATCCTGTCACATTGTTCGGCTTCATCCATATATGGTGTGGAAACAAGTATCGTGATGCCAGATTTTTTAAGTCGTTTCAACATATCCCAGAATTCTTTTCTTGAAACCGCGTCCACACCGGTCGTCGGTTCATCCAGAATCAGCACCTCCGGCTTGTGGATCATAGCGCATGAAAGCGCCAGTTTCTGTTTCATTCCTCCTGATAATTTTCCTGCACGCCTGGTCTTAAAAGGTTCAATCTGAACGTATATATCTTTAATCAAATCATAATTTTCCTCAACTGTTGTTCCAAAAACCGTGGCAAAAAACGACAGGTTTTCCTCTACGGTAAGATCCTGGTACAATGAGAACCGACCCGGCATATATCCGGCAATATTCCTTATGATATGATGGTCTTCAACAACATTATGAAACATCATCTCAGCATCTCCCTTATCCGGGAGCAACAGAGTCATTAAAATACGCATCAGAGTCGTCTTTCCTGCACCATCCGGTCCGATAAGGCCAAACAGTTCACCGGTCTGTACCTTTAACGACACATTCTTCAGTGCTTCCGTATCACCGTACGATTTTGATATGTGCTTAACTTCAATCATATTTTTACAATGAAAAATGAATAATGAACAGTGAATAATTTTTCATTATTCATTGTTAACTGTTCACTGAAAATACATTTCTCCGGGCATACCTATTTTTATGGAGCCATCGTTTTTGACCCGCACTTTGGTGGCATATACCTGTTTTACCCTTTCCTTTTTGGTTTGTACCACTTTCGGTGTAAACTCCGCATCCGATGAAATCCAGATTACAGTCCCTTCAAAGTTTTTCATTCCACCATCGGCTGCATCAATTTTTACATTAACCTTTTTGTTCAGCTTTACGGCTTCCATCTGTTGCCCTGAAACATACACACGAAGGTTGATTTCAGAGATATCAGCCAGTTTAAAAAGTGGTTTCCCCGCTGACGCCAGCTCACCTTTTTCCACATAACGCTCCAGAATAGTTCCGGATACGGGTGCGGTTACAGAACAATCGCTGATCTTCTTATCCAGCACGTTAATCTGTGCATCAAAAACCGCAGCCTGTTCATCAATAGAGATTAAATTTGCTTTGTAAACCCCGCGTTGTTTATACAGTACATTCATTCTGTTTTCAATATCATCTTTTTGTTTTTGTGTAGCTGCCCCATCCTTAAACAGGTTCTCAATCCGTTCCCTGTCGGTTTCTGCACCTGAAATATTCTCCTCCAGTACAGACATGTTTGCCCTGACCTGGGCACGATTGGCCAGAACGGAGTTTTTCTGTGCCAAAAGTTGTTTTCGTTGTAGCACAAGGTCTGTTGTATCCACCTGTAACAAAAGATCTCCGGCCTTAACGGTTTCTCCCTCGTCGTGATACATCGCAGTTATTTCCCCGGTGCTTTTAGATGAAACGATGGTTTCCACAGCTTCAAAATTACCGTATGCATCAGCTCTGTCAGCATCCCCGTTACATGATGCCAGTATCATGGAAAATCCTATCATCCATGACAGCATAAATAAATTGCGTATTCTATTTTTCATCACTTTTATTATTATCTTTTTCAGTTCCGGTTAATGTTATGTATTCATATTTGGCTTTCAACAATGCAATTTGATGATTTTCGTTGGTTAGCTTTGCTACAACATAATTGTTCAGATCGCGGATATAATCGGCTGACTTTATTACGCCGTTTTTAAGTTGTGATGCCGAATTATCAGCCACATCTTTTCTCAGTGAGACAAGTTCTTCATCCGTGGCAATAATCCGGTTCAGCTTTTCAATTTCATTCCATTTAGACCGGGTCAGTAAATCCAGCTGATACAGGAAACTTTCCTTCTGATTATCAGCCATTTCTTTTTGCAGTTCAATCTGTTCTTTTTTGCGACTGGTTTCTTTCCAGTCGTAAATCTTCCACTGCAAGCCAACGCCTATGATATACCAATCATCAAAATTATCGTTGAACATATTTAATCCCGGACGACCATACCCGGCCTGTCCGTAACCGTATATTCTTGGTTTGCGCGTATTTTGAAGCAGATCGCTCTGATTATCCAATTGTTCCTTCTGCGCCTCTATTAAATTAAGCTCCGGACGGTTCACCGGTACCGAGGCACTGTCATACAAAGGATCAGCCGGCAAAACCAATACTGTATTTTCATTGAATGACTTTCCGGTTATAAGCGACAGATTATCCAATGAGGCTTTATGCAGGCTTTCCAGTTCTATAATCTGCTGATTCAGCATAACCATTTCGGCCTTCAGGTTATTCAGTTCATTGCTGTTAACTGCTCCGTTATTAACTGCTGACTCCACAACCTTGCTCTGGTCATGCAACACCTGCATCTTCAGATCCAGGATCTTCTTCTGGTTTTGTAAATTCAACGCCGAAAAATAGGCAAGGTTTACATTTCCCTTTACTGCGTAGAGGTTGACTTCCTGCTGTTGCACATCTGCCTCGGTCTTTGCATTTGCTACAGCTTTTTTACTTTTAGCCAGACCACCATCATAGATGGTTTGGGTCACATCGATATAAAGCTTGTACCAGTCCTGTGCCAGCTTAGGCATGGTGAAACCAGGAAGATTAATATTCACACTGGTGACATCACTCTGCCAGGAAACATTTGCTTTAAGTGTGGCTTGTGGCAGATTATCCACACCACTGTTGGCTTCTTCCAGTTCACCGATCCGGAGCAAAACACGCATGTTATCGTACGACGGATGATGGTAATATCCATCCTGATAACATTGTTGCAATGTCACCTGTTGACCAAATAAGGCCACGGGCAAAAACAAAAAGATCAAATAAATCCTTTTTATGAACATGACTATTGTTTTAGTAACATTTGTAATATCATTTTTTTACGGTCTAACAAAAATGCATTCATTTCGTCAGCATTATTTTCAAATAACAGAGGCTTTAAAAGTGGTCTTGCCAGGTAAGGAAAGATGGTTAGCGAAATGAGGTTAACGATAATCTGCCTCGGATCAACATCAGGCAGAACCTTATCATCCCTTAACCCATTTAGTATGACAAGCAACTGTTCAATATCCAGACCCATTTTCTGCAGCCTGCTTTTCATACATTCCGGTTCACGGTTGACTTCGGTAATTAAAAATATAGGCAGGTACGGATTCCTGGAAATAATATTGAAATAATGATCAATGACAGACTCTAATTTTTCACGAATGCCCTTGTCGGAGTTAAAAATTTCAACAAGATTAGGAAAGAAATATTGAAATGCATCCTCAAAAACTGCTTCAAAAAGCTTTTCCTTCGATCTGAAGTAATAATGTAATAACGCTTTGTTTATACCAGCTTCATTGGCTATCTCCTGCATACGGGCACCATACATCCCTTTACATTCAAATACCTTTTTAGCGGCATCAAGTATTTTCTTTTCCGTATTCTGATCTTTTTTAACCATTTAATTTAACTATTTGGTTAAACCATATGGCAAATATAAAATACAATTCTTAAACTACTACATAAATAGTGTTAAAAATTAACCATCTGGTTAAACTTTGAATGTATGAAGCACGGTTTCCTGGTTAAAATATTATATGATTGGGTAAAACCCGTAATCAAAACAAAGGACTTTAGTCCTGTGAATTCATTCCAGATTATTGATTTACAAAAACAAAACCTGTAAATTTAATCGCATAATTAAAACCGTAGGATCATGGCTTTAAATTCCCTTGTATTGTTCTTTCATGATCAAACAGAGCTTTTGTTTAGAAATTTTGAATTGTTAAAAGAAAAACAAAACAATAAAAACATACATAAACTGCGCCTCTCCATTAAGTCCATAAAATCAACCCTAAAACTTCTCAATACTGAAAATACTGTTCAAATTGACAGTCATGGAACATACAACAGGCTTATCCCGCTTTTTAAAACAGCAGGATTTCTTCGTGAACACAACATAAATCTCAAACTGATTAAAAAGTTTAACCCGGGTAGCTCTGCAGAGCTTGACCGTTTTTTTCAGTCTAAAATAATGCGGGCAGAACAGGAACTCCATAATGAAATTGAAAAACTTTCCATCAAGGATCTTCAGGAATGCTGCCAAAAAATATCCACAGTTATAAAAGAGCCTGATTTTAATGCACTTGCTCTTATTCTTTTAAGAGGTATCCGAGAAAGAACGGATCAGATTAAAATACTGGCAGCAGATTCTGACAGCATGCACAGGCTACATAAAATCCGGCGATTTATCAAAGATATTGATTATACCCTGTCCTGGTTAAGTGATAGTCATGTTTTCATTCCCGGAATTAACCACGACAGCATTGCATCGCTGGGAAAAATAATTGGTCGCTGGCATGACATTACAGTTTTTAGGCATGAATTAACGGAATTTGAATCGCATTTTCCCAATACTCCAGTAATGGCGGATAATGTTTATATGGCAGAATCAATATTAAGCAAACAGATACTGGATGCACTAAACGACTTACACCTTGAGCCGGATTTAAAAAACACGATTGATATATTCCTCCGGTTCAAAACAAGAAATGAACTCAGGGACTGGCTGAAAATTAACCACAATAAATGTTCGGGTTTCAGAATGGTTTTTTACAAAAAACACACAGGCATATCAAGTATTAATTATAATGACGCAGTGGAAGAAGCACTTTGTTTCGGCTGGATCGACAGCCTGGTAAATAAAATTAATGAGGACATTTACACCAGAAAATTTACTCCACGCAAATCCGGGTCAAGGTGGTCTCCATCCAATATACAACGGGTTGAGAAATTAATGAAGCTTGACCTGATGGCTGAACCCGGCTTAAAGGCGTTACCCTTAAATCCTTTATCAGGAAAACCGGAATGGAATCGGGTCAATGCTGAAGTATCCGGAGAAGACGGACACAAACTTCCAAATCAAATTGAAGAAATTTTTAAGACAAATGAACCCGCATGGACCAACTTTAATAAGCTTGCCAAAAGCTATAAACATAATTACATTCTATGGATCACAGCAGCCAAAACAGATGCCACCAGAAATAAACGCATCGAAAAATCCATTCAATTGCTAAAAGAAAACAATAAGTTGGGGATGGTATGACCTACTCCAGTTCAATTACCAGATCATTTCCGTTCAGTTGTTGTCCTTCAGTTACAAGAACACTTTTAACAGTTGAATCGTGATCGGCCACAATCCTGTTTTCTATCTTCATGGATTCAATTACCAGCATTGCTTTCCCTTTCACAACCTTTTCACCTGGTGTTACATAAACACGCATAACACGGCCAGGTAAGGGAGAAACAACATTTCTGGCTTTCAGCTGAGCATCTGACTCTGTTAATTTGCGTTTCACTATGTTGGGCTGAACCAGATGTATAGTATGATCGATTTCAATATAAAATGAGCGGTCGGTTTTTTGGGACCATGTAACCTTGACCGGTTCATTCAAAAGAACAAATTGTAATTCATATTCCATAAACCTGGGTTGGCTGCAACGGTAATTCTTAGCATTTACGGTAAGCTGCCAGTCAGCATCGTTAATCTTATATCCTGAAACATGATAGGTTTTATCCGCAACAGTTAGATTGTTCACTTGCTGATGCCGCCAGTTCCCCAGTTTTGACCAGACAGAACTACTACGGCCTGTTATGCCTGAGTTCAGAAAAAACCATGCAATTACAAAGCGTTCATCAGGCAGCACCACAAAATCAGTGTGCCTGTCTGCATACAGATCACAATACTGAGTATAAATTTTATTTTGGATTAAAACAGGTGATTTTAAAAGATTGGTGAGAAAACCTTTATTGGTTTTCACACCTTGAATTTTATAATCCTCAAGGGCTCCAATCATATTCTTCATGGCTTCCAACCGGTCATTTCCACCTGTAATCACCTTTGCAATCAGGGGATCATACGCAGATGACATTCCTGCCGTTTTTTCAAAGGAGCCATCGACCCTTACGGATTTTAATTCTGGAGCTGCATTAAGAGTAAGCGTTCCGTTTTGCGGCATAAAACCGTTTTCAGGATCTTCAGCATACAACCGGCATTCCAAAGCATGCCCTCTACATATTACTTCGTCCTGTGTGAACGCAAACTCATTACCCGCAGCTATTAATAGTTGTTCTTTAACAACATCTATATTAGTAACAAGTTCCGTAACGGGATGTTCAACCTGAATTCGCGTATTCATCTCCAGGAAATAAAAATTTTCATTCCTGTCCACAATAAATTCTACAGTACCGGCATTGCGGTATTTTGCTGCTTTTGCAAGTTTAACAGCATTCTGATGCAGACTGCCCCTAAGGGCATCACTTATTCCGGCTGCTGGAGCTTCTTCAATTATCTTCTGATGACGGCGCTGTACCGTACACTCCCGTTCGTGCATATGGATCACATTGCCGAAATTATCACCAAAAACCTGCACTTCAATATGACGGGCTTCCTCGATAAACTCTTCAATATATAGTGATTCATCACCAAAAAACATTCCTGCCTCCCTGCCGGTGATATGAAGTGCATCTTCAAAATCTTCAGCATTGCGGACAATCCGCATTCCTTTTCCACCTCCTCCGGCCTGTGCCTTGATCATAACCGGATATTGCAACACGTCCCTGTATTTCCTGAGTTCATCCGCTGAGCCATAACGGGCGTGTAAAACAGGTACACCAAGTTTTTCTGCAAACTCGCGTGCACTACGCTTGTACCCCATCAATCTGATTACATTCGGAGACGGCCCGATCCATTTTATGCCAACGGCTTTACACATTTGTGCAAAATCAGCATTTTCGGACAGAAATCCATATCCGGGATGAATGGCATCCACACTGTTTGCAAGGGCAATATCAATAATGCGTTCTTTATTCAGGAAAGTATCAGCCAGTGTATTGCCTTTCAGTAAAACAGCTTTATCTGCAGCTTTAATATAAGTATGATCCGTATCATCGCTGGTATACAGAACAACCACTTCGGTTCCCATCTGGTGAGCCGTTTTCAAAATACGGGCAACAATCTCACCGCGGTTTGCAATCAATATCCTGTTAAATATTTTCATCGGAACTTTTTTATGTTCATCAGCGTCCCTTCCAGTTTGGTGAGCGCTTTTCAAAAAATGCTTTCATCCCTTCATATGCATCTTCAGTCTGCTTGGCTGATACCAGAATTTCACAGGTTTTATTGATCATGGCATCGTCAAGAACTCCATCAGAAAGATCGTTGATCAGTTCCTTAGAAACATTCACGCCAACCGGTGAACCTTTAAGAACTTCACGCATAAAGGTAATTGCAGCCTCAATACCTTCACCTTTCTTCTTTACTTCATCCACAATACCAATACGTAACGCTTCAAATGCATTGAACCGTTCTGCAGTATAAACCTTAGCTTTTGCCACCGAAACAGGAATCTTTTTCAAAATATACGGCATTATCGTAGCCGGCGTAATGCCCAGTCTGACTTCAGAAAACCTGAACTGGCTGTCCATTTCAGCATATACCACATCACAGGCGGCCATCAGACCAATACCACCACCGTAAATATTATTATGCACAACTGCAATAACAGGGATTCTGAACCGATAGATTGTATTAAACAAGCTGGCCAGTTGGTGACTGTCAGCAAGGCTTGTTTCATAATCCTGTGAACCGGACTCCTTCATCCAGTTGATATCAGCACCGGCACAAAAAGATCCACCATTACCTGATAGAATTACACCTCTGAAATTCTGATCCTCTTCAATCCATGAAAAGCATTCCAGCAATTCAGTAATCATCTGGAGATTCATAGCATTGTGTACATCGATCCTGTTAAGCCGGATATGCGCCACCTGGTTTTCCAGAATTTTATCTACTTCAATCGTTTGATATGTCCTCATATTAATCAGAAAATTTATCCCTATTCACAGACTTACAGGTACCAACTGCATGATACGATGTTCAATTCTCAACGTTTCGCAGCAACAAACAATTCTAAAACCGGAATACACCGGGTTGCGGATCGCCGACCTTTTTGCACAATGCTGCAGATATGGCCATTCCCAGTACATCTCTTGTATCTGCAGGATCAATAATACCATCATCCCACAAGCGAGAAGTACTGAAATAAGCTGAACTTTCAACGTCGTAACGATCCGTTATTTCTTTTTTAAATTTTTCAAGTTCATCTATGTCGACAGGATTTCCAGTGGCCTGCATTTGCTGGATTTTTACCGTACTCAGAACATTGGCAGCCTGCGTACCTCCCATAACTGCGATGCGTGCATTGGGCCACATAAACAGGAAATCAGGATCATATGCCCGTCCTGCCATAGCATAATTACCGGCACCGTAAGAACCACCGACAATCACCGTAATTTTCGGCACATTACTGGTAGCTACCGCATGAACCATTTTAGCACCTTCCTTGGCAATACCTTTGTGCTCGTAATCTTTACCAATCATAAAGCCAGTAATATTCTGAAAAAATAATAATGGTATCTTACGGTAATTACACAATTCAATAAAATGTGTTCCCTTGAGTGCCGATTCAGGGAAAAGAATGCCATTATTAGCAACTATTCCAACAGTATAACCATGAATACGGGCAAAACCGGTAATAAGTGTTTTACCATAATTAGCTTTGAATTCCTGAAACTCACTTCCATCCACAACGCGGGCAATAACCTCGTACATCTCCATCTGTTTGCTTTGTCGGGCCGGTATGATGCCGTACAGTTCATATGGATCATATACCGGTGGAACGGCCTTTTCCATCCGGACCTGATGCTTTTGCGGTGGAGTAAGTGTTGAAAAAATATCTCTGCAAATACGTAAAGCGTCAAGATCATCTTCTGCCAGATGGTCCGCCACGCCGGAAACTGAAGTATGCACATGTCCACCACCCAGATCTTCTGCTGTAACATCTTCTCCGGTTGCAGCTTTAACCAAGGGTGGCCCTCCCAGAAAAATCGTCCCCTGGTTCTGCACGATAATCGATTCATCACTCATGGCAGGAATATATGCTCCACCTGCTGTACAGGATCCCATAACAATGGCGACCTGTGGAATTTGTTTTGAAGAAAGTTGTGACTGCAAATAAAAAATGCGGCCGAAATGATCGCGATCAGGAAAAACATTTATCTGCTCGGGCAGAAAGACACCACCGGAATCCACCAGAAACACAGCCGGCAAATGATTGGCAAGCGCAACTTCCAGTGCCCGGATATGCTTCTTAATTGTTTCCTTCACATAGGTTCCGCCCTTAACCGTTGCATCATTTGCAATGATGACGGTTTCAATATTCCGGATCAGACCGATACCTGTAATTATACCTGCAGATGGGAAACCATCACTATACTGTCCGTTGGCTGCTAAAGCTGAAAACTCAAGAAAAGAGGTATGCGGATCAATGAGATGATCTATGCGCTCCCTGGCCGTCAGTTTACCCCTTTCCCGGTGCCGAATAACCGGTTTTTCTGAATCACGTTGTAAGATAGCGCCCAGACGACCACGATACTCATCCATGAGCAACTCAAAAGCATTCCTGTTTTCAGTGAAGCTTTTTGATCCCGGAATAATATGTGATGTTAATTTCTCCACGTTTGTAATACAGTAAAGAAACACTCACCACCAGTTTTTGTTTACAGTTTGACAGTACATTTTTTAACCTTTATTAAGGTTATGCACAACTCAATCCTCCCTTTTTGGGTTTTGAATTGCAAACCGTACCAACATGGTACTCTCAAACTTAATCTTTTCAAATTCTATCTCCGGCAATTCCTCTTTTTTTATGGATGAAACACCACGTACCATTATATTATTGCTCATGGTGTTTGGCCGGTAGTATGTAAAATTCTGTTCCTGGATAAACAAAGCTTTGCCAGCGCCCTGATCAATAGCCTCAGCAAGATAGTCTGCTTTATCCCGTGCAGCTTTTATGGCATTAACCTTAACCTGTTTTTGATAATCAGCCTTTAGTGAATGATCCACGTGATCGATGGTAATATTGGAAATATCCAGTTTTTCCAGTTCTATAAACACAAGGCTCAGCGTTTTAGTATCATGTACAATTAACTGATACTCCTTGCTGGACTGGATTTCATCTTTTTTTAACCAGTGGGCATTAAAATTACTGGCAAAATCTTTCACCGCAAGATCAGACTTCACATCTATACCGATATTTTTTAGTGCGTCATACATTTTTCGCTCCTTCTCTTCAAGCGAAATTTTACTCTTGTTATCAGCTTCACTGATCAGAATTTTAAGGTAAATCTCGTCAGGGATGACTTCAATTTCAGCTTTGCCTGTAACTTCAATATAGTTCTGATCAATAAAGTTCTTTTCTCCGGTTTGAGCTTTAAGTATCAGACCGGAACACAAAATAAATAGGAATACAAGTTTTTTCATGTGATTAATTTTTATTCATAAGATGTATAAAGATAGAATTTCCATACGATTGGATGTACATTTTAGTTTTTTTAAGGTTTTGCAACTCTATGCTTAAATACTAACTTTATACGATTCAATAACAGGGCTATGCATTTTAATCCATTTTCTTCATTCAGCCGGCATATAAAGCGTCTTTTTTCAGTTTCCGGTAAATTTCAGCCAAAACCGGTTGATCCGGTTCTTTTTGATCGTCTGCCTGCCCCGGCACAACGCTACTTTAAGCATGTACTGACTGAAAATCAAAATTACATCAGCTCAGCCCGGTTAATTCATGATGGTGAATTCAGGGTCAATCCTAACCAGAAATGGTCAAAAATAAAAGGTGAGGAATACTTTACCATAGAACCACCTGGTTTTGTCTGGCGGGGAAAGGTTCCTTTTATGAGCGCCACCGACCTTTTTATTAATAAGCAGGGCAATCTTCAAATTCATCTTTTTCAAACCATACGAATAATTAATAAGAAAGATGAGAAAATAAATCAGGGTGAACTACTGCGCTGGCTTGCAGAGGCTCCGTGGTTTCCAACAGCATTGCTACCCTCCAAAAACCTGTCATGGGAAAAAATAAATGACTCCGAATGTAAAATTATATTCTCCTCAGAAGGGATAGATGTTGATGCCAGGGTTCATATTAATAATAAAGGAGAAATCACGAAGCTTCAGGCAAAACGGTTCAAAGACGATACGTTAAATAACTGGACAGGGATTTACAATAACTATCAGAAAGTGAATGGTATGTTGATACCGATGTCATGTGAAGTATCGTGGAACCTTGAAGAAGGAGACTTCTGTTATGCCCGTTTTAACATAAAAAAAATTGAATATAACATCCCAAAACAATTCTGATGAACCTTTATTTTATTGCGGTCATACCGGATGAGATTCTTATGGAAAAAGTAAAAAATATGAAACTGGAGATTCAGCAACGGTTTAATGCAAAACATGCCTTAAAATCCCCGGCTCATATTACATTGCAAATGCCATTTAAACGAAATGAAGACTTTGAACATGAATTGGACGAAGTTTTGAATAATTTTGCAACAAAACAGTCTTCATTCAAACTGCATCTTAAGAATTTTGGCTGCTTTAAACCTCGGGTCATCTATATTGATGTGGAAAATCCTGCCCCACTACAGCTCCTTCATGCAGGACTTAAAAAGCAACTGATTACAAAACTCAGCTTTGATCAAAAAGAAGTCACACAAAAGATTACACCTCACATGACGCTGGCAACAAGGGATCTGGAAGCAACGCAATTTTACAAAGCCTGGCCCGAATTTGAAAAACAAATATTTAATGCTGAATTCAACGTTGAAAGTATATTTCTCTTAAAACACAACGGAAAATTCTGGGATATTTACAGAGAGTTCAGGTTTGGAATTTAGAAGGAAGTTGTGCTTGTTAATGAAACTTTTTCACCTGCTCAATACTGCAAAATTTTCGAGTATGGAAGATTATTCATAACTTTATATAAATATTTTCGAGTATGGAAGATTATTTTGCAGCATTGGAGAAATATAATTTCTGGAACGGAAATGTTCCCCAACTTGGATTTTATCGTACGAATTATACTGACAAAATACTGGATTATACAGGAAATAAACTTGTTAAAGTATTAGTTGGTCAACGTCGCGTAGGGAAAAGCTACATATTACGCCAAATAGCACACGAATTGATCGAGAATAATGTAAATCCCATAAATATATTTTATATCAATAAAGAATTTACGGATTTTGACTTTATTACAGATTACGAAAATCTGGAAGAACTTTTAAACCTTTATAAAAACAAACTCAAACCCGAAGGAAAAATATGGTTATTTATAGATGAAATACAAAATATAAATGGCTGGGAGCATTTTGTCAATTCCTATTCACAAGATTTTGCAGCCACTTATGAAATATTTATAAGTGGCTCTAATTCTAAAATGCTTTCAGGAGAGCTGGCCACTCTTCTTTCAGGCAGATATGTTAATTTTGAAATTCTCCCTTTTAGTTTTATAGAATATACAGGCATTACTCAAAAAGAAAATACCAAGCAAAGCTATATTGCATATTTGCAAAGTGGAGCATTGCCTGAACTTTTTGTATTACCTAATAATGAAACAAAACGAAACTATGTATCAGCTATTAAGGATACAGTCCTTCTTCGGGACATTATACAACGTCACACTATCAAAGATCCTAAATTACTGGAAGATATTTTTGTTTATCTGGTAAATAATGCTTCAAACATGATTTCAATAACAAATATTGTAAACTATTTTAAAACAAACGGACGTAAAACGACGTACGATACTATTTCCAATTACATTAGTTTTATTGAAGATACTTTTCTTATACATCGCACATCTCGTTATGACATAAGAGGGAAAGAGACAATTTCCGGAAACTGCAAATATTACATAAACGATTTATCATTTAAAAACTATTTATATTCAGGATTTGGCTATGGTACTGGTTATATGCTGGAAAACCTTATTTACCTTGAACTTCGACGGGCAGGATACGAAATTTATGCAGGAACAATGCGAGATAAGGAGGTTGATTTCGTTGCTCAAAAAAGTGACAGAGTATTATATATTCAAAGTACCTATCTTTTAGCAAATGAACAAACAACATATCGTGAATACGCTGCATTAGAAGCAATACCAGACAATTATGAAAAAATGGTCGTTTCCCTAGATGATATTTTACTGCCATCAAATAAAGGAATACTTCATGTTCACGCATGGGATTTGCATAAGGTTATCAGTAATTAAAACGAATGAAACGGATATTACTTTCTTGATCTGCCAATCGATCCTTCATCTCCCGGAAACAACTCATAAATCTGTATTGGCACCAGTCCGGCTTCTTTGCGGTGTGATACAAACAAAATGGTCGTAGAAGTCTCTTCTGCAATTTTATTAATCAGTTGATTAAATAACATAACGTTTTCATCATCCAGTCCAACGGTTGGTTCATCCAGAATAAGTAAAGGCGGATGTTTAACCATGGCTCTGGCCAGTAAAACCAAACGCTGCTGACCAAATGAAAGTTTCTGAAAATACCTCTTTTTCAGATGCCCCATTCTTAGCAGGTTCATCCATTCCTGAGCTCTTTCCCGTTGAATATCTGTTGGCTTAACATATAATCCTATGGAATCCAGAAAACCTGAAATTATCATGTGTTCTACGGAATCCATTCGGGAAAACTGTTGAGCCATATCCGACGAAAAGTATCCGATTTTTTTGCGAATTTCCCAGATGCTTTCGCCACTCCCCTTTTTCAAACCAAACAGGGTAATATCCTGTCCGTATGCTTTGGAATTGTGGCCATTAATCAATGATAACAATGTGCTTTTACCGGAACCATTAGGCCCCATGAGTTGCCAGAAATCTCCCTGGTTAATACGCCAGTTTATGTCTTTAACAATTGGGCGTCCATCGTATGATACATTGACGTTTTTAAATTCTATCAAGGGATTATCGAAATCCGAATAAGTCTGGATTGGTTGTGGAACAGCATTCACAAAATACATGGTACTGTCTGGGTTATTAATAACAGATCTGTCGTATTTTGTAAAAGTTCCATCAGTATCAACATATATTTTACCAATAAAAGACAAAATATCATCCTTCCGGTTGGCGATCTGAATAACTACAACTCTTTGGCTTAACTCAATAAGCCTTTTTGCAATGCTTTCCTGTGAAGCTACATCCAGATGATCAAAAATATTATCTACAATGATGTAATCCGGCTCCTGATCGATAATCCACTGCAACAATAATTTCTTCTTTTCACCTTCCGAGTATTTCTGAAAACTGTTCTTAGGACTTTGAATGATCCCGAAATGTTCGTGTCTGATTTCCTCAGCAATTATTTTTTTCAGGGTAATATCAGAGAAAAGCTCGCCTTTTAATTCTGAAAGGGGTTTTAAGATGCGTCCTTTAAACAGATCATCTATCAACTGCTCCTTATTATCGTTATTGGAAATATAAAATGCTGCGTGATGGAGTGCCATTTAGATTTTTATAAGAAATATGATTCACTTTATTGATTTGGCTATTTCCGCTTCAATTAAATCTATCATTTCTTTCACCGGATCAAACAAAGGTTTAACCGATTCATTATCATAATCAAAAATATTTTCATAATCCCCCTTCTGCCTCCAATCAAAAAGTTCAGACAAAAGCAAACCATATTTTTTATCAAATACCCCTGTTTTTACAAAATGTAATGAAAACTGGCTTTTAGTAGACGAATGTGACTTTGTTTGAATTTCATGTAAAACAAGTAACGCATTAACAGCATAAAAAAGAGAATAATACAACCTGTTTACAGCGGAATTCCAAAAACCTTTCTCAGCTAAAACGTTAGCAGCTTCATAAGTCTGCCAGGCAGATGAAATTCTGTATTTAACATACTGGATTCTTTCTTCATCCGTCATATATTAATTCCCTCCTGACTTACATTCATAAAAAATGGGGTTTTATTTTGAACATTCGTCCAATCGCTTTTGGAATACACAAAAAGTGAAAAAGATTCTCCGGTAGTTAATTCCAATTCATAAAGAACTGTTCTGAATTTTCTTTCTGCTAAAACATCAGGATTATAATTTGTTAATACCAAAATATCCCAATCAGAATCAGGCCTCTCGTCTCCCCTTGCCCTTGATCCATATAAAATCACCTCGGCATTTGGGTCAATATGATTCACTGATTGTTTTATTAATCTTGATATGTAACGTGTTTTTTTCTTCATATACCAAAGTTACAGAAATGATTTAAAATTTCATCATTCCATCTTTTCGTTTGCCAGTTCCAGGGTATGCTTAATCAATTCCATTCCACCATATTGTCCGTGTCCGGGAATAACAATTTTTGCCTCGGAAAACTGCTTCTGAAGTTTTCTGATCGTTTCAGGATATGCGTTCAGGTCACCATCAGCTGTATTGCCAAGGTTTCGGGAATTTAGACTTTTAACAATACATCCGGGGAATAAAATTTGTTCCGAAGGAATCCAGACCACAATGTTATCAAGTGAATGAGCAGCACCAAGGTAAAAACATTTTATTGTTTTGCTCCCGAATTCTAAAAACAAAGAATCCCTGAATCCAAACAAAGGAACTGGAAGTCCTTTTTCATGGCAAATCTCCCTGGTTTGTTCATTGGCATACGACAGGATGTGCTGATCCTGAATATACTGTAATCCACCCATACAGTCTTCATGCCAGTGATTAGGAACAAAACCGACTACTTTTAAATGCAAAGAATCTTTCAGGTAATTCAGCAGAATTTCTGTTTGTGCATCGTTCCAGGGAGAATCAAAAAGAAAAGCTTTGCCCTTATCGGTTAATACTAATCCATTGGCACCTACCCTGCCATACCCCTCTACCTTAGAAAAAGAAACATGGATATAGGCATCATCCGAGATTCGAATAAGGCTTACATCGTCTGATATTTTTATAGTTTTATCGCTAAAACCGTTTGCATCATTCAAAACAGGTACTGACTGTGCATTAAAAAAAAGGGAATAAGCTAAAAAACAGCCCAAAAGAAATATACTTCTCATACTTCAGAAATTACTTCAGAAAGTTAATCAATATGGATCAACAATCAAATTTAACTAAAACAACAAATTGAATAACATAATCATGTTCAATTATTGCACCACAATGTATTTTAATGCTGAGATTTCATTGTCTGGATTTACTTTTATGATATAAGTCCCCGGTAATAAGTTATTGACGGAAAGCGCCACTTCGTATTTATCGTTAAAAATTTCGTTCAATACCATTTTTCCTGTCAGGTCATAAACATCAACCTGTATCTTTTTGTATACAGCCTTCAGACGAATATTCAGAATGCCAGAAGATGGATTGGGATAGATTGTTATTATTTCTTTCAGATCATTATACTCAATATTATTACCTAAATCCACGGAATACAACTTAATATCATCAATCATCCATCCTTCTTTGCCAGTATCCACGCTATCACTGATAAAATTAAAGCGAATGATTAATGTATCCATTGCATCGAACTTCATAGTTTTTAATCCAGCTGGAAGTACATACCATGCTAAAATTATGTTTTGCCAACTCTGAGAATTTCCACTGAATCCAATCTCTTCATTTGTTAATTTAGTTGTCATATACTCATAATATCCATTATAAAGACTCCTTGGTGTTTCATTAAAAAAATATGAAGTATCCTTAAAAACATTTAACCAGCTTTTACCATTGTCATAAGATATTGTTATATACCCCCCATCTTTTAAGGTATCTGTATCATATTTTTGTTTGAATTCAATAAATAAATCATATGGATAGTAGTCAGGATAATTAAACCTTCCAATTTTTATGTCAAAATAAGAGTAGTTATTTGCCGGATAAGATTTTACTGTATCAGTTACAATTACATTTTTCCCACTATAAGCACTTTCAAAGATAGATTTCTGAGGTTGGCCTATTTGCCAGATATTTTGCGATGATGTATCAACTTCCAAATATTCATAAGGCTTTTCAAATGTAATTGTATCCCAAACATATATAATTCTATCATAATCCTGTGGATATACGGATGAACGAACTAATCCTAAAAAACAAATGGCAAATAAAATCTTTTTCATGGTTCAATAAATTAATGAAAGGTAGGATAAAGTTATAAAAAATAACAGCTAAAGGCAATTAAAAAGTCCCGGCAAAATGAGTCAGCCGGGACCTGTCCAAATGTTAACCAAGACTCTATGGTTGAGCTATTTCTTAAAGATCATATCTTCATGATCCAGTACCTTGTATATTCTTACTTTCAAAAAGTCTGTAATTAAAAATGCTGCAATGGCATAACCCCAGATATAAAGAGCCAGTGTCCATGATATTGGTGTAATGAACCAGCCATAAACAGCCACAAACGTGGCGAGTATTTTTGTAATGACTGCCGCCCAGAACATCGTTGCACTCGGTTTTATGGACCAGAACGGACCTTTGGTCCGGGTCAGGAAAATCGTCAGGTGCCCGGCAATTGCCAGCTTCAGAAAAATAAATGTCTGAATCTGATCCTTGGTCAGATCGAGAACCTGTTGTCCGATATAAAATATACCGAAGGAGCTGATTACACCAATAATACCCAAAAATGTCGCCATACTCAGAATGACTCTCATGTTCCAACGTTCGGGTTCATTGGAGTACCTTACATTATCGTATGCGATAGCCATGATCGGAGCATCATTAAACAGTGCCAGTAATACGATCATTATGGCCGTAATTGGATAAAAATTAAAGGCGATGATGGCCAGTGTGATAAAGAACAAAACCCTGATCGTTTCTGCAATCCTGTATATGGCATAACTGTTCATGCGCTGGAAGATCTTTCTGCTCTCCTTTATGGCATCAATTAAAACAGAAAGGCCTGGTGATGTCATGACAATATCTGCTGCTGATTTTGCAGCATCTGTAGCCCCGGCTACAGCCAAACCTGCATCTGCCTTTTTAAGCGCCGGAGCATCATTTACACCATCACCAGTCATACCTACAATATGTTTTTGCTGCTGCAACAACTCAACAATCCGGTATTTGTGTTCGGGGAAAACCTGTGCAAATCCATCTGATTTCTCGATGATTCCAATAGCCTCATTATCCGGTTTATCCAAAAATTCCGTCGCCTCGCTTATATGATCCCCAAGATTAACCTTGCGGGCGGTCTGCCTGGCAATAGCCAGATGATCTCCGGTGATCATTTTTACACTAACACCCATTTTTTCTGCCATGGCAATGGTATCAGCAGAATCTTCCCTTGGCGGGTCAAAAAGCGGAATCAATCCTACGTATTCCCAGTCACTTTTCTCTTCCTTTAAAGCTACGCCCAATGCCCTGAATCCTTTTGAAGCAAATTCATCGATTTGATCATTGACTGCTCCAGATATAGTTTTTGCCGATTTTTCTGATAACAGGTTAAGAATGACCTGAGGTGCTCCTTTTGCAACTGAAACATTTCCTTTAACCGGAATAGACACACTTGCTTCACTCCGTTTTATTACGGGATCAAAAGGCTTAAAATCAATAACATGGCAGCCTTCAAATAATTTTCTGACGGTATCATCAGCCATTGCATCGTTGATAATGGCTGTATCAATGGGATCCTTGTCCTCCTCTCGTGATGCCAGTGATCCATACAGCAAAACATCCTCCGGTTTATATTTTCCCAGGGGTCTGACTTCAGACAGTGTCAACTCGTTTTTTGTGATGGTGCCGGTTTTATCTGAACAAAGGACATCCATTCCTGCCATCTCCTCAATAGCAACCAGTTTACTTACAATAGCTTTCTTTTTAGCTAAAACTGAAGCTCCAACAGCCATTGTTACAGATAAAACAGCAGGAAGAGCTACCGGAATAGCTGCAATCGTCAGAACCAGCGCAAATTGCAGTGTATCCAGGAAGTCCTCGTGCCTGTAAAGCGACAACAGAAAAATAATGGCAATCATAATGGCTGCCAGAACAATAAGATAGTGGCCGATTTTAATGACTGCTTTCTGAAAGTGACTGATTGTTTTAGCTTCAGCAACAAGCTTTGCCGTTTTCCCGAAATATGTATTCTGACCGGTTGCCACGACTATACCGTCCATTTCTCCCTGGCGGATAATAGATCCGGAATAGGCCACATCATTCCTGTGTTTTTCAACCGGTAATGATTCACCGGTTAAAGCAGATTCGTCAATGGTTAAATAATCTCCTTTTACCAGTTTTACATCTGCAGGTATAATATCACCAAGTCTGAGTCTGACCATATCACCTGGCACAAGTTCCGCTGATGCCACCTCTCCCCACTTCCCGTTTCTGAATACGCGTGCCTTAAGGGCCAGTTTTTTCTTCAACTGACTGATGGCATCATCTGCTTTAAACTCCTGCCAGAACCCAACTACAGCGTTCAGCAACAACAAAACAAATATGATCCAGAAATCTTCCCAGTGATGAATAACAGCCGATAATATTGCGGCCACCTCGATCATCCAGGGAATGGGTCCCCAAAAATATCCCAGAAATTTTAACAGTGGATTTACTTTCTTTTCGCTTAACTCATTTGGGCCAAATTCTTTTGCACGTTCTTTTACCTGATCATCTGTGAGGCCGCTTTCTTTTGCTTCAAGGTTTTCATATACCTCATCAACAGTCATCTTCTTAAATGCTTCAATGTCAAAATGTTTCATAGTGGAGAATTTTTATACCGTATTCACACCAAAGGTTGAATCGTAGTACGTTTAATATATGGTGTACAGAAATGATTTCGGGAAGTGAGTCCTGAAAAATGTAACGCTGTTTGGATGTTTTCAATCGTGACATGATGCAACGAAAAACGTTTATCATTTTACATAATCACCCTGAATAACAGATTAAAACCGCACATACCCTTAAAATTAATTTTTTTTATCCGATTTAAGTTGATTTTAAACTTCGTTAAACGAAGACACCCCCTGACATAAAGATTTTAACATTACAAAGCCTAAATAAAACGGTGAAGTGAAATTTTGAAGAAAATGAATTATAAATTATCTTTCGTTTTTAAATTTAAGATTACGATTATGAGCAAAGAAAAAGTTTTAGAAGTGCTTAAGGCCGCCGGAAAACCGTTAAAAGCTGGAGAAATTGCAGATGCTGCAGGTCTGGATAAAAAAGATGTGGATAAAGCGATGAAAGAGCTTAAAACAGATGATGCTATTGTATCACCTAAACGTTGTTACTGGGAACCCAAATAGGTTCTCAGTTTTATTTTCCGTTCTGTGTAATTGTTATCCCATCAAAATAGTCTCCTGCTTCCAGTCCTATTCTTATTATTCGGCTTAAATCTGTCGGATTTGGATCAATTCTGATAAAGAGATTCTTTGCGTCCTTTCT
Organism: Quyinboa sediminis; assembly: GCF_042219855.1. Lineage (NCBI taxonomy): Bacteria > Pseudomonadati > Bacteroidota > Bacteroidia > Bacteroidales > Quyinboaceae > Quyinboa > Quyinboa sediminis. Next base: position 134,136 of record NZ_JBHJHP010000001.1, on the reverse strand, counting down.
TTCCAGATAAAAGCAACTGTCCTGAATAACATATTCGGTTAAAGATTCCTGATTCACATCAAAATTATAAAACCATGCCGTATCCACGGCTACATCCGTTATCCACCACCAAGTACCTTCAGTGGTTATAGTAGCAGAATCACCATTAGAACTGAAATTCAAAGATTTAGTTGAAAGTTTTATTATATCATCCCATTTCCCAATAGGTTCCCTTTCTGTACAGGCCGCAATTAAAACGGTCATAACGAATATGATAAATATTCTTTGTTTCATTTATTCTGATTTTGTACTATAGAGTAAGGCGCACAAAAAAAGGTTGCACATCAACTATTTTCCAAACCTGTAAACCAATGAAAGTTGTTGTGACTGATCCAGAACAGAAAAATCGAGCAGATGAAAAGACAGGTTAAAGCGACCTTCAACATGATCGTTTTGAAGAAATTTCCATATGATATCAGTCCTCAGGTAATTTTCAAGATCATAATACCGGTCTCCGTTTGTAATATGGAGTCCGTCACCTTGTTTAAAATTAACTCTTAAGGCAAAATACTTTATTTCACCATACACTTCTGCTATAAAACTCCAGGCATTCTGAAAAGCATCACTTTGTCCCCTGTTTCTGTATGTTGATTCCAGAATACCTGCCCTGACATATCCCGCCTGCAAGGGCAGTACCTTGTTAAGATCGGATCCGGCATACAGTGCCAGCGCTAAATTGTCTTCAACAAACTCATTATCACGTTTTATTCCACGCCCAGCATAGTGAAAAAGCGTGATGTAGTTCTGAAAAAAGAAAGAACCACTCCTTATTTCACCACTTAAAGCTGCCATAAATGTTTCTCTGCGATCATCAGTCTGCCGGCTTGTCCAGTCCACAAAGCCCCCCTGATGCCCCCAACTCCAGCGGTAATCGGCATAAAAACCTTCAATATTCGGACGGTAATAATTAAACGTATCGGTAATTAATGCCAAAGGGAAATCAATATGCTTCATCCGTGGGAAGGCTCCAAAATAAAATGTTTTTTTATCATCGTCATACTGATAGTAGGCAATTAGTTTTGGGAGTTGTTCATCAAGTCCGCTACCAAATTCAAAGAGGTGATCTATACCAACACGGAACCGGTGAATCCCGTCAAGTGTAGTCCCCAGGGCAAAGCTGGTGCGCTCGCCCAGCATGGTTTGTGATATGGCATTTTCATATCCGTCATATTCACGGTTATCGCCAAAACCATAAAACTGCAGATCATACTCAGGTTTCTGAGCCGAAATCTGAATTCCTGAAAAGCATAATATGGTTAAAATGATATGGTAAAATCGTATTGTCTTTTGCATAATATACAAAGGAAATAAATTATTGCATATCATCTCCCGGTAGATTCCTGTTTTTAAACTGAAGAGGTAAACGGACCCGAATTGCCACAATTGATGTTGAGGCGCTATCTGTTTTTAAAAAAACTGACAGGCTGAATTAGCGGTATCTTACGCCATTTCAGCCACCGGCAGATTAAATGAAAAGCTTGTGCCTTTACCGTACTGACTTACAACTTTAATATCAGAATGATGCAGTTCCATTATCTTTTTCACAATTGCCAGGCCAAGACCGGTACTGTCCGCATGTTCATGACTTTTATAATACCTGTCAAAAATATGTGGAATATCTTCCTGCTTTATCCCCTGTCCCGAATCCGAAATTCGGACCTGTACCTTCTCCTGACTTTTCATATCAACTTCTATATTAATCGTATCACCATCTTTACAAAACTTAATGGCATTATCAATCAGGTTCTGAAGCGCTCTTTCAAGAAGGGAAATATCTGCTTCCACCAACGGTAAATCGCCGGATAGGATTGTATTTATACTTACCCCTTTCTTTTGTGAAATGATCCGGAATTTTGCGGCAATATCAGACACCAGTTCACCGATTACCAAAGGCTCAAAATCCGGCTTTATCTGATTGGTTTCAAGCTTTGATAATTCAAACAGTTCAAAAACCAGTTTTTTTAACCTTTCACTGCTTTTCACAATAGTTTCAAGGTATTTTCTTTCATCCTCCGGTTTTAGTTTTCCCTGTTTCAGCATCAAGGTTTCGGCATAGCCCTGAATGGAGGCCACGGGAGTGCGTAAGTCATGCGATACATTGCTGATTAATTCTTTCCGGAGGTTATCAACGCCCTTGAGTTCTTCAATATTCTTCTCTATGGTATCAGCCATTTCATTGAAAACCAATCCAATGCGATCCAATTCACTGTTATCTTTTACATCAATCCTTGCATCATATTCTCCTGCTCTGAAAGCCTGGATGCCTTTGGTTATACTTTTTAGTTTTTTTGTAAGGAACCAAAAACCAACCAAACCTGTAACAGCAGCAATCAGCAATATAACAACCATCGATCTTATAGATACCCCCAGGATATAGCTTCCGATTACGGTATGAGACGCCGAAGCATATTCCTGACTGGCAAGAACAATGTATATGTAACCGATCAGTTCATTATTTTCGATGATCTGTGTTGCAGAAAAAATTTTGGATTCGCCGGGATTTCTTGGATCATCTCCCAGAATAATACCCCTTGAACTGTCCTTCAGAAATTTTTTTACCGGATCCAGGGAAACATTATCCAGTTTTACAACTTTATCGGGGGCAACATAGCTAAGAATCTTTCCATCCGGGTTTAAGATATATACCTCAATACTTGGATTAACAACCATCATGGAATGCATGATGTCTCCAAGTGCCTCTTTATTCAGACTGTCTTTTGCAACAAGAGGCTGAATCACTCCCAGCATATTAGTTGCCAGTTCCCGGTTTAGTTTCTGGTTTACCTCTTCTGAATAACTTCGGGCTGACTGCACTGAAATATAAAGTACAATGGCAGCAAAAAATACCAGCACAATCAAAAAAATTGCTGACAACTGCCAGAATAAACGGCTGAATACGCCCGGTTGCTTTATCTCATTTTGTGTTCTTGTCTGAGTCATATTAGTCTTCTCTGAATTTATAGCCCACGCCCCAGGTTGTTAAAATGTATTCCGGTTTGTTCAGATTAGCTTCAATTTTAGTTCGCAGCCGGTTAATGTGAGAATTAACAGTATGCTCAAAGCCTTCAAATTCATAGCCCCAAACCTGGTTTAAAAGGGTCATCCTTGAAAAGGTTTTACCCGGATTGGAAGCCAGCAACAGTAATAAATCAAATTCCTTGGGACTGAGCTCCACCCTTTTACTGTTGATTTCCACTATCCGTTTGGCTTCATTGATATACAAATTACCACTTTTAATCTCCAGGTCATTTTCCTCCGAAACCTTTTGCGTCATCTCAATCCGTCGCAGTACAGCTTTTATCCGTGCAATAAGTTCTCTGATGCTAAAAGGTTTGGTAATGTAATCGTCTGCACCAATTTCAAGACCAAGAACCTTATCGATCTCTTCCGATTTGGATGTCAGCATTAAAACGGGGGTGTTGATTTTTTCCTGCCTGATTCTTTTGCAAACTTCGAAGCCATCCATCAACGGCAACCGAATATCCAGCAAAATACATTTATAGGCATTATTCAGGGCTTTCATAAGACCATCCTTACCATCATAGGCCTTGTCCACTTCAAAATTCATATCACCTACATGAATTGAGATGAGTTCTGAAATATCCTTATCATCCTCAATTATAAGTACTTTATCCATTGTTTTTATTCTAAAACAGAACAAAGTTAGGAACAGTTCATCACAGAAGTATCACAAAATAATCAATATTAAGTGATACATTTTATCTGAAATGTTATTCGTGTTAGTTAATTTACCTGACAAGTTGTTAACTTCCTGAACATATTGTAATTTGATTTGGTTAAACGTTAAAGTCAAAAAAATTATGAAATACTATTATTCAAAAACCGTTGATTACTCATTTGAGGATACAATTGAAAAACTCAAAGCTGAACTAAAGCCAGAAGGTTTTGGTATTGTGACCGAGATGGATGTGCAGGAGAAATTCCATGAAAAACTGGATGTTTATTTTCGGCCTTATAAAATTTTGGGGGCCTGTAATCCGAAGTTTGCATACGAAGCGCTTCAGGAAGATGACAAGCTCGGTACAATGCTGCCCTGCAACTTTATTGTTCAACGTCTCGACAATGAAAAGACAGAGATTGCTGCCATAAATCCGGTAGCCACAATGCAGGCCATTGATAATCCTAAGCTAAATTCCTTTGCTACAGATGTAGGAGATATATTAAAACGCGTTCTGGATAAGGTTTAGTTCCTTTTAAGAAGGTTCTTACCAGCAAACGATTTTAAAACATAGTACACATATTCCATTCTTACAATATCCAACGCTGAGGCATGATTGAACTCCATAGGAATGCGTTGTAAGTTGGAAGATATCTGATCCCATTTCATACCGGCTGTCCCAAAGGTCAGAACCGGTGACCCGGGATTTTCTTTGATCCGGTTGAAAAAACCGGTTGTAATTCCATCGTCGGTGAAAGGAAATGAAAATAAAACCGGTTCAACATTAAATTTTGTTTTCAGTTCACTTACCGACAATTCCGTCTGTTTCAGCTGTTCATCCATGGATATTTCGCTAAACCTGGGATGATCCACACTGTGTGCCCCAATTGTAAATCCATCATCGATAAGCGATTTTATCTGCTCAAATGTGAGATATGGCTGTTCGTTATTCAGAAATGCAGCAAAATTAAATCCCATCATTCCGGCGATTTCATCAAGCAGTTTTTTTTCCTTATACCGAATCCGCTGAATACGGTTTTTTATTTCGCTGCTGTCTGACTTAACCTTTAATTTCTCTGCTATGTTTTTTACGGTATGGTTATCTAACTGATCTGCTGATTCTGTCAGCAGGCTTGCTTTATATCTGTAAAATAAATCTTTGTTATCAATAAACGCAGTGTTTATAAAACAGGCAGCAGGTATGCCCTTGCGTTTTAAAACCGGTGCTGCAACGGCATAGAAACTGCTGAGACCATCGTCAAATGAAAGCCAGAATGAGGGTTTTGAAGGCTTTTCACCATTTACAGTCAAACGGATCAGTGTATCTGTATCAACAGGTTCAAAGTGTCGTAAAAGCGCATCCAGATCACTTTCAAATTCTTTTGAGGATTTTACACTATACGCATGCATCAGGTGTGGCCTGGGATTATCTTCCACAGCATGATAAAACGGCATCACCAGTTTCTGACCAGTGAGGGTGGTTAAAAGCCGTATCGGTTTTAACCGCCAAATGGGAGCCATTTTTAGCAAGAAGGATTTCATAAGACAGACCGAAGATACATAATTTGAAGCTTTTGAGAAATCCTGACCCTCTGGAATCGTAAATTCGCAATGAATTCTTTATTTTTGGTTCAAAAAAGATGGCGTCACACTTGTATTTGCTTCCAACACTCATGGGCGAAACAGTTCCGGAAGATGTACTTCCGGCAAAGAATATTGCACTGATTAAAACCTTAAAGCACTTTATTGTGGAAGACCTGCGAACTGCCCGGCGGTTTTTAAAAACAGTGGACAAATCCATTGATATTGATGAACTTACATTTTACCTCTTAAACGAACACACAACGCCCGAGGATGCTTCAAAACTCTTAAAACCACTCCTTAACGGGACAGATGTTGGACTGATGTCTGATGCGGGTTGTCCCGGTGTGGCTGATCCGGGGGCTGATGTTGTCGCCCTGGCACATGAAAAAAACATTCGGGTTATTCCGTTGGTTGGCCCCTCTTCCATCCTTATGGCTGTAATGGCTGCAGGCATGAATGGCCAGAACTTCTCATTTGTGGGGTATCTGCCGGTCAGACCAAATGATAAACAGAACCGCTTAAAAGAACTGGAACGCAGAATCATGCAGGAGAATCAGTCTCAGGTGTTTATTGAGGCTCCTTACCGGAACATCAAACTGGCAGAGGATCTTTTGAAAATGTGTTCGCCGAATTTAAGACTATGTATAGCAGTTGATATCTCAGCACCGGAGGAATATATTCAGACAAAGCGTATTTCAGAATGGAGAAAGAGACTACCTGAAATGCACAAAAAGCCAGCCATTTTTGTTTTAGGAAAGTAATATATCTCGAAAAACAATGAAAACAAGCCGTATTGCCTTCATCATTCTGTTGTCCTTTATTGCTGCATCGTGCAAAACAAACAAATCTTCAAATCAAATCATGAACGTACCGATCCCATTAATTATCTATAAAACAAAAGCAGATTACAGTTCATATGTTCCGGTATTATTAAACGGATCCAAAGACCGGATTATCTCCTATCCTGCACCGGGAGATTTAACCTTTAACGGTAAACCTGCCCTTCCCACTCAACTTAAAAACGGATACCTTCTTGACAATATGGGAATCGGCCCCAATACAGCTTTCACTTCATATACCTTCGAAGATTATGCTGCGCTGGATCAAACGCCTTCACCACAGGAGCTACTGAACCATATCATTGACCCCGATCCGTTCTCAGAGCTTTGGCTCTGCGGAAACCGAAATAATTTCAGCACAACAGAGGAATTAAATGAACTCATTCTTAAAGGGTTTAAACACAGTAAAAATCTTTTGAAAGATTAAAGCCTCCAATAAATCTTTACAGCTTCAAAATAACGTCTTTAACTGCGTAAGTAATATTCCTGCCTTCGCTATTAAGGATTAAATCTCTCGTTTTTCCGGTTAAGCTTCAGAGATTCCTCGCTTCTCAAGGAATGACAGGCATCCGCCAGTCCTGTACAAAACTAAAAGACTGTATTTCTGAGCGTAGTAAAATGAAGCGAAGAATCTTTATGAATTGTTGTTTTTAAGCCGGACAACACTGTTTAAATATTCCGGATTACTTAAAAATTGTTAATTGTGGTTTCAATTTAAAAAATAAATTAACTTTGCATCTCAAAGTACTATGTAATGAAAGACAAACAGGACGACATTCAGATTATACGAAAGATGATGGAGGAATCATCGCGTTTCCTCACTTTAAGCGGATTATCTGGAATTTTTGCAGGATTTTATGCATTGCTTGGTTCAGCTGTTGCCTACTTTTTTATCATGGATAAGGGTGCAAGAGGTCTGGACTACTCCTTTAATTATTTCCGCTTCGGTACAAACAGAACAGAGCTTTACTATCTTCTGGTTGATGCACTGGTTATTCTCATACTCGCTTTGGTTACAGCCTGGTTGTTTTCTTACAGAAAGGCCAGAAAAGAAAACAAACCATTCTGGACCAGAACAGCAAAACGCATGTTAATTAACCTTTTTATTCCACTGATTGCCGGAGGAATGTTTATTCTTGCCATGTTGTATCACAACCAAACCATGTTTGTGTCTTCATCTGTACTTATTTTCTACGGACTGGCGCTTTTAAATGCCTCAAAATATACCCTGGGGGAGATAAAATACCTGGGGTTATCAGAATTGTTAACCGGAATAATTTCCTTGTTTTTTATTGGCTATAGTTTTGTTTTTGCCATTTTTGGTTTTGGTATTCTGCATATTATTTACGGATTTGTAATGTGGAAAAAATATAAGTAGTGGGAAGTTTAATTGAAGGTTTAAATAAAGCATTTGAAAGCAGGGTAAGATTAGGGATCATGTCCGTTCTTACCGTAAATGAAACCGTTGATTTCAACACGTTAAAGGAATTGCTGGATGTTACCGATGGTAACCTTGCCAGTCACCTTAAAGCACTTGAAAAAGAAGAAATGATACAGATGAAAAAGAAATTTATCGGAAGAAAACCCAACACCACCTACTCGATTACCGAATATGGCTTAAATGCATTCAATGCGCATATTACCGCATTGGAGAAACTGTTCAACAGCTGATTTTTTTTAAACTTATACTTTGTATTTCAAAGTACTTTAAATATTATAAATTATGGAAGATAAAAACGACAAAACAAAATGGTATCAGTCATTCTCTTTTAAAATGGCTGTTTTGGGTTTTATAACCCTTATGTTACTCATTCCGTTACAGATGGTTAAAGATGTTATCCGCGACAGAATCAGCTTTTCAAATCAGGCTAAAACAGAAATTATGCAGATGTGGTCGGGCAATCAGACGGTGTCAGGTCCGGTTTTAAATGTTCCGGTCTACACCTATGAACAAACCAAGGATGGCAATATCATGGTTAACAGCATCCTGCACATTATGCCGGAGGAATTAATGATTAACGGTAATGTTGTACCGGAATTACGAAAAAAGAGCATTTATAAAAGTGTGGTTTATGCCTCTGACCTGAACATACACGGAAAGTTCAGCCAACCGGATCTCTCCGCCTGGCCAGGCTATTTTATCCGATGGAAAGATGCCTATTTTACTTTTGGTATCAGCGATAACAGGGGAATAAAAGGAAGTCTTGAACTGAAAATAAATGATAAAAAAGTGGAACCCAGGCCGGGTGTTGCTGATCATGAAATATTTAAATCCGGTATAACCTTCAATATGCCACTGGATACAATGTTTGAAAACCTGACGTTCAGTATGAATCTTAAACTTAACGGATCGGAGGAACTATCATTTTTACCGGTCGGAAAGAATACTGAAATCTCCATCCGCTCTTCATGGCCCGATCCTTCATTCAACGGGGACTTTCTTCCTTACGAGAGAGACGTGACTAAAGACGGGTTTAATGCGGCTTGGAACGTAACTGAACTCAACCGTACTTTTCCGCAGGTCTGGAAGGGAAAGGCATATGATGTTAATCAACAAAAAATTGGAGTTGAATTCTTACTGATGGCTGATCACTACCAGAAATCTCTACGCAGCGTAAAATATGGTTTGCTCTTTATTGTCCTGACTTTTCTGGTTCTGATATTTTCGGAACTGTTTTATCACAATAAGGTGCAGTTGTTTCATTACATCATCGTAGCATTTGCCCTTATCCTGTTCTTCTCACTGCTTACAGCGTTAAGTGAACAAATAGGGTTTAACGGAGCTTACCTGTTATCTGCTTTTTTAATTGTTGCATCTGTATGGTATTTTACCCGCGGTTTTATTAAAAGTCCCCGGGTGGCTCTGATCCTGAACGGGATTCTTGTTCTGTTCTATCTGTTTATATTTATTCTGCTGTCCCTTAAAGATTATGCATATCTGGCAGGTAACATTGGACTGTTCATTATCCTTACTACAGTAATGGGAGTGTCAAGAAAACTAAAGATAAACGAAAAATAAATTCCCGGTGACTGTCCCGGATGTTGAATAACGGAATGTTTGCCTGTTTGCCGGGGCAGTCACTGTTTTAGCCTTTATTGTACAGATGTACATCCCTCTGAGGAAACGGAATGGTAATTCCGTTGTTATCCAATGCCTTTTTAACATTTTCGACAATATCGAAATAGACCTGCCAGTACTCTACTGTACGTACCCACGATCGTGTTGTGATGTTAACACTGCTGTCTCCGAGCGATCTGACTGCCACAACTAATTCAGGATCATCTAAAATGCGTTTTTCAGCTTTTAATACATCTGTGATGACCTTTTTAGCCTTATCAATATCATCTGAATAGCTGATTCCGAATTCAATATCTATTCTACGGGTATCCATACGGGTATAATTCATGGTTGCTGCTTCAGAAAGCTGACCGTTTGGTATGGTAACCATAATATTGTCGAAAGTAAGCAGTGTGGTATTAAAGATAGAAATGCTGCTAACCGTACCGGAATATCCTCCACCGGTAATGTATTCACCAACTTTAAATGGTTTAAGCATCAGAATCATTACTCCGCCGGCGAAATTTGATAGTGTTCCTTTCAGTGCCATACCGATGGCCAGTCCTGCTGCTCCGAGTACAGCCAGAAATGACGTCATCTCTATTCCCAGCATGCCGGCCACGGTGATGAACAGGATCACTTTCAGTGTAATACTGATCAGGCTTGTCAGGAAACCGCGTAACGACAAATCAAGGTTTCTCCGTTCAAAAGCCCGTTTTACAGCTTTCATTACAAACTTTATCGTCCACCAGCCAATAATAAGGACCACTACCGCATAAATGAGTTTCAGTCCGTAATCTGTAGCATATTTAATAAGGGTACTAATAAGCACCTTGATCTTTTCAGCTTCCATATCTCAAATTTTAACGGAATCAAAAATAGAAAATTAACAGAATAAGTTAAATAACAGGTATAAAAAAAACGTCCCCTGGAGGACGTTTTTCAACTTAAATTACTTTGTCTAGTTTTTTAATAAATGTACATCTCTCTGGGGAAAAGGAATTGAAATTTTGTTTTTGTCAAAGGCCTTCTTAATGTTTTCTGTCGTATCAAACATCACAGCCCAGTAATCTCCGGTATTCACCCAAAGACGAACAGCAAAATTCACCGAGCTGTCCGCTAGCTCTGAAACAAGAATCTGATGAGCAGGATCTTTTAACACCCGGCTGTCAGATTCAACATAATCATGAATAACTTTTCTGGCCTTGTCAATATCATCATCATAGCCAATACCAAATGTAAGATCCACACGACGAACCGGTTTGGTTGTCTTATTTACCAGCGCACCGTTGGATACAGGAGCATTCGGTAAAATAATTGTTCTGCCATCAGGTGTTTCAAGAATGGTGTGAAAGATCTGTATTTCTTTTACAACACCACCATGACCCGATGATTCAATAAAATCACCAACCTTAAACGGCTTAAGAATTAAAATCATGACACCACCGGCAAAATTCTGCAGTGTACCTGAGAGTGCCATACCAATAGCCAGTCCTGCAGCAGCCAGAATAGCAACAAAGGATGTCATTGCAACACCTACCATCTGCATTACAGAAATGACAAGCAGAATTTTCAGTACTGCACTGATCAGTGAGAGAAGAAACGGACGCAGTGACTCATCCACATTTCTTTTTTCCAGTATACGCTTTAGTTGCTTTGTAAATCCTTTAATGATCCACAAACCAATAATTAAAACCACAATTGCCAACAGCAACTGCGGCGCATAGGCCATGATCATTTCAATAGCCTTGTCGGAATAAGCATTGAGTTTTTCCATTTTTCAATTTACATTAAGTTAATAAGACGAGGTTTATACTAGTTTAACTAGAATTCCTTTTTCAACTGTTTTACCCAATTCTTAATCCTTTCTTCAGACAAACCGGCCTGGTTTTCAAAATCCAGTGCCAACCCGATAAATTCTCCGTTTCGGTACGATACTGACCGCTCAAACTTATACCCTTCAGCAGAGGTATGTCCTACAATTTCAATACCTTGTTCCATAAGAATATCGGCCATCAGCCCTATTCCGTCAACATAATTTTCAGGGTAACCTTTCTGATCTCCCAATCCATAAATCGCTGCTTTTTTACCTTTCAGATCAGCATTTTCAATTTCAGGAACCATTTCGTCCCAATAGGAGGGTAATTCACCATCGAACCATGTAGGAACGCCCAGTATCAGTGCATCATATTTGGCAAGATCTTCGCCACGGGCCTTATCCACATCAACAACTTCAAGCCCTTTTCCCCATTCCTCGATAATGTGTTTTGCTACTTGTGAACTTTTTTTTGCAGTAAAGCTATAAAACAGTGCTGTCATTTAAATTTGATTTTGCTGTTAAAAAATTTTTTTAAACCATAAGTAAAACAGTAGTTATCTGATTTTGTTCGATCATAAATTAACACTTCGGGGCTTTCGTTTAAGAAGTGAATATGCGAATACTGCAGCAATAAGTATTGCTGTTCCAAAGTAAAATCCGGGGGTCATCAATTCCGATTCCCTGAACACAAGATATGCGAGAAAAATCCCGTATACCGGTTCAAGATTTATCGTTAACACAACCTGAAATGCGCTGAGAGATCGCATCACATGAATAGAAGCCATGAATGCGTAAGCGGTACACACCAGGGCCAGTATGAGCAGCCATACCAGATCTGAAACATTTAATGCAAGTGAAACAGGTGAATAAAGATTGTAAAAGGGAAGAAAAAATGAGAGTGCAATGAACCCACCAGCCATTTCAAACAGGGTTATAATTACCGGTTTATGGTGCACCTGATACCCTTTGTTAAGCACCATGAAAAGTGCTCCGGTAATGGCTGATATTAATCCCAGAATTATCCCAAGACTATAACCGGATTCGAATTTAAAGATAATAATGATGGCTATAATGATCACCATGCCAAGTAAAAGTTCAGACAGACTGATTTTAGCTTTGTTAAAAACCGGTTCCAACAGACTGGTAAACAAAGTTGTGGAGGCAAAACAAGCCAAAGCCACACTCACCGTAGAAGATTTTATGGATCCGAAAAAAGCGACCCAGTGAAGGGCTACAATAAAACCTGTAGCAAGGTATTTTAAAAGAAATCGGCGTTGAGGCACTATCATTTTACCTGACCACTTTAACCAGATAAACAATCCTGCAGTTGCAAACAGCATGCGATACCAAACCATCTCAATGGCAGAAAGTGTAATCAGCTTTCCAAGTATTCCGGTAAATCCAAGAATTACAACAATAAAATGAAGGTGTAGTATATCCGTAATATGATTATCTTTTCCCATTAAAATGGTAGTTTTTATCTGAAAACAATTTTAGACGTAAAGCTAATTCAAATCCATAAAATGATTTGTAGGTTTGAATATTTTTTATGATTTTTGGTTCAAATATCTACGTTGATGATCATTGAGAGTTTTACTCAACTTCCGGTAATAAGCCAGATAATTGCCCTGGTACTTGCAGCCGCACTTCTAGTTCAGTTATTCTACTATTTTTGGTATTACAGCAGGATTCTGTTTTCAAAAGTCACTTCCACTACAACGAATAATGCCCTACCTCCTGTTTCTGTAATCATAAGTGCAAAAAATGAACAGTTTAACCTTCCGGAGTATTTACCTTCGATATTAGAACAGGAATATCCTGATTTTCAGGTCGTGGTAGTTGATGACTGTTCCGAAGATGAAACATGGGATGTCCTTGAGCAACTTAAAAAACAATATTCCAATCTGTATACCACACGTATTCATTTTGATCCGGTTTTTAAACATGGCAAGAAGATGGCACTGTCTCTTGGTATTAAGGCAGCAAAAAATGATATTCTTGTGTTTACAGATGCAGACTGTAAACCGGCAGGCAAAGACTGGTTAAAACGTATGGTTCAAAACTACAGAGACGGCATAGATGTTGTCATTGGATACAGTCCGGTTTTGAAAGCCAGGGGATTCATAAACAGGATGATAAGATTTGATAATCTTTTTACAGGAATTCAGTATCTCGGTTCTGCCCTTGCCAAACGGCCTTATATGGGCGTAGGAAGAAATCTGTCTTACAGAAAGTCTCTTTTCTTTCAGCAAAAAGGTTTTTCACCCTATATCCAGCTGATGTCCGGTGATGATGACCTGTTCATAAACAAAGTGGCAACCAGAACGAATTGTGCCGTTGAAATTTCACCTGAGTCGCATGTTCTTACTAAAGCAAAAAATAACTGGAAAGACTGGTTCATACAAAAACGACGACATCTAACCACAGGCAGATATTACCGGTTCGGTGATAAATGGCGCCTTGGAATGGAGATTGGCTCCCGTTTTCTTTTTTACACCGCTTTGATTTTTGCATTGATCCTAATTCCCTATCCATGGTTAATACTGTCGGTTTTCGGTTTTCGGTTCCTTATTCAGGGCCTCATCATTAACCTTACAGCTAAAAAACTTAAACAGCCACACCTTATTTTCACCTTCTGGATGTTCGATATAGTTATGCCCATATTCAATGCATGGCTGAGTTTTAAGAATTTACGCAATCCTAAAGGAATTAAATGGAAATAAACAGGGACAGCAAACAGAAAAAACGGGATCAGGAACTCATAAAAAAAGCTCTGAACGGAGATAGTACGGCCTTCTCTTCGTTAATGGATTTCTATTACGATGCCATTTACTTTACCTTGCTTAAAATGGTGAACAACTACAGTGATGCAGAAGATCTTACAGCAGAAGTGTTCGGAAAGGTTTTTAAATCGTTGGATCAGTATTCCGAAGACTATGCTTTCAGCACCTGGTTATTCAGTATTGCAACCAATCACACCATTGATTTTATGCGAAGATCAAAAAAACTGATTACCTCCATAGAAGACAATGATGATAATGGCCTTGAACCCACATCTGTGATACAGGATGATCAGCCCGGACCGGAAGAAAATATGATCCGTCAGCAGGAGTATAAAAAACTGGAGAGACTGATAGAAAAGCTGAAACCCTTCTGGCAGGAGCTGATACGTTTGCGTTATTATAATGAACTATCGTATGAAGAAATTGCTGAAAAACTGAATCTGCCGATGGGAACAGTCAAAAGTCAGTTATACAGGGCCAAAGATTCCCTGGCAAAATTATACAGGGAACACAGGGAGAAATGAGTTAGCAAGTGATTAGTATTAAGTTGTAAGAAATTAAAAAAACAAATGAATAAAATTGAGATGGTTGACCTGAGGTCACAATATTTGCGCATGAAGGATGAAATTGATGCCGCTATTCAAAACGTTATCGACTCCACAGCTTTTGTAAAAGGACCGGCAGTTAAACAGTTTGAAGATAATCTGGCCGGATTTTTAGGCGTAAAACATGTGATAGCTTGCGGAAACGGAACGGATGCTTTGCAAATAGCTCTAATGGCTCTTGATCTCAAACCCGGTGATGAAGTGATTGCACCAACATTTACGTTTATTGCTTCAGCAGAAATCATCGCATTGCTTGGTCTAACCCCCGTTTTGGTCGATGTTGAACCTGACACCTATAATATTTCTGCAGAGGCCGTAAAAGCTGCTATTACTCCAAAAACAAGAGCAATCATACCGGTTCATCTGTTTGGACAGAATGCTGATCTGGATGCCATCCTGGAACTGGCAAAACTGAACAATCTGTATGTTGTTGAAGATGCTTGTCAGTCTATAGGATCAAATTATTTGGGAAAGGATGGTTCAGTATGTCAGTCAGGTACATTAGGTGATATTGGTTGCACGTCTTTTTTCCCTTCAAAAAACCTGGGTTGTTATGGCGATGGTGGTGCAATGTTTACAAACAACGATGAGTTAGCTGCTAAAATCAGAGCAATCTCAAACCATGGCATGATGGTTCGTTATTATCACGACATGGTTGGAGTGAATAGTCGTCTGGACGGTATTCAGGCATCAATTCTGGATGTGAAATTAAAACAACTTGATGATTTCGGATCACGCCGAAATGCAGCTGCAACCTATTACGATAATGCCTTTAATGCAATCGAAGAGCTTCAGACTCCACACCGTTCACCTGTATCCACCCATGTATTTCACCAGTATACCTTGTGTGTTAAGAACGGCAAACGGGATGCATTAAAGGATTTTCTGAATGATAAAGGGATTCCTGCCATGGTTTACTACCCGGTTCCCCTACACCTGCAAAAGGCTTATATAGATCCCCGATACAATGAAGGCGCATTTCCGGTGAGTGAAAAATTGTGCAAAGAAGTTATTTCCCTTCCGATGCATACTGAACTTTCGGACGATCAGTTGTTATATATAACAGAAAGTGTACAGGAATTTTTTGGTTAAAAAAAGAATATTATATCAGAACTGAAGACTAATGAAAAATCTCGTTGTTCTCACAGGAGCAGGTATAAGTGCCGAAAGCGGATTAAGAACCTTTCGGGATATGGGAGGACTCTGGGAGCAATACGATGTAATGGAAGTTTGCAGTCCTCAGGGCTGGGACCGCAATCCTGAACTTGTACTGGACTTTTATAACATGCGAAGAAAGCAGCTGCTTGACGCAAAACCCAATAATGCCCATTATGGTCTGGCTGATCTTCAACGTTTTTTCAATGTTCATATAATAACGCAGAATGTAGATAATTTGCATGAAATGGCGGGATCAAAAGATGTACTTCATCTTCACGGAGAGCTGATGAAAGTGCGTTCCACCGGTGATGAATCTTTGATATACGATCTTAATCCGGCTAATTATGAGACGCATATGGGCGATTCATGTGAAAAGGGTTTTCAACTTCGCCCCCACATTGTGTTTTTTGGTGAAGCGGTTCCTGCGATAGAAGATGCCATCCCCATTTGTGAAAAAGCAGATATATTCGTTGTTATAGGCACCTCAATGAATGTGTATCCGGCAGCAGGCCTTATCCATTATGCACCCAAAGATATACCGCTGTTTTTAATGGATCCGGATCCGGCAGGATTGCTCTATAAAACTGAGGTTATTAAAAGTAAGGCAGCCGCCGGTATTGACATTTTAAAACAAAAACTGATGCAACATGTATAAATTAATTCTCATTGCCATATTTTCCGTTGTCATTACCACATCAATCCAGGCTCAGAAGTTCGAAGGTGGTTTAATCGGTGGTGTGCTGGCCAGTCAGATTGACGGCGATTTTCTCGGTGGCTATAATAAAGCAGGCATAACATTTGGTGGCTGGGTAGCCTATCCCATAACCGACGACATAGACATACATGGGGAACTACGATACATACAAAAAGGAAAGGCCAAGCTTCCTGTTCCTGAAGAAGGTATAATCAGTGAAACCACCCGCCTCAATTACCTACAGCTTCCTGTTTTGCTCCAGTATAACCTTCAGACAAACTGGTTTCTTGAAGGTGGATTTGGACTGGGCTATCTTTTTCATTACAGTTTCCTTGAAGGCGGAGTTAAGCTGAATGAAGAAAACTATCCTATACAATCGGATGAATTTTATTACGGAGAACTTTGTTTTTTACTTGGTGTTGGCTATCATATAAACGAGAAGTTTGCTGTAAACCTGAGATTTACAAACGATATTTTCCCAATTGCTGATCTCACTGATGCCGTTGGTACCAACCCATGGATTAATCCAGGAAGCCAGTTTAACAAAACACTTGAATTGACGCTAATGTACAGCATCGATCTCAAAAACTGATTCCTGACATGCCGAAGCAAAAGCCTTCTTTTGAAATATATACATACGGCATTTATTCTAAATGGGACCGGGATTCGAAAGACATACCAAAGATTATCAAAATAACTGATCGTATTCCTGCAGAAATTGATATTGAATTCGGTTACCTGCTC
This sequence comes from Quyinboa sediminis, assembly GCF_042219855.1. Taxonomy (NCBI): domain Bacteria; kingdom Pseudomonadati; phylum Bacteroidota; class Bacteroidia; order Bacteroidales; family Quyinboaceae; genus Quyinboa; species Quyinboa sediminis. Next base: position 117,134 of record NZ_JBHJHP010000001.1, on the reverse strand, counting down.
AAAATAAAACGGGGTAAGGGCATTCGACTTGAATTTAAAATTGAACATCCGCCCTTTAAAGATGACAAGGGTAAAACAAGGCCACCATTTACCGGAGAACATTATGTAAATGGCAACGACTGGGAGTTTTTTCTTGGTGATACAATATGGGAACCGGTTAGTGACAAAATCGGGAAATGGACCCTGAGCACTTACTACGAGGGCAAAGTTGTAGCAAAAAAAACACTATTCATAGAACCACTGATTTTACAGCACTGAAATACAGATAATTAACACCCGTAATCATCCCGAAAATTCTGTAAAAAACCTGATTAAACTCATGTATTTTCTCTGATTCGTAGTTATACTTTTGCAAAAAATTTTTTGAAGCTATGAGTCGTTTAATGCAAACCAGATTATGGCCATATATATCCATCACTTTTGGTCTTTTTATATTCTCAATAGGATGGACGGCTTTTCTTATTCCATCTGATATCACCGGTGGTGGAATTGCTGGTGTTGGAACAATTATTTATTTTTCCACAGGAATTCCTGTTGCTCTGACATACCTTTTGGTTAATGTATTATTACTTATTCTGGCTTTTAAAATACTGGGACCGGGCTACGGTTTAAAAACCATTTATGGTGTTGCCGTCTTAACCGGCTTTCTTGCATTGTTTCAGCATTATATTCATGAACCGGCAGTGCAGGAACCATTTATGGCCTGTGTAATTGGAGGTATTCTTTCGGGTGTAGGAACCGGAATGGTATTCTCGGGAGGTGGCAGTACCGGAGGAACCGACATCATCGCATCAATCTATAATAAATACAGACACACAAGTCCTGGTAAAGTTATTCTGTTTTGTGATGTTATCATTATCGGTTCATCCTACTTTGTATTTAAAAAGATTGAAACAATTGTTTATGGTCTGACTGCAATGGCCATTGCATCGTACACTATCGACCTGGTGATCAGCGGTGTTAAGCAGTCCGTTCAGTTTATGATTTTTTCAAAAAAATACGAATTGATAGCCGACCGGATCAATACCGATATGAACCGCGGCGTTACGCTAATTGAAGGCACCGGATGGTATTCCAAAGAAGAACGTAAAATAGTGATGGTTGTGGTACGCAAACCCGAAGCCCTTGAAGTATTCAGGATTGTAAAAGAGATTGATCCGACGGCATTCATCAGTCAGGGATCAGTAATGGGCGTCTTTGGTGAAGGTTTCGAATCAATTAAGGCCTGATTTTTTTGAAATTACGGACTATGGTTTATTTTTGCATTTTAATTGCAAAAATGAACCTCGTCACACTCATAATCATTGCGTTGGGACTTTCCATGGATAGTTTTACTGTATCTGTGTCCTGTGGCGTAATTCATCGTAAAGTTATTCTCAGGGATTTTTTGCTCACTGCTTTCTTTATGGGCCTATTCCAGGGCGGAATGACCATGATTGGATACTATCTCGGCTTAAGCTTTAAAGAACATATTGAATCGCTGGATCACTGGATTGCTTTTGGGTTGCTGTTTTTTCTGGGACTTAAAATGATTTATGAAGGAAGCAAGCACGAAGCTAAGCGAAACTTCTGTCCCTCAAAATTAAACGTAATCATAGGATTATCCATTGCAACAAGCATTGATGCACTTGCTATTGGAGTAAGTTTTGCCATCTTACTCAATTCTGCCCCCATTAATGCATCTACAATAATAGCAGTTACCACCTTTTTTATGTCATTAATTGGTATATTTATGGGTGCCAGATTTTCCAAAAGCCGTAAATTGCCTTTTGAAATTATTGGAGGAATCATCCTCATAGGCATTGGTTTAAAGATTTTACTGGAACATACAGTTCTGTTGTAAATAAATAAATATGACCCCTGAAAAGCTTAACCAGCGCGAAGGCTGGGTATCCGTATTTGGTAATATTATTCTGTTCGGTATAAAATTCTGGGCAGGTATTGTATCTTCATCAGCGGCACTAATTGCTGATGCATGGCATACCCTATCTGATTCCTTCAGTTCTATTCTGGTCTTATTCGGAGCTAAACTATCTGAAAAACCAGCCGACAAAGAGCATCCTTTTGGCCACGGAAGAGCCGAACTCGTCATCGCCTTGCTCATTGGAGCCCTGCTTGCAGCAGTAGCATGGGAGTTCTTTATGGAAGGTATATCGCGCTTTAAAAACAGAGAGGCTGCAAATTTTGGCATTGTAGCTATTATTGTAACTATTGTTTCAATAATTTCGAAGGAGGGAATGGCTCAATACGCCTTCCGGATCTTTAAAAAAACGGAATCCAGAAGTGTAAAAGCAGACGGTTGGCATCACCGTAGCGATGCTTTCTCTTCACTTGTGGTTTTAGCCGGTATATTTTTAGGCAAACATTTCTGGTGGGCCGATGCAGTGTTAAGTATTGCAGTAGCTTTGCTCATTTTATATGCTGCCATTGAAATTATAAATGACAGTGCTAACCGGATTTTGGGAGATGAACCGGATAACAGGACTTTAAAAATACTAAAATCCATTTGCGACAGATACATTGAGAGCGATACCGTTCACCACATTCATATTCACAAATATGGAAGGCATTCCGAAATTACCTTTCATATTCGAATGAATCCGGAGATGACACTGGATCAGGCCCATGAGATAACATTAAAAATAGAGAAAGACGTAAGGAAAGAAATGAACATGGAAGCCACCATACATCCGGAACCGTGCAAAGAATAAACTAGTTTCCCATCAGTTCACGGGCATTGTTCAAGGCGGTTTCAGTCACATTTTCTGAACTCAGCAACGTTGCAATTTCATGTAACCGTTCATCCTGCTGCAATTCAACCACATTCGAAGATGGCTTTTCACCATCCAGTTTGAACACCTTATAATGGTGTGATCCACAGGCTGCAATCTGAGGTAAATGGGTTATGGTTACAACCTGCATTGTCTCACCCATTCTTTCCATTATTTTACCCATTTTAGCAGCTATTAGACCGGAAATTCCGGTGTCAATTTCATCAAAAACAATTGTTGGAAGCGCCTTACTTGAAGATAACAGACTTTTTAAAGCCAGCATCAGCCGGGATTTTTCACCTCCTGACGCAATTCTGGAAAGAGATTGTGGTGCATGTTTTTTATTGGACGAAAATAAAAAGGTGATCCTGTCTCTTCCTGATGCACTAAAAGCAGAAACAGCTTCGTGCTGTACCCTTAACACTCCATTCGGCATTCCCAGTTCATGCAACAGTTCCGATGATTGTTTTTCCAGAAGAGGAAGTACTTTTTTTCTGGACACTGATAATTGATCAGCGGTATTTTCCAGGATGAAGAATGCTTTATTCACTTCCTTTTCCTTATCCAGGATGGCATCTTCATAACCCGAAATAGCCGATAACTTTGTTTCCAGATCCTCTTTCAGCTGCATGAGTTCCTCAATGCTTCCGGCTCTGTGTTTATGCTGTAAATCGTTCAACTGGTTTAATCTGTCTGTAATCTCACTAATTCGTTCAGGCAGGTACTCAATATCACCGGCTCTGAGTTCTGCCTCACCTGCAATATCTTTTAATTCTATAATAACACTTTCCAGTCGTTTGTCAAAATCCTCTGCCAGAGACAGAAAAGGACTGATCCGGTGTGCTGCATTTCTTGCTTCAGTCAGCCGGTTCAATACTCCCCCGCTTTCATCATCAACAGATCCTGAAATCAGTGACAAAGCCATTTTAATCTCTTCAGCATGGGTCAAGGCTTCAAGTTCTTCCTCCAGATGGTTCTGTTCATCCCGGTCTGTTAAACCGGCATCAGCCAACTGATCAAACTGAAACTGAAAATAGTCCTTATCGGCAGCAGCCTTATCTGCTGCATCCTGAAGTTCCTGTAACTCCTTCTTTAATCTGAACCAAAGCTGATAGGCTTTTTGATATTCATTTAAGACAGCAGAATTTCTGGCCATTCCATCCACAATCTGAAGCTGAAAGCTGCTATCGTTTAATAACAGGTTTTCATGTTGCGAATGAATATCAATCAGTGATTCGGTCAACACCCTGAGTATATCAAGTGTCACCGGAGTGTCATTAATAAAAGCTCTCGATTTTCCTGAGGGCGTTATCTCCCTTCTGATGATGGTTTGATGATCGTAATCCAGGTCATTATTTTTGAAAAACCCTTCCAGACTATAACCTTCAATCCTGAATTGTGCCTCCACCACACATTTTTCCTCTTTATTAATGATAGCAGACAAATCGGCCCGTTGACCAAGAATCATATTCAAAGCCCCGAGCATGATGGATTTTCCAGCACCGGTTTCACCGGTTATGACCGACATGCCATCATAAAACCTGATATTCAGGTTTTGGATCAACGCAAAATTCCGAATGGATAAAGATCTGAGCATAAAAGTAGGTTTAACCAGAAATCATCCTGTCATAATCCTGAATGTGCTGGGGATCAATCGTTTTTAAAATCGTTCCGATCTCGCTTCGGGTAGCAGCATCATGCGGTTTAAACAGATTAATAAACTCTTCGTATTTGGTGTCTGCAAAAATCTGAAATAATATAGCAGTGGGTTGTTTTCTGTACGGATCCTGCAGTGTAGGAATAGCCTTCTTTATATTCTTCAATCCTTCAACCGGATTATCCGCCATCAGGTCCAGGCCTTGTCTGTGATAATTGTACATGAACATCCGGAATGGTTTAAAATCATCGTGCAACAGTTGTTCAATGAGCCAGTAACGGTTGGTTCTGCTCTCCATGGCTTTCCATCCCGATTCTGATGCATTCTGCGCATTATTAACGATGTGTTCAGCAACCTGAAAAAATGGTTGTCCGCCCATAGGTCCAAAGGAGTCATAATCCATCCCCAGAATGATGTACGCATAATATGCAAGGACCGATGTCAGATTATTATCGAAGGTGTTTTCGTTGAATATCAACGGATCAAACTCCACAAAAGTAAATGCAAAGTTTTTATCGATATAATTAAACATCAGTGTATTGTAGGATGAATTATACACCGGACGACGGGCCTGGATTGTCAGCGTTCCGGAAAAATTCTCATTATTTTGCATATCGGTAAGATTGATCAGAAAATTGCAGTCAATCCTTTCCTTAGGCTTAAATTCGTCATTGGTCCACTTGCGGTTATTCATGAACTCACTAATGGTCTTTTCCATATTCTCAAAAACGGAGACATTGGTGCTTTGGATTGAACGGTGCGTTACAGACACTTTACAATTAAATTCCTGTGCGCTTACTGTTCCAAAGATTAAAACAAATACTATAATTATCAGATTCTTCATCTATTCACTTTTTGCGTTCTGTTTAAGAACGATCCATAATCTGAATTATTTCAACACAAAAATAATCAAATTACAGCGCTTTATATATATCCAGATGTTTCTTTACTTTTTCTGCCACCTCATCCATTAACCAGCGGGGCGTGGAAGTTGCACCACAGATTCCAATGTTATGCTTCCCCATCAGCCAGGTATAGTCCAGTTCATCGGCGGAAGATATAAAATAAGACTCAGCATTCGCCTGTTTACAGGCTTCATAAAGCATTTTACCATTTGAACTTTTTCTGCCACTTACAAATAAAACCAGATCGTTATGTTCTGCAAATTCCTTTATTCCCGGCACACGTCTGGAGACCTGTCTGCATATCGAATTATGCATTTCCAGAACACCGTTTTCACCCAGTCTGTCCAGTATTTCGTGTTCAATATCCAGCAGTCCTTCCTCCTGTTTTGTAGTTTGGGAATAGAGATATATCGGTTGATTGAAATTCAATCCGTTCAAATCATCTTCATTCTCCACCACTACAGCTTCGTTATTGGTTTGTCCTACCAGTCCGTTTACTTCAGCGTGTCCCTTTTTCCCGTAAATCACCACGAGTCCTTTCCCCTCCTGTGCGGAATGATATCCTTTTTTTACCCTTTTCTGAAGTTGAAGAACAACAGGACAGGTAGCATCAATAAGTGTTATGTTGTTTCTTTTAGCTGTCTCATAGGTAGAAGGCGGCTCTCCATGAGCACGCAACAAGACAGTAGCGTTTTGCAGTGTTTCAAAGGTTTGATAATCTATAGTTTTCAGTCCGAGCTTTTCAAGACGTTCAACCTCCATGCTGTTATGAACAATATCGCCCAGGCAGTAAAGTTCTTCTCCCCTGTTCAGTACATCCTCAGCCTTTTTTATGGCATTGACAACTCCAAAACAAAATCCCGACCCACCATCAATTTCAATTTTGTACGCCATCTGCTATTTTTTTTCTCGCTATAGAAAGAACCCTTTCCAGCTGTTGTCCCGGATTCAGAAAGCTGTTATCCAGTTCTATGGCATCCAGTGCTTTTCGTAACGGACTCTCTGCTCTGCTTGTATCGTATTGATCACGGTGATTAATATTTTCAACAATTTCCTTAATGCTGACTTCGTATCCTTTTGATTTCAATTCATCAAACCGTCTTTTAGCCCGGATTTCCGGTTTGGCCACCAGAAAAATCTTAAGTTCAGCTTTAGGAAAAACAACGGTGCCGATATCCCTTCCATCCATAACGATTCCCTTTTCTTTTCCAATCTGCCTCTGAAGATGCACCATGGCCTCTCTAACGTACTTCAGCGCACTCACCTGACTGACAAACCGGGAAACCTCCATTGAACGAATCTCCTTTTCAACATCTTTTCCGTTTAGAAGGGTAATATTTTCATTATGCAAGGGATCATACCGAAATCCAACCTGAATATCATGCATGGCAAATTTTAGACTTTCGGCATGTAAATTCCCGTCCTGTATGATATGATTATCAATGCAGTAAAGGGTAACGGCCCGGTACATTGCTCCGGAATCAACATACACATAACCTAATTCTTTTGCCAGATCTTTGGCAAGTGTGCTCTTGCCACAGGAAGAATATCCGTCAATTGCTATAATTATTTTTCTACTCACGATCATTAATTTGTAACAAATATAAAAAACTTTAAGCGCTCCTTTTTTCTGATTATGGAAATAGTTAAACAATTTTTATCCACAAAAGGCTTATAGTGGTGTTTTTATTCGTATTTTCACATAAAAGAACGGTTATGTTGTTGAAATTATACGAAAAAGACACAAACCCAAAGCAGGTTGAAGAAGTTGTGGAGATACTCCGGAATAACGGGGTTATCATCATTCCAACTGATACCATTTATGCCTTTTGCTGTTCTTTAAACAACCCTAGAGGGATAGATAAGATTCATCAGTTAAAGCAGAAAAATTCCTATAACCTTTCATTGCTTTGTTCCGATCTGAGCCAACTGTCGCAGTTCACCAAACCCATATCCAATCCGGTATTTAAGCTGATGCGTAATAACCTTCCGGGGCCTTTTACATTTATTCTTGAAGCGAATAATAATGTACCCAAACTGTTTCGCAGTAAGAAAAAAAGTATTGGTATCCGTGTTCCGGACAATAACATTGTTAAAGAAATTACAGCTTTACTTGGTGTCCCTCTCGTAGGCACATCCATACACTCTGACGATGCCGTTCTTGAATACATTACGGATCCTGAACTGATTCATGAAAAATACGGGAATATGGTAGATATGGTTATTGACGGTGGATTTGGCAGCAATATCCCTTCAACAGTTATTGACTGTACATTAGCTGAACCAGAAGTAGTTCGGGAAGGTGCCGGAGAAATTGCCTGAAAAACTGAATATTAAAGTTATATCCAGTATTATCTGAATTTAAATGCCTTAATCATCTTTAACGCTTCATAAAACGATCCATCTGGCGCTTATCATCTTTCTCCTTTAGGGTCTGCCGTTTATCGTATTCCTTTTTCCCTTTGGCAAGCGCAATCTGCAGTTTGGCATAGCCCTTTTCATTGATAAAAAGTCTGACCGGAATAATGGTCAATCCTGATTCCTTAATTTTCCGGTCGAGCTTACGCAGTTCCTTTTTCTGTAATAAAAGCTTACGGTCGCGTGTGGAGTTGTGATTGTTGTATGACCCATAAAAATACTCGGATATATTCATGGATTTAATCCATAATTCCCCATTGGCAAAATAACAGTAAGAATCCACAAGACTGGCCTTGCCATCTCTTATCGATTTTATTTCAGTTCCTGTCAGCACAAGACCGGCATTGAACTTTTCTATCAGTTCATAGTCAAACGCAGCCCGTTTGTTTTTGATATTAATGTTATTCTGTGTTTTATTCATATTCAGAACCCCGGCATTAATATACGTAACAAACTAAATACGGCATAGTTTCCGGCAATGATTACAAAGGAGCAAAATACCACAAAACTGGCTTTATCTTTTTCATTCACTTCAAATATAGGTGTTACACCTTCCCAGACAATGAATGCCGTGTATAAATTCAGTATTTTCAGAAAAAAAAGTTCAGGGATCAACTCTGTAATAAATTTTATGGCAAAAATCACTGCCGATGCATAAGCCACAAAACGAAATACCTTATTACGATCCTGTGAAAGGTTGAATTTAGGCATTAAAAAATATATGGCTCCCATGGAAACATAGATGCTTGAAAACAAACTCACAAAAACCAGTAAAGCCTTTTTAAGCGATTCCTCAACATTAAAACCTTCAAGGTAAATTGCAGTACCGATAAAGGCAGCAATTGCTGATAAAGCAATAAGCGGAAGCGCAAACTGATGCACAGCATTCAGTCCTGATAACTCCTCCTTATCGATTTCCTTCCATTCTGCCGAAGGTGAGATGATTAAATTTTTTAAGCGGTTAAATAAGGTTTTATAACTCATACAATGCGTTTATTGGCGCAAAATTAATCAATTTTATACATGGCCTGCAAATTAAATTGATCAGTTAACTAATATTACTTTTTTCTTTGTTATTTTGACCCGGAATATGAAAAACGATCCAAAATCGGCATATAATCTGCTTACAATTGTTGGTCCCACGGCTTCCGGTAAAACTGGGTTTGCCGTAGCATTGGCAAAGGCGTTTAACGGAGAGATCATCAGTGGCGACAGTCGTCAGCTTTACAGGGGAATGGACATCGGAACCGGTAAGGATCTGCAGGAATATACCGCTGAGGGAACTCCTGTTCCCTACCATCTGATTGATATAGTGGATGCAGGCTATAAGTATAATGTATACGAATACCAACGTGACTTTATAGCTGCATTTGAAGATATATCGCGCAGAAACAAACTTCCTCTGCTCTGCGGTGGCACAGGTCTCTATATCGAGGCTGTTCTGAAAGGTTATAAACTGGTCAATGTTCCTAAAAACACAGCTTTAAGACAAAAACTGGAACCTCACACCTTAACTGAACTTGAAGCAATTTTAAAAACATATAAAACACTGCACAACAGTACCGATACTGATACTAAAAGAAGAGCCATCAGGGCGATTGAAATAGCGGATTACTACAGGGAGCATGAAATTGACAATACGGAATACCCTGCTATCAGTCCGCTGATAATTGGTGTGTCTATCGACAGGGAGCTTCGAAGAAAAAAAATAAGTCACCGGTTGAAGTCACGTCTTGATGAAGGCATGATTGAAGAGGTAAAGACCCTGCTGGATAAGGGCATCTCACCCGAAGATTTAATCTATTACGGCCTGGAATATAAATTTGTAACCCAATACGTGACAGGTGAAATTTCGCGGGAAGACATGTACGCATCACTGGAGATTGCCATTCATCAGTTTGCCAAACGGCAAATGACATGGTTCAGAGGGATGGAACGACGGGGTTTTAAGATTCACTGGATAGATGTAACGATGCCACTTGAAGCAAGAATTGAAAAGGTTAAAGTACTTTTTAATGGAACTGTTTAATAAAGATCATTTAATAAAGCTGGCGAATACACGCATGCCATTCGGAAAATATAAAAACAGGTATTTGGTTGACCTTCCCGAACCTTACCTGGTCTGGTTCCGACAGAAAGGTTTTCCTGAAGGAAAGCTCGGGAATCTTTTAAAAGAAATGTATGAAATTAAAGTTAACGGCCTTGAAGAATTGATACGTCCCCTGATAAGACGATAATCAGTTGCTTTCCTCCACCAAAATACTTTCCTGAAAATTAATCACCCGTCCGGGAAAAACCTCCAGAAGGCTTGAATTATGCGTAGCCATAAGTATTGTGGTTCCTTCATCTCTGATCAGCTGTAAAATCTTCATTATCTGCGTAGATGTTTCAAAATCAAGATTTCCGGTTGGTTCATCAGCCAAAATCAGTTCCGGCTTATTCAGCAGTGCCCTGGCTATAGCAACACGCTGCTGCTCTCCTCCTGAAAGCTCATGGGGTTTTTTATAGCCTTTATTTTTCATTCCCACATGATCCAGAACCTCATTAATCCTGTTATCAATCATCTTTTTATCCTTCCAGTTTGTTGCTTTAAGAACAAATTCCAGATTTGCACTGACATTGCGGTCATATAACAACTGAAAATCCTGAAAAACAATGCCAATCTTTCTACGTAAAAAAGGAATTTCCCTGTTTTTAAGTTTTTGCAGGTCATAGCCAGCCACCTCACCTTCACCGCTGAGCAACGGAATATCGGCGTAAAGTGTACGCAGAAGACTGCTTTTGCCCGTTCCTGTTTTTCCCGTTAAATAGATGAACTCACCTTTTTTAACTTCCAGATTAACATCCCGCAATACGACCAGTTCCCTGTGACTGATCTCTGCGTCCTTGAGACGAATGACAACGGATTCGTTTTCCATAGAAAAAATTTTTCCGAAGATACTAAAAATTAAAGCGAATTAAAACGGACGGTCCTCACCACCTCCCGGCCTGTTAAAATCATTCGACTGTGAGCCGAAGTCCTCTTCATAACTGTTCATCTTGGAACTCAGCGTTATGGGTTCACCTGCTCCGGGATAATTCCCGGTGAAATCATCTTCAGGATCAATAAATTTGGCCAGCTCTTTCCTGAACCTGATCTGAACAGTACCTGTAGCACCATTTCGGTGTTTCGCAATGATCACCTCAGCAACCCCAATCAAATCATTTCCGTCAGGATCTTCTGTAATCCCATAATATTCAGGACGATGAATAAATAACACCATATCCGCATCCTGCTCAATAGCACCCGATTCACGCAGGTCTGATAACTGTGGTCGCTTACCTTCATAGCCGGTTCTGCCTTCCACGCCACGATTGAGCTGCGAAAGCGCAACGATTGGCACATTCAGTTCCTTCGCCAGTCCCTTCAGGGAACGGGAAATCAAACTTACCTCCTGCTCCCTGCTTCCCGGTTTCATATCTTTTGCATTCATCAACTGAAGGTAGTCAATAAAGATTGCCGAGATATTATGCTTTTGTTTTAGTCTTCGACATTTGGCCCTGAGTTCAAAAATGGATAAACCGGGGGTGTCATCTACGAAAATGGGAGAATCCTGCAGGTTTTTAATTTTATGATTCAAATGGTCCCACTCTTCATGACTCAGGCGACCATTTTTAATTTTCTCACCTTCAATTTCACATTCACTGGAAATAAGACGGTTTACCAACTGAACATTGCTCATTTCAAGGGAAAAAATGGCAATAGGTCTGTTAAAATCCAGGGCAATATTCCGGGTCATCGAAAGAATGAAGGCTGTTTTACCCATTGCTGGACGGGCTGCAAGAATAATCAAATCGGAATTCTGCCATCCTGAAGTTATTTTATCCAGTTTTCTGAAACCGGACGGCACACCACTCAACCCTTCTTTCTGTTTCGATGCTTCCTCGATGTTATGTATAGCTTCTTCAATAACCGGGTTAATTTGTGTCGTTTCATTTTTAACACCAACCTGCGAGATCTCAAAGATGCTGTTTTCTGCTGATTCCAGAAGCTCATCCACATCCAGACTCTCATCATAGGCATTATTCTGAATTTCTGTAGAAACGCGTATCAGCTCACGCTGAAGATATTTCTGTGCGATAATCCGGGCATGGTATTCAATATGTGCTGCAGAAGCTACCTTGGTCGTTAACTGGGAAATATATACAGGCCCACCTATTTCCTCAAGTAATCCTTTCTTTTTCAGCTGCTCAGTTACAGTGAGCAGGTCGATCGGTTCTTCCTTGGAAAAAAGATCAACAACAGCTGAATATATTTTCTGATGTGACTCTTTATAAAATGAATCTGACTTAAGTATATCACCAACAGCCGGATAAGCGCTTTTTTCGAGCATCAGTGCACCAAGTACCGCTTCTTCCAGTTCAATTGCCTGCGGCGGAAGTTTACCAAATTCATTTGCAGGGACTGTCGGTTTGTACTGAGCAGACCTCGTGTTTTTCTGAGCCATTATTATTCCTGTTTAAAAATGTGTGTTATGTTAAATTAGTAGGTTCCTCCAGGTAGAAACTGAGGTCAAATTTAGCAAACACATCGGATAAATCAGGATGGAAAGACGAGTTTGTTGATGACTTTTATATCGTACTTACAGTCAAAAAAATACAGTAAGGCTTTTTTGTTTATAAGTTGTGAAAAGTTTGCTGTCTTTTCGCCTTTTACCTTTGGATATCAGGTTATTCATTTTCTATGCTTATTTTTGCTTAAAACTGATCCAATGATCCTTTATCCAAATGCCAAAATCAATCTAGGGCTGAACATCATAAATAAACGACCCGATGGTTATCACAATTTAGAATCACTGTTCTATCCTGTTCCCCTCAGGGATAAACTTGAGATTGCTGTATCGGAAGAATTCAGCTTTAGTGAAACAGGGATCAAACTGGACTCAAAACCTGATGATAATCTGGTTCTTAAAGCCTATAATATTTTAAAGGCAAAATACAGCTTGTCACCGGTAAATATTCATTTGCATAAATCCATTCCATTTGGCGGAGGTCTCGGCGGAGGTTCGTCAGATGCATCTTTTTGTCTTTCCGGGCTTAATGAACTTTTCAAATTACATCTGAACGAACAGCAGCTCGCTGATCTTTCGGTATTGATTGGTGCCGATTGTCCTTTTTTTATTTATAACAAGCCTGCATTGGTAAGCGGGATTGGAGATATAATAAAACCAGTGGAATTTAGCCTGAAAGATTATTTTCTTGTTTTAGTAAAGCCCGCTGTAGGCATACCTACTCCTCTGGCTTATAAAAATGTAAAACCGTCAATGCCTGAACTATCCATCTCAGATATTATTCAGTTACCGGTGAGCGAATGGAAGCAGGTACTTAAGAATGATTTTGAGAATTCAGTATTTAAATCATTTCCTGAATTGATCAGACTAAAAGAAATCCTTTATGCAAACGGTGCACTATATGCATCTATGTCGGGAAGCGGATCGACATTTTACGGAATATTTGAACAGGAGGCGGATCTGAGAAATTGTTTTAATAACATGTTTTACTTTAACGGATGGCTATAATTACAGTGGCAGTGTAAAACAAAATGTGGTCCCTTTATTCTCTTCTGATTCGAACCAGATATCACCTTCAAGCAGCTTAAGTATTCCTTTACAAATGCTAAGTCCCAAACCTGCTCCTTCGTGGTAAATATCTTCCTCAACCTGACGGAAACGTTCAAAAATGATATGCTGCTTATCAGTTGGAATTCCTTTACCTGTATCTTTTACAAAAAATTCAAGGTAACCATAACCTTCTTTTGATCTGACCTTGTAACCAACCTCTATTCTCCCGTTTCGCGTGAATTTAAATGCGTTATTAATAAGGTTATCCAAAACCTGTTCCAGGCGTTGAATATCACTTCTTATCTGCAGGTCATCATTTTTCACAGGCGTATTGACGATAAACTCTACATCTCCATTCGTATTGTAAATGTCCAGATTCTGGTATTTCTGTGCGACATTCCTAAGAACTTCGTTAATATTAAATCTGGATTTGGTAACGCTCAATTGCCCGGCCTCTATTTTTGAAATATCAATAATATCGTTGATAATCCGCAATAAATTATTCCCCGAATTATTAATAAGACCCAAAAACTGTTTGACCTCTTCCTCATCAGCTTCTTCATCTTTCAGCAAGTGCGAAAATCCCAGGATTGCATTCAGCGGTGTTCTGATCTCGTGGCTCATATTGGCCAGAAAGGCTGACTTAAGCCGATCACTCTCTTCTGCTTTTTCCTTCGCCAGTTTATACTTTATATTTTCCTCTTCTATTTTTTTGTTGGATTGTTGTAACCTGTTCGATCCAATCACTGCCAAAACACCAGAACTTATAAGGAAGAAATTATTACCTAAAAACCATGTAAATTCCTCAGAATGCATACCATGGCTTAACAAATGTTGATCGAAAACAGCAATTGCATCATATGAAAACACAACAACGAAGAATACAATTGTAGAATAAATGAATGAAAACTTAAAAACAAATCCGGCCCACAAAAAAACCAATATTGACCCTGCATAATATCCCCAAAATGCATTTTCTCCTGGTTCTGAAGCTGCAATCATTGAAATAATACCAATCTGCCCAGCTAATAAAAGGACTAGTAATTTTTCATTTGTTCGATGCGTAAAACTTTTATGATAAGTATAAATCCAAACGAGAACTATGGCAGGTAAAATAATAACATATCTAATAAACCAGGCTGATTTATAATTAATTGGCATCATGAATGGATCGAGAATACCGAACAGACCGTAAATAAACAGTGCAGACAAAAGACCGATTCTTATATCCTTCAGATCGATGCCATTCATTATTCTGGGTTTCCTTTCTAATGATCCTGCCATTGCGAAATTTTAATTCCCAAATTTAAACAAAATTTAATAATACAGATAAAAAAAACACAAAAAAGTTAATTATAGGTTAATATTTAAAAGAAAAAGCTTGACTATTGTTAAATAATCAAGCTCAATTATCATTTAAAAAACTTATTCTAAATAGATTAGCACTTAATATGCATAAATAGATTAACATTCTCAGGTTCTCTACCAATGTTAACTTGTGTAAAATCGAATCCTGATTTCATAGCAAGAGTGACTAATTCCTCTTCAGTTCTGTGATGCAAAAACCATTCACCGAAGATTTCCATGTAATCACGACTTGGATTATTTCGCTCATTAAAGTTACCTATGATTATCTCGCCTCCTGGTTTAACAAAATCCTTAAAGCGTGATAAAACCATAATAAATGCCTTCTCGTTGAAGTAATCAAATAAACCGGCAGACCAAACAACATCAAACTTCTTTTCTGTTCTGTATCTTAATACATTTGCCTTGACAAATTCTATATTTTGGCAATAACCATTTACAAGATTGCTTGCATATTTAATTGCATTCTCATCAATTTCAACACAAGTTGTTGACAGTTGTTTTGGATTATCAATTTCCTGATAAAGCTCAAGTATATCACGGGCTGGCCCACTAGCAACATTAAGAAGTTCAATTTTATCAGAAGTTGTACTTAACTTATGTTTAAGTTTTGACTTAAAATATTTTTTACGATTTCTAACAGCCTTGGGAGCAGATTGTGCATGAAAATACTTATCCCAAACCTGATACTTACCTATTTCTGATTGATGATATGTGTATATTTTATCAATCATCAGATAATCACCTGCATAACCTTGAGGCTTTCTTAAACCATACCCTTGTATTGTATTCAGTAGAAAATCATCTCCAAATAATCTGCTTAAATATGCAAGATCAGATTTATCTAATTCATTATTTCTAAATGCATTTCCTATTCGGGAAATGAGCTTATCTATAAGTTTAAAATCAGCTTCAGTAATATTTTTTCTTGATACGGTCTCCACCTGTTCCATCAGCTGAGACTTTGTCACCGTTTGCGATAATACTTTTGCATCCATGGGGAGTTAGAATTGAGGGTTATATTTGTTAATAAAATGGTTCATGCTCATAATACATTTTTTGCAAGTGATTTTTACAACAGGATAGATTTCAAAGTGAAATACTATTGCAAGTTAAATCACCGTCTAATTACGTACAGTTTTATAAATCTGATCATAACATGTCCTGGGGTTTTCATTTATCAACGCGTTATGAACAAATACAAATATTGAAATATTTATTTAAAAAATGAAGTAATTTGCTAAAATAATTAACATATACTCTCTGTTTTATATCTACATAACGAATTCAAATTGAATATTTTGCAAACATTTCTTTTCTTATTTAGAATAAAAAAAGACACAAAACACTTAAATATTTTAACATTTTAACAAAAAATAAACCTCTCCTAAGGCATCATACAAATTTATTTAATTAACTGTATATTTGACACTTAATTCAATTTTATAATCAAAACAACACCACAGAACCTCTATGAATTAAGGCCTTCAAAAATTAAGGTTTTATGAAACCGTTTTCATTTTCACCAAATAAGAATTGATTTAAATAAAAATTTGAAGGCTCTAAATTTTTACTGTTTTTTTTTCAGAATTTTATGCATAAAAGTGTGATTTCACCCATTTTCAGCATAAAAATCTACTACGGATTACCATTTTTATATCATAACCTGTCATTTTCCGGACGTAAAACCCGGAAATTAATCCGCTGGTTTACCTTTTACAACCATGTACTTTATGAACAACAGCATAGTTAAAGCAAGTAAGGCGCTGACAGAAAACACATACATAAAACTGCCATTTATAAAAAACATCGCAGCAAAGACTGGCCCTATTGACTGTCCAATCCTCAGTACCATTCCATTAACCGACATAAATGCAGCTCTTTCGGATATGGGAGCTAAACCGACTAACATGGTTTGTACATTTGGGATAAAGCTACCATGTGCAAGGCCAAACAATATCGTAGCCAGGATAATGAACGGCCAGTTATCTGCAAATGCATACACTGAAAGGCTCAACGCATATAATACTGAACTCCCGAACAACATTTTATAGGATGTGAATTTTTCAACAATTTTAGAATACTGAGCAGAAGTGACAGCGGTTGTTATCGACATGAGGGACATAATTCCACCAATGGTTGCCGAACCAACTTCCAGTCTTTGCTTCAGCAATAAAGGTAAAAATGTGAGATAGGCTCCGTATAAAATTACAAAAGCCAGAATGTTTGTAATGAATAGCCCCCATACAATTTTTCGGTCAATTGTATCCCAAACCCTTGAAAGATAATCCTTAAATTTGACTTTTCCGTTTACAACAGGTACATGGAGCCTGAAATAAACAACGGCAATAAGAGGAATAATCAAACCGGGAATATAAAAAATTGTACGCCAGTCAAAGACTGCCAGTACCCCGCCGATTGCGGGAAAAGATGCAGTACCAATACTCAGGACGCTTGCATTAAGCCCCATAGCGTCTCCCCGTTTTTTGCCATCAAACAGATCGCCGATTAAAGTTACATTAAGTGAACCCAGTGCAGATGCCCCCACACCCTGGATAAAACGCATTATCAGCAACATATGATAAGATTCCTGAAAGGCGCAAAGCACACCCCCAATTCCAAATAAGGCCATCGATGGGATCAGAATTGTTTTACGCCCAAACCGGTCTGCAAGAATTCCCGTAACAGGTGTTAAAGCGATGCCTGGAACCGTAAAAACGGTAATCAGATAGCCAATCTGTTTTTCACTTAATCCGAAGTGATCAATAATAGCGGGAAAGGCAGGAGCTAAACTTGCAACACCTGAAACTGCAAACAGGGTAATACCAAAAATTATATAGAGTCTGGAGTCGTTTAATACAGTCTTGTTCATATCTGATCTATTCTTCATCCGGCATTTCAAGGGCCTGTACCGGTGCAATAGCATTACCGGCAATACCTCTCACCGAATGATACATGTGATTCGTATTTAAAAGAACTTTCTGAATCTGTTTTTCCCGTCTTTTCCATGCACCTTCCATGGCCCGGCGTTCTCTGTCCAGATCATTCTGCATTTCAGTAAAACCCTCTACAATGGCTTCAATCTGCAAACGAAATTCATTGCTTGTGAGGTAATCATACAGCATCACCATTTTATCACCCTTGTTTTCCTGAGATGCAACAGCCTGACTAAGTTGCACAAGCGATTCCCTTAGTACTGCACATAGTCCCTTAAATTCTATGTAATTACAGATCCATATCCCGTCTTTTAATCCCATCCGATCCATATCTTTCGGCATAGCTTCAGTCACAATAACACCAATATTGGCATTCATATCGCGCATATCGTTTCTGAATTTTTCTATCCATGCCGGCTGAAAGTCCTTGGTACGCTTACTTTCGTAATAGATCACACCACAGTTCTGATGTGTTCTTGTATTTACAATCTGCTTACAATCTGCACCTCTTACACCTTTACGAACTTCTTCGATGCTATCCAGGGGAAATTGTTCCCTTAAGAACTCCTCTATCGCCAGTTCCTGAACCTCGCCCTGCATTTGCATTGATCCCTGTTCAGCTTTCCGTTTCATTTCATCAACCTGTTCTTTCAACTGATTGATCAGTGTATCTTTTTCTCTCAAACGAAGTTCACTTTTTTCAACAGCCATTTTTTCCAGCCGTTCCCTTTCCTTGGCTACTTCTTCATTTATTTTCTTTTGTGCTTCAGCTTCAATCACATCTTTAAGCTCTTCTTTTTCACGTTTGAGACGCTCTATTTCAGCCTGTTTTTTATTTAGCTCCTTTACTTTCTCACTTTTTTCAAGCAACTCTTTTCGCATGGATTCCAACACCTCTTCCTGTTCTTCCTTCAATGACTTTCGGAGTTCAGACTCGAGCTTTTCTTTTTCATTTCTGAGTTTGATTTTAACATCTTCTTCAACCTTTTTCTCTAACCCCTCCTTCTGTTCTTCAATCAACTTCCGCTCGTTTTCAATATCGTCCTGCAATTTTTTAAATTTCCTGCGCTCTTCACTCAGATAATTCTGATATCTGTGTTTGAAATCCTCTTCCATCTGCTGATACAGGATAGCATTCACATCAATAGCATAACCACAATTAGGACATGAAACCTGGTTTTCACTCTTTTTATCCATCTATGTTTTCTTTAAAAATCAAAGATAAAGGAAGACAATGATAAAACCAACCCGATATTTTGCATGATTTTTGTACTTTAGTGCCTCAATAAACACACTATCAAATGAAAAAGCTCTTCTTGTTTATTTTCGCATTGATTCCATTTATCATTTTTGCTCAAAAAAGACCGGTTGAAATTTCAGATTTCAATGACTGGAATTCAATAACGGAAGTCAAACTTTCACAAACAGGAAATAAGATTTCCTATAAACTTAAACCTGGTAAAGGCGATGCACAAACCATTGTATACGATATTGAAAAATCCGAAAACGACACGTTTTTATTATCTTCGGGATTAAGATTCAGCCATTCAGCCGACCTGATCGCTTTTAAAATTGAACCCAGCCTTCAAACGCAACGCGATGCCAAAAAAGAAGACCTGCCGAAAAACAAGCAACCCAAAGATTCACTTGGAATATTCCTGTATGCTAAAGACACGTTAATTAAATTTCCCAGGGTTAAGTTATTTGATATTCCCGAAGACAATGGAACCTGGGTGGCTTTTACGACTGAAGAAAAGTACTTACCCCCCAAAGACACCACACAGGCAGATTCGGTAAAAATAAAAAAAAACAAATTATCTAAAGGAGGGGATAATATGGTCATATTTAACGGATCGACCCTGGATACAATATTAATACGTAATGTCACCGGTTTTAAATGGTCAAAAAACGGTAATATTCTTACATATGCCGTCAAAAAAGAAGACTCCGTTACCATGTCATATGTCAATTATTTTAATACCGGGACAATGGAGCAGAATAACATTTATACTGTAGAAGGTGAAGTGAGTAAACTCACAACGGATGATGAGGGCACACAATTGGCCTGGCTAAGCTCCACAGATACCTTAAAAACCAAAATATGGCAACTGGATATGTTCAACCTAAAAAGCAACCGTTTAATTCCGGTTGCTGATACATTAACCAAATCCTTCCCCGAAGATTGGGCGCCATCGGAACACAGCAATCTTAATTTTTCAGAAAGTGGCAGAAGGTTATATTTCGGTTCAGCACCAAAACCGCAACAGGACCCAAAAGATACTTTGCTTAGTGGTGAAAAGGTCAGCGTGGATGTCTGGTCATGGACAGACCTGGAACTTCAGCCCAGACAAAAGATAAATCTGCAGCGTGAAAAAAACAGAAGTTATACTGCTGTGTATCATATTAAAGAGAAAAAAGTTGTACAGCTTGCTAACAAAGAGCTTAAATACATTAGATACAGTACTAAAAAAGACAAAAAATATGCACTTGTTTATACTCCTGATCCTTACCTGAGAGCAAGCAACTGGACTGCAAAGTTTCTGAATGATTATTACCTGGTTGATATGTTAAATGGCCGGAAACAACCATTGATAAAAGGAGTAAACAGCGTTAATATTTCACCCGATGAAAACTTTGCGGTTTACTTTCAACCATCGGACAGCAATTACTATGTTACAGATATTAAAAAAGGCAGCTCACAGGTACTAAATACAGGAATTCCCACCATGCTGGTAAATGAAGAGAATGACATCCCTGATGATCCCGGCAATTATGGCATCGGAGGATGGAGTAAAAACGATGATAAGGTTTATATATATGATCGCTACGATATATGGGAAGTTGATCCTAAAGGGAAGTCAGCACCCGTTAACCTTACCAAAGGCAGACAATCAAGAACACGGTACAGATTTATAGACCTGGAAAAAGATCAGGAGTATATTGATCCTGTAAAACTTCAGCTTCTGAATGTTTTTAATGAAAAAACGAAAGATGCCGGTTTTGCAAACCTCGACCTGCAAAGATATGAGGGACCTGAAGATCTGGTTTATAACGCAAAATACTATAGCAATCCTGCAAAAGCTGATGAATCGGAAATAATGTATTACACACAACAGGACTGCAACGAATACCCCGATCTTTGGATATGCAACAGAAACATGACTGTAAATCAAAAAATTTCTGATGCCAATCTACAAAAGGATACGTTTATCTGGAACACTGTTGAATTGGTTAAATGGCGCTCATTTAACGGAGATGAGCTTGAGGGCCTGCTTTATAAACCTGAAAACTTTGATCCGGAAAAGAAATACCCAATGATGGTATATTTTTATGAGCGAAATGCAGATAACCTTAACCGCTTCAACTCGATATATCCAAGTTATTCAACCATAAACAAGACATTGTACACCAGCAATGGCTACCTTGTTTTTGTTCCGGACATTAAATATCGTATTGGTTATCCGGGACAAAGTGCCTACGAGTGTATTGTAAGCGGTGTGGAATGCCTGCTTGACCGTTACAGCTGGGTTGATGCAGACCATATGGCACTTCAGGGGCAAAGCTGGGGAGGATATCAGACAGCTTATCTGGTGACCCAAACCAATATGTTCGCCGCGGCAATGGCCGGAGCGCCTGTCAGCAATATGACCAGTGCTTACGGCGGAATCAGATGGGGTTCCGGTATGAGCCGGATGTTCCAGTATGAGCATACACAAAGCCGTATTGGAGGATCCCTTTGGGATAAACCGTTACTGTATATTGAAAATTCTCCGCTTTTTTATGCGAATAAGGTTAAAACTCCGTTACTAATAATGCATAACGATAATGATGGTGCGGTTCCCTGGTACCAGGGAATAGAATATTTTGTGGCATTACGACGGCTGGATAAACCGGTATGGATGCTGACATATAATAATGAACCGCATAATTTAAAACCTTCAAGCTGGGGTAACCGAATGGACTTATCAACAAGAATGAAACAGTTTTTTGATCATTATCTTAAAGATGAACCGGCACCGGACTGGATGGTACATGGTGTAAAGGCAGTTGACAAAGATTTAACAAAAGGGTTTTAATTATAATCATAATTTAATAATATTGCACAAAATAACAGAAAGTCAGTCATGAGAAGAATAACAACAACAGGAGTACTACTTGTTTTTCTATTGGGAAGTATGATTGCTCAGTCACCTCTGGATCTGGGCATTAAGGGCGGAATCACATCATCGACATTTACCATTGACAAGGTTCAGAATATTTATTATGGTTCCGAAAAACTATCATACAGTGGCAGCGAATTTATTCAGGATGCTTCGAATGGATTAAGCATAGGCTTATTCGCACGCCTTAAGCTTAAAAGACTTTTTCTGCAACCGGAAGCTAATTTTGTGGTCAGAAACGGTAAAATGAATCTTGATGTCGTAGACACAGAAGTCAATACTGAAAGCGGAAATGCTGCTGTATTAACTGAGGTAACACAGGGTATTCAATTGTCAACGCTGGACATTCCGGTTTTATTTGGGATCAAAGCACTGGATTTAAAAGTATTGAAACTGAATATATTCACGGGGCCATCCGCTTCAATTCTGTTAAACGAAAAAATAGATCTGACTCCAAAATTTAATGTATCCTCTGATCAAACAGTTGAATCCAGAGGCATTTCCATCAATAAGCCTTTTGAAGATGGATTCGATCTGTCAAAAGAACTGGAAACAGCCAACTGGAACTGGCAGGTAGGTGCCAGTCTTGATATTGCAAGCTTTTATGTGGACGTGAGATATGAATATGGATTAAACGATATTTCAAAACTCGATTTTGAACAGAAAACAAATATGCTGATGTTCTCGGTCGGTTTTAAATTCTTTTAGATAAAAGCCTCTTCGGAGGCTTTTTTTATTTTGTATTGTCTGGCATTAGCTTATCAATTTTCTGTTTTTTCCCTTTAGGTTTTCTATTTTTGTGTAAATTTATATTTGTATGCAGGTTGCTGAAAACATTAAAACCATAACATCCAGGCTACCGGATTATGTTACACTGGTGGCGGTTTCCAAAACAAAACCCGAGAGCATGATTATGGATGCCTATCAGGCAGGGCATCTTGATTTTGGGGAAAATAAAGTTCAGGATCTTGCCGAAAAATATGAACATCTGCCCAAAGACATCCGCTGGCATTTTATCGGACATCTTCAGACAAATAAGGTAAAATATATTGCACCTTTTATTCATCTTATACATGGCGTAGACAGTTTAAAACTTTTACGAACCATTGATAAGGAAGGTGAAAAAAATAAGCGGGTTATCAGCTGCCTATTACAGTTAAAAATAGCTGAAGAAGAGAGCAAGTTCGGACTTTCCAAAGGGGATATTACAGCACTGCTGGCTTCTGAAGAATTTCGTTCTTTTCAAAACCTTAATATCACAGGTTTGATGGGTATGGCATCATATGTTGAAGATGAAAACCAGATCAACCGTGAATTTGCAACATTAAAGTCATTTTTTTCTGAATTAAAAGAAACAGTTTTAAGTAATGATCCTGGTTTTAAGTTTCTTTCAATGGGGATGTCAGGTGATTACGAACTGGCCATAAAAAATGGCAGTAATATGGTCCGTATCGGCAGTTCCATTTTCGGCGAACGACATTATAACAAATGATATTTGGTACACAGGCAAGATTAGTTATATTTGCTTTATAAAATACATTATATCAGATGATAAGTTTAAAGACTTCGTATTTAGGCCTTGAGCTTGAGAACCCACTTATTGCGAGCAGTTCCGGCCTTACCAATTCAGTAGAGAAAGTTCTGGAACTTGAAAAAGCAGGTATTGGAGCCGTAGTGCTTAAATCGCTTTTCGAGGAGCAGATCAACATGAATGCCGGTAGCGCAATAGATCAGAGCCAGGACTATCCTGAAGCTTATGATTACGTAAAAAACTATGTGCGTTCCGAAAATCTGGAAGCCTATCTGAACCTGGTCAGAGAATGTTCCGAAAAAGCTAACATCCCAATTATTGCAAGTATCAACTGTTATTCAGGTGGTGAATGGGTTGACTTTGCAAAACGAATTGAAGAAGCAGGTGCAGATGCTCTTGAACTGAATGTATTCATAATGAATGCGTCACTGAAAAACAATTCATCCTATGCAGACAAGCACTATGATATTGTCAGAAGTGTAAAAAAAGTGGTCAGCATTCCTGTTTCCGTAAAAATCAGCTACTACTTCGACAATGTTGTACAGGTAGTTGACCGTTTAAAGGCAGAAGGTGCTAAAGGAGTGGTACTGTTCAACAGGTTTTATCAGCCTGATATTAATATCGATAAACTTGAACTCACTTCATCTGATGTGTTCAGTGTACCCAGTGATCTGCATAACACCCTGCGATGGGTTGCAATTACCTCCGGCCTGACTGAGCATATTGAAATTTCGGCTTCCACAGGTGTTCATGACTGGGACAGTGTGATAAAGCTCTTACTGGCAGGAGCACAAACGATTCAGGTATGTTCGGCACTTTATAAAAACGGAAACAGTATTGTGTCTCAGATGACCACAGCGTTGGAAGAATGGATGAAACAAAAGGGGTTCAATACCCTCTCAGATTTCAGAGGAAAACTGAATTATAACAACAGTGAAGATCCTGCATTTTACGAACGGGTGCAGTTTATGAAGTACTATTCATCGCATAAATAAAGAATTTCGGCGAATGAATATATTGTAAATCAAACTGTTTAAATTTCACCTGAAATATTTTCTTGTTTTTTTTAAAAAAATATTTGGTGTGATTAAAATAACAGTCTATATTTGCAGCCGCAAACGAGAAAAAAGTTTTGCACAAAAACACATGTTGGCCCGTTCGTCTAGGGGTTAGGACGCAAGATTTTCATTCTTGAAACAGGGGTTCGATTCCCCTACGGGCTACTTTTAAAAGATTAAAGAATAGATTAATGGCACATCACAAATCAGCATTAAAAAGAATTCGTCAGACACAGGTTAGAAGATTGCATAACAGATATTATGCAAAAACTGCACGTAACGCAGTTCGTAAGTTGAGAAGCATTACTGACAAAAATGAAGCTACAGAATTGTTACCTAAAGTTTCTTCAATGCTTGATAAACTTGCTAAAAAGAATCTGATCCACAAAAACAAAGCAGGAAACTTAAAATCAAGCCTGGCAAAACATGTCAACGCACTTTAAGTATCTGTTTAGATGATATTAAGAAGCCTTTCATTTTATGAAAGGCTTTTTTTGTGTCCTGCTATTTTGTAACTTTGGTTTAAACATTACCCAAACCAATTGATTATGAGTTCCAATATTACCATTAAAAACTGGGCACTTGAGGACAGACCACGCGAAAAAATGCTTTACAAAGGCTCTTCTGCCCTTTCTGATGCTGAATTGCTTGCCATCCTTATCGGTTCAGGTACAAAACACGAAACAGCCGTTGAACTTTCCAGACGTATTCTTGCAGACGCAGGTAATAACCTGCCCAAACTCGGTAAATTCAGTGTAGATGAACTGGTAAAACGCTTTAACGGTATCGGGCCTGCTAAAGCAATAACCATTGTAGCAGCTCTTGAACTGGGAAAACGCCGAAATCTTCACGAGGTATCTCAAACTGAGAAGATAACCTCAAGCAGAGATGTTTACAAGCTTTTTCAACCCGTAATGGCAGATTTACATCACGAAGAGTTCTGGGTGTTATATTTGAACCGATCCAATAAAATCATCTCTAAGCGCCGACTAAGCCAGGGTGGCGTGAGTGGAACAGTAATAGATCCAAGACTCGTATTTAAACCAGGTCTGGAGGTTTTGGCTAGCAGTATAATTCTTTGCCATAATCATCCTTCAGGCAATAACTCCCCAAGCGATGCAGACATCCAGATTACCAGGAAACTTAAAAAAGCAGGCGAAGTTCTGGATATTTCAGTGCTGGATCATCTTATCATCTGTGAAAGTACATATTACAGCATGGCTGATGAAGGAATCCTGTAAGAACTAAAACTAACACACAAAAAAAAAGGTGTCTTATCAGGCACCTTTTTTTTAACTTAGTTAAATCCATTTTGAGATTACAAAGAAAAAAAACCATCAAAACAGAACATCCGGTTAACGATTACTCATATTTGTAACCCTTAACCTTAATAATCAGCTCGCCAAACCCTATAAAGGCTTTATAGAGTTTCTGTTTAATAGCGTTGACCGTCTTCATAACAATTGTGTTTTAATATTAAATTAAGCAATCACAAAACAAATTTACATTATATTAATATTAAAACCTAATTTTCTCACCTTTAATTTTACTTTTAGTTAATATGTTTTCGTCTGGACGGGCTATAAAACCGTGATACAAAACCAGATAATTAACCTTATATTGATAATAAATATACCAATAAACAACAATAATTATGATAGAAGAGGTTCTTAAAAGCAGCTGAATGTGGTAAAACAACAGAAGAAAGAGGTGAAAACGATTACAAGCCATCCAAGCATAAAAACTGGCTTATGTCCCTCAGGACTCTTTAATAATTCGCCTTATTCCCAGTTCATTTGATAACATTCTGAACATAATCGACAAAGCTAAAAAAGTAGTTCCCGGCTTAAGGCTTGTCACCACAACCTGTGAATTCATTTTTATATGAAAGATTACCAACGCAACTATAAAGACATCCAACATGCTCCACTTATCGGAGATATAGTGAGAAAGACTAAATAACTTCATACGCTTAAATGGGGGATAAAAGAGAGATGCACCTAAATGAATAAATTTAACAATGGGGAACACAATAGTAAAAAAGAAAATAACAGAAGCCAGAAAATATTCTTTCCCATGCCAGAAGTATACAATTGAATCCCATAATGTTGTTTCGGTATAACCAAAAGAAATAATCAACTGCTTCTTGGTTGACATAATAGGCAACGACAGTCCAAGATAAAAGAAAAACACGGCCAGCATTAAGAAACAAGCTGCCAGATACCACCTTAAATCAGGTTTTCCTTTGTCATTCAATCGATATTTCAATTTTTGTTTTTTCGTCAGATGTATCTGTGTCTAAAATTTTCAGAAACTCCTCTCCCAATTCTTTCAACGCTTTTATGCCTTCTTCAAGTCCACCCTTTAAATCTTCTCCGTTTCTATACAAAGCATATTTTATCGCCAGTTTTTTTACTGTAATCTGTTCTTTTACATTCAATTCATCCTTGAACTTCATATACCATTCATCGGTGTATTTGCTGAACTGTTTATCCTTTTTTTCCCACGTTTCATCGGTATAATCTTTATATGAATTTCCCACATTTTCTACAAAGTCATTGAACTGAGACAAATAGGCATCTTTGGAACCCGGTTCAAATGAACAACTGTACATTACAGAAATAAGGAAAACAGTGATGACAAAAAAAACTTTAGTGGCTTTCATTCGTTTTAAACTTAAGTTAAACAGTATTTTTAGAACGTATTATTCAGTTATAAAGTTACATCGGATTATTGAATATGAAATTTGAAACTTCGCTTACCAAAGGTACATTAATAAAACGTTATAAAAGGTTTCTTGCTGATATAAAACTAGATACTGGTGAAATAATTACGGCACACTGCACAAATTCAGGAACCATGAAGAGTTGTATTGAAGAAGGAGCTGATGTTTTCCTGTCCCCTGCAAAAGACCCTAACCGCAAAACGAGGTTTACCTGGGAAATGATTGAAATAAACGGGAACTGGGTCGGCATCAACACTATGAACCCAAACCGCTTTGCACTTGAAGAAATTATGAAAGGGACGATCCCCGGACTCGAAGGATATTCGACAGTTCAACGCGAGGTGAAATATAAAGACAGTCGCTTCGATATTATGGCAGAAAATTCAGTTGAGACCTGTTTTATTGAGGTCAAGAATGTGACACTGAATGAAAACGGGGTAGCTAAATTTCCGGATGCTGTTACTGCGAGAGGCCTGAAACACCTTAAAACACTCATGGACGTAAAAGAAAATGGTATGCGAGCCGTGATGCTTTACATCATACAGCGAATGGATGTATATCATTTTGAACCGGCACGGGATATTGATCCTGACTATGCCCGGAAACTTGTTGAGGTACACAAGAAAGGTGTTGAGATTATTCCGCTACAGGTTAAAGTGACCCCGGAGGAAATTGTGAGTCATAAAATTTTACACTATATTCTTGAGCCGGAAATAGCAGAAAACGTTTAATAAAAATATAATAAAATGAGTGTGTTACTTGAATTTGCAATGTTCCCAACCGATAAGGGGGAAAGTGTGAGTCATTATGTGAGTCGTTTACTAGAGGTGATAAGGGACAGTGGAGCGACCTATGAGCTTACACCTATGGGAACAGTAATTGAAACTGAAACAATGGATGAAGCACTGGCAATGATAAAAACCTGCTACGACCAACTGGAGCCGGATTGCAACCGTATTTATTCATCATTGAAATTTGACATTCGCAAGGGTAAACCTGGTCGGATGAAAAAAAAGATGCAATCTATACTGGATAAAATCGGTGAGGTATAATGTATTCAAAATCAACAATGTCATAATACTCATGAACGAATCCTGATCTCAACGAATTACGATATGGTGTTCAATATCCGTTTTTTTTGGTCATATTATAAACGCTAAGTTATAGTTTTATTGAAAGTTCAATTAAAGTTAACATTTCCAAAGTTTAAAACTTTGGAAAAGGTTTTATACGAAAAGAGAAACTATTCACTCCAGCTGTCCCTGTCAAGATTGCGGTATTGAATGGCTTCGGCAATGTGTTCTGCCAGTACATTTTCGGAACCGGCCAAATCAGCAATGGTTCTGGAGACCTTTAAAATACGGTCATAAGCCCGTGCCGAGAGATCCAGTTTTTCCATGGCATTTTTCAGCATGGTAAGGCTTGTTTCGTCCAGTTCCACGTATTTACGGATCATTTTAGAACTCATCTGTGCATTACAATGCACATCTTTTTTATCCTTAAAGCGTTCATCCTGAATCAGTCTTGCTTTCATCACCCGCTCCCTTATGGATGTACTGTGTTCCGATGGCCGTTTATCCGCCATCTTATCAAAAGACACCGGAACCACTTCAATATGGATATCAATCCTGTCCAGCAATGGTCCTGAAATCCGGCTTAGGTAGCGTTGAACCGCTCCGGGTCCGCATACGCACTCCCGTTCCGGATGATTATGATAACCACAGGGGCATGGGTTCATAGAGGCAACGAGCATAAAACTTGCCGGATATTCCACCGAGAATTTGGCCCTGGCAATAGAAATTTTACGGTCTTCGAGGGGTTGTCGCATCACTTCAAGTACTGTGCGCTGAAACTCAGGTATTTCATCCAGAAACAGCACTCCATTATGAGCCAGCGATATTTCACCGGGTTGAGGATATGTACCTCCCCCAACCAGCGCAATGTTTGAAATTGTATGATGAGGCGACCTGAAAGGTCGTGTGGTCATTAAAGATGTACCGGATTCAAGACGTCCGGCTACAGAATGAATTTTGGTCGTCTCTAGTGCTTCACGCAACGTGAATGGCGGCAAAATGGATGGTATTCGCTTAGATAACATGGACTTACCTGACCCGGGAGGACCAACCAGAATAATATTATGTCCTCCGGCGGCGGCTACCTCGAGGGCACGTTTCACATTCTCCTGACCACGTACATCAGAGAAATCCAGTTCAGCATCTCCCAAATGACTAAAAAATTCCTCCCTGGTATTCACCTGTTCCGGCTCCGGTTGAATACGGTCTTCCATAAAATCAATCACTTCCCGTAAACTTTCCATACCATAAACATCTATGCCATCTACTACGGCTGCCTCTTTTGCATTTTCCTTAGGTACAATAATGCCCCTGTAGCCCTCAATTCTTGTTGTAATAGCCATCGGCAGCACTCCTTTTATCGGTTTTAGGATGCCATCCAGTGAAAGTTCACCCATCATAACATAATGCTCCAGCTTTTGATCGCTGATCTGTTCTGATGCCGCCAGAATTCCCACTGCCAAAGGCAAATCGTATGCTGAGCCTTCCTTTCGGATATCGGCAGGAGCCATATTAACTATGATTTGTTTACGTGGTAATTTCATCCCCATTTCATTCACAGCAGAAACGATTCTTTCATGGCTCTCTTTTACTGCGCTGTCTGGCAATCCCACAAGAAAGAACTTGATCCCTGAAGAAACATTAACTTCAATGGTAATTGTTTTGGCATCAATGCCAATAACGGCCGAGGCATACGTTTTAACAAGCATGGTTTAGTTTTAAGAGTTTGGTAGTATAAAAAAACAAATTTCTGAGCGCTTTAGCAAATAAATGAAAAATGTGTTTATGTTTTCTTATTTATAAATATTCTATTCGCCGGAAGTGTATATTTTTTATATTTTTACTTTTTTAAACTTAAAATGAAATATTTAACACTTTCTATATTAATCATTTTAGTTGCAACTACACATATTTCGTGTCGTAAGGCTGAAGCGGTAAATCAGGATGAGCGTTTTTTAATACTAAATGATCCAAGCCATAAAACGAATCCTGAATGGTTAAAAAAAGGCATGGATGCCTGGGGCCTTGTTGTCTATAGCAAAGATGGAAAGGTAATGCTTGGGAAACCAGTTCATTGTGAAATTTTAGATGTTTCATTAAGAGGGGTTAGATGCAAAGCGCTTGAAAAAGTATCTCTTTTTGACCAGTTTAACTGCTATAAAATTGGCATTGAAAAGGATGAGATATGGTTTGATGGACCACACGATATTTTTAAGACAGAATCTGATGCAAAAGAATTTTTAAAACAACATAAATTACTCCTTGAATTATAAACGAAAACTATGCGTACCCAAAGTTTTTTCCTCATTTTATTTTTTTCAACAAGTCTTGTTTTTAGTCAGATCACCTGGAATAAAACCAAAATTGCCGATGGATCCAACCTGCAAAAAATGGTAGTTGTAGATGAAAATACAGCAGTTATTGTGGGATTAAATTCGGCAATTAAACAAACCACTGACAGGGGGCAGAGCTGGCATGATGTTAACCTTCCCGACACCATAGGTAAATTTGATCCTGAAGCAGTGGACTATTATGATCTGGCCATTTATGGTGATACCATACTTACCTGTCTGAAAAGAATTAAACTTACAGACGATGCAAAACCAGAGGATTATGTCAATTCCCTGTTGCTGATTTCGTACGATAAAGGTTCGAACTGGAACATCTTCGATTATACTGCCATAAGTGATGGATCTCAAAATCCTGTAACAGATGCATTTGCGGATAGTTCGTATTCAATAGACATTATTAATGTTGCCATGGATAGCAAAAAGAATATTTATACCTACGCTAACTGGGTGGAAACAAACGGAACAGAACAAAATAAACACAGTGCATTTTTCACATCTTCTGATTTTGGTGAAAGCTGGGAGAATATCTTTAACACAGACTTTGAAGGATTAAGTATCAAATCGATCTTTTTTAAAGATACGCTGGGATTTCTGGGTGGCAATAAAGCTTTATACACAACGCTGGATGGCAATTGGGTTGATATAACTCCGGGACTGATTACGGCAAATGACAACGATGCAAATTTTTATGTGTATAATGTCGTTGAAGCTGAAAACGATCATTATTTAATCGCTACAACAAGTGATGGTATTTTTGACTATTCCCCTGAAGACCACAGTTTTTCCAAACTCAGTATGTTAGGTTGCAATGACCTGTTTTATCTGGGACATCAAAATATACTGGCTGTAGGATCAGCTTCGAAAACAGCATTAACAACTGACTGGGGCGAAAACTGGGAACCATACAGTCCGGGTGAAACTCTGTTTGATGCTGGGGGAATTCTGGGTGATTCAATCTATGCACTGGCCAGTGATTTTGTTTTTACAATGAATATTTCAGATATGAATCTTCCTGATTCATATCATCATGCAGTATATAACAGTGATATAAATGTGTTTAGGACCGGTTACAATATTTTCACTGTAAATTCAAAAGTGCAGGCAAAATATGATGTGTATAATCTGAGTGGTAAGGTATTGGTCAGTGATTTTATATATTCCGGAAGCACAACCGTTGATTTGAATGCCTTAAGTCGTGGCATTTATATCTTCAGAACTACCGGTATTGACAATCGTATCTCAGTCCATAAGCTAATTATTCAGTAATTTCAATGCGGCCCGGCAGGTTATTTCTGAGCATATTGTTTTCTGTTATTTATATAACCGTAACAGCCCAGATAAAGAGTGTGTCCGGCACAGTTACGGATGCGGACACAAAAAAGCCACTCCCATTCTCAACCGTAATAAACGCGGATGACTATTTTAAAGTGATCACGGATAAGAATGGCAGATTTACGATCAGCTCTTCTTCTGACTCCTCGCGTTTCATCATATCTTATATCGGTTATAAAACGGTTGAGATCTTTGCAAGAGAGGCTGCAGATAGCATCGAACTCAATAAGGAATCTTATAATTTACAAACGGTTACTGTTTCAGGAGAAGAAAATTCAATAACAGAAAACAGTACCTATATTGGTGAAACAGCCCTTTCGTATTTGCAACCTGCAGGGTTAAAAGATGTTTTTCAACTTTTACCAGGGAATGTTACGGAGAATCCTGATCTGTCAACATTCAATGCTCCACTTATACGGGAAATCGATTACAATAATATAAGCTCTTTGGGGACTGCATTAATTATAGACGGTATACAGATTTCCTCGAATACAAAAATGCAGGCTCTGACAACATCACAAGATTATCCTAAGATTATTTTTGTCCAACGCTTTTATCCTTTTGCAAAAGGAAACGATCTTCGGTCAGTTTCAACCGACAACATCGAATCCGTAAATATAATTAAAGGAATACCGTCTGCTCATTATGGGGATTTAACCAGTGGAGTTATTGAGGTTAAAACCAGTATCTACTCCCTTAAATCTGTTGCAAAGCTTAAATATAATCCGAACCTTACCAGCGCGGGATTTTCAAAAGGGATTAAGATTAATGGGCAAAATACCATTGGAGGCAATATATCCTACACGTCTTCAAAAACAGATGTGCGTACACCAATTTCAAGTTACAAGCGATTAAATGTAGCGCTTGGATCGCGACATATGTTAAATAAAAACCAACTTTTAACCAGCAAAATTTCAGGCTATTACACACTGGATCAACAAAAAAAAGACTACGATCTGATTATTGATAATGAAAGTTATATCGAAGATAATTCAGGGTTAAGAGCTATTCTGAAATACCAGTTATGGAATTCAGGTAAATTGATGAATCATTTTGACATTTCAATTGAATCAGAAATTGACAGGGAGTTGATGAAAATACAAGAATACCTATCCTTTGGTGAAGTATCTGCTTTTACAATGAGCATCACAAACGGTGAAAATTTTGGTTATTTTGTTCCTTCTGAAACCTTGGCAAAATACAGTTTCAACGGTATGCCGTTCTCTTCAGCTTTAAAATCAAATACCAGATTCAGCAGATCAATAGCAACAGTAAATTCCAGTGCTTTACTTGGAGCTGATTTTAACTTTGAGAAAAACCTGGGGAAAGGTTTTGACTATGAAGGCAACTATCCACCTGTAAAAAAAGGATTTACACCTCGAAAACAGAAATTTTCAGAAATACCGGCCTTATACCATGGTGCTGTTTATCTGGAAGAAAACATAAATAAAACTGAAGGTAGGCACAGAATAGATGCGCAACTGGGACTAAGACAAACGTTCTATGCCACTAAAGGAACAGGATTTAAAACCTTTCCTGAACCACGGCTGAATACATCATATAAATATTTAATAAACAAAAATGCCTGGCTTGCCATTCATGTTGGATATGGCTTACAGTACAAAATTCCCATTCTGAGGTATCTGCACCCTGACAATGCCTGGTTTGATATGATCAGTTACAATCAATACAACACATCAAATCCCGATAACAGTTACCTCGTTTTGACGACCCAAAAACTTTCAACTCAAAATCCGGACCTTCTTCCTGCAAAAAGCAAGAAAGCTGAAGTTGGGATCACATTTAATAATCATATTTTACATGCTGTAATTACAGCATTTAAGGAGGTGCATTCTGATGGTATTTTACCTTCCGCTAACTATATCAATTCAACTTACCGGGTGTATGATCCGGGACAGGCTGTAGATACCAGACTTCTTCCTGAAGATCAAAATCTGAGTTATACTGTTGCTAATTTCTATAATAAATATTACTACCCTGAAAACAGAGTATATACCCTGAAAGAAGGTATTGAATATAGCATTAAAACAGACAAAATTGAACCGGTGCAGACCTATATTAATTTAACAGGGGCATGGTTCAGAACTAAAACCATAACTAATGCCGGAACCGTATATGATCTGCCCTATAGCGGTACAAGCTATCAGTTTGACTACATAGGAATTTACAAAGGAACTCGTGGTAAATTATCAGAGAGGTTATCATCTAACTTAAGGTTTATAACCCATATTCCCAGAGCTCAGCTTATTTTCTCAGTTTCTGTTCAAACCATTTGGTTATATTCGTACCTGCCTTTGAGAACAATAGAAATACCGGTTGCCCTGATAAACCGCGAAGGCAAAATCTCTGATTTTACCAATGAAATGCTACATGATCCATATTTTGCAAGTTATATACAAACGCCTTCGCAATCGCATTATTTAAAGGAATCATTTCCAGTTGTTTCGCAGATCAATATGAAAATATCAAAAGAGATCAGGCAAAAGCTTAAAGTGTCTTTTCTGGCCAACAATATATTTAACAACAGACCACTGGTTGAACAGGAAATAAGTAACAGCCTGATTCGGGTTAATACACCTTTATATTTTGGATTTGAATTATCTTACGTTATAAAATGAAAAAATTAATTTACATAGTGCTCATCATTTTATGGTTAACAGGTTGCAATGATGAATTTGACAGGAATCCTGTTTCCCTGTCCCTGCAGGTTAATTTTAACGAACAGTTCGGATCAGTTGCAGTTGGTAATATTCCGGTTAAACTCAGACACCTCCAGAAAGACGTATCTGTAACGGTCCAAGCTAACTCTGAAGGCCAGCTGGTATTCGAAAATCTTGATCCGGGTTTTTATAGTTTATCCACCAGTGTGACAATATCGCCGGAGCATGCAGAGTTTATATCGCAGGAATATTTTATCGATTCTCTTGTACTTAATGCAAATAAAATCATTTCAGTACTCGAATCCACGGAAGACACACTTATTATAGTTCCTGCATTCAAGAGTGATCTGATAATTCGTGAATTTTATTATTCCGGGTCCTATACCAATTCGGGAGATCATTATTTTGCGGATCAGTATCTTGAACTGTACAATAACAGTGACAAGACTATTGACATCAGCGGCATTATTATAGCTAAACATGAATCCGTAGGTTATGGGTATAATCGATGGAGTTACATCAAAGACAGTGTTGTTGTTGATATGCTTTGGCAGATTCCTGAGAATACAAACCAAAATCTTCTTTTTCCGGGCAATAGTATTGTTATCGCACGCGATGCCATTAATCATAAAGATGATCCCAATGGGAATGTTAATTCTCCGGTAGATCTTTCCAGTGCTAACTTCGAGTTCTATGTCATTTTTGAAAATAAACCGGATTTGGATTCACCAGCAGAGAACCTGAAAGAATTATTTACGATGGAACCCAGCCAGGACATTACTTTTTTTGTCAAATTTGGAGGAGGTTTAATGATACTTGATCCTAAAACAGATGATGTTGAAGCATTTATAACTGAACACAAAGAAAAAGTTACTTATCCGAATGGCCATGTCCGATACGTTGTACATATACCAAATACCTGGGTTATTGATGCCATTGATGTTCTGGAGAATGAGAATGCTGAAGCTTTCAAACGATTTCCTGAGTCTCTGGATGCCGGTTTTACATACAATGGTACCAAAGGTAGTGGAACATGCATTTCAAGAAAACTGGTTTCAGATGTAGATGGTCGGAAAGTATTCAGGGATACGAACAATTCCACCTATGATTTTTTAAATCATCAGGTTCCTAACCCGGGTTTGAATGAATAAGATTAAGTCCATCATATTATTTCATATTTTTCTAACAGGACATTTGTTTGGCCAGGCGGATTCCGGATCAACCTTTAATTCGCACCTCAATCTTTTTTCCAGATTCAGTAGTGGAGAATATTTTAACTGGAATGAACCGGAATATGAAAATCGTTATGGCATCTCATATACCGGATTTCAATTGTTTAACGACATAAAACTTGAAGGAGGTCTATCTTATCAGAGTATTGAGCAAAAAAACACATTCTGGCCCTTTTATACTCCTGACATTTACCCCTACCTCCTCTTTGAGAAAAGTAAAAAGACTTTTTACAGTAATAACATAAGCCTATATGGCGGTTATTATCATGATCTGACAAAAAAAATAAACCTGGGAGCCCTCGTTTCATATGCCAATTCAATTACCTATAACAGAATTGATCCACGATTTAAAATTACCGGGTATAAACTGGGTCTTAAACCTGTTCTTAAAGTCAATTATTATCAATTAAAGTTATGTCTAATACCGCTTATAATCAATTCAGGAAATGAATTTGATATGCAGATAAAGGGCTTGCATCCTGTTGAGATTTATCAATTACTTGGATTGGGACTTTCTGAAAATGTGTTTGACTACGAGTTTTACACAGGTAAAATAACACAGAGAAAATTGGGAATAGACGGGGATGTAGCATATGCCAGTAAGCGTTTGCAGGCTTTGCTAAAAATTCAAGCCCACCAGGATAATTCAAAGGTAACCCAAAGTAATATTAGCTGGAGTGTTTTAATCCCTGAAGCATTGATAAAATCATCAGTGTTCTCATTAGAACCAAATATAAGTTTAATGGGCAAGCGATTTACCCATAAGCTGTCCTACTCATTTACGCAACAAAATAAAACCGGTAAAGAATTCATTAAAAGAAAATTCAATGACAGTCTTATTGTCAGTGAATATTGGAAAATATACGGAACAGTGGATAAATATCTGCAATATGACCTGTTTCAAAAATTTGCCTATGTGTTGGATTTTAAACTTAGGCATTACAACCTCAGTTTAAACAGCGGGATTGAATCCACAGAGCATAAAGAGAATTATGAAGGTATAATACAAAGATACAAATACAGCTACAAATGGATTAGTCCGTTTGTTCTCCTATCTTTTGAACGAAAGTCTCCAAATTATATATTCTCGCTGGAAGCCGGATTTTCTAAACGGTTGTTCAACTTATCAGAAAATGACATCCTCGATGGCATACCTTCAGACTATGTTTACTATAAAGAGATTCAATATTTTAACAGGAATGCCGGAATTCTAAGTTTTAATGGTACATTTGGGAAGTATCATAAATTATTTGGATCAGAAAGTTTAAGCCATATTGGTTTAAACAGTACTTTTATAATACCTGAGAACGGTCAAAGCATGCGTTCTGTAGTTGAAATTTCATTACAAGTTGATTTTTGAATGAAAGTGATTGATGTACACAACCTGTCCTTTGGTTACGGCACAAAAAAAGTGTTGAATAATATTTCCTTTTCACTTCAGCAGGGAAGAATACTTGGATTACTCGGGCCAAATGGTGTTGGAAAATCGACCCTAATTAATATCCTGACCGGATTTCTGGAAGCGGACTCAGGTTCAGCATTCATATTCGGAGAACCCTATAATAAACAATCTGTTCAAAGTAAACGAAGAACCGGGTATCTTATAGAAGGTCACATACAGTACACCTTTATGAATGTAACCGAAGCTGAAAAATTTTACTCCCGGTTTTATCCAAAATGGAATTTCGATCTGTATAACAGTTATATAACAAATGCCAAAATCGGACTAAAGCAAAAAATTGGTACGATGTCCCGTGGGCAACGCTCAAAAGTAGCACTTGCCATTATTATGGCACAAAATCCGGACCTTCTTATTCTCGATGATTTTTCCATGGGTCTGGATCCGGTTTACAGACAAATGTTTATTAACGACCTGTCCGATTATGCCAGAACCAATGAAAAGACTGTCCTTGCAACTTCACACATTATACAGGACATGGAAAAACTGGTGGATGATGTTGCAATAATGGATTACAATGACTTTATACCTCCTCTTTCACTGACAGATTTTAAACTCAACCATAAAAAGCTGGGGTCGAACCTTGATGATATTTTTGTAAACCTCTTTATTGATAAGATATGATACAGGGTATTTTCTATAAAGAATGGTTAAAAACCAAATGGTTCATCATCGTTGGGATTTTCGTGTTACTATCATTATTATTTATCTGGTCCCAGATACTCAACACTCAGTTTTCCGGCCAGCTATATGTTAATAATGTCTTTTCAATCGCAACACAAAATAAACTGTACCAAAGTGCATTGCACCTAATGCCCGCAGTTTTTGCTCTTATTCTTGCACTTTTTCAGTTTGTTCCTGAAATTAACAACCATAAATACAGACTAACCATGCTGTTGCCTGCAAATGAGATAAAACTTTTTGCTCTTATGACCGGTTATGGCTACCTTATTTACACAGGATTCGCTATTCTCCTGATTTCTGCTTTCTACATGATAAGTAATCATTTTCTACCTATCCTTGTAGTAAAGGCATCCTTAGCCAACATTTTCACATGGATATTGTCAGGTTACCTAACCTACATATGGTTAACAACTGTGCTTTTTGAACCCGGATGGAAATACAGGATTTTTCTTTCCACTCTTGGATTAACCGCTATAACGGTTTCACTTTGGCAAACTGAGAATTATACAACGCATCAACTGAATTTTGTAATATTAGCATATGTCTTGCTCTCTTATACCATACCCTATTTTACGCTCAACCGCTTAAGAAAAGGAAAACAATGATCAGATTAAGTAAAAATATCGTCATAATTATTTCCATCCTGACACTGATGTTTTTAATTCCGTTGCTGTTTGATCTGATATTCAAACCTCTGCCAGAAAATGTACTTATTACCTACAGCACATATAAGGATGAATTCCTTCTGAACAAGAAACATGGACCGACAACCCAATACTCAACTGCCGATGGGCAGCAAATCAGTAAGGAAACTTACTACAGCCGGCTACCAGTCTTTTACTACAGAAAACTTGAAAAAAATGGAAAATTGCCCGATTCTATAAAGGGTGAACCTTTAATCATAAACAATCTTAAACAACACAGCTATTTTTTCAGGCTCCCGGAGGGAATAGCAGATGAAGTACAACCCGTTCTGGTGCCAATGTTTGAAAACACTGATGAAGCAACACATTATAATATTCCGGTGGATTTCTTCAGTTTTAAACATAGCATAAAGTTTATTAATGTTTATACAGGAGAAGAAGACACAGAGAAGTCCGAAAAATTCACAAACAGTCTGGTTGAACCGGGTTTTGTTTTTCCTGTCAAACGTATTTATGGTGATATCCGGGTACAAAAGAATTTTGATAACGGGTATTATTTTTTAGATGCACATAATCATCTGTTTAACCTAAAGATGGTCAGAGGAGAAGCGGTTACTGAAATCATTCCACTCCCCAGAGATCTGACCGTTAAATTTATTTTTTGTACTGATCCGGTAAACATGGAAATTCTGGCTGTTATAGTTAGCCAGCAAAATGAAATATACCTTCATCTGGGTACCACGAATGCCGTTATAAAAACGGATATTAATGGCTATAATCCGTCCAGGGATGAATTACTTATTTTTGGCAACCAGTTCAACAAAACCTTTCTGTTTCAGAATGACCGGGAAGTGCGGCTTAATGTTATCAATGACAACTATAAAACATTCAGATCGTTTCAGTACAAAAGAAGCCCGAAAAAATTCCAAACATATGATGTATTCAAAGACTTTTTTATTCCGGTAAGAATCACTTTTAATTTCAGAAAAAACCAGGTAATCAAGCCACATTTTGAAATATCAGCCGGCCTTACCTTTCTGTTGTTTAATCTTACACTGGCTTTGACCTTATTTTTAATCAGAAAAAAAGAAAAACCCTACAAGGCTTTACTAATAACTCTGGTAGCGGGCCTTCCTGCATTCATTACATTTTTGGTTATCCGGGAAAATTAAGGTGTTAATCAGCACCAAAATAAATGCATTCAAGAAATTCAAATTCTTTTTCAAAATTAGGCGTAAATACTTCTTTTCCCATATTCTCCCGGATTTGATTAATCGGCCAGAATTTACCATCATCAACCTCTTCCCTGTTTATGGAAATATTTTCATGGTCATTACAAATAAAACAATAGACCAACTCCTTTTCCATATCAGTTTCCCAAACGTATTTGACCAGAAAACGGGGTGTAAAATCTTTAAGTCCAATTTCTTCAAATGCTTCCCTTCTTAATCCCTGCTCAATATCCTCACCGTAGTTAAGATGTCCTCCAACTGCCGTATCCCATTTTCCGGGCTGCACAAGTTTATCATACGGCCTTTTTTGCAGAAAAACTGAACGGTTCCTGATGATATGAAGATGGACAACCGGATGCATGATTTTCTCTTTTCCATGACATTCTGAACGTGGAATTTTTCCCTTTACTCCACCTTTGGCGTCTACCATAGGCAGCCATTCCACCAGTTTCATCCTGTTCTTAATAATACGATACCTGACCACCTGAAACAGCAGGTAGCCGCCAAATAAAAGGTAAAGCAATACACTGCTTACAAAAGCCCAGGCTTCTTCACTCATAAAATAAGCCGAGTAAATAACCATTAAAATATGAACCAGAAAAATATAAAATGTAACGGTGAGATTAGCCTTAAACTCTTTCACCTGAGCTTCCGTTAACTTAACGTCACGCAAATACCGCTGTGACATCTGCATCATTATGTTATGTTTTGAGAATATGGATATCCCGATTAAAACCGCAAAAATCGTCTCTATCATCGCTGGCTTCAGCTTAAAATAAGCATCATTGTGAAGCATCAGAGAAATAACCCCAAGAATAATGAGCAACAAGGTATCGGCCAGAATAAAGAAATCAGTTTTATGATGCCGGATCAATACATAGATGAACTGAATCACACCAAAAGCGACAGCAACATAAAGCCCGGTCTTTATTCCCCATATGCTGTCTGCAATCACAAACAGAATAATGGGAATAAACCCGGGCAAAAATTTTATAAGTAAGCTCTTAAGATTCAGCATCTGTTGTTGTTAATCTTTTTCATTTTGAAAAACAATAAACAGTGCCTTTTGTTCTGAAATTTCTTATTTATCGTCCTTTTGTGCCTGGAGGGGCTTTCCGGCTTCAAACAATTCAATAAATGTTCCGCCTCCAATACCAACACTACCGCCGAGATAAAGTACCAGATCCTGCTCCCTTATGAGCTTCTTACTAATCAGATCCTTGACAAAAGAACAGATATATTCCTTGCTGTTCTCGTCTGCAGGTAGATAGCTTGCAAACACGCCGTATGATAAAGCCAGTTCGCGCATTGTACGCTTGTTATAACATTGTGCATACACCGGGTTTCTTCCCCTGAAAGCAGCGAGTATACGTGCTGTCCTGCCTGTTGAGCTATCGGTAAGTACAGCTTTTGTATTTACCCTGGATGCGGCTTTTACAGCCTGTTTGCTTAAGAAAGCAGTCACATCATGATCATCATGAGAGAATGGTATACGGATATCGTTCGCTGCCATTTTTGTTTTCTCAGCCTCCTCGGCTATGCGAGCCATGGTTTTCACCGATTCTACGGGAAACTGGCCATAAGCTGTTTCACCGCTCAGCATCAATGCATCTGTTCTGTAATATATGGCATTGGCAATATCTGTGACTTCTGCACGTGTAGGGCGTGGATACTTAATCATGCTATGCAGCATCTGTGTGGCTACAATAACCGGCTTTTTAGCCAGTACACACTCCCTGATGAGATGACGCTGAATGCCGGGAATCTTTTCCTGAGCTATTTCTATACCCAGGTCGCCCCTTGCAACCATTACTCCGTATACCACATCAAGTATTTCATGAATATTTTCTACGCCTTCCTGATTCTCAATTTTGGCAATAATTTTTATTTTACTGTTTTTTGCATCGAGCAGTTTTTGAATATCGTTCACATCCTGAGCAGACCGTACAAAAGAATGTGCAATAAAATCAATATCTTTCTCAATGGCAAAACCAATATTACTGATATCTTTCTCTGTAAGGGATGGCAGATTGATGCGTACCCCGGGAACATTCACACTCTTACGGCTTCCTAACTCCCCGTTATTCAGTGCTTCACAGTATAAGTATTCATCATCTTTTTCAACAACCTTCAGATCGATTTCCCCATCGTCAATTAAGATGTTACTGCCAACTGACACATCATCAACAATTTTATCATAAGATACACAAATGCAATCAGATGAGCTTTTCACGCCCGGTGCACCTTTTAATTTTAACTTCTGACCTAAAGAAATTTCCAGCGACTTATCCAGCACTGTTGTCCTTATTTCAGGACCTTTGGTATCCATAAGGATCGCAATATCATCAGATACTTCTCTCACATTTGTAATAATCCTGTTGATACCTTCATGATCCATATGTGCGGTATTCATTCTTACTACATTCATTCCCGATTCGTACAGTGAACGTACAAATCCAACGTCACAACGAAGATCAGAGATCGTCGCTACAATTTTTGTATGCTTCATAATATAATAATGGAATTTCTGATACTATTAGTCTCTGCGTTTAAAACTTTCCAGAGCCAGACGATAAGAATCGAGACCAAATCCGCTTATAGAACCATAACATACCGGTGCTATAAATGAATGATGTCTGAAGGATTCCCGTTTGGCAATATTACTGATATGAACCTCTATAACCGGTGAATTAATGGCAGATATAGCATCTGCAATAGCTACAGAAGTGTGTGTATAAGCTCCGGCGTTTAAAATGATGCCGTCAAAGGTAAATCCTACCTCATGCAGTTTGTCAATTAATTCCCCTTCGGAATTAGATTGGTAATAACTCAGATCGAATGTGCTGAAATCCTGTTTAATTTTTTCGAAATATGCTTCAAAACTCTGGCTGCCATAAATATTCTTTTCTCTGACTCCCAACAGGTTTAAATTCGGTCCGTTAATTATTAATATCCTCATTTATAATATTTTATAAATTTAGTATTTCTGCTTTGCAAAAGTAATGCAAATATTCTGAATTTGTACAACAAAAGGATTACAGATTGAAAAAATTAAGAATTATCATTATTTTAGAACAAAATTATTAGTATTGAAAGAAGACTTAATCGTAAAGAACTTTAAAACATACCTCAGACTGGAAAAGTCCCTCTCTGAAAATTCAGTCACAGCCTATATGACGGACCTGCAAAAGCTCACCTCATATTGCGCAGATGCTGATCTTATGATAACAAAACTTTCGTACCGGGATTTAAGTGTTTTCATTGAATCGCTCGCAGATCTTGGTATATCTCCAAGAACCCAGGCCAGAATAATATCGGGTATTAAATCATTTTACAGGTTTCTTCTGCTTGAAAAAGTTATTGATGATGATCCTACGGCATTAATTGAAGGGCCTAAAACAGGACGAAAACTACCGGATGTATTAAGTGAAGCAGAAATTGATGCAATGATTTCAGCCATTGACCTTTCAAAACCTGAAGGACAGCGTAATAAGGCGATCCTGGAAACCCTGTATGGTTGTGGTTTAAGGGTATCTGAACTTACAGAGCTAAAAATTTCAGAACTCTACTTTGACGAATCATTC
Source organism: Quyinboa sediminis (assembly GCF_042219855.1). Classification (NCBI taxonomy): domain Bacteria; kingdom Pseudomonadati; phylum Bacteroidota; class Bacteroidia; order Bacteroidales; family Quyinboaceae; genus Quyinboa; species Quyinboa sediminis. The sequence continues at coordinate 73,736 of NZ_JBHJHP010000001.1, read as the reverse complement.
ATCCGCGTCATTGGAAAGGGAAATAAACAACGGTTGGTTCCTATTAACAGGAAAGCATTAAATGAAATAATGCTTTATCTCCGAACAGACAGGGTTCATCTGGATATTGAAAAAGGTCACGAAGATTTTGTTTTTCTGAACCGCCGGGGGAAACAACTTACGCGGGTCATGATCTTTACCATCATTAAAAATCTGGCTGAGCTGGCAGGAATCCATAAAACAGTTTCTCCGCATACATTCCGCCATTCCTTCGCTACCGACCTTTTGGAAAACGGTGCTAACCTTCGGGTAATCCAGGAGATGCTAGGTCATTCCTCTATCCTGACAACGGAGATATACACTCATATGAATAAAGAAACATTAAAGAAGACAATTTCGAAGTTTCATCCTAGAAAATAGGACTATCCCACAACAATTTCAGGCAATAAAACACCGGTTAATTCCAGTATGGCATAAACAAGGCTGATAATAGAGAGAACAATAATAATCATTCCGGTAATGCGGTTTAAGCGCCATAATCCGCGAAGATTTATTTTTTTTCGAAAAAGACTGACAATAAATGACAGCGTTGACCACCACAAAATAGCTCCTGAAAAGATTCCCGGTATTACGATTAAGCGTTCTGCCATACCTCCTCCCTGCATCACCTTGAAACCAGCAAAAACTCCTATAAAAACAAAAATCAACAGAGGATTAGAAATCGTCAGGCCGAAAGTTGTAACCAAATCCTGGATAAAACTACCGGTGCCGGACTGTCGTTGAGCTTTACGTAACTGAATAGCAGGATTGGATCTGTATGTAAAATAGCCAAATACAACCATTACCAGACTACCAAAAAGCTGAATCCAGCTTTGCTGTTCCTTTACAAAATCGATAATATAGGAAATACTGAATCCAGCAATTATAGCATAAATCATATCGGAAAAGGCAGCTCCAAGGCCCGATGCCAATCCGGAAATACGTCCTTTATTCATGGTCCGCTGGATAATAAGAATCCCAATTGGCCCTAAAGGAACAGATGCTAAAAGTCCTATTATTATACCGTTAAAAAATTTCTCAATCAACATGGCCGCAAAGATCAAAAAAAATAAATACGTACTAAAACATTAGTACAATTTTCAACCTCTTTTTGTTCTATTTTTTCAGGTTTAAGAGATACAGGTTAAATGGACAGGCAAAAAAAAGACTGTTCCAAAAAGTCATTGACGAATTTGCTCTATAGCTCGCAGTGCTGCGCTCTCAACAATCCGAATAATGCTTTATGAACAGTCCTGTATTGTTCTAAAGAGAAGGTCAGCCAATTATCAGCTTATATCCCTTTCCATGAATATTGATAATCTCAACTCCCGGTTCATCTTTCAGATGCTTTCTTAACTTGGTAATATAAACATCCATGCTACGGGCATTAAAGTAATTATCATCAATCCAGATTTTCTTTAATGCATAATTTCTTTCCAGAACATCATTCGCATGAGAGCATAACAGTTTTAACAGCTCTGACTCTTTCGTTGTCAGCTTTACGGTTTCATTATCATCAGAAAGTGTCTGTTTCTGCGTATCAAAAGCATATTTACCAAGCTGATAAGTCTGCTGCTCTTTCTGTTTCACACCCGAAGTTCTCCTTAATATTGCTTCGATTCTAAAGAGTAATTCCTCCATACTGAAAGGTTTGGTCAGATAATCATCTGCTCCAATTTTAAATCCTTCCAGGATATCTTCCTTAAGCGACTTAGCTGTTAAAAAGATAATCGGAATTTCAGAATTGAGTACACGTATATCCTGAGCCAGGGAAAACCCATCTTTTTTAGGCATCATAACGTCTAAGATGCAAAGGTCATATTTTTGCTTCATAAAAGCATCATATGCAGCTTCACCATCTGGTTTTAACACGGTTTCGAAACCTTTTGCCATGAGATACTCCCGTAATAACATGCCAAGATTCTCATCGTCTTCGGCTAATAGAATTTTGAATTTTTCTTCCATCACTATGGGTTATTTAAGGGTAAACAAATTATGAATGTTGTACCTGTGTTTACTTCACTTTCAACGCGAATAGTTCCGTTGTGATCATCTATGATCTTTTTAACATATGCCAGACCAAGTCCAAATCCTTTCACATTATGAACATTTCCGGTTGGCACACGATAAAATTTTTCGAATACGCGTTTTAAATTTTCTTTCTTTATACCAATACCATTATCTTTAACACTTATGCAGAGCTTTTGTTTTTCATTCCATGTCTTAATTTCCAGTTGAGGCTCTCTGTGACAATACTTTAATGCATTATCAAGTAAGTTAAAAATAACATTTGTAAAATGCAGTTCATCAACCGACAGAAAACTTTGTTCCGCTTCAAGTTTTTCTTCAATATGGCCACCCTTACTATCAACTTTGAGCGAAAAGTTAGTAACTACCGAATGAATCAGTTCATTAATATCATATTCATTAAGTTTCAAACGGCTTTTATCTCTGTCAAAAATAGCCATCTGTAACACTTTTTCTACCTGAAATCCCAGTCGCTTGGTTTCATCATGAATGACCCTGGAAATATGGCTGAGGCTCTGAGGTGTTTTTGACACTCCCGTATCCTTAAGCATTTGCGAGGCAAGCGATATGGTTGAAATCGGCGTTTTGAACTCATGCGTCATGTTATTAATAAAATCATTCTTAATTTCTGACAACTTTTTCTGTTTGAACAGAATATAAATCATGAGCACAATTGACACAATAAGAATAGTTGCAAAAACCAGGGTTGGAGTCGCCAGTCTCATGGACTGGAAAATGTAACTTTTTTTGGTTGGGAAATAAACGGAAACAAAATGGGCTTTAGGATGAATATCATTGGGGAACAGATGTCTTTTATAAACCGCATTGATGTTTTTAATTCCTGCCGGATCGTTATTATAAACAGTATCCCCCTCATGATCCACGACGGTTACAAAAAATGGTAAACTGATACCGTTGTCTGAAAACTCATTGCTCAGTTCACTTTTTAACTTTTCCGGGTTGATCCTGTTAATAACCGGCCTGTCCTCAATATCGAGTAACTTTTGAATATGACTTAGTTTATCCCGCTTTTGCTTGACCCTTCCGTTTATCCTCTCATTAAGCTCCATCTGCCTTGAAGCAAATGTTTCCGGCTTATTACGGTTGAGATTAAGCCTGGGATTATTAGATAAATTCTGAATCGATTTTTCATATGTTCCAACCAGCTTGGGTTCACCATTCTCATCTTTGATCTGATAATTAAACCGCTCAGATTGTATTTTAATGGAATACTGCCCACCTCCAAGGATCGGCGCTGCTTCTGTTACAGTATCTTCTGCCAGCATTTCTTCAGTCTCCATAGTCTGAATTACCCTGGTAATACAATTATTTACGATTTGATTGAAAAGATCATTCCGCTCATGCACCATACGGGATACAAATACAAACTGTATAAAAAGCAAACCTATAAAACAGATTGCCACCACAGCTGCTAAAATCCATATGTAAAATCTCTTCATGAACACAAATATACATCTTGCCTTTGCATTGCAATATCGATTAACAAAGTTTAACAAGCACAACTTGCTAATAATCAAAATGTTATAAACTGTTAAAATCATTAATCATTTGATTTTTAACATTTTGAGATAATGTTAAATCGAGCCATCAGACTAAAAACAAGTACGCTGAAAAATTAAAAAACCAAAAAATGTAAACAAAAAAATGATTTTACTATATTTGCGCCTCGGTTAAAGGAAATCGATCCTTTTAACAAAATACGGGATGTAGCTCAGTCCGGTTTAGAGTACACGTCTGGGGGGCGTGGGGTCGCTGGTTCGAATCCAGTCATCCCGACTGACTGAAAATCAAAAGGTTATGCATTTTTGCATAACCTTTGTTTTTTATAGTCCGCCGGTTTCCCGCCGAAATTCCAGCGGTTTATTGTCAGAATCGACCAGTAAAAAATCCAGTGCACCATGCTTCGTCTATTCAAAATCATTGCCCCAGGCATCTATTTCATGCCGCTTTATCTTAACATGATTTTCAAGCAGAATATTTGCCTTTCCTTCTTCAGAATCAAAAAACCTCCACCCTGCTTCTTCAAGCAGCTTATTGATCTTAATTCTGGCATGGGCTTCATTATTCATTTAAAGGAAGTTTTTATAGTCTTAGTTTAGCAATTTAATGTCATCATTTTTTTCATACCGAGGGGATAAAATTATAAAAAAAAAGAACAGTTTATAACGAATGGATAAAGGAAACCAGCTTTGCAGTTATAATTAGGATAATTTTTACTTAAAAAAACCAAAGATGAAGTTCTGATGGTTTTTAAAAGTATTGAGGAAATATTCTTAATACTATGTCCTGATTTGATCTGACTTAAGTTTCACTCAAAGTCAAACCCTTGCTCCTTGAATTTCTCCCCAAGGGAACGAGAGGCTTTTAAAAACTCCTCCCGCTCCTCTTCTGTCATTTGTGCGAGCTCTTTTTCAAGTCTCTCAGCACGAGTTTCATTATCCTGACGGATTTGTTCTAATGATTTGGAGTTACTCATTTCGTTAATAAATTTTTTGCTGATCACTTGGTTATTTACTTATCTATATTTAATACATAGGTAGCAGTTCTTATATGCCCCATGACATCGAGACCCTTAAAGGATAGAACATATTCCCCTGCAACAAACGGTTTTGCTATTTCGATTTCCTCAAACTGTCCTTCTTGTAGTACAATATCAGGTTTCCAGTAGCCATAATCAACCAGAACATTTGCAGATTTCTCCATTTTCGATATCTTGCATGAAACATCGGGTGTTAAAAAGTCAACATTAAATACTCGGTGATTACCCTTCAGTTTCATGCCTGCCAGATTATTCTCTTTACTTATAACATTTATAATGCCTCCAAAAAGATATTCGCCATGTCTGTATAGCGATCTGACCAGTTCAATTTTTGAAATTTGCCTGACATTAATACTAAGGAAAGTCTTATGATCATATACAGGTACTCCATCAATTAACAATAATGGTTCATAACCGGCATAGAAACTGTTTTTCTGAACAATCTCTATTTTCTTCTTATCTCCTTCAGTTCTCGAATAGGTACCGGGGATAAGTTCCAGAATATAATCTTCCATTGTTGGTAGCTGTATAAAATTATCAGGTTCAATGGAATAATCTGGTTCGCCATAAAACCAACGCATAGTGACAGAGTCTTTTATTTGTTTAATATCTGATGTAAAGTATGCCTTTAGTTGAGAGACTTTAAAAATCTCCAGGGCTGTATTCTCATAGGCATCAGAAATCGTATCCAATCTGACAACACTATTTTCAAAATGAGTTAATTCTGTTTTTGGAATTCGATATTGGTTGTCTAAAGTAATCGAAACACTGTCTGATGTATGAGCTGAAATTATGATCTCCATTGATGACATCGGAAAGGGAAAGTACATTTCAAATTTTCCTTTTTCATTGGTTGAACAGGATAAAAACATGCCTGGATTTGCCAGAGTTGAGAAATCAACCCTCTTAAAAGCTTCCGGATTACCCGTTCTCTCATTCATGATCTCACCGGTAATCAAAGCTCCTCTTTTGTTCACATCAGGGTCATCAACCATTGTTTTCGTCTCAGCTGTTTTACTGAATGAGAGAGTAGAAACTGCAGGTGATCTTGCAAGACTTAGTGAACCTTCCACTTTCATCCCAACATTGTGCAATTGAACAAGCAAGGTTGAAGGTGATTCAACCCTTTCATCATTCTTTATTGTTTTTACAATGATCTCATCAGAATCTGAAGTTTTGGAAGAACTGACAATGCAGGGAGGAAGCAGGTTGCCCTTATAAACTACAGAAATAAGTTGCATTGCGGGAGTAATATACAAACCAGACCCTGATGCATATGCACACAAAATATAATTTCCTGCGTCAAGGTCAGGTGGAAGTTCAAATGAATTATATGTTACCGGGAGGTGTAGATTATATTTTGCACCTTTTATTAACCGGCTGTCCAATGTCAATAATTCAATCGTTAGAACCTGTCCCAAATCTCTCAGGTCATTTTTAAAAATCACAGCAAATTGTACCTTCTCTCCTGATGCATAAATTTGTCTTTCAGTGTTGAACAAAAATGCAGCTTTTTCATGCTGTGCAGCATTAGCAATGCCGTAAAACAAGCATAAATAAAATCCTATATTTACCAGTATTAATCTCATTCCCATATCCAAAAATCCGGAGGCTCCAAAGTTCCTCCTCTTAATCTGCAATCGTAACACATTTGATGAGCAGTCCAGAATGCACCATCTACAATGGTAATATACTGAGGATACTTTGTTGTATCAGGAGTAAAACCCATTTCCATCTCATATAATTCACAATACAAACCAAGCCTGAATTTCATGCCGTACTGATCATCAATATAAATTCGCTTTTCCTTTAACGCTGCAACTTCAAAAACACCGAGAACTTCTTCATCTGAATCTAACTTATGAATGTTCCCTTTTACATCAGCTGGTTGAGTCTCATATAATCCACCATTATCCTGATTATTCTTCTTTAGTGTTTCCCAAAAGTTCCAAACCTTCTCACTCACAGTCAACTGTCGCACCAGAAACGTATATTTATAGTACAGCCTTTGTGTTGTATTATCCACATATTGCAGTTTATAGCCATTAAAACTGTTTTCTGTCAGTGGTGCAGTGGATAAAGTAAATATTTTGTTTACAGGTGTTGTTTTGTAACAATGCTTTAACGATTCATCTCTTCCAATATGAAGTTCTCCGTCATAATAAGCATCGAATATAAACGGGGAGTAATCTTCCCAGGTTTCAATAACCTCGTATCGCATATAGCGTCCATCATTGTCACGTCCTCTAATATCCGCGTAATACTGTACGCCTTGTATTGTATCTGATCCATCATAATTTGCTTTATCATCGCGTTCTCCATACACAGATGTGATTTCTGATGATTCTTCGAAACCTTCCTGATCAGATTCGTACACTCCCCTGTTTGGAACATTCAATCTAAGAAAATAAGTGATTGTAGTATCAATCTGACCGGCACTAATCTCCAGTTCATATCGACCTGCATACGTTTCATGATAATTGTATACTTTTCCTTCGCTACTGATTAATTCTACATCGCAACCAGACACTTCATTAGTTGAAGGACTCCCAGGGTCCGTGGCATAACTGATTTCAACAAAAGAAGTTCCAGGTTGATCCGTTAAAGAGCCATAAATAACCAGTGGTCTTTGATCATCATTCTTTTCACGCGAAAAATGATAACTGTCTATACAGCTGTTTAATAGTAATAAGCAAAATATCGACAACAAACTAATTCGCATAATTACCAAGTTTAAATATCCATGACACAGTAAAAACAGGAACACTAATAACTGAATAAGTATAGCCGTTCATCCTGCCGTTTTCATTTTTAAAAAATATGGAGTAAATATTATCTCTTCCAAACACATTATATACATTGAACAACCATGAGCTATGAAGAAATTTCTGTTTTTTTAAATTCCCTTCAATGCTTAAAGAAAGATCTGTTCTTATATAATCTGGAATTCTGTAATGATTTCTGTCCGAATAATTTATCAGAGATATTCCGTTTAGAAACCACAAATCTTCCGGTAATGTAACAGGTCTTCCTGTATTATATACGAAATTCCCGGAGAACATAAATCTTCTGTTGTATCTAAAAGTGGTTGCAAGGTTTAAAACATGAGGTCTGTCAAAATTTGCGGGATATCTGATTCCATAATTAATATCTTCCCAGTTATTTTCACCATTCACTTCCATAAAAGACCTGCTGTATGTATATGACAACCAACCGTTGAAACGGCCTCCTTTTTTCTTCAATAAAAACTCAGCTCCATAAGCCGTGTTTGTTCCGGCCCGGGTAACCTGTTCAATATATTCATTGCCTTTAAAATCGGCACCATCTATATATTCAGGAATATTTACATTTCTCCGGGCAAATAACTCTACAGATGTTTCCAGGCCGTACCATGGAATGGTTTTATAGAATCCAATGTTCACCTGATCACCAATAAGAGGTTTAATATGATAATCTGACAATTTCCACTGATCACCTGGTGCAATGGCTACAGTATTGCTTAACATAAATATATACTGGCTTGTTCTGTTATAGGAGAACTTAAATGCATCATATTTTCCGGGCTTATATGTTAAAGCAAATCTTGGTTCAGGGTTAACAGATGAAGCACTGATTTCACCATTCCTAAAATGTAAAGTATCGGTTACAAATAGACCTTCAGGTGGTGCATCCTTAGCATACTGAAGTACATTACCTCCCCCCACCATTTGATAAAAACTAACTCTAAGTCCGGCATTGAAAGATAGTTTCTGATTCACATTCCACTGCACAGAACCATATACGGCACTTTCTAAGCCATTTTCTACAGGAAGATTCAATTTACCGATATGTGAATCGGTGTTAAATGGGACCAGATCTCCCCTTCGATGATTGTATAAAATTGAGCTTATACCTGCCTGAGCTATATAATTTTTTGAAGATATATATTGTAACTGGCTGTTAATCTGATACTGTCCCAACCCCCATTCCTGAGTGTATGCAGACGATTTATCTGCTATATTACTGTTAAGTGAAGTGTATTGCATTGCCACAGCTTCTGTATTAAGTTTCAATGCTCTGCTAATACTGCTGTTCCATCTTATGGTACTCCCAAGTGTTGAATACTGATGTTGGTTCAGACTGGCAATTTTTATATTATCCTTACTGTAATATGCAAATATCCGAAGATTATTCTTGTCAGAAAAATCCTGATTATACGATAATAAAAAATCGCCAAAACCTGCTTCACTGTCCCTGATATCAGGTTCTTTTACCTGTTTTAATAAAACATCAGACCATGTAATTCTGTTGCTGAACAATATGGCACTTTTATCTTTCACAACAGGAGATTCCGCTGTAAAAAATACAGAGACAGGACTAATACCACCATGGGCTTTAAACTGCTTTCTGTTACCTTCGCGTGTGGTAATATCAAAAACTGAAGATAAACGTCCACCATATTTAACCGGAAGATTACCTTTATAAATATTGAAATTATCCAGTGCATCTGAATTAAAAGCTGAGAAAAAACCGAGCAGGTGTGAGGTATTATATACGGGTAATCCGTTAATTAGAAACATATTTTGATCCGCATTCCCTCCTCTTACATTTAATCCTGCCGATCCTTCTCCTACCGTCACAATTCCCGGCAACAACTGCGATGATTTTAATATATCACGTTCACCCATAAGAACAGGCATGTCCCGGATAGATTCTAATTCAACCTGTTCAAGTCCTGTAACTGTTCTGTTTAATAATGAATTGGTTTCTCTCTTTACCTTTATTTCTTTTAAGGAGATTATGCTGGGGTACATTTCCACTGAAAATTGGCCATCGCCCAGTACATTAAAATTAATGTTTTGTGATTCAAAACCAACAGAAGAGATTCTAACTGCATAATTTCCTGGATATAATGAAAGTGAAATGATACCATTAAAATCAGAAACAGCTCCCTGCACTGAATTCTGAATACTAAAGCTTACCCCGATTAACGGTTCTCCTGTATCGGCGCTGGTAACCCTACCGCGGACTAAAACCTTGTTTAAAGAACCTCCTCCTGGTTTTCCGATTGAAATCTGCTCAGGCTGGTCTGGTTCAATGCCATTCAAAACTCTTTGTTGTAAATAATCTTCTTTAGCATCCAAACTGTCAGATTCCGTTGATGCAGCTGTTTTATGAAGAAGAGATAACTCATCAGTTACCAAAACGTCTTTTAATACAAAAATGTACTTCCCAAGTGTTGTATAATTTAAACTATAAGCAGTTAAAATGATTTCTAATGCTTCTCCAAAATCAATACTATCTTTTTTGTATGTAATCCTTTCGGATGGTAAATCTGAATCCCTATACACAAATTTAAAACCTGTTTGACTTTCTAAATCTGTAAATACTTCAATTAATGAATTATTATGTAATCTTAGACTTACCCTGGCATCAGCGTTTTGTGCATATAACTGGGGAAGTAATAAAAAAAATAATATGCTGTATACCCACTTAATCATTTATGATCCATTGAATTAAGATATCTTACAAGTTCGATTTTGGCTGAATTTTCATACCACCTCCATAAGATAACATGTTTTTTTACATAGGATTTCTGAACATCCATATTTTGTTCAGAGAGAAATTTTATCATTTTTTTACGGGAGTTTACTTTTTTAATGGCATCATCCTTTTGTAGATACCAACCATTCTGCTTTTTTGTATATTTAAATGATTGCTGTTGCTGATCGATAACTCTTCTGTTTTTTGTGATAATATATAAACTCAATTTTCCTGTACTGACCCTTTTTAAATATCCTCTGCCATTCTCGATTTTATCGGACCAGATAAATTTTGTTCCATCCACAAAAAAACTATCAACCTTTTGATGTGGAATGATGATTTTTGAATAGGAAGATTTTTCACCAGTTTCTATAATTAACAACTGCCTGGTGATATCAATATTTATAAGTACATCCTCAAATCCCATCTGTCCCATATAAATAATCCCCTTTCGGAAACCGTTTTCAAATAAATATGGTGATCCCTTGGTTACATTTAAATCCGGAATGTAGATCTTTCCACTGAAAATTTCAGGTGATATTCCGTGTCGCTCAACATTTACCATCTGTATATTACATTGACTACTGCTGTTCGCGAGCAAAGAGAACATACATAGTAATAACATGTAAAAACGCAGGCAGAAATATTTGTCTTTATTCAAAATTGTGTTTCTTGTAACAAAGCTTAAAAATAGCTAAATGATTAGAATCTAAAAACTTTTTATAGTTAACCTGACTTCTGGTTAACTTTGTAAGTTATAATTTAGATTTTATAATCATTGTAGTCCGGTACATTAATAAATCTTAAGTATCCCCTTAACTATAATACCGGTTCTTTAAATGTTTAACAGTATAAACTTAATTATCAGCATCTTCTGCAAATATTTTAATATTTAAAGCAGAAGAACCTGTAAGGTATGTGTTGGAAATTATAACTGTATACTGACATTGAAGGCTACCGCCAACTATTTAAACAACTCATCAATTTCTTTCTGAGAGAGGTTTTGAAAAGGATTATTGGTATTGATAAATGTACTGGCCAGCTCACTTTTCTTTTCCTGCAATTTGCTTATTTTTTCTTCAATGGAGTCGCTTGTAATAAAGCGGTAAACCATTACGTGCTTATCCTGCCCAATACGATGAGCCCGGTTAACAGCCTGCATCTCGGCAGCCGGATTCCACCACGGATCAATAATAAATACGTAATCAGCTTCGGTGAGGTTCAATCCGACACCACCTGCTTTCAGACTGATCAGAAACACATGATTATCCGGATCGTTCATAAATGCATCAATCACCTGTTCCCTGTTTTCCGTTGCGCCGGTAAGCATACTGTATTTCCAGTCTTTCTTCTGAAAGTATTTTTCAAGTATCTTTAAATGTTTAACAAATGAAGAAAACACCAGCACCTTATGTTTCTCAGCTTTCAGGTTTTTCAGGTTGCGTTTGATCCGGTCATACTTACCAGAATCACCTTCATAATCCTTATTAACCAGAACCGGATGATTTGCCATTAAGCGCAGACGCATTAAACCCTGAAGTGCCAGAAGTCGCGTTTTATCCACACCTGCCTGTTCAATATTTTGCAGCAGATTATTGCGTATTCCTGATTTTTCCTTTTCGTACAATTGCTTCTGGTCATCCGTCATTGCACAATATAAGACCTGTTCATGTAAAGGAGGTAAATCCTTGGCCACCTGATGCTTGGTCCTTCTAAGGATGAAAGGTTGAATAATCTTCTGCAGACGTTCTTCACGCTTCTCATCCTTGTTTTTAGTAATGGGAATAACAAAGTGGTTTTTAAAATAATTCTGAGACCCAAGTAAGCCGGGATTGATGAAATTGAACTGCGCCCAAAGATCCTGCAGTGAGTTTTCTATGGGTGTTCCGGTTATGGCAAGCCGGTGTTTTGCTTCCAGCTGATTGACAGCCCGGTAGATTTTAGATGACGGATTTTTAATAAAATGGCTTTCATCCAGAATCAGATAATGATATTGATAGGTTTTCAAAAATGCGAGGTCATTCCGAACCACGCCGTAAGAGGTCAGAATAACATTAAAATGCCTGAATATTTTCCAGATATCCATAGAACGCAGGCGTTTATTTCCTGTATACGTGTACACCAGCATCCCGGGGCAGAATTTCTTTATCTCGTTCTGCCAGTTATGCAACAAGGACTTAGGCATTACAATAATGCTGGCCGGCAACCGATGTGCTTCGGCCTCAGTTTCCGGTTCATCACTTAACTTTTGGTCAAAAAGATTCAGCTGTTCTTTTGGTTTTGTATCATCAATGATACGGTTGACTGTTTTGCGCTTTCTTGTTCCGAAACTCCCCTCATAAATATACTGCAACACCGTTAAGGCCTGAAGCGTTTTTCCCAGCCCCATATCATCTGCCAGACATCCCCCGAATTCATTTTTACGTAAATGCATTAACCATGAATACCCTTCTTTCTGATAAGTTCTGAGGGTAGCATTCAAACTTTCGGGAACAGGTATATTGATATCAGGTCTGTGCGAATACACATCTTCCAGCACTTCACGATCTACCTGCCTTACATCACGGTTCTGAAGCAGATTAAAATGGATTTTATCCAGGACTATTTTTTCATCTTTTTCCTTACTGAACTTAAAGATCTCCTGGTAACGGGTGAACCATTCCAAAGGCAATACAACCACCTCACCATCAGGCAGCTGATATTCACGTGTTCCGGTTAGTATATGCTTTTTAAACCTGATAAACGGAATTTTGTAGTCCCCGAGCTTTACCGTACCATATAGTTCAAACCAGTCTATGGTATCCGACATATCCATTGACAAATCAATATGTCCGGTATAGTAGTTTGTTTTATAATGACTCTGATCTATTTCAAAACCCAGTTCATTCAGCTTTTTTGTGTTTTGGTTGATCCAGTTGACCAGGACATAAAGATTAACCGATGTATTATCCGTAAATCCTTCCGGCCTGAAAAATGCATTCTGCTTCTTCTTTAAGCCGGTTTCGGTCAGTTTCTGTTCCAGCTGCTCTTCCCAAATCCATCTGCGGTTAAAGCGTTGAAATATATAAGTATCATTTTCTTTATAAAAACTTACATCAACAGCTTTTTTACCACTACGAATAAAATAGCGGTTACCATATTTAAATTTGAGACTCAGAACAGGTTGCCCTTCCAGGTCCTCTTCCAGAAATAAATGTGCTGAATGTTCCGGTTCCTTATCAATAATAGAAAACCCCTTTGTCAATACTGTGTTGTTTTTAATCGCATTGAGCACAAAGGTCTCCATGTATTTATTTCTGGCTGATCCCGGAATTTCGATATGCCTTTTCTTTGTAAAGGGTTGCAGCTTTTTGGCATCCACATCATTAAAATTGAAAAGTGAATGGCCTATGACTACCCAGGCCGGTGAATTACTCAAGATGAGCAGACTTTTATTCAGTAATTTGATATCCTCTCCCCTGTGCCGGATTGAAAGGCTGTAATGAATGGCTGTTTTTTCGTCATTAAAATTAAAGATGGTTTTTGAATCTGATCCGGCCATCTTTAACTGATCGGCATCGTACAGATTGTTATAGTTGGGTTTACGGATAAAAACCGGGATTTCGTACTCCACAATTAAAAGCAGCATTTTTCCGGCCCACTCCTCTATAAACGGCCGGATTCTTTCCTCAAACCGGTCAAGTGTAAGCTGACTGAAAAACTCATTAACTGTTTTAGTTTTACTGAACAGCGCAGCCAGATTATGTTCCGAAAACTTCTCGAAATACTTAATTATCTGCTTTTCATGCGCTTCAAACTCATATCCATCCTTTCCAAAATGAAATGTAGATGCCTGTTCATGAAAGGTGATAAATGATTCATTCGTCCTTTTAACCAGTGTAGGAACGACAATCCACCCCAGGTAGCGATGCTCGGTAATTGTTATGATAAACTGATATTGCACTTTTGCTTTACTATAATATTAAAAGTGTTTTTCTTCATCAATAAACAACAAAGATAATGCATTCCAATTTTCAACAATAAGCCGGCACTGCATTTTAGCTTATTTATATTGAAAAACAACCGTTATATCCAGTATGAAACATTTAACCACAGGTGCAGGATCATGGCACAATGAGTGTAACAACCTGATAATCAAAAATACCACCTAAACTATAGCAGTATATTTAAGTTATTATTATAAAATGGTTCGCTTAAGTTTGTATATTTGTCGCGGTTTAATAAAAATATAACAAAATGAAACTACTTGAAGGGAAAACAGCTTTAATAACAGGGGCAGCCCGTGGTATTGGTAAGGCTATTGCCATTGAATTTGCCAAAGCAGGTGCCAATATTGCATTCACAGACCTCAGAATTGACGAAAATGCAACGGCTACGGAAAAAGAAATCGAAGCTTTTGGTGTAAAGGCAAAAGGTTATGCTTCGGATGCCAGTAAATTTGAAGAAACTCAGCAGGTTGTTGAAGCCATAAAAAATGATTTCGGACAGATTGATATACTGGTTAATAATGCCGGGATAACAATGGACACCTTACTGATGCGTATGACAGAACAACAGTGGGATGCTGTAATCAACGTCAACCTGAAGTCTGTTTTCAACTTCACAAAAGCAGTTCAGCCTATCATGCTGAAACAAAGAGCCGGATCCATTATTAACATGAGTTCTGTGGTTGGCGTTAGTGGAAATGCCGGCCAGGCTAACTACTCCGCGTCTAAAGCCGGGATGATTGGTTTTACAAAATCTGTTGCCAAAGAACTTGGATCACGCGGTATCAGAAGTAACGCAATCGCACCGGGTTTCATCATTACTGAAATGACCAATAAACTGTCTGATGAAGTTAAACAGGAATGGGCTAAAACAATTCCATTGAAACGTGGTGGTACACCTGAAGATGTGGCCAATGCCTGTATTTTCCTTGCTTCTGACCTCTCGCAATATGTCACCGGACAGGTACTGCATGTTTGCGGTGGAATGAATATGTGATCATTAAGACACAAGATAAATTTGCTCTCCTGAAAATAGGCGCTGATCCCAATCGAAGGATCAGGAATCGGAAGATTTTAAGTGAATTATCGCATTTTAAAATAATAAAGAGCTGCCAATGGGTGGCTCTTTTTTGTTGCATATTTTTGATCCGATCAATTAAAACATTACTTTTAATCTGTTTACCACAAATCATTAACGCTGACGGAATCAAAACATGAAAAACCTGTTGTTGTCATTATTTATCGGACGTTATATCCCATGCATATTTTTTGCGTTTATTCTTTATCAGCCAACTTTACTTCAGGCACAAACAGATACGATATCAGCAAAGAACAGTCTTAAAGCCGGGAACTACGGCATGGGACTATCATCGCAGGTTTCCGGAACCAGTAAACTAAACCTGTTCGGGCAACCACTGATTATTCTGGATGGAATGCCATATTATACATTCAGTTCAGATATTATAAATTATACCACCACAGATCTTAGTGACATAGCCAATATGCTTGGAATTTCAGAAGAAGAAATTGAATCAGTTACAATATTAACTGATCCTACCGAATTAATGAGCTTCGGTTCAGCTGCAAGAAACGGAGCTATATATATCACTACAAAAAAAGCTTCTGACACTAAACTCAATATCAACTATAGTTTAAAAACCCGTGTCAGCTGGGAAAAGGCAGCTTACGACGTGTTAAGTGGCGAACAGTATGCCACACTTATAAAAGAGGCTTACATGAATGGATATGGGACACCTTTGGAGGTATATACACATAAGGAACTTCTTTACCAGCCTACAGAACCATATTACTATTACAATTTTGGCCAGAATACAAACTGGTTTAAGGAAATCACACAAACCGGATTTTTGCAGGAGCATACCTTATCGCTTAATGGAAGCGTAAAAGGCATCGGCTACAGAGCATCAACTATGTTTAGAAAAGGTAAGGGAACCATTATCAATACAGGAAGCAAGGATTACAATTTCAGATTATTATTGGATTACAAAATAAAAAACATCGGATATGTCTCTGCCGGGCTTAATTACAATAAACTTACTTCTGAAAATTGCAATATCCCTGAAACCTTTTCTGACATCAGAGAACTGGCATTAAGAATGATGCCCAACATGTCCGTATATGAATATTCGGACGAAGGTGAAAAGACAAGTAAATTATTTTTGCCATCGCGAAGTTTTCAGGGATATAATTTTCCAAATCCCGTAGCTTATGCAGAATACTCAGAGAACAATATCTTGGTGTCACAACTTACACCAGTTATAAATATAGAACTAAATCCACTAAAAGCTCTGTTGTACAATTTCAAACTTGATTTTAACCAGTTTCAAATAGAAAATAACGTAATCAATCCTTATCTTTTCAACATCTTCTCATTTGATCAAATTGCAGAAAATATTTCGAGTACGAATCATAAGAACGGCATATTAAATATTCGAAACACTTTTACGTATCAACTCCTCACTAAAAAAAATCAGAAATTATCCATATCAGGTGAATATCATTTCCAGTCAACGAAAAACATTATTAAAGAAACCGAAACCGGTTTCTCATCCCAATACATATACGACCCAATAGTTTATAATGAAAAGTCAAATATGTTTTTGGCAGGGTTGCACTACAATTTGCTTGACAGATATCTGTTTGAAATAAACGGTTCTTCAGAAAGAATAAAAATAGCGAATAAAAAACTGGACAGAACATACAACTATGGTGTACATGCTGAATGGATTATTTCAAATGAACCTTTTTTTAAACAAAATCATGTATTAAATCATACCGCTTTAAATGCATCTTTGGGAAGCATTAATTTCCCTGGCGCCTATTATACTGAAGCCTACAAGTACATCCCTTCTTCAACACTAAGGTTAAATACAGAAGGCATTGAACAAACTTTACGTAAGGAAGCTAACCTGTATCTTGAAATTCTTAATCATACATCAACGTTAAATATAAGCTATTTTCAAAACTCATTGAAGAATTCGCCGGTTCCAACCATCCTTCAGCCGGCTAGTGGATACAGTGATGTATTTGGATTAACTCAAAATACAGAAATAAAAGGTTGGGCAATAAATCTTAGCACCAAGATTGTCAAACAAACAGAATTCCTTATCAATTTCTTCATGCAACTGGATTGGAGTAAAAAATACATTGCTGAAAAAAACTATCCAACTTCTTTTACTCTGAATGAATTATGGGATTTAAACTATCTGAATCATGTTAATACCCAAAATGCTTTTGGAGAAATTACAGGACTTAAATATATGGGGGTATATCAATACGACACTTATATTGCCGGTTCACAGGAAAATGCACCTGTTGCCAGAGATGTAAATGGAAATATTATCAGAGATATAAACGGATATCCTGTTCCTGTTACTTACAAAGCAAATGATGTAAACTATATCTTTCAGGGTGGAGATGCTAAATACCAGGATCAGAACTTTGACGGGACCATTGATGAGAATGATCTAGTCGTTATAGGAAACACCAGACCATTACTTACAGGAACATTCGGACCTGATTTAACATATAAGCGTTTCTGGCTGGGAACATTTTTTAACTTCAGTTATGGCAATGATGTTGTTAATCTTACAGGAATGAATCTGGTGAATATGTATTCAACCTCAAATCAATCAGTCGAAACGCTTGACAGATGGAGAACACCCGGAGATGTAACTACGATGCCAAGAGCTTTATTATCCTCTGGTTACAACAATCTGGCATCAACCCGCTTTGTTGAAGACGGTTCATTTTTGCGTTTAAAAGCTTTAACGCTTAAATATGCTTTGCCTGAACATATCTGTAGGAAACTGCATCTGACAAGCCTGTCCTTTTATGCTACTGGTAAAAACCTGATCACCTGGACAAAGTACAACGGAGCGGATCCTGACATTAATCTGAATACAGACTGGTATAATTACGGTTTTGATTCTAACTATGCAGTACCAATTCGCGAAGTGATTTTTGGCATTAATGTTGGATTATAACATCATGTAACCATGAAAAAAGAAACCCTAAAATTCTGTTTGATTCTGACCATATTCATTACTGTATCGAACCTCTTTCCTGTTACAGGTTCTTCCCCCGATTCTATCCAGGGAAATAATATGCTGAAGGCCGGGCAATATGGCATGGGACTTTCCTCGCAGGTCACCGGTACCAGCAAACTAAACCTGTTCGGGCAACCACTGATTATTCTGGATGGAATGCCATACTACACCTTTAGTTCGGATATAATAAATTATGCCACAGCAGATCTTAGTGACATAGCCAATTTGCTTGGAATTTCAGAAGAAGAAATTGAAACTGTTACAATATTAACTGACCCTACCGATTTGATGAGCTACGGTTCAGCTGCAAAAAACGGAGCTATATACATCACTTCAAAAAAAGCTTCTGACACTAAACTCAATATCAACTATAGTTTAAAAACCCGTGTCAGCTGGGAAAAACCCGGTTATAAGATGCTAAGCGGGGATGATTATTCAATGGTAATGAAACAGGCATTATATAATCCATATAACGATGAATATGCATCTGATATTGATGAGTTTAATTATGACCTTACATTTATTGATTACTATAATTATAATAAAAATACTGACTGGTTTAGTGCAATTACGCAAACCGGTTTTCAGCAGGAACATGCCTTAACACTAAACGGTCGGCGTAATGGATTAGGCTACCGGTTCAGTACCATGTTCAACAAAGGATCTGGAACCATTATGAATACCGGAAATACAGACTATAATTTCAGGTTGTTTTTGGATTATAAAATTAAAGACCTTCTGTACATCTCAGGAGGTATCAATTATGCACATCATTACCTTACAGATTATTACAAATCCAATAAAGCCATGGATATTAGAGAACTTGCTCTAAAAATGATGCCTAATATGTCAGTTTATGAATATACAGTTGACGGTCAAAAAACTGATGATTTCTTTTTACCTCGGCCAAGTCTTCAGGGCGAAGACTACCCAAACCCGGTTGCTTTTGCCAACTTTGCTTCAAGTTCAACTGAGTTGCCACGCATAAATCCGAGTATAAAACTAGTGTTGAATCCTTTACAAGCGGTTTGCTATAATCTAAGAATTGACTTCACTCATTACAATAATTTAAGAACCGATTTTTTACCGGATCTCTTTCATTATTTATCCAATCCCGAATTACAAGGTACAACTTTTAACTACGAATACACTTCAAAGAACTTCAATCTACAGAATCAAATCTCTTTCAATCCCTACATAGGTATCAATCACAGCGTTAAATTATTCGGTGAATATTACTTTCGCCATGAAAATTTAAAATATAATGATTCAGCAGAAGGTCCCTTTTATAAGAGCCATACCAACATACCAGGTAAAGAAACAAATATCAGTAACATTTTAGCGGGAATTAGTTACAAGGCTTATCACAAATATGAATTTAAGTTTTCAGGACTAAGTGAAATAAAAAAATATGAAGAGATCGAATACGATCCTGCCCTGAATTATTCATCAAGCGTAAAATGGATCCTTTCAAATGAAAAGTATTTCCTTTTAAAACCAGTTATTAGTACTATGGCAATAAAAGCGACGCTTGGAAAAATTCATCAGCAAAACTCCTTTTATTACACCACTACTTCGTATACAAACCAAACTATTGAAATCACCAGAATTGACAATACAGAATCTTTTCAGTACAAACATCTTGACCTTTTCATGTCACTATTCAGGGATAAGGCTGACCTGAAGATTAGTTACTTTAAAAACTCCCTGAATGATCAACTTATCCTAAAAAACACAATGCCATATACATCGGGAATCATTGATCATCCATTAATGATATATCAAAGCACCGATGTTAAGGGTTGGGAGATTGATCTGAATGCGTATTTGATCCAAAAACAAGATTTTTTTATCCGGTTTAATATTCAACTGAATACTCGACAAAAATCATTATCCAGCTTAAACTATTCTAGCTCACCTTATATTTCAGGTCCCAACGGAACATACTACAGCGAAATAAAACTCAATCAACCATTTGGTGAGATAAAGGGTTATAATTACCTGGGGGTATACCGCTATAATAATTATATTACCGGCAGTCAGGAAAATGCTCCCATTGCAAGGGATGAGAAGGGCAATGTCATGACAGACAGCGAAGGGAAACCACTACCGGTAATACTTGGTCCCGGCTCAGATTCTTTTTATTTTCAGGGAGGCGATGCAATTTATGAGGATCTGAACCATGATGGCTACATAAATGAAAAAGATATTACCGTTATTGGTGATGCCAGACCAATTTTATCCGGAACTGCGGGACCTGAGTTAAAATGGAAGGGATTGTGGCTGGGGACATTCTTCAACTTTCGGGTTGGAAACAGTGTTGTCAACATGGCAAGGATGGAGCTCGAAAACATGTATTCATTCGACAATCAAACTGTTGCTGTAAATGATAGATGGCGAAAAGACGGCGATATTGCAGAAATTCCACGAGCATTATATCAATATGGCTATAACTGGTTAGGATCAACCCGCTTTGTAGAAGATGGTTCTTTTTTACGTTTAAAAGCTTTAACACTTAAATATAGTGTTCCTGAACATATTTGTGGGAAACTGCATCTTAAAAACCTTTCCTTATATATAACTGGTAAAAACCTGATTACATGGACAAAGTACTCAGGAGCTGATCCTGACATAAACCTGAACACTGAATGGTTTGATTATGGTTTTGATACCAACTTTTCAACGCCTATAAAGGAACTGGTATTTGGAATTAATGTTGAATTATAAGTATATGAGGCAGGAATAAAGAGAAATTATACTATATTTGATTCAAATTACTTGTTGAATGAAAAATTTGGACATACCTGTTTGGATTATCCTATGCTTTGCTTTTATATCTAATACTGCATATTCATCAGATTTTTATTCGGAACACAATAGTTCATCTTTAGCGGATGAGATTTTAAACTTCAAGGATGATCAAATCTATGCCGCATTTTCGGAAATAGAATACTTTGTTAATCAACTCAACAAGCACAACAATTCAGCGGAAGCAGAAATTCCGTCCAGTATAATTCTAAACAAGGAACATGTTGCTTTTGACCAGTCTCGGGAAGAAATTAATTATAAAACATCGATGGGTATTCCTTCTGTTCTGTGGGGTTGTGCCTTTGGTGTGCCGGGCGTTATGTTTATTTATGCCGCCACTGACCGAAACATAAAACAAACCA
Organism: Quyinboa sediminis; assembly: GCF_042219855.1. Classification (NCBI taxonomy): domain Bacteria; kingdom Pseudomonadati; phylum Bacteroidota; class Bacteroidia; order Bacteroidales; family Quyinboaceae; genus Quyinboa; species Quyinboa sediminis. Next base: position 52,381 of record NZ_JBHJHP010000001.1, on the reverse strand, counting down.
ATAATGCATTTACCGGCTGTTTTTTTAATACTGTTGCCCTGATAATCACTTTAGTTTCAATATACGACAGACAAAACATCTCACTTAATATATTTTAATTATGAAAAAAAGACTCTTGAAAATTACGTCACTATTGTTTGCTTTAATCATTTTTACCAGCCAGACCCAGGCGGGAAATTATGTAACCAGTCTGAATTCGGACAATGAAATTGATGAATTCTTTGCTTTCAATGAGAGTGAAATATATGACTCTTTTGAAAGTTCAGTATTAGGGGAATATGCTGATAACATAAACGATGCTGCTGCTCTTCTGCCCCTGGCAAGTGAAGATGATCCTTATGCTATGGATGAGGCATTTGGAATACCTTCATTTTTATGGGGTTGTGTTGGTGGCGTTACCGGAATTATCCTGGTAAAAGTGATCACAGAAGATAACAGAGAAGCTAAAAAAGCATTCACTGGTTGCCTGATGAGTTACATCCTGGCAGGTGTTGTTTATGCGGTTTATATTGTTGAGGCTGTGAACCAATAAGTGAAATAAAACTGTATTGAAAGCCATTCAGATAAAATCTGGATGGCTTTTTTCTTGACTATGTAGAATTGATCTACTATATTTGTTATTCGTATTATTAACCCAAATATTATAACCATGGCTAAATTTTTTCAAAAATTCTTAGCTGTATTTTTAGCATTAATCCTGCTAAATCTGCAGACTTTCGCATCTCCTTTATTAGGGACAGATTTTAGTGATGAAGCACAGGAACTGGTTAACTTCAACGAAGATGCTATTTACAGTGAATTTCAGGAAATTGATGCGTTATCCGACATGTTGTTATCCAGCGATGTCTCTGCAGATGAGATCACTGATAACTCAATACTGGAAAACGTAAGTATGGATGCTTCCTTACCATTAAGCGCTGATGAAAGCGGTGTTGATGGTCCTCCATTAGGCATACCTTCATTTTTATGGGGTTGCTTACTCAGTTGGGTTGGTTTGCTCCTGGTATATTTATTAACTGAAGAAAATAAAGATGAAACCAGAAAAGCCCTTTGGGGTTGTATAGCTAACGCAGGTGTATGGGGATTATATTTTGTAGGAAGCCTTGTATTCTCATATTCATTTTATGGATATTAATTTAGCAATACAGATTACTGAAATAAAAAAAGCCACTTCTAAAGCTGGCTTTTTTTATTCTGTTGAAATTGCAATTCTTATATACAAAACCTATATTTGTATGAGTCGCTGCTACGACTAAAAATCAATCACTAAAAATAGCTATTATGAAAAAACTTTTTCTTAAAACTGCTTCAGTAATGCTGGCATTAGTACTTTTTAATGCTCAGACATTTGCAGGAGCCTTGCCTTTTAACGGTACTGATCTTTCAAATGAAGCTCAGGAGGTTGTAAATTTCAGTGAAGACGCCATTTATGACGCATTTGCAGAGATAGACGATGTAACAAATCTGATTTCTCAAAATGATGTCACCTATGAGGAGCTGGCTTCACAGGATGTTACTAATCTGGAATTAGTCAGTTCATCTTCATCATTGCCTTTGCCGGCAGACGGTGAGATGGGGCCTCCACTTGGTATTCCTTCTTTCTTATGGGGATGTGTATTTGGTATAGTTGGATTAGTATTAGTTTACTTCCTTACTGACCAGGATAGAGACGAAACCAGAAAAGCCCTTTGGGGTTGTATAATAGCTACATTAATCTGGGGTGTCGGAGGAATTGCATTTTATTAAAATTACATAGCCCGGTGAAAATCCGGGCTTTTTTACTTTTTCTATGAAAAGATTTGTCCTTATAATTTTTGCTGCAATAATTATTTCGGTAACAGGAAGAGCTCAGGAAGCTTACCGGATACATTCCGATTTTCTCTTTAAATCCAAGGGTCTGGACAGTATGTACCGGGTCACAAAAGGTGAAGTTTATTTTGATAAAAATATTAAAACCCTGGTTTTTAAAAATACCTTCCCTAAAAGAGAAACTTATGTTATAAAAGACACATTTCTATATGTATACCATGGTGATACTTTAATGGAAACAAGAAGAAATGTTATCCCGCCGGAGCATACCATGTTCAGTTATTTATTGAGCAGTACCTTTGCCAACTATGGTTTGGATAATGCCGGATTTGAAATTAAAAATGTAGAACGAAAAAAGGGTGTTGTTGTAACATCATGGCTGCCGAACGGAATAATTGGAAAATATGTAGGTAAAATTCTGGTTGCTAATAAAGATAAACGTTTGTATTCTGTAGTTATCTATGATAAGGATATGAAAATTCTCAGCCGTCAGATCTTTAAAAAGTATCAAAGTATTGATGGCACTGAAATACCAAGTGAGATTCTAAGCGTGACTTATTATAATGATTCTTCGCAGTACATGCAAATTACCAATCTTGCTGATATAAAGCTGAATGAAACTACAAACGAGGATATGTATAACTTTAAAATACCTGCACAATGAAACTAAAACTACTCATTATTGCAGGTCTTATTTTTACTGCAGGCGGCATTAAGGCTCAGAAAGAAAAACAGCAACTGAAGAACCTTTTTGACGTTTCTGGCCATACCTCGTATAATTCCTATATCAAAAACAGCTCTAATGAACTGGAATTTACAGCTGCCGTTCTTTTTGTTGGATATAAAACGTTCTTCTCCTCACAGGATATGCAGTCCTGCGTTTTTTATCCAAGTTGTTCGGTCTACGCTGTAGATTGTCTCCGTCAGGAACCCTTTCCAAAATCAGTTTTTAAGATTTTCGACCGGCTTACCCGGTGTCATCCGTTTGCATCTCCAAAGTATTACACCTTACATAAATCAGGACAGTTTTATGACCCGGTTAAAGATTAATCTCCTCCTTACTTTATTGTTCTTATCCGGTTATGCCTTCTCGCAAACGGCATATGATTTTGAACATTCGCTCAAATTCGGACAGTATCTGTTCAACACAAATCAATACAGTCTTGCCGTTCAGGAATTTGAACGTGCGGTATATTTTGAGCCCGGTGATTCTGTCAGTAACTTTATGCTGTTTAAGACATACTCCATTCTCAATCAAAAGGATAAGGCTCTTAGTGCGTATAAAAACTACAGCCACGATGCTAATCTGAGTTTTATGCCCGACAGCTACGGTACTTTGTATGCCAGCCTCCTGATTAAAAACGGGGATTATGAAACCTGTATGTCCTTTATTGAAAAAAACTGTTGCCTTTCACATAAACAAAAATACATTGTTTCCACACGACTTGTTCAAAAAGAATGGCAGAAAGCCTGGGACGCTGCTGCTCAGCTTAGTGGAAATGAACCGAACATCTCTCCCCTGTTAAATCTGGTAGATGAAAGTAAAAACATGAACCGAAAACATCCGGCCCTCGGCGCCCTTTTTTCTGCAGTACTTCCAGGATCAGGAAAAGTGTATGCCGGCAACTGGGCCGATGGTTTGGTTGGTTTTTTCATGACATCTGTTTCTGGATTCCTGGCATACAGGGCTTATGACAAATACGGCATAAAAAACCCATATACATGGTTCCTTGGAGCTATGGCTGTAGGTTATTATTCAGGAAATGTTTATGGGGGATATAATGCAGTTAGAAAATACAACCATTCACAGGAAGATGAAATTGTTACAAAAACGAAACTATATATATCTGATTTTTAGCCTGTTTATTTTTTCCTCTTCAGCACAGGTTGGAGAGCAGGCGTACCAGTTTGCCAGACAGCAATTCGAAAAAGAGAATTTCAGCGATGCTGCCAGGGAATTTAACCGTGCGCTCTTTCTCGGTACTCAACATACTGCAGAAAGCTACAGGAGCATTGGAGAGTGCTATTTTAAAACGGGAGCATACGATTTGTCAGACATTTTTTATGACAAAGCATATTTTGCCCTGAAAGATGATAGTCTGAAAACCGAAATATTACTTCAAAAAACCTATTCTAACATCTTGAGAAAGCGGTTTTCAAATGCTTATTATGAACTGGTAAATGTTGATTCCCTCTATGGTTCGGTTCAGTCAGAAACATTTTGGTTCTACCTTGGCGTTGTGTATTACGGCATGGAAGATTTTGATAATGCAAGGGCAAGCTTTGCAAAGAACTTCTCTCCGGAGGAAATAAACCAGCTTGATGCGCAATTTGCCTATCTGAAAAAAATGCAGAAACGACACCGGCCGGCCAAAGTAGAGACCATGAGCTACATCCTGCCGGGCCTTGGTCAGATTTATACCGGAAACATAAAGGAAGGAGCAAACTCTTTTCTGCTGCTGAGTGCACTCATGTACGGCATGATAAAAGTTGGTATTATCTACTCCGGTTTCGACGGACTGTTTTTATTTGGTCCATGGTTTCAGCGGTATTACATGGGTGGCGCAGAAAAAGCTAAACACATGGCCGAACACAAACTGATGGAAGTTAAAAACGAGGTATTTAATCAGATTCTTGAAATTGGGTCAGAACAATAGGAAATATGGCTTGCTCGTCCTGACATCTTTACTCCTGGTATTAGGATTGCAACCTGCATTTGCGAGGGAATTCAAACTGGCTCAACTGGATTCCATTGTAAGTCTTATATATGATTTCCGGTTCACAGAAGCAAGAGAACTAACCGGCAACCTACAAATTGATAAAGAATACAAGGTTCTCCCCTATGCATATTCCTATTACTGGGAATACCTTAGTGGAAACGAACCGGACTACAATATCAAAACCTGCAGCGAATACCTTAGGCATAAAGTTACACCACCTGAAAGCGATTCTTTACAGCAAATATACCAGGTATCTGTCGTGCTCTTAAAACTCAGGGTTCATGTATCCAGGTCAAATTACATTGCTCCCCTCCTGCTGTTTGACGACATTAAAGCATTTTTTAATCAGTACGAACCGGAACCGGCCAATGATTTCAACATGCTCTACTGGGGACTTTATAACTATTACATTACGTTTACGAGAGAAAATACGTTTGCTGCAAAGTATATCCTTAATGACTGGCCGGAGTCCAGTAAGCGTTCCGGAATTAACATGCTTGAGCACCTTAAGGATTCCCCCTCAGCTTTTGTTAAAACCGAAGCGCTGTATTTTCTGGTACGAATATATTTTGAAGGAGAAAAAGATTTTAATCAAGCGTTAAAAAATGCTAGGGAACTTGTCGCATGCTATCCAAACAACTACATTTATAAATGGTTCTTGTTAAGAATATTAAAGGCAAAAGGTGATACAAACGAGTTAAACCGCTGCCGGCAGGGGTATCTGGATGATTTAATACAATCTGAATTTTATACCACCCAGCAAAAAAATCACTTAAAACTACTATTAACAAACATATAAATGTGTTTAATTTAAATAAAAATAATATTGATTAAGATTATGAAACAGACTTTTTTTATCCTGGCATTAATAGCTTTGGTTTCTTCATGTAAACCTGCTGATGAAGCTGAAATAACAGGAAATATAACAAATGCAGGTGATGCGACCCTTTATATCAGAAACAGTGCTTCAGGTGTGATAGATACGCTGAATTTAACTGATGGAAGTTTTAGTGATGTCGTAAAAATAGACAGAGGACAATTCCTTGATTTTATCATCGACCGTTATGGCTTCTGGCTCTATGCAAAGCCGGGAGACAAAATAAAGGTAAGTTTTGATCTTCAGGATTTGAAAAACAGGAAATATGACCTGGTCAATATTGAGGGAAGTCCTGAGAGTCAGTTGACACTTAAAGTGGTAGAAAATACATCGAAGATTCCGGTTAGACAACTGCTTGCTTTCCCGGCATCTAAATTCGATGATTATCTCAAGTCTGAACTGGACCGGAATTTTGCACTGATCGACAGTTTTAAAACAGCGACTAAAGTGTCGCCGGAATTTACGGATATGATTAAGATGTATGCCAATATCAATGTTGCACAGATTTATAAGTATTATCCGGCTTACCATTCCCGTTATGCTCCTGGCGATACATCTGCCATTCCGGAATCATTTGCACTGGTTGGTGAAGATATTCCCCTGAATAATATGACCTATTATAAGTATCTTCCTTCGTACAAAACCTTTGTTTTAAATGAATATCAGATTAAAATTGATAATGCTTTAGGTGAATATAAGGATGATTCAGAATCTGATGTATACCTGAATAAGTCAATCGATGCGATTGACTCACTGGATGCAGACCCGGAAATTAAAAACGATCTTGCAAAGAACATATTCAGGATGTATCCACGAATGACCGAAAGTCAGAAAACTATTGCAGAAAACAGATACCTGGAGGTATTATCGAATGACAAGGATATTGATGAATTCAGATCAAAGATGGAAACGTTTAATTCCATTAAACCCGGTATGCCGGCACCTGACTTTTCCTATCCCGACATGAATGGCAATATGGTGTCTCTTGACCAGCTTAAAGGCAAAGTCGTATACGTTGACGTTTGGGCTACCTGGTGCGGCCCCTGCAAATATGAAATCCCATTTCTTAAAAAACTGGAAGCGGATTTACACGATGAGGATATCGCTTTTGTAAGTGTATCCATCGATCCTGATAAGAGCGATTGGGAACAAATGGTTAAAAGTGAAAAACTGCAGGGTTATCAGATCTTTGCAGATAAAGCCGGTGAATCTGATATTGTAAAGAAATATATCATAGAGGGCATACCACGGTTTATCCTTATCGGAAAGGACGGTAAAATAATTGATGCGACAGCTACGCATCCATCTGATCCATCCACCAAAGAGATATTACTTAAGTATGCTAAATCGTAAAACCGACAGGACTACATATCAAAAAACCACAGAAGCTTCTGTGGTTTTTTGTTACTGGAACAATGCTTTAAACTTTAAGTACCTTTCGGTATGATACGCTCCATCTTTTCCGGAATATGTGGTCCAGTGTTCCTGTATTTTTTCAGACCGGTCCTCCGGCGATGGATGAGTACTCAAAAATACAGGGGTATATGATTCTCCCTGCATCTCTTTTAAAATATCAAAAAAATCTCCGATTGCCCTTGGTTCCCAATCTCCTGAAGCCGACATATACTTAACGGCATATTCATCGGCTTCATATTCCTGTTTTCTGCTAAATGCCAGGCCTTCGAGTCCCAGGGCCAGGTTAGAAGCCATAACAGCCAGTTCTGAAGGCTCATCACCTAATAAAATATTCAGTAATAATGCAATTCCCTGGGTTTGAGTCATATTATCGGTTGTGTGCCTTCGGGCTGCATGCGCCATTTCATGTGCAAGGATTCCGGTAAGCTGTGCTTCATTTTCAATCACATTAAAAATGCCGGTATAAAAGAAAATATATCCTCCCGGAGCACAAAATGCATTGACTGTCGAGTCTTCTATAATAAATAACTGCCACTCAAACCGATCGTTATAGGCTACCTGATCTGTAGAAAGCAAAAGGGTTTTCAGAGAATCCAGATATTGATATGCTTCAGTGTATTCAGCTGAATCCAGAACGGAATAATGCTCAGGATCATTTAAAATGGTATCCCTTAACTGCTGTCCCAGGGCAATATCATCGTCAACCGTAAACAGATTGAATGAATTATCTGCTGGCGCATTGCTATCCTTTTCACAAGCCCAAAAGAGCAACAGTACAGGTAAAAGTAAAACTAATTTCTTCATTTGGATTATTTTAAATCAGATTGCAAAACTAATCTTTTATCCATTTAATGATCCGGGGGAGCCTGTTTATTTTAATATGGTAATATTTTTCTTCGGTTGAACCAAATCCCTTGTAAAAGCGTGCAATACCTTCAATATCCGATCCTTCAAAATCGAGAATTTTCCTCTTTCCTGCGTTTTTCTCTATCTGTTTCCATACAATAAAAGCCATCGCTCCGGTTTTCTGTGCAGTTTCTTCAGCTGCGGAAAAAAGATAAATAAACCGGGAACCGGACTTTTGGAAATAGGTACCTCCCAGATATCTGTTGTCCGAATCATAGGCATAAACTAAATCTCCCAGTCCGTTTTCAACGCCATAATGTATGATATCTCTGATCCTGCCTTTGAGAAGATCATCAAATTTTGAGTTATACTTACGTAATTTGAATTGCCTGTAGGTTTCCAGCAGAGGTTCAGGATCAACCATTGATCTGACCGTAATATTCTGTCTATCAGCCTTCTTTAAATTTCGTTTTGTATTTGTATTAAACCCGGTCTTAAGATCGGATAACGGATTATTCAAATCAAGAACCAGGTTGGTATGAGATGTAACTTCTGCGTTATCCAATTGGGGTTCAAAGGGTAAGAAAACCTTAAAATCCAGAAATCTGAATCTGTCAGGAACAGCTTCCATAAACCGCCTGAATAATCCAGGATCAGGTCTGGTGCCATAAACTGTGGTATACTGCATAAAAGGGACATTAAGCACATACGGTATCCCGAATTTTACAGAAGTAGCCAGCGGCATCACTGCAGAATAATCATCCAGGACCAGGCCGTGCCATTCGCTTGTAACACGATCCAGATACCAGCAATAACCGTAGCTGGTTTCATGCCATGAATGTGCAACAAGAGCATCCCATTTTGAATCATCAATATCTTTTCTTTTCAGGAAACGGATCATTTGACACTAACTTTAAATATATGCTCTAAAACCTGGTACCAGTTTTGCCAGTCTCCCGGTCCATCGAGTGACGAGTTATGCCAGATAAATATAAATTCACCATGATAATTCCTGGTCGTCTTTATAAGCTGTTCAATCTGCATTTTGGCTTCCTCCACACCGAGTTTCAGATGATCTTTCAAAGTCCCGTCCATCAGAACAAATGGTTTTATAATCAATTCTGTTTCGGTATTGGTGGTCAGATCAAAAAAAGGAAACGGATGGCAGGTTCCGGCTCTGAAGCCGGTAACGTGAGCATAGCCCATGGAATATTCTTTTTCCACACCATGAGCGGCAAGCCTTTGAAATGTTTCAGGCAGCGAAAAACGAAGGTAGTGTTGCCGGGAACACGTAGGTTTCATGTTGACAATCCGATGGAACAAATTCATTTCATATTGCAGACTGTCAGGTACATCATTTGACCTGTACGACGGATGTATGCCAAGCTCTGCCCACTCAGCAGTATCATTTATCAGGTTTGTCATCAGAGGCTGCAACGGATACAGGTTTTTGTCGTATTTATCCCGTGTTCCCAGCTGAAAGAAGAATGCCGGTTTAACCGAATTTTCAGCACAAAGCTTTTTGAATTCATTATAGGTGTCATATGGATCCTTTTTCAGCCCTGTATTGACCCTGAAACGCTCAGCAGCAAGCTTAAACCGGCGGTTCATAACGTCTCTAGCGTAACCCGCCAGTGTCAGCCAGAAAGGTCTGCCAAGATAGGCATAGGCTACATCCACATCTATCGTTGGCTGTAACCTGAATTGTGGCGGATTGAGCGTGATCTCAAAATGTTCCGTAAGCAATTTCCCGAATCTGTATATCCACTCATCAGCTATCGGTATGTTTAGAAGATTTTGTGTGTATAAGTAACTCTTTTCAGGTTTAAACCGACCATGTTTATCCGGATCATTCTTAAAATATTCTTCATACCTCGAAACAACATAAAACACGGCACTGAACAGATCAAAATCAAATATAAAATTACCATTTGCCGGAAATAACTGCATCTTAAACTCCGGCGCTTGGTCTCTCAGACCTTTTTCAGATAAAAAACCGGAATCATATATCGTCAACCTGCCCCCGTATGGTTCGGAATCATAAACAACAACATCAGCATCGGAGTTCAGGTATTCCGGATCGTCCACCCACTTTACAGGAATCCCAAGTCTGTCACTCAACAGGCGCGCAACAAAACCATGCCGGTTACTTATGTGTTTTGTAAAAAGGAACATGAATCAAAAATAGTGATAACCTTTATTTATTCATAGAAAGGAAGAATTTATTTGAATAAAATGAAACACCGGATTGAATCGGTGCTTTTTATTGCAGAAACAAGATAAGATACATAAAGTGTTATTCTATATTAAATGTGTATTAATTAATGGTTTTTTTTACCTTTGTTTCTCTGTCGTAACAATATAAAAAGATGAGTGATAAAAAAGTAGCGATATTTCCCGGAAGCTTTGATCCGATTACCATTGGTCATGAAGCCATAGTGAAACGAGGTTTGTCCCTTTTTGATGAGATTATAGTAGCCGTTGGATACAACTCAAACAAAAATACCTACTTTTCTTTAAGTGCCCGTATGGCTATGATTGAAAAAGTTTTTGAAGATGAACCTGCAATTACAGTCAGAGGTTATGACGGCCTGACGGTGGAATTTGCCAAGGATGCCGGCGCCCGGTTTATTCTAAGAGGAATACGAACTTCTGCTGACTTTGAATATGAGCGCGCCATAGCTCAGATAAACAAAAAAATGTCCGGTATTGAATCTGTATTCCTGCTTACAACGCCGGAACAAACTCCGGTTAATTCAACTATTGTCAGAGATATTTTACGTCATGGTGGAGACGCAACCATGTTTTTACCTGATAAAATTAACATTAAGGACTTTATTTAATTCAAGGAAATGATGGGAAGGTTTAGTGTAGCAGTACTTCTTTGTTGTATGGTTTGGTTTTCTGTATTATCTCAGGATATTAGTAAAGCACCCTTTAAAAGTGACTACCGGAATTTTCTTGAACATCCGGAAGAATACAGAAACTACCGTCCTCACCCTTTTAATGTGCATTATTCTGACATGGAACTGAAGAGTGCAGAGATGTTACCTGAGTATTTTGACCTCAGAGATGTAAATGGTGAAAACTATGTATCATCCATTAAGGATCAGGGCGTTTACGGTACATGCTGGGCTTTTGCAGCTTCAGCGTCTCTGGAATCCTACTGGATGAAACTGGGCCTTCCTGAGGTCGCACTATCAGTCAGAAATTTTGCCAACTGTCATGGATTTGAATGGTCGCCATACGATGGAGGAAATGCTTTTCTGGCAGCTGCTTACCTGACACGCTTATCCGGACCTGTATACGAAACCGCCGATCCGTATTCAAATATGAAGGTTGAAGGATGTACTTCTGTAACAGATAAAACCGAATATCCGGCATATGTAACACAAATGTATATGGCCTCGGGCATTGATAACATTAAACAGCTTATAGTAAAATATGGTGCAGTTGCTACCAGCATGAGTACCAATAATTTTTACACCCATTATAATTCAGCATCCTTTACGTATTACTATAATGATGTACTACCCGTAGATCACGGTGTAACCATTGTTGGATGGGACGATAATATGGTAGTCAATAATATCGCTACCGGGAATCCTCCGGGCAAAGGGGCCTGGATCATTAAAAATTCATGGGGAGATGACTGGGGACTGAACGGGTATTTTTATGTATCCTACTATGATAAGTATGTTGGGAAGGAAATATCACTTTATCCGGGAAGAATAGAAACAGATGAAGTGGATACACTCTACCTGTACGATCAACTTGGTGCGATCACCTCCTGGGGTATAAAGGATGCCGGTAACCGTGAAGTAAGCTATGCCCTTGTTAAGTATCATGCCCCTGTAAAACAGGTTATAAACCGTATAGGATCGTATGTAAATACAGGAGGTACAATTCTGGATGCTGTTGTAGCTAAAACATGGGACGGTTCTTACCTTAAAGATACAATAGAAGTACTGTCCACAAAAATATGCCGGTTCCCCGGCTACCACTCTTTTGAAATGTCATCAGAGATTGACACAGGTGATTTTTATGTGCAGATCAGGTATGAAACACCTGGTTACAGCTGGCCGATTCCAATTGAAACCGTAGAATCCGGATTTTCTAATCCGCGGCTTGAGCCGGTTGGTTACCAGTGGATCAGCAGTGATGGCCTAAACTGGGAGGATGTGGGGATAACAGCAGATAATGACTTTGATTTATGTGTAAGAGCTTATGCTAAAAACATGGAAGCGCCGGTTGCAGGATTTGTTGCTGAACGCCCAAATTACTGTATGGATAATGAAGTTTCCTTAATTAACACAACAGTTGGTGCAGTAGACTCTTTCAGGTGGATATTGTTCAATGCAAACGAAGTACTTGATACTGTGATGACCTATGCGGCAAGTGAAAATCTTTCCATGAATTTACCGGAAGTTGGATTTCTGGATGCCAGACTGGTTGCTTACAGTAATCTCGGTAATGATACGATTACCAAATACCAGGTACTGGAAGTAGTTACTGAACCGGAGATATTTCTGATAAATGGTGTGGGCGATGATATTGTTGCCAGGGGAAAACCGGTTACTATTATAGCACATGGAGCTGATGGCTATATTTGGCCGGGAACAACAGATTATCCTGAAACAACAGGCCCTATATTGACTTTTAACATTCAGTCACCGGAAATCTGGATAAAAGTCAGGGGATTTCTGGGCACCTGTGAAACCACGGATAGTATAAAAATTCAAAGTGTTGTTGTGCCCTATGATGACATCGCTGATGCTTATGAGTTGACCATTAATGAGCTCGAAGGTCCGTTCAGTAATGCATATGCCACAGTTGAAGCCAATGAACCGGCACCTGAAGAAGGGAACTGTAACAATCAGATAAGCTGGTGCACTGAGGGTGGTTTGCAAAACAGTGTCTGGTTTAAATTTAAAGCGCCAATGACCGGTAAAGTTGGAATTACTTCTACAGGATTTGATAATCAGCTGGCACTCTATGATGCTGTTGCAACCGGCACCTGGGAAGATATAATGAGCGGAAATGAGTCAGATTATACACTGATTGCTGCAAATGATGATGCGCATGAGTCAGATTATTCTGCTGAGATATTTACGGTATCTGATCTTATACCGGGTAAAACCTACTGGATTCAGATGGATGGCTCGGCAGGTGGTGAAACAGGTGAAGCTTACCTGCAGGTAAAAACAACTCTCCCAACGTTTGATGATTATCCGGTAAGTGTCTATCCATCCATTATTATTGACACCTTAAAGTTTGACTTAAAAGGATTAAACGAAACGGGAGCTGATCTTTATATTTACGACCTGAATGGAAGAGTTGTATTCAATAAGCATATTGACAGAACAATGACCGACCAAACCATATATGATGAAACCAAATACGGCATGTTCTATTTGAAAAATCCGGACTTGTCCCGTGGAATATACATCATTGAAATTAAATCTAACAACTTCCACTATATCAACAAGTTCATATATTGAAAAACGCTGAATTCTGAATTTGGCACACCATTTGCATAATTGTTTTCAAGCGCGCTGATTAGTTTAACTTAAAATCAGTAATCATGAAAACAATAACAAAATACAGGGTACTCGCGATGGTGTTAATGGTTGCATTCACATTATCAGGCGTAAAGGCTCAGGAAAGAAACAGAGCCAGATCTAATAATCATAATACCAGAGATAACAGACATGAAAAAGTGGAACAAAGAAAAGAACAATCCACTTATAAATATAAAAACTACAACTACACCGGTAATCATTATAAGAACCAGGGACCGGTTGTATTTAACAACAGACCAGTAAAGTATAAGCATCAAAGAACTTATCATAAAAGGTTACCTGTTCAGACACGTCCGCATCTGGTGGTTAAGCCCCCAAGGAATTTCATGGCTGTTCATATTGATGGTTCAAGATACTATGTACATAACGGAATGTTTTACAGACATATTCCTAACAGAGGATTCATTTTAGTTGAGCGTCCTACGCATATTAAAGTACTTCCTGAAGGTGTTGTTAAAGTAAGAATTAAAGGAAACTTTTATTTCAAATATCATAATATTTTATTCGAATGGACTCCATGGGGTTATCGGATTGTTTAAATGTTGAGTTTTGGCTTAGTCCAGAGTGGTGATTGCTTATCGCTTTATGCGATAACACAAAGGCCGGATCAATCCTGATCCGGCCTTTTTCTTTTATTCTAAGAACCCTACTATTCCTTTTCTTCTGTATCAGCTATACCCTCCTCACCGTCATTTGAGTCCTCTTCTACATCCGTTTTCAGAAGATCATTTTCCAGCAGTAAGTTATACCAGGCCAACACTTTCTTCATGTCTGAAACATAAACCCTGTCCCGGTCGTATTCCGGCAAAATCTCTTCAAAATACGTTTTAAGATCATCGCCTGATATACTTTTGGCATCCGGGGCGGGATTACCTTCACCCTCTTTTTCAATAATTGCTTTAAAAACGTCCGCCAATGGCACTTCCTCAGTTTCGGTAAAAATGGCAATGTCTTCTAAAGAAATTACCTTTGCAAATGAATGCGCAGGGATACGCTTACCATCAAGTAATGATTCAACAATTATGCTGTTTTTACCCTGTGTGACCATTTTATAAAGTCCGGGTTTTCCTGATATTGATAAAATTCCTTTTAACATGTATTTGTTTTTTTGAACGGCAAAAATAATATTAAGATATTAGATAAAAAACAGTGTTTATGTAATTCATGAACGTTGCCCTTATTCAGATATTATCAATTGCTGATTAATTCATTCCACGTTCTTTCTTTATCGCCTCATACGCTTCGCTGACTTTCTGAAACTTTTCTTTAGCCTGAACAACAACTTCTTCGCTCAGATGGCTCACCTTATCCGGATGAAATTTAAGCGCCATTTTCCGGTACGCTTTCTTTACCTCCTCATTCGATGAACTTCTTTCGATTTCCAGAACTTTATACGGCCAATAAATATCGCTTACAAACATCGATTTGATTGAGTTAAAGTCACTGTCTGAGATATTGAAGTAACCGGCAATTTTCTGTAACAACTCAAGTTCTTTGGGATCAACGTTTCCATCAGCGGCAGAAACACCAAACAACAAGTGCAACAACTGTAACCTTGACGGGTGATCTATATTGCGCGTAATCTGCATACAAACATCCCGCACCGGAATATTTTGTTTGATAAGATCGCCCAGCATCCTCACCGCTTCCTTCGCGGCATCAGCACCAAACATCCTTACAAAATTATCTTTAACATAATCCAGTTCTGATCTGAGGACTTTTCCGTCGGCTTTCATCACAGCGGCTATTAATACCAGAAAAGAAATGTTAAAATCTCCCCTTGTTGCACTTCTCTGATATGTCTGTTGTGCAGATCCCCTGTATGACTGATAGTTCTGCGTTTTTGCGCCGGTTTTCATTTCATCGACCACATAGCCCAGTGCAGCTCCTAAAATTGCGCCTATAGGACCTCCTCCAAGTATAAAACCAAGGCCACCTCCTATCCAGCTAAATTTTCCCATTCAAATAATTGTTAAATTTCAAGCCGTAAAAGTACAATTTTTAGGCGAATAGTCACTTTAATGAAATTATGAATTAAGACATTTTAATACAGAAATACATGCAACCATTCTTGTTGATAAGCTTTCTTTAAATCAAATAAATAATATGTATAAACTTCTATTAACCGTCTTAATTCTTCTGGTGCTTTCAGCATGTGAAAATGAACCTGCCAGTGAAAGACATTATGCGATTAACTTGAATGACACGGTTACTTTCCGTTATCAGCAAGTCAGAATTAATTCCGATGAAGGTTTTACACTCTGTTTTGACAGCATAAGCTCAGACTCCCGATGTCCATTAGGAGTGGAATGTGTCTGGGAAGGAAATGCAGCCGCAGTGTTCTCTTTTTCTGATCACGAAAAAGATACTTCCTTTGTTTTGAACACAAACAGATCAGAGATATTTCCCGACAACATAGTAGTACAGAATCTCATTTTTAAACTTGTATCCGTTACGCCCTATCCTGAATTTCCGGATAAAATACAAAAGGAAGCATATAATTGCAGTATTGTGGTCAAAAAAAGGTCTAACTAACCGGAGATTCATGCGGAAAATCACTTCCAAAACGTTCTGATACCATACCTATTATCTCATTGGCAGATGTTTCAATCGGTTTATTTGTCACATTTACAGTACTAAATCCTCCTCGTTCAATAATCAGATTGAAATTTCTTATCTCCCTGTTCACCGCAATTGAATCAATATATTCTGAATTACTCAGATTATTCATTTGCGCCAGTCGCTTATGTCTTTGAGCAATAAGACTCTGAGGTGATATTTTTAATGCAAACACACGCTGGGGATCAATCTGAAATAATTCCGGTGGAGGATCAATTCCCAGAACGATGGGAATATTAGCTACTTTCCAACCATACATTGACATATAAACACTTAATGGCGTTTTTCCACTTCGGGAAACACCAATCAATACAATCTCTGCTTTTTTTAAGCGATCATGATTTAATCCATCATCATGGTTCATCGCAAATTCTATCGCCTCTATCCTGTCGAAATACTGGGCATTTATCCTTCGATACAAACCCGGCACATTTACCGATTTCAGTCCAAGCTCATTTTCAAGAAAATCAGCCAGTGGCCCCATAAAATCAATATGATCAACCTCATGTTTTTTGCAGGCATCCACCAGGATTTTCCTTAGTTTTCCATTTACCATCGTATGACACAGGAGTCCGTTATTGGTTTTTACCTTTCTGACTACTTCCTCTATTTTTTCCCGGTTCTGAACATTGGGAATAATATTCACGGGGACCTTATTGTCAGGATACTGAATAATAAGGGATTGAACCATTGTGTGTCCGGCTACCCCCTTACCACCCGAAACAATAAAAATGGGTCGTTTTACATTTTCTTTATTGGGCATGGGCTATAATATTACTATTTTTACAAAACAAATCTGAATTTACAAAAGTTTAGTCCAAACAGTTGTCTTCTTAATTTCCGACACCAATGAAAATAACCATTTTATTCAGAAGTAAAAAGGGAACTACAAACGCATTCGCCCGCGAAATAGCTTATTATCTGAAACAAAAAGGAAATTCTGTTACAGTTAAATCCATTGATGATTACAGTGATGATTTACTTTCCGGGTCAGATTATGTTTTACTGGGTTGCTGGACACAAGGTATGTTTCTCATGTTCCAGCATCCTGATAAGGAATGGAAGCTGTTCGCAAAACGCCTGCCTTCACTTAAGAATTATAAGGTGGTATTATTTACAACTTACAAAGTGTATACCGGCGTAATGTTTAAAGCTATGCGGAGCCTACATCGGGATAAAGCAAGTGACATACTTGCTGAACTTAAATCAAGAAACAACAAATTATCGGATGAGAATAAAAAGATACTGGATGAGATAATCCGTTAATCTTTTCCAAGTTTACCGTTTAATTTACGCCAGATCCCTAATATATTTTTGTCTTTCAGTTCTTCCGGCAACAATGCTTCCGGAGCATTCTGAAAAGCAACAGGTCGAACAAACCTGAGTATGGCATCCGGGCCTACAGAGGTAAATCTACTGTCAGTAGTTGCCGGATAAGGTCCCCCATGCTGAATCGAAGTGGTGACTTCTACTCCGGTTGGAACACCATTAAATATTAGCCGTCCTGCTTTATCTATCAGCCGCTTAATCAGATCACCGGCGCTATTAAAATCAGAATCTGTTCCAAAAACCGACGTAGTCAGCTGGCCTTTTTGCAGGAAAGCAAATTCAATCATCTCATCCATGTTTTCACAGATTACCAACAACGAAAATGGTCCGAATATTTCCTCGTGCAATAGAGGATTTGTTCTGAATGTTTTAAAATCCACTGTAGCCACTCCGGGAACACCTGCATTTTCTAAATCAGTCAGGTGAGGTGACTTTGTTAAAAGCTTAACATCTTTTTGATGAAGTGCTTTTTCAAGTCCGTCCAAATAGTTACCGGCAATTCCTTCACTTAACATTACAGAAGGAACAACCTTTTGAAATTCCTCATCAAGCACTTCAGAAAAATGTTCCAGCGCCTTACTTTTTATTCCGACCATAAGTCCCGGATTGGTACAAAACTGTCCGGCACCTAGAGTAATGGATGACGCCATCGTTTTTGCCAGCTGAACACTGTTTTTTTGTAAGGTTTCATCCAGAAAGTAAACCGGATTGGTACTGCCCATCTCAGAAAAAACAGGAATCGGAACGTCCCGTTCATTTGCCAGCCGCCACAAAGCCATGCCCCCTTTGAACGAACCGGTGAATCCTACTGCTTTGGTCAACGGATGCTTAACGAGTTGTTCACCAACGCTGAACCCATTATCATTCAAGGACGAAAATACACCATCCGGCATTCCGGTGCGCTCCGCCGCACGATTTATGGCATCAGCCACCATTTCATTTGTTCCTGCATGAGACGGATGAGACTTTACAATTACAGGATTTCCTGCAGCTAATGCTGAAGCGGTATCTCCACCTGCAGTGGAATAGGCCAATGGAAAATTACTGGCAGTAAATACCACCACAGGACCAATAGGCAAATACATTCTGCGTAAATCAGGTTTAGGATTAGGCTTTCTGTCAGGATCGCCATGATCAATACTGGCATTTACCCATGATCCTTCTTTGATTAAACCGGCATAAAGTTTCAGTTGTACAACAGTCCGTGCCCGTTCACTTTTAATACGTTCAACCGGCAGGGCTGTTTCTGCTGAAGCTCTTTCTAACAGCGCATCACCCGTCGCCATTATTTCGTCTGCAACTGCCAGCAGAAATTCGGCTCTCTTATGTGCCGGAACATTCCGGTACACAAAGAAGGCCTTTAATGCCTTTTGCATGGTATTGTTTACTTCATCCCGGGTCGCAGCGAAGAAAGAACCCTCAAGAGCTCTGTTTTTAGCCGGATCCATTGTGTTGTATGTGTTTGACCCCAAATTACTCAGTGCATTCCCTATTCTGTTTTTACCATGAATCATCGTTACTGTTTTTTGTTATAAATAACATTGCGTTCCGCATCCTGAACAGTACGAATTTAAGACATCCACCGATGAAGTAAAAACGCCAATTATACATTCTTAACAAACTAATTACAAATACGTGTTGATTTTAGATTAATGTTATAATAATTTTATATTTTTAGGAATGAATTGATTTTCTTTGCAATTCAGGATTAAAAATTAATATTAAATATGCTGAATTATCGGACAGGATAATATTTTCCCGTCAACCGTCTTGAATGAACAACTATTTATACGATAACATAGAAGAATTTGGTACTAAGGATATTCTTTTTTTCTACTATGCTAAAAAGAACGATCTGTGGGGCATACTTGATATTGATTATGAAGAACTGATCCCCTGCAGGTATTCTGAAAAACCGGAACTGGCATTTTTTGAAGAGCTTTACAAATCTGAAGTTACACCTCAGGAACCGGTCAGGCTCTTTTATCCCGACTATTACGCTTACGAAATGGTTTTTAAAGCCCGGAATGCAGAGGGACGCTTTGCTGTTTTTTTCATTCAAAAACAACTAATGCCTGATGTTAGGGTATACCGGAATTTCAGTAAGCATACATTTGACGACTTAAGAATTGACACCAAAACAAAAGAAATTCACGTATCGGTGAACGGCATAAATAAAACGTACACCTTCAGCTATTTCGAAGAGCATTATATGGACTCATAGGTTCATCGTAACAATAAACAGCCTTTTTTGATCATAAATCAGTTTAAGCATACCTAATTTTTCTTCTTTCAGTAATCCCCTGATTAACAAACCATAGCTATCCTTAATCCGCAACTTACTTAGCTTTTATACGCAAAATTCAAAATTCAATTAAACTTTTCGGAGAATCCAAATGTTTTTAAAACAAAAATGCCATGAATAATCTCACTACAAAGTTAATGGGTGTTGAACTTAAAAACCCACTTGTTTTAGGGGCCTGCAGCCTATCAAATCATCCCGAAAAGTTAAAGGAATTAGAAGAAGCCGGTATTTCTGCCATCGTTTTTAAAAGTTTATTCGAAGAACAGATTATGCGCGAGGCATATGAGCTTGACGAACAGCTTCATCAGTATGATGATCGTAATGCAGAAATGACAAACCTGTTTCCGGTTGTGGAGCATAGCGGGCCCGGTGAACATATTTTAAAATTAAAAGCAGCTGTTAATGCAGTTAATATACCCGTATTTGCAAGCATTAACTGTGTGTTTGAACAAACCTGGGTAGAATATGCAAAAGCACTTGCAGAAACCGGTATTGCCGGCCTTGAACTGAACTTTTATGATACGCCTAAAAAGCTTGAACGGACTGCTAAGGAAATTGAAGATTACCAGGTCAGGATTGTAGAAGCCGTGAAAAAGGCAACAAATCTTCCGGTTCAGGTAAAGCTGAGCCGATATTATACAAATCCGTTAAACCTGATAGAGCGACTTGATAAGGCAGGAGCCAATTCGTTTGTGTTGTTCAACCGATTGTTTTTACCGACCATTGATACACACAAGGAAGAATTTGCTTTAAGCTGGGATTACACTGAACCCGAAGAGCGCTTATACGCTTTAAGATTTGCTGGTTTATTGTACGGTAAAATTGAAGCCGATATCGTCAGTAATACCGGAATATATACCTGGAACGATGTAGTGAGTATGATTCTTGCCGGTGCCAATTCAGTTCAGATTGTAAGCGTTATATATAAATGGGGATGGAAACATATTCCAACAATTCTGGATAGGCTGGATGGCTGGATGACATCAAAAGGATATAAGTCACTTGATGATTTCAGAGGTAAACTCGCACACATAAATATTAAAGACAAAACGCAGTATACGCGTGCACAATACGTTGATATCTTACTCAAACAAAAACCATTGTTTTTAACAGAAGATATCCGTTAATTCAAATCAATCATTCAAAAAAAGAGCGTTGCATCCCTGCAACGCTCTTTTCTTTTATTGTTTACTGATTACATGTTCTGTGTAGACCCTCTTAAGCCATTTCATGATAAAGAAAATAACAAGAAATGCACCGAATGTGAGAATAGCATTCGTCAGGAAAAAATTGGACTTTTTCTCAAACAGATCCCACATTCCCGATAACACACCGGACAGTTTATTGCCAATGGCTGTTGATAAGAACCAGCCCCCCATCATTAATGCCGCAATTCGTTTAGGGGCCATCTTAGAGACCAGGGATAAACCCATCGGACTCAGGCAAAGCTCTCCTATTGTTATTACCCCGTAAACACCAAAGAGCCAGAAAACAGAAGCTTTATCTGCGCCATTCTTTGAAAAAATTGCTGCTGCCACCATAATCAGCCAGGAAAAGGCCGATATCAGCATTCCCCATGCAATTTTCCCGGGTGTGGTCGGTTCTTTTTTACGTCGTCTTAGAAATCCAAAAAATGCCACAACTAAAGGAGTCAGGAGTACAACAAAACCCGGATTTATTGATGCCTGAAGTTCGGTTGGCCATAACTTAAGCTTACCATAATCCGAGCGTTCATCCTTTGGAATAGCATCCCAGGTTTCTTCTGAAATGTCTGCCGGTTTTCCTTCAAGATTACCCTTGGGCAATTCCCCGGTGTAGTTGTCAAAATAATAACTCATTCCAATTTCAGTTCCCCGGGGCTCTCCATGCAATCCTACAATCTCCCGCTCTCGCGGAACAGTTGAAACCTCCTCGGTACTGGCTATTTTATTCAATACCATTTCGGTATTTTGCCCAACATCGCGCTTGGTATTGTATTGTGTCCAGTAAGTCAGGGCTGATCCGTTCTGGTGAAAAACAGCCCAGAATATAATGACTACACCAAATATGGCCAGAAGGGCTGCAATAGGTTCCTTCTCATTTTTATCCGCTGTCCGCCATACATTATAGAAATAATAAAGTACCGGTAAACAGAAAAAGATAAATGCATCAGTTGAGTCGCTTCCGAAAATATTATTGGGAATCAACCAGCCCAGGGCAGCAGCACCAAATGCGGGCAAAAACATAGTTGAAAATATACGCAAAAGGCTCATATCGTTTTCTCTCTTTGGAGCTATTTTATCAGCCTCTTTAAGTTCCGGTGTGGAAAAGTTTCCATATGTGAACCATATCAATCCGACAAACATTCCGATACCGGCAGCTGCAAATGCCCAGCCCCAGCCATAGGTTAAACGAAGATATGCAGCCACAAAGTTGCATACGAAAGCACCGATATTTATGCCCATATAGAATATATTAAACCCATTATCCTTTCGGGCTTCATATTCCGGTTTCTCATAGAGTTTTCCAAGAAGCACAGAAATGTTGGGTTTAAACAAACCATTCCCGAGGATTATCAGCAGCAGCGAACTATAAAAAACTGGCATGCTGTCCGGAATGGATAATCCGATGTAGCCCAATGCCATCAGTGAGCCTCCTAGATAAATGGAGAGTCTGTAACCGAAAACCCGGTCTGCCAGAAGTCCTCCAAAAAACGGAGTCAGATAAACCAGAGCCAGATATGTTCCATATATATCAGCGGCTTCAAATTTACTCATCCCCAGTCCGGGAAAGGATGCACCTTTGGACTCTGTCATGTAAAGTGTAAAAATACCGAGCATCAGATAGTAACCAAACCGTTCCCACATCTCGGTAAAAAACAAGATCATTAATCCTCTTGGATGATGTCGTTCTTTGCTCATTGTTATGTGTTTAGATGTTAAATGAAATACCTAAAAAGCAAATGTAGCGAAATATTCCAATAGAATTTCATGAACTGATAAAAGTCATAAGGGTAAACAAAAAACCCCGGATAAATTCCGGGGTCTCATATGGTATATATAAGTAATATTACTTCAAACCCTTCATCATTTTTTTCAGGAATGGAGCTGCAATAGCCATAATCACACCAACTATGGCCGTTTCAATGGCAATGAACCAATAAAGTGGCAAATCAAATTTCTCGACAATTGGTTTTAACATTGCTGCCAGGTAGTTCCCCAGTGCAAATGACCCCATCCAGATTCCCATCATAGTAGAAACCAGTTTTGCAGGAGACAATTTTGTAACCATAGACAAACCAATAGGTGACATAAACAACTCACCCCAGGTATGTAACATAAATACAGCCACCAGCCAAAGCGGACTAACTAAAATACCGGAAGAAGCTCTTTCATTTGCAAATGCCATAACCACAAATCCCGCACTCAACAGAAACAAACTCCATGAGAACTTCATTGGTGTATTCGGATTAATTTTCCATTTATCCAGCTTGGCCCACAAAATGGTAAATAAAGGTGCGAACACGACTATAAATATGGCATTGATTGTCTGGAACCATGTTGCAGGAACCTCAAAACTACCAATGGTTCTGTCTACCTGATCCCTGATAAATATATTAAATGTACTTCCTGTCTGCTCAAATCCACTCCAGAAAAAGATATTAACCAACGCAAGTATCAGAATAACCGTAACACGACTCCACTCTGTTTTCCCATTGGTATTCTTGTAAATAATCCGGCCTAAGTAACCAACAGCAAAAATAGCAACACCTATGACAAGAATATTTTGAATTACACTTGGGATTTCTTTCCACCCAAGAACGAAAATCGTTACCAAACCAATAATACCTGCAATGTATAATACGATATCCAACCGGTCCTTTCCTGTAAGAGTAGTTTTGGTTCTGTTATACTTCGGAGGCATACCGGTTGTTCCAAGCGCCCCATGTGAAAAGTAGAACCAGGTAAAGCCAATTAACATGGCGACTGCTGCAGCCAGAAAACCGTATTCCCATGCTATATCTTCACCCAACCATCCTGAGATAAGCGGACCAATAGTGGCTCCGATGTTGATACCCATATAGAAAATTGTAAATGCACCATCGCGCCTTGGATCGCTAATTTCGTACAGATCACCTACCATTGTGGAAATATTCGGCTTAAAAAAACCGTTCCCACAGATAAGCACACCTAAACCAATAAAGAATATTGTTTGCTTATATTCATAATTAGCAGGACTGATTATGGCTGAATATGCCAGTAAAAACTGACCTATAGCCATGGTCATGGCACCTATGTAGATGGTTTTACGCTGACCCAGAATTTTATCTGCCAGCATACCACCAATAATCGGTGTTACATACACCATTCCTGTAAAAATACCATAAATGACCTGTGCTGCATTTTGCTCCATTCCAAATCCGCCGGTGGCGAATGAAGCTGTTAAAAACAACATAAGTAATGCCCGCATGCCATAATAATTAAACCGCTCCCACATCTCTGTAGAGAACAGTGTTAACAGGCCTATCGGGTGTCCAAAGAAAGCCGTGCTCTTGTTTTTCATTTATACCTTGTTTTTAGTTTTTCTGTATTGACTTACAAAAGTATCATTTTTTTACTTCGTTGTTCGCTTTTCAGAATACTCTCTCCAAATTTCCTCGAACTCGCTTATCATCATGGCCGTGGCTCCCCAGAGTTTTTCACCATGCAACTTATAATATGGTGCTTCTATTGAGAAAGTTCCCCTAACGAAAGTAAATACATCTCTTATATCAGGATCAGTAAATAAACTCAGCTCTGCTGTAATCACCTCTTTTACCTCACCAGGATCCGGAATAAATATGGGTTCATAACCAATATAGCCCACGTATGGTTCAACAATAAAACCACTTACAGGAATCTGAACCGTTGTTAGTTTGCCTAAAAGCTGAACATCGTCCGGATTTACACCAACTTCTTCAAAAGTCTCGCGTAAAGCAGTTGCTGACAGATCTTTATCTGCTTCTTCTTTTTTACCACCCGGCAAACTTATCTGACCGCTGTGGGCACCATTGTACACCGGACGTTTAATAAAAACGGTCTGCCACTTCTCCCCCTTTTTAAAGAGGAGCAAAAGCACACCGCTTAAAACGGGATTAAGCATTGGCTCAAAACGATTGGTTCTGCTTGCCGGAGGTACCATTTTCAACTGAGCTTCCTTTCCTGGAAGTTCATGTTTTAAACGCTCTGCCAACCACTCAGGAAACCCAACCATATTACTCAAATTTCATTGTTTTTGAAGGATTGATCTTTGTAATAATGTAAGAAGGCAAAACCATCATTAAGACAATCATAATCATGGATCCGGCATTTAATGCCAGAACATGCCACAGTTTCAGATTTATTGGAACGGTATCCACATAGTAATTTACAGGATCAAGCGGAATAAACCTGAAATAATACTGGGCAAGACAAAGCAGAACTCCAATTACATTTCCCCAGAACAATCCCTTAAGTATAAGAAAGGAGGCATTATATAAAAAGATTTTCCTGACAGACCAGTTTCTGGCCCCAAGAGATTTGAGTAACCCGATTGTTGCAGTCCGTTCAAGAATAAGGATCAGTACACCTGATATCATATTAAAAGAGGCCACTGTGAGCATTAAAGCCAGAATAATCCATACATTCATATCCAGCAAATCCAGCCAGCCAAATATATCCGGATGCAATTCCTTTATGGTTCTGGATAAAAGAGATGAGCCCTTGTCATCAAATTTATTTGCTGTTTTAAGAAAAACTTCCCGCCCGATCTGATCCAGATGATCAAAATCATCAATAATAATCTCAAAACCACTCACCTGGTTATCATTCCAGTTATTGAGTTTTTTTATATGCCGGATATCGACAAGAACAAACAGCTTGTCAAACTCAGGAAAATTCGTGCGAAAAATACCTTTGACATAAAAACTGCGCGCCCTTATTTTATTCTGGAAGAAGAAGGTATTAAATTTATCCCCTAACTTCAGATGCATCATTTTAGCCAGCCGTTCAGAAATCATGACACTGTCATTCCGGGTACCGCTTCCAAACTGAACCGGTTTACCACTCACCAGGTTCTGATCGATAAAAGAGTGGTCAAAATCAGTATCAAAACCTTTGAGAATAACACCCTGTACAGCATCGCCATGTTTTATGATTCCGGGTTTTGTTGCATAGGACTGAATTTTTTTTACCCCTTCAATTTTATACAATGAGGCAACAAATGAAGTATCCGCTTTTATGGGTACCGTCTCAAAGCTGTTGTTATTATCAAAATTTGAAATTCGGATGTGGGATCCGAAGCCAATAACTTTTGCCCTGATTTCCTTTTTAAACCCTGTAACAATAGCTACAGAGATAATCATTACAGCAAGTCCGAGAGCAATACCGGCAATAGCAACCTTTACAGCAGGTCCCGAAAACCGGGTACTTTCTGAACTGCCTTTATAAATGTTTTTTGCTATAAAATATTCGAGATTCAACGTTGTAATGAATTTTCACAAATGTAGAAAAAAAAGGCACTGATTAAAATTCAGTGCCTCTTATATAATGTTAAGCAGTTCCTAAATTGTTCTGCCGGGATAGACTTTCAATGCTTCTTCAAGAATGATCACACTTTTTCGCAGATCGTCCTTATTTAAGACGTATGCAATTCTAACTTCATCCTTGCCCAGGTCCGGGGTCGTATAAAACCCTGACATAGGTGCCATAAATATCGTTTCATTATTCAGCCTGTAGTCACTTAACAACCAGGCACAAAAGCGATCCGCATCATCAATAGGTAAGCGGGCCACGCAATAAAACGCCCCCATTGGTATGGGACAGTACACTCCGTTAATCCGGTTCAACCGGTCCACCAGAAACTTACGGCGTTCAACATACTGATTATAAACATTCAGCATGTATTCCTGCGAGGTTCCAAGCGAAGCTTCACCAGCAATCTGGCCAATCAATGGCGGACTTAATCTGGCCTGGCAGAATTTAATTACGTTATCCTTCACCGCCTTGTTCTTTGACACCAGAGCTCCAATCCGTATTCCACATTCGCTGTAACGTTTTGATACCGAGTCAAACAGTATTACATTATCCTCAATTCCTTCCAAATGAAAAGCGGAGATATACGGTGCACCGGTATAACAAAACTCTCTGTATACTTCATCAGAAAACAGGAAAAGGTCATACTTCTTCACCAGATCCCTTATGCTGTCAAGCTCCTTCTGCGTATAAAGATAACCGGTAGGGTTATTCGGGTTACATATCATAATCCCTTTCGTCCTGTCTGTTATCAGTTCCTCAAACTTTTCAACAGGTGGGAGGGCAAAACCATCTTCAATATGCGAAGGAATCGTTTTTATTATCGCACCTGCAGCTATGGCAAAAGCAGTATAGTTGGCATATGAGGGTTCCGGTACAATAATTTCATCTCCCGGATCAAGACATGACATAAAAGCAAAGGTCACCGCCTCGCTTCCACCGGTTGTGACGATAATATCTTCTGCTGTAACATCAATATTAAACGTATGATAATATTCCGCCAGTTTTTTCCTGTAGCTTAAATATCCTTCACTTGGCGAATACTCCAGTATGGTTCGCTGAATATTACGAATAGCTTCCAATGCCTCGGGAGGCGAAGGAAGATCAGGCTGACCGATGTTCAGGTGGTATACCTTTACTCC
Source organism: Quyinboa sediminis (assembly GCF_042219855.1). Lineage (NCBI taxonomy): Bacteria > Pseudomonadati > Bacteroidota > Bacteroidia > Bacteroidales > Quyinboaceae > Quyinboa > Quyinboa sediminis. The sequence goes on along the minus strand of NZ_JBHJHP010000001.1, from coordinate 25,206 downwards.
GTCGGCTTTAGCCTGATCCGAAATTGGCCCCAATTTACGAATCGGGGACTTCGGCATGCGTATTCCTCTTTCTGAAATAATTGGCATAAAAACGTTATAACCCTGATTTTTATCAGTTTTTTAATAGCGAGCAAAGATAATCATGCAAACGAATAATTGCAATTTTAGAAGCTTTCATTTCTTTTTTTATTTTTGTCCTCAGAATTAATGCTTGTACCATGCGGCTCATAATTACGTTAACGGCTCTTCTTTTCACTCTCAATGCGTTTTCCCAGATCATCAGCCTTGATGAAAGGCGATCAAAAAATCCGGTCCGGGGTATTCAGGGAGAATTGAGTTACTCGTTAAACTTTACACACAATAATAAAGATATTATACAGAATGGTTCCCGCATGAAACTTCAGTACAATGACAGCCTGAACACCTATATGATATTTGGTGATATTGTTCTGGATCAGGTAGATAAAGAAAAAAATATTAACAAAGGGAACTTCGGTATAATTTACAATTTCATGGTACCTGAAAAATTCATATCCGCTGAAGCCATCTATCAATATGACTATAATGATGTAAAAAAGTTGAAATACCGCAATATCCTTGGTGGTGGCCCTCGTTTTAAGATTGCTTCGTCTCAAAAGTTCTCCCTCAGTCTCGTCGCTTACACCATTTATCTGAATGAATTATATGAAAACGCCGAGATTATTAACCGCAAAAGCCTTGTAAAATTCAGTTCCCTGTTAAACTTTAGCTGGCAAATGAGTGAAAACACGAAATTACAGCACAGCACTTACTATGAGCCTGACTATTCAGATCCTGAGGACTACAGAATATGGAGTGAATCGCGTTTGAAAATTGACATCCGTAAAAACTTTTCATTTAATCTGTTTTTTAAAATTGACTATGACTCTTTAACACCCAGTGGAGTTGATAATCTTTACTATACTATAAACAATTCCTTTAATTACTCCTTTTAAGGTAGAAGACTAATATTAAAACAACCCATGAACGTTAATAATATAAATGCTTTTTTATTCGATATGGATGGCGTGTTATATAACTCCATGCCATTGCATGAAAAATCATGGAAAGAAACATTCAAAACAATCAACGTGGATTATCCCACTGAGATGATCTATATGAACGAAGGAAGACCCGGCCGGGAAACAATAGTAGAAGTATTTAAAGATATCCTGAACGAAACACCGGATCAAAATACAATTGAAGAGTTGTATGCCAGAAAAACAGAGCTCATGAATGAAATGGGAAAGGCTGATCTGATTGCCGGAATGCCGGAAATAATAGAGTTCCTTCACGACAGATCATTTAACCTTTGTGTTGTTACCGGTTCTTCACAAAAATCCTTAATCAATTATATCAATCACCATTACAATAATCGTTTTAAGGATTCTTTTATAACCGGTGAAGATGTGGAAAGAGGGAAGCCTGCCCCGGAACCCTATCATAAAGCATTATCCCTTATGGGATGCAAAGCTTCTGAAGCCATTGTTATAGAAAATGCTCCGTTGGGTGTTCAGGCAGCCAAAGCTGCCGGAATATTTACTGTTGCTGTCAATACAGGGAAACTCAAAAATAAAACGCTGTCAGAAGCAGGCGCAGATATTGTTTTCGACAGTGCCATTCAACTCAGGGAATGGTTAAGGGATACATTTTCTTAATAATGTCCCAGAGTCTTACTGATTTTAGCTACATTAGGATCAGTACCCGGGTCGATTATTGTATTGTTTGCCTTGGCCCTCAACATATCTTTTCTTAATTCAATAAAGGCTGTATTTATAGCATCAATTTTTGTCTTTTGTTCTGCCAGCTGGGCTTCCACCTGTTTTAATACTTCATCCTTTGCGGCCATCTCATTTTGAAGCCTTGCAATTTCACTGTTCTTATCATTAATCTGATCCACCCTTTCCTGCAATCTCTTCTGAACCTGATCGTTCTTTTCCCTGGCCAGTTTTAAAGAGTAATTGATACTTATAGTATCCCGCTTTAACTGCTCAATAGCAAATTCGAGCCTGGTAATTTCATTGCTTGCCTGTGTATTGTAAAATCGCTGGTCCTTATATAAATCCTGCGTACGCGAAAGCTCTGTCTGTGCTCTGTTAAAGTTCTCCTCCATCTCCTTCAGTTTTGCGGCTAATTCTGAAAGATCTCCATCCTTTACCGAATTACTGTACCGCAGATTCTGATTAAACTCATCGAACTCCTTTTCAGAATTTGCAAGATCACTCTTCAGCTCATCGTTCTCCTTTTGCAAATTGGTTGCCTGCTTCACATACTGGTTTTTTAATGTTTCCATTGCAAGATACTTTTTCTTGGAAACACATCCTCCTGCAAATAATATTGCCAGGATTAAGAAGCTAAGCCCCAGTCTATTCTTCATACAGTTTTTTTTTCTAATTTTACCCCAAATATAGATAAAAAAACAACTTCATGAAAAGTAGATTCAGAAGGGCAGGTCACACATACTTTACACTTATCGCAATCATCGTAACAACATTATATTCAGGCAGTTTTACATTCTCCCAGGTCACAGATAAATCTGATATGGATTTCCTAAAAAAATCTGAAAGAGAAATTCGTGGTAAAATTGTAAATGAATATAACGGAGAAGGCATCCCGTTTGCGAATATCGTTATTGAAAATACACTCACAGGAACATCCACCGACGAAGAAGGAAATTTTATCCTGACTTATCCCGAAGAACTTGAAAACAGTAACATTTTTATTTCGGTTATCGGATTTTCCGCAAAGCGTTTTAAATTATCAGAACTTGAAAAAGTTGAAAACGCTGTGATTGAACTAAAACCCATTAATTACGAAATAGTTAGCATAAACATAGAAGCAGAATCTAAAGTTTTGTATGGTTATGTGAGAAAAGCGATAAAAAACGTGGAAGAAAACTTCATTTCTGATCCGTTCATTTACAATTTTAATTATAAAAATACGTACATCGCCGGGAATATAAACCGGGTTACGGAATCACAGGGAACAATTACCGATGATTCAGGCTACAAATTCCAAACCCCTGCAGAGCTTTTTAAAAGCAGAACATATTCCTTTTTAAGTACCAAGCGCAACTACCGGGAGGTTCCGTTCAAAACCGGCATGACCAACATGGATGAATTGCTTAACTATGATGTGGTTAGAAGTCATACCAGTATCTTTTCAGATGAAAATTTATATCAGTATCAGTTGGAACTTCTTGATTCTGAACCATTCGATGGAGACACATTAATACACATAGCCTTTAAAAATCTGGATCCGGACCTGATTACCACACAGGATGCCTATATTAAATATTATGAAGGCGAATTATACCTTTTAAAAAACGAAGGTGTAGTAATCAAATGTATCATTAAAGGCAGCAGCACAAAAAAATCTGTACTGGGTAAATCGTATTATGTTAAGGGGAATAATGACCTGTTTGGAGATGATATTCAATATGTCGCCACCATAGTTTATCATAATCAGGGGGACAAATATCACCTGAGTTCCGTAAATTTGAATGAGACGTTTGTAACTGACAATAAGCTCAAAGGAAAGCAGGTTACCCAACTTATAATTCCGGATCATAAAGTTCTGGACCAAAAACCGGCCATCGGTATCCGGGATTACTTTAACAATCCCGATGGATATTAATTATCTCCGGGTGGTGGCGGAGGTGGCGGCCCCTGGGATCTTTTACCATGATCCGAACTGTCGCGTCTTCCGTCTCTCCAACGATCATTATTCCGTCCCTGATTTTTCATTCTCTCTCTGAACTTCTCAATTCGTCGTTTCTTAATATCTTCTACAACGTTCAGCTGATCCTGAGTAAGAATAGGCGCAATTTCCTCTTCCATATCTTCCCAGAGCGGTTCAATCTCCTTTGCAGCGTCCCTCATTATCTGATGCCCTTTATCAGAATACTTGAACACAATTGGCATTATCTTATCTCTCTGCTCCTGCGAAGCATGAATTTCATCAAGCGTGCGTGTCCAGAAGACTACTTCTCCCCTTCTCCAGTTGTAGTTTTTTATTTTTTTTGACACAATACTGCTGTTGGTCAAAAAACCGATAAAAAATCCAAGGATCAGGACAACAACTAACTGAATAACAACTTTAAGTTTCATAATTGACTTTTATAAATCAGCTAAAGACAATACGAGAGAGTTTTCAACTGAAAGATCTTTTACTCCTAATAAAGAATCCATTCCAAGACTTCCGTTCATTACAAAGATAGCCAGTAAAATAGCGGCAATTGCAACAAAACCGGAATATACAACACGCTTAAAGAAACGGTTATACACAATTTCATACCGTGTTTCTTTTCTGTCTTTGTCCAACCTGGCTTTCAGCCTGGTTTCGAAAAACGGTCTGAAATCCCGATCGTAATTCTTAAGTAAGACATCAAAATTTTCACTGTTCTTTTTCATCACACTATCATTAAGTCTTTTATAACTTCCTTTAACTTATCCTGTGCTCTTGCAAGCCGGCTCAGCACAGTTCCCTGAGGTAAACCTAACATATCGGCTGTTTCTCTGGTTGAATATCCCTGTATCAACCTTAAAACCACAACGGTCCTGAATTTTGGCTCCAGTTCGGAAAGCGCTTTTTCCACAATCTCATTATTATCAATCTCCTCATCCATTCTTGTTTCATCTTCCACATCAATTTCCAGATGTGAACCATCGTCTTTCTGAAAAAAGAAAAAAGCCTTTCTTTTTCTTTTTTTGAGTTCGTTCAACGATAAATTGATGGCTATGCGGGTCAGATAGGTACTCAAACTACTGTCTCCCCTGAATCCATCAATGGAATGATAAAAGCGGATAAATACATCCTGACCAACGTCATCAGCCTCAGGCGTATTACCCAGCATACCGAATACAGTTTTAGCCACCTGCTTTCTATAGCGTTCAACGATGATAGTATATGCATACTGATCGCCGTTTTTTACCCGATGGAGTAAATCTATATCAGAGATATTGCTTTGCAAAACTGATTCCATTTCATATTTAAGACAATCAAATATATCATTTTATTCCATTGATGCGAAAATCTTTACACACGTGTGGCATATTAAGGTGCCATATCGTATGTATGATCCTAAATTTTGCTTTGGGTAACGAACTTTTTAGCTTAAATTTGTCGGCTCAGAACACATACGTTATAAGAACATGCAGCAGATACAAATTCACGACAAGACTTTCGGAATCTCAATTCTCCATGAAGAGATCAGGGCTTCAATACGGAGGGTTGCAATGAAGATCAATGAAGACCTGAAAGGGAAAACACCTATTTTTGTTTGCATCCTGAACGGGTCATTTATGTTTGCCTCTGATTTACTTAAGGAAATCACTCTTCCTTGTGAAGTCAGCTTTGTAAAAATGGCCTCCTATCAAGGTACTAAATCTTCCGGTATTGTTAAGGAACTGATCGGGTTTAATGAGTCGCTAAAAAACAGAACCATTGTAATAGTGGAAGACATCGTTGATTCCGGCAATACCATGGGACTGATTATTGACAAACTCAATGAATTAGGAGTTGAAGAAGTTAAAATTGCAACACTCCTGTTGAAACCGGATGCATACAAAAAAAGTATTCCACTGGACTATGTCGGCATGAGTATCCCCAATGACTTCATTGTTGGTTACGGACTGGATTATAATGGTCACGGCAGAAATTTAAAGGATATCTATAAAAACATAAGTGATTAGTGATGAAAAACATTGTAATTTTTGGCCCTCCAGGATCAGGTAAAGGTACACAGAGTGACAAAATTATTGATGAATTTGGACTGGCGCACATATCAACCGGCGATGTGCTCAGAGCCGAAATTGCTAAAGAAACTGATCTCGGCATTCTGGCAAAAAAATACATTGATGATGGACAGCTCGTTCCTGATGATGTAATAATCGGAATGCTTGCCGGTAAACTGGACGAACTCAAAAACACTAAAGGTGTAATCTTTGATGGTTTTCCGAGAACAACAGCTCAGGCTGTTGCACTAAAGGAGATGCTCAATGAGCGTGAAACCGATGTTGCTGCCATGATCAGCCTGGAAGTCAATAAAGAAGAACTTATTGACCGTCTGTTGAAACGGGGCAAAGCTTCCGGTAGATCGGATGATAACCTCGAAACCATTGAGAAAAGAATAAATGTATATCATAAACAAACAGCTCCGGTAATTGAATTTTATAAGATGGAAGGCACCCATTATCCGGTTCACGGTGTTGGTTCCGTTGACGATATCTTTTCTGATATTGCACACATTATTTCTAAAGCTTAATATTTTATGGCAGGAACAAATTTTGTTGATTATGTAAAAATATTTTGTCGCTCCGGTAAAGGGGGATCAGGATCTGCCCATCTGCGCCGTGAAAAATTTGTTCCAAAAGGGGGTCCTGATGGAGGTGATGGAGGCCGTGGCGGACATGTTATTCTAAAAGGGAATAAGCAACTGTGGACTCTTCTTCATCTAAAATATCAAAGGCACATATTTGCTGATGATGGTGAAAGTGGAAGTCAAAGCCGAAGTACCGGTGCCAGTGGAAAAGACCAGATTATAGAAGTACCTCTGGGTACCGTTGCAAGAGATGAAGAAACGGGAGATGTCATTTTTGAGATCACTGAAGATGGCGAGGAAAAAATACTGGTTGAAGGCGGCCGCGGCGGACTGGGTAACTGGCATTTTAAAACAGCAACTAACCAAACGCCCAGATATGCACAACCGGGTGAACCACGCGTGGAACGTACTGTGGTGCTGGAATTAAAAATTCTGGCTGATGTTGGCCTCGTTGGATTTCCCAGTGCAGGTAAATCCACACTCCTTTCTGTTGTTTCTGCGGCCAAACCGGAAATTGCTGATTATCCGTTCACTACCCTGGTTCCGAATCTTGGTATCGTCTCCTACCGCGAACACCAGTCATTTGTTATGGCTGATATTCCCGGAATTATTGAAGGTGCACATCAGGGTAAAGGTTTAGGACTCCGTTTTCTTCGTCATATTGAACGAAATTCCATTCTATTGTTTCTTATTCCTGCTGATAGTGATGATATTCATAAAGAATACCAGATTCTCCTGAATGAGCTGAAACAATATAATCCTGAATTGCTTGACAAAGACCGGATTTTGGCCATATCGAAAAGTGATCTACTGGACGAAGAGCTGATACAGGAAATAGAAAATGACTTACCAGAAATTCCATATATGTTTATATCCTCAGTCAGTAACATGAACATTACCAAACTTAAGGATCTGATATGGAAAGAATTAAATAAGAAGTAGATATTAAATTTTGAACAGGAACTACATAATTGGTGTACCCTTAGCTTCGTAATGATTTATCAGTGGATTGGAATACATTTCAATCAATGAGTTCAAAAGAAAATCATACTCCTTCTCTTTTTCTGGTACTTTATTCAACTGATTCTCAACATAGCTATGAAACTTGTTTTTATCAGCTTGCGAATACATATCTTTAAATTTATCACTTCCGGTCAGTAAATCATAAGCTATATAATTACCGGGATAAAACCTGTAATTGAGATGAATATGCTTATCAATAAGCTGAGCAAGGCCGGCAACCTGTTGATTTCGGTCCCCTACATCCCTTAGGTCCGATAATTCATGAGCAATGGGTTCACAAATATGAAAATGAACACGCCCTTTATAACCTTTAAGACCTGTATACATACTTTCCAGATCATCTTCAGAAGTTTTCTTAAATTCCGGATTATCCCTTTTCATTAAAAATTCCCGTGCCTTAAGAAAATCGCATGGGTCATATTCATAGGATATTGAGACAGGAAGAAAATTAAGCTCCTTCATATTATCAATAAAGTTACTGTCCCCACTCATATTCAGCATTTTTAATACTGCAAGATGCGTCCTGTCATTGGCATCTTTAGATCTTCCTTCCCGTTGGGCCATCCATATGGAATGGCCGTTATCATTCATGGTATGTTTGATATAATCTGATAATCTCTGTGATACCTCAAACATTTGCCGCACAGGAACATTCCGGTTCACAATAAAGCTTTTATTTAAACGGACCAGGTGCCTTATCCATGGATAAATCAGCAGGTTGTCCCCGATGGCTATTTCCGTAGTATCAAAACTATTTGATATCAACAATATGTTTAAAAAAGCCGGATCGAGAATGATATCCCGGTGATTGGAAATGTAAAAATACGGCGTACTTTTATTCAGTTTCTCCAGCCCGTCAATAGTCAGAGAATCGGCAGTTAACCGTGCAATATTCTGAACGTATGGTGCAATGACCTGTTCCTGAAAATCCGCAATGGAATTAAGGCTGAATAATAATTTAAGAAAACCCTTGACTGATAATTCAGGATACAAAAATCCTATTAACCTTAGAAAATCAGGCTCACCAGCAAGTTCATGAAAAATTTTTTGTACTTCATCGTCCCTGTAAGGTCTGATGGCATCATAATCCGAGTGATCAAACATGCTTTAAATGTAGTTTACTGCAAAATTAGACTTTAAAATGAATTATATCTAATTTTGGTTTCTTTTTAAGTATATTTAAAATATGACATATTCTTACAAGTATCCCCGTCCAATGGTCACTGTTGATATAATATTGTTGACAAATACTACACCCGAACGTGTATTACTTATTCAGAGAAAAAACAATCCATTCAGAAACAACTGGGCGCTTCCCGGAGGTTTTGTGGAAATGGAAGAAGAACTGGAAGAGGCGGCAATCCGTGAGCTGCAGGAAGAGACAGGGATCGAAATACCACAATTACATCAGTTTAAAACTTATGGCACAGTCAACCGGGATCCAAGAGGCAGAACCATTTCAATCATCTATTATAAATGCATTGAATCTGAATACAAAGCTGTTGCTAACGATGATGCGGGAGATGCCGGATGGTATTCAGTAGATAATTTGCCGGATCTCGCATTCGATCACAAAAAAATTATTGAAGATTTTCTGAATCATCGAAATCATCTTCCCCTGTAATCTCATAAAGGAAATCGTTATACGGAAACCGGGTGACATGAATCTCCTTAACTTTTTCATAGATCACGGTCTTCAGGGCATCAATATTTTGTTTTTCTCTGGCAGAGATAAAAATGCATGGTGCATTATGACTTGCCATCCATGACCGTTTTAATTCATTGAGAGAGTAATTTGCCCTTGTTTTAGGAGTTAAATCATCCTCATCTTTTCTGATATATGAATAGGCATCAATTTTATTAAACACAACCAACGTCGGCTTTTGAACCTCGGTTATTTCCAGAAGTGTATTATTCACCACCTCAATCTGTTCTTCAAAAGAGGGATGGGAAATGTCAACCACATGTATCAGATAATCAGCCTCACGAACCTCATCAAGCGTCGATTTAAATGATTCGACCAAATCGTGCGGTAATTTCCGGATGAACCCAACAGTGTCAGAGAGTAAAAATGGAAGATTATCAACCACAACCTTTCTAACGGTCGTATCCAGTGTTGCGAAAAGTTTATTTTCGGCAAAGACCTCTGATTTACTGAGGAGGTTCATCAATGTTGATTTACCGACATTGGTATATCCAACCAGGGCGACACGTACCAACTTCCCCCTGTTTTTTCGTTGAGTTGACTTTTGCTTATCTATTTTCTTTAATTGTTCTTTTAACCGTGCAATTTTATCGAGAATAATCCTGCGGTCTGTTTCAATCTGAGTCTCCCCGGGGCCGCGCATTCCAATACCACCACGTTGTCTTTCGAGGTGCGTCCACATACGGGTTAAACGGGGCAAAAGATACTTATACTGCGCCAGTTCAACCTGTGTTTTTGCATGGGCTGTTTGTGCCCGTTTCGCGAAAATATCGAGTATAAGATTGGTTCTGTCCAGTACACGAACCGATAAGAAACGTTCAATATTTCGCAACTGTGTGGGCGTTAGCTCATCATCAAAAATAACCAGATCAATATCTTCCGTTTTACAATAATCCAATATCTCCTGTAGCTTACCCTGCCCCACAAATGTTTTCGGATTTGGTTTATCCAGCTTTTGCAGAAACTTTTTGGAGGGAATTGCACCGGCTGTTTCTGCCAGAAAAGCCAGTTCGCTCAGATATTCTTCCGCCTGTTCTTCCGTTTGATCCTGGTTAATTACACCGACTAGGATTACTTTTTCCTCTTCCTGTTCTATTCTGGACTCGATCATAAATACCTTTAAATGTAAAAATTTGACATTACAAAAAAACCCGGCAAAAAGCCGGGTTCTCAATATTATTAAGAACAATCTTAGTTCAATACAAAGTTTATCGGAAGCATGAATGATACGTTTACCGGTTTACCTCTCTGTTCACCCGGTTCCCATTTAGGCATTGATTTCACAACCCTGATGGCTTCCTGGTCAAGTGCCGGATCCACACCACGCACAACCTTAATATTGGATATTTCACCCGTTTTACTGACCACGAAATTAACGTAAACACGTCCCTGAATTCCATTTTCCTGAGCAATGGTCGGATATTTGATATTATCACTGAGGAATTTCATCATTGCAGCTTCACCACCCGGAAATGATGGCATTTTTTCTACAATCTGGAATACCACGTTTTCATCAATTTCTTCATCTTCAGTATCAATATCTACAAAATCAACCTCAGTATCTTCATCAATTTCAGTATCTTCAATGATCAGCTCTTCCTCCAGCTCAACATCATTTTCCACAATATTCAGAACCTCTGAAATTTTTGGTGGTGGTGGTGGTGGTGGTGGTTGAACCTGCTCTTGCCTGGTTACAGGAATAGCTTCTTCTTCCAGAACTTCTTCCTGAATCTGGAAATCGTTGACGTCACTTACATCATTCTGTGACCATTCAAAAGCGATGAACATAAAACCAAGAACAATGACTAAACCCAGCTGGGTAAACATCATTTTTGATTTTTCGAGATTTGCTTTCGGTGATTTTTTAATATCCATTTTTACTTATTTATTATATCACAAAATTACAAAATCAATTTGTTTTTATTGCCCGGTAAATATATATATTTTCTGTTTCTTAAAAAATTAATTTTACTTCAACACAAAATTCACCGGCAATGTCATACGAACCCTAACTTTCTGTCCGTTCTGCATGCCTGGTACCCAGTTGGGCATTAAATGAACAATACGCAGCGCCTCTTCATCTAAAGAACGGTCTTTTTCCCGTACTATTTTCACATGACTTACAGAACCATCCTTTTCAATAATAAACGCAACAAAAACCCTGCCTTGAATTCCAATCTCCTTAGCTATTTCAGGATATTTAATATTCTTTCTTAAAAATTCATACAATGCCTTCTCACCACCCGGGAATTTAGGCATTATTTCAACAAGTGGTAAAGCATCATCAATGACTTCTGTTGTTACCGGAATGTCGGGAAGAAAATCTTCCGGTGATTCCTTGCCAGGTTCATCAAACTCAGGTTCCTCATTAATCTCAAGTGTGTACTCCTTTACAATCTTCATTCTTTCAAAACTTGCTTTTAATAAGGGTAATTCCGTTTTCTTCTGCTCTTCCCTGTAAACAGGAATCTGTTGTTCAGGCACAAAAACCTGTGCCGGTTGGTCATCAATAATTCTGATATGAATTTCTGAAGTAGACCATTCAAATGAGATAAAAATAAATCCCAGAGAAATTAATACGCCGATAAACAAGTTCACGGATGAACGATGATCTTTAATTCGTTTCATAACTTAAAAGATTAATTGGTTAGTCAGCGTAAATTCAATTCATATATCTCGTATTTAGTTAAGCATCCTGCTCTGTTATTTTACTTATGGTTTAATGTCTCGTTTTATACTGTATTGATATAACGTATTAATCAAAACTATATTGCACAGGTCTCACAGAATAAAAATACCATTTTGAAACCTCTTGTTATTTTTATATATCATTTTGATATTTTTAAAGATAGTTTTAATGGGTGTTAAGTTTAATTTTTTATGTTGTAGAGCTATTTTTACAAATAATATATATTGTTTTTATCCCACCACACCCCTATTTTTTGGTCTTTATTTTAATTTTTCACCTTTTTTAAAGACACATACCCCTATTTTTAAAGGGTACTATTTAGTTTTTTTATGTTTTTTACATTTTTATTGGAAATTATTTGGATGATATATCTTTTTGACATTATATTTGCATCGTGATTAACATTTAGTCATATATTAACTGAGAATAAAATTTGGAAATCATAAATTAAGAGAACAAACAAACGATTGTATAACACTAATTTTTAACATCATGAAAAAGGTAAAAAGAATCTTGAGTGTATTGGTTTTGAGTTTAATTGTACTACCTGGTCTTACTGCTCAGGAGTTTTCAACCGGTCTGGATATTTATTCAAGCTATATCTGGCGTGGTTCTAAATTTGGAACGGGTGCTGCATTCCAACCTTATGTTGAATTCAGTGCCGGTGATTTTGCCCTTGGCGCATGGGGATCCGTAAGTACAGGTGGACTTGATTTTGAAACAGATGATGACGGCAACGTGAGCTTTATTGGATCAGAAGGATTTGAAATGGACCTTTATGCAAGCTATTCATTCGGTCCTGTATCACTAACCGTTACCGATTACTATTTCGGACCTGACTGGACTGATTTTTCTGCTAATCATTACATTGAACCAATGATTGGAGTTGGTGTCGGTGACCTCAGTCTTACCGGTGCCTATATGTTTGCTCCGGGTTTTGAGGCAGGCGATACCTATGTTGAAGCAGCTTATGCATTTGGATCATTCGATCTGACACTTGGTGCTGGTGATGGTGCATATACTTCTGATGGCAGCTTCACCGTTTGTAACATCGCAGTGGGTACATCCAAAGAAGTCAAAATTACCGACAGTTTCTCGCTTCCTGTTTCAGGTTCTGTAATATTAAACCCATCAACAGGTGGCTTCTTTATCACAGTTGGAATCTCCCTATAATATATAAAGAGGAATTTAACGACAAAACAGTATTATCATGAAAAAGATTGAAGCAATCATTCGATTAACAAAATTCGAAGAAGTAAAACATGCATTGGAAGCTGAAGACATCACATTCTTCTCTTACTGGGACGCCAGAGGTGTTGGTATTGCAAAGGAAGGTCACCTCTACAGAGGTACCAAATACGACACCAGTATTATTGAGCGTAGGTACATTTCCATCATTGTCAGAGACATTAACCTGGATAAAACACTGAATGCCATTACCAATGCGGCACGCACGGGTGAAGTTGGAGACGGAAGGATTTTTGTTTCCGACGTGGAAGATACAGTGAGAATCAGAACCGGAGAAAGAGGTCCTGAAACACTATACGAGAAATAAAAAAATAAAAGGGGTGGCTGCCGCAAACAGTCCAACCCTTTTGAACAAGATTAAAAACACATAAAGGTATAAAAATTATTATCATGGATACATACGCTATAGATTTAATGTGGGTTCTTATAACCGGAATACTTGTAATGTTTATGCAGGCAGGTTTCGCACTGGTTGAAACCGGTTTTACACGCGCCAAGAATGCTGGTAACATTCTGATGAAGAACTTTATGGACTTTGTATTTGGTTCATTACTTTTCTGGCTTGTAGGGTACAGTATAATGTACGGAGGAGAGGGCTGGTTTGCTGGTAAATTAAGCTTCTTTTACGACAACCCTGAAGATATGCACAGTCTGTTTTTCCAGACCGTATTTGCAGCGACAGCAGCAACAATTGTTTCCGGTGCGGTAGCAGAACGGACAAAATTTACTGCTTACCTGGTAATCAGTGCTTTAATTACCGTTGTAATTTATCCTATTTCAGGTCACTGGATCTGGGGCGGTGGATGGTTAAGCGAACTAGGATTTATTGATTTTGCTGGTTCCACAGCTGTACACTCTGTAGGTGGCTGGGCTGGTCTGGTCGGTGCAATCCTCGTTGGTCCGCGTCTTGGAAAATACGAAAACAAAAAAGTCAATGCCATACCGGGTCACAACCTGATATTAGGTGGCTTGGGTGTGTTCATCCTGTGGTTAGGCTGGTTCGGTTTCAACCCTGGTTCACAGCTTGCAATCAGCGGTGACAATGCAAATGCTGTTGCAATGATCGTTATTACAACCAACCTGGCTGCTGCTGCCGGTGCACTGGCTGCCATGGTAACAACATGGATACAGTTTGGAAAACCTGATATCTCAATGACATTGAACGGTGCCCTGGCCGGACTTGTAGGTATTACCGCAGGTTGTGCTGCAGTTTCTCCTGAAGGAGCTGTTGCCATCGGTATCATTACAGGTGTAGGTGTGGTGTTCTTTGTAGAACTGTTTGACAAAGTACTCAAAGTGGATGATCCTGTTGGTGCAATCTCTGTTCACGGTGCATCAGGTGCACTCGGAACACTGCTTGTAGGTGTATTTGCAACCGACGGTGGTTTACTCTACGGTGGTGGATTTCATCAGTTAGGAATTCAGGCCATTGGTGTACTTGCTGTAGGTGCATGGACAATCGTAACTGCATTCATTCTGTTCTTTATTCTTAAGAAAACAATAGGTATCCGCGTACCGACCAACGAAGAACGTGAAGGTCTTGACATCCACGAACACGGTCAAAGCGTATATAACTAGAACGAATTTCCCAACGTGGTTTTTGCCATGTAGTTTTGTTCTCCCAAGAAGGAAGTTTCGGGCCACCGAAGCTTCCTTTATTTTTTTATTCAGGATAAAAAAAAGCGAATAGTATTTATCAGAATTCTAGGCTGCTGTACATGAACCCAGTGTCCTGCATCTTTCACAGTTACCAGTTCAGCATTAGGAAAGTATTTTTTAATGTAGAACAGATCATCAGGATGGATATAGGGCGAACGCTCTCCCCTTATAAACAGCACATCGGTATTATTCTCACCTTTAACATTATCAAAGCCATCAAGAATTCCGGGTAAGGATTCCTTTAAAACCGGCAGATTAATCTGCCAGGTAAATTTACCGTCTTTATTTCTCTCTATGTTTTTCAATAGAAATGACCTGAGATTCGGATCCGGCAAATCTTTAGAAAAAAGTGCATCTATATCTTCTCTGCTTGAAACACCTTCCAGTGCATGACTCATAAGAGTATTAATGATATCAGTATGATTGGCCGTTTCTTTACCAAAATTTGTCGCATTGGAATAATTTTTTGGTGCAATATCGACAATGATCAGTTTGCTGATCCGGTCGGGATATTTAAGCGCAAAACGCATGGCGACTTTCCCTCCCATGGAATGACCCAGCAGAATAATCTTATTCAACCCCAGATCATCCAGTAATTCAACAAGATCGTTTACCATTGCGTCGTATGTATGATTGCTGCTGAATTCACTTCTTCCATGGTTACGTAAATCCGGTAAAATGAACTGATACTCATCTTCCATCTTTCTGACAATTGACATCCAGTTATCAGACATGCCGTACAAACCATGTAAAATAACGAATGGTGAACCAGTTCCCCGTGTTCTGTAAAATAATTTCAAAACAGAATTTTATTTTGTAAGAATATCCAGATATTGTCCAATTGTATTTTCCAGACCAAGATATAAGGCTTCACAGATCAAAGCATGACCTATTGAAACTTCGTCTATATAAGGAATTTTCTCAATTAAAAATGCCAGATTCTCAAGACTTAAATCGTGCCCGGCATTAATTCCCAAACCTACTTTTCTGGCCATTTTTGCTGCTTCTACAAAGGGCAAAACAGCTTCATCCCTGTCTTTTCCATATTTCGAAGCATAGGGTTCCGTATACAGTTCAATTCTGTCAGTACCTGTTTCCGCTGCATTTTTTATGTTATCGACATCCGTATCTATGAAAATGGAAGTTCGAATACCTGCCGAACGAAACTCTTCTATAACTTCAGACAGAAAGCTAAAATGCTCAAACGTATCCCAACCACTGTTTGATGTTATGGCATCCGGTGGATCCGGCACCAGAGTTACCTGCTCGGGCCGAACCTTTTTTACAAGGTTAATAAATTCTTCAGACGGATATCCTTCAATGTTGAATTCTGTAGTTACAACAGGTCTGAGGTTTACCACATCCACCCTCTTAATGTGCCTCTCGTCCGGTCGGGGATGAATGGTTATTCCATGTGCACCAAAATTTTGACAATCCCTGGCAACCTGAACTACATCAGGCACATTTCCACCTCTGGCATTTCTCAGAGTGGCTATTTTATTGATATTTACACTTAACTTTGTCATTTGTTAAAATTAGACTGCAAAAATACAAATCATTTTCCTATACCCGCAAAACATCTGCATCAATACTAACAACAATGAAAAAATTAAGTTCTCATAATTAAATTATCCTATTAATAAACAGCACTATAACATATTGTCAGAAGACAATATATTGTGCCTGTATGCTTTACCAACCGGCACTAACCTGCCATTCACACTAACCTGATTCCCTTCTATATATTCAATGTGTTTACTATTCACAATAAACGACTTATGTATGCGCTCAAAACCATATCCACGCAACTGAAATTCCAGATCCTTCATTGTTTCATGCACTATTATCTTATTATCCATGGTTTGAACCGAAACATAATCTCCCAGTCCTTCAATATAATAGATTGACTCGTACTTTACACGGTAAATTCGTTTACTGGATTTAAAAAATATGACGTCTTCAGCTTTAAAAGTCTCTGACTGCTTTATCTCCCTGAATAACTTATTTACAGCAGAAGCAAACCGGTCATATGAAAATGGCTTTAGTAAAAAATCAACCGCATGAATATCAAAACCGTCAACGGCAAATTCCGGATAGGCGGTTGTTAAAATAACCTTGGGAGGATTTTTTAACGACCGGTAAAACGCAACACCATCAGTACCCGGCAAATTAATATCTAAAAAAATAAGATCTACAGAATGCAAATTCAAATAGTCTCTGGCTTGCTCAGAGCTTTCTGCCTCCATTACAATTTCCAAATGCTCAAACTGATGAATATAATTCTGCAAAACCTTTCTGGCAAAAGGCTCATCTTCAACTATCATACATTTTATTACAGACATTACTTCTGTGATTTAAGTACTAATCTTACCCGATATACAGATTGTGTTTCGTATTTTTCAAAGTTATAACTATTTTTTTTGTAGAGTAAATCCAATCGCCTTAGTGCATTGTCAACGCCAAGCCCACCCTTACTAAATCTCCTCTCCTCTTCATTAAAAGAATTTTCTGCCACAAATTCAAGCGCGTTTTTGTGTCGCCTGATAATGATGTGAATAAAAAAGCTCCCCTTTTCATTGACCGACAAATGTTTAAAGCAATTCTCTACAAAAGGTAATAAGACTAATGGAGGGATATACATTTCATCGAATTTACCCACTATTCTCAAATCAATATTGCTGTTATTATTATTAAAACGTTTTTCCTGAAGTTTAAAATATGCACTTATAAAGTCCGCTTCCTTCGCGGCACTAACAAACGGCTTTCCGGATTCATAAAGACTGTATCTTAGCATATCAGACAGATTTAAGATTGAAGCGGGCAGTGTTTCATCCTTATTCAGTGCTTCACTATACAATGTATTTAATGTATTAAATAAAAAATGGGGATTCACCTGTGACTTAATCAGCTGTAACTCCATGTTCCTTTTCTCGGATTCAATTTCTGATAAGTGAAACCACCCCCTGGCAAGTTTTATAAGGGTGGTAATAAGAATGTATCCTGCAAGGAATAGGATATAATCACGATATTCAAAGTAAGATATAAAGAAGTAACCTTTTAATATATGATCAATTAAATGGTTAAATAAGAACTGATAGAAGAAGGCCATTCCTGAAGCCAAAACGATTACACCCAATCCATAACCCGTATATCTATTCCTGCGTAATAACCAGGGAATCAGAATGTAAAGATTCAGGTATACAGTAATCCATAGTGGAATATGAAATATAAGTGCAAATATAACATCAATCTTCGCTGGCTGAGCCGATACCTTAAACAGATAAGTCAACACAATAATTGATGTCAGCCAGAAAGCAAAATGCTGAAGCAACCTTAGTTTAAACAGAGAACGGAATATGTTATCAGTCTTCAAATCTATTTTATTTTTATCAGTTTCTGATCCATGCTGTAAGCATCATCCAAGTGTCCGTATTTCCTGACAAACTCCTGTAATTCATGTGGTCTCGCCGTTAACAAGGTGTTTGATTCGTTTTTCTCGTGACGAATCCTCACCCTATTTTCTCTTATTTGCTGATCCAGCCAATCAGGATCAAACCAACTTATTTCAACACTATCGTTCCAGTAATCCAGTCTGGCAAAGGTATGAACCGGCATCATGTGCAGGTCGAATAAAACAAAATCACCTCTGTCCCCCTTTGTCGGTGCGTAATTATCAAGATAAAAATCAAGATAATAGCGGTTATCGAGTTTAATTACATGCACTGCTAAAGTAGATTTTTCAGTTTCTCCATCTGCAGTGACTATTTGCATGACATACCCGGTACTGTCATCGATTTTTATTCCATTCTTTTTCACGGTGGGATAGTTAAATATCCATACTGTTGAATCGTCACCATACCATTTTCCAAGTAACAAATCATTCGCAAATAAATCTTTTTCTTCATATAACGGATAAAATGATATGACTACACATCCCGGAATAATAATAAAGAAAAGTAAACCGGCTAAAACGTTGTATTTGCTTCTTTTTGGTTTCATAATCTTTTTTATCCAAATGTAACCATTGAAACCATTTGTATCTATTTTTTTCGATCAACACATCTGTCTTATCGATAAATGTAAATATTTGGAAGTAAAACAAGTTTAAGGTTTTCAAATAAAAAGTTATACTTGCAAAAAAAGCGAATGGATTATAATAAAAATATTCGTAGTACCTGGATCATGGTTATTGTGATCACTGCTTTTGCATATATCATTTCCGGACTCATTGAACTCAGAAGCAAAAATGATATCTGGTGGGCAGTATCTAAATTAATTACAGGTTCAGTATTACTTTTTAATGGTCTGACTATAAAAATAAAAAAAGGAATTATATTCAAAAATGTTGCACCTTATTTCATTTTGTTCTTCCTTGGATATGTACTTTCGCTTGTTGGAGTAATGATTAGTTTTAATGCTTCTCTTTGGTACCCCGGAATATTGCTCCTCTTAAGTTCAGCCATTTTAGCATTCATTAAAAAGAATAACAATTAACCTGGTTCATTCGGTTTTTACTACATATACCTGGCCACTTTCCTGTGCTATCACTCTTATTGCTGCACCTTTTTCTATAAAACCATCTTCAGATTTTGCATCGTAATATTCATCGTTAATGATTACCCTGCCCGATGGACGAAGTACGGTTGTAGCCACACCGGTTTTACCCACCAGTTTCTTTAGCTCCGGATCAAAGCTCACAAAACCAAGTTCTGCATTCTCAGAACTCTGAAGCGATAATTTTGCAAGTCTGCCTCTTCCCCAGAACTTTTTAGTTAACCAGACTGAGCCTAAAAGACCCATAAACATCCCCATAACGACAACCAACAGTGCCCGAACCATACCTGACACATCGACTCCTTGAAAATCGAAATTCCTGTTACCGACTAAACTTAATGACAGCCCCAGAATAACAAGCAATATACCTGAAATGCCTGCAACCCCGAATCCTGGAATTACAAATATTTCCAGAGCTACCAAAATTAAACCGATAATAAAAATCAGAATTTCCCAGTTGGCAGCCAGCCCATCAATATATAATGGAGCAAAATAAAGTATTGCTGCAAGTACTGCAATTGCCAGAGGGAAGCCGATACCAGGGGACTGAAGTTCAAAATAAATACCACCAATAATAAGCATCACTAATATTCCATGCAATACCGGACTGGTTAGTATGCCCTTCAGTCCATCATAAAAACTCGGTGTAAACTTTACTACTTCTGCAGATTTATTTCCGGTTTCCTGTATAACCTGCCCGAGATTTTCAAATATCCCTTCACAATAACCATGATCGAGGGCCTCCTGTGCTGTGAATGTCAACACCTTACCTGTATCGATAATACCCGGGATATAAATGGATTCATCGACCATTGCTTCGGCGATACGTGGATCGCGAAACCACTTAATTACAGTATCATTTCCTACTATTACAGTATCTTTCCCATGCGCTTCTGCAGTTGAACGGATAGTAGCTCTCATATAGCTCTGATATTTATCCGGTAATTTCTCGCCTGTCTGGTTTACCACAGTTGCAGCTCCTATGTTTGCTCCCGGACGCATGTAAATGCTATCACAGGCAACAGAAATCAGTGCACCCGCTGATGCGGCATTATTGTCAATAAAAACATATACCGGAATTTTTGAATTCAATATTTTAGTTCTGATGGAATCAGCGTAGATCACCATTCCACCATATGTATTCATGTGAATATATACTGCCTTTGCATTCAGTGATTTTGCCTCCCTGAAACCTTCATCTACATGAATCCACGATGTACTGTTAATTTCCTGCTTTATATCAATAACATACACAGTATTTTTCAAACTGTCAGCTTGTGCATAACCACACATTATAATGCAGAGCAGAGCAGGCAAAAGGACTAATATTCTTTTCATTTTCAAATATTTATCTAATACATCATGTTCCTTACAAATATAATCATTCATATGTAAAACAGGCTATATACTTTGTTCATCTAAAATCTTAACAGAACAAAAATTTATTAAAAATATGACAATTTTTTATTTAGACAAACATAATTTTCCGAACTTCAATATTCACTCATTCAAACATTTACAACTATGTCTATTTAGACGTATTCTACATTAAAGAAATATTTCCACATATCTTTATTTGGACTTTATCTAAATAATGCATTATATTTGTTACAGCAAAACCAAAATAAGTATAGTTAAACCAAAAAAAATTAAAGACATGACAACACTTCAATTTCAGGATAAAGTACTGGGTCTTCAAAGCAAATTATACACATTTGCTTTAAGTTTAACTGCAAACGTGGAAGATGCACAGGATCTTCTGCAGGAAACAACTTTAAAAGCACTTCGCAATAAAGATAAGTTCGTTGATAATGTCAATTTTAAAGGTTGGATGTTTACAATTATGAGAAACATCTTTATCAATAATTACAGGAAATTTATCAACAGTCAAACTTTGATTGACAAAACAGAGGATTTATATCATCTCAATTTACCACAGGATTCAGGATTTCAAACACCCGACGGCGCTTATTCATTAAACGAAATTAACAAAGTACTGAACAGTTTTCCTGAAGAGTATAAAAAACCATTCTCGATGCATGTTGCAGGTTTTAAATATAAAGAAATTGCAGACGACATGGAATTACCCATCGGTACTGTAAAAAGCAGAATATTTTTTGCAAGAAAGAGATTGATGAATCAGCTTAAAGATTACAGATAATAATTTTTGTTCTTAGACTATAATCCGGCCCGTGCAATTTTGCATGGGCTTTTTTATTTTAATATAGTAAGTAGTTTTTAGAGCCACACTGTCATTAATGAAATAATTGTTATTTTAATGATAATTTATCTTTATGTATAAATACTTACTCTATCTGCTTGTTTTGTTGACCTCTCATAGTATGGCAAGAAATGTTACTCCTGAAACTGCGTTATCTGCAGCCCGGAACTATCTTGAGATACATAGTACTGACATAGGGTTTAAAAGTTCTGAGGCTTATAAATTAAAACCTGTAGATATAGGAACAGCAAAAGAATCATATGTTACAAAGTCAGCAACAACTTCTCCTCCATTTTACACATATGATATAAATGATGGTTCCGGCTTCATCATTATAAGTGGCAGTAACAGCACTAAACCGGTACTGGGATATTCGTTCAATTCCAAAATTGATCCGGAACATATACCTGATGCAATGATTGAATTACTGGAACAATATAAAGAAGAAATTGATTTTGCCTCTAAACACAATGCTGTCGCTGATATAAAAAATGAGTGGGATCGGTTATTAAATAGTTCTGTGAATACAAAAAGTGGAGTTGTATATCCTGATGTAGTCCCGATGATTGATACAAAGTGGAGTCAGAGCCCCTATTACAATAATTTATGTCCAGAAAATGAATTAGGACAAAGAGCAGTAACCGGTTGTGTAGCCACGGCAATGGCCCAGATCATGAAATTTCACAACTATCCGGAACACGGTCAATCCTTCTACGATTATATCGCAAATAATTTTGGCCAGCAAAGTGTGATTTTTGCCAACCAGACCTATGAATGGTCCGAAATGCCTCAAAATTTAAATGCTACAAGCAGTGCTTCAGAAGTTGAAGCGGTCGCCAAACTTATGTATGACTGTGGGGTAAGTGTAAGCATGAATTACGGCATTACAGCAAGTGGTTCTACGATGAACCGACTCGCGAATGCATTGAGAAACTATTTCGGATATGAACAGGATCTTCGCATAATGCACATGCACAATTTCACCTACCAGGACTGGGTGGATAGTGTCTGTAATGAACTCAATAATGACAGACCATTGCTTTATGCCGGATTTGGAAGTTCAAGTGGACATGCATTTATCATTGACGGATATTCAAATAATGATGGTGATAAGTTTCATATAAACTGGGGCTGGGGTGGCCTTAATGATGGCTATTTTGAATTAACAGCACTGAATCCAGGAGCTTATCCTGCTGGATTTAACTATTATCAACATGCTGTATTTGGTGTTCAACCGCCATTAAATAGTGAAGAATATAACCTGGCTATGTGCCATGGAATAGAATTCTCCAGCGATACATTATATATGAATAGTCCATACAACATTACATTTAATGCGATAAATAACGGGCCGGATAATTTTAACGGGGACATCGCTGCTTTCCTGTTCGATAAAGATTCTGCTATGATACAATATTCCGGTTATCAGTGGAATAAGACAATTAATGCAGGTGATTCACTGGGAGACGGGCTGGTTTTTAATAACAGTTACCTAAGTGTACCAGGTGGAAATTATCTGCTAGGGGTGTTCTACAAAACAGACAGAACAAACTGGATGCCTTTTAAAGACAGTGAATTCATGAATTTCAAAGAAATAACTGTAATTGAATCTGATAGCATTTCATCACTTATTCTCAAGGATTCTTTGCAATTAACCCCTTTTGCACCAGTCCAAAATGACAGTCTTGGCATCTTCATACATGCTTTGAATAAATCTGAAAAAACATTTTTGGGAAAGTTAAAGATTAAGGTTTTTAATAATTGGGGCAATTTCATCAGTGTAATTGATTCCAGCAAATTTATTGAAATCAAGCCTGATTCTTCCATTAATCTGACACTAAAGCTGGATTCCGTAAAATTGTCTCCGGGTAAATATTTTATCAGTGTATTTGAATGTCCTGTTGGAACTGTAAATGAGTACCGTATTAATCCGGGCTTATATCAAAACCCCATTTCTCTTATTATATTACCCGAACCTCCTAAAGGTGACCGGTTTGAAAATAATGACTCGATTGAGGTTTCACAACAACTCCCTGTTGAAATAAACTCAAACTATTTTTATAAAATCTTTGACAGTTTAAGTATTCATACAGACAGCGATGTTGATTATTTCAAAATTTATTTGCCAGAAGGCCCGTATCGGTACAATATTAATATCTATACCAACACCTCTTCAGAGCGAGATAAAGAAGGAAGCAATAATCCACAATATAACGAAGGGGCAATATCACTTCAACTATTCGATGGCAATGCCTGGACAACAGCTTTCACCCAACAAACTCAATCTGCATATCCTGCAAACCCAGGAGATACTATATGGATTAAGCTTTTTCCATATTTTACAGGACTAACCACAGATTACTCAATGACCATCTATATTTCAAGAACAGTAACCACAGAATCAAATAAAAACAAGTCAGGAATTTCGGTTTATCCAAGTCTTTTTAATAGTGTTCTCTATTTTGATACTTCTGATAAAATTGAAAGTATTGAAATATATAATACAAACGGTTTATTAATTTATACTGGCAAAAGCAACATCAAAGCCTTAAGTACATCTCATTGGCTATCAGGAACATATATTGTAAAAACATCTTTAAACAGCGGAATTAAAAATATTTGTACTGTTGTAAAACAGTAACTTCTTCTCATGAATAACCCTCAGAGTCCCTCCTGTTTTATACAGGGGGGATTCTGTTTTTTTTTTTTAGAATTAAACCATAAAACACAATAATGTATATTCGTATGTCGATTCCTGATTAATACGGCCAAAATTAACAGCAAAGTTTTTCGCATATAACTGAGTCTCCAATTATTATCGTGATCCCGATGCCAGCAGGGTCGGGACAGTATCACCGGGGCTACCTGGCCCGATGGTATTCCGCGATAGTATATCCATGTTTAAAATCCTAATTAGTAATCACAGGCAGAAGGTATGCCACGGGGCTTAATGCAATACACTGGTTTGGCACTTTTAGTGTGTAGCCTTAAAATTACAGGCATAAAAAAAGCCTCCCCGATTACTCCGGTAGGCTTTTCTTTAAAATGGCGGCTTCCGATAGCTATCGGAACTACTTTCCCATCCCGATGCAAGCAGGGTCGGGACAGTATCACCGGCGCTACCTGGCCCGATGGTATTCCGCGATAGTATAATCCATGTTTAAAATCCTAATTACTAATCACAGGCTAAAGGTATGATACAGGGCTTAATGCAATACACTGGTTTGGCACTTTTAGTGTAGCCTTAAAATTACAGGCATAAAAAAAGCCTCCCCGATTACTCCGGGAGGCTTTTCTTTAAAATGGCGGCTTCCGATAGCTATCGGAACTACTTTCCCATCCCGATGCCAGCAGGGTCGGGACAGTATCACCGGCGCTACCTGGCCCGATGGTAATCCGGGATAGTATAATCCATGTTTAAAATCCTAATTAGTAATCACAGGCAGAAGGTATGCCACAGGGCTTAATGCAGTACACTGATCCGGTACTTTTAGTGTAGCTGTAAAATTATGGGCATAAAAAAAGCCTCCCCGATTGCTCCGGGAGGCTTTTCTTTAAAATGGCGGCTTCCGATAGCTATCGGAACTACTTTCCCATCCCGATGCAAGCAGGGTCGGGACAGTATCACCGGTGCTACCTGGCCCGATGGTATTCCGCGATAGTATAATCTCGGGTTAAAATCCTAATCAGTAATCACAGGCTAAGGGTATGCCACAGGGCTTAATGCAATACACTGCTTTGGCACTTTTAGTGTAGCCTTAAAATTA